>NZ_CP072549.1:1200000-2400000 GCF_019343495.1 Acinetobacter lwoffii | reverse complement strand
TATCTACCATCCCTTCAGTCAGCTCTGTTCCGCTCAAACGGTAGTCACGTTGCTCCAGACTGTCACTGATCAGTTCACTCACAATCGGTAAGCCTTGCTGAATAAACTCGGTTTCTACCCGTCGATGTAAACGAATGAACTCCTCTGTTTTATCTTGAACAGGCTGAATGGTATCAATCAAGGCCCACAAATAACGCACCTGATGTTGGGTCTGTAAAGAACGGGTAATATTTTCAGTGGGAAGCGGCGCTTCAAAAGTCACATGCGCCATGATAGACGAGGCAACCCGCCCCGCCTGATCACGTAAATCAGATAAAAATAGAATCTGGCTGATATAGTTATTCAGAGGGGTGGACGAGCTATCTGAAGCCACCGCCACGTCACGCAAAAGTTCACGGCAACTTTCCCAGGCAGCAAACATGGCCAGAATTGCCTGATCAAGCTCTTGCGCACTGCGTTGCTGACGTGGCATCCGGGTATAGGCATCAACCTGTGCACGTCCTTTTTTCAAACTATTTTCAAGCTGTGAAAGTTGCTGACTCAGGTTGTTAAACCCGACCTCCGTCAAGACATCCGCGGTCTGGGACAATTGCCGATCCACCTGTTGACGATAGCTGATTAACTCTTGCTGATGCTGGGCAAATTCCTGCACCGAACTGGACATGGCTTTATTGGCAGGCGCACGCTCACGCGAAATTTTATTCGCCAGATCAGCGACCTGCTGTAAGGCATTCAATTGTTGATAAGTTTGTCTGGATTTTAAATAACTTTGACTGCTACTCACAATTAAGGGAATACAGATGCAAAGTAAACATAAAATAATAATCGACATCGACCAGTACAAACGTTTACTGATCCACTCAGAGCGTAAGGTATTCATGCTGTTGTATTACGCCCCAATATGACAAGCAAAGCTAAATAGATTGATTATTATACAAATAAAACAGGATGGTCTTAAAGCCTTTAGTCTTACTTCACTTATGTTTTTAATGAATTTTTATCATCTATTATTTTTCAGATACTTAAGTTGGTTTATTTAAAATGTTAATGCAGGGTTTCATGACTACAATTCCCTATAAACTCTTACAAAAACAAGGGAATTTAAGCAGCTAAAAAAATATAAAAACTTGCTTTCTGCACTATTTACACCTGCAACAAATAGGTGCATAATGCACCGCATTAGGGCGAGTTAAATTATTCCTCAGCAGATATTTTAGTTTACCCGCAAATTTTGGCGAAAAAACCCCGATTTTCTATGAAAATTGGGGTTTTTTTTAGCTATTGAATTTTAGACCTACATTTTTACTTTTTAATATGCACTATTTTGGTGCTTAAAATTATTATAATATTTCTTTATCCTCATGTTGTTTTGAGTTGAAGGTTTTTTCACAAACAGAGTGATCTGAAATAAAAAATACTGGACAAAAAAAAGCCCAACCTTGGGGAAAGCTGGGCGATAAAACAAAAAATTGTGGAGAATCAGGCTAAATCACTATGAAAGTGTGAACTCTAACTTGATTTTCATATTATGTAAAATTCCCCTAAAAATGTAAAGTCGATTGCTTCAGTCAAGATTATAAAACATGCCCATTTAGCTCAAAAAACAAACATCCATTCTAAGACCCAAGCTGATGATGCTTTAAAATCAAGCAATCCAATCAAAGACCTGATGCGCCAGACATTTTGCACTTCTTGACACATTTATGAATTAACTCACCTATTATTAATTGTTTTAATAGATAAATATAATATAATTAATCGTATTAATTGATTAAAATAACAACATAATTTCTCCTTAATCTTTAGTCCCGATTCTATATTTAAAGTCTAGATTTTTGTTATACAAGAGTTTTTATATAAAATAGCTTCGGAGCCTAATACTTGAATTTTACACAAAATTAATACAATGATTTAGCTTAAAAAAATAGCGATTTCGAATTGGATTGACTTAATAAATTGTTACAATACAATATGTTCAAAAGTTGTACACATCTTGTAACAAAACGGTAAATATCATGAAAAAACTCGGTTTAGCCACTGCTTTATTATTAGCCATGACCGGTGCTCAAGCATATCAATTTGAAGTTCAAGGTCAATCAGAGTTCATCGACAATACTGCGAATGAACAAGACTTCACTGGTGCAGTTCAAGGTACTTACTACTTCAACAATGTTGATGCTTCTAAAGGTCCTTTAGCTGAAGCTGCTTTTTTAAACCAAGCATCTAATGTTTCTGCTGCTTATACATACGGCGAAGACGGACAAGAATTTGGTGATCGCACTGTGCACCATACTTTCGGTGTAAAAGGTGAAGCGTATATCCCGACTAACGTTGTTCCTGCTTATGCAAGCGCTTCTTATAGCCATACCATCACTGATAACAAAGCTGGTAACCCAACAGATGATAATGGCGACCGTTATGCATTAGAACTGGGTGCTCTAGTTGCTCCTAACTTCCTGGTAGCTGTAGGTTACACAAGCGTTGCAGACCAAACTTCCTATGACGCTTTCAACATGTTCAACAACGGTGTTGCTAAAGCTGCTCTTGAATCAGAAACCATTGCTGATAAGAAAGATGCAATCACTGCCCGCACTAAATATGTAGGCGCGATTGACGGCACTAACATGTCAATTGGTTTTGAAAGTGGCCTGGTTTATGGCAAAGATACTGCCTACAACTTAGGTACAACTCTTTTCCTTAACCCACAGTTAAGCGTTGGTGCATCTTATATGGAATCTAGCTTTGCTGGTTCTCCAGACAAAGCTTGGGGCGCGAACGTAAACTACTTCATCACTCCTGCTGTTGCAGTTGGCGCATCTTATGTAAATGCAAATGCTGAAGGCCAAGCACTGGATACACAAACGATTGGTGTAAATGCCAAATTCCGTTTCTAATTTCTGATTAGATTCTGAATCAAAAAAGGACACGATATGTGTCCTTTTTTGTTAGCAATTTTACTACTGATTAAAGGTTGACCTTTTGTCTTTTATTCATGAAAATTCAAATGTTTTTTCATTAATTTAATTGGAATGCGTATGAAAAAGGTTTATTTAGCATCGGCATTATTATTTGCTGTGACAGGTGCCCAAGCCTACCAAGCTGAAGTTCAAGGTACTGTAGGCTATTACGATGCTGAACTTAACGATGGTAACTATAATGTTGGGGTACAAGGGACTTACTATTTTAAAGATATCGACACCTCTAAAGGACCATTAGCTGAAGCTGCTTTCTTGAATCAAGCGAGCAGTATTTCTGCAGGCTACAATTTTGGCCAGCTTACTGCAGATATTAACCAAACGGTTAATGGTGGCGGCAATTCAGTTACTATAAATGAAGAATTTGATGTAGAACAACAAACTTATGGCATTAAGGGTGAAACCTATATTCCTACAAATGTTGTGCCTGTATATGCAAGCGCATCCTATAACCATTCTAAAACTGATGCTAAAAACGATTTTACAGCTTTAATTCAAAATGATGATTCTGGCGATCGCTACGCACTTGAGCTTGGTGCTCTAGTTGCTCCAAATTTCTTGATGGCACTTGGTTATACGAATATTGCTGCTACGGAATCTCTGGATACATTCAACATTTTAAATAATGGTTTGATGAGTGCTACGATGGAAGCACGCAGTATTAGTGACAAGAAAGATGCTATTACAGCACGAACTAAATATGTAGGTCCAATCGATGGTACTGACATGTCAATTGGTTTTGAAGCTGGTCTAGTTTCTGGCGAAGATACGATGTATCAACTGAAAACAGACCTTTATGTAACGCCTAAACTTGGTCTAGGGGTTTCTTATACAGATGGTAGCTACAAAAGCGCTACTGTTCCAACATCTGCAGTTGGTTTAAATGCGAGCTACTTCGTCACTCCAGCTGTATCACTAGGTGCTAGCTACGTTTATGCTGATGGTAAATATGGCGCAAATGATGCACAACTTGGTGCGTTCAATGCCAAATTCCGTTTCTAATTTCTGATTAGGTTCTGGATCAAAAAAGGACGCATATTGCGTCCTTTTTTATTGTTTTATGACTTCGTTTACTCAGGCGTACGTACCAGACTTAAGAAGTGCAAATGACGTTCATATTGGTCAATAATGTCCTGTAATAGATCTTCTTGCGTCCATTCCATCACATCATAGCCCTGCCCGCCTTCTCTTAAAAAGACTTCTGCCTGATAGGAATCTACGCCCGCATTCTCCAGTTCAGACATAAAGCTTGGACTTAACGTCTGGGTGGCATTGACCTGATAGATAAAATTAATTTCATCCTGATGATCAACCCGGAGCTGTATACCATCTTCTAGCGGGCTAATCGCCACGTGTAATCGGCGTCGTTTCAATTCACTTTGAAAGCTGAGAAATGCCTTATTCACTGTATTGTGAATATACTGCTGCACCTCTTCCTGAGTGTGCGGATAATGCATGATCAGGCCTAAGCGCTGTTGCCAGCTGCGCGGATTCTGGATCGCACGCGGGGTAATCCGTGCGGCTTGCAGTGCATGCATTTTGGTGACATCCAGATGTAGGGCTTTGATTAATCCCCAACACATCAGCAGCATAATGAATGTAAATGGCAAAGCACTCATGATCGTGGCCGATTGCAAAGCCTCTAAGCCTCCTGCCAGTAAAAGGATGATAGCCAGTAAAGCCATGAGTACGGTCCAGAACAGACGCTGCCAGGTCGGTGAATTTTCACTTTTTGCTGTCAGATAATCAGTCACCAATGCTCCTGAATCGGCAGAAGTCACAAAGAACAGCATCACCAGTAAAGTTGCAATGATACTGGTCACTGAGCTGAAAGGCAGATTAGCTAAAAATTCGAATAGAGCCACAGAGGAATCACGTTGAACTGCTTCTAGCAAGCTGGTATTGGCTTCATGCATAATGCTATACAGCGCAGCATTGCCCATAAAGCCCATCCAGATCAAGGTAAATCCAGTCGGGATCAGCAATACACCCACGATAAATTCACGAATACTGCGGCCTTCCGAGACCCGGGCAATAAACATCCCAACAAATGGCGACCAGGAAATCCACCAGGCCCAGTACATGATGGTCCAGCCCCCAATCCAGCCACTTGGCTGGTAGGCATACAGATTAAAGGTCATACTAAACAGATTAGAGACATACTGGCCGGCATTCTGAATAGTTGTCTGTAACAGATAAATACTCGGACCTGCCACAAAGACAAAAATCAGCAACAGCAGTGCAAGTACCAAATTTAGTTCAGATAAACGTTTAATTCCTTTGTCTAATCCAAAAAATACGGAAGTAGCCGCCATGGCACTGACCACAATAATCAAAATGATCTGAGTACTGGGTGCCTGTTCAATGCCAAACAAATAGTTCAAACCTGAATTGATTTGGGTCACCCCGAAACCAAGCGTGGTGGCCACACCAAATACCGTACCAATGGTGGCAAAGGTATCGACGCCATCTCCAATCGGACCATAAATCTTTTGACCAATCAGTGGATACAAGGCCGAACGGATTTTTAAAGGCAATTGATGCCGGTAAGCAAAATAAGCCAAGGATAGGCCAACAAGCGTATAAATAGCCCAGGCATGTAAGCCCCAGTGGAAAAAGGTGACCCGCATAGATTGTTGTGCAGCCAGTACAGTTTCCGGTTCACCGGCAGGTGGCGTGACATAATGCATCACCGGTTCGGCCACGCCAAAGAACATCAGTCCAATCCCCATTCCTGCGGTGAATAACATCGCAAACCAGGAGGCACTGCTATATTTCGGCTGGCTATGGTCGGGTCCCAGTTTGATTTTGCCCATATCCGATAGGGCAATATAAACCAGAAGGATGAGAAATATCGCCACCGACAATACATAGAACCAGCTAAAGGAGGTGGTAATCCACTGGTTCAGTTGCTGGGTGAAAACTGAAAAAGCATCGGGTGCAAATACGACCAACGCTAAAAATATCGCAATAATGGCGACAGTACTAATAAAAACATTTGGATTGATATTGGCAAACCAGGATGGTTTTGTGGAAGGCATACCTCCTCCATTTTTTAAAAATTGGATCGACAAACAGCGTCAAATAATTATTGGTAAGGTCAAAATGATCAGACAGATTCAGTCTATGGAAGCTAGATCTCCTGCTATTTTAGGATGTGACACAAAATAAAGCCGTTAAGTTACTGTAACCAATACAATAAAAGGATGAACTTCATTACTCAGGCGGGTTTTCTCTATTTTTCACGTTCTTTTTATGAGGTAGACGTGCGATATATTGCAAGGCAATTAAGCGGGATACAATCAGCGCCAGATACATCACCCCGACAAACATCTGAATAATCGCTAACATCCGTGCGACCGGACTGACCGGCATGATATCGGACAGTCCTGTTGCAGACTGTACACTGAAACTGAGAAAAATCAGATCCAGCCAGGGTTGATAGGCTTGTAAATCAGGGTCTGAAAAGCTGTATGGCACCAGAAGCTGGCAGATACTGTAGAGGAAGGCAAAGCCCCAGGCCAGTAAGGTAAATACTGCGCCAGCGGCAAAGAGTTCATCCTTGGTCAGATAACGGTCATGGAACATATAACGTAGCAGGCCATAGGCTGCACTGAAATAAGCACCGGCTTCAAACAGGTTGGCGGTGACATGGATCCAGGTATAATGCAGCCCCAGCACAATCAGAGAGGAGAAGAAAATCGCGCCGGCGACAAAGCTGAGTCCTAAAATGGTAAACATCGGAGTCTGGCGAATGACTCTGGCAATCACCAGTAAAACCAGAACACCCAGTACCCAGGTTCCCGCCCGATAAGACACGCTTTCATAACTCAATACCGACAAGATCAAGATCAGCAATTGCAGGCACAACAGCCATGCCGAAGGCAGATGGGTAAAGCTGTTCCAGAACTGCTGCAGAGATTGCTTCATAATGCCCTTCTTGTTGCTCTTCTTGTCACTATCTTCATGTAGGGAACACATTGTTATGGTTAGCCGCTTTTAACATAGCATGCTCAAAGCAGCTTGCAGATATGCGATTTGTATGAAAATTACTGAAATAACACTGCACAAATCCAGCCAGCTCAATTCAATACGGCGTTTATACTAAAGAAAAAACTTGATGATATCTCCATAAAAAAAGCCCCTGACGGGGCTTTTTTTAGCGTAGCGCAGATCTTAGTGATCCGATGCGCCTGAGATACCAATACCGGTTTGTGAACGTACAAACTGGGCATCAAAGGCTTTGCGTTCTGCCTGAGCCTGTGCCGAATTATCCGTCACAGAGAACAACCAGCAGCACAAGAATGACAATGGCATCGCGAAGATTGCAGGACCATTGAACGGGTTCACTGGCGTATCAGAAATACCCAAAGTATCGACCCATACTGCTTTAGACAGCACAATCAAGGTTACTGCGGTTACCAGACCGGCAACACCACCAATAACTGCACCACGTGTCGTCAAACCTTTCCAGAACATAGACAATACTAGTACCGGGAAGTTGGCACATGCCGCAACCGAGAATGCCAGACCGACCATGAAGGCTACGTTTTGTTTCTCGAACAGAATCCCGAGAATCATCGCGAAGATCGCAAGACCTAAAGTCGCAATTTTAGACATACGTAGTTCAGATTCAGGCGTGGTTTGGCCTTTCTTCAACACGTTGGCATACAAGTCATGCGAAATTGCTGAAGCACCTGACAGGGTCAAACCAGCAACCACTGCAAGAATCGTGGCAAATGCAACTGCAGAAATGAAGCCCATGAACAGGTCGCCGCCCACTGCATCAGACAGGTGCACCGCCGCCATGTTATTACCACCCACCAGCTCCAGCTTGCCAGTCACAGCCATTTTCGCAACATCAAGGAATTGCGGGTTGTTCGATACATATAGAATCGCACCGAAACCAATGATGAAGGTTAATAGGTAGAAATAACCAATAAAACCTGTAGCAACTACGACTGATTTACGCGCTTCTTTGGCATCTTTTACCGTGAAGAAACGCATCAGGATATGTGGCAGACCTGCGGTACCAAACATCAATGCCAGACCTAAAGAAATCGCATCAATCGGATTAGACGCCAGACTACCCGGACCCATGATCTTGGTCGCATCTGCCAGGCTCAAGTCATGCACTTTTGAATAAACACCAATCGCCTGCTCAAACATGTTGGTAAAGCTGAAGCCCACGCCTTTCATGACCATAAATGCCATAAAGGTCGCACCAGACAGCAACATCACCGCCTTGATGATCTGTACCCAAGTGGTTGCCAACATACCGCCGAACATCACGTAGGCCATCATCAACAAGCCAACGATCACGACTGCAATGTTATAGTTCAGACCGAATAGAAGTTTGATCAGCTGACCTGCACCCACCATCTGTGCAATCAGATAGAACGCGACCACAACCAGTGAACTTAGAGCAGCCAAGGTACGTACCGGTTTTTCCTGCAAGCGGAAAGACACTACGTCTGACAGGTTGTATTTACCCAGGTTACGCAGACGTTCTGCCACCAGGAACAATACAATCGGCCAGCCCACCATGAAACCCAGTGAATACAGCAAGCCATCAAAACCGGACAGGAATACCATCGCGGAAATACCCAGGAACGATGCAGCTGACATATAGTCACCAGCAATCGCCAGGCCATTCTGGAAACCGGAAATACCGCCACCGGCAGTATAGAAGTCTTTGGTATTGGTGGTTTGTTTTGCTGCCCATTTGGTAATAAACAGCGTAGCACCTACGAAAATCACAAACATGATAATCGCGTGCCAGTTGGTCGCCTGCTGTTCTGCTGCACCCAGATCAGGACCAGCGAATGCAACGCCTGAAGCCACTATCGTGGTCGCCAGGGCAATAAGAGAATTCCATTTCATCTTAGTGGTGTCCTTTTTCATGCGCAATCGCTTCGACTTCACGGATTGCTTCTTCAGTCAATTGATCAAGTTTGTTATTGGCAATGTAGGAATACACACCACACAAGATAAACGACAGGACAATGATACCTAGACCAAGTGGAATACCCCACGTGGTCACACCACCTGAAATTGAAGACAATAGAAATTCTTTGTTGTAACCAACCAGCAACATGAAACCCACATAGACAAATAGCATAATGCCGGTCAACGTCCAGCTGAGCATACTTTTCTTGCGGACCATTTCCTTGAATTTTGGATTTTGTAGAATACGATCTACTTGTACCTCATCCATAATTACTCTCCTGTAGCCCAACCTTGGGCTGCCTATTTTTTAATTTGAATTATCACTGTTGCAAGTTAACAATAATCGTAGGTGCTTGTAATTTAGACTTTGGTCGTTAAAAAATGATCAATTTAAACTGTAGCGTTCACGATGCGTTATCATAGCGGCATGCTCAGTACACATCAGGCTATATGAACAGTTGGCTCATCATAGGGGTACTCGCCCTCTATATCGCATTACTCTTTATCTGCGCTTTCTACGGGGAAAAACATGCCAGCCGGCTGAGTACCCGTGGGCGCATGCTATTGTTTAGTTTAACTTTAGGCGTCTACTGTTCCTCCTGGACCTTTTATGGCGCCACGGGTGCTGCGGTACGTGAAGGCATTATTTTCCTGCCGATCTATCTGGGTCCGCTGCTCTTCGTTGCCGTCGGCTATGACATCTGGCGCCGTCTGGGACGGGTGAGACAGCATCATGCCATTTCTTCGATCGCTGACTTTGTCGCAGCACGCTATGGTAAAAGTGGTCCCCTCGCCTCGCTGGTGACCATTCTGGCGGTGGTGGCGATTGTGCCTTATCTGGCCTTACAGTTACGTGCGATTGCCTTAAGTGCCGCCGTCATTCTGGAACCTTCCGCAGGTGTAACCGGCACGACCAATGGCGTACTGTTTCTGACTGGGGTTCTGGCAATACTGGCGATGATGTTTGGTACCCGGCAGATTGCCAATACTGAACAGCATGGCGGGCTGATGCTGGCCGTAGCATTTGAGTCTTTTGTTAAACTCTTCGCCCTGTTGGCAGTCGCCTGTTTCTTTATGTTTGAAGCACCAGAAAATCTGGCACAGATCAGTAGCGATATCAGTACCACTTTTCATGATGTACAACTGTTTGGCGTGCCACAAAGTTTCTGGATTCAGACCCTGCTCGCGGCACTGGCCATTATCTGCCTACCGCGTCAGTTCCATGTAGCTGTGGTTGAGCTACGTGATGAAAAACATATTCGTGGTGCGCGGCGTTGGTTTGCAGTTTATTTGATTCTGACTACCTTGGCGATTATTCCAATTGCCAGCTGGGCGCTACATGCTGCACCGCAATATCTGGCCATTCCGGATGTGGCGGTCCTGTCCTTACCACTTAGCTATAATCAGGACTGGCTCACTTTATTAGCCTTCTTAGGTGGTTTTTCTGCCTCTACCGGGATGCTGCTGGTGTCTTCTGTGGCACTGTCAATCATGCTCAGCAATGACTTGATCATGCCGGCGTTGTGGCGTTTAAAGCTGATTTCCCGGCATGACAAACGCTTGCCGCTGGTGCTGAAATTTACCCGCCGGGTCTGTATCCTGGGCGTGATGTTGATGGGCTTCCTGTTCTTCAATTTCTTTAATGATATTGACCAGTTGTCGGTTTTTGGTCTGTTGGCATTTAGTGCGGTGGCGCAATTCGCCCCAGCATTAATTGGTGGCCTGTACTGGCGTGGCGGCAGTAAACAGGGTGTCTATGCCGGACTGTTGACCGGTTTTGCCTTGTGGGCTTATACCCTGCTGTTTCCGACCATTTTGCGCAGCCTGCCCGAAGCCTATAGCAGCTTTAGTCAAAGCCTGCTGAATCAAGGTCCTTTTGGCTGGAACTGGTTAAGACCGGAAGCCCTGATCGGTTTTGAGTCTTTTGATCCGCTCACGCATGGAGTAGTCTGGGCACTGGGCTTAAATACCCTACTGTATATCTGGATTTCCCGTATTTTCCGCCCAAGTATTGCCGAACACATTCAGGCCGAAAGTTTCTTCTATTATGAAACCAAGCCACTACCCTCGCAGAGTCCTTCTACCGAGGTCAGCTATTCGCATCAGGATGTTGCCCGTTTAAAAGTCGGCGATCTGATTACCCTGGCCAAACGCATTACCGGCGAAGGCCCAACCACACGCGCTTTCCAGCAATTCTGTACCCAAAACAGCGTTGAGCTGAATGAAAACAGCAGTGCCAATGGCATGTGGTGGCGTTTCACTGAACAGTATCTGGCGGGGACTATCGGGGCAGCTTCAGCACGTACCCTGCTTACTACCGCCATGGTCAATAATGGCCTGGCCTTGGGTCAGGTCGCCAATATTCTCGATCAGGCCTCGCAATGGCAACGCTTCAATCAGAATCTGATCATGACCATGATTGATCACATGACCCAAGGGGTCAGCGTAGTCGATGAAAACATGTGTCTGGTCGCATGGAACAATCAGTATCTGAAACTGTTCGATTATCCGACCGATATTGTCTATGTCGGTTGTCCAATCGCAGACCTGATCCGTTATAACGCTGAACGTGGTGAATGTGGCCCGGGCTCGGTTGAAGAACATGTACGGAAACGGATTCACTGGATGCAGGTCGGCAGTGCCCATGAATTTGAACGGATTCGTAAAGATGGCCGCGTCATTCAGATGCGCGGCAATCCGATCGAAGGCGGCGGGTTCGTTACCACTTTCGCCGATATTACTGCGTTCCGTGAAAATGAAGCCGTGCTTGAAGCCCGCGTTCAGGACCGTACCCAGCAGCTGGCCGATGCATTGTCCGAGCAGCAACTGGCGCGTGAACAGGCCGATAAGGCCAATATGTCAAAAAGCCGCTTCATTGCAGCCGCCAGTCATGACCTGTTGCAGCCAATGCATGCCGCGCGCCTGTTCAGTACCGCACTCGAACAAAGCGTGCAGAATGATGAAGACCGCAAGACCTTACAACAACTGGATCGTGCTTTGCATGGTGCAGAAAGCATGTTGTCTGCCCTGCTGGATATTGCCCGACTGGAAGGCGGCACCATTCAGCCGAAACGTCAGGCTTATCCGCTGCATGACCTGCTCAGCGATCTGGAACTCCAGTTCAAATCCATCGCTGCACAGCGTGGTATCAAGTTCAGTGTGCATGATGCACAGTTCTGGATTGATACCGATCCACAATGGATTCGCCGCATTATCCAGAACTTTGTCAGCAATGCGTTGCGTTATACTGCCAGAGGTAAAGTGGTGGTCGGTGTATTACGTTCGAGCAGCAGACCGAATCATATCCGTATTGGCGTCTGGGATACTGGCCCGGGCATTGCCGAAGAACAGCGCATCAAACTGTTTCAGGAATTTGAACGTTGCGGCCACACCTCGCCTTGGGGTGAACAGGGTCTGGGCCTAGGTTTGGCGATCGTACAACGCATGACCAGCATGCTGGACTATCCGGTACATGTGTCTTCTGCGCTGGGTAAAGGTTCCTGCTTTATGATTGAAGTGCCTGTGATCGAAGCACCAAAAGTTGTCGCAGCACCGGTTCAGGCCGTACCTTTAAAGAGCAAGGCCTTTAAGATTCTGTGTCTGGATAATGATGAAACCATTCTGGAAGGCATGTCGACCTTATTGACCAAATGGGGCTATCAGGTATTTAAAGCCACCGAACCTGAGCAAGCAGCCATGCTGATTCAGCAGGAAAATATTCAGGTCTGGCTGGTGGATCAACATCTGAATCAGGACAAGATCGGTCTGGATTTCATTCTGGAACACCGTTCGAAGGATATTCCGGTCGCCCTGATTACCGCCGATTCCGATCCAGAATTGCCGCAACGTCTGAAAGAGCTGAACATTGTTCTGCTGAAAAAACCGCTAAAACCGGCATCATTACGTTCATGGTTATCCGGACTGAAGATTTCCGACTCCTAAGTAGATTACGATCTGATCAATGCCCATTTCAGACCATGAAATGGGCATTTTTTATACTCAACTGCCACATAAACTTACCTAGGTTGCATAAAATTTATTCTAATGTGCTAAAAGCAGCAAATATGCCGAAAATACAGCTGAATAAATTGACCAAAATGCTCATTTTTTAATTCACTATGGCAAAAACTGACGAATGTATTAATGTACATGTGTACACTTAGTTACAATTAGTTATCTTATTGTTTTTAATAAAAATTAAAGAGTAATTTTCCACTACTATAACTTTAGTCGTATTTTTTATCCCTTGCACTTGGCTCTAAAAATAGAGGAATAAGAAACGATCAGTTCCCATCTCATGCAGCCTTAATTTTTTGGTCGCTGATCTATTTCTGCATATCGGAGTTCTTCACATGAACATAGATCAAAACCATGGCCTGAATCAGACCCAGCAGTTTCACCGTCAATATGGCGCCAATGCCTTATTGCCAAGCATTGACTGGGCACAGATCTTTAAATACAGCAAGCTGAATGATGCCCAGTATCAGGCACTGGAAACGCTGTATCAGAGTGCAGTCCCTCTGGCACTGCAAGTCTTTGATGAATTACATTTTGATGTCTTTGAACCTTATGCCTACAAGCCGCAAGGTCTGGGTCTATTTGAAAAGATTGCTGAACAGGAAGACAAGCTGATTCAGTCTTTAGAAGCTGAAACAGAGGATCTTCCGGCAAAGACCCGTCATCAGATCTGGAGCATGTTGCTGCGTGGTGGCGCGGTACTGGTCTTTAAGGCCTGGCTGGGTAAAGTCAAAAATGAAGAAGATTGCCTGGACACCAGCCAATTTGATGAGCTGTCTGATCTGTTATTTATCAAAACCTGCCCACATGAACTGGCACAACGTTTACATGTCGATCCGAATACGCGCGACGAACATGTCTTCCTGATGTATGATAATGAAGTTTATCTGGATCGTTTTAACAGTCTGGAAACTGCAGCACTATTTGTCGATCTCGGTGTTTATGATGCGACTTTCCTGAGTCTGCGTGATGATCGCGTGGCGGAATATCTGAAATCGAAAGGTTATGTCACCGAAGAGCAGATTGACGAATTGCAATGTGCCTTAAATCCATTGTTTTGTGATGATTTCACCCGCAAGCAGGATTATATCGCCTAGCTGATTCAGGCCTTTGCACTCAATTTTGCAGATTTTGCCCATAAAAAAAGACCTCCAAGGAGGTCTTTTTCAATTCGTATATGCAGAATTTACATTTTGCGGTCTTCAATATTCAGTGCATTAATGGCCAATACCGCTTGTGTCCGGTTTTGTACGCCAAGCTTACGGAAGATTGCAGTCACATGCGCTTTAATCGTCGCTTCTGATACATCCAGTTCATAAGCAATCTGCTTGTTTAATAAACCTTCAGCCACCATCATCAATACCCGGAACTGTTGCGGCGTCAAAGACTGGATCCGTTCTGCCAAAGCCGTTTCATCGGCAGCACGCGGATCAAAATTCATATTGGCTGGCAGATTTGGCGGTAACCAGATTTCACCTTCCAGCACTTCACGAATCGCTTCACCGATATGGCTTGGGTGAGCAGATTTAGGAATATAGCCCATCGCACCATGCGCGATCGCACGCTGGATGATGCTGACTTCTTCATGTGCAGACACAACAATAATCGGTAAAGACGGATACTGTGCGCGGACATGCACCAGGGCAGAAAAGCCGGAAGCGCCCGGCAGGTTTAAATCCAGCAGCACAAGATCAGGCTCAGGGCCATTTTCTAGACGTTCATAAAATTCATTGACTGCCGCAGTTTCATGAATCTGGGCTTGTGGCAGGCTATAACGTACAGCTTGAATCAAGGCATGACGAAATAGTGGATGATCATCAACGATTAAAATATTCATAGGCAACGTGAGAGATCTTGGCACGGTAGTCCCTATTCTAACCACACAACCCGGTTAAGGATATGCAAGACACTACAATTTTTAAAATAATATGCAGTTTTTCTTCAAAATTGCCCATTTTTGCACTATTGCAATAATTGTTTAATTCTCATCACTTTTTTATATATCACTTATTCCTCACTGAAAAAGCTTATCTTTATTCAATATAAATATAAATATCATTCACTTACCCACAAAACCTTCCTTAAAAATCAGGCCTTTGTCGTATATCGCAAAATCAGATAACTTTTCAGCTTTTCGTTATTTTACAGCCCTTCGCTGAATCGGGATTAATAGGGTCATTCCGAGATTAACCCTATTTTCAGGTTCTAAATATGTCTAATTTTAATGCGCAAAAACCCTTAAATATTGTTGCCGTATCTGGCGGTTTAAATCACCCCTCAAAAACCGAAGCCTTGGTTCAGGCCATTCTGGATGAGCTTGGGGAAGCGACACCAATCAATGTGCATTTCATTAAATTTAGTGAAATTGGTTCGCTCTTGGGCGGCGCGATTTATCGCAATCAGTTGCCGCAACGCGTTCAGAATGATCTGGCAGCAGTAGAAGCCGCAGATGCGCTGATTGTTGGCACTCCTGTGTACCGCGCTTCATTTACCGGCCTGTTCAAGCATTTCTTTGACTTTGTTGAGCAAACGGCGCTGGTCGATGTTCCGGTATTACTGGCAGCTTCTGGTGGCAGTGACCGTCATGCGCTGGTGCTTGAACATCAACTGCGTCCTTTATTCAGCTTCTTTCAGGCACAGACTTTACCGATTGGGGTCTATGCCACCGACCGCGATTTCACCCCTGAATATACCATTCACAGTGAACTGCTTCGCGACCGGATTACCCTGGCTGTGGCACGTGCCTTGCCGATTCTTGAATGGGCACCAGCCAAAGGACAACGTGCTGAAGTCATTAAAGAAAAAACCATTCAAGCCAGTCAAAATCTGGGCATTAACAAGCAGATCGAACAGGAAGAAGTGCTGCCTTCAGCAGCCGTGCCGAGCCTGGATGCCGCAGAATCACGTTTACATAGCAAGAAAGTACCAAAGACTCAAGTGGCTTGAATACAGCATTGCAAGGGGTGATGAATATGTCGAATGATAAAAATATCGTATTTGCCTATTGGGTGCCGAATGTCAGTGGCGGCTTGGTGGTCAGTAACATCGAGCAGCGCACCGACTGGAGCTATGATTATAACGTGCGTCTGGCACAAACGGCTGAACAGGCAGGCTTTGATTATGCCCTGACCCAGATCCGTTTTACTGCCGGCTATAACGCAGAAAACCAGCATGAATCGGTGAGCTTCAGTCATGGCATTCTAGCCAAAACTGAACGTCTGAAAGTCATTGCCGCGATTCTACCGGGTCCATGGAAGCCAGCACTGGCTGCCAAACAGCTGGCAACCATTGACCATCTGAGCAATGGCCGGATCGCGATCAATGTAGTGAGTGGCTGGTTCCGCGGTGAGTTTGATGCGATTGGTGAAGAATGGCCGGAACATGACGAGCGTTATGCCCGTTCGGAAGAGTTTATCCGTAGCCTGAAAGGAGTCTGGAGCCAGAATAACTTTAATTTTGAAGGTAAATATTATCAATTCAAAGACTATACCCTGAGTCCTAAACCATTGCAGAAGCCTCATATAGAAATCTTTCAGGGCGGCAGTTCCCGGGCAGCACGTGATATGGCTTCGCGTGTGTCTGACTGGTACTTCACCAATGGCGATACCCCCGAAGAGCTGAAAAAACAGATTGATGATATTCGCGAAAAAGCCAAAGCGAATCATCACTCGGTGAGAATTGGCGTGAATGCCTTTGTGATTGCACGGGATAGCAAGGAAGAAGCGCAGGCCGTCTTGCAGGAAATCATTAGCAAGGCCAACGTGCAGGCGGTAAAATCTTTTGGTGAAGCCACCCGTGAAGCCGGCGCAGCAAGTCAGGAAGGTGAAGGCAACTGGGCCAAATCCACCTTTGAAGATCTGGTGCAATACAATGATGGTTTCCGCACCAATCTGATCGGAACACCGCAGCAGATTGCTGAACGGATTATCGAACTAAAAAAAGTGGGCGTAGATCTGATTCTGTCAGGCTTTTTGCACTTTATTGAAGAAGTCGAATATTTTGGCCAGAAGGTGCTGCCTTTGGTCCGTGAGCTTGAAGCACAACAGGCAACGCCTGTACAGCAAGAAGAAGCTGAGCCCGTATAATCCTTCCAATAAATCTCAGCAGACTCACTCCCTCCCTCAAGGCTCGGCTTGGGGGATTTTTTTATGTGATAAAATTGTTGTCTGGCTAGGTTTGAGACCAGCAATTCCTTAAAATTCTGCACTAACGACTTTCCAAGAATTTTAACAATGCAACTGATCTGGTTTCGTCAAGACCTCCGCATTCATGATCATGCCGCGCTTTGGCATGCCACCCAGCAAGGACCCTGTTTTGCTCTCGTGGTTCTCTCTCCCGAACAATGGAAGCTGCATCAGGATGCCCGGATTAAAATCGATTTTTATCTGCGTCGACTCATTATCTTAAAGCAGCAGTTAGCGCAGCTGAATATTCCGTTAATCATTTTAAATGTTCCCTTATGGCAAAACCTGCCTGCCGAAATGCTAAGCCTGTGCCAAAAACTGCAGATTGATACGCTACATGCCAATATTGAAGTGGGCGTGAATGAACTGCAACGTGATGCACAGCTACAGCAGGTGCTGGAACAGCAGCAGATCCGGGTCGAGCTGTATCATGATCGCAGCCTGTTTCCACTGACCAGTATCCGCAATCAGTCCAATCAGCCCTATCAGATCTATAGCGCATTCAAGAAAAAGTGCTATGAACGACTGATTCAGAATATACCGGGCTGCTATCCTGCCATTCAGCCTCAAGATCCGTTTGAATTACCAGACCAGCTGACCAGCTTTAATCTGCAAAAATTTGCGGCTGATTATAAGGTTGATCATGCTGCCCAGCTCTGGCCTGCAGAAGATCAAGCTGCCTTTGAGCTGCTCGATGATTTTATCGAGGATAAAATAGCTCACTATAAAACCGAGCGAGAGCTACCTGCAGTCGATGGTACCAGCCGCCTGTCACCGTATCTGAATATCGGTATTCTCTCGATCCGTCAATGTATGCAGACCCTGTTTAAGGACAGTTATTTCCAGATTGATGATATCGGTCAGCAGACCTGGCTGGATGAACTGCTCTGGCGCGAGTTTTATCTGCATACCCTGTTTGATTTTCCCCGTGTATCTAGGCATCGGCCTTTTAAGGAAAATACCGATAACATCCAGTGGCGCAATGCACCGGATAATTTGGCTGCCTGGCAACAAGGACAAACCGGGATTCCAATTGTCGATGCCGGCATGCGGCAAATGCGGGCCACTGGCTGGATGCATAACCGGGTGCGCATGATTACTGCGATGTTTCTATGTAAAAACCTGCTGATTGACTGGCGCTTGGGAGAAAGCTGGTTCATGCAGCATCTGATTGATGGTGATCTGGCGGCGAACAATGGCGGTTGGCAATGGTGTGCTTCGACCGGCATGGATGCCGTGCCCTATTTCCGGATTTTTAACCCGGTCAGCCAGTCACAAAAGTTTGATCCGAATGGGGATTATATCCGTCAATGGGTGCCGGAACTGGCGCATCTGAATGCTAAATTTATTCATGAACCTTATGCCAAAAATCCGGATCTTGAACTGGATTATCCGAAACCGATCGTGGATTTAAAGTCTTCTCGTATACGGGCGATTGAAGCGTTTAAGCATATTTAAAACCAAACTTTTTCATCCCGAATAAAACAGTCTCCGTTAAAGAGGCTGTTTTATTTTCAGATCAGGAATAAAAACTTGGATCAGGCACTTTTCCGGTCAGCACCCATTCGCCCACTTCCTGATATTTATAATCTACCGGATCATGCAAGGTCTGAGTGCGGACATTGCGCCAGAAACGGTCCAGATTGAGCTTGGCAGTGGTGGCCCGCGCACCCATCACCTGGAAAATATTCTGGGTAATATAGAGAGAGGTATTGGTTGCGGCAATTTTGGCTGTGGCAATGGCAACCGAGACTTCACCGCGCTGTTCAGCACTTAAATCATTCCCAAGCTCCCAGGCTGCCTGTAAAGCCTGAACCGCTTTATCTGCCAGTAAGCGTACCCCTTCCAGTTGTACATAAAACTCAGCGAAATGCTTCTGGATAAAAGGATCATTCACCGCATCGTCTGTCAGTGATTTGGACCAGGCTTTTTGGGTCTGTACGCCCTGTCTGGCGATTTCAAATGCTCCTTCTGCCACGCCCAAAAACAGATGCACGAAAATCAGCTGGGCAATCAAAGGCCGTAGACTGGAATACGGCGTACTCAGTGGACCTGGATTTAACAGCAATTCATCTTCATGAATGTTGACCTGCTCAAAATGGCTGGTACCACTGTCGGTCTGGCGTTGGCCTATATTGTTCCAGTCACCCAGAAAACTCACACCCTCTCGCTGGGTCGGAATCACACCTATCAGCAATTTTCCGGCTTCGTTATAGCCCGAACACAACAACATATCTGAATCGATCGAACCCGAGCAGAAGCTTTTATCACCATGGAAAATATATTTGTTTTCTGAAACTTTTATGGCTGTGGTACGACGATCCAGTGGATTTAGAGTATTACCCCAAAACAGATTATTTTGGGCAGTCTGTTCAAACCACGCACCATATTGTTCAGGTTGAGAAAATAATTGAACGGTCGCAATCAGCAAATGGTGAAAGCCGTAGACATGGGCCAATGAACTGTCGACTTGGGCAATGGTCTGAATGGTGCTAAAAATGGTCTGCCAGTCGGCACCCTGACCGCCGTACTGTTTTGGAATGGACAGGTCAAGCAAGCCACTCTGACGAATCAGGTCACGCTCGGCTTTGGGATTACCCCCCTGTTTGTCCCGTTCTGCTGCAGTTTGGGCAAAAGTTTCAGCCAGTTCCCGGGCAATCTCTAAGGGCGACTGATCGAGATATGATTGTCGTATATTCATTGTTTTTGGACCTATATTCAGCATGGCTCGAGCTTAGCAGATTGCAGCCTGTCACTATATCCGAAAGCATGCAGAGCTTATTCCCGATATAAAAATACCGGCAGGATGCCGGTATTTAAAAAGTTTAAATTTAAGCTTTATTACGCTGTACCTCTGCGATCAGATGATCCACCACTTGCGGTTCAGCCAGGGTCGAAGTATCTCCGAGACTATCCAGCTCATCGGCTGCAATCTTTCGCAATATCCGGCGCATGATTTTGCCGGAACGGGTTTTCGGCAAGGCCGGTGCCCAGTGCAAGGCATCGGGAGTCGCCACTGGCCCGAGAATCTTGCGTACCCAGCTGACCAGTTCTCCACGTAATTGATCTGAACTGGCAACATCAGCCTGTAAGGTCACAAAGGCACAAATTCCCTGACCTTTAATATCATGCGGCATACCGACTACAGCGGCCTCTGCTACCGATTCATGCGCCACCAGTGCACTTTCAATTTCTGCAGTACCTAAACGGTGTCCGGATACATTCAGGACATCATCCACCCGGCCGGTAATCCAGTAATAACCATCTTTATCGCGACGCGCCCCATCTCCGGTAAAATAAGTACCGGGATAGGTAGAGAAATAAGCTTCAATAAAACGCTCCGGGTCTCCCCAAATGGTACGCATCTGACCCGGCCAGGAATCCTTAATCACCAGATTTCCCTCAGCTTCACCCTCCAGTTCCTTGCCATCGGCATCGACAATAGCCGGTTGTACCCCGAAGAAAGGCCGTGTCGCAGAACCTGGTTTTAAATCAGTCGCACCCGGCAATGGCGTAATCATAAAACCGCCAGTTTCGGTTTGCCACCAGGTATCGATGACGGGACAGCGGCTTTCACCGACCACGGTGTAGTACCAGTTCCAGGCTTCCGGATTAATTGGCTCACCGACCGATCCTAAAATTCTCAGGCTGCTACGGTCACTTTCCCGTACAAAAGCATCGCCCTCACGCATCATGGCGCGGATCGCGGTCGGTGCAGTATAGAGAATGGTCACGTTATGCTTATCAACAATATGTCCAGTACGCGCCCAGCTTGGATATTGCGGCACACCTTCAAACATCACGGTGGTGGTACCATTCGAAAGTGGCCCATACAGTACATAGGAATGCCCGGTGATCCAGCCCACATCTGCGGTACACCAGAATACATCATCCTGCTTGATATCAAATGCTTCACGGAAGGTGCAATTCACATAGGTCAGATAACCGCCAGTGGTATGCATCACGCCCTTGGGCTTGCCGGTGGAACCTGAGGTATACAGGATAAACAGCGGATCTTCGGCATTCATCGGTTCGGGTGGACAGATGTCATTCACTGACATAATTTCCGTGTGATACCACAGATCACGTCCTTCCTGCATTTCAATTGGGTTACCGGTGCGGTGTACCACCATTACATTTTGAATCGAGTCTGTACCCGCCAGTTTCAGTGCTTCATCGACATTGGCTTTCAGTGGAATGGCCTTACCGCCGCGCATGCCGGAATCCGCAGTAATCACCATTTTCGCCTGACAGTCTTCAATCCGGCTGGCCAAAGAATCTGGCGAGAAACCACCAAATACCACGCAATGCACCGCCCCGATCCGGGCACAGGCCAACATAGCAATCGCAGCTTCAGAAACCATCGGCATATACAGCATGACCCGGTCGCCTTTCTGGATGCCATTTTTCTTCAACACATTGGCAAAACGGCAGGTTTCATCATGCAGTTCGGCAAAGGAAATAATCTTGTGCCGCGAAGGATGATCCCCTTCCCAGATGATCGCCGGTTTATAAGGATGTTCTTTCAGGTGCCGATCCAGACAGTTGGCACTGACATTGAGCTGACCATCAGCAAACCATTCGATTTTAAAATCGTCTTTATTAAAACTGGTATTTTTGACTTGGGTAAAGGGCTTGATCCAGTCCAGACGTTGCGCCTGTTCTGCCCAAAATTTATCTGGCTGTTCTATAGAATACTGATAACGTTCGAAGTACTGGTCTTCAAGCGTACGTGCTGTTTTTTTAAATTCTTCGGGTACTGGATAGATCTCTTGCATAGGTCACTTCCTTGATTTTGTTCTATCTCATCACGAGAGGTTAATGCGGCGTTGTTGATTGTTTTTTATGCATAATGGCAGTATGGCCTGCTTATTTCAAATCCGGCAATCATGCTTTCGTCGTAGATTATTTATACAAATTCAATCAAAATAAACCACAACTTACAGTACAGAATCTTCTGCGCAACTGTGTATGATCTGTAGCACAGTCCTTAAAAATAAAACTGACCGCTTGTGGTTATTTCATCTGATTTAGCAGGATACACTTTATGAAATCGCCTGAATCTCCCTACTTTAGCCCGCCTGCATTGCCCGCAACCGATCATCCCCTGTCGATGAAAGGCCGCTTCGGACGCTTGAGCTTTATTGCCTGGTCGGCATTTCTGTATTTCATTTTTTTATTTGGCAGTATCGCACTGGGTCTCAGTATTGATATTGTGAATATTTCTACCCATTCCCTAGATCCCAACTGGCTGATTTCATTGCAAGGCTTGGCCAGTATTGTTGTACTGACCATGGTTCTGGTCTATGTGTATTTCGCTTTAGTGGTGACCGTTCGCCGTTTGCATGATATGAACCGCAGTGGCTGGTGGGCGCTATTATTTTTGCTGCCGCTAGTAAACATTTTTGTATGGCTTTATATCGTTTTTGGTTCGGGCGATCGAGGCACTAATCAGTATGGCCCGGCACGGATGACCTTGCTCTGGGAAAAAATTCTGGCCTGGCTGATGATTATCCTGACCCTGCTTAGCTTGTTGGGATCTATCGCTTTATTCAGTTATATGAGCGGTGAAGAACAAACCCCTACCCCCACGGAAATGATGCAAAAAACCACCAAATACTTTTAACAACAGCGCCGTTATTTTTAAAATTATCTACTGGTGACTTCGAGTCCTTATTAATTTTTTGCTGAACATCAGGCAAAATAGGCGAAATTTGAATTGTGGAATTTTTGTGGCAGAGCAAAACAATACCTTAAGCCAGGTAACTGAGGGCACCACGGAGTTGTTACATCAGGCAACTGAGAAAACGACCCAGACCGTGATTGAACATACCGCCAAGTATAATGATGCTTACAGCACCATTGACAAGATCATGGAGGGCTTCTGGGAGCGTGTGCCTTATTTTTGTATCGCACTGATCGTGATTACGATTTTCTGGTTACTCTCCAAAGTCTTCAAGTTTTTCGTACGTAAAACTTTGGAAAACCGTTCTTATACCCGCCAGAATCTGGTGTTGGTACTCAACCGTGTCGGCAGTACCTTTATTATTTTCTTTGGTATTCTGATTGGACTGGTGATTGCTGTTCCTGGCTTTACCCCGGGTCAGCTGATGAGTGCCCTCGGAATTGGTTCGGTCGCGATCGGTTTTGCCTTCAAGGATATTTTCCAGAACCTGCTCTCTGGCGTGTTGATTCTGCTCAGTGAACCGTTCAAGATTGGCGATGACATTATCGTGAATGGCATGGAAGGTACGGTTGAAGATATCCAGATTCGTGCGACCTTCTTACGTTCACCAGATGGCCGTCGTATTGTCATTCCGAATGCCACGGTCTACACCAGTGCGGTCACGGTGAATACTGCCTATACCCGTCGCCGCTGCGAATTCGTGGTGGGCATCGGCTATGAAGATGACATCCAGAAAGCCAAGGACCTGATCACCGCTATTTTAGATAAAGATCCAACCATCCTGAGCCAGCCAGGCTTTAGTGTCAACGTAACGGCGCTGGCTGACTTTTCTATTACCCTAAAAGCTTTCTGGTGGGTCGATACCACTGAAACCGGCACCGGAACTTCAATCAGTGCGGTGCAGGAACGGGTAATTCAGGCTTTTGCCGAGCATAATATTTCGATTCCTTATCCGGTACAGGAAGTTAAAGTCTATCGTGGTGAGGGCAATGAAGAAGCTTCAGCACGTGCTAAACAGTCGACCTAAAACATAAGGAATCACAGTTTCTGTACGGATAATACGGTTGCCCAATCTCACAGCCTGGCAGCCGTTTTTTATGAGTAAATCAACTTCATATGGAATAAATCCACCCTCCGGACCAATAATAATCGTACAGGGATGCTCAATCGCAAATGGCATCGCTTGCTCTGCATAAGGATGTGCCACATAAGCCGGACCATCCGTACTAATCAAACCCGGCAAGATATCTTCAACAAAGGGTTTAAAGCGTTTATATAGCTCGATTTTCGGAGCAATCGTATCGCCTGCCTGTTCCAGTCCCAGCTCGATATAATGATTTAACTGCTGTAAAAATGGGGTTTGCCAATAGCTTTTATCGACGCGATAGCTATGCAGTAAAATGATTTTTTCAACGCCCAAAGTGACACTGTCCATGATCAGACGGCGCAGTACTTTCGGACGTGGCAAGGCCACAATTAAAGTCACTGGCAATTTTTCTGGAACAGCTTCTTCTTGCAGCGGTTTCAAGCGCACTGCTTTTTCAGAGATTTCGACAATCTCAGTCAGGTAACGCAGACCTTCCCGAATTCCGACTTTTAACGTATCTCCCACCTGGATCTGCAAATGCTGCTGTAAATGTTCCAGTTGCCGAGTTGAGGTAATGGACCAAAGTTCAGTTTCGGTTTGACGTGGGTCAAGCAGGACGATATTCATAAGGAAGATAAAACCAAAACATTAACATGCAAAATATTCAAATTAGGTATTATCGCCAAATTTGAAATCGTGTGTGGCGACATGGATGTTGCCCGCGGTACTGAGGTACAGGAAGTACCTTCAGTACCGCAAAGGATTTTTGCTACTTTTAATCCCTTAAAAGTAGAAATCTTCTACGAATGACCAGTTGTCTCAGAAAGGTAGATTGAGAATATGACTAGCACACACTTAGAGATACTGATCAATCACCTGAATATGCTTGGCAAGTGACCCCGTATTTAATTGCATAATTTGCTGCGCTGCTGCATTCAAATTTTCCGCCTTGAGCGGATCTTGCAAAAGTTCCAGTAATACCTCTGCAGCCTGCTGGGCATCCTGTACTACTGCGACTGCGTCTGCCTGAACAAACTCATCCACGATGGTCTGAAAATTAAAATAGTTTTTGCCTAAAACAGTCGGCACATGCAGCGCAATCGGCTCCAGAATATTATGTCCACCACCTGGTTCATTTAAAGAACCACCCACATAACATGCCTGACTCAAAGCATACCAAAGCCACATTTCACCCATAGAGTCGGCCAGATAAACCTGGGTATCTGCCTCAATATGTTGCCCCAAACTACGGCGCCGGGTTGTTAAACCTAGTAACTGTGTCGCCTGAAACACCTCATCAAAACGTTCCGGATGACGCGGCACTACAATACAGACCAACTTAGGATCAGCCTCTAAAGCAGCTTTTAAAGCACTCAGAATTTCTTTTTCTTCAGGAGCATGAGTACTGGCCAGCGTAATAACTTTATGACCTGCTAAAGACCATTGCTGTTTTAACTGAGCTGCCTGCTGGATAAAGTGCTCGGGCGCAATAATATCAAATTTGATATTGCCCAAAACCTGTGTTTTTTCGGCTGCTATTCCTAACTGGATATAACGTTGCTGGGTGGCTGTATCCTGTGCCAAAAGACCAGTTAAATTCTTGAGCATGCCTCTAGTCAAACCTTTGACCTTGGCATAACCTTTGGCAGATTTTTCAGACAGACGCGCATTCAACAATACACTTGGTATATTGAACTGAGGTGCCTGATCCAGCAGATTCGGCCAAAGCTCGGTTTCCATCAGCAATAAAAGTTTCGGCTGATATTTTTGATAAAATTCACGAATTAAAGTTTTCTGGTCAGCAGGCAAATACACGGCTTGAAACAAATCGAGATAAGGCGCTTTTAAAAAAAGTGATTTAGCGCGTGCCTGACCGGTTTTGGTGGTATTGGTGACCAGCACCGGATGGCCAAGTTTTAAATAATGTTCAATTAACGGTTGGGCAGCATTGGTTTCACCCACCGACACCACATGAAACCAGATGGCATGCAGGTTTTTGGGTGGCTGAAACGGGCCGAAACGTTCTGTCAGTTCTTGTTGTAATTGTTCAGGATCGGTCGCACGTTTACGGATACGCGATTGATATAAGGGTTTAACCAGCGCCAAGGCTGCGTTATACCAAAATGGAGTGGCCACATTGCGCCCCTGTCCAAAGATTCAATGGGCAGAATATAGCAGAGCCACATCAACATGTTAATCAATGTGGCTCATTTTTAGATTATTCTACTGTAGTTAAAGCTTCTGCTTCAGCCAATGTCGGATAATCAATATAGCCTTCCGCGACATTGGTTCCGATCATATTTTCCAGCTTCAGTTCATTCAGCGGCGCATCTTCGAGCAGACGTTCGTATAGATCCGGATTGGCAATATAAGCCTTACCAAAAGCCACCGCATCAGCCTTGCCTGATGCCAACAGCTCAATCGCATCTTCACGACTTAGTTGCATATTGGCAATATAAGGCACTCCATTTGAGCGCTGTTTCATATATTCAGAAATACTGTCTTCTGCCAGATATTCACGGGTAAAGAAGAAGGCAATCTTGCGCTTACCCAGCTGCTCCATGGCATAGCCAAATGTTTCACGTGGATCATTGTCGCCCATGTCATGGTCATCACAACGCGGCGCAAAATGCACCCCTACACGATCTGCGCCCCATACTTCAATCAGTGCATCAGTTGCTTCTAGCAGGAAACGTGTACGATTTTCCACTGAACCGCCGTATTCATCTTCACGCTGATTGGTTTTGCTTTGCAAGAACTGGTCAATCAGATAACCATTGGCAGCATGTAATTCAACACCATCAAAACCGGCCTCTTTAGCACGAATCGCGGCTTGCTTATATTGCTCGGTAATGGCATGAATTTCCGAAATTTCCAGCGGACGCGGCAACACATAAGGACGTTTTGGACGTAACAAGCTGACATGACCCGCCTGTTGTACTGCACTTGCAGAGACTGGTGTTTCACCATTTAACAGATCCGGATGCGATACACGACCAACATGCCAAAGCTGGGCAACAATCAGACCGCCCTTCTCATGAACCGCTTGAGTGACCTTTTTCCAGCCTTCGACCTGAGCATCGGTAAACAATCCTGGAGTATTTAAATAGCCATTGGCTTCTTCAGAAATCACTGTGGCTTCAGAAATAATCAGGCCAGCACTTGCACGTTGCGCATAGTACTCAACCATCATTGGGGTTGGAACGCGATCAGCAGTTGCGCGGTTACGGGTCAGCGGCGCCATGATGACACGGTTTTTAAGCTCTAACGCACCGAGCGTTAAAGGAGAATTTAATTCAGCCATCGTTACTCCCACCTGTTAAAGGTGTTGTTGTAGGTGTTCGATAAATTGTTGAATCAAAGTTTCATTGCGGGAGAAATATGACCACTGTCCATGCTTGGTCGCAGTGATCAGGCCAGTCTGCTGTAATACAGACAAATGATTGGACATGGTGGACTGGGAAACCTGGCCCAAACGTTCAATTTGACCTGCACAGACCCCACGTTGAAAGCCACCACACTCTTCCGCAGACAGATATTGCTCCGGAGATTTTAACCACTCCAGAATTTGTCGACGGGTCGGATTGGCTAAGGCTTTAAAAATTAGATCAAGGTCCATAGGCACATCACAATCAGTGGCGCAACGAAACTTTATTCAGCATCTGCGACCATTATATCGTATTTTTACGATTTATATATCGAATAATTTAGATATAAGAGTCACAATCTGTACAAGCTTGGTTACGCCAGCTATTTAAACAACTTCTTACAAGCCCTGTTTCAAGCTTGCTTCGATAAATTTGTCCAGATCACCGTCCAGAACTGCGCCAGTATTGGAATTTTCCACACCTGTACGCAAATCCTTAATACGTGAATCATCCAGGACATAAGAACGGATCTGGCTACCCCAGCCGATATCAGACTTGGAATCTTCCAGTGCTTGTGCCGCTTCGTTACGTTTGCTCATCTCGAGCTCATAAAGTTTGGCACGTAACTGCTTCCAGGCGTGGTCACGGTTGGCATGTTGTGAACGCTGGTTCTGACAGGCCACCACAATTCCGGTCGGTGCATGGGTTAAACGCACGGCAGAATCTGTTTTGTTAATATGCTGACCACCCGCCCCTGATGCACGATAAGTATCGGTACGAACATCGGACGGATTGATTTCAATTTCGATATTGTCATCAACTTCCGGTGACACAAACACGGCAGAGAACGAGGTATGACGACGGTTGCCCGAGTCAAAGGGCGACTTACGCACTAAACGATGTACACCAGATTCGGTACGTAACCAGCCATAGGCGTACTCACCTTCCACACGAATCGTCGCAGATTTAATCCCGGCAACATCGCCATCAGATTCTTCCATCACTTCTGCTTTAAAGCCATGACGTTCAATCCAGCGTAAATACATACGTAGCAACATAGACGCCCAGTCCTGTGCTTCTGTACCGCCTGAACCAGCTTGAATTTCAAGATAGCAAGGGTTTGGATCCATCGGATTATTGAACATACGGCGAAATTCAAGCTTGGCCAGTTCTTCTTCAGCCGTGCTCAGTTCAGCCTGTACGTCTTCTAGCAAGCTTTCATCATCCGCTTCAACCGCCAGATCAAGCAAAGCCTGTGCATCTTCAAGCTGGGTACTTAAGCGATCCAGCACATTTAATACATTTTCAAGCTCGCCTTTTTCTTTGGCCATTGCTTGAGCACGACTCTGATCATTCCAGATCGTTGGATCTTCTAATTCACGCAGGACTTCTTCTAAACGCTCTTTTTTCAGATCGTAGTCAAAGATACCCCCGTAGTGTTTGACCACGTTCGTTTAAGTCTTTTAATTGGTTTAGATACGGATTAATTTCCACGTGAATTACTCTCAATCAAAATTAGGCACAAAATTCTTAGCCCGATATTATAGCACAGTCTATTTCCGCTATTTTAACGATCCATTCAGTCTAAAGCTCGAATATCTTGAGCATTTAGACCTGTATTTCCCTCATCCAATTTTCAACATCTCATAGACTCTTTTGCGTCTTTTTATCCGAAATTTTTATCGGCTTTTTAGCCCCGTTTTATGACCGAAATATAATTTTGCAATTGATTTTATAATTTAGGATTTCTTATTGGTCTGTATAAAAAATCAGCGAATTCAATAGATTCCACAATATCTACACACTTTTAATAAAACACTACATTATAAATTTAATTTTATTATTCAGTCACTTGTTCAGAAAAAATTACACAAGATTACGCTATTCACATTACTGTAACTTTCCTTTGATTGACGATCTTTGGAATTGCTCTAGACTGAAAGTTGTAACAAAAAGTGTAATGTTTTTAACTCACGATTTGAGGGGTAGTAACCATGAAAAAATTAGCGATTACTTCGGCACTACTTTCAGCAATAGCAATGACTGGTACAGCAGCACATGCTTACCAAGCAGAAATTGGTGCATCAGCAGGAGTGGTTGATCCTGACAACGGTGGAACTAGCGGTTCTTTCGGCGTTGATGGTACATATTACTTCAATCCAGTTCAAACACGTAATGCACCATTAGCAGAAGCAGCATTCCTTGATCGTGCTAGCAACGTGAGTGCGCAATATCAATATAATGAAATTGGTGATTCTGAAGCGCATCGTTATGGCGTAGGTGCAGAGTACTTCGTACCGAATTCTGACTTCTACTTAAGCGGTAACGTCAATGGCCATGATCTGCAGGACAATGATGATCTAGAAAATGATTTAACCACCTATGCAGCTGAAGTCGGTTATCTGCCAGCGCCAGGTCTATTGATTGCGGCTGGTGTGAAAGGTTGGGATAACGACAATGATGATGGCGTAGATCCAACACTTCGTGCTAAATATGTGACGACATTAAGCAATGGTAAAGATATCAACCTGGAAGCAGGTGCAGCGTTTGGTGATCTAGATGAATACAATCTGGCAGCAGATTATTTCATCGACAAAACCTTGAGTGTCGGTGCTGATTATCACAATAATGATATTACCGACAAGAGCGAATTTGGTATCAATGCACGTAAGTTCATTAACCAGCAAGTGAGCTTAGAAGGCCGTGTCGGCTTTGGCGAACAGTTTAACAATGACTACAATACCTTTGGTGTAGCAGCGAAGTACCGCTTCTAATCTAAAACCAAAAGTTAGTCATGCATAGAAACCCATCCTCGGATGGGTTTTTTTATTGCACTCTTAACAAGCATTTAGGTATTTTTTGCACATTGACGGAGCGAATATAAACTGTACAATTTGTTACAACTGTTCATCAAACAGTCATATTTTTATAACAAAGAGAGAAACCTAAATGCTTAAGAAACTTGCTCTTGCTACAGCACTTCTTGCTGGCTTGGGAACTGCACATGCTTACCAAACTGAACTTAATGTTGGGTATGAAAACACTGACTTTGAAAATAATCTAGGTGGATTTGAACTTGACTCTGATGGGGATTTATTTTTTGTTAACGGTAAATACTACTTAAATACCGTAAATACTAAAAATGCTCCTCTAGCTGAAGCTGCCTTTTTAAATAAAGCTAGTAATATTGGTTTAGGATACGTTAATGCTCAAAATGAATTGAGCGAAGCTGGTATTAATGCAGAAGAAGAGTTTGAGATTATTGGTGTTAATGGTGAATTCTTTATTCCTAACTCTCAATTTTATATTTCTGGTAGTTTAAACCAAGTGGATTATACAGCTAGCGCACGTGCTCCTGGGTTTACTTATGATGAATCTGATGACACTACTGGCTATTCTTTAGAAGCTGGTTACTTACCAGTTAATGGGTTATTGTTGGCTCTAGGAGTTGCTAAAGAAAGTGTAGATCCTATGCTTGCTTCTAAAATTGGATTTGCTAGCACCCTTGGTTACGGTGTAGCTGTAGGTGAAGACACCGCTGTTTCTTTGCGAGCTAAATATGTGACTCAAATTGGTAATCATTTTACTAATTTCGAGGGAGTAACATATTTCGGTGATGAAACTGCTTATCGTTTAGCTGCTGATCTTTATATTGATCCTACACTTAGCGTTGGTGTTTCTTTTGCTGACTCTACTGCTGATGAATCAGATACTATTTTTAGTGTTCGTACTCAAAAATTCTTTACCCCTGCAATTGCAGCTGGCGTTAACTACACAACTACTGACGGTGCTGACTCTTTCGGTATTAACGGTACTTTCCGCTTCTAATCCCTCCGATTAAAAGCAAAAAAACCGCTCACCCGAGCGGTTTTTTTTATGGCCTATTGTTCCAAATGGATAATCCGCATTTGCAAGCTGACATTACCATTAAAGATATTTTTATCCAGCTCATAAACCAAGCGCGTATCTTTCATCGGATCAAAGTCATATTTATCCGCTGCATTGAAGGCGATTGCATCCACGACCTGCTCATTCTCCAATGCCACACGTAATTTAAGATGCACATCTTTGAGCCAACGATAGTCCATGATTTTGAACACACCATCAAAAATCGGTTGGGGGAATTTTTGCCCCCATGGACTTAAATTCTGTAATAAATCGACTGTTTCAATGTGAAAAGCAGAAGCTGGTAGCTCTCCATCAGTCCATAAAGTCGCAGTGAATAAGTCCTCATCCATCGCACCAATCAGTACTTCAAAGACCTGCTTAAACTCGACGAAATTTTCTTTTTTCAGGGTTAAACCGGCTGCTGCTGCATGGCCACCAAAATGACTGACTAAATGAGGATATTGCTCTGCCACCTGTTCAATCGCATCACGAATATGAATACCTTCAATCGAACGCGCCGAACCTTTGATATGAATCCCATCCTGATCCGCGGCAAAAACAATACTCGGACGATGGAACTGCTCTTTTAAACGCCCTGCTACAATCCCGATCACTCCCTGATGCCAATGCTGTTCAAACATGATCAACGCAGCAGGTAGTTCAGTGGCATCCCACTGGATTTTATCCAGCTCAAGCAAGGCTTCCTGCTTGATTTTACCTTCCACCTGACGGCGTTCGACATTGAGCTGATTCAGCTGTTCAGCCAGTGGATAAGCAGTTGTCAGATCAGGAGCCAGCAAACATTCGATCCCGATATCCATGGTTTCCATGCGTCCAGCCGCGTTAATCCGTGGGCCTAAAACAAAGCCCAAATCTTGAGCTTTCAGACCAGCAGGATCACGCTTTGCAATATCAAGTAGCGCACTGATTCCTGCTCGGCATAACCCTTGCTGGATCCGTTTCAACCCTGCATCGACCAGAATCCGGTTGTTATAGTCCAGACTCGCGACATCGGCATAAGTACCGAGTGCCACCAGATCAAGATAATTGGTAATTACCGTAGAGGATTTTCCAAGTTTCTTGCGATGGGTAGACAGATTGGCCAGTATATAAAAAGCCACCCCGACCCCAGCCAGTGCTTTGCTTGGAAAGTCGCAACCGAGCTGATTGGGATTGACCACGGCTTCGGCTTTTGGTGTCGGCTTGGTCGTCAGATGGTGATCAGTAATGATCACCTGCATGCCATGATCCTGCGCCTGTTTTACTCCGTCATGGCTGGAAATGCCATTGTCCACGGTAATCAGTAAATCAGGCGTGAAATTGACAAAGGCCAGATCTGCAATTGCGGGCGTCAATCCATACCCATATTTAAAACGGTCTGGTACCAGATATTCAACATTGGCGCCCATATCGCGCAGTGCCAGCACCATGAGTGCAGTACTGGTCGCGCCATCGGCATCATAATCGCCGACAATCACGATTTTCTGGCCATGATCAATCGCCTGATCCATCAATTGAATGGCTTCAGGCAAGCCTTTCATGGTCGGTGCCAGCAAATGCTTCAGCTTGAGCTCAAGTTCCTGCTCGGATTCCACCCCACGACGAGCCAGAATCTCGGCCACAAATGCAGGGACGCCCGGTAAATTTTCAGGGCGTGTCAGCAATGGACGTTGTTTGATTTCCAGTTTTTGCATGGTTATGGCATTAAGCGCTCTAAAGTCCAGCCGGCATCGGTTTTGCGATAACTTAAACGGTCATGCAAACGGTTGGGACGACCCTGCCAGAATTCATAATAATCGGGTTCTAGACGATAACCGCCCCAGAATACCGGCTTGTCCAACTGTTGGTGATTCGCGACCTGGGTATGCAAATCCCAAAAACGTTGCTGCAATTCCTCACGACTGGCCACGACGCCACTTTGCGGGGTACTGATATGTGCAGCAATCTGGCTTTCTCGTGGACGTTTATGATAATAATCGGTCGATTCTTCTTCCGATATTTTCTTTACACGACCTGAAATACGAATCTGGCGCTCCTGATCCTGCCAGTACAACAACAGTTCGGCATAAGGATTTTCAGCCAGATCCAGACCTTTTTGACTATCATAGTTGGTATAAAAGTCATAACCCGCTTCAGTCGCTCCACGTAGCAATACCGTACGCACATGCGGACGACCTTGTGCATTGGCTGTTGCCAAAGACATGGCATAGGGTTCATGCAATTTTGCTTCCAGTGCATGGTTAAACCATTGCAGGAACTGCATATGTGGATTCGGATTGACTTGCTGTTCCTGTAACTCGCCTTTTTCATAATTCAGGCGTAGTTCACTCAGATCCTTGATCAGATCACTCATCATCTATGTTCCTGTTAAGCGGCATTGGCACGCACAGCATCTGCCAGGCTGTTTGCAAGTGTGGTGACTTCAGCCAGATCATCGCCTTCGACCATCACACGAATGACAGGTTCTGTGCCAGATTTACGAATCAATAAACGGCCACGACCTTTAAGCTGCTGTTCGGCTTTTTCAAATTCAGCTGCCAGTGCAGGCACTGAATAAGGATCAAACATGGCATTTAAACGTACATTGACCAAGACATTGGGCAACAGTTTAAAGTCAGCCACAAGTTCATGCAGAGCTTTTTTCTGCTCAACCATCACGGTTAAAACTTGCAGGGCTGCAATAATGGCGTCGCCTGTGGTGCTCTTGTCTAAAGTCAGAATATGACCAGAAGGCTCACCGCCAATTACCCAGCCATTTTCTTCCAGACCTTGCAATACATAACGGTCGCCGACTTTGGCACGTAATAACGGCACTTGTGCTTTTTCCAGCGCCAGTTCCAGCGCCATATTGCTCATTAAGGTACCGACGATACCTGCCGGTTTTTTCGAGCTTTGAGTCGCAAGAATATAAAGAATATGGTCGCCATCAATCAGATTACCGGCTTTATCTACGAGAACCACACGGTCAGCATCCCCATCAAAGGCAATACCCAAATCCGCTTGATGTTGAATCACGGCTTGTTGCAAGCTTTCCGGATGCGTTGAACCACAGCCCTCATTAATATTTAAACCGCTCGGCTCATTGTGAATCGCAATTACACGTGCGCCCAGTTCACGGAACACTGCAGGTCCCACGTTATAGGCTGCACCATTGGCACAATCCACCACAATGGTGAGTTCATTCAGATCCAGATGATACGGGAACGTCGATTTACAGAATTCAATATAGCGACCGTTGGCATCTTTAACCCGGATACTTTTACCCAGATTCGCCGTATCTTCAATCACAAAATCTTTTTCAAGTTCCTGATTAATTTCGTCTTGTAAAGCATCTGGCAATTTTTTACCTTCCGCAGAGAAGAACTTAATGCCGTTATCAAAATACGGGTTATGCGAAGCGGAAATGACAATACCCAAGCTGGCATGTAAGGCACGGGTCAAGTGAGCAATCGCCGGTGTCGGTAGTGGACCTAAAAGATGAACATAAACGCCAGCGGCATTTAAACCTGCCTGCAAGGCTGCTTCCAGGATATAGCCAGACAAACGGGTATCTTTACCCAGAACCACCAATGGTTTGGATTTTTTACTATGACGTTTTAAAACTTTACCAGCCGCAAATCCCAGTTTCAGGGCAAACTCAGGGGTAATCGGCAATTCGCCAAACTTTCCACGAATACCATCCGTACCAAAATAACTCATCTTTATCTCACTTCTTAGCGGATGATTGATATCACCCATTTTTTTCCTTGAGTCACACTTTACACTAAAATAAAAAAGCCGTCATTTGCATGACGGCTTTTTAAAATTTTAAATCACGAGAGATTAACCCACGCGATAGTTTGGTGCTTCTTTGGTAATGGTCACATCATGCACATGCGATTCCGACATACCGGCAGAAGTGATTTTCACAAACTTGGCATTCTGACGCAGATCTTCAATCGTCGCAGAACCGGTATAACCCATCGAAGAACGTAGGCCGCCCATCATCTGATGTACGATATTACCCATTGGGCCTTTGTACGGTACACGACCTTCAATACCTTCAGGAACCAGTTTTTCGGCCCCAGCCTTGGAGTCCTGGAAGTAACGGTCAGCAGAACCTGTTGCACCCGCCATCGCGCCCAATGAACCCATACCACGATAAGCTTTGTAGTAACGGCCCTGGAAGAATTCAACTTCGCCTGGTGCTTCTTCAGTACCGGCCATCAATGAACCAACCATAATCGTGCTTGCGCCCGCACCAATCGCTTTAGCCATATCGCCAGAGAAACGAATACCGCCATCCGCGATCAAAGGAATCTGATCTTTCAGCGCATTGGCAACAGAATCAATTGCGGAGATCTGTGGCATACCAATACCCGCCACAATACGCGTGGTACAGATTGAACCAGGACCAATACCAACTTTAACGGCATCCGCACCCGCATCAAGCAACGCTAGCGCAGCATCACCTGTTGCGATGTTACCGCCAATCACCTGAACTTGTGGATAGTTGGCTTTCACCCAACGTACACGCTCGATCACACCCGCAGAATGACCGTGTGCAGTATCGACTACAATCACATCTACACCTGCATCAACCAAGGCTTCTACGCGACTTGGCGTTTCTGCACCGGTACCGACAGCAGCACCAACACGCAGACGACCCAGATCATCTTTACAGCTGTTTGGATACAATTCAGCTTTACGGAAATCGGTTACCGTAATCAAGCCTTTCAGCTCTTGCTGATCATTGACCACCAGTACTTTTTCAATACGATGCTGTTGCAATAAGGCTTGAATGTTTTCTTTCGATTCGCCTTCACGAACCGTCACCAGACGATCCTGACCAGTCATGATATTGCTGACTGGCTGCTCAAGATTGGTTTCAAAGCGTGTATCACGACCGGTCACGATACCCACCACTTTGCCGTCTTTCACAACGGGCACACCACTGATATTGTTGGCTTGAGTCAGCGCAATCAGTTCACGTACTGTGGTTTCAGGAGTCACTGTAATCGGGTCTTTGACCATACCCGCTTCGAATTTTTTCACACGGCGCACTTCTGCAGCCTGAACAGCGATATCCATGTTCTTGTGCAAAATACCGATACCGCCATTTTGCGCCATTGCAATCGCCATACGGGACTCAGTCACCGTATCCATTGCTGCAGACACAAGAGGAATATTCAGGTTAATGCCACGAGTTAAACGTGTCTTTAGGGAGACATCTTTTGGAAGAACAGTAGAATAGGCAGGGAGTAATAGGACATCATCGAAGGTTAACGCGTCTTGAACGATGGTCAACATAACAGTCTCACTGGTAATTTCCGTGCACTATTATAAACAAATATCGGCTTAAATTTCATTGCAATTGCAAAATTATTTTTTATTCAAGCTTTGTACAAACAGATCTATGTGGGTGCTAAAACAGTATCAATAATACGTCCGATCATGAAGTTCCCTATTTTTAAATAGACCCCGATCATTTTAATCAAGTGAAAAGCAGAGCCTAAGCTCTGCTTTGGGTGGATTTAGCTGACGTATTCAAAACTGTCATCATTGTCGGCTTCATCAGTTTCAATCTGGACAAAGGGCAACATATTGTGTGCAACACGAGCCTTATTGCATTGCTCATCGGCAATCTGCACTTCTTTGCAGGATGAACTTCGCTGCTCATACATACCGCAGCTGACCTGCTGGCCGATGGTGCCATCAAGTGCGATACAGCGTGGATTTTTTTGATTGGTTCCAGCCATACATGAATAGAGTGCTGTCACAGGTTCGGTATAGTGCTCAGGCATATGAATACCTTCAGCCCAATAGAACGAAACCCTGAAATAGGCGCAGCACGCCCCGCAGCTTAAACACGCATCCGGTTTTGGAACTTGAGACAACATTTCTTATAAGTTCTCGTCATCAAAAAAAGTTTTTTGGAGAAGAAATATAAAAAATGTTGTTTTTCCACACAAGAAAAAAATTATTTTTTGTGTGAACTATTCAGGACAGGTAAAAACCGTTTCATCCATCAGGTCAGTGCCGCATTCCAGCGTTTCAATCCAGTCCAGAAACTGGGTAATCTGCTCTTTGCCGATAAATGGTGTGCCATGCTGCGGCACAATCATCTCGATTTCCATGCTGCGTACCATTTTCACCCAAAGACGAATCACCTTGTTATTGCACATATAGCGTTGATGGAAGCTTTTCATTTTTGGGATATGCGCGGCAAAGTTTTCCAGTGGCTTGGCGGCATCTTCAACCATGGACGCACCCATATCACCTGAAAACAGGATTTTGGCAATCGGATCATAAAACTGGAAATTCCCCACCGAATGCAGAAAATGCGCCGGCACCGCCACAATGTGTGATTGACCCAACGGGATGATTTGACCATGATCCGGAAGCTCCACCAATCGATCTAACCAGTTACCTTTCATCCGGTCACTCATAAAGGCCGAGTTTAAGTGCGGCAAGAAGCGCGCCCACAGCTTGGATGCCACCACTTTGGCGTCCGTATACACTAGCCAGCGCGGCATCGAGGTGATGATATCCGGGTCCTGGTGCGAGGCCATGACATAATCCAGGTTGGTCAAACGGGTGTATTTATTCAGTTCCATGGTCAGCGGCACATAGGTTAAATCACCACCCGGATCAAGTACTGCTGCGCGCTCATGATCAATGATCAGAAACTGATTTGCCTGAACGCCTTCACCTTTGACCAGACTGGTAAAACTGATGCACTTATGTGTCCCGTTATCAAACAGAACCTGCGATGTGGTGCGTTCAAAAGCCATGTAAATTCCCCAATTTATAATAAAAATAACGTTTTTATACCCGTATAAAATATAAGGAATTAATCAAACTTACAATCAATAAAACTAGCCATATCACAGTATTTATCAATGTTTTGAGAGAATTTTAACCATAAAAAATCCCGAGTTTTCAGCTCAGGATTCATGTAATTTGTTATTTTATAATTTAAAAGAAATAATGTTGGGCTAGGGTCGCGACACCAATTACCAGGAAAATCGCCGCACCAATTTTATGAATCAGGCTGATCGGCAATCTGTTTGCCAGCTTATCTCCCAAAAACACTGCAGGTGCATTGGCCAGCATCATGCCCAAAGTAGTACCGAGCATGACCCAGAACACGCTATCGAAACGTGCTGCCAGTGCAACTGTGGCAATTTGGGTTTTGTCACCAATTTCTGCCAGAAAGAACAGAATAAAGGTCGCACCAAATACCCCGAATTTTTGCCATTTATTGATACTGGCATTTTCATCCCCGAGTTCATCTGGAATCAGCATCCAGACAGCCATTGCGATAAAGCCAATCGAGACGATCCACAGTAGCACCTCCGGCCCGATCACCGTGGTCACCCATTGTCCCAATACTGCAGAAAGGCCGTGGTTAATCAGCGTTGCCAATAAAATGGCAACTAAAATAGGAACAGGTTTGCGAAAACGTGCGGCAAGCAGCAATGCCAGCAGTTGGGTCTTATCACCCATTTCAGCCAGTGCTACGATTGCAGTCGACAGTAGGAATTCATACATGAGGTTTTTCTCTGGCTAGCATCCAATACCAATGACTCACCGCTCCTGCTAGCCAAAATCTGCAGAGTGGTAAATCAAAGGTCTTGCCAACAAAAGAAAGCTTGGAAAAGCTGACTTGGTTCTTTGCTATGATGACCATGCTCGGTTGAGCAAATATGTTGACCATCACCCTTCTGCTTTGCGCAAAAGGCGGCTACTCCCCAATGAAGTGCGCCAAGTATAGAATCAAATAGATTATTTTTCAATGCAGCAGCAAAAAACCCTGCCGAAGCAGGGTTTTTCTCTTTACACCCTCTTTATATTTCTCCCAGAGAGAGAAAATAAAGGGCATATACATGATTTTTTAGATCAATAAAGTACGGATATCTTTGAGCAGCTTGGTCAGCTTGTTGGTGAAACGAGCAGCATCTGCACCATTGATCACACGGTGATCGTAGGACAATGAAAGCGGCAGCATCAAACGTGGATCAAAGCCTTCACCATTCCACACCGGTTGCATGGTTGCAGGAGAAATCCCCAGAATTGCCACTTGCGGCCAGTTCACCAATGGCGTAAATGCCGTACCGCCGATTGAACCCAGGCTAGTGATAGTGAAGTTCGCACCTTGCAGATCTTTCGGCGACAATTTCTTGTCACGCGCTTTTTGACCCAAGGTTCCTAGCTCAGTGGCAATCTGTTTAATTGACTTCTGATCTGGGTGACGCAGCACAGGCACGGTCAAACCATCTGGCGTTGCGACCGCGATACCCATATGGATCTCATTACGTAGCAATACTGACTTACCATCATCGGCCAAGTGACCAGCAAATTCACGCTCTTCTTTTAACAAGTGCGCAACTGCTTTGATGATGAATGCCATAATGGTCAGGCTCAGGCCTTCTTTCTTGAAGTTGCCTTTCAGTTCATTACGCCATGCTTCGAGTTCAGTAATATCTGCTGCATCAAACTGGGTCACTTGCGGAATGAAATTATTCAGCGACAACTGTGGAATAGACACTTGTTGCAAACGCGTCAAGGCTTTCTCTTCCACACCACCAAAAGCGCTAAAGTCTGGCAGTTTTGGTAGACCTGCGACTTGAGCAGCAGCGGCTACAGGAGCCGCCTGTGGCGTAGTAAGACGCGTTTTGACATAGGCTTTCAGGTCTTCTTTCATGACGCGCGCATGTGGGCCAGATGCTTTGACATCTGCCAACACGACGCCCAGTTCACGTGCCAGTTTACGCACAGCAGGACCGGCATAGACTTTCGAGTTAGCCACACTCTGCTCTTTGGTCAGCTTATCGGCATTATCCGACGTCGCGACTGTTTGAGTAGAAGATGCAGCAGGTGCCGATGCTGCTTTTGCAGCAGGCGCTTTAGGTTCTTCTGCTTTGGCTGCAACAGGTACAGCAGCTGCTTGCGCTTCAGCTTCAATTGTTACCAGTGCAATGCCTTGAGAGACATTTTGACCCAGTTCCACATGAATGGCTTTAATCACGCCGGCTGTAGTGCTTGGCACTTCAACAGTCGCCTTGTCTGATTCCACCACGATGATGCTTTGGTCTTTTTCAACCGTATCACCGACCTGAACCAAAATTTCAGCCACAGCCGCCTTATCTACACCCAGGTCAGGCACCATCACTTCAACATTACCTGCAGGTGCTGCTGACATTTGTGGTGCTTCAACTGCTTTCTCTTGGGCCGCCGCTTGAGCAACTGTTGCTTGAGATGCTTCTGTCTGTGCTGACGCTGCCGAAACAGCCGTTTTCACTTTCAGAATGACCACACCTTCTTTAATGGTATCGCCTTCTTTAATCTCTATGGATTCCACCGTGCCGGAAACCGTACTTGGCACTTCAACAGTCGCCTTGTCTGATTCCACCACTACGATACTTTGATCTACCTCGATTTCATCACCGACAGCGACCAGGATTTCACCGACAGTGGCTTTTTCTACGCCAATATCGGGGATTTGTACATCAACCACTTGTGAGCTTGCTTGAGCCTCAGGAGCAGCAGAAGCTTTAGGCTGATGCGACGCCAGTTCCTGTATGATTTCCTGATCCGGCAATGAAGTCGGAGTATTTTCTGAAGTTTTTTCAGATGCATCTGCTTGCTGTGGCTCTACCACATCCGTGTTGCCATCTTCGGCCTGTAACTCAATCAGTACCGCGCCTTCAGCGACTTCATCACCCTGGCTGACCAGAATGCTTTTTACCACGCCTGCTGAAGTGCTAGGCACTTCAACAGAGGCTTTATCAGATTCAAGCAATACAATGCTGTCATCAATCGCGATCGTATCACCGACTTTGACCAGAATTTCGGCCACTGTTGCCTTATCTACACCAATATCAGGAGTCGTAATTTGCATGCTTAGTTCTCCTCTTTGTAGTCAGCAACAGCATGTACAGATGGGGTTTCTTGAGGTGCCCAAGCCACTGGACGATCTGTATCAAGCTCAAAAGTCGAGATCGCATCTTTTACCAGACGCGCATCAACTTCACCTTCATCTGCCAGTTTTTTCAGGGTTGCAACCACAATATGGGCAGCATCGACACCGAAGTAACTACGCAAGTTGGCACGTGTATCTGAACGGCCATAACCGTCAGTACCCAATGCTACGAATGGACGGCCATCTGGAAGATAAGCACGGATCTGTTCGCTATAAGCACGCATATGATCGGTTGCAGACACCACAATACCTTCAGTACCGCGGAGCTGTTTCGATACCCATGCTTCTTTCACATCTTCAGTCAGCGGATGCAAGCGGTTGTATTCTTCACATGCCATACCGTCACGTGCCAGTTCATTGAAGCTGGTTACGCTGTAGACATTTGAATGAATTTGATATTCCTCACGAAGAATCTTCGCTGCCTTGATCACTTCACGCAGAATCACACCTGAGCCCAGTAACTGAACAGTGGCTTTTTCATCTTCCTCAAGCAGGTACATACCGCGCTTGATGCCTTCTTCAACACCTTTTGGCATTTCCGGATGTTCGTAGTTTTCGTTCATCACGGTCAGGTAATAGAACACACGTTCCTGGTTCACATACATACGTTGTAAACCGTCATGCACGATCACTGCCAATTCATAACCGAAACATGGGTCATAAGAAACACAGTTTGGAATGGTATTAGCCAAGATGTGTGAATGACCATCCTGATGCTGTAAACCTTCACCGTTCAGTGTAGTACGACCCGCAGTTGCACCCAGCAAGAAGCCTTGTGCCTGTGCATCGCCTGCTGCCCATGCAATATCACCAATACGCTGGAAACCAAACATCGAGTAGTACATGTACATCGGAATCATTGGCAGGTTATTGGTTGAATAACTGGTTGCCAATGCTGCCCATGCACTCATCGCACCGGCTTCGTTAATCCCTTCCTGCAACATGTGACCGTCTTTGGCTTCACGGTAATGCATCAGCTGTTCTTGGTCTTCCGGGGTATATTTCTGGCCATGCGCGGCATAAATACCGAGCTGACGGAACATCCCTTCCAGACCGAAAGTACGGGCTTCATCAGGCACGATTGGCACAACACGGTCTTTAATCGCTTTCTCTTTAAGAAGTGCAGAGATTAAACGCACCATCACCATCGTGGTCGATTGTTCTTTACCATTTGAACCGGCCAAGACCGAATCAAATACTGAAAGTCCAGGAATCGCCAGCTGTTCACTTTCTTTACGACGTGCAGGCAGGTAACCACCTAAAGCTTCACGACGTGCCTTCATATATTTCAATTCAGGTGAGTTTTCGCTTGGACGGTAGAATGGTACTTCTTCAAGCTGTTCATCGGTGAAAGGAAGATTGAAACGGTCACGCACGTATTTCAAAGAATTGATTTGCATCTTCTTGATTTGGTGAGTTTTGTTGACTGCTTCGATTTCCTCGGACAAACCATAACCTTTCACGGTTTTCGCCAGAATCACGGTCGGCTGACCTTTGGCCGTACATGCTTCGGCATAAGCAGCAAAGACTTTGTACGGGTCGTGACCACCACGGTTCAGATTATCAATATCTTCGTCACTTAAGTCTTTAACCAACTCAGCTGCTTCTGGATATTTTCCGAAGAATTTTTCACGTGCATAAGCACCACCTTTTACCTGGTAACGCTGGAAATCGCCATCGACGGCTTCTTCCATCACTGCTTTCAGTGCGCCGGATTTATCTTTATCCAGTAGTGGATCCCAATGACGGCCCCACACAACTTTAATCACACGCCAGCCTGCGCCGCGGAATAGTGACTCAAGTTCCTGAATGATCTTGCCATTACCACGTACCGGACCATCCAGACGTTGTAAGTTACAGTTTACTACCCAAATCAGGTTGTCGAGCTTTTCACGACCTGCCAGAGAAATTGCACCCAGGCTTTCCGGCTCATCCATCTCGCCATCGCCCAAATACGCCCAAACCTTACGATCTTCTTCTTTGATCAGGCCACGGTTCATCAGGTACTTTTGAATATGTGCCTGATAAATCGACATGATTGGGCCCAGACCCATCGATACGGTTGGGAACTGCCAGTAGTCCGGCATCAAATAAGGATGCGGATAAGATGGCAGACCTTTACCGCCTACTTCACGACGGAAATTATTCAGATGCTCTTCAGTCAAACGGCCTTCTAAAAATGAACGCGCGTAAATACCCGGTGCACAGTGACCTTGATAATAGATCATGTCGCCGCCAAAGCTGTCGCTGTTGGCACGGAAGAAGTGGTTAAAGCCCACATCATAAAGGGTTGCGGAAGAAGCAAAACTCGCTAGGTGACCACCGAGATCGTCACCGGTTTTATTCGCGCGTAATACCATTGCCAAGGCATTCCAGCGGATCAGCGCGCGAATACGGCGCTCCATGTCCTGGTCGCCTGGCATTGCAGGCTGTTCTTCAACAGAAATCGTATTTAAGTAGGGAGTATTTAAACGCTGAATAGGAACATGCTTTGCAATTGCGCGTTGATAAAGTTTTTCTAACAAAAATGCTGCACGCTCAGTGCCCATGTGCTGCAAAACAGAGTCAAATGCATCTTGCCATTCTTGGGTTTCTTGCGCGTCTGTATCGCCATAAAACGCCATAATCTACAGTTCCTAAAAGCCTAATCTAATCTCTTATATGTACCATATTTGAGACCTCAGCAGGTATGGCCTCAGCTGAATGCGATTTAGCAGTACTATTTAGGAACTAAATGATGGGTGACGTATAATTACACTACATAACAAAAAATAGTCAATAAAGGCGATTTATTATACAATCATTATAATAGTTGGTGATAATATGAGACTTAACTTAAAAGTGATAAAACAAAAAGCCCTTCAAGTTGACTTGAAGAGCCTGCAGTTTAAACGCTTTAAAATGCTTATTGGAGGTTTTTATGTATAGAGATGCTTCTTGTTATTCAGGTCTATACTTAAGGTAACATGGCCAAATAAGTAGATGGGTTTTTACGTTGACCGTCTTTTACTACTTCATAATGTAAGTGTGGACCGGTACAGCGACCAGTACAGCCAACGTTGGCAATATGATCACCTGCTTGCACCTGCTCTCCCACACGTGCAATAAGACGTGAAGCATGGGCATAGCGCGTTAAATAGCCATTGCCATGATTGATTTCAACGTATTGACCATAACCTGTGCCCCAACCTGATTTGGTCACAATCCCTGGACCTGTTGCATAGATTGGTGTACCACTTGGCGCTGCAAGATCAAGGCCTGAATGATTTTCAGCACGGCCACTCATGGTACGGCCACCGTAATTTGAACTTACGCGAGAATTAGGTAAAGGATGAGAAATTAGCCAAGAATAAGCACTGTTTGCTGCCGCTTTATTGGATGAAGTATTGGCATACTTCTGAGCAAGCGTTCGATTGTTCAGTTCAACTGGTTTCTCACGAAGTTGAACATTCAATTTAGTCTGTGCTGGAATATCGATATCATCTGGATGAGTATATGCACCCTGTGCCAGAGTACGCGTCAATTGCTCGATACGATCTGTTGAACCATTTTCTTGATTTAGATTGACTAAATCTGCGAACGCAACCGAAGCCGCTGAAACTGATAAAGAAAATGCCAACAAAATACGTCGCATATGCATAAAAAACCTCTCTAAACTGCTTTAATCGAGTTCCTTGAAGATCTCTATCCTTGATATCCACTAAAAGAAGCGCATAAGATTAAGACATAAATATGTAGGAATTATGTATGTCGGAACCTGTCAACGTTTTTCAACAAACAAGAAAACAGATAAAAACAGGAAACTTTTCGTTTCTCTCGTCACAAGTCGCTGCCTGGCAGAAACTTACGAAACTCGTACAACCGCTATTGCCCCAACCGGAACGCTGGCAAGTTGTCTGCTATCAAAATGGTGTGTTAACGATTACCGGTGAAAATCAGGCCATGATCAGTCAATTGGCCTATCTTCAAAAGCAATACATTTCACAACTCTCTCAAATAAATGAATTAACAGATCTTACTAAACTTCAAGTTTGCTTGCGGAATCCTTCGCAAACGCCACCTGTTTCAGCAACACCTGAAAGAGCCTTAAATGCAGAAACACAAGAATTACTTCGTAGTGCTGCTGACTTTATAAGCGACCCTAAGCTTAGCCAAGCTTTACTACGTTTGGCAAGCAATAAAAAGTAACATCGCAATCAAATGTAATAAATTAAAAAGCGAACATTATGTGATGTGTGTCACAGTATTAAAGCAATAACAAAAACATAAAGACACAAACACAATGACTTATGTCACATTCACATACATGATTGGACAATTGGCTTCGTCATCAAATGTTACAATTTCATAGCAGCTTGGATCACTTTTCACATTGCGTAAAAGTTGATTATTCAAGGCATGTCCAGATTTGTAACCATCAAATTTGGCAATAATCTGATGTCCGAGCAGGTATAAATCACCCACGGCATCCAGAATTTTATGACGTACAAATTCGTCCGAGAAACGTAAACCTTCTTCATTAACGACCCCGGTTTCATCCACACCAATGGCATTTTCCAGACTGGCACCCAGCGCCAGGTTATTGGCTTTGAGATAATCCAGATCTTTCATAAAACCAAAGGTACGCGCTTCACTGACTTCATAAACGAAGGTTTCAGTAGAAAAATCGATACTGGCAGACTGATGTTCTTTTTTAAAGGCAGGATGATCAAAATCAATGGTGAAGTTCAGCTGAAAGCCCTCATGTGGGCTAAAAATGGCACGTTTGTCATCAATCAGTGCTTCAACCGGTTTAATAATCTTGACGAATTTTTTAGCAGCATCCAGCTCTTGCAAACCGCCCTGCATCAACAGGTAAATAAACGGACCTGCACTGCCGTCCATAATCGGGACTTCAGAAGCCGATACTTCAATAATTAGGTTATCAATGCCCAGACCAGCGATCGCACTCATGACATGTTCAATGGTGCCTACTTTGGCATTTTCCTGAACCAGGTTTGAGCACATAAAGGCTTCCTGAATCAGCATGGCATCAGCAGGAATGTCCACCGGCGGAGTCAGGTCTATACGACGAAACACAATTCCCCCATCGGCATGGTGCGGCACAAAGTTAATCATGACTTTTTGCCCACTGTGAAGACCGATTCCGCTCGCTTTCACGACACGTTTTAGGGTACGTTGTTTCAACATGCTTTTATCATCTGTTCATCTATAAAACCGCTATACGTTAGCATATTTGGCCATTGATAAAAAACAAAAAGGTGGCTTAAAAGCCACCTTTCCTGTCTAATCCATCTAAACACATGATGTTACATGTTATTTACGCTGTTGATTCTTAAGATAATCCTGAATGCTCATTGGCGTTGGGCGCGGGCTAGAAACTGAAGCTGCTGCTGGATTCGCTGCTGCACCTGTTTCATGCTGCTGACGCTGAATTGCCGGTACATCATCATCTTCTACCACAGCCTGTGCAGCTGCTGCTGGACGAGTTGCCTGTTGTACATTGGTACGTTTGGTCGGTTCAACTGAATCCGCTGCATGACGGGTTAGACCTGTTGCAATCACAGTCACGCTGATTTCATCACGCGCATCCGGATCAAAAACGGTACCGTAGAACACCTGACCTTCATCTAAATCGACAATCTGGTTCACGACATCGGTAATTTCTTCAATTTCGCCGAAAGTCACATCATCGCCACCAGTCACGTTGATCAGAATACCTTTAGCATTCATGATAGTCACGTTGTCGAGTAATGGACTACGGATTGCCTGTTCAGCAGCCTGACGTGCACGGTTCTCACCACGACCCAGACCGACACCCATCATGGCATAACCACGTGTGCTCATGGCTGTTTTCAAGTCAGCAAAGTCAAGGTTGATATGACCAGGACGGACTACCAAATCAAAAATACTGCGTACTGCATTCAGTAACACATCATCTGCTTTTTTATATGCATCTTTCATTGAAATATCACGGAAGACTTTCAATAGACGCTGGTTTGGAATGATGATTAATGAGTCTACATGCTGCTCAAGGGCTTCGATGCCTTTTTCGGCAGACTGTAGACGGCGTTTGCCTTCAAAGTTAAATGGCGTGGTCACGACACCAACGGTCAAGATACCCATTTCTTTCGCAATTTCAGCCACGACTGGCGCCGCACCGGTACCGGTACCACCGCCCATACCCGCAGTAACAAAGACCATATCGGTCCCTTCAAGCTGCTGGCGGATCAGTTCACGGCTTTCTTCTGCTGCTGTCTGGCCGACTTGCGGATTTGCACCTGCACCCAAACCACGGGTACTTTGCTCGCCCAGCTGAATTTTAAATTCGGCTTCCATGCGATCCAATGCCTGCTTGTCCGTATTGGCACAAACAAACTTTACGCCCTGGATATCGGACTGCAACATATGTTGTACAGCATTACCACCCGCACCACCTACACCAAACACAGTGAAACGGGCTTGACCATTGCTATCGCTATGATCGTCTTCGAAAAATTCAAATGAGGCCATGACCTATAAAATTCCTAATTCATAATTGGCAGTCACTAAGCCCGTATACTGCCTTAATCTTAATAAAATTGTTTTTAAGAATGCTGCTCATGCGTTCACTTGTCAAGTACAAGCCCGATTAACTACATCTTCCCAACAATATTCACAATAAAAATCGACTTAAAAGATTGATTTCAGGGTGTCATTAAAGCCAAACAAGGCTCTTTTGACCCGCTTAGCCAATGACAACCGCTCTACATCATCCTGTTCCACAATCGTGTCCTGGGTATCACTCTGACTAAACATCAGCAAGCCAGCCACCGTACTATATTGCGAGCGACGTAAAGCAGCCTGATGTTGTTCGTCTGCATACACCTGAGTCGGCGGATTACCTAAATGCGCCGAGACCCCCATGGTACGGCGAACAAAACTCACCATCCCTTCGATATGACTGGCATCACCGGTCAATACCACACCATGATACAAGCCCTGGATGGCACCATTTTTCACCAGCTCATCACGTACTAAACCTAAAATTTCTTCATAACGCGCCATGATGATTTCAGTCAGTTCAATCCGGCTGATGGTTTGCGGCCCGTCAATCCCCTGGAACTGAATCATATGGTCCGGCTTGACCACTTTCAGGTCGACACAGCCATACAATAATTTCAGGCGTTCAGCTTCTTCGGTCGTGGTTTGCAATACTGCTGCAATATCGCGGGTCACATGTTCACCGCCACGCTGGAAGGTATGGGTTAGAGCCAAACGACCATCTACATACACCGCAACATTGGTCGTGCCAGCACCGATATCCACCAGACACACGCCATATTCTTTTTCATCTTTGAGCAGGCTGGCTTCAGCAGTGGCCAGGCTCGACACCACCATTTTTTCTACGCCAATATTGGCACCTTTCAGGGCGCGATCAATATTCTGCATGGTACTAATCGGTAGCATCATCAGATGATAATGCCCGGTCATGCTATGTGCCGACATACGAATCGGGTTTAGCACCCATTCCGGTGAATCATCCAGCTCAAAACCCAGAGGCACAGCACTGACCAGATAATGATCTGAAGTCAAATGACTGGCTTTGGCCAATTCCAGTGCACGCACCACTTCACTGGTGGTAATCGCATGTTCGCTATTGTCGATCGAGGTACGACCTGAAGCATAAAAGCTTTTTAATTCGGCACTTGGAATAGAGACCCAAGCAGAATGTACACGACATTCCGCCATATCTTCTGCTTCTTGAACGGCATTTTTAATTGCAGTAATAACTTTATCGAGACTGACAATTTTCCCTTTACTCATGCCTCGGTTACGAGCGGTGGCCATACCAATCACTTGGATATTGTCTGGCGCGTGTACCTTGCCAATCAAAACTGAAACTTTGTGTGTCCCAATGTCAATCGCCACAACCGAGGGAACAGCTTCACTCATTATTCACTACTACCATTACGTGTTTGTTAGATTTATGGCTTTAAATGCCTCTATTTTTTAAAGCCGGTCATTATGGCTTTACTGTTACCTTATTCTCAACGCCCGTGTCATCAATGGTTACAATAAAATGTCCATTTACAATTTTAGGCGGAATTGAATTTTTCCACTGGATCGACAATCCATTGCGATAACGCAGGTCGATGGCCGAAATTTTAGACCAGACTGGCTTTAGATCGCTCTGAGACAGATGGCTCAGGCGTTGTAATTTGCTCATGGTCTGATCTTTATCCACAATTATTCTTAAACCCGAATCAAACTGCATAAACCAGGTCATTCGCTCGGTGAGATATAATTCTTTTAGACGAATGCCTTGTGGCAAAAATAATTGATTAATTTCATTATAACGACGCATCATGGTTTCTGCATGGCTCGCCGGCCCATGTAGTAACGGTAATGCCTGATAATTCTTGGGTGTGACTTCCGTGAAAATCACACCACTGTCACTCAATAAACGTCCCGTTCCCCAACGCGCAATCGCATGATGCGGCATCACCCGCACCCGAATGCCATTTGGCCAGGCTCGGGAAACCACAACCCGATCTACCCAGGACAATTCCAGGGTACGATCACGGATCGCTTCCAAATCCGAAGTAAAATAGTTTTCGGTCACAATCGGTGACACATACTGCATGACCTGACGCTGTTCAGCAGCCGAGCGCGTACCCACGACACCCAGCTCTGCCACGTCACTATTGGTCATGACTTTATATAAGCCCAATATTCCAAAGGCCAGCACCAGTAGCGCAATACACAACAATAACCAGCCACCAAAATTGGTCAGCTTTTCTTTGCGTGTTGGCGGCTTGTCGTGAATTGAAGTAATCGCAGCACGTTTACGGCGCATGGAAACAGGAAGTTGAGCCATATTTAGTGTGCCGAACCAGTCAAGGTCTGTTCCAGAATCGCAACACACAGCTCATCAAAACTGTAACCGACTGCTGCTGCCGCTTTTGGCACCAAAGAATGACTGGTCATGCCCGGTACAGTATTGACTTCCAGCAACCAGAAATTGCCCTGTTCATCCTGCATGGCATCAATCCGGCCCCAACCGCTGGCACCTACCGCTTGGAACGCACGCAGACTTAAGGCTTTTAACTGTTGCTCTTCAGCTTCAGTCAGACCACATGGAATGCCATATTGCACATCATTACGCTGATATTTCGCTTCATAATCGTAGAAAGCGACATCTTGAGGTGGTTCAAGGCGAATCACCGGCAGCGCCTGACCATTTAAAACCACAATGGTATATTCACGGCCGGTAATCCATTTTTCTGCCATCACCACAGCATCATGTTCAGTTGCCTTGGCAATTGCTTCTGCAAAGTCTTCAATTTTCTCAACCTTGCTCATGCCGATACTGGAACCTTCATGTACCGGCTTGATAATCAAAGGCAAACCTAAAGCATTAACAATGTCGGTCGCATCAGAATCTTTGGTGACAATGCGATACGGCGCTGTCGGCAATTCCGAACCCTGCCAGACCTGCTTGGTCTTGACCTTGTCCATGCCGATCGCAGAACCTTGTACGCCCGTACCGGTATACGGTACGTTTAACCATTCCAGTGCGCCCTGGATCTGGCCATCTTCCCCGCCACGTCCATGCAATACAATGAAAGCACGATCATAATTTACCAGCTCTGTGACACTACGCTGCTGCGGGTCAAACGCTTCTGCATTGACCCCTGAACGCACTAATGCCTCAAGTACCGCCGTACCACTGTCTAGAGAAACCTCACGCTCTGCAGATTTACCACCAAGCAACACGGCAACTTTTCCGAATTTTGAAGCATTTGACACGTTTATATCCTTAAACTTTTTTCAATCTGGTCAATTCAATTCAGTCACACAAGATGACTATTTTATATATAAGTGATTTTGTGCAAGTTCGACTGAGATTGCTCCAACATTACCTGCGCCCTGGGTTAATAACAAGTCATTTGCTTGCAATACTTTTCTCATGATCTGATTCAGGTTGCCGTCCGCCGCATCAACCAGAATCGGCTCAACTTCGCCACGTAAACGAATGCTGCGGGCTAAACTACGGCTATCCGCCCCGACAATCGGTTTTTCACCGGCAGGATAAACATCCAGCAACAACAATTGGTCTACAGTCGAAAGCACTTCCACAAAATCATCAAAACAGTCACGGGTACGACTAAAACGATGTGGCTGGAACATCATCACCAGGCGACGGTCTGGATGACTCTGACGCGCGGCTTTAATCGTCGCTTCCACTTCTTTTGGATGGTGACCATAGTCATCCACCAGTTTCACATTACCACCGTCAATTTCAAACTCACCCTGAACTTCAAAGCGGCGACCCACACCACTAAAACCTTCCAGTGCACGGCAGATTGAAGCATCCGACACGCCTTCATCGGTTGCTATACCAATCGCGGCCAGGGCATTCAGCACATTATGCAAACCTGGCTGGTTGACCGTTACACGCAATGGCTCACGCTCTTTACGCAATACGGTAAAGTGGGTTTGCATGCCATCCTGATCAACATCTACTGCGCGGATGTCATTGTCTTCATTGAAACCATAAGTCAGTAACGGACGTGCAATTCGCGGCATGATTTCACGGATATTGGCATCATCACCACAGACTACGGCCAAGCCGTAAAATGGCAATTTTTGTAGGAACTGGATAAAGGTATCTTTCAGGACATCGAAGCTACCGCCATAGGTATCCATATGATCGGCATCAATATTGGTCACCACGGCAGCCATCGGTTCCAGGTGCAGGAAAGAAGCATCTGACTCATCGGCTTCGGCCACGATATAACGGCTGGCACCCAAGGCTGCGTTCATACCGGTACGGTTCAGTAAACCACCGATCACATAGGTTGGATCCATGTTTTCTTCAGCCAGCATACAGGTGATCAGGCTGGTGGTCGTGGTCTTGCCATGCGTGCCGGCAACGGCAATACCATGACGGTAACGCATCAGTTCACCCAGCATTTCCGCGCGGCGAACCACAGGGATACGATTTTCAATCGCAGTTTTAATTTCCGGGTTTTCCTGATCAATCGCGGTAGACACCACGATCACATTAGCACCTTTAATATTATTTGCAGTATGTCCGATATAGACTTTAATCCCGTTTGCTTCCAGCTGCGCTGTGGTCTTAGAAGCCTTGATATCTGAACCAGACACTTTGTAGCCTTGGTTTTTCAGCACTTCTGCAATACCACACATGCCTGCACCACCGATCCCCACAAAATGAATGTGTTTGATACGGCGCATTTCCGGCACTTTGATTAATTTTTTCGCTTGTTCAGCTGGGGTTGTTGGAGACATAGTTTACTCGGATTACAATTCTTGAATTAAACGGACCACATGTTGAGTCGCATCAGGTTGAGCCTGTCGGCGTGCTTTCACGGCCATTTCCATTAACAGCTGGCGATTCAGCATCGGCTCTAATAATGTTTTTAAACTTTCCGGAGTCATCGTGGCCTGCGGGCAAATCTTTGCCGCATTGATATTGGCCAGAAAACCGGCATTGGCCGTCTGGTGATCATCGACCGCACTTGGAAGCGGCACAAAAATCGCAGCTACCCCGGCAGTGGCAATTTCAGTTACGGTCAAAGCTCCGGCACGGCAAATCACCAGATCGGCATCAGAATAGGCTTTGGCCATATCTTCAATAAAGGGCTGTACTTCAACTTGCAGACTGGCCGGTGCATTTTCATAACGTGCCCGTGTCGACTCGGCATGATTTTGCCCACACTGATGATAGACGCTTAATGGCACATTGAGTTGCTTTAAAGCTTCTGGAACCCGTTCATTTAAGGCTTGCGCCCCCAAAGACCCACCAACGATCAGAATATGTAAGGGTAGTCCTGCCTTGTCACGCTCCTGATAACGCCAGGACGGATTTAAAATTTCGCTAATTTCTTGTCGTACCGGATTACCTGTAGTCACGACTTTTTCTTGGGCCGGAAAAGTATTTGGAAAAGCCTGACACACCGTCTTTGCCACACGCGACAATTGGGTGTTGGTAAAACCGGCAACTGCATTCTGCTCATGGATCAGCACCGGAATGCCTAAGATACGCGCGGCCAATCCACCCGGCCCTGCCACATAACCGCCAAAGCCTGCCACGGCATCGACCTGAAGCTGTTTCATGAATTTCATGGCACTTAAGGTGGCTTTCATAATTTTAAAAGGCGCCAAGGCTTTACGCACAAAACCATTGCCACGCACACCCTGAATATCAATCTGATAAATGGGAATATTCTGGTTTTTTAACAGGCGGTTTTCCATGCCTACGGGCGTGGCCAGCCAGGAAACCTGTATACCTTTTTGTTGTAAATCTTTGGCAACAGCTAACGCTGGAAACACATGTCCACCTGTACCTGCGGCCATCATCATGACATGTTTAGGCTGTTTTTGCTGAGCTTCGGTCACAGTTTAATTCTTCAATTCAAAAAATGGAGCAGGAAATCTGATTTAAGTAATCAATTGTAATCACAAACCTCAGGCCATGAAAGTTTATTTACTTTATTTCAACAAGGCTTTAATTGTTTTTTTCACGCAAACTTCTAGTTTAGACTCGTTTTATTTATAAGGTCTGCACTTTTCCTTCGACTTAAGTGACATATCATATCAATTTTAAATAGTTTTCTCATTATATTATCAATAACTTTGCCACGAAGAGCGCTTTATTTACAGCGGTCTTCCGTTTTCTCCCGTTCACCTCCTCTCTTATCATTGGCCGATAATCTTAGGCTTAAATCCTATCAATTTTATAAAAGTTTCATGCTATTCATATCTATATATGAATGATGCTTGATGTACAAGCAGATGCTTTAAATGGACTCAGTTCGGATAGATGTCAAAAATCTCATGTCGTGATGTATGGATTATCTTGGCCGGTTATCTGGCTGCGATCCATGTCGGCAAACTTTCGGCCGTGATTCCTGTATTGCAGCAGGATTTAAACCTGAGTTTTACCCAGGCTGGTTTTTCATTAGCGTTGGTGCAGGCTGCCGGAATGCTGTTTGCGCTATGCATTGGCGCCTTCTCGGAAAAAATGGGATTAAAGCGCTGCCTGATCATGGCCTTAATCATTTTAGGGCTGAGCAGTTTTGCCGGGCTTTGGATTACGCAGCCTGCCACTTTATATGTATTGCGCTTTATGGAAGGAATCGGGTTTTTAACCATTTCCTTGTGTGCGCCAGCAATTTTAAAACGTACCAGCCGCGCTGAGACACTGAATTTCAAGATGGGACTCTGGAGTCCCTATATGGGCATCGGTGTCAGTCTGGCCGTATTGACGATTCCTCTCCTGCTTGAATATCTGGACTGGCAAATGATCTGGGCCATTTTGGGCTGCCTGTGCCTTGTCATTGCTGGCATGATTAAACAATATTTAAATATTGAACCTGTCTTGGTAACACAGCCAGACTCTTCTCAGCCAGCTACGGAAAACACCTCATTCTGGCAGATTGTTCAAATTACCCTGACCCATCCTCCCATTATCTGTCTGGCGATTATTTTTGCCTGTTATACCAGTCAATGGATTACTGTCACGGGCTTCCTGCCTACGCTGTATGTCGAACAGGGGCTGGACTTAAAACGCGCAGGGATGCTGGTCTCGATAGTCGTGCTGGCCAATCTGGGGGGCACTTTTGGCGCAGGCATGTTGCTGCAACAGGGTTATAGACCGCCCACCTTATTGAGTACCGGATTTGTAGCAATGCTCTGCAGCAGTTGCTTGGTATTTGCTGCAAATTCCTGGCTCTCATTTGAATTGCAGGTTGTCAGTGCCGTGCTGTTTTCACTGATTGGCGGGATGATCCCAACCACTGTTTTTGCGATTACCCTGCACTATGCACCACGTGCCTATGCAGCAGCCAGTGTGGGTGTGGTTTTACAAATTTCAGCCTGCGCACAGTTTTTTATACTGACCCTGAGCGCTGCGCTGATATCTGCCACTCAATACTGGGCCAATCTTGCCATTATCACCGTCTGCCTTTCGATGCTGGGTATGGTAATGACGGCATTTTTATTTAAGCGCTATCCCCAATGAAAAAATAAAAAAGAGCCTGCAAGCAGACTCTTTTTTCACCTGATTTTGCTTTTAAACCTGATTGGCCTGACCTGCTTCCAGCACGGCAAACAGATCATCTGCAATCGAGGTGCCAAACTGGGTGTCAATTTCACGGATACAGGTTGGACTGGTTACATTAATTTCAGTAACATAATTTCCGATCACATCCAGCCCTACAAAGACCAGACCTTTTTCTCTGAGATACGGCCCTACTTTTGCTGCAATGGCTTTGTCATTTTCAGTCAGGGGGCGTGCCTCACCTAGGCCACCCGCGGCCAGATTACCACGCACTTCACCATTTTGTGGAATACGGGCCAGACAATACGGCACTGGCTCACCATTAATCATCAGGATGCGTTTATCGCCTTCGACAATTTCCGGAATATAACGCTGCGCCATAATCGGCTGGGTACCATTATTGGTCAGCATTTCAATGGTTGAACCGATGTTGATGCCATCCTGATACAGGCGGAAAATCCCGGTGCCGCCCATACCATCTAGAGGTTTTACAATCACATCGACCTGTTCTTTGAGAAATTCACGGATCAGGCTTTGCTGCGAAGTCACCAAGGTCGGAACTTGCAGATGCGGGAACTGGGTCGCGAACAGTTTTTCATTACAGTCACGCAGGCTTTGCGGTTTGTTGATGATCCATGCCCCTTCGCGCTCTGCCTGCTCCAGAATATAAGTGGTATAGACGAAGTTCATATCAAAAGGCGGATCTTTACGCATCAAGACAACGTCATAAGCAGCGATCGACTCTTTGCGTTTTTCACCGAGTTCATAATAATGGTCGTAGTCTTCAAATACCTGTAACGGCGCGATCAGACCAAAGGCCTTGCCCTGATCGATATATAAATCTTGCTGCAATGCATAACCGAGTTCATGCCCGCGACGGGCTGCTGCCCACAGCATGGCCATGGTCGAGTCTTTCTTCAGGTTTACATTTTCAATGGGATCCATCACAACAAGTACGCGCATGTGTCTCTGCTCTTTTTCAAAAAATGACTTGGCAAGGAGTATAGCTTGTGTGGATTCTTTTGTTTATGGTGATTTTGCATGACTTATTTTGTATAGGTTTTTAGATAGATGCTCAGGCAATTTGAGCTCAAGGGAGGTATGCCATGCAACAGGCCATTATCGGTTTTCACCTGGATGAGGAACAGCATTGGGTTGCAGAACTGGCCTGCGGACATGGCCAGCATGTGCGACATACCCCGCCCTGGCAAAATCGCCCATGGGTGATGACCGAGCAAGGACGTAAAGAAAAACTCGGGATGCTGCTAGACTGTAGAAAATGCGAAAAGTGCGAAACTGAAACCTGAACCTATGAAAAAAGTAGTATGTAGGTGACCTAAAAAATAATCTTGTCCAGAATTTGCTAATTTGAGTTACTGCGTTTATGCTTTTATTGCTCAAACATGCAGCGCATTTTTTCAGGGTGTACTTTTGCTCATACGGCTCGTCAAACAGATCTGGTTGGTGATGCTTGTGGTTTTTGCCATAGGCTGGAGCAGTGTGTCTGTCGCATCTGCAAACACCATGCATCTGGTTATGCCGTCTGAAAAAACGAATCCTCATTGTCTGGAAATGACAAAACCCTCTGCTTCTCACTCGCTGCATAAGACTGATCATCATCAAGATCAGGAACTGATTCAGCCGGACTGTGTCAGTGACAGCAGTCATCAGATTGTCTGGATTGTGGCACTATGGCCTGCCAGAACTTGGTCACCAGCCTGCCCATTACAACGCCCGAGTTAAGCGTGCCTGATCACGGTTATCCGGAAAAAACCCTCCTCCCTGCTTACCATGCCCAGCACCTTGCCGGTTACTGGCAAGAAATCCTGCGCCCACCCAAAGCTTGATCCTGAATTTTTAAATTTTTTTATTCATTAAGGATTAAGTTATGTTGCTTAAAATCAGTCAAAGCCTGTGTCTGGGCTTCGGTCTCATCTCGTCGTCTGCCTTGTTTGCAGCCGTAAAAGAATATCATCTGGTCATTGATGAAAGCCCGATCAATCTCACCGGAAAGACGGTCAAGCGTATCACTGTAAACGGAAAATTCCCTGCACCCTTGCTGGAATTTGAAGAAGGTGATGATGCGGTGATTCATGTACAAAACAACCTGAACAATCAGGATACCTCGCTGCACTGGCATGGCCTGCTCCTGCCCGGGCTGATGGATGGTGTCCCCGGATTTAACGGTTTTCAGGGGATCAAACCGAAACAGTCTTTTACTTATCGCTTCAAGGTTCGTCAAAACGGCACCTACTGGTATCACGCACATTCCAAAGGTCAGGAACAGGACGGCCTCTATGGCGCATTGGTGATTCGCCCCAAAGCCCAGACATTGCTACCTGCACATGAACAAACCGAACGGGATTATGTGGTGATGCTGTCGGATTTTCACGAACAGGGCAGCCAGCAGATTCAGAACAATTTAAAAAAATCGGCCGAATATTATCAGAACCAGCGCGAAACCGTTGGCGATGTATTTAAGCAGGTAAAACGTGACGGTCTCAAGGCCACCTGGTCAGACCGCAAGATGTGGAACCAGATGCGTATGCTGAAAACCGACCTGTCTGATGTTACCGGTTATACCTTTCTGGTCAATGGAAAAACGCCGCAACAAAACTGGAGTGGCCAGTTCCAGCCCAATGAAAAAGTCCGCCTGCGTTTCATCAATGCTTCCGCCATGTCATTTTTCGATGTGCGTATTCCCCAGCTGAAAATGACCGTGGTCAGTGCCGATGGACAACCGGTGCAGCCGGTCAATGTAGATGAATTCCGTATCGGAACTGCTGAAACCTATGATGTGATTGTGGAACCCACTGCAGCGCATTACCAGATTGAAGCGGAATCGATCGACCGCTCAGGCTTTGCCATTGGCAGTCTGCATCAGGCAACTGATTCAAGTAAAGCCCCGGCTCCGGTTCAATTACCAACACCGCGCCCTCGTGCCTTATTGACCATGGAAGATATGGGACATGGCAAACAACATGACATGTCACATGACACACACAGCAGTCAGACCATGCAGACTGCCACAAGTGAACATGATCAACATGCCCAGCACGACATGCATGCAAGTCATAATGCCATGTCCGGAACCAATCAGCCTCATCAGCCGGTTGAGGGCTGGGCCAATATGTCTACGCCTGCAGGGCACAAAGCCTTGCAATATCAAGACCTCAAAGCCCTGACACCGCAACCTGATACCCGCGCAGCAGAACGTGAACTGGTGATTCGTCTGGGTGGAACCATGGAGCGCTACATCTGGACCATGAATGGTAAAAAATTCAGTGATGCCGAGCCACTTCAAGTGAAATATGGCGAGCGGATCCGGCTGAAATTTATCAATGACAGCATGATGGCCCATCCGATGCATTTGCATGGCATGTTTATGCAGCTGGAAAATGGTCAGGCTGCTGCAAATATGCCAAATAAACACACCGTGATTGTGCCGCCCGGGAAAACGGTGACCACCCTGCTCACAGCAGATGAACTGGGAGAATGGGCGATTCACTGCCATCTGCTCTATCACATGAGTGCTGGCATGATGAACAAGCTGATTGTGGCGCATGTGAATGATGATCAAGCATCTCACCCTTCTTCACAAAAAATGCCGTCAAAACCAGCAGCAGCTGAAGGAGCAAGCCATGCACATCACTAATCTTTTTCTAAAGTCAGTGCTCAGCAGTGCACTTACCCTAAGCAGTCTGAGTGTTTTTGCGGCAGCTTCTAGCGAGCATACGGGTCATAATGAACATCAGCATCATAGCGGACATCATGCCATGCAAAACATGACTGATGACCACGCACAGCATACTGAAACAGTAGATGCTGCATCTTATCAACCACCACCAAAGTTATCACATCAACCGCATGCGCCGAGCATACCACAAAATTCAGTCAGTTCTGCCAGCGAACATGATCATCGTAAAGAACATGGTGCACAGATTTATAGCCAGATTATTCTGGACCAGAAATGGCAGCATAGTTCAGAGGGAAATGGGGCATTCAAGTCCAAGAACCAAGCCAGAATTGGCACGGATGAAAATAAAATCTTCCTCAAGCTAGAAGCCGACAAACATGAATCGCATCAGGCCGAATATGATGCCAAAGTGCTGTATAGCCGAAATATTTCCGATTTCTGGGATGTGCAGACCGGGGTGCGCTATCGACAGGAAAATTTAGCCGAGCCTGCTACACAACAGCAGAACGAGCGCTTCGATGCAGTATTTGGGCTACATGGCCTGGCCCCCTACTTTTTCGAAACGGATGCTCATGTTTATGTCGGTGAAGATGACTTTGTCGGATTAAAACTGGAAACAGAGCGTGACCTGTTATTGACGCAGAAACTGATTATGCAGCCCTTTGTCGAACTGGATGTCATCCTGAATGATCAGGCAGCGAATGCGAAAAAAACCGGCCTTAGTCATGCAACCTTGGGTCTGGAAACACGCTATGAACTGAGCAAAAAGCTCATGCCTTATCTGGAAGTCGGTTATGAATACAGCAAAGGCAACCAACAGACAGCCTGGCAGCAAAGTTCTGATTCAGAAAAAGGCTGGATCTATGGTGCAGGTCTAAGAATGATGTTCTAAATTTTTGATACAGAAAATTATGCAGCTACGGGATGTGAAACGCCATTCATGTCCCGTAGCGCTATGGCACTATACATTTGACTGAGAAAGATTTTTTAAGCCTATGAACTGTACATGCGATGCTTTTCTGCACTTTCCCACTCATTAAGAGACTTGTTATTTTGCGAAAAACTAGTCTTCATCGCCTTGATTTCTACTGTTACTTTTAGCCACCAAAGTGCCTAACATAATGATAAAGGTACTCACGCCGCCAATTAACAGGCTCATCAGCCCCATTTCCAGCATAAAATTGCTATCGCCAGTCTCAGGGGCACCCCATAGAAATTGAAGACGATCGCCAAAAACAAAATTGATTGCACATACAATCAGAAAACCAATCAAGGTGGCAATCAGTAAAGTGACCACCAAGTTCTTCCACATTTTACATCCGACGAACAGGATGATCATGGCCAGTCCAACCATGGTGATGATGGATATAAGTAACACACTGTTCCAGTAATCCATGAGACTCACTCGTATTTGGTTTTAAATTAAAATCAAGAAATTCTTATAGTTAATTTTTCCAATTGAATTTTAATATAGGTGGATTTTTATACACAAACAATGACGATAACTATCTTAAAACTACAAATACTAATTTACCCAAAGTTATAAAATACACTGACTTAGTAAAATCTTGCTGGGTACTGAACGATTTTGATTAACATAAAGTAACACAAACACAACGTGTATTTATTGTTTAGCTTCGCTAAAGTTTAAATGCAAATGATAAAGCTCAAGCGAATCAGCTTGAAATGCTTTAAAAAACAAGAATTGAGCTACTTTTATAAGAAAAATAAATAATAAATATAAAAAACTTGAATATTTTCTGATTTAGGCTATGCTGTCTTTAACTAGAAAAAAGCGTTGTTTAGTTAAGCTTCTTTAAGTGCCGCAGTATTATTTATAATCCTCAGTTTTTTCAGATCTTTATTTCAATTCTTGTTGTTTTTCCAAGTTATCCATAGTCATTTGCATGACTAAAATTATTAAAATTTAACAGGTTATATTATGTCTACTACAGTTACCGGTACAGTAAAATGGTTTAACGAAACTAAAGGTTTTGGTTTTATTCAACAAGAATCAGGTCCTGACGTTTTTGCACACTTTAAAGAAATCAGCAGTTCTGGTTTCAAAACTTTGTTTGAAGGTCAGCGCGTTTCTTTTAGCGTGGTTGATGGTCAAAAAGGTCCAAATGCGATCAATATCGTTGCGCTATAATTTAGCACAGCAATAAGAAAAAGCACCTTCAGGTCATTGCTGTCCCACAATTTTTCACAAGAGGAAGCTCATTTGAGCTTCCTCTTGTTTTATGGGTATTTTATCGGGTGAAAATAAAGCTTTTAAAGTTCTTCTTTCAAACAAATTCACTTGAATTATTCTGAGTAAACGTTGAACTGTCCAACCTGTTTTCCCTAAATGTTGAGCGAAACTCACCAATAAATAGGCGATCATCGCAATCCAGATTTGTGTCTGAATTGCGTTCCTGCTGCGGCCTAGAAACGCTTTTAATTTGAGATTCTGCTTAATCGCCTTAAAGAACAGCTCAACTTTCCAACGATCTTTATAAATCGCCGCAATGGTGGAGGCGGCTAAATGAAAGTTATTGCTGAGAAAGCTAAAGTGCTTGCCACTTTGCTGATCTCTATATTCAATTCTTCTTAACACTGGGGCTTTTCTTTTTAGGGCATGTGCGCTATTCAGCTGAATGGTTTCATCTTTTAGAATACCTTTGGATTCAAGCACTGGATGTTGCTGGATCACCTGATACACAGATTTAGGCCTAAAACGTGTGACAAATCCAATGTTTTGAGCAGTCAGATTTGCATACCATTGGTAATCGACATAGCCTTTATCAAAAACTACAATGCTGCCAGCAGGAAACTGGAATTTGCGGCCTTGTACCATGTCATTTTCTTTGCCATTTTCAACTGCAACAAACTCAGGAATATCATTGCTGTGATTCAATCCTATGCTGAGTTTCATGCTGGCTTTTGAGTCGTGAACTTTGGCCCATTCACATAAGGAAAGCGACAGGTCAATATGACTGGCATCCAAGGAATACAAGGGATTCTTAAAGCGAAATTTATGAGCTACTTTTGAGTGTTCATAGTATTTAAGCAACTTGTGAAATAGCTGTTGATACAAGGCAGCAGGCTGCTGCTCATTGATTCGTGCCAGCGTGCTTCGGGGAATAGACTTTGCTCCGAGATGACTTAGCTTTTCCTGTTGGCACTCCAAATTGGATTGAATATCTCTCAGACTTTGTCTACAAGAGAATTGAGACATCAATATGGCAATAAACTGATCCCACCGGGAAGCCGCTCTAAATTTCTGTCCAACATGGTGTACTTTAGCAAGTTGTTCAAAATCCTGTCGCACAACAGGTTTAATTAGCTCATGAAATACGGTATTCTGATGTGACAAAACCTGAATCCTGGTCGTTAAAGTGTTTGTTTGCACTCATATTTTAACTGTTAGGACTCAGGTTTTTTTATTTAAAGCAAACTATGGGACAGCAGTGCCTTCAGGTGCTTTTTTTAGCTCTGAAGATTCATAATTTTGGTGAAAGGTTTTCTACTCCTCTATTTAGCTCATTAACAGTGAATTTTTAAGAATCATGTTCTGAATCATTGCTGTTGTAAGCGTTGCTCTATAAAGAAATAGAAATGAAAAACCCCTGGCATCTGCCAGGGGTTTTCCGTATGGGTTCGCTTAGTATAACTCCTGTCGTACCTTACTTTCCTTGTATTTATCTATTGTTATTCTTGTGTGGAACCTCCTGTTCCTGTTAAAGCCATCATAGGAAATTTCCACTATTCAAAACAGCCGCAAAGTGCTGGAATTGATGTAAGCGAATGCTTACAAGAATAGACAGAGATAATAAATTTCAAATACTTAGAAAATCGAGCATCTATAAAAAAAGGAAGCTCAAGCCACTGCTGTCCCATAGTTTGCTTTAAATAAAAAAACCTGAGTCCTAACAGTTAAAATATGAGTGCAAACAAACACTTTAACGACCAGGATTCAGGTTTTGTCACATCAGAATACCGTATTTCATGAGCTAATTAAACCTGTTGTGCGACAGGATTTTGAACAACTTGCTAAAGTACACCATGTTGGACAGAAATTTAGAGCGGCTTCCCGGTGGGATCAGTTTATTGCCATATTGATGTCTCAATTCTCTTGTAGACAAAGTCTGAGAGATATTCAATCCAATTTGGAGTGCCAACAGGAAAAGCTAAGTCATCTCGGAGCAAAGTCTATTCCCCGAAGCACGCTGGCACGAATCAATGAGCAGCAGCCTGCTGCCTTGTATCAACAGCTATTTCACAAGTTGCTTAAATACTATGAACACTCAAAAGTAGCTCATAAATTTCGCTTTAAGAATCCCTTGTATTCCTTGGATGCCAGTCATATTGACCTGTCGCTTTCCTTATGTGAATGGGCCAAAGTTCACGACTCAAAAGCCAGCATGAAACTCAGCATAGGATTGAATCACAGCAATGATATTCCTGAGTTTGTTGCAGTTGAAAATGGCAAAGAAAATGACATGGTACAAGGCCGCAAATTCCAGTTTCCTGCTGGCAGCATTGTAGTTTTTGATAAAGGCTATGTCGATTACCAATGGTATGCAAATCTGACTGCTCAAAACATTGGATTTGTCACACGTTTTAGGCCTAAATCTGTGTATCAGGTGATCCAGCAACATCCAGTGCTTGAATCCAAAGGTATTCTAAAAGATGAAACCATTCAGCTGAATAGCGCACATGCCCTAAAAAGAAAAGCCCCAGTGTTAAGAAGAATTGAATATAGAGATCAGCAAAGTGGCAAGCACTTTAGCTTTCTCAGCAATAACTTTCATTTAGCCGCCTCCACCATTGCGGCGATTTATAAAGATCGTTGGAAAGTTGAGCTGTTCTTTAAGGCGATTAAGCAGAATCTCAAATTAAAAGCGTTTCTAGGCCGCAGCAGGAACGCAATTCAGACACAAATCTGGATTGCGATGATCGCCTATTTATTGGTGAGTTTCGCTCAACATTTAGGGAAAACAGGTTGGACAGTTCAACGTTTACTCAGAATAATTCAAGTGAATTTGTTTGAAAGAAGAACTTTAAAAGCTTTATTTTCACCCGATAAAATACCCATAAAACAAGAGGAAGCTCAAATGAGCTTCCTCTTGTGAAAAATTGTGGGACAGCAATGAGCTCAAGCTTCCTTTTCTATGCCAATCCAGGCTTAGATCCCGTATTTAACACGGTAATCTTCCATTTTCGCCAAAGCTTCTAGGTCGCCTTTCGCTTCCAGATAGTCCATTAAATCTTTCATGGTAATTAAGGCATGTACAGGAATCTCAAGCTCTTGCTGCACTTCCTGAATGGCAGATAAATCACCCTGACCTTTCTCCTGACGATCAAGCGCCACAAGTACACCGGCAATTTGGGCACCGGCATTTTTCAGGATGGTCACGACTTCACGAATCGCTGTGCCTGCCGTAATTACGTCATCAATGATCCAGACTTTTTTACCTTCTACAGAAGCACCAACCAATACGCCACCCTCGCCATGATCTTTGGCTTCTTTGCGATTAAAACCCCACGGCACACTCACGCCATGATTTTGCGACAGAGCCACCGCGGTCGCTGCTACAAAAGGGATACCTTTATAGGCAGGGCCAAAAATCACTTCAACATGGTCACATTCAGTCAGTTTTGCAGCATAGCCAGAAGCCAGCAGTGTCAAGGCTTCACCATCATTTAACAGACCCGCATTAAAAAAATAGGGACTCACACGTCCCGATTTTAAAGTAAACTCACCAAATTTAAGCACACCGCGTGATAATGCGAGTTCGATAAAAGCTTGCGGGTTAAACTGAGCTGGCGTTGACATGAGGTGCTCCTAAATCCATTAATTAAGGTAAGACTTGCGCATGATACCAAAGAGTAGCTATTCAGGTGATCAAAAAATTCTTCGCGTCGTTTCAATTAATGTCAACGGCTTACGCTCATCTGTCACCAAAGGTCTATTGGAATGGATGGAACAGTCGGATGCCGACGTGATTTGCATACAGGAAAGCCGGATCACGCATGCGCAGTGGACGGACAAATTCAAGCCTGAAGGCTGGTACACGCACCTGTTTCCTGCCGAGCGTCCGGGTTATGCCGGTACGGCCATTTATAGCCGTCTGCCTTTTGTGTCTTTAACTGATGGCCTGGGTTTTGAACTGGCCGATTCACAAGGCCGTTTTATTGCCGCTGAATTTGACTTGGGTCTAGAACAAACCGTACAGATCTGTTCCCTGTACCTACCTTCCGGCTCATCAGGCGATGAAGCACAAGCGCGTAAAGATCACTTTCTGGAAGAATACGCAAAAATTCTGAAACAGTGGCGCGATGAAAATAAATCGGTGATTGTCTGCGGTGACTATAATATCGTGCATAAACGTATTGATATTAAAAACTGGTCGGGCAACCAGAAAGCCTCGGGCTGTTTACCGCATGAACGTGCCTGGCTAGATCATATCTACGATGAGCTTGGTTATGTCGATACTTTCCGTGAAGTCCGCAAAGAAGCCGAATTATACTCCTGGTGGTCAAACCGTGGACAAGCACGCGCCAAGAACGTTGGTTGGCGGATTGATTATCATGCCTGTTCTCCGGACTGGAAAGAGCGCACTGTTAATGCCTGGGTCTATAAAGAACAATGGTTTAGCGACCATGCCCCAGTGATTATCGATTATAAATTATAATTTTCATTATTTAATTCAGTGAACACACGTTCACTGAATTAAGGTTTATCTCTTACATAACATGACGTATTTTTTGGGTTTATCTCAATGTAATAACATAGCATTATAGCGCTACGGCACAAGGACATGTCAGGACGACAACACAAGGACAGGACGCCGTAGGACGAAAATAAAACAGACTATAGATTTAGCTTGTTTTGCATGGATGTGACATTGGACGTTGGATTGAGACCCGCATGATCAGGATGATTAAATGCGGGTTTTCTATTTCTATCATTCCCAAATTTTTATTTTTCTTATTATTTAGATTGTTCTTTTTCTTGCTGCTCATGTTAAAGCTGCTTGATGTCATTTTGATGACATGACTTTTCTGGTATTTAAAATTTTTTCTTTTTTTTCATTTGCTTTTGCATGGTTTGCTGCTGCCAATTTGGTTAAGCTAGTTCATGATTTAAATTTTTTAGATGGCAGCTATGTTAAAAATTTACGGAATTAAAAATTGCACTTCGATGAAGAAAGCCTTTGATCTACTGACTGAGCAAGGTCTGAGTTATGAATTTCATGATTATAAAAAACAGGGCATCGATGCTGAAACCATCAAAACCTGGCTGGATGCCTTGGGTCAGGACGTGGTCCTGAATAAGAAAGGCACCACCTGGCGTAAACTCAGTGAAGAAGAGCAACAAACCGCCCTGTCGAGTGAAAATGCCTTAATTAATGCATTAACCACCCATACCAGTTTAATCAAACGTCCAATACTGGCAACCTCTACAGGATTTATTGCCGGTTTTAATGAAACGGTTTATCGTGGCTTAGACCGCTAATATCTTGTATTGAATAACACTCATAAAAAAAGCCTGACATTGGTCAGGCTTTTGTATATCTGCTTAAAATAAATTAGTTGGCACGAATCCAGGTCTGGTTACGACCCAATGCCGCTACGCCGATGAAACCACGTAGCTCAAGTTTCTTGCCACCGTCTGCCAGCTGGCCTTTCAACTTATAGGTTTTACCGGATTGCGGATCCAGGATCGAACCGCTGTCATAGCTAGTCCCGCCAGCATTTTTTAGACCTTTAACAATGGTCAGGCCTTTCAGAGATTTGTTGTGATATGGACCTTCACATTTCTTGCAGGCATTTTCTTCACCTGGAGTTAACACAGACTGAATACTGGCTGACAAAGTGCCGTTCTTTTGTTCAGTGAATTTAACCATGGCCTTAGGCTGCTTGGTTTTATCATCAATGGTTTTCCATACCGTGCCATTTAAAGGATCCGCGGCATTAGCCAGTGCAGATAAGCCTAGTAGTCCTAACGTAAGCGCTATTTTTTTCATTTTTCTTCATTTCCTTAGTCTGAAAATAGACCCATGTAGTATTAAAAAGTCACAACAATTTTTCAATTTTTAGCTGTGACTATTTAGTGTAACCTTGTAAATATGGTTGGTAAATAATCTACACGATCAATAAAAGCACAAAAAGATGGAAGGAAGATGAAGATAAGCCCGCTAACGAAACAATTAATTACAGAAAGCTTTTTAAAAACGGCCATTCGTGCCCCGAGCAGATTCAGTCTTCCACCGAGTTCAATGCGCATTGCTCTGGAACAGATGTGCAAACTTTTCCCTCAGGATAAAACGGTACAGATTCGCTCGCTCCGACTGGCCGGACTGCGCGCGGAAGAAATTAAGCCGCAGCAGGAATCGACCCAGCTGATTTTTCATATTCATGGCGGCGCATTTTACTTAGGTTCTTTAAATACCCATCGCGCGTTTATGACTCAAATTGCGGCTCGAACCCAGATGCAGGTACTGCATGTCGATTATCCGCTATCACCTGAATCTGCCTATCCAGAAGCATTAGAAGCCTTGTTTGATGTCTATAATCTGCTGCTGGATCAAGGTGTTCAGGCCAAAGATATTATTCTGTCCGGCGATTCTTGCGGTGCCAATCTGGCCTTGGCGCTGGCACTCAAAATACAGCAGGAAAGTCTGCCACAGGTCAGCGGTCTGATTTTGCTATCTCCACTGCTGGATTTAACGTTGACCAGTGAATCTTTACGTTATAACCAGAAGCATGACGTCCTGCTGTCTCTGGAAACAGTTCAAACTGGGATTGAATATTATGTGCCGCGTTCGATTGATCGGGGTGATCCGGAAGTTTCTCCCTTTTTCGCCGATTTAACTGGTTTGCCACCGATTCATATTCAGGTGGGTTCCAAGGAAATTCTGCTGGATGATGCTAGCCGTTTTAAAGAAAAAGCGGAGCAGGCAGGTGTCGAGGTCGAATTTAAACTGTATACCGGCATGTGGCACAACTTCCAGATGTTCAGCGCCTGGTTCGATGAAGCCAAACAGGCGCTGACCGATCTTGCAGAATTTGCCCATCGTCTGGATCGGGATTAAGCATGATTTAGCATATAAAAAGGGTCAGCCGTAGCTGACCCTTTGAAAAGAGGTTTTAGGTTTTAAATGGCCTGAACCTGCTGCAATGCAGTTTGTAGCGCTTGGGCTTTAACCGCTTCTCCCATGTTCACCCCTTCAGCACGAATCACTTCAATATCATTCACGCCAGTAAAGTTAAATACGGTTTTCAAGAAAGCCTCCTGAAAATCAGCCGGGCTTTGCTCACCATACACACCACCACGGCTGCTGGCGATATACACTTTTTTATTGCCCGCCAGACCCACAGGACCTTGTTCGGTATATTTAAAGGTGCGTCCCGCGACACAGATCCGGTCAATCCAGGCTTTCAGGGTCGATGGCAAACCGAAGTTATACATCGCTGCACCAATCACCACGACATCCGCCTGCAAATATTGTTCTAAAATTTCCTCGCCCAATGCCGTCTGTTCTGCATTCTGGCCCATTAAAATTTCGGCGGTAAGATGGGGAATAGGCTGTGCTGCCAGATCCAGATATTCAACCTCAATGGCCTCAGCATATTTTTGCTGCAATTGTTCCACCACGGCCTGAGTTAACTGACGCGAAATAGAAGCATCTCCTAAAATACTGGAATCAATCTGTAAAACTTTCATGGCTTCGCTCTTTATCTTTGGTTGTTTCTAACAATGCAGCCATTTTAACGATTGACTATATTGAAATAATTAGTACAAATAAAACACATCATCCTGAATTTAGAACAAAACTGTATACCTCTTAACCTCTTTAATTTTGATTAAGACCCTTTGACATAGCCTGGATCACTTGCGCTATCGGCAAAGACTGAGCAGATCAGATATCAACTAAATCACAAAAATGTTTTAAATATTGTTGTTTATCAAGCATTCAAACTTATGTTATCTTGTGTAAATAAAGTTATAAATATCCAATAAGTCTTAAAAAAAATCTGCCATAACAATTAAAGTCAGACCGGGACCATGAAGCGAATATCGCCTGTATTAGAAAAAGTGCTAAGACACAGAATCAAGAAATATCTGGTCGAAGATGAAGTCGTGATGAACTGGCGCATCCTGAAGAAATGCATCCTGATGCTGACCTTGGGATGCGGAGTACATCTGACCTGGCTCGGCTGGGATATTTTCGTGTTATTAAATCCCGAATATTGGCAATATGTTCATCTAGAACGGGTCTATACACAAATTACTCTGAACAGCAGCTTTCTGGTAATTCTATTTCTCCTGATTTTTCCCTGTTATAAATTTCAGGGGAATCGTCTGGTGGAACGTTATCTGCCCTATCTGGCAGTCGGTACCTTTGTGGTTTCGCTGTGCCGGGATGCCTATATTGTCGGCGTGATCAGTCCGGTCGCTACCACCGCTTACGTCTGCTTAATTATGGTCGGTCTGGTACTGTTTCATCGCACGCTGGTCTATAGCATGCTGATTCCTGCCTCCATTTTTCTGGGCGGATGCGCCTATTTAAGTTTCAGTCATCAATTGCCTTATTCACCGCTATTTAATATCGATGACAAGCTTTTCTATAATGGTTTCTGGCTGTTATCGATGCTGTATTTCATTTTGCCAATTCTGGCCGTCTGCATGGTGTTATTCGAGATTCTGCTCAGTCAATGGCGTCATCGCGAGCAGCTGATCAAACAACTGAGCCAGATTGATCCACTCACCAACCTGTTTAACCGCCGTAGCATCAACCAATGTCTGGATAAACTGAATGCTGCAGCCACTCCCAATTATGCTTTAGTATTATTAGATCTGGATCATTTCAAAAAAATTAATGATCACTATGGCCATCATAAGGGTGATGAAACCTTAGTCGAAGTGAGTGCTGTGCTGAACCAGCAATTGCGCGAAAGTGATGTGGTCGGCCGTTTTGGCGGGGAAGAATTTATTTTGGTGCTTAAAAATACCAGTCTGGAAAAAGCCGAGCAAGTGGCTGAGCGCTGCCGCATCGCCATTCAGCAATTGCAGATTTTCAGTGATGAGGGTGAACTGATTCCAGTCACCGCCAGTTTCGGGATTGCCATTTCTAGCGCGGAATTACGCCCGCAACAATTATTGAGTCAGGCCGATCAGGCGCTCTATCAGGCCAAAGCCGGCGGACGTAATCTGGTCAAAGCCTATGCTGAACCGGTGCCAGCACAGATGCAGGTTTCTTAAACGGGTTCAGCTTTTTTTAAGAACTAGATTATGGATTTTCACTTTGAGCCAACGCTTGCAGTTGTGCCAGCAATTCTACCTCGCTAAAGGCACCGGTCAAACGCAAGCCACGAATTTCCTGCTGCTGTGCATTCAAAAATAAATACGTTGGCGGCCCGAGAATTTTCCATTGGTTTAACAGCGCTTGATGAGAGGCATTATATTGGCTTAAATCCAGCTTGATCAGGAAATATGGCGCCAGAGCCTGCTGCACCGCTGCAGATTTTAAAATACGATGTTCGATCGGCTGACAGGCGACACACCAGTCGGCGTAGACATCAATAATGATCTTTTGCCCTTGCGGTGCCTTGGCCAAAATCTGCTGAAATTCTGCTGCACTGCGTGCTACATGCCACTTGGCTTCTGTACTCGCCTGCTCCACAAAAAAACGCTGACTGTGCTGATATTGACTATAAGCAATATAAGGCACGGCCAGTACTAGACACAGGATATATAGCCATCTCAAACCGGTACGATGCCAGAAAATCCGGAACAGCACATAAGCCACGAAGGTCATACCCAAAGCTAAGGATAACCATTGTAAAGCCGCTTCTGAAATGAGTGGGCGAATAAAATACAGCGCCAGTGCCAGCATGATAAAGGCAAAGAGCACTTTGATCTGATTCATCCAGTGCCCAGCTTTAGGCAGAATCCGTGCCCCCAGAATACTGGCCAGCAATAAAGGCGTGCCCATCCCAAAACCCAGAGTAAACAGCAACAGAGCCCCCTGCCACTGACTTTGTGTCTGGGAAATAAACAACAATGCACCTGCCAGTGGTGCGGTCATGCATGGTCCTACCAGAAGCGCCGAAATCATGCCCATAACGCCCGCACTGACCAGACTACCTCCCTGCTGCATGGCTTGTGCCCGGTCCAGACGATGAACCAGACGTTGCGGCAGTTTGATTTCAAACAGGCCAAACAGATTCAGGGCAAACAGGACAAATAGCACACTAAAAGCAATTAAAGTCCCAGGTTGCTGCAACCAGCGCTGAAAATTCAGGCCGGCCGAAGATGCAATTAGGCCAAGTACTGCATAGACAGCAGCCATACTGCTGACAAAAGTCAGTGCAATCATCCAGGCTTTCAGGCCTTTACTGTCACGTACAATCAGTGAGGTCAGAATCGGCAGCATCGGCAAGGAACACGGCGTAAACGCCAGTAAAATTCCCAGGCCGAAAAACAGCAAAAGCCCATAGCCCAAAGAGCGTTCAAGCAGTTGAGCTGACCATTTCTGGTCTTGTGCTGCATAGGGTTCGGTTTGTGTGTTGGCTGATGCAGAGATTTCATCTGCTGTAGATTCTGAAGAATCTGCTGTATTAAACAGGGTATTGTGTTGCAGTGATGAAGTATTCAGATCAAGTAAACGCTTTGTTCCTGATCCGGCAGCTTCAAATTGCACCAGACCGGACAAATCGGTCTTGAACTGAATGGTTTGTGGCGGATAACAGATCCGGTCTTTGGCACAACCCTGCCAGCTGACCTGATAGGATCGCCCCGCCTGAGTCGGGATCTGAAACTTTAACTGCTGATAATAAACCTGGGTATGCCCATAGTTGTCATCATATAAATCTTCAGCGGGTGGCAACTCAAACGTCACCGGCTGGTTGCCCTGCCGGACTTCAATTTTATGCTGATACAGATAATAGTTGTCCGGAATCTGCCAGCTCAGTTCAGCCTGCTGTTGACTGGTTGAGATCACACTCACAGGAAAAGCCTGCTCGGCAGACAACAATGCAGTTTCCGCCTGAGCAGGACTGCTGAACAAGGTGCTTCCCAAAATAACCGGGGCAAGCATTTTCCCCCAGGTCGGGAACTGCGAGTATTTCATCATCTGTGAGTTGAATAACTTAGAACAGCACAGAGAAACCTAGGCCTGAGAAGTAACTTCGATCTGCACCATCCAGATCCACACCGACATTCGCATCTAATTGGACACGATCATTTAAGGCATACATGACCCCGGTACCAAGCGCGTATTCATTATCCACACTTTCAGCTTTACGGTAAATCAGTTCAGAATAACCTGACCAGCGATCAGTAATGCGGTAGCCTAGAGAAGGAATCGCAGACACTGCCCAGTTGCTGTCCTGCCATTCATAACGCATGGTCAATGCGGTACTGACCAAGTCATTATATTGATACGACACGACAGAACCTAGGCTGTAAATATCTTCTTCATTGGTGAAACCGGCATTGCCTGTTGCAATGATGGCTTCGGCCAGCAAAGCCATACTGAGTTTGTCATCATCCAGATCAATGGCCTTTTTCAAACCAATACTGACATCGCCCAGACCATCATCTTCTTCGGTCTGGCCATTGGATTTCACTTGTATCCAGGTCGGGCCAGCCCAACCTAAACGCAATTCCAGATCATCACTGAGTCCGGTACGTAACAACATATCTGCACTGAGTGTGGTCGCGGTCTGATCGCCCGACTTGCTATAACGCGCTGTAGGCAAGCCTTGCTCCCAAGCGACATTTCCGACTGGAGTAATTCCAGTACTCAGACCTTCACCTGGTCGATCAAATTCAAAATCTGCTGCGAAAAGCTGTGCACTACAACCGGCCAGTGCAATCAAACCCAAGGTTTTTAATGTTGTCATGTTGGAGCTCTTTATTAAAATTTAACTGAGTTCTTTGGTCATTTTTGCGCCATGCTTGCGAAGCAGTTCTAGCGTCTGTTTTTCTTCATCCAAGGCTTCTGACCAGTTAATTTCATCAAAATCACAATCAAAGAATAGATCACTAATTGAAGATAAAATCGTCATGCCATCTTCATCTTTGCTATTTGGATCGACTTTTTCATCCAGTAAACGCTGTACAGCCGGTGCACATGCGGCACTCGCGGCATCCCAGAGCGGGCCATAAATTTCTTCTGCATCCCACAGATGCAGATTCACTTTGGCCTGGATCAGTTCTTCCAGAATCTGTAAATGTACCGCCAAACGTGCCTGTTTCTCATCTTCTGAAAGTGGTGTTCCGTCTTCATACAGCTCACACACTTCTTCCCACCATTTAAACAGGCCATCTGACCAGACCGAAATCACCGGGCCTTTGTCATGATCAATAAAATTCGGGTTGAGTCCATCTGCCAGCAGCTGTTTGACCTGGTCCAGATTTAATTCTTCGAGTGCTTGCACAAAAAGCTGTTGTTGCGCAGTTAACATGATGGAGCTCACTTTGATTCGTTTTCGACTATTATGCCGAATAAAGCAGGATTTGTTGTGCTTCTCATAACTATATTTTTGTTTAATACGAAAAAAGCCCCGCAGGGCTTTTTCAAATCGGTTCGGCTTACTCTTCGATATCCGCAGTATCTGTGCCTGCTAGGTCAAGAGCACCTGGACGAACATTGTCTTTTTTCTCGATCACATGTTCCAGACTACGTTTCAGTCGGTCAATTGCACCATGGATCGCAGTATCGACATTATGGCCACGATGATTGACTACGACAGGTTTCAAGCCTGCAGGACGCGCTTCAATCATACAGCGAATATCGTCATCGCCGCCTTTGGCGCCATTTTCATCACTGAGATGGACTGAAAAATGGGTAATACGCTCGCTGTGGCGCTGGAATTCTTGATTTAATTCTTCCCGTACATAAGTAATTAAACGATCACTATTCTGAATGTGGTTATCGGTACGAAGTTCAATATTCATATATTACCATCCTCAATCTTTGTAACTTTTGAGTGCAAAATTTTTTATCTTGGCACGTTTGTAGCTTGCTGTTTCGCATCGCATTTCACTTCTTCAAATGATTGGAATCACACCCTCCATTTTGAATGATGAACACATTTTTGAGTCTGCAGAATCGTGTCCTTATATCTTGAATATCGGCTGTATCTGGGAAATATGCAAGTGATATTTTGGTTTTTTAGCAAAAGAATAATCGATTGTGACAACTGCTTACTCAGCTCAAAAATGCAGGATTTTTCAAACGGCAATTGCGCAACTCTTCACACGATTTAATTTGAAATGTTTTTTGGCCAGACCGATAAATCGCTTAAATAACACGCGACCAGAAAACCTAAAAAAGGAGGAATTAAAAATATTTTTTATCGAAATTAGCTCACTTTTATCTAATAATTTTTCTTATAAGATCAGCGCCTAGTCAGCCTTACAGTCCTCAATAGAGGATTCACTTTATCATTGTTTACTTTCTCTTGCAGAACTAGGAAAAATACTCCTTCGTCATTTTAAAATAACAACCTGCAAAAATAATTTTTTATTGAAATAGAAGACCGATCATTCTTATTTTAAGATGCCGAGAATAGGCTTATAAAACGACCATCATTTGAGATTTTAAAAGTAGCTTCATTACACAAACAGAACAAAGCTATTCAGCCTCAGGCTCAAATTAATTGCTAAACAGTCTGTATATTCCCCCTATTTTTACTGGTTTTCTAAACTCATCATCCTGAATTGAAGTGATTTTATATTTTTAGTCCTACATTCAGCCTTTTAAGGCGCTATATATTCAACTTTATTTAAAAAATAATGCTTTAGAAAAGCATCAGCGAAAGACAATGAAAACTGAGGAAGATGATCGTCTGCATTTAACTCATGAGGGCTGAAATATATTTAAGTCAGCGATCACTTTTAACTTTATTTTTACTTATTAATCTGTATGCTTATTCTGCTTTCTCGGGGGGATAGATTTAAATGAAATTTACACAACTTGCAGCACTTTGTGCATTGGCTTCAACTGCTGTATTTGCTCAAGCAAAACCAGTTTGGCAGGACTTTAGCGTTACAGGTCTTTATGGTGAAAACTACGAACAAGTGTTCTCACCTGAAGAAAAACAAACTACTGTGACTTTAGAATATGCAGCAAAAGTTAAATATGCTGATGTATTCTTCTTTGTAGACCGTGCGCGTACGGATGCAGATGCGAAATCAACTTACTTCGAACTCGCACCACGTTTAAGCTTAGGTGAAGTAACAGGTAAAGATTTGTCTTTTGGTCCTGTTAAAGATGTGCTAGTTGCAACCACTTGGGAAGCAGATAGCAGTAACTTTGATAACTTCCTATACGGTATTGGTTTCTCTTTAGATATTCCATATACACAATATGCAAATATCAACTTCTACAAAGCTGAAAATGAGCTTCAGAAAGATGATTATCAAATGACCATCACCTATGCCGTTCCATTTAAAATTGGCGGTGAAGAATTCCTTGCAGATGCATTCCTGGATTGGTCAACTGCTGAAGGTTCTGATCACAAAAGCGAATTAAACTGGACCAGTCAATACAAATGGAATGTAGGTAAACACATTTCTCCAGACACTAAACTTTATGTGGGTGTTGAACATTCAGTTTGGAATAATAAATACGGTTCAAACAAAGATCAAAATGATGTTAGCGTATTGGTTAAATACCATTTCTAATTGATGTATGATCAAAAGCAGAACTTCGGTTCTGCTTTTTTTTAACTGTGATTTCAGCCCAACCCTACAGAACAAGAATATGCCTGATTTTGACATTCGCCCTGCGACCGAACATGATCTTGAAACCATTCTCGAGATTTATAATCAGGAAGTACTCTATGGTACTGCGACCTGGAACAGAACAGCCTTTGATCTGAACTATTTCAAGATCTGGTTTAAGCAGCTTAAAAATCAGAATTTTCCGGTTTTTGTGGTTGAAGATACTCGAAATCAGGTCGTTGCTGGCTATGCCTGTTATGATCAGTTTCGTAGTATTCAGGGCTTTCAACAGACGGTAGAACATTCCATCTTTTTAAACCCGGATTATGCAGGACAAGGTCTAGGTTCTAAATTATTGCAGTATTTAATTGAACAGGCTCAAGTACAGAAACTGCATATCATGGTCGCGGCGATTGATTCTGAAAATACTTCATCGATTCGTCTGCATGAAAAACTGGGTTTCGTTCAAACTGCCTATATGCCGCAAGTCGGACAGAAGTTTGGGCAATGGCGTGATTTAGTCCTCTTACAACTCAATCTGGATCTGGCTTGATTCAGTCTTATTTTAAATTTCTCTCTTGGTCTATTTTCTTAGCGTTAGCTCATTACTAATTTGATCAAAACAGATATTCTATTTACTTATACGAGCGGCTATGTTTTATTCAGCTCAAAATCATACTGAATAACACCATGTATAAATCTCTATTGTCTATTGGTCTTTTAAGTTTAAGTATGCTCACTTTTGCTGATTCAGACTTTGAAAAAGAATTGCGTTCAGGCTGTAGCCAAGTGCAAAGCTATGCAAATAATGGCAAGAAATTCTACGACCAAAAACAATATCAAAAGGCCATAGCGCAATTCAAACAACAAGCCGCCTGGTCATCTTTTTGTGCGATGAATGTAGAAGACGGTGGTACAGCTTTTTCTGAGCGTGATATCACCACGGCATTTAATAATGTTGGCTTAAGTTATGCCAAGCTTGGAAAGCCGCAATGGGCACGCGCCTGGTTTTCCGTTTTTCCGAATGCTAAAGCCAGCCAGTTCAATCTAAAACAGTTGCCTGCACCAGAAAAACCGAAGAATCTTGCAGGCAAATATGTCCGCTATGCAGGTTTTGGCCAGTGGAATACGATGGAAGTTAAACGGGCTTCGAATGCCTACCAAATTGAGTTTAATGGACTCTATATGGGTTTGCGCAGTCTGATTTATGGACCAAATATAGGAGAATTTTCAACCCGGATGCCATTGAATAAAGCTCAGACCAATTACAGCGTAGAAGATTGCAAAATTGATTTGAAATTTCAGTTTAACGCTCAAATTGGACAACAGATTGCGGTGAATAGCAGCAATCCGATGTCTTGTGGTTTTGGACATAATGTCTCGGCAGAGGGTGCATACTTAAAAGTGGAGTAGCGCTTTTGAGCTTAGACACTCTGAGTGATTTTGCAATGGTGGATCTGATTGGAAGTGAATATCATTGTAATTTTTCAATTCAATCAAACTATTGAAACTTCAGAAGAAGTTATATCTAGCCTAATTATTTTTTGTTATATACTCAAATGACTAAAAATAATTTTAAAAGCTAAAAATTTGGATTCCAACTTACTCACATTAGGTAGTTTTATTACTAGCTTAGGCACATTGATTGTTGCAGTATTTGCACTTCATTCTTGGAAAAAACAGTTTAATAAAAGCCTACAACGAGATTTTGTTTTAGATGCATTAGATACTGTACATGAAGTCTCTGCATTGAATTTTAAAATCGTTAACAAATTCAATTATGAAACAGAAAAAGATAATAATTTTCTACTTATATCAGAATATTATTTGAATCCGATACCTGCTAACTATCAAAATTTACTAGAGTCATTAGGACATAGTATGGTTAATTTGGAAAAGGTTTTAAATCGTTTAAGCAAAATCCAAAATGATGAATATTTTGATACACTTTCAGAAAAATACATTGAAACTATATCTGAAATTTACATGTTTTTTGAGTCTGATGAACTAATTGGACTTGATCATCCCGATATAATCAAAATGAGTGAAAAAGGTTGGACTACATCATGGTTAGATAAAGCCTTTGATAAAGAGCGAGTGTTAGAATTTCAGATTGAAGAGTATTTATTAAAACTATTAAAAATCTAAAGAGAGTTTCCCTCTCCCATAGGGAGAGGGTTAGGGTGAGGGAAATTAAATTGCCACCAACTCCCGAATGCCTTTCTCCGGCATTTCACTACCCACACCTTGCGCCACGACTTGGCCACGTGCCATCACGGTATATCCATCAGCAAGTTCTTCAGCAAAGTCATAAAACTGCTCAACCAGCACAATCGCCATCTCACCACCATCCGCCAGTTTACGAATGACCCGGCCAATGTCTTTAATAATAGATGGCTGGATGCCTTCAGTCGGTTCATCCAAAATCAGCACACGCGGTTCAGAAGCAAGTGCACGTGCAATGGCAAGCTGCTGCTGCTGCCCACCGGACAAATCTCCTCCACGGCGATGCTTCATTTCATCTAAAACAGGGAAAATTTCATACAGATGCTCAGGCACTTTACGAGTTTTCGCCCCTTTAAATTTCGCCATGCCAATCAGGAGGTTTTCCTCGACCGTCAGCGTTGAAAAAATATCGCGACCTTGTGGTACATAAGCCAAACCTTCACGGACACGCTGTTCAGGACTGAACTTGGAAATGTCTTTACCATCCAATAAAATTTGCCCAGATTTAATCGGTAAAATCCCCATCAAACACTTAAGCAGTGTGGTTTTACCCACACCATTACGCCCAAGTACCACCGAGCATTCACCCACAGGTGCAGTAAAGGACACATTACGCAAAATATGACTGCCACCATAAAATTGATTGACGTCTTTGACTTCTAACATTGCTGTCTCCTTAACGTCCTAAATATTTTTCAATGACATCTTCATTGGCTTGTACTTCTGCCAATGTGCCTTCTGCCAAAATTGCGCCTTGTGCCAATACCGTGACTTTTTCACTAATGGTGTCAATAAAACTCATGTCATGCTCGACTACTACAAGGGTATGGTTTTTCTTGAGTTCTAAACACAACTCCGCCGTGCGTTCGGTTTCGGCATCGGTCATGCCTGCTACAGGTTCATCAAGCAAAATCAGTTTTGGACGTTGCATCAGCAACATGCCGATTTCTAACCATTGCTTTTGACCATGTGACAGCAAGCCAGCAGGTTTATTAATGAACTCTTGCAGACGAATCTGCGTCAATGATTCATCCAAAGCATTTTGTGCATCGGGATCGAGTTTGCTAAAGAAACTCTTTTTCACCCGTTTGTCTTTGGGTGCAGCAAGTAACAGATTTTCCATGACGGTGAAATTTTCAAACACGGTCGGTTTTTGGAACTTACGCCCAATGCCTGCTTCGGCAATTTGTTCAGTGCTCATTTTGGCTAAATCGTAGTTTTGCCCAAAAAATGCTGTGCCTTCGGTTGGTCGCGTTTTACCGGTAATCACATCCATGAGGGTGGTTTTACCTGCCCCGTTCGGCCCGATGATGCAGCGTAATTCCCCTTCTTCAATGTAGAGCGACAAATCATTTAAGGCACGAAAAGCATCAAACCAGACGCTGACTTTTTCTAAATACAGCGCAATACCGTGGGTAAAGTCCGCGCCTTGTTCTTTAGGACGACCATAGCCTTCAGTGGCATGACCACCATGCGGTTGTAGGATCTCGCTCATTCGCTACGCTCCTTTTTAAAACGGTCAAACAGACCAATAATGCCTTTTGGCAGAAAGATGGTCACCACAATAAATAACGCACCCAAAATCAACAGCCATGCTTCAGGATAAGCCGAAGTAAAATAGGTTTTTACCCCGTTAATGATGCCTGCACCAATTAGTGGGCCAATCAGTGTGCCACGTCCACCCGCTGCCACCCAAACTGCCATTTCAATCGAGTTCACCGGGTTCATTTCACTTGGGTTAATAATGCCAGCTTGTGGTACATATAACGCCCCTGCTATGCCTGCAATCACCGCAGACAGCACCCATGCCGACAGCTTGTACCACAAGGTACGGTAGCCCAAATATTGCAGACGGTTTTCGCTGTCACGAATTGCACCCAACACCCGACCATACGGTTTATTCATCAAATGACGTAAACCGATAAAGCAAAGTAACAACACCAACGCCGTGATAAAGCACAGGCTCGCTCGCATAGATGCCGAAGTAATATCCATGCCTAAAATGGTTTTAAAGCCTGTAAAGCCATTATTGCCACCAAACCCGGTTTCATTGCGGAAGAACAATAACGCTGCAGCAAAGGTCATGGCTTGGGTAATAATGGAGAAATACACACCCTTAATTTTCGAACGGAAAGCAAAAAAACCAAAAATAAACGCAATGATGCCCGGCACTAATACCACAAGCGCGAGTGACCACAGGAAGTATTCAGTTCCAACCCAAAACCATGGTACTTCTGTCCAACTGAGGAAACGCATGAAATCAGGAATACCCTCACCTGCGGATTGGCGTATGAGATACATACCAAAGGCATAACCGCCAAGCGCAAAGTACAAACCATGCCCCAAGCTTAAAATACCGGCATAACCCCAGACCAAATCCAGTGCCAAAGCCACCAAAGCCAAGCACATGATTTTGCCAATCAGGGTGACCCAATAAGCCGATAAATGCAGTGCTGAATCAGCAGGTAACAGATGTAACCATGGCAATGCCAATAAAATGGCAAAGCACACGGCAATCGTAATACCACTATGTGGTTTATCAGATAATAATTGTGTGATCTTCATGTGCTTACTCCACAAAACGGCCTTTAATGGCAAACAAACCTTGTGGACGTTTTTGAATAAACAAAATCACAAGCACCAAGAGAACAATTTTTGCCAGTACCGCACCAATGCCAATTTCCAAGGCTGTACCGCTAATACCCAGACCAAGCGCTGCAAGGACTGCACCCCACACCTGACCTACACCACCGACAACCACCACCAAGAAGGCATCAATAATGTAGTTTTGCCCTAAATCCGGCCCGACGTTACCCACTTGTGCCAAAGCACATCCGGCTAACCCTGCAAGACCTGAACCTAAACCAAAGGCCATCATATCGATACGACTAGAACGAATACCGACTGCTCGCGCCATTTGACGGTTTTGTGTCACCGCACGAACGAAGAGACCAAAACGGGTTTTATTCAGTAGGTAAACCAACAACAAAAGCACTGCAATGGTAAAGACAATAATCGCAATACGGTTATAGGGCAGCATCAAGCTTGGAGTAATCGAGATCCCGCCTGACAGCCAGGAAATGTTAGAAACTTCGACATTTTGCGCACCAAAAGTCATGCGTACCAATTGCATCAAAATCAGGCTGACCCCAAAAGTGGCAAGCAAGGTTTCAAGTTGACGACCGTATAATGGACGAATCACGGTACGTTCAATCAACATACCGATCAGTCCACTCACCAAGAATGCCGCAGGAATCGCGGCGATTAAGTACCACTCGACATAGCTACCCAAATAGCTTTTAAACAGACTTTGCACCACATAAGTAGTATAGGCGCCAATCATAATGAGCTCACCATGCGCCATATTGATGACACCGAGCAAACCATAAGTAATGGCTAAACCGAGTGCTGCAAGCAGTAAAATACTCGCAGTACTCAGCCCTGAAAATAAATGCCCAGTCCATTCACTGGCTTGAATCCGGGTTTTAATACTGCTTTTCGCTTCAAGCAAAGCCGCTTTCAGCTCAGAATGGATATTCGGCTGTGTCAGCTCATTGTCGATCATCGCCAAGACATCGGGACGATTGGAGTCTTGCAAGGCTTTCGCCGCTTGAATTTTAACTAAGACATCTGCATCTTGATAATCCAGACGCGCTTTAAGCTGGGCCAAACGGGCTTTGACTTTGTTATTTTGTTCTTTTAAATACAGCGCATTGATGTGAGCAACATTCAGCTCTGCCAAGTTGCTTTCATAAATATCAATCGCTTCTAAACGCTCGGAAGCATCTTCAGATTTGAGTTTTCTTTGTGCCAAACCAAAGTTGAGCGCTTTACGCAAGGTATTCACCAAAGTCACTTGTGATAAGTCACTCGGCCAATCTGCAACGATGCCTAGACTCGGATAGCTGAGTAATTTTTCGTCCGATTCTAAAATATAGGTTTGACCATTAGCCCCACTATAAAGCTGCTCGTTTTCAACATATTCTGCAAGCTGATCTAACTGCTCAATACTGCCCGGCCATTGCTTCAGTAAAGCACGGCGCTGGGCAAAATCACCTTGCACAAATTGCTGGATTGCATCTTGTTGTATTGCTGCAGTCAATGCAGTGCTATTTGAGGATTGTTCTGCTGATACCAGTTGCACACAAATAACCTGTACAAATACCAGAAAAATAGCGGCGATATTCACGCGAATATTCATTATATTCACCCCTATTCCATTGGAAATTTTCCGTGGAGAGTAAGAAAAAAATCAGAGGACACCTGCCACGGCTGTGGCAGGCAAAAGATAGCTGTTATTTCGGAATGTACGGGCTCCAAGGCTGTGCCTGGATGGCTTGTGGCGTCTTATAGACCACATCAAACTGACCATCGCCACGAATCTGACCAATCATGACCGGCTTGTGTAAGTGATGATTGCTTGCATCCATTTTTAGGGTATAGCCCGATGGTGCTTTGAATTCCTGACCTGCCATCGCTTCACGGACTTTATCGACCTCTGTAGAACCTGCTTTTTCAACGGCTTGCTTCCACATGTTAATCCCGACATAAGTTGCTTCCATTGGGTCATTGGTCACGAGCTTGTCTGCATTCGGCAGTTTGAATTCCACTGCATACTGCTTCATTTTGTTGGTAAATTCTGTATTGACCGGATTCTTCACTGACATGAAATAGTTCCATGACGCCAAATGACCGACCAATGGCTTGGTGTCAATACCACGCAGTTCTTCTTCACCCACCGAGAACGCCATGACGGGAATATCAGAGGCTTTAATGCCCTGATTACCCAATTCACGATAGAACGGCACATTCGAGTCGCCATTGATGGTCGAGATCACCGCAGTCTTTTTACCAGCTGCGAATTTTTTCACATTGCCGACAATGGTTTGATAGTTGCTATGACCAAATGGCGTGTACTCTTCCATGATGTCCGCATCAGCCACGCCTTTAGACTTTAAAAAAGCACGTAAAATCTGGTTGGTGGTACGTGGGTAAACATAGTCTGTACCGAGCAGAACAAAACGCTCCGCTTTACCGCCCTCTTCACTCATCAAGTATTCCACGGCTGGAATGGCTTGCTGGTTAGGCGCAGCACCGGTATAAAAAATATTTTTGGATTGTTCCTGGCCTTCGTACTGTACGGGATAGAACAATAAGCCATTCAGCTCTTCAACCACTGGTAAGACAGATTTACGTGACACCGACGTCCATGCACCGAAAATTACCGCGACTTTGTCTTGGGTAATCAGCTGACGTGCTTGCTCTGCAAACAGTGGCCAGTCAGATGCTGGATCGACCACCACAGGTTCCAGTTTTTTACCCAGTACCCCACCATTATCATTGATTTCCTTAATCGCCATTAAGGCCGTATCTTTCAGTGAGGTCTCAGAAATTGCCATCGTGCCGGACAATGAATGCAGGATCCCGACTTTAATCGTGTCGCCGCTGTCTGCGACTTTGCTTTCTGCGCCCGGGGCTTCTGCTTTTTCAGCAGATTTTGAACACCCCGTTAATGCAACAGCCCCTGCCATGGTTGCGGCTAAAATACTTTTTGAAAATAAATTGCGTTGGAACATCAGATTTTTCTCCAAACTTTATAATGGTGCATTTTTCATGCTTGTCTTGTTGTACATCTGGATGGAGTGATTCAATTTCTGTGCCAAGGCTTCAAAAAATAAAAAAAATTAATTTAACTGATCTCATTATTCGTATTATGAATCATGAATTTAGTCATACTAAAAAGACTTAAAGCCCTATTGCAATGTAGAACTCAGACTCAACTTTAAATAAGTTGCATAAAGACCAATCAAAATATGCCAAAACTAAGATAGAAGATGATGTACAAATAAAGTGCAGCACCTTGAATATTTTTTGCACTGTTTTAAAACAAAAAATCCCGCGCTTGCGGGATTTTTTACTGCTTAAATTCGATAGTTTAAACCACCAAATCTGCCAGATTACCTTTTTGCTCCAACCAGTCTTTGCGGTCACTGGCACGCTTTTTCGCCAAAAGTTTATCCAGTAACCCTGCGGTATGATGAGCATCATCCAGATCCAGTTGCACCAGACGACGCGTGTTTGGATCAAGCGTGGTTTCACGTAACTGACTGGCATTCATCTCGCCCAGACCCTTGAATCGGGTGATTTGCGGATTCTTGGTTTTGCATTTTTTCAGGATGCTATTCAGCTCGTCTTCATCCAAAGCGTAGTGCACATCTTTATTGTCATCGATTCGGAACAATGGTGGCATCGCTACAAATAAATGCCCTTCCTCGACCAGTGTAGGAAAATGCTTTACAAACAAGGCACACAGCAAAGTGGCAATATGCAGACCATCCGAGTCGGCATCGGCCAGAATACAGATCTTGCCATAACGCAGCTCCGATAAATCATCCGAACCCGGATCAACGCCAATCGCAATCGCGATGTTGTGTACTTCCTGAGATGCTAATACTTCATCAGAAGAGACTTCCCAAGTATTCAGGATCTTGCCACGAATTGGCATAATTGCCTGGAAGTTCTTATCACGCGCCTGCTTGGCCGAACCACCCGCAGAATCCCCTTCCACAATAAACAGTTCTGACTGATCCAGATCATGGCCTACACAGTCCGACAGTTTCCCCGGCAAGGTTGGACCCGCGACAATTTTCTTACGTTCTACTTTTTTCGCTGCTTTGAGACGGCGACCGGCTTTGGAAATGGCCATTTCTGCCAGTTGCATGGCGATGTCAGAATTCTGGTTCAACCATAATGCAAAGGCATCTTTGGCAATATTCTGCACAATTCCAGCTGCTTCACGGCTCGATAGACGTTCTTTAGTCTGACCTGAGAATTGCGGCTCCTGAAATTTCAGCGACAGGATATAATTGACGCCGTCCCAGACATCTTCGGCAGAGAGTTTCATATTCCGCGGCAGCAAATTACGCAGTTCACAGAATTCACGCATCGCATCGGTGACGCCTGAACGCAGACCATTCACATGCGTTCCGCCTTGTGCGGTCGGAATCAGGTTGACATAAGATTCCTGGACGCTTTCACCCCCTTCGACATTCCAGCAAATTGCAAATTCTGCGCTGGCACGTTCCGCATCGCCTGTGGCAACAAACGCCGGTGCCGGAATAATTTCACGGTCTTCCAGCTCGTCCATCAAATAATCAACCAGACCATTTTCAAACTGCCAGGTGATCTTTTCATCATTGATCTGATCAACATAGTTGATCTGTAAGCCCGCCGCCAAAACAGCTTTGGCTTTGAGATTATGTTTTAACGCTTTGAGGGCAAATTTAGGAGAATCAAAATATTTGGCTTCAGGCCAGAATTGTACCGTAGTTCCTGATACCCGTTTCGGTGCCTTACCTGCCAGTACTTCAAGCGGTGCAACCGGTTCGCCATTTTCAAAGGCCATTCTGTACAGGTTACCCTGACGCTGAACTTCGACCTCTACACGGGTCGAAAGCGCATTGACCACTGAAATCCCGACGCCATGCAAACCACCGGAAAACTGGTAATTATCGGTGCTGAACTTACCGCCGGCATGCAGTTTGGTCATGATAATTTCAATACCGCTCTGGCCATATTCAGGGTGAATATCCACCGGCATACCACGGCCATTGTCTTCGACTGATAAAGAACCATCTTTATAGACCGTGACGGTAATCTTGTTGGCATGCCCTGCCAGTGCCTCATCGACAGCATTATCAATCACTTCCTGTGCCAAATGGTTGGGACGAGAAGTATCGGTATACATGCCCGGACGACGACGGACCGGATCCAGACCAGATAGAACTTCAAGAGATTGAGCCGTATATTGAGACACGTTATTCGGTTTCCTTTTTTATGCAGTCCAATAAAAACTGTAAGACGAACGGAATTTTTTCCGCAAAATCATCCATCCCGTGACTGCCATGCGCTTCAGTCATCAGCATTGCAGGGGGATGCGCAGCACTATAATAACGATGTGCTTCACGATAATCCAAAACTTCATCGCCTTGTTGCAGCAGAACCAGTATTTTGTCTGCATCTTGTGCAACAGGCAGGGCCAATTGCTGCAGTTGTACCAGATCTGCCTCATCCAAACACCAGTTCGGATGAACCTGATAAGGCAGTTGCTCGTCAAACAGTTCACGAAACAGTTGCCATGGTCGCATTGCCGGATTGATCAGTACAGCAGGCACAGCATGCTGTGCGACCAGATGTGTCGCATAAAATCCGCCGAGACTACTGCCCAGTAACGCCACATCATGCATCGATTCAATCAGGCCAGAAACATGCGCAATGGCAGCATTCGGTGACATGTTTAAATCGGGTAAATGTACCTGAATTTCAGGATACTTTGCACAGTAATGTTGCAGCAATTTCCCCTTGATCGAGTTCGAATTACTCTTAAAACCATGCAAATAAATGATATTCATGAACTACCAACAAAAAACCCATCAATCATCAAAATTTAATTTAAATAATGTGAAGTACACTACGTTATAAGACCAGTTAATTGCTTAAATTGTCTGACAAAAAAGCCCAAAATCTTTTCTCATTCTCGTTATTTTAAGCTGAGGCCCTCAAAATCCGGAAACTCAACAAGAAAAAGAATTTATACCGCGAAGTTCTTTAAAAAGAAAGATGGCACCACATGCGGCTCATTGAAAGGACAGGATCAGATGCCAAGTTTGACACCGTTACATGAAACCTATTGTCGATGGGATCGAACCCCGCCGAGTCAGGCCGATGTACTGGAAGGTCTGGCGCAGCTGGTAACGATGCGCTTTAACGATGTGATCCAGGAGCTGATCAAGAGTATTCAACGCGAAATTTTAATGAGTATTTTCGGTTTAAGTGAAAATAATTCTGAAAAAATTCAGAATATTCCGTCGATTGTGCGGCTCTATCAAATGTCTTATGACATGCTGTTTCATTACGGCAATACCCTGATTGCCCCTGCTTTGCGCCAGATTATTGAACGCTTTCCTAAACTGCATAATAAACCGCTGACACCTTCCTTGCATTTTCTGGTCAGTGTCTTAAATGGCATTATCGGGGATTATCTGCTGAAATATCAAAACCCTCTAGCCCTGCCGATGGTGATCTATGACCATTATGGCTCGCTGCAAAAAGGTGAGCTAAGCGGTCGTATTACTTTGTTTGTACATGGCTTATGCATGAACCATTTAGACTGGTCAAATCGCAAATATGAAGGCATTGGGGCAAAATTACTGGCGCAGCGCGACCGCAATACCATGCTCTACCTGAATTACAATACTGGACGCCGGATTTCTGCCAATGGTCGCAGTCTGGCGAATACCTTACAGGATCTGGTTGTTCGCAATCCTAGAATTACCAGTATTGACCTGATCGGCCATAGCATGGGTGGACTGGTGTCACGCAGCGCACTGTTCTATGGCAAGCAGAATGTGTATAGCTGGGTCAACATGGTGGAGAATCTGGTCTGTCTGGGTTCACCGCATCATGGTGCGGTACTGGAACGTTTTGGTTTTAGCTTGCAGGACAAACTCGGACATTTTCCACTGATCCGGTTGCTTGGCCATCTGGTCAATATTCGCAGTAACGGTATTCTGGATTTACGCCATGGCAGCGTCCGGGATGATGACTGGGAGCATAATCCGCTTCGGATCGGCTTTATGGACGATCACCGTAAACCTGCCCCGATTCCCTCACATATCGATACCTATCTGGTCGCCGGCACCATCGAATTTGAAAACCGCAAGAACAAGACCTTGCATGTGATTGGTGATTATCTGGTCAGTATTAAAAGTGCTTTGGGCGAGCATCCCAATCCGCGTTTCCAGCTCAAAGTCCCCGATGCAAACAAGGCGATTTTTTACGGCCTGAACCATTTTGAAATTCAGTATCATCCGCTAGTGGCCGAGCAGGTGGCGCGCTGGTTCTATCCAAGTGTAGAAGATGAAGCCTTTGATCAGATTCATGAATATGTGATGGATCTGGACAGTCTGGAAGGCATAGCCCTGACCTAAACTGAAGCAAATAAAAAAGCCCTCGATTGAGGGCTTTTTTATTAAATACGGAATTAATATTTATCTCTGAGTCGTTTAACCGGTGCCTTTTTATATTTACGCAGTAGTTGCCACAGGCTAATCAGCAATAAAATACTGAAAAAGATCAAAGACCAGACAGGCAAGGATTGACCCAAGAAGGTCCAGTCAATCGCGGCACATTCCCCTGAACCATTTAAGACCTGTTGCAGTACAGACTGCATCGGCAGGGTTTCCAGCCAGTATTCCAGACCGGGACCACAGCTCGGCACCTGATCCGGGGGCAGGTTCTGTAACCAGACATGACGCGCAGCCACGCCCACAGACCACAAAATACTGAGCGAACCCAGCAAGGTATAGAACCGCTTCATGAGATTAGATGCGGGATTATGCAGGAATGCGATCAGTGAGATGATCCCGAGTCCGATTAATCCGACACGCTGAAACACACAGAGCGGACAAGGCGCCAGACCTTGTACATGCTCAAGATATAAGGCAAATGCCATGCCGATGACAGCAGCCAGAAACAACATACCACTCACGAAGCGATAACCCCATTGCATGGTGAATCCTCTTATTTTTTATCGATATTGGGCTAAATAATCAGCAAAACTGACGCTGCTATCTTGCTCGAGTTGCTGTTGCTGCTGCAATGACTTTTGTGACATTTCTTCAAAATAAGCCAGTGTTTCCGGACTGAGCTGATGTTCCTCATAGATACTGCTATGTTGCTGGGCCAGATGTTGGCCAAAATGCCACATACCGCCCTGTTCACGTGTATCACCCACCACCAAGGCAGACAAGGTGGCATCGACTTCATCGACCCGGATCATCATGGTTTTTAATGCATCGGTATAGAGAGTAGTGTCATAGGCTGAATTTAACAGCTTGGCCAAGGGATGCATACGCTGCAAATGCATGGCACACCAATCTTCAATCGGATAAGACTGGCCATTTTCCATAATTGCGGCATTTGGCGCACGGCCACGGTTCACCACTTCGGCCTGATTCTGTTCAATAATATCCTGTTCATCGCTGAGGAGCGCCGGACTGTCCTGCAATAAACAGTACAAGGCTACCACTTCAAGGAAACCGGCCGTATCTTCATTAATGCCGATCGGGCTGTATGGATTGACATCGACTGCACGTAACTCGACATAGGCAATCCCACGATTTTCCAGTGCCTGTGACGGGGTTTCACCGGCAAGCGGCACCTGTTTCGGGCGCACCAGGCTGTAATATTCATTTTCGATTTGCAGCACATGATCATTGATCTGGATCGGCTGGCCATTGGCATCATCTAGTCCCAAACGGCTAAACGGTTTATACGGCGTTTTGACGGCTTTTTGCAGCCCATCCAGATAGTCCTGCAAATTATTGTAGTGAATACCGAGCTGTTTCTGCGCAGAGTTTTGATAGCCAAAGCGTCCCATACGTAGCGCAGTCGCATAAGGCGAATACAAGGTGCCTTTCACCAATGGCAGCAAGAAATGATCACGGCCAGTCATAAAGCACTGGCAAACCGCCGGACTGGCCCCGATCAGGAACATCACCAGTGGGGTCAGACGAATAAAGTTGCGGATCAGGCCCATATAGCGATGACTGCGATAATCCTGCAAGCTCAATGTCTTCAGAGCCTCGTCCTGTTCCTGCTGTTGTAAGGCCTCGAACAGATGATCCGGGAAAGACAGGTTGTAATGCACACCTGAAATCGTCTGCATACGGCGGCCATAACGCACACCTAGACCATGACGATACAAGGTTTTAAATAAACCGATATTCGAGCTGCCATACTGTGCCAGCGGAATACTGTCATCGCGGCTGTCCAGCATACACGGCATCGACAAAGGCCAGAGCTTTTCATCATTTTCCAGATGGCGATGTACAATTGCATGAATATCGCTGAGATAGTCCAGCGCCTTTTTAATACTGTCCTGTGGCGGAGTAATAAACTCCATCAATGCTTCAGAATAGTCCGTGGTGATATGTGGATGAGTCAAGGCTGAACCCAAGGCACGAGGATGCGCTGCCTGTGACAGGAAACCATCACTTTGCATACGTAAGCTTTCACGCTCGATACCACGCAGCATGCCTTTGATGAGTGACGACTCGACCCAGGTCGGTAACACATTTTGGGAAGTCGATTCAGGTTGACTCATTACAATCTCGCTTAAGGGGGCTAAATTATTAAATTAAAATCATCGGTTTAATCAGTATAACGTGATTTCGTGCCGGCACATGACAGGCTGCCTAGTTTTCAGGCAAACTATTGATTTTTAATTTGGCAAATTTTTAACACAAACTTCCTCTATAAGACATGGAAAATTTGTGATTTTATTAACAAATAGATGCTAATGAATTGTAAATATTATGAATTATCAAGATATTTTAGACTTCTGGTTTCATGCGGACAGCCAGCCCTTATGGTTTAGCCAAAGTCATGAATTCGACCAAAGTATTGCGCAGCAGTTCATGAGCACTCATCAGCAGGCAGCCCGGGCTGAACTTTGGGGCTGGCGTAAAACAGCAGAAGGTCGGCTGGCCGAAATTATTGTGCTAGATCAATTTTCACGAAATTTATTCCGTGATTCTCCCCAAGCTTTTGCCCAAGACAGTTTGGCACTGGCCTTGGCTCAGGAAGCCATCAGCCTGAACCTGGATCAACAGCTCAGTCCAGAACAACGTGCCTTTCTGTATATGCCATTTATGCACAGCGAATCCAAACTAATTCATGAATTCGCCTTAAAACTGTTTCAGCGTCTGGGCAATCCGACCAATCTGGAATTCGAGAAAAAGCATAAAGTCATTATTGACCGCTTTGGACGTTACCCGCATCGGAACCAAATCCTGGGTCGTGAATCGACCAATGAAGAACTTACTTTCCTGACCCAGCCCGATAGCAGTTTTTAAGATTTTTTAAGACCGGCTGTCTGAACTGGATCATTGCATCAGGAGATCGAACATGAAAAACATGCTACTGGGATTGAGTATGATTGCTGCCATCAGCCTGACTGGCTGTGCAACCACACCCTCAAAGCCCTTAACATTTGATCAGTTAGGTCGCTACAGTACCACTCCCCTCAATAGCAACACTTACCGTATCAGCTTTCAGGCCCGTCCCAATATGAGCTTTGGCACAGCTGAAGAAATTACCCTGCTCAAAGCCGCACAGACTACCGTACAAAATGGCTTTCAGTTCTTCAGGGTACTGAATGATCCAAGTAACCGTACTCAACAACCTCCACGGCAGGCCATCGTCTATCCGGCACCGAGCTTTTATCCGTACGGGTATTACCGCCGATATCCGGGGTTCTGGCCAGACCCATTCTATGACCGTCCCTATACCGTGACTCTGGATCCTGCCCAGGTGGCCTATACCATTGAATGCTTCAAGGCCAATCAGGCGCCTCAAGATGCCTTTGATGCCCGCTTGATTTTACAGTCACTTGGGGCTAAATATGGTTTAAGTCCATCCGGTGCAGTGCTGCAACCGCAACCGGCCAATCCCTCCTGACAGGATGATCTATGCAGACAGAGAGTATCTCCCCGAGCTTACAACGCAGTAAACGTTTCGCGACCATCGCCCTGGTGGTCGCCGTACTGACCTGGTTGGCATTGATGGTGGCAGCCAAATTGCTACCTGAATATGTCTGGCTCATTCATATTCTGATGCTCTCGGCAGAAGCGGGTGTGGTCGGTGGTCTTGCGGACTGGTATGCGATTACCGTGCTGTTTCGTAACCCTTTTGGCAGATTGCCCATTCCCAAGTTTTTACGCGACCATACCGAAATCATTCCACGCAACAAGGCCCGTATTGCAGAGTCGATGGGCCGTTTTGTGCAGGAAAATTTTCTTTCTCCGCAAATTGTACAGCGCAGTCTGGACAGTACCGACCTGAGTCTGGCTGCAGGACGCTGGCTGGCCAATCCACAAAATAATGTCCAAGTGACTCAGGTCATTCAACAGACGGTTCCTAAAATCTTTGAATTTGTCGGACAGGAACAGATTGCCGGATTTATCCAGAGCAACAGTGTGCAATGGGTCAAAAATACCCAGATCAATACTCTGGCCAGCGAAATGCTGCATGCCGTTCTGGACAATGATTTCCATCAGGATGTGCTACAGCGTGGACTGGATGTGGCACATGCCTGGATGACCTCGCATCCGGAACAAACCCGCGAGCTGACCCGCAACCTGTTTAAGGAAATGGGCGTGTGGAAACTGGCCAAAGGCGCCAGCTGGATCGGGATTGACGTGCAACAACGCAGTATTGATTCCGTGATCGGGCGGGTTGAAGCCATGCTGGCCGATCCAGATCATCCGTGGCGACTTAAAATTGAGAACATGGGACATAGCTGGATGTTGCAGCTGGCAGATAATGACAGTGAAGCCAGCCAGCGTCTGAATGAAACCAAAGATGCCTTACTGGATAGTCCACAGGTGCTGGATTTTATCAGCGGTGCGGTGGTGATTTTATGTGATGCGATCAAGGCTGACTTGCAAAAACCTGATTCGGGTATTGCGGAAAATCTCAGAATTGCCATTCAACAGGTCGGTGAAAATATCATCTCGAATGCTTCGGTTCGTGAGCTGCTGAATAAACGTCTGAGCTCTATCGCGGTTGACCTGAGTGACCAGTACAGTGAAAAAGTGATTCGCTTTATCAGCGAGCGCATTCACGAATGGGATTCAAGTGAGATGATCGACAAGATTGAAAATGAAGTCGGCGGTGACCTGCATATGATCCGGGTCAATGGGGTCGTGGTCGGTGCCTGTATCGGTCTGGTGCTCGGGATTATCCGGGCGGCGGTAGAGCATTTAATTTAAAGATGACACTATTCGCTCCATACCTAATTTAAAGATGACACTATTCGCCATAGAGCCCGACTTTTAAAATGCTCAAGAATTGACTCCAGCCAGCTCAAATTTAAGATTTAAAAAATGATCATTTGGGTGGCTGAGGTCCGGACATATCGACCAATAGTCCAGTGAATTTGCGCACGAACGGCAATAAGGTCACCACAATCGGGAACGCGATCGCCCATGAAATCATCCAGTTATGAAACCAGAGTGCCATAAATCCATCAATCCAGCCGAGATTGCGCAGCATATTGATCATGGAAATAATGCCACTCATCAGGCAGGACAGGATAAAAGGCACAATAATCAATGCCCATTTTGCAGGGAGTTTGGGAATATGACCGATAATGGTCGGACGTTGTGATGCAGCCACGACATGCTCTTTTTACTGTTTTCAGATGACTAATATAAGCCAAATTCTGTACTGTGAAGCATTGTTTTTTTCATCTGAAATGTTGAGCTTAAAACTGGTTTTATTTTCACGGAATTAATCCGGTTATTTTACCTTTCTTTAATCAAAAACTTCTGGCGAAGTGATCCTCTACTTTTTATTCCCTAGAAATGCTTTTACCTAAACAGCCTGAAATTTGCTATATTTGCTGTTTTTCTGCGATCTCTATTTTCGACTGATTATGAATACGGCAATACAAGCAGCTCTCGATCATGCAGTGCACACTTTACAGGCACAAGGCGTACTCCCATCTGACTGGAACAATACAAGTAATTTGACGCGTACCAAAGACCGAAGCCATGGTGACTTTGCGTCGAATATTGCCATGATCGCGTCGAAAGCTGCGGGTATGAAGCCACGTGATTTAGCGGAAAAAATTCTTGCTGCCCTGCCTGAAGTGGCGGATATCAGCAAGGCAGAAATTGCCGGTCCTGGTTTTATTAACTTCTTCCTGAATGCTGACCAGCGCTTTGCAGTCCTTGATCAAATCCAGGCACAACAGGCGACTTATGGTCGTACCCAGGTCAATGCGGATAAACGTATTCAGGTTGAATTCGTTTCTGCCAACCCAACCTCTAGCCTGCACGTGGGTCATGGTCGTGGTGCTGCGTATGGCATGACGGTTGCGAACTTGCTTGAAGCGACCGGTGCAAAAGTCGATCGCGAATACTATGTCAATGATGCTGGCCGTCAAATGGACATTCTGGCGACTTCGACTTATCTGCGCTACTTAGAATTAACGGGTCAGGAACTGGTATTCCCGAAAAATGCCTACCAGGGTGACTACGTAAAAGAAATTGCACAAAGCATTATTGACCAGGATGGCGATGCTTATGTCCGTCCTGTGGCCGACGTGTATAAAGATGTGCCTGAAGATGTACAGTTTGCAGCCGAATTAGATGCTGATGGCAATAAAGTCGTATTGTCTGGTGATAAAGAAAAACACATTGATGGTTTGATCTTTAATTCACAAGCGTTAATTGGCACAGGCTACCGCGTATTCTTGCAAGCCGCGCTTAAAGCAATCTTAGATGATATTAAAGATGACCTCGGCGAGTTTGGTGTAACCTTCAATCAATGGTTCAGCGAAGAATCATTGACAGACAAAATTGAAGAAGCCTTACAGACTTTAGACCAGCGTGGTTTCCTGTATGAACTGGATGGCAACATCTGGTTTAAATCCACTGCATTCGGTGATGAAAAAGACCGTGTCGTAAAACGCCGTAATGGTCAGACCACCTACTTCGCATCTGACATCGCTTATCACCTGAACAAGTTACAACGTGGCTATACCGATATCATCGATATCTGGGGTTCGGATCACCACGGTTATATCGCACGTGTAAAAGCGGCCATTGATGCGTTGGGCTATGACTCGAAAAAATTAACGGTTCTTCTGGTTCAGTTCGTGAGCCTATGGCGTGGCGGCGAGATGGTACAAATGTCATCTCGTTCAGGTCAGTTCGTGACCTTGCGTGATTTGCGTAAAGAAGTCGGCAATGATGCCGCTCGTTTTTACTACGTGATGCGCAAGTCTGAACAGCACATTGATTTTGACCTGGATCTTGCTGTGTCACAAAGCAAGGACAACGCCGTGTATTACATCCAGTATGCACACGCCCGTATCTGTCGTATGTTAGAAAAAGCAGCGTCTACCAATGTTAACTTTGATGCTACAGCGGCACGTAATTTAGCGGCTAAGCTGGAGCTTGATGCTGAAACTGAAATCCTGGCCAAGCTGGCGGCCTATCCAGAAATTCTGGTCCGTGCTGCAAACAGCTATGAGCCGCATCAAATCGGTAACTACCTAAAAGAACTGGCAGCATTATTCCACGGCTGGTACAACGACAATAAAGTACTCGGTGATGATGCTGAATTGACCCAAGCACGCTTATTGTTATCAGTGAACGTGCGTCAGGTACTGCGTAACGGTCTGGAACTGCTTGGCGTATCAGCTCCTGAGAGCATGTAAGCAAAACACTGTTTTGCATGCTCGCAAGGCGAGAGCTAGGCTCGAAGCAGAAATGTAAAGCACTGCTTTTACATTGATGCAAGAAGGTAAATAGTCAAAGCACTGCTTTTACATTGATGCAAGACAAGAGCTATGCTCGAAGTGAGCATGTAAGCAAAACATTGCCGTTTATCTGCTGAGCAGACATTTTGTAACTTTAGCTATGTGCTTGAAGATACAGATAAATTAAAATTCTGTGTGATTTGTGATCTAGAGGATGACTTTTGTATCCTGATCACATAGGATGAAGTGATAGTAGGGGCATAACTGCTGTTATGCCTTTTCTATATGTCCCGATTAATAAGAGGAAAATCCCAAGTGTTTGGAAAAACGCAACGCGGTGTATCTGAAAGACCGAATAAGCCTAAAAAGCCACTTATTCCAACCTGGCTCGGCACACTCGTGATCATTTTAATCGTGTTAAGTTTTTTGATGGCACTGATGCTCTGGAAGCCATGGGAACCAGTTAAACCGAAAACTCAAACAAGTGCTGAATCTGTCCAAGAAGAAGATACCAATAAAGATTACCGTTTTTATGATCTCTTGCCACAGCAACAAGTGACGCCAATTCCTGAACAGGCCGTCCCTGAAAACAAAAATCAGGATACGGTAGTGATTGTAGAAGCACCTCGACCTGAAGTGGCTACACCTGAGGCGACCACAACTGAGCCTGGCTTAGAAGCCAGCGAAGCACCTGTTGCCGCTCCGGCCAGTTATATTCTGCAAGTTCGCAGCTTTGATGATCCAGATCAAGCCGATGCCCGCCGTGCCGAAATTATTCTCAATGGTTTATCTGCCGATGTGGTACGCAGTGTAGAAAATGGCAAAGTCTGGTATCGCGTGGTTTCAGGCCCATATGATTCTGCCGAAGCCGCGATTATCGCGCAGCAAACCTTGCAGAATAGCGGGATTGATTCCATCGTCGTGAAAAGATAAATTTCTAGAAATAAAAAAAGCGCCTGATGGTGCTTTTTTTTATTTGGATCTCTCTCTAACCGTGTCCTTAATAGGAGAGGAAATCCCATTGCTGTCCCACAATTTTTCACAAGAGGAAGCTCATTTGAGCTTCCTCTTGTTTTATGGGTATTTTATCGGGTGAAAATAAAGCTTTTAAAGTTCTTCTTTCAAACAAATTCACTTGAATTATTCTGAGTAAACGTTGAACTGTCCAACCTGTTTTCCCTAAATGTTGAGCGAAACTCACCAATAAATAGGCGATCATCGCAATCCAGATTTGTGTCTGAATTGCGTTCCTGCTGCGGCCTAGAAACGCTTTTAATTTGAGATTCTGCTTAATCGCCTTAAAGAACAGCTCAACTTTCCAACGATCTTTATAAATCGCCGCAATGGTGGAGGCGGCTAAATGAAAGTTATTGCTGAGAAAGCTAAAGTGCTTGCCACTTTGCTGATCTCTATATTCAATTCTTCTTAACACTGGGGCTTTTCTTTTTAGGGCATGTGCGCTATTCAGCTGAATGGTTTCATCTTTTAGAATACCTTTGGATTCAAGCACTGGATGTTGCTGGATCACCTGATACACAGATTTAGGCCTAAAACGTGTGACAAATCCAATGTTTTGAGCAGTCAGATTTGCATACCATTGGTAATCGACATAGCCTTTATCAAAAACTACAATGCTGCCAGCAGGAAACTGGAATTTGCGGCCTTGTACCATGTCATTTTCTTTGCCATTTTCAACTGCAACAAACTCAGGAATATCATTGCTGTGATTCAATCCTATGCTGAGTTTCATGCTGGCTTTTGAGTCGTGAACTTTGGCCCATTCACATAAGGAAAGCGACAGGTCAATATGACTGGCATCCAAGGAATACAAGGGATTCTTAAAGCGAAATTTATGAGCTACTTTTGAGTGTTCATAGTATTTAAGCAACTTGTGAAATAGCTGTTGATACAAGGCAGCAGGCTGCTGCTCATTGATTCGTGCCAGCGTGCTTCGGGGAATAGACTTTGCTCCGAGATGACTTAGCTTTTCCTGTTGGCACTCCAAATTGGATTGAATATCTCTCAGACTTTGTCTACAAGAGAATTGAGACATCAATATGGCAATAAACTGATCCCACCGGGAAGCCGCTCTAAATTTCTGTCCAACATGGTGTACTTTAGCAAGTTGTTCAAAATCCTGTCGCACAACAGGTTTAATTAGCTCATGAAATACGGTATTCTGATGTGACAAAACCTGAATCCTGGTCGTTAAAGTGTTTGTTTGCACTCATATTTTAACTGTTAGGACTCAGGTTTTTTTATTTAAAGCAAACTATGGGACAGCAGTGGAGGAAATCCCCCTTTTTCAAAAGGGGGACTGAGGGGGATTTTTATTTATTCTAAACGAGAAAATATTTAATTCCTCCAACCTCCCTTTAATAAAGGGAGGCTAAAATCTTTAAACTGTATGCCCCAGCGCTTCACCCATATTCACCAAAGAGTTGGCCTTGAATGCAGCATCCCACTGCATTTTATTTTCTTCAAATAAAATCACTGCAGTTGAACCGAGATAGAAACGCCCCAGCTCCGCCCCTTTTTCCAGGAACAGGTCATGCTGATTGAGTTCGATCCGGCCTGAAGGCTTCACTTTGCCGGTTGCCACGGTTTCAATACCCGCCACAATCATCGCACCGACCAATACCACCGCCATACGGCCGATTTCAGTATCAAACAGACAGACCATACGTTCATTGCGTGCAAACAGGCCCGGAATATTTTCTGCGGTCACCTGATTGACCGAGAATAGCTCGCCCGGTACATATAACGTTTCAGTCAAGGTGCCAGCAAATGGCATATGCACCCGATGATAATCACGTGGCGACAAATATACGGTCGCAAATTCACCGTTTTTGAATGGCTCGGCCAGTTGCGGATCAGCAATCAGGGCTTCAACGGTAAATTTCTGGCCTTTGGCCTGAAACACATCGCCATTTTCAATTTTACCCAGCTGGGAAATCGCACCATCTGCAGGCGAAACAATGCTCGTAGCATCTGGATCAACTGCACGGATACCTTCTTTTAGGGCACGGGTAAAAAATTCATTAAATGATTTGAATTTCAGGGCATTGGCCTGTTCAGCAATCGACATATCAATACCATACTGCGCCTTAAAGGCAGTAATTGCAGCAGTTTTGATAATCGGGTTTTCGCTGGCGGCAATTTTACCCACCACCCGAGACAAGCGATGTTGCGGTACTAATCGTTGAGCTTTAATAAAAAACTGTTGTTTTAAACGTGATGTGATGCTCAAGATGGCAGCTCCCCTGTAGCGATTGGACTATCGAGGCGGTTGCCCCATTCACTCCACGCACCATCATAGGCTCGAATTTTCCAGCCCAGTAAACGACCCAGAATATAGGCCAAACCTGAGCGGTGATGGGACTGGCAGTACACCACAACGGGTTGATTCAAATCAAAGCCCAGTTGTTCCAGACGCTGCTGAGTACGTGGTAAAGGCTGTAATTTTAAATGATTTTCACGATTAAGGGCAGTACTCCATTCAAAATGACGTGCTCCCGGAATGTGACCGCCGCGTCGAGCCGCTAAACGTAGGCCAGTATATTCATCTTGTGTACGGCAATCCCAAATTTGAACCTGTTGATTTTCAACCTGTTGGCGCAGTTCATCATAGCCAATCTGAAAATTCGCCTGATGCTCAAGATTGACCCGCAATATATCCTGCACTGGCACAAACTGCTCCTGACTGGAAGAAGTCGGTAAGCTAGCACCGAGCCAGGCATGAATCCCGCCATTCAATAAGCTGGTATTTTCAAAGCCCAGACAATGCAGGTTCCAGAGCAAACGCCCTGCCCATGCCCCGCCCTCATCATCATAAGCCACCACATGATGTTCAGGAGAAATATTCAGATAATCAATGAGAGCCTGCAAGCCTTCGGTATCCGGTAATAGTCCCATCGCCGTTTCTTCCTGACGCACCAGAAGTTTAGGCTTTAAATGCAAGGCATGCGGAATATGCAGCTGCTCATACACAGAGGCACGGCTCAGGTCGACAATACGAAGTTTTTCATGGCCCAAATAGGGAACTAAATCTTCTGCCTCAATCAGCAGGCCAAAATTAAAAGCTGCAGCGGTCATCGTTATCATGGCTATTATTGGTCAAATCCTGTTGATCTTAGCACAGCTGGTTTTTACACTGATGTGCTTTCTTTGCAGATGATTAGCAAGATTTTAGCTAAACCCTGGTCTTAAATAAGCTTGCATAAAAAAACCGCCTCTATATAGAAACGGTTCTTAAAAATTATGAATTTTTCAAACTGACTTAAGCAGGTTCATTGATCTCAAAAACCTGACGCAAATAGGCCAAGAACGTATCATTATCGGTCATGGTTTTGCCCGGACTATCCGAGATTTTGGCTACTGACTGACGGTTACATTCCACCAGTTTCAGCACAATATTGAGTGGGGTTTGCCCCATATCATTGGTCAGATTGGTGCCAATGCCGAAACTGACCTGAAAACGGTCTTTAAAGTACTGATGCAATTTCCAGGCTTTTTCCAGATTCAGGCCATCACTAAAAGTCAGCATCTTGGTTTTGCTGTCTATTTTCAGCTTTTTATAATGCGCATAGGCCTTGTCACCCCATTCATAAGGGTCGCCACTATCATGACGCAAGCCATCAAACAGCTTAGCAAAGTACAGGTCAAAGTCGCGCAAGAAAGCATCCATCCCAACCACATCGGTTAAGGCAATGCCCAAGTCACCACGATATTCCTGTACCCAGCTTTCCAGTGCAGATTTCTGGAAATTACGTAAACGTACGTCCAGCGCCTGAAAAGCTTGCAGGAATTCATGCGCCATGGTACCAATCGGGATAATGCCCAGCTCTTTGGCCAACAGTACATTACTGGTACCACGGAACACATGCGGTGCGGCTTTGTGAAATTCTTCGACCACATGCTTTTGCCAATCGAAACTGTAACGGCGACGCGTACCAAAATCTGACACCAAAAATGGTGGATCATTGGGGTTTTGCGCAGCATCATACTGTTTTAATAGCTCGATTTTGGCTTTTAAACGGCGTTCGCCTTCAGCCAACACTTCAGGCGTGCGAATGCGGCTGAAATATAGTTCATTGACAATCGCGAGAACGAAGATCTCAAACATCATCGCCTGAACCATCGGGCCTTCCACCACAATATCCAGACGGCCTTGACTGTCGATACTGGCCTTGATGAAACGGCGCTTGAGCTGGAACAGTTCCAGATAATCCACAAAGTCACTTTTGATAAAACGTAAGCTTCTTAAATATTGCAGTTCATCTTCTTTGAATTTGAGCTGACACAGCAGGTCCAGTTGATGATTGAGATCATCCAGAATATCCGTCAGTGGATAGACTGTATCTTCCAGATTACGACAACGGAAATGGTAGACACTATGCGTTTGCGGAAACTTGTGTAAGACCACTTGTAACATGGTGAATTTGTACAAGTCAGTATCTAACAGAGAATGGATAATTGGAGCCATAACTAAGGGAATATCGCTGTGCTTATCTCTGCATTAAAGCATAAAAAGTCATGCAATAATGCAGGATTTACGTACAGCTGGCTGTATTTGCGACAAAAGTATCAGAAGCATAACCCGGTTTATTTCTGGGTGTTGGTCTGAGCTTTTTCCTGTTCCTGAATCAGTTTCTGCAACTGTTTTTCCTGACCAATGACCTTGGCAAATTCGGCTGTGGTCTTTTGTCCGGTTTTTTTCGCCTGGGCATCACAATCCACCTGACGCAGCTGCTTGGCAATCGCAAATTCCATCTTGAATAAAGCCCCCATCAAGGCTGTATTGCCTCGATTATCTCGAGCACAGCGGTCGGCACCATGTTTAAGCAAGCTGGCGACAATATCCTGATGACCATAATAAGTCGCCATCATCAGTGGTGTATAACCGTCTTTATTGCGTACATCGACCGGAAAGCCATGTTTTAAAAATTCGTTGATAACTTCGCTATTGCCAATTTTGGCAGCAGCAAAGAACAGGTCGACCAATTCCTGTTGTGAGTTCATCTGAACATGGTTCACAGTTTTAGCGGGGGAGATCTCCTTCGCGACAGTCACGTTTGCGAATGCGGAACCTATCGTGAGAATACTGGCTAAAAACACAGATGACATAACTTTCATGATGAACTCCAGCAGAAATCGAAGGGAAATTTAAGTCCTGAAAAACTGAATTATCCTGAGATGAGATGAAAAACGGAGTGCCTGTAAAACTCCCCCTAGGGTGCAGGAAAGGTTTGGAGTATTACAGGACTTTTTGGAGGTGATGCGCTATGCCCTAGTCACCAGTTCCTCAAGACCAATCGGGATTAGTCTTTTAATTTTGCAGCTTTGGCTTTAACAGTCGCGAGATTACCGTTTACCGCCTTGGTCATACGTGTACCGTAGTCTGTATCTGCCTTGTAGAAATAAGACAACATGATGTGTTTGGTTTCTGAATCTTTCACTGCACCTAAGTCAGCAGCAAGGTTCATGATCAGGTCATCTTTCTCTTTGGCCGTGTATGAACGGTACAGCTCACCTGCCTGCTTGAAGTTCTGCTCTTTCACGCCAATTTGCTGTACATGACCAGATAATGGTGTTTGTACCGCACGTGCTTTTTCAGTGGCAGCTTTTGGCTCTTTACGGCTTGGCTCATAGTTCACATCCGATTCACGCTCAGAGATATTCATGTAGCCATCTTGGTTATTGTTATTCACATTCACCACTGGACGGTTCACCGGAATTTGCTGGTGATTCGCGCCTAAACGGTACATTTGGGTATCCGAGTAAGAGAAGATACGGCCTTGTAGCAGACGGTCTTCTGATGGCTCGATGCCCGGAACCAGGTTACCTGGCGCAAATGCAGACTGTTCAGTCTCATTGAAGAAGTTCTTCGGCATACGGTTCAGGGTCAAAGTACCGACTTTGGTTTCTGGTACCAGCTCAGTTGGCCAGATTTTGGTTGGATCTAACGGATCAAAATCAAAGCTGTTTAGATCTTTAGGATCAATCACCTGAATATATAGATCCCATTTCGGGAAATTACCCGCATAGATGTTGTTATATAGATCATTGGTCAAGTGGTTGAAATCTTTACCCTGCTGTTCAGCCGCTTCTTTCACGTTCAGGCCTTTCACGCCCTGTTTAGAGCGGAAGTTGAATTTCACGTACTTGTATTCGCCTTTGTCGTTATACAGTTTGTAAGCGTGAACACCAAAACCGTCCTGTTCGCGGTAGCTGGTTGGGACACCTTGCTTGCCATAAACATAAGTCAGCATGTTGGTTGCCCAAGGCTGGCTCGACAGGAAGTCAAATACACGGTTGGCATCTTGTACATTGGTGACCGGGCTTGGTTTCATCGCATGGATGAAATCCGGGAATTTGATCGCATCACGGATAAAGAAGACTGGCGTCTGGTTACCGACTAAGTCCCAGTTACCTTCCTGGGTATAGAATTTGATGGCGAAACCATGAGGGTCACGTAGGGTTTCTGGTGAACTTTTACCATGAATGACGGTAGACATACGCACAAAAACTGGAGTTTTGGTACCGGCCTTGAACAATGAAGCGAGGGTAAGATCAGATAGATCTTTGGTCGCAACGAATTCACCATATGCCCCTGTACCACGCGCATGTACGACACGCTCAGGAATACGCTCACGACCAAAACGTTGTAATTTTTGTACCAGTTGAACGTCCTGAAGGAGTACTGAACCATTTGGACCCGCAGTGATCGAGTTCTGGTTATCACCGACTAGTGCGCCATTGTCTTTAGTTAAAGGAGCAGCTTGTGCAGCTGTGACAGTTGCAATCATTGCAACCAGTAATGAACGCTTAAACATTTCTAAATCTCTCAATTTATTACCTTTCCTGCATGGGCTAAGATACGCCAACACAATAAATAGATAAAACAGATTATTTTTATTAATTCAATCGCTTTAATGGATTTAAAAAAATTAATCAATTGATTTTCAGATATTTAAAGTTCATAAAAACAGCATCTCATACTTCTCCAGATTTTATTTTTGCTACAATCACGTCCATCTATCATTAGCAGTCCATATGTAAAATGCGTGCCTTATTACAAAGAGTTTTAGAAGCTAAAGTCGTGGTCGAGGGTGAAACCACTGGGGAAATTGAAAAAGGAATTCTGGTTTTTCTAGGTTTAGGCAAAGACGATAATCTGGAAAAAGGCAAAAAGCTGATTGATAAAATATTGAAATACCGCTTCTTTGATGATGAACAGGGCAAAATGGGCTGGAACGTTGCCCAGGCTGGCGGTGGTATATTGCTGGTTTCACAATTTACCTTGATGGCACAGACCCAGAAGGGTTTACGTCCAGACTTTGGCCCAGCTATGGCGCCTGCCGAGGCTAAAGCACTTTATGAGCAGCTGGTAGAATATGCCCAAAGCCAGTTTGAACATATGCAAACCGGTATTTTTGCCGCCGACATGAAAGTCCATCTGGTCAATGATGGACCGGTGACGTTTAATTTAGAAGTTGAATAACGACATTATTCATCACATTAAAAAAGCCCTCTAATGAGGGCTTTTTCTTTTAAAAATCTTTCATCCTTTCACCCCCCTCTTTGTGTTTCTCCCAAAGGTAGAAAGAAAAGGTTGGATGAAAGATTTTTAACTTATTTACCAGTTTTCTCTTTAATAAACTGACGTACCATTTTCACTTTTTCTTTGACTGGCTTTGGCAGTTTTGGTGGAATCATTTTTGCCACCTGGTTAAACCAAACCAGCAGGCCAAAGTCGCCTTCCATTTTAATGGTGCCACTTTGCATGCCGGTCATAAATGCCGTCGGGTCACCTTTGACCAAGGTCTTCACACCCTGCTCACTGTCAGCAAACTGCAACACAAAATCAGCTTTTTCAGCATCACCAGAAACGGTATCGATATGACCGTTATCCACAATAATCTGACGTGCCATACCTTCATCCGTACCAATCTGGATACGGAATTGACGCCCATGTACCAGTTCAATGAATTTTGGGCTGGTACGTGCCAACTGCTTCATACGTAAAGCTAAACCTGCGACCAGTAAGTCCAGCGGATCTGTACTCATATCAATAAGAGGAAGTTTTAACACAGGAATGGACGACAGTTTCATGGAGGATGCCTATTCTAATTGTACGAAAATTGACAAATATCCTAGCATAGTTCTGGGCTAGGTGGATTATGCAGTTTGTATCATATTTCCAAACTGAAAAATGCACCCATGGGTGCATTTTTTTCATTGCAACTTGTAGAATTAACGGCTTGAAAGCTGCTGCTGGTCGTCTTCATACACTGGCGTATGTTCGATGCAACGGCGTTTTGCTAAAGCACGCTCAGCACGACGATCTTCACGCAACAACAGGCCAGTCACGACCATCATGACCGCAGTTAACGCGCTCAGATAACTATACGTCATTGGTAGCTCAAACCAGGTTTGAGTTCCTACACGAATCACCTCGATCAGGCCCCATACCAGCATCCCGGCCGCCATAAAGCTTAACCAGCGACGATAAGGCGAGAAGAACACAGCAAGCACAGCTACAGCGACTAAACTGAAGCCCACAATCGTTGCTAAATTCGCTGTTACCATATAACCCCCTCCATCCAGATAGATAGTTTCCGCTTGATATTGCAACGCTTCTATCTATTAAATTTCGTTAAATCAATAAAATGGAATCTGTTGATTTGTATCTCTATGCCTGCATTATGCTGAGTTTTTTGCATAAAAAAAGTCCTGTCATCCAGCCTAACGACATACTTTGTCGCGATATTATATTGTCATTACATTTTTTGCTTTTCACATTTTTGTGGATCAACGACTGCGCCAATGTTGGCGTGTCATTACAAAATTATCAGTAGTTTTTTTAAGTGAAAAAATTATTTTTCCGTTTAAGATGATCGATGTTTTTGTAGCCATATTTCAGCTATTCCTTATATCACTCACCTCATAAGCAATAAAAAACGCGACCCAAAGGTCGCGTTTAAAATCAATCAAAGCCTGTACTTATGCACGGTTCAGGTCTTTATCATGTACGCCGAGTAGATAAAGCACACCGTCCAGACCGACGCTAGAAATCGCCTGATTGGCATTTTGACGTACCAAAGGTTTGGCACGGAAAGCCACACCGAGTCCTGCAATGGATAACATTGGTAAGTCATTGGCGCCATCACCAACTGCAATGGTTTGTTCCAGGGAAATTCCCATTTCTTGGGCGATTTCACCAAGCAAGAGTGCTTTGCGTACGCCATCGACGATATGACCTTTGACTTCACCAGTGACTATACCATCCTGCACATCGAGCGCATTGGCATGCACTTCATCAATATCCAGTTTAGTTTGCAGATATTCCGCAAAATACTGAAAACCACCTGAAAGGATTGCAGTACGATAACCCAATGCTTTTAAAGTCGAAATCAGGCGTTCAGCCCCTTCGGTAATGGTCAGGCGCTCGGCAATTTTCGGAAGTACCGATGCGTCCATACCTTTTAATAAAGCCACACGGGCACGGAAGCTTTGCTGGAAGTCCAGCTCGCCTTGCATGGCACGTTCGGTAATTTCAGCGACCTGCTCACCAACACCGGCTTCAATTGCCAGTTCGTCAATAACTTCCTGCTCGATCAGGGTCGAGTCCATATCAAAGCAAACCAGACGGCGGTTACGGCGATAGGCATTGTCTTCCTGCACCGCAACATCGACATTTAATTCATTGGACAGGCTCAAGCAGGCCGCACGCATGGCAGCTGCATCTAGCATTTGTCCACTTAAACCGAACTGGACACAGGCACGTTTTGGCCCTGCGCTCTGGCCATCTAAAATGGGGCGGCCAGACAGACGGGTCACGGTTTCAATATTAAAGCCCTGACCCGAGACAATCTGGGTCACGGCTTGCAGATGAGAGGCATTTAATTCAGGGGCCAATGCCGTTACGATATAACGTGTGCGTCCACCCTCTTTGACCCACTGATCATATTCAGTCGCAGAGATCGGTTTAAAGCGCACAGTTAACCCGATATCATGTGCTAGAATCAGGATCTCCTTCATGGCTAATGCTGTCGCTGTCTGGTCTTCAGAGGCTACAACAATACCTAAGGTTAACTGATTATGAATAACCGCTTGCCCTACATCTAAAATCTGTAGGGAATGGGCGGACAAAACCTGCATTAATCGTGTAAATTGATTAGGCTGGTCAGGTCCTAAGAATGATATAAGAATGATTTCTCGCATGAATTGACTCGGGTCTGAGCTACAACTATTGTTAGAATCATAATCGAAATTGAACAGAATTGCCTTGGAAGTTTACGTTGAATGCGCCTAGACAAGGGCTATTTGCTAGCCTATTGATTGTAAGTTTTGCTCTGCATACCTTTTTACTGGTATTGGCAACCACTCACCAACTGAATGAAAACCGTGCCAATCAGGGACAGCTGATCACCAGTCAACTGGTGACAGACAGCCTGTCTGAGCTTGAACCACCCAACCGCGTTTCTCTGGCGTTGCTGGCAAATCGTTATGCCACCAATCCAAGTGTCGCTTCCATCCGGATTCTAGATGCGAAAGCTCAGGTTTTAGCCACTGGCGGACTGACCAAAACCCGCGAGGGTGAAGTTTTTGTCCGTGATGCGCTGCAAAATGAGAAAAAAGTCGGTGTGATTGAAATCACTCTGATTGAACCAAGTATTGGTGAAATTCTGCGGACACAATGGCTGGCAATTCTGTTCTCGTTCATCATTCATGGTCTGCTCTGGGTCGCTTATCGTGCCGTGGCACGTCCAAGCCGAACCGAATATCTGGCGCGCATCAATAACGAATCGCGACTGAAATTCGAGATTCAGACCCTGACCCAGGCATTGGAACAGGAAAAGCATAATGCGGCACTGGCGATTGCCCAAGCCCAACAGGCAGTGAAAAACAAAGCCAAAGAAAAAGAACATAAGCCGGCGGTACTGGAAAGCGATAGCCTGAGCTTAAACATCCAGTTCTACGATCCAAAACAGTTACTGGATAGCGTGAATAAAACCGTTTCGGTGCCTTATTTCAATCTCTGTCAAATTTTCCTGAATAAAGCCACTGAACTCTGTGTGCAACGCTATAAGTTAAATAGTTCTGATATTTGTACCGTACATAAATTTGATGAAAAAGGTGCCACCATCAGTATCGCAGCAGACAAACCGAATGCCCTGGCCTGCCTGACCATGATCAGTGCCGTGTTCCAGCTGCTTTCGGAAGTGCTGTATAAACGTTATCGTGAAGAAAAACGTTTTGTGCTACAAACCCGCAGCGCGATTGCCTCTAAAGTCGAGGAGATGCAGCTCAGTTCGGTACAGGCCGCTGAGCGTCTGACTCAGCATCTGGTCGCGAAAGAAAGTGCCTTACATGTACCGAATAGCTTGCTGAAAGATGTGAGTGATCACTTCCAGCTGGTCAGCATGCCGAATCCAACCAATGTCCTGACCCGTCATGCTTTTGTGGTGAATGGGATGGATGCTGAAAGCGCCGAGCTGGCACAGACTTTTAGAACCGAAATTCTAAAATCCAAACAGTCCAAAGCCTCATAAATATCACTGAATATTGCAATTAAAAAAGCCGGATTCAATATCTGGCTTTTTGATGGGTACAAAACAAATACGCCAGCGTATCTTGGCCTACCCTTTAAATTTTTAACTGTTTTTGTTCCAGCAGATATTGCTGGGCATTATAAGGCTGGGCCGGATACTGACAAGGGACTTTATGCCACTGACCATCGGCATCTAACTCCCATGCATTTTGACAATCTTTTAAATAACTGATCAGGCCATCTTTATAAATCCGTTTTTTCAGCTCTGGATCCAGCACCGGGAAACAGGTTTCAACCCTGGAAAACAGGTTGCGCCCCATCCAGTCGGCACTGGCACAATACAGTTTCTTGGCGCCGCCATGCTCAAAATAATAGACCCGGGTATGTTCCAGGAAACGTCCTACGATTGAACGTACCCGAATATTTTCCGACATACCGGTAACTTGTGGAATCAGACAGCAGATTGAACGCACAATAAGGTCAATTTTTACCCCGGCCTGCGAAGCCTGATACAGGGCAGCAATTAATTGCGGTTCGGTAAGCGCATTCACCTTGATGATGATCTGCGCGGCTTTGCCAGCCAGGGCAAATGTCTTTTCCTGTTCAATCAGTTTCAACAGTTCGCTATGCAGGGTAAACGGCGCATGTAGCAGAGCTTTCAGTTTGGCCATTTTCCCCATACCGGTCAGTTCCTGGAACATGCGGTGCACATCCTCACAGATATCCGGCTGTGTGGTCATCAGGCCGTAATCGGTGTACATGCGGGCATTACCGGCATGATAGTTTCCGGTACCCAAATGCGCATAACGCAGTAATTCCTGATTTTCACGCCGGACGATCAGAATCATTTTGGCATGGGTTTTATAACCCACGATGCCATAGACCACTACTGCACCTGCTTCTTGCAGGATATTGGCCACCATAATATTGGATTCTTCATCGAAACGCGCCCGCAGTTCAATCACGGCCGTGACTTCCTTGCCATTGCGTGCGGCTTCTGCCAGTACCTGAACAATTTCCGAATCCGGACCACTGCGGTACAGCGTCTGCTTGATCGCCAGCACCGCTGGATCCTTGGCCGCTTCGCGCAGCAAAGTAATCAGTGGCTGGAATGAATCAAAAGGATGATGCAGCAGCACGTCCTGCGCCTTTAAAATTTCAAAAATACTTTTCTGTTTACGGAAAATTTTGGGAATCACCGGACTGAAATGCGGATACTTTAATTCCGGACGCTCAAAGCTGGTACTCAGACGGGACAAATTGATCGGTCCATCAATCCGGTACAGTTCCTGTTCCGTCAGATCAAATTCATCTAGCAAATAGTCGATAATGTTCTGTGGAGAGTCATTTTCAATTTCCAGACGTACTGCACGACCAAAGCGGCGCGAACACAGTTCGTCTTTTAAGGCTACGGCCAGATCGTCAACATCTTCCGACAATACTAGATCGGCATTGCGGGTGACTCGAAAGGCATAACATCCGGTCGCTTTCATGCCCGGGAACAAATCACTGATATGCTGCTGGATGATCGCAGTCAGAAAAATCTGGGTGGTATTGTTTCCGGTGACGTCTTCCGGAATTTTAATCAGGCAGGGTAAGGAACGTGGTGCCGGCACAATTGCCATCTCGATTTCACGGCCAAAGGCATCTTTACCTTCTAGGCTGATAATAAAGTTCAGACTTTTATTCACCAAACGTGGAAAAGGATGTGAAGGATCCAGGCTGATCGGGGTCAGTACCGGTTGCACTTCTTTGGCAAAAAAGGCTGCAATCCAGGCCTTATGTTTTTCCAGAAGACCCTGATATTGAAGAAACTGAATACCCTGCGCCTGGAGTTCAGGCAGAATTGCATGATTCAGCACCTCATACTGTTTGTTCACTGTGGCATGAATGGACTGGGACAGTTGTTGTAGAACCAGCTCGGTGGGTACAGCATCAGGCGTCCGGGTAGTCGCATTCAGGTCTTGCTGTTTCATCAGCCCGGCAATCCTGATTTCAAAGAACTCATCCAGGTTACGGGAAAAAATAATCAGGAAGTTTAAGCGCTCTAAAATCGGTAAATTCGGATCGAGTGCTTGTGCCAAGACACGACGCTGAAATTCAAATAAGGAAAGTTCCCGATTAAAATAGGTCGCTGACGAATGCTGAAATTGTTCCATGCCCTCTCAATGCTGCTGATTACAGTCTGTTGTTTCACATCATTGAGGGGCGATCTTAGGCAGACTTCATGACACTTATGTTACAAAGTTCGATAAATCCATATAAATTAATATTTTAATTTTTAAAATTATAAAAAATCATCCTCTGGCTTGTTGGGCGCTGTCATCAAACTGCAATTAGGTGTCTGTTTTTTCAGTTTGTCTGGCCGCCCAATAAGTGGCTAAAGCTGGCCCTGAAATATTATGCCACAGGCTAAAAATGGCGCTTGGCAAAGCTGTCATTGGAGATGCAGCAAAATGGGTCGCCGCCAAAGCCACACCCAGACCAGAATTCTGCATCCCCACTTCAATGGATACCGCACGACAGTCTATTTCTGCTAAGTGAAATATACGGCTGGCCCAATAACCCAGTAAATAGCCCATACCATTGTGTAAGGCCACGATCCCTAAAATCATTAACCCGGACTCCAGAATCTGGGTTTTGCTGCCAGCAATAATCGCCGCGACAATTGCCACAATTGCAATCACAGAAATTAACGGCATCACCTGAATATAGGCCGTGACTTTTTGTTTGAGTAGCGCCCGTACGATTAAGCCCAGAATAATCGGGAATAACACCACCTGTAAGATCGACACCAGCATCGACCAGGCATTGATCTCAATCCACTGACTGGCCAACACATAAAAAATGGCTGGGGTTAGAATGGGAGCCAGTAAGGTAGAAACCGAGGTACAGGCGACAGACAAGGCGGTATTGCCCTTGGCCATATAGGTAATCACATTGGATGCCGTTCCGCCCGGACAGCAACCCACCAAGATCACCCCGATCGCAATTTCCGGTGGCAGCTGGAACAACTTGCACAGCAAAAAGGCCAAGCCAGGCATCACCATAAACTGGGCGACGACGCCAATCGCTACCGCTTTCGGACTTTGCAGGACACTTTTAAAATCGCCTACCGTCATGGTCATCCCCATGCCGAACATGATGATGCCCAACATCCACGGAATATAAGCCCGTAACCAGACAAAAGCTTCAGGGATCATCAAGGCAATGCCGGAAAAAAGCACCACCCATAAAGCAAAGGTTTTTTGGACAAATTGGCTAAACTGGAGCAAGGCTGACATGGGTTTCATCCAGGTGACATTAAGGGAGAAAAAGTAAGATAAAACAGGCATCCGTTGATGCCTGAATTTTTATATTTAAATATAAATAAAATCAAAGGAATATTTAAATTCTATCCCTATCCAGCTTTAAGCGGCTTGAACGATATCTTTCACATAGATACGTTTTACGCCATGCGACAGCATATCCTGCCAGGCATGTTGCAAGGAACCATTCAGGTCAATGCCCTTGGTGGCATCGGCAATCACATAGGTTTTAAAGCCCAGTTTGCAGGCATCGATTGCGGTCCAGGCCACACAAAAGTCCGTGGCAATCCCGACCACGAATACCGTATCAATCCCACGTTCACGCAGATAGCCAGCAAGACCCGTCATGGTTTTCCGGTCAGCTTCCATAAAGGCCGAATAACTATCGATCTGGGAATGAAAACCCTTACGAATGATGAGTTGTGCTTGTGGCAAATTTAAATCTGGATGCAATTCGGCATCCAATGTTCCCTGCACACAATGCTTTGGCCATAAGACCTGAGTGCCATAATCCAGCTGAATGCTGTCATAGGCTGCTTTACCGGGATGGTTGTCTACAAAAGAGATATGGTTATCAGGATGCCAATCTTGAGTCAGTATAATATGCTGGAAATGCTGTCCCAATAGATTAATATTTGGAATAATCTGGTCAGCATTGGCTACAGCTAGATTGCCTCCCGGGGTAAATCCTCTCTGTACATCCACGACCAGTAAAGCGACATTATTCTGCATCTGTTTTCATCCATTGAAATCTCGATTTATGCCCAAGCATAGCGCAAAATACCTCAGGATTTTTAGCCCTGCTGCTAAAAATGGTATGACTGTGTATTCTCAGCATGCGCATATGAGCAGATCAATAGATTCATTATTTTTGACAAAAAAGGATGGGTTCCGAGCTAGATCTCTGCAAAAAAATAAGTTTTAAAATAAAGTGATGAATCTTTCTAATAATAAAACAGTGTATTTAATTCTTAAATTCTGAAAATAAAAAAAGCCTGCAAAAGCAGGCTTTTTTAAATCTTGGAACATTACACTTTAGTGCGGTTTACCAGGAACAGCATACATAATGTAGAGATGATGATACATGGGATCGCAGCAGTAATAACCCCCGCAGCACCAAAACCTGCTGTCAATAACTGACCGGCAATGACTGGACCCAGCATGGCACCGATACGGCCAACTGCAGACGCAACACCAACACCAGTACCACGCACTTCTGTGGGATAAACGATACTACCGAAGGCATACAGTACACCCTGACAGCCAATCACGAAGGCACCGGCCAATGCGGCTGCCATATACATCTGGTTCAGCGAGCTTGCGCCATTCAGCGCCAACAGACCTGCCAGAATACCGCCGTACATCAACAGGATCACATAGGCTTTCTTCCAGCGGTCGGTCAGCATACCCAAAATAATCGTACCAATCGTCGCTGTCACCATGAAGTAGAACTGTGCGGTTGAACCATCTTTACGTGTGAAACCAAGTTCCATAAACAATGATGGCAGCCAGCTCAACATGATGTAAACCACCATCAAGGTAAAGAAGTAGCTCACCCAGATACATAGCGTACGTAACAGGTTGTCCGAATTAAACAGGTCCTTGAATGAACCCTGCGATGCAACAGCAAGTTCTGCAGCCGTTTTGTTCTGTGCTTTCAGGTATTCCTTCGATTCAGGCAAAAATAGCATCATCAACGGAATGGCAAAAATCGGTAACAGGCCACCAAGATAGAAAACATTTTTCCAGTTGGCGCCAAATTCAGTCGCCGCAATCAAAGACAAAATCGCTGCACCGACTGGCATACCGCAGTACATCAAGCCGACTGCACGGCCACGGTTTTGTGGAGAGACTGCTTCAGAAGCAAGTGTGATCAGAATTGGCATCGCGCCGCCCAGACCTGCTCCAGCCAGGAAACGCACTGCCAGCAAGCTGTTAAAGCTATTGACCCAGACGGTACATAAGGTAAATACAGCAAATACTGCTGTCGACCAGATCAAGACTTTCTTACGGCCAATGCGGTCCGCAAATCGCCCACCAACCAGTGCACCCGGTAATAAACCCAGAATCCCTGCACTAAAAAACACACCCAACTGGGAACTATCGAGACCAAAATGCTCACGAATACCTGCAGCAGCAATTCCGGCTGCCTGAATATCTAAGCCTTCAATCACCGCAATCAGAAAACAGATCGCGACCGTGACGATAGCATGCTTATTGTCTGATTTTTCCATTGGATTATCCTTGTTCAATCAGCGTTACAAAAGACAGCCATCATCTATGAGCCTGATTGCAGAAATAACTATCAATAAGTTGAACGTTTTGCTTAGATATTCCCAAAGGAGTAGAGGCAGATAAAAATAGGATAAGACCAGATAAAGTCGCAAAAACACTTAATCAGAACACCATAAAGTTCAAGACTTAGACTTTAAGGCTTATACATCAAGTTAAAAAATTAACCGATAAGAAAAAAAATTCTCAATTTATTGATATTTAAAAAAGATTAGTCTTAGTCGTTTTTGGCTTTATTTGTTTTGGTGCGAGAGTGCGATCAAGATGTACGAGGTCTCAATTTATCCAATATAACTATTAATCAAAAATTAAAAGGCATAAAAATGGCAGTTTTCAGCTGATCTTTTTGCACAAGCCTTATCATTATTGGGTTCATTTGGGGTAATCTCCTCCATTGTCTAGACTGGAGACATAACTTTGGTCTCAGGATTTTGCTTTATAAATCATCTTATTTATTACTTGATTGTTTCCAAAAGGCTTTGTATAAAGAATTCAGTAGCTTTTACTAAAGCATATTGTTCTTATGCGTTTGATCAGTCATAATTTGCATAAGCAATATTCAATTCAATGCAAATCTATTGAATTTGCTATAAATCAAAATACAAATCCATCCCAATTTATGTTTTCTCATTCCTTTCGGATGGACAAATAGGATAGTTTTTTAAAATGACTCAGCAAGCACAGACCATTCAAGGTTCCATAGTCGCAATCGTCACCCCTATGTTTGAAGATGGCAGCGTAGATTGGAAGGGTCTCGAGAAGCTGGTTGAATGGCACATTGCAGAGGGCACCAACAGTATTGTCGCCGTTGGAACAACAGGCGAAGCCTCTACTCTCAGTATGAGTGAACACACCCAGGTGATCAAAGAAATCATTCGTGTGGCCAACAAACGTATTCCTATTATTGCCGGCACAGGTGCAAACTCGACCCGTGAAGCGATCGAACTGACCCGCGAAGCCAAAGAGCTGGGGGCAGATGCCGCTTTACTGGTGACGCCATATTATAATAAACCGACTCAGGAAGGCTTGTATCAGCACTATAAAGCTATTGCTGAAGCCGTTGATCTTCCACAGATTCTTTATAATGTTCCGGGCCGTACCGGTGTGGATATGGCCAATGAAACCGTGATTCGCCTGGCGGATATTCCACAAATTATCGGTATTAAAGATGCGACTGGCGATGTACCGCGCGGTGCTGAACTGCTGCAAGGCCTTGTCGGTAAAGATATGACTGTTTATTCGGGTGATGATGCAACTGCGTATCAACTGATCGGTCATGGCGCCAAAGGTAATATCTCGGTCACGGCGAACGTGGCTCCGAAAGCCATGAGCGAAGTGTGTGCAGCTGCGATTGCCGGTGATGCAGCCACAGCTGAACAGTTAAATGCTCAGGTTGCAAATTTACACAATATTTTATTTTGCGAATCGAACCCAATTCCTGTGAAATGGGCACTCCATGACATGGGCTTAATTGGTACGGGTATTCGCCTTCCATTAACACCACTTGCAGAACAATATCGCGCTCCGCTTCATGAAGCACTGGTCGAAGCGGGCGTTATCAAATAAAAGAGCACAAGATTATGCAATTACGTTTAGGACTTAGCCTTACACTTTCAGTATTCAGTTTGGCAGGTTGTAGTTCAATGGCCTTTAATAACGGCACTTTAGACTATAAAGAGACTACTACCCTGGAAGCTTTACAATATCCTGAAGGCGCCATGGTTCGTCCTGCAACGCCATTGTATCCTGCTCCAACAGTTGATCCGCTTGCAATTGAACATGCACCGAAGCTTGAAAACCAGCGTGGCAACCGTTTTGCCTTGCCACGCCCACAAGCCCAGACTGAAAACTCAAATACAGCTGATCTAACCGAAACCAATACGGTGGGTCGACCACAGTTGGTCACTGACGGAAATCTTAATCCGCTGCTTAAAATTGAGGGAAATTCTGCTACAATTTGGCAATATACACTTGCCACCCTCAGCAGTCTGAATCATAGCATCGTTGCGCAGAGCAAAAATCGTTATGAAGTCACGATTAAGGTTGATCAGCAGATCTATGTATTAAGATTATCTTCTGTCGGTTCAAGTAATAACCTCGCTGTGTTCAATGCCGATAACAGTTTTGCCGACCGTGAAAAGGCTGCAGAACTGCTCAACCAGATTTACCAAAATTGGCCAGCCTAGACATTTCTAGGCATTTTTTTTGTAAAAGGTTCCCTCATGTTAAAACAAACCTTGCTCTATACTGGTAAAGCGAAATCTGTCTACACCACAGACAGTTCAGACCATCTGATTTTAGTCTTTCGCGATGATGCCTCAGCATTCAATGGCGAAAAAATTGAGCAACTAGATCGTAAAGGCAAGGTGAACAACCGTTTTAACGCCTTCATTATGGAAAAACTGGCAGAAGCGGGAATTGAGACCCACTTTGAAAAGCTATTGACTCCAAATGAAGTGCTGGTAAAAAAACTGGATATGATCCCGGTTGAATGTGTGATCCGTAACTATGCAGCAGGTTCTTTATGCCGCCGCCTGGGTGTGGAAGAAGGCAAGGAACTGACTCCTCCAACATTTGAATTGTTCTTTAAAGATGATGCGCTTGGTGATCCAATGGTCAATGAGTCACAAGCCATTGCTTTAGGTTGGGCAACTGCTGAACAATTGGCGAAAATGAAAGAATTGACTTACCAAGTGAACGACGTGCTTAAAGCATTGTTTGACGCAGGGAATATGATTCTGGTTGATTTTAAGCTTGAATTCGGCGTGTTCCACGACCGTATCATACTTGGTGATGAATTCTCTCCAGACGGTTGCCGTCTATGGGACAAAGACACCAAGAAAAAACTAGATAAAGACCGTTTCCGTCAAGGTTTAGGCGGCGTAGTTGAAGCCTATGAAGAAGTAGCTGGCCGTTTAGGTATCAATCTAGACAACATCTGATCTGTAAATGCGCAGATTCGAAAAAACCGAGCTTTTTAGCTCGGTTTTTTATTTCCGGCTTTTAATCGGAAAAATAAATTTTTATTATTAAAATGATCGTTTTTACATCAAAAACTATATGCATTAATATTATCACATACCAGGCAAATCAGTGAGTTGACGCACTTTACTCCATATTTTCCGACCAAATTTCTCCTCTACCCTCTAGGATGTTATCTCCCTCAAAAACATCCTACTTTCAGCCCAATTCGCCTTGAATTGGGCTTTTTTTTAATCTGTTCAATTAGTTGGGATACCCAGCTTTATTGCTGCTGTTGTTGCTGTTGCCAACGGCGTTGCTGTAAACGCTCCCCTTCAACTTCACGTTTATTACGTGCTGATTCATACAGTTTGGTATCTTTCAGTTCTGGCGGCATATATTCTTGTAGCACAAAATGCTCAGGATAGTTATGCGGATACAGATAATCCACGCCATAGCCCTGCTCTTTCATCAGCTTGGTCGGTGCATTTCTTAAATGTAAAGGTACAGGCAGATTTGAGGTTTTGTCTGCAAGTTCCATCGCCTTGTTAATCGCCAGATAAGTACTGTTACTTTTGGCACTGGTCGCCAGATAAACCGCACATTGTCCCAAAATAATCCGACATTCTGGCATGCCTACCGCTTGCACAGAACGGAAACACTCACCCGCCAGCAACAAAGCGTTCGGATTGGAATTGCCAATATCTTCAGATGCGGCAATCAGCATACGCCGTGCAATAAACACCGGATCTTCGCCGCCTTTGAGCATGCGAGCCATCCAGTACAAGGCTGCATCCGGATCACTGCCACGAATTGATTTAATAAAGGCCGAGACCAGATCATAGTGCTGTTCACCGGACTTGTCATAACGGGCAATATTCTGCTGTGCGACTTTGACCACCACCGCATTGGTGATGATATTTTCCATATCCGCTTCAAAGGTACTAGCAATCAGATCCAGTAAATTTAGCGCCTTGCGGGCATCTCCTGCCGCGAACTGGATCAGGGCATCAAATTCTTCAATCAGGATATGGCGTTCCTGTAAAAAAGAGTCATTTTGTAAGGCTTGTGTCAGCAGAGTCTGAATCGATTCAGCGCTCAATGCATTCAGGCTATACACCTGACAACGTGACAATAAGGCACTATTCACTTCAAAAGACGGGTTTTCCGTGGTGGCGCCAATTAAGGTAATTTTCCCCTTCTCGACCGCATTTAACAGTGCATCCTGCTGGGATTTATTAAAGCGATGAATTTCGTCAATAAACACCACTGGCGTCAGCAAATCGCCACCTTCTGCAATGATTTCACGCAGCTCTTTCACGCCGGTATTCAGTGCAGACAAGCTGATAAAAGGCCGGTCTACCGCTTGAGCCAGCAGTAAGGCAATGGTGGTTTTTCCGACTCCGGGAGGTCCCCAGAAAATGATCGAAGGCAGATGCCCCTGATCAATCATCTGGCGTAAGGGCGCCTGCTCACCCAGCAAATGTTCCTGCCCGATAATCTGTGTAAGGTCGCGTGGCCGTAAGCGTTCTGGAAGCGGGATATGACTATCTGACATGTTATTATTGGCTCAAACTAAATTCTGATCTCATTCTAACATCAGCAGTTTTGATTCCAAGAATGCAAACATCAAGCATAAAAAATTAATTTATGTAGATATCCTCTATTTTTTTAATTCTGAATGAATTAATCTCTATAAAAGCGAATAATTTGAACATGATTAATTGTGAATTAATTACAGTGTAATTTTCATATTGTTTATTCTAATTAAAAGAAACTTATCTCGCCCCTTGGGCACTTTTGGGTTGTAGTGGTGAATGCATGAAGCATGATAAATTTGAACAGGGAGCTGTGAGTCGGTCTAAGCCACTGACGTCATCATCACTGATTGCACCCCACGTTCACTTGTCTGAATCGGTTTTGTTAAAAAATCTGATCGATGCCTTACCGCAACCCTTGTGGGTCAGCAACAAAAAACATCTGCAATATTTTAACGATGCCTTGACTGATTATCTTGGCGTGAACCTGAATGAACAGGGTCATCCGCAATGGCAGAGCTTTATTCATGCAGAAGACTTGCAGCTGTTTTTAGCGCAGTGGCATGCTGCGCTGGATCAGCATCAGAACTTTGAAACCCAGTGCCGGATTAAACGCAGTGATAGCCATTATCGCATGTGTACCCTAGCGGTAAAATTTCATCATGAACCTGAACATTTGCTGCAATGGGCCGTTTCCCTGACTGATGTGCATGATTATTTTGAAATCCAGCAACAACTTTCTCAAATCGTTTCAACTCAGGAAAATATGCTGGATGCCAGCGCAGACTGCATTAACATTATCAGTCCTGAAGGTGAGATTCGGCATAGCAACCAGTCTGGCTGTCTGGCACAAGAAAATGAGACCACAGAACAAGATCAAGACCGTTCATTGTGCTGGTTAAATCGCTTAACCCCTGAAGCCCGAAAATCCGGACAACGTGCTCTGAAACAGGCTGCCCAAGGCTTAAACAGTCGTTTTTCCAGCAAAATTCAGATCAAAGATCAACCAATCCAATATTGGGATCATCTGCTCACCCCGATTCTGGATCAGCAGAATATTACCCAAAATATTCTCTGTGTATCACGCAATATTAGTCAGCAAAAAATCGCAGAAACCCGTTTAAAAGAAGTGATTAAACGCGATGAACTGACTGGCCTGTATAATCGCAGTACCTTCTATAAAACCTTTAAGCAGGTGCTGTTAAAGGCCAAACAACAGCAGACCATGGCAGGTTTACTGCTGATTGATCTGGACTATTTCCGGCATATTAATGACACCTTGGGCCATATTGCCGGCGATCATCTGTTACATGTCTTAGGCAAACGCTTCCAGACTTGTTTCGGTCCGAATACCATCATCGCCCGTTTGGGTGGTGATGAATTTGTTGTACTGGTCAAAAATTTGGAAAGTGAAGAGCAACTGCTGGCAACGGCGCAAATGGCCTATGCCCAGCTAGATCAGCCCATTAATTATGTCGGCAATAGCATCAGCAGTGCCATGAGTATAGGCTGTGCCATCTATCCACGTGATGCCTTAAATACCTCGAATCTGCTGAAATGTGCCGATATCGCCTTAAATGACCTGAAAAATAGTGGTCGTGGTGGCATCCGCATGTTTAATCAGGAAATGTGTGGATCACTGGAAAATATGACCAAGCAGCTGACTCTGGCACGCAAGATTATTCTCGCCGATCAGATCATTCCCTATTACCAGCCCAAGGTCCGTCTTTCTGATGGTGCAGTGATCGGTTTTGAAGCGCTATTACGCTGGCAAGATCAGAATCAGAACATTCAGTTACCTTCCGAAATTTTTGGTGCCTTTCAGGACTATGAGCTGGCCTCACGCATCAGTGAGACCATGCAGCTGAAAGTTTTCGCCGACATGAGCCGCTGGCAGGCACAAGGTCTGGATCTGTTACCGATTTCAATCAATGCTGCACCGGTTGAATTCCTGCGCGATGACTATGCCGAAAAACTGTTGGCACGCCTGTCCAATTTCGATATTCCGGCCCACAAAGTTGAACTGGAAATTACCGAACAGAGCCTGTCCGAGCATGGTGCCAATTATGTGGTCCGTGCCCTGAACCTGCTGAAACAGGCCGGAATCCAGATTTCGCTGGATGATTTTGGCACCGGACATTCTTCGCTGACCCGTTTACAGGATTATCCGGTCGATTGCATCAAGATTGACCGCAACTTTGTAGAACGCATGAACAGTGACCCATCTGCCCTGGCCATTGTCAAAGCCATTACCCAGATTGGCTCCAGTATTGCACTGGATGTTCTGGTCGAAGGAATCGAGAATACAGAACAGCTGGATACCCTGATCCATTGTGACTGTCAGATAGGACAAGGCTTCTATTTCTATCGTCCGATGGCCGGTGCTTCGGCCCAGGCTCTACTCCATCCGGCAGATCAATAAACGAATCACGCAGGCAGATTCAACGCACCCAGCGTACGATATAATCTTCAATGTCGTCTTGATGAATATCTGCTTCACTCAGGCAGCGCCCTGCTGCCGACTTGCGTGCCTGAATCACGCTTTCTCGTGAACCGCTAATCAGATAATGCCAGGATGGCAGGCTTTTGCCCTGCTCTACCCGGCGATAGGCACAACTCGAAGGCAACCAGTGAATCGTTTCCAGCTTCTCTGGCGTGAGCTGAATACAGTCAGGCACATACTGCAAGCGATCTGGATAATTGGAGCAACGTGCAGTGCTACAATCCAGCAGCTTACATGCCACTTTGGTATAGGCGACTTCCTGAGTATCTTCATCTTCCAGTTTAATCAGACAACACAACCCACAACCATCACATAAGGCCTCCCACTCGACTTGCGTCAGTTCAGCAAGTGAATAGTTTTTCCAGAATTCGGGACGTAAAGTATCGCTCATGATCGGGCCGGAATATTCAAAAATCAGCTGATTATAACAGCCAGAACCCTGCAGACCTACTGTCTCAAATTTTTATTGTTATCACGTAAACTATTGTTAAATCAGAGACAGTTCATCAACACAACACTAACAGTTGCTGGAATCGTTTATTTCTATACTAAATTTGAAAATAAAAACACATGGAGAATATATATGTTTCGCTGGGCTATTATTTTTGCTGTTATTGCATTAATTGCGAGTCTACTTGGTTTCGGTGGCGTCGCAGGCTTGTCTAAGGATTTTGCAATTATCTTGTTGGTAATTGCGGTGATTCTTGCGATCGTTGGTTTTCTTTCGCGCGGCAAGGTCTAGATTTACGCTAGACCTTTTCAAAGCAAGTGTTAGCTTTCAAAAAAAACAAGAGCCTTCTGGCTCTTGTTTTTTTATGGGTATTTTAATGATCTGTTTTGATCAAAAATACTTCTTTTAAGATGAACTTAAGGCTTTAAATGACGTGGTCTAAAACCTGCCACCAGCAAGGCTGCAACATACGCTACCACACCGACAACACATAAGATCAATACTTCTACCACACGCATCCATTGTGATACATCTGCGTTATACCAACTCAGGGCATAGGCCAGAGCTGCAATCATCACCACATTGGCAAACATGAATTGCAGGAAGATTTTTTTCCAGTGCGCCCCAAAACGGAAAATATCACGCTTATGCAGATAATAATAAAGCAGACCAGCATTGACCATCGCTGAACCTGTCGAGGCCAGCGCAAGGGCCATATGCTCCGCTTCCCAGTCAATCAGCTTGAACAAGCCGATAAAGATCACGTTCAGAATCGCATTGGCTGCCACAGCCATCAGACCGACACGCACCGGGGTTCTGGTATCCTGCTTTGCATAAAACCCGGGCGCAAAGACTTTAATCAACATAAAGGCAATCACACCACCGCTCATACATTGCAGCGCCAAAGCCGTCATCTGGGTATCTTCAAAGGTGAACTGGCCACGTTCAAATAGAGCTTGAATAATCGGGGTCGACAGCATAAATAGTGCAATACTGGCGGGTAGGCCAGCCATCACAATCACTTTAGCTGCCCAGTCCATCATGCCACGGAATTTTTCCGGATTTTGCTCGGTATGCCGTGCCGATAAGGACGGCAAAATCACGGTACCAATTGCAACACCGATCAGACCCAGCGGCAATTCGGTCATACGCTCGGCACTATACAGCCAGGATACCGAACCATCCTGCATGAATGAAGCCCAAATGGTATTTAACAATAGATTAATTTGCGTGACAGATACACCAAATAATGCCGGTAGCATCAACTTCATGATACGATCTACGCCTTCGTGCTTGAAGTCAATTTTCGGTGGAATCAGCAGGTTTTTACGCCATAATTCAGGAATCTGGATGGCCAGCTGTAAAATACCGGCAATGATCACAGCCCAGCCCAGCGCCATAATCGGCTCTGCCATATACGGCGTGAGCCAGAGCGCTCCGGCAATCATCGCCACATTCAGCAAGACCGGTGCAAATGCCGGGGTACTGAAAGAGCCATAACTGTTCAGAATACTGCTGGCAAAAGCCGTCAATGACATAAACAACAAATAAGGAATGGTCAGGCGAAACATGTCGGTCGCCAGGGCGAACTTTTCAGGGTCACTATGGAAACCGGGCGCATAGACATACATGATCAATGGCGCAGTAATGATCGCGACCATGGTCAGCGTCGTCATCACTGTCGCCAGACAGCCAAACACCCGGCTAATCAAGATCTGGACTTCGGTATGCGTGCGACTGGTTTTATATTCAGTCAGTACCGGAATAAATGCCTGTGAAAATGCGCCTTCGGCAAATAAACGCCTGAAAAAGTTTGGAATACGAAATGCGACTACGAAGGTATCGAAGTCTTTACCAGCACCAAAGACATTCAGTAAAACAATATCTCGAACCAATCCCAGTACGCGTGACAACATGGTCATCGCACTGACAATGACGGTCGAACGCCAAAGCGCCATCCTATTCACCTAATGTATAAATTTGTGGCTATTGTAATGAAACTTTTGTCAGAAGTTCATTGCTTAATTTCATCGCTCAAGCGAGCTTGAGGTGTTTTTATAATGCTGTAACTGTGCACGAAAATCAGCCCAGTTAAAATACGGTCCTGGATCGGTCTTGCGACCCGGTGCAATATCTGAATGTCCGGCAATATGCTGCTGAATCTTAGAATAATGCTGTTGCAGACAGGCCGTGACGTTTACCAAGGCCTGATATTGTTCAGTTTCAAAAGGCAAGTCATCACTGCCTTCCAGCTCGATCCCGATCGAATAATCATTACATTCTTTTTTGCCCAAGTACGTCGAGCGGCCGGCATGCCAGGCACGATCATTAAAATTGACAAATTGCAGCACTTCGCCAGACCGTAAAATCAGCAAATGGGTCGACACCTGCATCCCTTCAATGGTTTGAAAATAGGGATGTACTGACCAATCCAGCTGGTTCTGAAAAAACTGTTCAATATAACCACCGCCAAACTGTGAAGGTGGCAGGCTGATATTGTGAATCACCAGCAATTGAATCTCGGTCTGTTCTGGCCGCTGATTAAAATTGGGAGACGGGATTTGACGTGCACCGATTAGTTGCCCGTCCTTGACCTGAAACTCAGCTGCCTGTTGCATAAAACCGTTCTCCCCAAAAATAAAATCTGCAAGATCAGCATTGCAGCCGGCTTCATGCTAAAACTTTCAAGGAGAAATCTCAATTCATCCCAGCAAACTGGATGAAAAATCGCTCATCTTTTATGTAACGGTGCTAAGATAAGGCGCAATTTTCACGGCTTAAAAAAGATACGGAAATACTCATGCGCATATCTCAAGCTTTGCTAGACCAGTCCATTCAGATCAATATTCAACAAGCACTTTCAGAAGATATCGGTGAAGGCGATATTACCGCCCTGCTGACTCCTGAAGATGAACAGGCCACTGCCACTATCATTAGCCGTGAAGACATGGTTTTGGCCGGCCAGCCTTGGGTAAATGCCTTGATTCAGGCCTATGATCCAAGTATTGAAGTGATCTGGCTGAAAAATGATGGCGATCATGTTCAAGCCAATCAAGCATTTTTAAAACTGGCCGGATCTGCGCGCAGCTTACTCACCGTGGAACGTCCTGCGCTAAACTTTGTCCAAACCCTGTCTGCGGTTGCGACTAAAACCGCCCACTATGTCAAAGAACTGCAAGGTTTAAACACCAAACTGCTCGATACCCGTAAAACACTTCCGGGTCTGCGTATTGCACAAAAATATGCCGTGGCGATTGGCGGTGGTCAGAACCATCGTCTGGGCCTGTTTGATGCCTTCTTGATTAAAGAAAATCATATTATGGCAGCGGGTGGCATTGCGCAGGCGATTGCCAAGGCACATCAAATTGCACCGGGTAAGCCTGTTGAAGTTGAAGTGGAAACCTGGGATGAGCTGAATCAGGCACTCGAATCCCATGCCGATATCGTGATGCTGGATAATTTCAGTCAGCAGCAGATGATCGACGCAGTGCAACATGTAGCTGGTCGTTGCAAACTTGAAGCCTCAGGCAATATCACCATTGATAATTTACGTGAAGTAGCCAGTACCGGCGTAGATTATATTTCCATGGGTGTGCTGACTAAAGATGTCAAAGCCATTGATCTGTCGATGCGTTTCAATGCTTAAGCCTAAATGGGATAGATGACCGTAGAGGGTGCGAAGCACCCTTTTTTTATTTTTAGAAAATTTTTTTGCGCATATTTTGCTCAATTTTCTATTTTAGACCTTAATCATCGTCGTCGTCCCGATTACCTCGACGATCGCGCTCATCATCGTCACCATCACGGTCGTTATATCTTCCGTTATCCTCATCACGATCCTGATTTAATACTGAACGCTCGTCATCTTCACGATTATTACCCCAGTCACAGGCAGTTAATCCAAACACGCCCAGCAATGAAATTGCACAAAGCCACTGTTTCATGCCGCATTCCTCATTGTGATCTCGCCTGATCCAATATCGATGCAAAACCGGTTCAGATATAGCCGATTCATGTCGGATTTTTGTGATGAAGCTTTGTGATGCAGTTTTTTCATACAGTGATTGCTGAAATTTCAGGCATAAAAAAACGCATCCGTAGATGCGTTTCTCAACATGGGATGGATTACCAGCCTAAAGCTTCTTGCTGTTTTTTCACCAATTCCTGAATGCCTTTCTCGGCCATTTCCAGCATGGCATCCGATTGTGCGCGGGTAAATGGCTTATCTTCTGCAGTGCCTTGAATTTCAATAAATTCACCGGCCTGAGTCATCACCACGTTCAAATCAGTTTGACAGTTTGAATCTTCTTCATAGCAAAGATCCAGTAATACTTCATCTTTAAAAATGCCCACAGAAACTGCAGCCACCAAACCTTTTAATGGATCATGTTTGATTTTTTTTCTTTCCAGCAAGACGTTCATGGCATCGACCAAAGCCACCGAAGCACCCGTAATCGCTGCAGTACGGGTACCGCCATCAGCCTGAATCACGTCACAGTCGATAGTAATGGTATTTTCACCGAGTTTTTTCAGATCGACCATTGAGCGCAAGCTACGACCAATCAGACGCTGAATTTCCTGGGTACGGCCACTCTGTTTGCCACGTGCCGCTTCACGGTCACTACGGGTATGAGTTGAACGTGGCAACATGCCATATTCAGCCGTTACCCAGCCCTGGCCCTGACCTTTGAGGAAACGCGGTACAGAACTATCCACACTGGCAGTGCACAGTACTTTGGTATGACCAAATTCAACCAATACAGAGCCTTCCGCATAACGTGTATAGTTACGGGTAATTTTCACTTCACGTAATTGATCTAATGCTCGTTGGTCGATACGCATAATAAGTCCTGTATGGGTTCAAAATAATTGCGGCTCAGTATAGCAGAAGCCTTTGCCAAGATTAGGCAGCCGGGCGATTCATTTACAAAATCAATGCATCAGCTCGCTACGAGTTGTCGAAATTCTGCCGATCTGTGGCACTACGATTTAATTTAATTTTTGCTAGACTAAAACTCTCTATGAGGGAAGCCAGTGACAGGAAACCCATTTATGTCCTTACGTGAAGATCGCAAGCAGCAAAGTCATCAGGCGTTACTCGATGCGACACTGGCATTCAGCAGTCAGGGCCGCGCTTTCAGCACGATCAGCCTACGTGAAGTTGCGAATGCAGTCGGACTGGTGCCGACGGCATTCTATCGGCATTTTCAGGATATGAACCAGTTGGGTCTGGAATTGCTGGATCAGGTTGCGATTCATATCAAGGGCGTACTCAATCAGCTGGGACAGGCTTATTTGTATCAGCCGAATACCCGAACCCACACCGGGCTGGAACTATTTTTTCAGGCCGTCGAATATCATCCTGAACCCTGGATTTTTTTTGTGGCAGAACGTTGGGGCGGTTCGGACGTGTTACGTGTCGGCATTGAACGGGAAATTCATTTTCTGGCTGAAGATGTCATGCATGAACTGGCCAAGATGCAATCTACCCGACATATTCAGGCGCCACAGGACTTGCAGGCTCTGGCACAGATGCTGATTGAACTGTCCCTGAACTGGGCCATGGGCTGGATTCATCTGCAGCATCAGGCTGATCCAGAGCTGCGCCGCGCCCAATCCAATGCCTTTAAAACCCAAAGCGTGCTACAGATGCAGCTTTTGCTGCGTGGCATTTTGCACTGGTACCGGCGACCTGCCGAAACAGTCGAAACCGCAAGTCCTGTGCTCAATGAAGCGGTCACTCCTCCGGCCTAAATAAAAAAAACCTGCATCATGATGCAGGTTTTTTTACTGATCGTCAGTTCAGACTTATTTGGCTTTACGCTCTTTCTCGATCAGGTAATTCACCACCTGAATGACTTTGGCATCATTACCCTGCACAATATATTTACCATTCACGGTCACTGCCGGAACACCACTTAACTGATACTGAGCAGCCAGATTTTTGGCTTGGGCAATTTTCGAAGTGATCGGGAAAGATTTATAAGTGCTGTTAAATTTCGCTTCAGGAATACCATAGCGGGTATAGAACTTGGCCAATTGCGCCTGTTCTAAAATTGGACGTTGCTTATCATGAATATCATGGAATAATTGTAAATGTGCTTTTTGACGCACACCCAATGCTTCAGACACATAATAAGCACGCGCTGCCTGCTCCCAGAGTGGATTCATTGCAGCCGGCGTACGTACAAAACGTACATCTTTTGGTAATTTTTTCAACCAGCCCTGCATATGTGGTTCAAGCGCGAAACAATGACCACAGCCGTACCAGAAGAATTCACGTACCTCAATTCTGCCCGGTTTTTCGACTTTGACTGGTTTTGCAACCACCTGATAGTCCTGACCTGCCACAAAATTGGCCATAGCATTGCCTGAAAAGGCCAAAACAGATGCGGCAACAGCGCCTAAAAGGAATTTTTTCATTCGGATTATCGTCCTCTAAATCATTATGCTTAGTTTATGTGTTCACTATAAATCAATTATGCCGGTTTCGTTTTCATTCTGTGAACTTTTTTGCTGCTTTTATCGCTTTTTCTGCCAGAATCGCTACACTAAACCATCGAACTGATTTTCAAGGTTTTAAATCAGTTTCTCTGGCCATTCGGCACATATATATTTTTAGCTAATCATGACTGATTGAGGTGACACCGATGTCGCAATTGAATGTTGATCCACAAGAAATTGCCAAGTTTGAAGCATTTGCAGCTATATGGTGGGATCAGCATTCCGAGTTCCGCCCCTTGCACATGATTAATCCACTGCGTTTAAACTGGATTGATGAACATGCCGGAGGCCTGAGCGGCAAAAAAGTGCTGGATGTCGGCTGTGGTGGCGGTATTCTGGCCGAAAGCATGGCGCGACGCGGTGCCGATGTACTCGGGATTGATATGGGCGCAGCCCCTTTAAATGTGGCACGCATCCATGCCGAACAGGAAGGTGTGAACAATATTGAATATCGTCAGGTGCCGGTTGAGCAACTGGCAGAGGAACAGGCTGGCCAATATGACATCGTGACCTGCATGGAAATGCTAGAGCATGTGCCAGATCCGGCATCGATTATTCAGGCCTGTCACAAGCTGGTCAAGCCAGGTGGTCATGTATTCTTCTCGACCATTAACCGTAATCCAAAGTCCTATTTATTTGCGATTATCGGGGCAGAATATGTCTTGCGCATGCTGGCCAAAGGCACCCATGATTACAGCAAATTTATCAAGCCGTCTGAACTGGCACATGATATTCGTAACGCTGGTTTAAAGCTCAAAGACATGACCGGTCTGCACTATAATCCGCTGACCAAGCGTTATTGGCTGGCACCGAATGTTGATGTGAACTACATGGTTTATACCGTGAAAGATAGCGCAGCAGAGACCACAGCATGAAAGCCGTTTTATTTGACCTAGATGGAACCCTGATTGATACCGCTGCCGATTTTATCCGAATTATCCAGCAGATGTGCCGTGAAGAAGGCCGCCCACTGGTTGCACCCGAGCTGATTCGTACCCAGGTCTCCGAAGGCGCTCGCGCTATGGTGAAACTGGTTTATCCGGAACTGCAACTAGAAGATCCGGTCTTTCTGCAACACCGTCAGCGCTTTCTGGACATGTACGGCGCAGATATTGCGGTCGATACCGATCTGTTTGATGGCATGTATCCATTACTTGAACAGCTAGAGGAAAATGACATTCCTTGGGGGATTGTGACCAATAAACCGCGCTGGCTCAGCGAGGCTTTACTGCAAGCGCTGAACCTGAGTGAACGCTGCGCAGTGCTGGTATGTCCGGAAGATGTCACTCGGACCAAACCCGATCCTGAACCGATGTATCTGGCAGCCAAGCAACTGAATCTTGCCGCGGAAGACTGTATCTATGTCGGAGATCATCCCCGAGATATTGATGCCGGCCGTCATGCCCAGATGCTGACCATTCTGGCTGCTTATGGTTATTTGCCGTTGCAATACAAAGACGATTTAAACGCCTGGCAGGCCGACCATATCGTGCATACTGTGACAGAATTACATCAATTGATTCAGACACTAGTACTGAAGCAGCATACTGCGGTATCTTGAACGCTTAACACTAAATAATAAGAAGTGAGGAGGTAGATAATGAAATATTCAGCATATCAACCTCGCCCCGATCTGCTCAAGGATCGTATCATCCTAATCACAGGTGCGGGCGATGGCATTGGACGTGCAGCAGCAATCAGTTATGCCTTGCATGGCGCAACTGTGGTGCTGCATGGGCGTACCTTAAACAAGCTCGAAGTCATTTATGATGAAATTGAAAGTTTGGGTGCGCCGCAACCTGCCATCTTGCCGCTACAACTATCGAGTGCGTCAGAACGTGATTATGAGCTTTTGCTCGATACGCTAGACCGTCAGTTTGGTCGTCTGGACGGCATTCTGCACAATGCCGGCATTTTAGGCGAACGGGTTCCCTTGGCGGATTATCCGGTCAATGTCTGGGATGATGTGATGGCGGTCAATCTGCGTGCACCCTTTGTCATGACCCAAGCGCTGTTACCGCTATTATCCAAATCTGAACATGCTTCAGTGGTTTTTGCCAGCTCAGGTGTAGGCCGCGAAGCCCGCGAACGCTGGGGTGCCTATTCGGTGTCTAAAATTGCTATTGAAGCGGTAAGCCAGTTATTTGCCAAAGAGCAGGTACATCCAAATATACGTTATAACTGCATCAATCCCGGAGCAACGCGGACTGCCATGCGCGCCAAGGCCTATCCGAATGAAGATCCGAAAACCCTGCCTACCCCCGATTCAATCATGCCGGCTTATCTGTATTTGATGGGTAACGACAGTCTGCATATGAATGGCCAGAGTATTGATGCACAGGATTAGATTATTCTGTCTGTCATTCAGGGAGCAATCGCTCCCTTTTTATTTCGTTTTTAGTCGTATTCAGCGCATAAATCTTGGCTAACTTCACCCCGCTCGCATTGAGTTTCACTAAAATAACAGCATACTAAGCCCCAATCTATTTCACTCGAGTGCATCATGACTGAATTAAACAATATTACGGTGACCCATTTAGACGATGGCATGGTGTCGCTGCTGATTGATCAACAGCCTATTTCAGAAAAATACGGCACCAAGTTTGAAGCCAGTATCGTGGATGACATCAAAGCACTCGAAAATGCTCAGAAACTCAAATTGTTCGAGCAATTTGTATTTTCACATCAGGATCTGAATTTTGAACATGCCTATTATTATGTGACTGGCATTGAAAAATTAGACGACAGTTATCGTCTGGCCAAGCATTTTGTTTATCGCATTAAAATTGAAGGTCAGCCAGAAATCGAACATGTCATCAGCAATCAGGGCAAAGCCATGACGGCCGAGGATGTACATGCCTTTATTCAGGCGCATGTGCAGAAATCACTCAACGATTATACTGACCTGAACTACGCTTATTAAAAGTCGGGTCATTGAATAATCTTGGGCACTTTTCGATAAAGTGCCCTTTTTTTCTTAAAATCCTGCAAAAAATAACAATAAATCGGATTTACATATTAAATATATAAAATTATACGGTTTTCCAAATTAAACTGATTGGACTATGCTTTCTTGAATCACAGATAGATCAAATCAGGAGCGCAGCATGGCTGACCAAAAACGTAAAATTGAAACAATTCACCGGATTGAACAGTTGCAGTTATCTGAAGCATTGATTGTGGCACTCGATGACGCCCTACAAGCTGAATCCGTGGCTGACGCGATTCAGTCCTTACAAGGTTTGGCAGAGCAATGGAATTAATCTCAAACTAAACCGGCAAAATTCTTTGTCGTTTCATTAAATCATGAACTTTTTTCTCGCTGACTCAATGCTGTTTTTTTGAGCTAAATCATCGATTTTCGCTTGCATGTTGGCCCTTGCTTTGATGAGATAAGGACATGGCTCGGTAGGCTACTTTATAGAAGTGATGCCGTCGCATATAGTCATGTAAAAACATGACATCATCATAATATCTCTGCATTTGTTATAAAAATTGTGCCTGTTCTTCACAGTTTCTCTGCAATTTTTCCGTACATTAGGTGCTGTAGAAGATGAACAATTTAATGAGGGTTCAACATGAAAAAGGTTTTGGTGGCACTGGCAATTTCTTGCAGTACATTCATGCTGAGCAATGTCGTCATCGCTGCCCCTCATTTCAATGATGAATCCCGTATGGATTCACGTCATGGTCATGACAAGAAGAAAGCCCGTGAGTTCCGAGAGGAAGATCAACAGGATAACCGCCGTATGCGTGAAGAACGTGGGGTGAAACGCCTGCAACAGTTACGCTGGCAGCCGGGTTATGTGATGCCGCAGCATTATCGTGGCAATGGCTATAAAGTTGAATATAAAGACCATCGCCTGCCTCGACCTGACCGCAAGCAGCAATGGTACAAAGTCAATAATGACTATATTCTGGTGGATTCTGAAAACAACAGCATTATCCGGATTGTGGGTGACTAGTTCATAAGTGCATTCAAATTTAATCTTCTTTAAGGCCCAACGATGTTTGGGCTTTTTTATTTCACTGGCTGAAAATTTTTAACCCAAAATCTCGCGGCTTTTCCAGTTTTCAAACTGCGTGATTCATCTACTAAATTTCTTCATGAATTTAACAATTTAACTAAATAGCCCTCACGCTTTCTATGTACTTGTTCGCTAATTTAGTCTCATCGAAATTAGATATACATCTTAAGGTGAGAGCCATGAAAAAAGTCTTAACTACAATCGCGTTATCTCTAAGTGCTTTGTTAGCTACTTCTGCAATGGCAGCACCACAGCATGACTCGCGTTATGACCATAATCCGCATAAACCGGCGCCACACTGGAATGCCAAAGACAGCAAGAAATGGAATGACGACCGTCGCTGGAATGATGACCGCCGTCATAACAACCGTATGGTCAATCCAAGCCGTGACTGGCGCGTAGGACAAACTTTGCCTCGCCAATATGACAACAACCGTTTTGAAGTAAGTGATCGCGAAGCACGCCGTTTGCCAAATACCGGTCGTTTCCAGCAATGGTACAAGGTCAACAATGACTACGTTCTGGTCAATGAGCGTACCAACAAAATTGTACGAATCATTAACTAAGCTTTCTCCATTACTGCTCGTCTTGCAGACACCTGAAGTCCCCTTCAGGTGTTTTTTTATATCTGCACTTCCACTTGCATTTTTTTTCATTAGAATCAAAGCTGGATCTTCAATCATTGAAATGGGCACAGCATGACTTCAGCAGAAACGTCACAAAGCACAACTTTGCAATATGTGCACTGGTTTCGCCATTCTGCGCCTTATATCAATGCGCACCGCAATAAAACCTTTGTAATCATGTTTGATGGCGAAGCCGTCTTAAATGATAACTTTCAGCATATTATTCACGATATTGCTTTATTACATTCTTTGGGCATTCGGCTGATTCTGGTACATGGTGCACGTCCGCAAATTAACCAGAATCTGGCTCAAAGCCAGATTACGACGCCTTTTTACCAGCAGCGTCGGGTCACCACACGTGAATCTTTAAGCTGCGTGATGAATGCCGTCGGTTCGATCCGCCTACAAATTGAAGCACTGCTGTCTATGGGACTGGCCAATTCGCCGATGTATGGCGCCCGGATTGATACCGTTTCAGGGAATTTTGTCACCGCCAAGCCGTATGGCATCCGCGATGGTATCGATTTTCAGTTGACCGGTGAAGTGCGCGCGGTTGATACCGATGCGATTCAGCGCCATCTGGACAGTCATAATATTGTGGTGCTTGGCCCGACCGGTTATTCCACTACCGGAGAAGTTTTTAATCTGCTGGCTGAAGAAGTCGCTACCAAAACTGCGATTCGCCTCAAGGCAGATAAACTGATTTTTCTCGGTAAGCAGCATGGTCTGATGGACAGTAACGGCCAACTCAAACGCGAAGTGACACCGCAACAACTGGATGATTTTATTCCGGTCGAGCAAGATGCATTGGAAAGAGGATTACAGTTAAAAGCCGCACAGGAAGCCTCCATGAACGGCGTACATCGGGTGCATCTGATTTCTTATGCCTATGATGGTGCCCTGCTGGAAGAACTGTTTACCCGTGATGGTTCCGGCACTCTGGTCACCGATGCACATTATGAAGAAGTGCGGATGGCAGATATTCAGGATGTCGGTGGCCTGATCGGTTTGCTGCGTCCATTGGAAGAAGAAGGTATTCTAGTTTATCGCTCCCGTGAACGTCTGGAAAATGAAATCAACCAGTTTGCCGTAATCGAACGGGACGGCATGATTCTGGCCTGTGCCGCCCTCTACCCGATTCCGACCACGGGTGATGAATTGCGTTCTGCAGAAATCGCCTGCGTTGCAGTACATCCAAGTTATCGCAAGTCTAACCGGGGTAGCCAGATCCTGCATTATCTTGAAGAAAAAGCCAAAAGCATGCAGATTCAGCAGCTGTTTATTCTAACCACCCGCACCGCGCACTGGTTTCTGGAACAGGGCTTTGAACCGGCTTCAGTCGATGATCTGCCGGATGCCCGTCAGGCTTTTTATAATTATCAACGCAATTCCATTGTTTGCAAAAAGTCACTTTAAAGTGACTTTTTCTTTTGGTGCCTTAGCTTAATTTTAGATAAAGATATCTGGCAATCTCGATTTAAATTTTAAAATTGCAATGCTGCTTTTCAGCTAAACATATCAGCAGATTAGATTTAAAGAAATAATTATAAATTTCATAAGTTTGATTAACTTAAATAGTAAATATTCATTTTTATATAAATCACTTTTTCGCATAAGTTTTGCGCTTTTTTATTTATCTTTTTTCTTCATTAGAAATTCCTGAATAGTTATTTTTTTGAAAAAACAAAAACGATTAGCGTGTGTCTAAGTTTTCATTCACTAGTTTGTCATTTTCGGGAGTTTTGATTCATGCGCCAATCTCATGTTCAGTTTTTAGCAAAGACTGTGGTACTTGGTACTGCGATGGTGGGTGTCATGATGCTTTCAGGCTGCTCGAAAAAAGAAGAGACCATTACCCTGAATATCGGTTTCCAAAAATACGGCGTATTACCTATTTTAAAAGAACGCGGTACGCTGGAAACCAGCTTAAAACAGCAAGGGGTCAATGTGAAATGGGTAGAATTTCCGGCTGGCCCGCAATTGCTTGAAGGCCTGAATGTCGGCAGCATCTCTTTTGGTGAAGCCGGTGAAGCACCACCGATTTTTGCCCAGGCGGCCAACTCAAATCTGGTCTATGTGGCCAATCAGCCGCAAGCACCTAAGGCCGAAGCCTTGATTGTACCGAAAGATTCACCAATCCAGTCTATTCAGGATCTGAAAGGCAAACGGGTAGCCCTGAACAAAGGTTCAAATGTGCATTACCTGCTGTTAAAAGTTCTGGAAGCCAACAAGCTGACACTCGGTGATATTGAAGTGATTTATCTACCACCTTCCGATGCACGTGCTGCATTTGAACGTGGTGCAGTTGATGCCTGGGTCATCTGGGATCCGTTCTTTGCAGCTGCTGAACATCAGATTGGTGCGCGTGTCATTGCCAGCGGTGAAAATGTGGTGAGCAACCACCAATTCTATCTGGCAGATCGCAAGTTCGCAGAAAGCCATCCTCAGGTGGTACAGGCGGTTGTCAATGAACTAAACCTGACCACGGACTGGGTCGCAAAAAATCAGGACGCTGCCGCTCAGCTCCTGCAAAAACCGACAGGTCTAGCCGTCGATGTCTTAAAAACCTCTATTTCACGCATGGGCTTCGGTGTTAAACCCCTCACGACTGACGTGATTCAAAAACAGCAACAGGTCGCCGATGCGTTTTATGCGCAGCAGCTGATTCCACAAAAGCTGAATATTGATGCAGCAATTATTAAATAACAGCAGAATAATTCGAGAATAAAGATGAGTCATTTAAAAACAGTTTCTTATATCAGTTTAGCGTTATTGAGCTTTAGTCTGACTGGCTGTCAGAAACAGGAAGCACAGCAAAAGACTGCTGCAGACACCAAAGCAACACAACCGGTAAAAACCATTGCGATTGGCTTTCAGAAATCAGCCTTGAATCTGCTGGTGGCACGCGATGAAAAGCTATTAGAACAACAATTCCCGAGTGCCAAAATTGAATGGAAAGAGTTTCCGGCAGGTCCACAAATGCTGGAAGCCTTAGCGGTCGGTGCAGTGGATTATGGCTATGTGGGAAATACTCCGCCTATTTTTGCACAGGCGGCAGACAAAGCCCTGAGCTACGTGGCCTTTGAAAAAGTGGCGGGAAATTCTTTGGCCGTGGTCGTGCCGAAAGACAGTGCGATTCAAAACATTCAACAGTTGAAAGGAAAACGGATCGCGGTTCAAAAAGGTTCAAGTGCCCATGAACTTCTGGCCAAAACCCTGGAAAAAGCAGGATTGGAGTGGTCAGAGATTCAAGCCATTTGGCTTCCCCCTGCGGATGCACGTGCTGCTTTTGACAAAAAAGCCATTGATGCCTGGGCAATCTGGGATCCCTTTCTGGGTGCAGCCGAGTTCGACAGCAAGGTTAAGGTGCTGATTGAATCCAGTGACTTTCCACAAACCTACTCCTTTTATATCGGCAATCCCGAATTTATTCAGAAGCATCCGGATAGCCCCGGGAAGTTTATCCAGGCTTTAAATGCATCTGACCAGTGGATTCTTAAAAACCAGGCTGTAGCTCTAGATATTTATCAGAAAAGTACCGGTCTGAAATCGGAGGTAGCAAAGATTGCATTTGAGCGTCGTCTTAAACCTTCGCCGGTACAACCATTAACGACGGAAGTGATCAAAGCTCAACAGAATATTGCCGATCTTTTCCAGCAGGTTCAACTGATTCCCAAAACCATCAGCGTCCAGCAACAGATCTGGTCGCCAGCAGCCACACATTGATGAGCAAACAAGATCATTTAATTTAAGGAATATCACATGAAAATTTTCTGGTTTATCCCCACTCATGGCGACAGTCGTTACTTAGGCACCAGCAAGGGTGCACGTGTTGTAGATCATGCCTACATGAAGCAGATTGCCGTTGCGGTAGATAACTTAGGTTATGAAGGTGTCCTGATTCCGACTGGCCGTTCTTGTGAAGATCCATGGTTAACCGCAGCCAGCCTGATTGATGCGACCAAAAAATTAAAATTCCTGGTGGCGTTGCGTCCAGGCGTGACCACGCCGGCACTGGCTGCACGTATGGCCGCGACCTTTGACCGCTTGTCTAATGGCCGGGTGCTGCTTAATCTGGTGACTGGCGGTGACGAGCAGGAACTAAAAGGTGACGGCGTCTATGAAGATCACAAAACCCGCTATAAAACAGCAACTGAATACACCACCATCTGGCGTGAAATTTTAAAATGCTCGCATACTGGTGAAAGCTTCACATTCCATGGTGAACGCTTAAGTGTCGATGATGCAAAATTGCTGTATCCACCCATTCAGCAGCCGCATCCGCCTTTATGGTTTGGTGGCTCATCGGATGATGCCATTGAGCTGGCCACGGATCAGGTCGATACTTACTTGACCTGGGGCGAGCCACCGGCAGCAGTCAAAGAAAAAATTGCAGTGGTAAAAGCCAAGGCTGCAGCTAAAGGTCGTGAACTGAATTACGGGATCCGTTTACACGTGATCGTACGCGAAACCAATGAGCAGGCCTGGGCGGCGGCTGAAGAACTGATTCAATATGTGGATGATGCCACTATCGCTGCAGCCCAAGCCAAGTTCAAATCCATGGACTCGGTCGGTCAGCGCCGTATGGCAGAACTGCACAATGGCGATCGCAGCAAACTCGAAGTTTCTCCAAACCTCTGGGCAGGTGTGGGTCTGGTTCGTGGTGGTGCAGGTACGGCACTGGTCGGCGATCCGGAAACTGTCGCTGCACGTATCCAGGAATATGCCGATCTGGGGATCAGCACCTTTATTTTCTCAGGCTATCCACATCTGGAAGAATCCATCCGTTTTGCAGAACTGGTATTCCCTTTACTTCCACTGGAAACCCAGCAAAAACTCACTCAACCAAACTTGACCGGTCCATTTGGTGAAATCGTGGCGAACAACTACACACCGGACGAGAACAAGCAGGCTGAGAAAATTAAGGAGTCTGCTTAATGTCAAAAGTCGTTTCCGTTGAAACCCTGACCCCAAAGCAGGTTTCACGTGGAACAATTCTGGGGCAGCATCTGCTGCCCTGGCTGGTTCCAATTTTCTTGATTGCAGTTTGGCAAATTGCCTCTAGCACAGGCCTGCTGGAAAGCCGGATTCTGCCTGCACCGAGTGCCGTGGTTTTAGCCTTCTGGAATTTATTGCTCAGCGGTGAACTGTGGACGCATGTGCAAGTCAGTGCAGGACGTGCCATCAGCGGATTATTGGTAGGTGGTGGTTTGGGCCTATTGCTGGGTCTGTTAAATGGTTCATCCAAAACTGCCTCTACCCTGCTCGACACCACCTTGCAGATGATCCGCAATATTCCTGCACTGGCACTCATTCCCCTAGTCATCTTATGGTTCGGGATTGATGAATCTGCCAAATTGTTTCTGGTGGCGATTGGGGTATTTTTCCCGATTTATATCAATACCTATCATGGCATCCGCTCCGTCGATCCGCAATTGATCGAGATGGGCAAAAGCTATGGCTTAACTCGCTGGCAACTGTATAAAGAAATTATTCTGCCGGGTGCGATGCCGTCAATTCTGGTCGGACTGCGTTTTTCTCTAGGTCTGGTCTGGGTATTGTTAATCGTGGCCGAAACCATTTCCGCCCAGTCTGGTATTGGTTATATGACCATGAATGCACGTGAATTTTTGCAAACTGACGTGGTTCTGGTAGGTATTTTATTGTATGCCCTGCTCGGCAAACTGGCCGATGTTCTGGCCGCGGCCTTAGAGCGATTCCTGCTGCGCTGGCATGCCGGCTATCAAGAATAAAGAATAAATGAGGAGCATGTGATGACTGATCTCAGTTTAGGGTGTCATGCCAATGACCCGATTGTGCCACTGGACCAACCTGCGGCAGAGATCAATCCTGCTGCAGTGATCGGTGCCGAAATTATCATTGAACAGCTGCACAAGTTTTACGGTTCGGTCAAGGTTCTGGAAGATCTGGACCTGCATATCCAGCCGGGTGAATTTCTGGCAATTGTTGGTCGCAGCGGTTGTGGTAAAAGTACCTTATTGCGCCTGATTGCCGATCTGGAACAGCAAAGCTACGGCGAAATCAAGTTTAAGTCAGCCCGGCATATTCGCGAAGGCATTACTACCGATGATATCCGGGTGATGTTTCAGGACCCTCGCCTGCTGCCCTGGCGCAGCATCGAACAGAATGTTCAACTCGGTTTACCGAAGGAGCAGCATGCCAAAGCTTCGCAAATGCTGGAAAAGGTCGGACTCAAAGAAAAAGCTGGACTGTGGCCTTCACAGCTTTCTGGAGGACAACGGCAACGTACCGCCTTGGCGAGGGCATTATCGCATCAGCCGCGTATTCTACTGCTGGATGAACCGCTCGGCGCCCTGGATGCCCTGACACGTCTGGAAATGCAGAACCTGATTGAACGTCTCTGGACCGAACAAGGCTTTACCGCCATTCTGGTCACGCATGATGTCAGTGAAGCAGTGCAATTGGCAGACCGGATTATCTTGCTGGACAAAGGCCATATTGCCAAAGAATTTAAGGTCAATTTGCCACGTCCCCGGCAAAAAAGTGTGACATTTGCAGAACTAGAACAGCAGGTCTTGCAGGCAGTTTTAGCGACCTGAATACCCAATCCAACCTAAAATCGCGCATGGTTTTGGGTCTTATTCTTATAAAAATACATTTATCTCAATAAGAGAACATTTTTATCAGATTCATTTCAGTATTATTCCTCTCTTGCATTGATGAAGAAAAAAGATGAATAAATGAAGTATTTTCAGAAACTTGAATTTTTCTCTTGGTGTAAATGCATTTAGCCTGTTTTAAATATTGATCTAGAGAATAAATCATCATTATTCAAAAAATTAGCCTGTGACTGTGTGCACAAATCTGATGATTTGCCGTACAATTGAGGATTCCCTTTTTCATTGTTTTTTATATTTGCTAATGGAACAAAAAAAGAGTACTCAAAAACGCAATCAGCTGCTAAATGCTGCACTAGACGTATTTTCCCTATATGGTTTTAATGGGGCAAGTCTGGATGAAATCGCACAAATTGCAGAAATGCATAAGTCGAATATTTTCTATTATTATGAAAATAAAGAAGCCCTGTATGTCGAGGTATTAACCACCGTTCTACAAAAATGGCTGGCGCCTTTACAAACCCTGGAAGCTGAACTTGAACCTGAAGAAGCGATCACCAATTATTTGATGCAAAAAATTGAAGTGTCGCGTACCCAGCCTAAAGCATCTCGTTTATTTGCTTTGGAGGTGATTCAAGGTGCACCGCATATTCTGGAAATTTTAAAAGGTCCGCTGAAAAAACTGGTCAAGCGTAAAGCCAAAGTAATTTCCAACTGGCAAGAGCAAGGCAAGATTTCTGCAGATATTGATCCTGAGTTACTGATTCTGAATATTTGGGCGATTACCCAGAACTATGCAGACTTTGCCACTCAAATGGAAATGGTCACGGGTAAAACTTTGCGTAACCGCAGCATGCAGCAACGCATTATCCAGCATACGGTACACATGATGTTATACGGCGTGATTCCACGTACGGATAAATAAGCAAGCGCTTCTGATTGGCACACGACCATAGTTGCTATGGTCGCCAAGCAAACTTGACCTTCCTGTTTATTTTACCATTTGATATAAATCTAATAATTTTTTCGCACCCAGTAACAGATTTTCTTCCCAATCCAGATGCGCAGTCTCATTGGCTCCATCACTAATGTATTTCACTGAAATCAGCCGAACGCCCAGCTTTTTACAGACTTTTGCCAAAGCATAGCCTTCCATATCGACCAGATTACACGCCACTTTTGAAATACCGGTTTCAAAGCTGTCGCCTGTCCCACAAATTCCTTTCGGCAAATGGTCAAAGAAAGAATCCAGCTCAATCGCACCTGGGAAATGCTGATCCATCGGGGTCATGCCGACCTCAAAGCCGAGGGGTGAAACATCCATATCACGCTGTACAAATTGCGTGACTTCGACCAGTTCATGCGCATCGAAATGCGAACTCCCCGCGCTGCCCAAATTCAGCAAGGTACTGCAACCGGTATTCTGAATCACCTCAAAAGCTTTAAAAGCCGCATTGACTTTACCAATCCCGCTGTAATGTACCTGAATGCCTTCTGCTTCAAATAAGCCTTTGGATTCATTGGGTAGAGCCATGATGAGCGCCAAATCGGACATTCGAAATACCTGATATCAAGAAAAACCCTGATATTAGAAAACAAAAGCGGCTGAATGAAAAGCACCAGTGCTCTGATCAGACATGATCAATGTGTACAAAAACAAAACTGCTCAATGCTAAGGAAGATGAATTTTCAAGAAAAATATTGCATAAAAACACAACAGCAAGACGAAAGCGCGAGATTATGGCAATATATAGCCTCTCGATATTTCTAAGCACTTGATTTGCCCATGCAGCTGCTCCGTCTAAATGCTTTAGCCTCTCATTCTGAATTACCCAAAACTGCCGTGACGATCGGTAATTTTGACGGCGTGCATTTAGGCCATCAGGCGATGATCCGTCAGCTGCAACAGGTGGCTGAAGCACAGGGTTTAAAATCTGTAGTGATGATTTTCGAGCCGCAACCACTTGAATACTTTCAAGGTTATGATGCCCCACCGCGTATTTCATCGTTGCGTGAAAAAGTTGAATACCTGACTGAGCTGGGTGTGGACTATATCGCGGTGGCGAAATTTGACCATACTTTCCGCAGCCTGACTGCAGAAGCCTTTGCCGACATTTTAAAAGAAAAACTGAATGCCCGGCATCTGGTCTTAGGCGATGATTTTCACTTTGGTAAAAACCGCCAAGGCAACAGCGAATTCCTGCGCAATTACGGGTTTGAAGTGACCAATTTAAATACCATTGCTCTAGATGGTGAACGGGTCAGTTCCACCCGGATTCGCCAGACCTTGCAAGCTGGTGATTTAGCCTTGGCCGCACAATTGCTGGGTCGTCCTTATAGCATTACTGGGCGGGTGCAATATGGCGATCAGATTGGTCGAACCATTGATTTCCCGACCATTAATGTACGGCTCAACCGTCATAAGCCCTGCCTGAAAGGAATTTATGGGGTGGAAGTCATTTGTGAAACCCAATCCTTAAAAGACAAAGTAAAAGCCGATTCTGCAACGCAAACCGGCATTGCGGGTTATGACCCAACTGCCCTGTTTGGGGCAGGTCATGTCGGCACACGTCCAGCCATCAAACAAGCACATCCAGAGTGGCGATTAGAAGTACATTTTCCAGATGTTTCTGCTAATCTGTATGGCCTGTTGATGCGGGTGACGTTCTTAAACTATTTACATGGCGAAAAGGACTATCCTTCGCTTGAAGCGCTAAAAGCCGGAATTGATGATGATGTCGAGAAACTGCTTGAGTTTCGTCGAAATCACCCCACATTTCCCTTTTAATATCCCATATTTTTATTGTAAAACGTGTCAGTGACATAACTGATTAGATTGGAAGACGACTTGCATGAGCGATAAGCAAACTCCTGAAAATGCAGTGGACTATAAAGCCACGCTAAACCTCCCAGGTACTGACTTTGCAATGAAAGCAAATTTGGCAGTACGTGAAGCGAAATGGTTAGAAGAGTGGTATGCCGACAACATTTATCAGCAGATTCGTGAATCGCGTATTGGCAAGAAAAAATACGTGCTTCATGACGGCCCTCCTTATGCCAATGGTCAAATCCATTTGGGTCATGCAGTCAATAAAGTACTCAAAGACATCATTATCAAAAGCCGTGTCATGGATGGTTTTGATGCGCCATATGTACCAGGCTGGGACTGTCATGGTTTACCAATCGAACTCAAAGTCGAAGAAAAAGTCGGTAAAGTCGGCGTGAAAGTGGATGCATCAACTTTCCGTAAAGCCTGCCGTGAATATGCCTACACCCAAGTTGAGCTTCAAAAGAAAGACTTCGTACGTATGGGCGTATTCGGTGATTGGGACAATCCTTACCTAACGATGAACTTCAAACAAGAAGCCGACATCGTACGTTCACTGGGTGCAATCGCGAAAGCAGGTCATATCGAGCCAGGTCTTAAACCAGTCAACTGGTGTCTGGACTGTGGTTCATCATTGGCTGAAGCTGAAGTTGAATATGAAGATAAAAAATCGGATGCAATTGACGTCGGTTTTACCGTTGTTGATTTAGCTGATTTGTCTGCTCGTTTAGGTGTAGACGTTGCCGATCGTACCGACATCGTAATCTGGACCACGACACCTTGGACCATGCCTGCTAACCAGGCGGTTGCATTGCATGCGGAGCTTGAGTATCAACTCGTTAAAGCAACAGCCGAAGATAAAGCTGCACAAAACTTCATTTTGGCGAAATCATTGGTTGAGTCTGCGACTCAGCGTTATGGCTTTACTGCATTTGAAGTGCTTGCTGAATTCACAGGTGCAAAACTTGAAAAATTAATCCTACAACATCCTTTAATCGCTGAACGCCAAGTGCCAGTGATCTTGGGTGAACATGTCACTGATGCTAGTGGTACAGGTGCAGTACATACCGCACCGGGCCACGGTGTGGACGACTATAAAGTTGGTTTACAGTACAACTTAAAAGTGGAAAACCCAGTCGGCGGTAATGGTGTGTATTTACCAACATCACCAATCTTCCCGGGTGAGCACATCTACAAAGCCAATCCAAAAATTATTGCGGCATTGACTGAAGCAACCAAGCTTTGGGCACATGTGGTGATCAAGCATAGCTACCCACATTGCTGGCGCCATAAAACGCCGATTATCTTCCGTGCGACCCCACAATGGTTCATCAGCATGGATGCCAAAGGTCTGCGTCAAAATGCGTTAAACGCGATTGAAAACGATATCAGCTTTGTACCGGACTGGGGTAAAAACCGGATTCAGGCGATGATTGAAGGTCGTCCAGATTGGTGTATTTCACGTCAACGTACTTGGGGCGTGCCAATTCCGTTCTTCGTACATAAAGACACCAATGAATTGCATCCGCGTACGCCTGAACTGATCGAAGAAGTCGCGAAACTGATCGAGCAAGAAGGTATTGATGGCTGGTACAACCGTAATGCATCTGAGTTCATCGGTGCGGATGCTGAGCAATATAATGCAGTTCGTGACACCTTAGACGTGTGGTTCGACTCAGGTACAACACACTATGCGGTACTGCGTGAACGTGAAGAATTGACTGATCCTGCTGATTTATATCTGGAAGGTTCAGACCAACACCGTGGGTGGTTCCAATCTTCATTATTGACCTCGATTGCAATCAATGAACGTGCGCCATATAAAGGCTTGCTCACACACGGTTTCGTGGTGGATGAGAAAGGCCGTAAGATGTCGAAGTCGATTGGTAACGTGATCACACCACAAGACATCATTAAAGATATGGGTGCGGATGGTTTACGTTTCTGGATCGCCTCTGCGGATTACCGTTATGAAATGACCGCTGGTAAAGAAATCTTTAGCCGTGCCTCTGACGGTTATCGTCGTATCCGTAACACGCTTCGTTTCTTGCTTGCTAACCTGAATGGCTTCAAACCATCAACAGATGCGCTTCCTGTAGATCAATTGATCGCGCTTGATCAATACATCTTGCAACGTGCATCTGAAGTGCAAGAAACCATTAAGAAAGCATACGAAGATATGAACTTCCATATCGTCACCACTACTTTAACGAATTTCTGTATTAACGACTTAGGTGGTTTCTACTTAGACATTATCAAAGACCGTCAGTACACCACTAAAGCGGATTCGCAAGCACGTCATTCTGCACAAACTGCATTGTATCACCTGGTACAGGCATTCGTGCGTTGGATGTCACCAATCCTGAGCTTTACTGCACAAGAAGCTTGGCCGTTAATTCCTGAGCAATCAGAGAAATACGTGTTCACGGCTGAATGGTATGACATTCCTGTGGCTTCAACTGCAAATGTAGTATCTGAAGCTGAATGGCAAACGCTCATTGCTGTGAAATCTGCAGTAAACAAATTCATTGAAACTGCACGTACCGCCAAAACTGTCGGTTCTAACTTGTCTGCCAAAGTTGAACTTTGGGCAAATGCTGAATTAAAAGCAGTGCTAGATAAGTTAAGTGATGAGCTTCGTTTCGTACTGATCACATCACAAGTGATCGTCAATGAGTTTGATGCAGCACAAGGTGAAGCGTCTGATCTTGAAGGCTTGAATGTGAAAGTTTCAGCAGCGGATGGCGAAAAATGCGTACGTTGCTGGCATGTATTACCAGATGTAAATACACATTCTGCACATCCTGGTCTATGCGGTCGTTGTATCATCAACCTTCCTACAGGCCAAGGCGAAGAGAGAAAATATGCCTAATACCCACAGCAAAAAGGGCTTATTCCAGTTCTATCCACATAATTTATGGTGGGTTGGACTGGCCATTCTGGCGATCATTCTGGATCAATGGACCAAATGGATTGCAGTGACAAATCTGAACTATGCAGATCCTGTTCCTGTGCTGCCCTTTTTAAATTGGACATTGCTACATAACTATGGCGCTGCCTTTAGTTTTCTGTCCGATGCCGGTGGTTGGCAACGCTATTTCTTTACTTCACTGGCAGGTTTAGTGTCTGTAATCTTTGTGTTTTGGCTGATGCGTATGCCAAAAGACATGAAAATCTTGCCGCTGGCGATTGCTCTGATTCTGGGTGGTGCCATCGGTAATTTAATCGACCGGGTCAGCCTCGGCTATGTGGTCGATTTTATTCATGTGTATTACCAGAACAGCCACTTCCCTGCGTTCAATATCGCAGACAGTGCCATTACTGTAGGCACTATTCTGATGCTGATTGATACTTTTTTCTTAGAAAAACATCGAATTCAACGGGCGCAAGCACAACATGACTGATTTTATTCATCCTAACGAAGAAACCCGGGTTGCAGACGGTTCTAAAGTCGAGCTGCACTTTTCTGTCGCAATCGAAAATGGCGTGGAAATTGACAATACCCGTAGCCGTGAAGAACCGGTCAGCCTGGTGATTGGCGATGGTAATTTACTGCCTGGTTTTGAAAAAGCACTGTTTGGTTTACGTGCCGGTGACCGTCGTACGGTGAGCCTGCCTCCAGAAGATGCTTTTGGTCCCTGGAATCCGGAAAACATCCAGAAATTTGATACGGTAAAGTTCGGAGAACGTCCAATCGAAGGTCACATGATCGAGTTTGAAGACAAAGCCAAAGCCACCTTGTATGGTGTAGTGAGATCGGTGAATGACGACATCACTGAAGTGGACTTTAACCATCCATTGGCAGGCAAGAACATCACCTTTGAAGTAGAAATCTTTAAAGTGACACCTGCGGGTCAGCAAGGCATTAAACTGATGTAAGACATCAGCTAATTAACTGATTTTAAAAAAGCTCCTTCGGGAGCTTTTTTTATATTCCGGATACAAATCATCTCTAGTCACCTTCCTGAAATCTGATTAATTTAATTTGATGATCAGACCCGAAGAAAGGATGAAATATGAAAATTTATATTGTGGTTGGGAGTGTGCGTGAGGGACGTACCGCGATTAAAGTGGCACACTGGGTACTGCAGGAAATTAAAAGTTATGCCTTTAGCACTTTAGAAACTGAAATTGTCGATCTAAAAGAATGGAATCTTCCGCTATTTTCTGGCGCTCATCCGCCATTGACCGGAATTTATGATCAGCCCAAACAGCAAGACTGGGCCGACAAAATTGCGCTTGGCGATGCCTTTATTTTTGTCACGCCTGAATACAATCATGGTTATAGTCCTGCTCTGAAAAATGCTCTGGATTATCTCGGTAAGGAATGGCAAGGCAAACCGGCAGCTTATATTGGTTATGGTGCGACCAACGGCTCACGTTCGATTGACCAGATTCGTCAAGTCGGCACTCAACTTGGACTGGTGGATACCAATGCCGTGATTGAAATCCGGGACATCTTTGCGCGCAACAAAGATTATTCCTTCCAAGGCAATGAATTTGATAATAAAAACTTAAAAGCTGTGGTAGATAGACTGATTCAATATGTCAGTGCTTAATGTGGACGACAGTCCTGTACGTTTTAGCCTACATGCAGCGCAGAGTTTAGCCGCTATGCGGTCGTTTTATGCGAGGCTATAGTGAGTACATAGACAGACAGGAAGTCTGCAAAGCGATACGACAACAATAAAAAGCGCCAATCAACAGGACGTTGACAGATTAGACAGGAGTCAGATCTGAGAAGCAAATCCAGAAAAGTCTCGACAGGATGTTGAGGCTTTTTTGTTTTTAAACTTTAGATGTAACGTGAATACTAATCGGGATACATCAGACATCAACCTTAAACCCGAGATCAACATCACAGGCCGCTTGTCCCCCCCGTATCCCCCAATTTTCCAATGCACTTTCTCTCAGATGAATCAGAATATGATCTGCGGGAATACCGATTTCCACGAGACTTTTGACCATCTGCTTATACAAATTGCACTTGGTCTCCAGACTGCGGCCAGCAAAACAGTCAATACTGATCAAGGTGAAATATTCAGGTTTAGCTAAATGGCTCATATACTGAAAACGATGCGCTTCATGCACGACCAGACGAATATTACGATCATATTCAGGCAGCTGAAAGGCGGTTTGTACACAATGAAATACGTTGTTGAGCAATTGTTCCTCAACTGCTTGAGGATATTGTTGCCGAACTTCAATTTGAATCGTAGGCATAGGAGTTTCCTTTTTATTATTTTATCGACGTTTTATTTAAATCAGTTGATGTATATCAAAAGAGTATTCTCTCGCTAAAATGCAGCAAAATCATCACCGCAGTTTATGATTTGGTCAAAAGATCATATTGAAACAGTATTTTTGAATTTATCTTTTTAAAATTCGGCTGTCGGCTTTGACCTACAATCTATGCAGCTAAACTGCCCTATTGCGCTGCGTCGCTTCAGGCTATATTCAGATCATACCAAGACAGGAAGTCTTGTAAGAAAAATAAAAAAAATCACGTAGCAGGATGCTGATCGGTATAACAGACATTATACCTTTAACAGAATATGAAAAGGCCTTCACAGGATGTAGAGGCCTTTTTCTTTCATGTCAGCATCAGCTTAAAAATCCTTTTATCCAGATGGTTAGCTTATTCAATATTTCATATTTAGATAAGCAACCTAAAAGCAGATGATTAAGGTGCTGTCATTTTTAACAAACCTGCTCGCGGACCATCTTGAATCACCCACAGTGAACCATCCTGTGCCTGAGCAACCCCGCGAATCCGCTCTTTCATATCCAGACGTTGAACTTCTTTCACTGGAACCTGGGTGGTATCCACAATCACAATCGCCTTAGAAGACAGACCGGTAGCAATCGCTTTATTTTTCCATTTCGGAAAGACATTAGCAGTATAAAATATTAAATCTGAAGGAGAAATTACCAGAGTCCAATTCAGTGCCGGGGCCTCAAATTCAGGTCGGGTACTGTGGTCAGGAATCGGCTTACCGTCATAATGATCGCCATTGGATACCAGTGGATAACCATAATTTTTAGCTTTGACAATCTTGTTCAGTTCATCGCCGCCTTTCGGTCCCATTTCGATCACCCAAAGCTGCCCTTTCGGATCAAAAGCCATGCCTAGAGGATTACGGTGTCCAAGACTCCAGACCTGCTGGGCAATTTTACCCTGAGTCATAAACGGATTATCGGCAGGGATTGAGCCATCATCATTCAGGCGAATAATTTTGCCGGCATTAGATTGCATGTCCTGTGCAGGGTTGAATTGCTGACGTTCTCCTGAACTGATCCATAACTTACCATCCGACCCGAATACAATCCGATGGGCATAATGTCCCTGGCCTGAAAATTTCGGCACTTGCGTCCAGATCCGTTCAATCTGTTTCAGTTGGGGGGTAGACTGTCTCAAATCAAGTTTGCCACGAACGACCACAGCACCATATCCACCTTGACCCTTTTCAGCATAACTCAGATATACCCATCGATTCTTTGCAAAATCTGGATGTAAAGCAACTTCACCTAAGCCGCCTTGGCCCCCATACGCAACCTGGGGTATACCTTTCACCTCGATTTTTTTCTTGGTTTTTGGATCAAAGAGCTGCAATTTTCCTTTGCGCTCAGTAATCAATAGTCGGCCATCATTTAAAGTAGTAATCGCCCACGGCTCATTAAATTGAGCCACCTGTTCAACCTTATATTTTTGCAAGTTAGAAGAGACTGCATCCGATTTGGCAGCTGATGTAGATGCCTCTTGAGTACTTCTAGAAGATGAATTCTCTGCATGACAGGCAGTAAATGCTAAAGCACAACAACTGAGTAGAATTTTTATTTTAAATTGCGACAACATCCTCTTCTCCATACTGATTTATTGTTCAAATTAACATCAAGATACAGAGTTTCTGGTCTAAATTCAGCATAGAAAAGTAAATAGATATATTTTAAAAATTATAAATAGAATTTCTCTTAATAAAGAATTAGTGTCTAAGCTTTCGACTAAATCCCGCGCATAAAAAAACACCCCCAACCGTTTGGTTGGGGGTGTTTAGAATAATGAGCTGGCGATGACTTACTCTCACATGGGTAACCCCACACTACCATCAGCGCTAAGAGGTTTCACTTCTGAGTTCGGGAAGGGATCAGGTGGTTCACTCTTGCTATTGTCGCCAGCACAACTGTTTATGGATACTTGCTAGGTCTTACGTTTTGCCTTGCTTTCTACCAAATAGAATTCATTAACAGGTATATTTGAGTATCGTATTTTGTTCTTAAGCGTTCACTAAATCAAGCTGTTTTGCTTAATATCGAATCAATTGATCCTCACTTCTTTCGAAGTTCGTACAACAACTGTTTGGGTGTTGTATAGTCAAGCCTCACGAGCAATTAGTATTGGTCAGCTTCATGTATCGCTACACTTCCACATCCAACCTATCAACGTCGTAGTCTTCAACGGCTCTTTAGGAGACATAAAGTCTCGGGGAAATCTTATCTTGAGGTAGGCTTCCCGCTTAGATGCTTTCAGCGGTTATCCCTTCCGAACATAGCTACCCGGCGATGCCACTGGCGTGACAACCGGTACACCAGAGGTTCGTCCACTCTGGTCCTCTCGTACTAGGAGCAGATCCTCTCAAATTTCCAACGCCCACGGTAGATAGGGACCGAACTGTCTCACGACGTTCTAAACCCAGCTCGCGTACCTCTTTAAATGGCGAACAGCCATACCCTTGGGACCTGCTTCAGCCCCAGGATGAGATGAGCCGACATCGAGGTGCCAAACACCGCCGTCGATATGAACTCTTGGGCGGTATCAGCCTGTTATCCCCAGAGTACCTTTTATCCGTTGAGCGATGGCCCTTCCATACAGAACCACCGGATCACTAAGACCTACTTTCGTACCTGCTCGACTTGTGGGTCTCGCAGTTAAGCGCGCTTTTGCCTTTATACTCTACGCGTGATTTCCGACCACGCTGAGCGCACCTTCGTACTCCTCCGTTACTCTTTAGGAGGAGACCGCCCCAGTCAAACTACCCACCAGACATGGTCCTCGTCCCGGATAACGGGACAGAGTTAGAACCTCAATATTACCAGGGTGGTATTTCAAGGACGGCTCCATCGCAACTAGCGTCGCGACTTCAAAGCCTCCCACCTATCCTACACAAGTAAGATCAAAGTTCAATGTCAAGCTGCAGTAAAGGTTCACGGGGTCTTTCCGTCTAGCCGCGGGTACACCGCATCTTCACGGCGAATTCGATTTCACTGAGTCTCTGCTGGAGACAGCGCCCCCATCATTATGCCATTCGTGCAGGTCGGAACTTACCCGACAAGGAATTTCGCTACCTTAGGACCGTTATAGTTACGGCCGCCGTTTACTGGGGCTTCGATCAAGAGCTTCGCTTACGCTAACCCCATCAATTAACCTTCCAGCACCGGGCAGGCATCACACCCTATACGTCCACTTTCGTGTTTGCAGAGTGCTATGTTTTTAATAAACAGTTGCAGGGGCCTGGTTTCTGAGGCTGTCGGCCGCTCAAGGAGCAAGTCCTATCACAGACAACAGCGTACCTTCTCCCGAAGTTACGGTACCATTTTGCCTAGTTCCTTCAGCAGAGTTCTCTCAAGCGCTTTGGTCTACTCGACCTGACCACCTGTGTCGGTTTCGGGTACGATTCCTGTGTAACTGAAGCTTAGAGACTTTTCCTGGAAGCATGGTATCAGCCACTTCACTGTACAAGTACAGCTTGCTATCAGTTCTCAGCATAGAGTACCCCGGATTTGCCTAAGATACATGCCTACAACCTTCCACCTGGACAACCAACGCCAGGCTGACTTAACCTTCTCCGTCCTCTCATCGCATTACACAGAAGTATTGGAATATTAACCAATTTCCCATCGACTACGCCTCTCGGCCTCGCCTTAGGGGTCGACTCACCCAGCCCCGATTAACGTTGGACTGGAACCCTTGGTCTTTCAGCGTGCGAGTTTTTCACTCGCATTGTCGTTACTCACGTCAGCATTCGCACTTCTGATACCTCCAGCAGACTTCTCAATCCACCTTCATCGGCTTACAGAACGCTCCCCTACCACGCATAATAAATTATGCATCCGCAGCTTCGGCATATAGTTTTAGCCCCGTTACATCTTCCGCGCAGGCCGACTCGACTAGTGAGCTATTACGCTTTCTTTAAAGGGTGGCTGCTTCTAAGCCAACCTCCTAGCTGTCTATGCCTTCCCACATCGTTTCCCACTTAACTATAATTTTGGGGCCTTAGCTGGCGGTCTGGATTGTTTTCCTCTTGACTACGGACGTTAGCACCCGCAGTCTGTCTCCCGGATAGTACTCATTGGTATTCGGAGTTTGCATCGGTTTGGTAAGTCGGGATGACCCCCTAGCCGAAACAGTGCTCTACCCCCAATGGTATTCGTCCGAGGCGCTACCTAAATAGCTTTCGGGGAGAACCAGCTATCACCAAGTTTGATTAGCCTTTCACCCCTATCCACAAGTCATCCCCTGGCTTTTCAACGACAGTGGGTTCGGTCCTCCAGTTAGTGTTACCCAACCTTCAACCTGCTCATGGATAGATCACCTGGTTTCGGGTCTATACCCAGCAACTAAACGCCCTATTAAGACTCGGTTTCCCTACGGCTCCCCTATTCGGTTAACCTTGCTACTGAATATAAGTCGCTGACCCATTATACAAAAGGTACGCAGTCACCGGACTAAGCCGGCTCCCACTGCTTGTATGCATGCGGTTTCAGGATCTATTTCACTCCCCTCACAGGGGTTCTTTTCGCCTTTCCCTCACGGTACTGGTTCACTATCGGTCAGTCAGGAGTATTTAGCCTTGGAGGATGGTCCCCCCATATTCAGACAAGGTTTCACGTGCCTCGCCCTACTCGACATCATCATATAAGCCCTTTCGTGTACAGGACTATCACCGTCTACGGTCGCACTTCCCAGAGCGTTCCACTAGAACTTATATGACTTAATGGGCTCTTCCCCTTTCGCTCGCCGCTACTGAGGGAATCTCAATTGATTTCTTTTCCTAAGGGTACTGAGATGTTTCACTTCCCCTCGTTCGCCTTGCAACACTATGTATTCATGTTGCAATACCTACCTTATGGTAAGTGGGTTTCCCCATTCAGACATCTCCGGATCACAGGATATTTGCCGCCTCCCCGGAGCTTTTCGCAGGCTATCACGTCTTTCATCGCCTCTGACTGCCAAGGCATCCACCACATGCACTTAATTACTTGACTATACAACCCCAAACAGTCGTTTATCCTTACAAGTAGGATAAGCAACAGATTGTGATGATCTCTCATCACGCTCATACAGTTGGCGTTTGTGCACTTAAGCACCGTACAGCTTCAATTAGATTCATATACCAAAACGCTTGATTCAGTTAATTTCGCTAGTAACTCATTTCTTTCATCTTCACATCACAGTAATAAATCACTGCTAGTGTTAATGTCAGTCATGAGTATGAACAAATTATTTCAACTCAAATATATTCTGTTAATGATTTTTCCAGCCTTCGTCAGGTCAGGAAACTGTGATAAATCACAGAGGTTATCAAGTGCGCGTATCATAACGCTTGTACTTGTTAATCTCTAGGATCTAAACACTTGATCGCTTAGGAACTAAACAACTTCATCACTGTATGATTACATACTGCGCGAAGCGTAGCTTCTTGCTTAAATTTCAAGTAAAAGCCTTAAAGCAGTGCTTTAAGTTTTATGATCTTGAAATTTGGTGGAGACTAGGAGAGTCGAACTCCTGACCTCCTGCGTGCAAAGCAGGCGCTCTACCAACTAAGCTAAGTCCCCAGCTTATCAATAAGTCAATGTATCGTTCCGTTCTGTTTGCTTCAGCACTTTCATGCTTGGTTAGTCAGATTTGGTGGGTCTGACAAGACTTGAACTTGTGACCCCACGCTTATCAAGCGTGTGCTCTAACCAACTGAGCTACAGACCCTCAGATACATCGTATGAAGAACAACTTGTTGTGGATTCTTACCAATCGTCAATCTTTCGTTAAGGAGGTGATCCAGCCGCAGGTTCCCCTACGGCTACCTTGTTACGACTTCACCCCAGTCATCTGCCACACCGTGGTAAGCGTCCCCCCTAAGGTTAGACTACCTACTTCTGGTGCAACAAACTCCCATGGTGTGACGGGCGGTGTGTACAAGGCCCGGGAACGTATTCACCGCGGCATTCTGATCCGCGATTACTAGCGATTCCGACTTCATGGAGTCGAGTTGCAGACTCCAATCCGGACTACGATCGGCTTTTTGAGATTAGCATCCACTCGCGTGGTAGCAACCCTTTGTACCGACCATTGTAGCACGTGTGTAGCCCTGGTCGTAAGGGCCATGATGACTTGACGTCGTCCCCGCCTTCCTCCAGTTTGTCACTGGCAGTATCCTTAAAGTTCCCGGCTTAACCCGCTGGCAAATAAGGAAAAGGGTTGCGCTCGTTGCGGGACTTAACCCAACATCTCACGACACGAGCTGACGACAGCCATGCAGCACCTGTATGTAAGTTCCCGAAGGCACCAATCCATCTCTGGAAAGTTCTTACTATGTCAAGACCAGGTAAGGTTCTTCGCGTTGCATCGAATTAAACCACATGCTCCACCGCTTGTGCGGGCCCCCGTCAATTCATTTGAGTTTTAGTCTTGCGACCGTACTCCCCAGGCGGTCTACTTATCGCGTTAGCTGCGCCACTAAAGTCTCAAAGACCCCAACGGCTAGTAGACATCGTTTACGGCATGGACTACCAGGGTATCTAATCCTGTTTGCTCCCCATGCTTTCGCACCTCAGTGTCAGTATTAGGCCAGATGGCTGCCTTCGCCATCGGTATTCCTCCAGATCTCTACGCATTTCACCGCTACACCTGGAATTCTACCATCCTCTCCCATACTCTAGCCAACCAGTATCGAATGCAATTCCCAAGTTAAGCTCGGGGATTTCACATTTGACTTAATTGGCCACCTACGCGCGCTTTACGCCCAGTAAATCCGATTAACGCTTGCACCCTCTGTATTACCGCGGCTGCTGGCACAGAGTTAGCCGGTGCTTATTCTGCGAGTAACGTCCACTATCCAAGAGTATTAATCTCGGTAGCCTCCTCCTCGCTTAAAGTGCTTTACAACCAAAAGGCCTTCTTCACACACGCGGCATGGCTGGATCAGGGTTCCCCCCATTGTCCAATATTCCCCACTGCTGCCTCCCGTAGGAGTCTGGGCCGTGTCTCAGTCCCAGTGTGGCGGATCATCCTCTCAGACCCGCTACAGATCGTCGCCTTGGTAGGCCTTTACCCCACCAACTAGCTAATCCGACTTAGGCTCATCTATTAGCGCAAGGCCCGAAGGTCCCCTGCTTTCTCCCGTAGGACGTATGCGGTATTAGCATCCCTTTCGAGATGTTGTCCCCCACTAATAGGCAGATTCCTAAGCATTACTCACCCGTCCGCCGCTAGGTCAAGTAGCAAGCTACTCTTCCCCGCTCGACTTGCATGTGTTAAGCCTGCCGCCAGCGTTCAATCTGAGCCATGATCAAACTCTTCAGTTTAATACTATGTAGTGCCTTAAAGGGCACCAATCTTGGCTCATCAATTTTCTGACAAATATTTCTCAAATAAACTTCGAGTAATTTCTACCATCAATCAATGAAAATAATTTCGATCAATCAACCAGTAAAAATCCACACAAGTTGTTCTTCATAATCTCTTAATGATCTTCCTAACACCTCGTCAGTGCTAGAAGCTGGACTTCGATAAACTTAACAACTCCGCCATTCTGCTTCGTTCGTTTCCGTCTATCTCGTCGGTATGGGTGCATTCTAGAGGATTTCAGAATCATTGCAACCCCTAATTCACTATATTTTTCACGTATGTCTTTTTTTTCTACAAAAATTGCTAAAAAATCGCTTTTTTATCTAATTTTTAAGCGTTTTTATGCAATAAACCCACTAAACACGTCATTTTATTTTTATAACTGAAAATTCATTTAGACCTAAAAGCTATCACAATGATCGATAAAATAGTGTTTTTAGCCTTTTGACATTGAAATCTTGTCTTTTATTTAAATTAGCTCATTAAAAGAAAATCAAAATCACTCTATCTTGCCCAATAAGCTGCTCTAAATCCTAGACTACTCAATTAATGAGTTATTTTTTACGTAAAAAGCTTTTATAAAAGCCTATTCTTAGGCTGCTATATAGAAGAGGTATTCATTTTTTAGTTTTCGAATCCCAAAACCATGCTTAGATCACTTATATATAGAAGATAAAGTCTGTTATTTTGCATTAAGCGACTTTTTCCTGTTGTTGCTGTCCACGCCAGTGTTGCATAACTTCTACAATCATGTCTTTCTTACCCTGATAATCCTCGGCAACAAAGAATAATTTCGCGCGTCGCGGTAACTGCTCTTCAATCAGGGAAAATAAAAAGTAATGCGCGGCCAGATCAAGCTGCATAAATAAAGTATAGACAGATCCATAGAGTTGCTGTTTTTGTTCGACTGGCTGGTATTCAAATAAGAACCGTAAAATGCAATCGATCTGTTCATCAAAAATATCTTCTGTTGGATAGCGATACATTCAATCACCTCTGCTTTAATTTTTTTATGTTTTGCACTTTTCTTTTGGAGTCAATTGAAATGAACTCATTCTTAGAGGTCATTCACCTAAGCTCAATTTGCTGGTTAATTTTAAGTTTAGTTGCTCAATGAGAAAAGTAGGCATGCAGATTTATATTTTGATTACGCAATCAGAATAAATAAAAAAGGAAGAGATCTCTCCCAAAATCTCCTCCTTAGAATTGAATCTTTACCCGATCCATTATGTCATTATTATAGTTATTCACTTTAAAGCTTTTAAAAAGAGCCTCTTGGAAAAGAGACTTTCTCAGTTGTGGAGTACTATTATTTTTACTACCCTCTAGATGCTCTAAACGAATTCTCTAGATGAATAAATCCTATACATAATAAAGATGAAAAGCAAGTGATTTGGGAAAAATTAACTCTTGTTTTCATAGGGTTTTTTTTGACTTTACTTATTTGATTTTTAAATATAGAACATCAATAAAAAAAGCAGACCGAAGCCTGCTTTTATTTCAATAACTTATCCGATTTTTAGTCAACAAAAGTGACTTTAGCGATTGCTTTTTTGCTGGCCTGAACAATCAAAGTCACGTTCTCTTTCACAGAATACGTCGTATCTACCGTCTGCCAATCCACTTTCACTGTGCCACGGCCTAATGCATCCTTAGCTTGGGCTGCATTTTTGGTTAAGCCTGCCTCACGTAAAATCGAGGTAATAAAAATTTCACCACCAAACTCGCCACGCGAAATAGTGACTTCTGGCGTACCTTCAGGTAATTCACCTTCAGTAATGATATTACCCGCGCCTTTGTGGGCATTGGAAGCCGCTTCTGCACCATGGAAACGCTCGACCAGCTCCAGTGCAAGAATCTTTTTGACTTCTTGTGGATTACGGCCTTCAGCCACTTCTTTTAACAACTGTTGAATTTCTTCAATGGTTTTAAAGCTCAGCAGATCAAAATAACGCTCGATCAGAGAATCTGGCATTGAAAGTACTTTCTGGTACATCGCACCCGGTGCATCAAATACACCAATATAGTTACCTAAAGATTTAGACATCTTGTTGACGCCATCTAAACCCTCAAGAATTGGCACTGTGATACAGACTTGTGCTTCTTGATTATAACGACCTTGTAAGGTACGCCCCATCAACAGGTTAAAGGTTTGGTCTGTACCACCCAATTCAACATCTGCTTCCAGCGCAACAGAGTCATAGCCTTGTACCAATGGGTACAAAAATTCATGAATCGCAATTGGCTGCTGGTTGTTATAACGCTTGGTGAAGTCATCACGTTCAAGCATACGCGCAACCGTTTGCTGTGATGCCAGTTGAATCAAATCAGCCGCAGTTTTTTGTGCAAACCATTCCGAGTTAAACACCACTTTGGTTTTGTTTGGATCAAGAATTTTAAATACTTGTTCTTGATATGTTTTAGCATTCTCTAAAACCTGTTCACGTGACAATGGTGGACGTGTTGCGCTCTTACCAGTTGGGTCACCGATCATCGCAGTATAGTCACCGATCAGAAACAACACTTCATGACCCAAATCTTGGAATACTTTTAACTTATTAATGAGAACCGTGTGGCCCAAGTGCAAATCAGGTGCAGTCGGGTCAAAACCCGCTTTAATTTTTAATGGACGATTCAATTTTAATTTCTTGAGAAGATCTTCTTCAGAAATAATTTCGTGGGTGCCTCGTTGAATGAGGGCAAGTTGTTCTTCAGCCGGCAGGAAATTTGACATCACAAAATCCAATACATCAGTTACTCAATTTGTGCGATATACTAACACTTTTTCAGCATATTGCAGGCTTAAGAATAACCATGACAGCGATCTATATTGGGGTAATGACCGGCACGAGCATGGATGGTGTCGATATTGTTGCTGCTTCTTTTGATCCACTCCAGCTTCACGCCACACTCACTTTGGCATTTGATCATGACCTTCGGGATGAACTGATGGCACTGACTTTGCCTGATGACAATGAAATTGACCGCATGGGTAAGGCCGATGTTGCACTGGCACAAATGATTGGTCATGGTATTAATGCGCTGATTGAAAAAAATAACCTCGATAAATCCAGAATTAAGGCGATTGGCTCGCATGGCCAGACTATCCGGCATCGTCCTGAACATGGCTTCACCCTGCAAATTGGTGACCCGAACATCATTACTGAAATTACCCAGATTCCGGTGATTTCAGATTTCCGTCGTCGTGATCTGGCGGCAGGTGGTCAGGGAGCACCTTTAGTTCCGGCATTTCATCAGGATATTTTCCAGCATGACAGCATTCACCGGGTAATTTTAAATCTGGGCGGTATTGCCAATGTCAGCCTGCTACCTGCCGGCAAGCCTGAAGAGGTTTATGGTTTTGATACCGGACCGGCCAATATCCTGATGGATGCTTGGTGTTCCCGTTATACTGGCCAGCCTTTTGATGAAAATGGTAACTGGGCAGCCTATGGCACCCCGATTCGCAGTTTACTCGATCGCTTGCAGTCACACGAATTCTTCTCCAAAGAACCTCCGAAAAGTACTGGTCGTGAAGATTTCAACCTGGAATGGCTGGATGAACAGATTGCTGACTGGCGCAATGACCTGCAATACGATGAACTGGAAGATACCCCGGAAAATGTACAGGCGACTTTATTAAAGCTCACCACCCGTGCCATTAAAAAAGCCATTTACCGCTCCGGCATGGATACCGGACAGGTTTTTGTTTGCGGTGGTGGTGCCTACAACTCACATTTACTGGAGCAGTTGCGCTGGCGCCTGCGCAAACATGAATGGAGCGTACAGACTACCGCCGATCTGGGCCTCAGTCCGACCTGGGTAGAAGCTACTGCCTTTGCCTGGCTGGCCATGCGTTTTATGAACCAGCTGAATGGTAACTTGCCTGCAGTCACTGGTGCCGCTGGCTATCGCGTCCTCGGCACCATTACTGCTGTTTAAATTCAGCGAATTACTATTATCTTGCATGACTATAATAGCTACTCAAAAACAGTCATCACAAAAGGTCTGCATGAATGCAGACCTTTTTTCGTTTTCAATATTTTTATTGCATCATGCGTTTGGCATTTTCATTTCTAAAAGCACGCAGAATCTGCTGACCGGCACGACCTGTAGGACTTAAGCCCAAACGCTGCTGTTCCTGACGAATCGCCTGACGGGTTTTATCTCCAATTAGACCATCCACTGCACCAATATCATAGCCACGGTTTAACAGAAATTGCTGGATCTCACGACGTTCTGCACGCGAAGTTCCCGGATCATCAGTAGGCCATGTGGCCGCAAAGCTACCTTTACCCTGCAAACGGTCTGATAAATGGGCAATGGCCAAGGCATAACTTTCTGCCGCGTTATAGCTATAAATGGCATCGAAGTTTTTAAATACTAAAAATACTGGGCCATTCGATCCTGCAGGTGCAAGCAATCCGGCTTGAGAGGATTGCGATAAATTTCCTTGAATCAATGCCGAACCATCGGCACGAACTACACCTTGATTAATCCAACTACTTAGCGATTTTTTATTGCGACGGCCTTCACCGGAAATCGACATGCCTTGCGGGATCTTGACTTCAAAGCCCCAAGGTTGTCCGCTCTGCCAGCCACGCTTACTTAAAAAGTTGGCGGTCGATGCCAGTGCATCCGGAATACTTGAAACCAGATCACGTCGTCCATCACCATCAAAATCAACTGCAAGCTCATCATAAGTCGATGGCATAAACTGGGTATGACCAAACGCGCCTGCCCAGGAACCCTTTAATTGTTCTTCGCGCACATCACCACGCTGTAACAGTTTCATGGTGGTAAAAAACTCACCGCGGAAATAACTCTGGCGACGACCTTCACAGCTCAAAGTCCCCAAAGCCTGTAATAAAGGATATTTCCCGGAAATATCGCCAAAATTACTCTCGACGCCCCAGACCGCAACCACCGTTTCTGCAGGTACACCATAGGTGGCAGCAACACGATTGAGCACCTCACGATGTTGCTGTAATTTTTGCCGGCCGAGCTGAACCCGCTCTTCATCCACCAAACCAGACAAATAATCCCAAATTGGGGTAGAAAATTCAGGCTGGTAATTCAGGCGTTCAATCACTGAATAATCCGGGTTTAAGTTCTGGGTATAACGATCATAGGTACTGCCGCTTACACCTCTAGCAACAGCTTGACTGCGCAAATTAGCGAGACAGTTTTGAAAATTATTTTGGGAGGCATAATTCGGGATATTTGAACTAGAGGTCAAATCAGTCGGCGTGACACGTTGACCATTAATAATAAGTTCAGCCTGTGCCTGTGAAGCAGCCAAGACCACAGAACCAATAAAAAGTGCAAGCCGTTGCATAAGACCCTTGAATATTTAGATTTTGAATTATGCTTCTACCTTAGCAGCTCATGATGAAAATTAAAGCGCCAATGCGTAAATTTAAATTCATAATTCCTACACTTTTAAATTCATTTTGTAATCTTTAAATTTAAACACGAGTTATCCACAAGCTTGTTTTAAATTCAAATCAGCAGGATTTTTAAATTTAAATTCAAAACATTTGGAATTATTTTTGAATTTAAAAAATTACTGGGGATAACTTGTTTCAGGAAAAGCGAGTCACGATCATCAACATGCTCTAATTACACTCGTTTTTGTTTTAAATTCATTTGAATAATGAGCTAATATTTTTAAATTCAAAAACTTTGAATTCATTTATCCAGTTTTAAATTTGAATTCATATTTTTTGAATTTAAAAGCGCAAGTTTAAATTCAAAGTGCGATTTAAATTTGAATTTATTTTTATGAATTTAAATTCAAAACTGCTTTCCAGTTTTAAATTCAAACTTTGATTTCAAGCTTATCTACAAGTGAATATGGCAAAATTCAGCTGTAAAAAAGGTTTTATTGGATTGTTATATTTATACTCAATTGATCAGTTTATAAGCAATTGATTTAAAAACTGATCCGACCAATGGCAGGTATTTTTGAAGAGGCGCAATCATGCCTGAAAGCAGACAAATAAAAAAGCGATCACCAAAGTGATCGCTTTTTTTATCAGCAAGTTAAAGCCTAGATGGTCATATCTTCGCTCAATGCCAATGGATTCGGTAAAATTTTCGCCAGTTGGCGGCAAAGTACAGACAATTGCGCGCTGTCATTTGGCATCAGGGTAATGTGACCAATCTTGCGGCCTTCGCGCTCTGACTTATTGTAAAGATGCAAATGTGCACCTTCCAGAGCAAGTACATCTGCAGATTTCGGATGCTGACCAATGATGTTCACCAAGACAGTTGGGCGGATCACTTCAGTTGAACCTAAAGGTAAACCTGCCACGGCACGCACATGGTTTTCAAACTGCGAACATACTGCACCTTCAATCGACCAGTGACCCGAGTTATGCACACGTGGTGCCATCTCGTTGGCATATAGGCCATTGTCTGTCACAAACAGCTCAAGGGTCAGCACACCGACATAGTTCAGATGATTCAGCAGGCGAGTGATGTATTCTTGTGCTACCGGCTGCAAGTCAGTACTGTCCGGTGCTGGCACAATCGAGTGCGACAGAATGCCGTCATGATGATGATTTTCCGCCAATGGCCAGGTTTTTACATCACCATCTTGGCCGCGTACTGCAATGATTGAAACTTCACGCGAGAAAGTCACGAAACTTTCAGCAATCAGTTCACCCGCAGGGCCCAATTCTGCCCAGGCCTGATCCATCTGATCGGCCGAACGTAAAACAAATTGACCTTTGCCATCATAACCGCCACGCGAAGTTTTCAGTACGATCGGCAAGCCCAGTTCAGCTACAGCAGCCTGTAAGCTTTCCAGTGAAGTGACCGCTTTGTACGGTGCAACCGGAATAGCCAGTTCATCAAACAAGGCTTTTTCAGACAGACGATGCTGGGCAATCGCCAAAGCCTGACGCGGCGGATGCAGTTGCTTGCTTTGCGTCAGTACATCAACATCTGCAAGTGGCGTATTTTCAAACTCAAGGCTAAATACATCTGCACTGTTAATAAAGTCTTGCAGACCATTTTCAGCTTGGCTCGAAATCACCGGACCCAAAGCAGCAGAAGGACAGTCTGTGCTGGCTTCAAAAAATGTACATTGAATATTTAATGGAAGTGCCGCTTGCGCCATCATACGACCCAGCTGACCGCCACCAAAAATACCGATGGTTTTATCCATAATCTGTATCTCGACTTAAGCCTGGCCTGGAATATTGTTACTTGCGACTTTATCTGTTTGCGCTGCACGGAAATCTGCAACATTTTTTGCGATCTCTGGACGCGTCAAACCCAGAATTTGCGCCGCCATAATGGCAGCATTGGTTGCACCGGCAGGACCGATGGCCAAGGTACCGACTGCAATACCGGCTGGCATTTGCACAATAGACAGCAATGAATCAACACCGTTTAAAATCGAAGATTTCACAGGTACACCCAAAACTGGCAGATCAGTTTTTGCCGCACACATCCCCGGTAAATGCGCTGCGCCACCTGCACCAGCAATAATCACCTGAATACCACGATCACGCGCTTGCTCGGCATATTCAAACAGGCGGTCTGGAGTACGATGTGCAGAAACAACTTCGGCTTCAAATGGGACACCAAGCTGCTTGAGCATATTGGCAGTGTGTTCGAGAGTTGCCCAATCTGATTGAGAACCCATGATAATACCTACGAGAGGAGTATCTTGTGCAGCAGCCGCATTCATTGCAAATTTTCCAGAGATTAAAGTGAGAAAAGATAAATCTCGACGAGAGAGCCAAGCTTGAATAGGAGTACTCATTATAGACTGAAATTGATTTGGTCTAAAGTTCAGCTCAACAATTAAGAATTAAAATTATCTGTTTGGAAAATAGTCGAAAATAAAAAGATAATTTTGTGGCTAAAAATACAAAAATAGGACATACATCACATTAAAAAAAGTATAACTATCAAGATAAAACTTTTTTGCAATGAATAACTTAATACTAAAATCTATACATTGGCAGGGCATTTTTATGTGGTACAAACTAAAAATCTGGCTACAGAACCCCTCAGAAAACTTATGGCTGATGCCAGCCCTTGGCGCCCTCTTTGCGACCTTTTTCTCGCTGTTTGCAATCGCCAGTCGCTATTTCATCCCGACCAGCACTGTTCCCAATATCAGTATTGAAACCCTGAGCAGCCTGCTAGATATTATTGCCTCCAGCATGCTGGCAGTCACCACTTTTTCCCTGTCGATTATGGTCGCAGCCTTTGCATCTGCCTCATCCAGCGGGACACCACGTGCCTATCAGCTGATGATGAGTGATGACAATACCCGCCTTGCCATCAGCAGTTTTATCTCGGCTTTTATTTATGCCGTGATTGCCAAGATTGCGCTCGGGCTTGGCTATTATGGTTCTGCAGGCAGATTTGTACTGTTTATCAGTACCATTCTGGTATTGATGTACCTGATTTATATCCTGATTCGCTGGGTACACACCCTGTCGCAACTAGGCAACCTCACCACCACCATTCACAAAATTGAAGTCGCTGCTTCTACCGCCTTGGCGGAGTTTCGACATCAGCCGAATTTTGGTGCCACCGGACAACGCCCAGAGCAAGCAGTTGCCTTTCGTGTTTTTAGTACCCAGACCGGCTATTTCACCAATTTTAATAGTGAAGGACTGGAGCAACTGGCCGTCAGCCAGCAGCTGCATATCCATCTTCCCCAGCTACCCGGAAAATTTCTGGATCCAATGACGGCACTGGCAGAGGTATATAGCGACCGCGATTTCAGCCCGGAACAGCAGCAGGAGATCCGAAACTCCATTTTGAATCATGTAATCATTGAAACCAATCGCAGCTTTTTACAGGACCCACGTTTTGGTGTAGTGGTGATGAGCGAAGTAGGGCAGAAGGCGATGTCTCCCGCAGTGAACGATGTTGGATCAGCGATTAATGCCGTTGATGCCTTAACTCGAATCCTGATTGATAGCAAGGCCGCGGAAGATTTACCGGAGCGGGATTGTCCGCATATCAGTGTGGATATCTTTGATTTCGGGGATTTGATTTACAGTAGTTTTGCCCCGATGGCCCGAGATTGTGTGGGCTGTATTGAACTCAATCAGAGAATATTGAAATGTTTAGCGATGATTCAACATAACGTACCCGAACCTGAACTAAAACAGGCTGCAGAAATAATGGCGATTGAATTAATCCAGCGCTGCCTGAATAAACTGGAATTTGAACCGGATCGGCAGAAATTACTTTCCGAATTTAGAAGCCATTTCCCACTGACTCAGCTGAGCCATTAGATTAAGTTAAGGGGTACGGAAGATAAAATAGACGCATCCACACAGACATAAAGCGGCCCAGAGATAATCCAGTTTAAAAGGCTGCTTAAACATGAAAATCATAAAAGGAACGAAGACCAGTAGGGTCACGACTTCCTGGGTGATTTTCATTTGACCGACTGCCAGGCCTTGCTGCGCCAGTAATTTGGTCGCTGGAATCATCAGACTATATTCAAACAGGGCAATGGCCCAGCTGAACAAAATCGCTTGCCAGAGCTGTGCATCATGCGGCAAAAATTTTAAATGCCCATACCAGGCCAGGGTCATAAAACAGTTGGCAATTACCAGAAGAAATAAAGCCGGCAGCATTTGCATGCACTCTGCAAAAAAGTCGAACTTATTTTACGGTTTATTTGGCGAAAAGATATTGCATCGCTTTGAAATTTTCTTTGAATTTATCCGTGAAACAGGATTTAAAAAATCCCACAACAAGGCCAGAATTTTCACTATCTTTTCAGCTAAAGCCTTGCTATCGTTGCTTGCAAATTGAATAAATCATGACAACAGCACCAATATAAAGTGATGGGTCAGACAGGAACGGAGTAAAGTAGATGCATCTGCATATTTTGGGTATTTGTGGCACCTTTATGGGCTCGTTAGCGCTACTTGCACGCGATCTGGGCCACCAGGTAACAGGTTCAGACCTGAATGTGTATCCACCCATGTCGACCCAACTTGAAAATGCGGGCATCACTTTAATGCAGGGTTATGACCGCAGTCATTTACAGCCTCATCCGGATCTGGTGATCGTCGGCAATGCCATGAAGCGTGGTATTGATGCAGTCGAATATATGCTGAATGCAGGTCTGCCTTATATTTCAGGTCCGCAGTTCCTGGCTGATCATGTTCTGCAAGGTAAACACGTGCTGGGTGTCGCCGGAACACATGGTAAAACCACGACCACCACGATGCTGGCTTGGGTACTGGATCAAGCCGGTCTGGAGCCAGGTTTTCTGATTGGCGGTGTGCCATTGGGCTTTTCGGAAAGTGCGCGTCTCGGTGGTGGGAAATATTTCTGTGTCGAAGCCGATGAATATGATTCCGCTTTCTTCGACAAGCGTTCCAAGTTCGTGCATTACCATCCAAAAACAGCAATTTTAAATAACCTGGAATTTGACCATGCCGATATCTTTGATGATCTGGCAGCGATTCAAAAGCAGTTCCATCATTTAGTTCGTACCATTCCAAGTGAAGGCCGGATTATCGCGCCGATTACTGAAAGCAATATTGATGAAGTGCTGGAGCAGGGCTGCTGGACACCTGTAGTGCGCACCAGTCTGGATGCCAACGCAAAATCTGAACTTTATGCCGAACAATTGTCAGCAGATGGTTCACATTTCAAAGTCCTGCAACAGGGCGTTGTCAAAGGCGAAGTACAGTGGAATATGACCGGGCAGCATTCGGTGGCCAATGCCTTGGCCACCATTGCCGCTGCTGAACATGTTGGCGTATCAATTGAAACCGCCTGTGAAGCGCTGTCGAATTTTGGTGGGGTGAAACGCCGTATGGAACTGTTAGGCACTGTTCGTGGTATCGAGGTTTATGATGACTTCGCCCATCATCCGACAGCGATTGATACGACCTTAGAAGGTGCGCGCAAACGTCTGGGTGAACGCAAACTCTGGGCAATTATTGAACCGCGCTCCAATACCATGCGCATGGGTAGTCATAAAGATGGCTTGGCTCATTCAGCACGTCTGGCCGATGAAGTGATCTGGTATCAACCGGAAGGACTGGACTGGGATCTGCAACCGGTCATTGAGGCTGCGCCAAACAAGGCCAAAGTTGCACGCACACTGGATGACATCATTCAGACTGTGGTGGCAGAAGCAGGCGAGGGCGATGCCGTAGTAATTATGTCGAATGGCGGTTTTGGCGGTTTGCATCAGAAGCTGATCACTGTTTTACAAGCATAAAACAGATTTAAGTGAAGTGAAGAAGCCCGCCTAGCGGGCTTTTTTTTAGCGTATTAAAACGTTGATTGAGAAAAAGTGAAGGACTGTTCTGATCCTGCAATCCTATGATTTAAATATTAACCCAAAGAGCAGATTTATCTCTGAACTATCCTTGATGATTTTTTGTTGCAATCTGTACACAAGACTCATTGCAGCACCCTATCACTCAAGGCACAATCGGGAAGAACACAGGTATTTATAGGCCTGAAAGCCAGATCATGAATCAGCCCATCGCTGTCACTGTATAAAAGCAATCGAGGCGTTCATTATTCTCGCTGAGTCAGGTCATTCTCATTCCTCACTCCATTAGGAGATGTGTCATGACAACGATGAAAGCGATGGTCTATTACGGCGCAAATGATATCCGCTTTGAAGACCGTCCAGTTCCCACCATTTTGCATCCCGGCGATGCCATCATTAAACTCGAAAAAGTCACCATCTGTGGTACCGACTTGGGTATCTGGAAAGGTAAAAACCCGGAAATTGAGCAGGAGGCCACACGAAAAGAGGGCAGCTTTAACGGGCGTATTTTAGGTCACGAAGGCATTGGTATTGTGGAAGAAGTCGGTTCCGCCGTGCAGAACTTCAAAAAGGGCGACCGGGTGATTATTTCCTGTGTCAGCCGCTGCGGAACCTGTGAAAACTGCCAGAAACAGCTGTATGCACATTGCCGCAATGAAGGCGGCTGGATCATGGGTTATATGATTGACGGCACCCATGCCGAATATGTACGTACGCCCTTTGCCGATACCTCACTCTATCATTTACCCGAAGGCCTGAATCAAGATGTGGCCGTATTCCTTTCAGATATCCTGCCAACTTCACATGAAATTGGCGTGCAATATGGCGATGTCAAACCGGGCGACAATGTGGCGATTGTCGGAGCAGGACCAATCGGCATGAGCTGTCTGCTCACCGCACAGTTCTATTCACCTGCCAATATTATTATGGTGGATATGGATGATAACCGGCTGGAATTTGCCAAGACTGTCGGCGCAACACATACCATCAACTCTGCTAAAGAAGATGCCATTCAAAAGATCCTAGAGATTACCGATGGACGCGGGGTTGACTGTGCCATTGAAGCAGTAGGGGTAGAACCCACCTGGAATATTTGCCAGCATGTCGTGAAAGAGGGCGGGCATATTGCCAACGTCGGCGTGCATGGTAAACCGGTAAGTTTTGAACTGAACAAACTCTGGATTAAAAACCTGACCATCACCACCGGTCTGGTGAATGCCAATACCACAGGCATGCTGCTGAAAACCTGCTGTTCCGGAAAATTGCCCCTAGAAAAACTGGCGACCCATCATTTTAAATTTGCCGATTTTGAAAAAGCCTATGATGTGTTTAAACATGCCTCCGATGAAAAGGCCTTAAAAGTCATGATTGACATGAGCTAATCCACATCAGACAAAAAAGTCCGCTATGCGGACTTTTTTATTTTCAGCATTTACCCCTCAGATCAGAAATAGGGGACATAACCACGCTGCTTATAGCCTTTTGGCGATGCCAGACTGGCCTGATTTTCTTCCAGGCGATACAGTACTTTGAGGAATTCGGCAATTCCTGACTGCTGTAAGGCATGCGGATCAAATTGCTTAAAACCTAAACGTGAAAATAAAGAAGAAATTTCACTGTGTTTATGCACATATTTCATTGACCATTCCGAGAAATGGGACTGCTCTACTATTGCATCTGCAAAACGTAGGACATTGTGATGGCGGAGATCCTGACAAATGCTCTGAAATAAACTTTCCACTACTTCAGCCCGACCTTCAAGGCACTGGAAAAATTTGCCATGGGAATAATACAACACCCCATGAATCTGATGCTGAAGGTTAAACTTCCGGGCAGTGGCTAAAATATCGCTCAAATCTTGTAACAACTCTTGTTCAGATTCTATGCGTTCACTGGCATAGCAAAGCTGTAGCATCATGCCATCTCTCTAGAGGGAAGAATTAAAAACACAATTTAATCAATAATTTTAAATTAAGTCGACTATTTTTTAAGCAAATATCCGTTTTTGCTTACACGGTTTTCAGTTTGCATTTCTGGATTAAACTTTTAACAATAGTGCCTAAATTATTAAACGAATATTTTCATACACCTACCATGAACATGAGGATCACTTGATGTTAAAAGATCTGATTTTAACCCTCGCCTTGTTATGTGTGTGTTTTATCCTGATCATCACTTTAAATAATTGGCATTTCAGCGCTCAAACCAATCTGCTGATCAGTTCAATTTTTATTAGCTGGGCGATTTTGAAATTTGTTGGACATCGTATTTATTTTCATGCCAGTTACCTGCTGATCATGGCAATTTTAGTGATGCTGCAACAGTTTGAAGAAATTTTCTGGGCCATGACCGGCGTGATGGCAGGTTTCGGTTTATATACCCTGTTACAGGTTATATTGATTCCTGCCTTGAAAGAAAAACTGCATTTATCTTTCGGGAAATCCCCTTGGGTAGTTAAATAGCAGTTGCTGCGACATCTGCCAGACTTCGGTCACGTTTAAACATGACATCCACATAAGAACATTGCGGGATGATGGTTAAACTTTTTTCACGGGCAAAATCGACCAGTACATCCAGCATTTTTCGGGCAATACCGTGGCCACGCAGGGAATCATCGACCCAGGTGTGATCGGCAATGATGACGGCATCGCCCCGCCATTGATAAGTGATCTCCGCCAGACGGCGTCCTTGATCTTCCATAAAAAATACACCACCGCGTTTTGAATCTTGATATTTAATTTCCATACGAATCTAAACCTTTGTTATCATTTTAAAATTATAAAACATCATTAAAGCGAGGCTCTCGCTCGAACATGGATTTGGCAAAAGGGCATTTTGGAATAATCCTGATGCCGTGTTCACGGGCAAAATTCACAGCGGCCTCGACTAGATGATGCCCGACGTGCTGTCCGCGTAGGCTGTCATCGACCCAGGTGTGTTCAATCACTAATTGATCTTCATTTACTCTGGAATAACTCATTTCTGCCAGACGTTTTTCATTTGGCTCTACAAACCATAAACCTCCAGTGTCCTGTTGCTGATGCTCAATCAACATGCCGATCCTCTCCTTGTTTTTAAGCCAGACTGACATATTTTTCCCTGCTCTATTGTTAGATTTCTTTTAAAAGATTGTGAATCTGTCCTTCTGACCAATACCGCATTTTGCTCAACAGATTTAAACTGCCGGCCGGTTCTTTTTATCAGATATGTATGTCCAGCTCTTCTTCCACCTCCTCGGTGACACGTCAATGGGTCTGTGTGATTGCTTTAGCCTCTGCTGCCTTTATTTTCAATACCACCGAATTTATCCCGGTGGCACTATTAAGTGATATTGGCGCAAGTTTTTCCATGTCACCGACCCAGGTCGGGTGGATGCTGACGATTTATGCCTGGGTTGTGGCGCTGCTGTCTTTGCCAATGATGTTACTGACCAAAAATATTGAACGGCGCTTTCTGCTAATGGTTTTATTTGCGGTGTTTATTTTCAGTCATGTACTGTCCTATTTTGCCTGGAGCTTTAGCATTCTGGTGCTGAGCCGGATTGGTATTGCCGTGGCACATGCGCTGTTCTGGTCAATTACGGCGTCGCTTGCCGTGCGGGTTGCGCCAAAGGGCAAAGAGTTTCAGGCACTGGGCTTATTGGCTACCGGTACCGCTATGGCCATGGTTCTGGGAATTCCCTTTGGCCGGATGGTCGGGGAGGCCTATGGCTGGCGCAATAGTTTTGCCTTGATTGGGATTGTGGCGAGCGTGGTCTGCGGGCTGCTGGCCAAAACCTTGCCTTTATTGCCAAGTGTCAATTCAGGATCGTTCAGTAGCTTAAAAAGCTTGTTGAAACGTCCCAGCTTGATGCTGGTTTTTGCGCTTACCGTGCTTATGATTAGTGCACAATTTACCGCCTATAGTTACATTGAACCCTTTGCGCTGAATATTGCGCAATTCAGCTCTGCGCAAACCACCAGCTTATTGCTAATTTATGGCGCTGCGGGTCTGATCGGCTCTTACGTATTTGGCCGTTTTGCACCGCATTTTCCCCGACTCACCATTCCGCTATTTACACTCGGGCTGGGAATCTCACTACTGTTATTGCTGCCACTGTCTCAGGGTGTATTTCAGCTTAATAGCTTGGCGTTAATCTGGGGCATCAGCATTATTGGGTTTAGTCTGGCCCTACAAGCCAAGACCTTAAATCTGGCTTCAGATGCGACTGATGTCGCCATGGCGATTTTTTCAGGTCTATACAATGTCGGGATTGGCGGCGGTGCCTTACTCGGCGGTCTGGTAACGGCACATATCGGATTGCATAGTATTGGCTGGGTGGGAGCCATTCTGGCGAGTCTGGGTTTTCTGATCAGCTTATATCTAATTCAGCGTCCGGATTTCTTAGGTAAGAAAGCGCCTTGAAGCATGATTTTTGTAAATGAAATTGTAGTCTTAGCAAAAATCTGTCATGCTTGCTGCACATTGAGCTACCGCTCAAATAAAATTTAGTTTGAACAAGGGGAGTAGCCTCCTCCAAGCGTTTAAGAATGAAATTTCAATTTTTAAACGTGTCAGAATATCGTCATTACACTTTGCAAAAAGTCGGTATCTGAGCATCTTGAAGTCACACTTTATATAAAAAAGTGGAACAGTAAGATGTAGGCAAGACCTTGATCATGTTGTTATAGATGTTTTTCATCTGGCAACTGGTCAAGGTTTTTTTATGGCTAGTTGTCCGATGTGGAGAATTCACATGGAAACCATTGGTACACTCTGGCTGTATCTCGTCTTTTTCGCGATTGTCGCAGTCATGCTGATAATCGATTTTGTCGGCTTTAAGCATCAGCATGGTCAGGAAGTTAAAGTCCGTACTGCTGCCTACTGGAGTATTGCCTGGGTCAGTGTCGCGACTTTATTTGGTGGCGGCTTATGGCTGTATCTGGAGCAGACCGCAGGCACGGCAATTGCCAATGCCAAGGTCATGGAATACTTTGCCGGTTATCTGCTGGAAAAATCCCTGGCGATTGATAACGTCTTTGTCTGGCTGATGATCTTCGCGGCCTTCGCCATTCCACCCGCACTGCAACGCAAGCTGCTGTTATATGGCGTACTGGGTGCGATTGTGCTCAGAACTATCTTTATTTTTATTGGTGCGTGGTTCGTGCAGGAATTCTCCTGGATTCTATATATCTTCGGTGCGTTCCTGGTGTATACCGGCTTCAAATTCCTGCGTGGTCAGCATGAAGAAGACAGCAATATTGAAGATATGGCGATTCTAAAATGGCTGCGTAAACATATGCGTATTACCCCGCAACTTCAGGGCGACAAATTCTTTGTCCGTCAAAATGGTTTGCTCTGGGCAACGCCGTTGTTCCTGGTCCTGATCCTGGTTGAAGCCTCTGATGTCATCTTTGCCGTCGATTCTATTCCGGCTATTTTTGCCGTCACCACCGATCCCTTCATTGTCCTCACTGCAAACCTGATGGCGATTTTAGGCCTGCGCGCAATGTTCTTCCTGCTCTCGGGCGCAGCCTCAAAAATGCATTATCTGCCTTATGGCCTCGGGATCATTCTGGTCTTTATCGGCTTTAAGATGCTGATGCTAGATGTGTTCCATATGCCGATCTGGATTTCTTTGAGCTTTATTGTGATTGTCCTGACTGTGACCGCGATCTTGTCGATTCGTCATAGCAAGAAATATAACGAAACCACCCTGTAAAAAGTAATCATCAAAAAAGCCTGCATCAGCAGGCTTTTTTTTATTGTTCTATCAGGGATAATTTGGGCCATTTTTGCAAAAACTGTTTGCTCAGCATGCGTTGTTCGAACACGGCATAACTGACTAAATTCGGATTCCAACGCAGCTTTAACTCAAATAAATCTGCTAAACCGAAAGGAGCGATCAATTCCAATTCATCATCTTTCAGGCGCAGTGCCAAGGCCGTGACAGTTTCTGGCCATAATGACAGCGCATGACTAATTGAAGTTAAAGGCTCAATACTTTCATTTTGATCGGTACGATACCACTCATGTACAAAGGCTTGATTGGTCACATCCCAACAGATATCTGGAAAATAGTCTTTTAACTGATCTGCAAGTTGCTGTTCTATAGCGCGAGCCTGCTTATTTTCGTCATAGAAAATTACATCGACCTCAGTATGATTCATTTCATATTCCCAGTCATGTAAATGCGCCCAGATCACATGACGTAACACACCCGCTGCGACATAAGCTTCAGAGTGCAATTGTGCTAACTGATGCAAGATGCGCATTAAGGTCGGCTGCGCACGCACGATCTGTTGAAATTGATCATGATCATTGGATGAGGTCATAGAAGAATCGGGATCACTATTTAAATATGAATGTTCATACAAACATGGCAATTTTTTCAGCTACAATCAATCGAAAAAATTAAAAGCGTAGGTTTAAAATGTCTTCTGTAATTGCAACGACAGCGATCCGTGGTCGCTTCCTCGACATTCAGAATACAGTTGCCCAAGCACGTGATATACACGACCAAGTGCGATATGTAGAAGATGGTATAGTCATCATTCACGAAGGTAAAATCCAGTGGTTTGGTCCTTGGCAAGAAGGGCAGTCACGACTTCCTACCAACGCTGAATTACAGCACTATCCAGATCAACTGATTGTTCCCGGTTTTATCGACACCCATATTCATTTCCCGCAAACGGAAATGGTCGGGGCTTATGGTGAACAGCTGCTGGAATGGTTAAATACCTATACATTCCCCACTGAAATCCAGTTCCAAGATGCATCCTATAGCGAAAAAATTGCCGAATTTTTCGTGCAGGAATTGCTTAAAAATGGCACCACCACTGCACTGGTCTTTTGTACCGTTCATCCTGAATCCGTAGATGCTTTATTTAATGCCGCAACCACACGCAATATGCGTCTGATTGCGGGTAAAGTCCTGATGGACCGTCATGCACCGGAAGCGCTGACGGATACAGCAGAAACGGCTTATATTGACTCTAAAACGCTGATTAAAAAATGGCACGGACAGGGGCGGAACCTGTATGCGATTACTCCACGCTTTGCACCAACCTCAACACCTAAACAACTACAAAAAGCCGGACAGCTCAAAGCCGAATATCCGGATGTCTATGTACATACCCATTTAAGTGAAAATAAAAATGAAATTGCTTGGGTAAAAGAACTCTTTCCTGAACGTGAAGGTTATCTGGATGTTTATCATCATTATGGTTTAACCGGCAGCAAATCCGTTTTCGCGCATTGCGTGCATCTGGAAGATGAAGAGTGGGATTGTATGCATCAGACCGACTCAGCCATTGCCTTTTGTCCGACCTCAAATCTATTCCTGGGCAGTGGCTTATTTCCCCTGAAAAAGACTTGGGACAAAGGGGTCAAAGTCGGCTTAGGCACAGACATTGGAGCAGGAACATCATTTAATCAGCTGCAAACCCTGAATGAAGCCTATAAGGTGCAACAGTTGCAGGGTGAAAAACTTTCTGCCTTTGAAGCCTTATATCATGCCACTTTAGGCGGTGCCAAAGCCTTGAGTCTAGATGATCGCCTGGGGAACTTTAATATTGGCAAAGAAGCCGACTTTGTGGTTCTGGATCTCAATGCCACTGCCTTACAGCAGTTACGCCAGAGCAAAGCTAAAAATATTGAAGATGCATTTTTTGCACTGACCATGCTTGGTGATGACCGTAATATTGCAGCCACCTATGTCTATGGAGCAGCCGTTTATGTCAAAGCAGCATCCAGTGAATAAAACAAAAAAATCCCGCCGTCGCCAATACTTGATCCTGTCTGCAATGGCACTGGGCTGTGTTTTTTTATTGAAACGCGATTCAGCAGCGGCTAAAAAATGATTACATTTACAGCCAGCAAAACAGGTGCATCTCTGCTAGGGATGTATTAAAATTGCGACGTATTCAGGTGTTGCAGGTCAACACCTTTTTTATTTTGCTATTTTTACTTTTTAGGTATCTACCCATGACCGTTCAAATGAGCGTAATGATTTCCGCTGAAGAAATTCAAGCTAAAGTCAAAGAGCTTGGTGCTCAAATCAATGCACACTATGCCAATAGTGACAAAGAACTTGTGCTCATCGGTTTATTACGTGGTTCAGTGATTTTTATGGCTGATTTATGTCGTGTGATTTCAAAACCGCATGAATTGGATTTCATGACTGTGTCCAGTTATGGCGGTGGCACGGTATCGTCACGTGATGTAAAAATCCTGAAAGATTTAGACGGTGAAATCCGTGGTAAAGATGTGCTGGTGGTTGAAGATATTATTGACTCAGGCAACACCTTAAGCAAGGTACTCGAAATCCTGCAAACCCGTGAACCTAACTCGATTCAACTGTGTACTTTGGTAAGTAAACCATCGCGTCGTGAAATCGATTTGAAGGTCGAATTTATGGGCTTTGAGGTTGAAGATAAATTTATCGTGGGTTATGGCTTGGACTATGACCAGAAGTACCGTCACCTGCCATTTATTGGTGAAATCGGTCTTTAAAATCAGGTTGAAAAAAGTGGCATAAGCCACTTTTTTTATACCTAAAATACAGAAAAAACCGGGAACAAAAAATAACATCTCGTTTCAGGATTCAACTTTTTATGATCCTGACTTTGTTTCAAGATGATTAAACAGATGTGAAAACAAAGACATGATAAGAAGGAGTATGCATATGTGGACAATTATTGTGGCGATCGTCATTGGTTTTGTAGCAGGTCTAATTGCACGTGCCATTCATCCGGGTAATGACAAGGCAGGCTTTATCATGACCACCTTGCTGGGTATTGCCGGCTCCTTGTTGGCGACTTTTGGTGGTCGTATGCTCGGTCTGTACTCGGCAGATTCCGCAGCAGGTCTGATTGCTTCCGTGATTGGTGCTGTGATTATTCTGTTTATTTATAATATGGTGACCAAACGCCGCACGGTCTAAATCAAGCTGATGCTGACTGGATCACCTTAATAAAAAAAGCACCCCATGAGGCATTGCTGTCCCACAATTTTTCACAAGAGGAAGCTCATTTGAGCTTCCTCTTGTTTTATGGGTATTTTATCGGGTGAAAATAAAGCTTTTAAAGTTCTTCTTTCAAACAAATTCACTTGAATTATTCTGAGTAAACGTTGAACTGTCCAACCTGTTTTCCCTAAATGTTGAGCGAAACTCACCAATAAATAGGCGATCATCGCAATCCAGATTTGTGTCTGAATTGCGTTCCTGCTGCGGCCTAGAAACGCTTTTAATTTGAGATTCTGCTTAATCGCCTTAAAGAACAGCTCAACTTTCCAACGATCTTTATAAATCGCCGCAATGGTGGAGGCGGCTAAATGAAAGTTATTGCTGAGAAAGCTAAAGTGCTTGCCACTTTGCTGATCTCTATATTCAATTCTTCTTAACACTGGGGCTTTTCTTTTTAGGGCATGTGCGCTATTCAGCTGAATGGTTTCATCTTTTAGAATACCTTTGGATTCAAGCACTGGATGTTGCTGGATCACCTGATACACAGATTTAGGCCTAAAACGTGTGACAAATCCAATGTTTTGAGCAGTCAGATTTGCATACCATTGGTAATCGACATAGCCTTTATCAAAAACTACAATGCTGCCAGCAGGAAACTGGAATTTGCGGCCTTGTACCATGTCATTTTCTTTGCCATTTTCAACTGCAACAAACTCAGGAATATCATTGCTGTGATTCAATCCTATGCTGAGTTTCATGCTGGCTTTTGAGTCGTGAACTTTGGCCCATTCACATAAGGAAAGCGACAGGTCAATATGACTGGCATCCAAGGAATACAAGGGATTCTTAAAGCGAAATTTATGAGCTACTTTTGAGTGTTCATAGTATTTAAGCAACTTGTGAAATAGCTGTTGATACAAGGCAGCAGGCTGCTGCTCATTGATTCGTGCCAGCGTGCTTCGGGGAATAGACTTTGCTCCGAGATGACTTAGCTTTTCCTGTTGGCACTCCAAATTGGATTGAATATCTCTCAGACTTTGTCTACAAGAGAATTGAGACATCAATATGGCAATAAACTGATCCCACCGGGAAGCCGCTCTAAATTTCTGTCCAACATGGTGTACTTTAGCAAGTTGTTCAAAATCCTGTCGCACAACAGGTTTAATTAGCTCATGAAATACGGTATTCTGATGTGACAAAACCTGAATCCTGGTCGTTAAAGTGTTTGTTTGCACTCATATTTTAACTGTTAGGACTCAGGTTTTTTTATTTAAAGCAAACTATGGGACAGCAGTGCCCCATGAGGTGCTTTTTTTATATTGAGCGACTGATATCTTTATTTAATTTTTATAAATTGAATTCTTTAAAAATCTGCTCAATCTGCTCTGCCGGATAGGCGCCCATCACCTTAAAACCATTGGAAAAAATAATCGCAGGTGTACCATTCACCCCCATAGACTGAGCCAGTTTTTTATTCCGTTCAATCGGATTGGCACAAGTTTTTTTCGATTTAGGTTGAATTCCTTGAGCAATCAGATTTTCCCATGCCTGAGCTGGATTAGACTCGCAATACACCTGTTTTGAAGGAGCCACCGACTGGGGTTTTAAAGGAAGAATAAAGGTATAAATGGTCAAGTCATTCAGTTTTTCCAGCTCTAGCTCAAGCTTTTTACAATACGGGCAATTTGGGTCAGAAAAGATGGCAATCTGACGTTTACCCGTACCTCTTACACTTTTTACAGCATCCTGAAGCGGTAATTTTTTCCAGTCGATACTATTTTGTTTCAGCATTAAATCACGGGTCAGATTATGTTGATCCTGAATCCGCAGCATCGGACCAGCAATCAGATGCTTGGCATCTTCATTCAGATAAACCACTTGGCCCTGCATGGAACCGCTATAGATACCTTTCATCTCGGTAGTCTGAATATTTTCAATTTTTAAATTGGGACTGTTTTTTGCCAAATTAGCTTGTACCGTATCAATATTGGCAAATGCAAAGCTTGAAATGAATGTACTTAAACTAATGATCAGTGTTTTTTTTAACATGAATGTTCTACATGAATTGGATAAGAATATGCTTCGATTCTAATCGCTCTGCTTTTAAATTTCTCAAACATTTATGTTACTGTTTAGACTCAGTTAAACAAGTTCATAATGTTTCACGTGGAACACCATGTATAGCGTTAGATTGAACTCCAATCTATCTAGAAAACACATCAATATTCATAATAAGTAATTGTTTTATATAGTTAAAATATATTAAATGATAAACATTTTACTCATTCAGCCTTGACCGATTTTCTGTATCCATTCTAAACTGCAGACACTTTCTATTTTCCTCGCTACGCCCTGACATGGATTGGCCAAGGATTAACACTATAACGGCATTTTCATGACAATAACGACCAGCTGGCGACCGTTCTTGATGGTCAGCCTGGCTTTAATGATGGGAACGATTGGCACCGCTTTGGCCAGTCCGCTTTATCCGATTTATCAACAGCTCTGGCATTTGCTGCCCAGCCAGATCACCTACATTTTTGTCGCCTATATGTTTGGCTGCCTCTCGACCTTGTTATTTTTGGGCAGAACCAGTAACAGCATTGGATTTTTACGGACCCTGCAAATTGGTCTGGCCCTGATCACGCTGGGTCTCATCATTTCTGTTTTTGCCCAGAATGCACTAATCCTCTCGATTGGCCGTTTTATTATTGGGATTGCATCGGGCCTGATGACCACTTCTGCCATGATGGGTTTGATGCATACTATCCCAGAAAGCCATAAACACACTGCACCACAATTGATTTCAATCATCACCGCAATGGGTTTTGGTTTGGGACCCTTGGTCGGTGGTGTGATTGCGCAGTTTTCCGCTGCCCCTTTGGTGATGCCATATTTACCGATTATTCTGGGTGCCGTGCTGTGTTTGATTGGCCTGTTCTGGATCAAGGCACCCAAGTTTGAGGTACAGCCCTTTAGCATGGCGCCTAAACTGCAACGACCTGAAGCCCAGTTTCATCGGGTGTTTATGATTATTGCAGTGACAGCTTTTAGTGCCTTTGCCGCCTTTAGCCTGTTTGCTTCCCTGTCACCATCCTTTGTCCGCAATATTTTACCTTGGCATGGTCCTTTGGTCAGTGGGCTGGCCATTACCAGTATTTTAGTCGTCTCAGTGATCGTGCAGTTTATGGCCAAAGCGGTCGCAGCGTCAAAATGTCTGAATATCGGCCTGATGATGATGTGCTTGAGCCTGATGGTTTTGGCGCTATGCATGTATTCGAAAATCAGCCTGCTATTTTTTATCAGTGATATTTGCTTTGGGATCGGCCATGGTTTTGCCCTGATGGGTGCTTTTGCACTGATTCATCAAATGACCAGCTTAGACAACCGTGCAGCAGTGATGTCGACCTATCTGTTTATTGCTTATCTGGGCACTATTGTTCCCATCATTGCTGTGGGTTATCTGGCCGATCACTGGGGGCTGGATTTCGCTGTGATCAGCTTTTGTATCGCGATCAGTCTATTGTGTTTTGCACTGTGGTGGGCGTATCAAAAATCCCGTCTACCAGCCTAAAAAAAGCCCTCACTTGAGGGCTTTTTTGATATTTATTAAATAATTATTTACCAATACAGAACGATCCGAATATCTTGCCCAGCAGGTCATCTGCACTGAAATCACCCGTGATTTCGCCCAAAGCATTTTGCGCCAGACGCAAGGACTCTGCCACCAGTTCACCGGCGTTATACACCACCAGTTGCTCACGCGCCTCAGCCAGATAGATCTGCGTGCGCTTCATTGCATCTAAATGACGGGTACGGGCAATAAAGGTGTCTTCCTCAGGCTGGAAGCCTGCATGCGCTGTAATCGCCTCTATGAGTGCTTGAACACCGGTTTCCTGCTTGGCAGAGACTGCAATATGCCTGAAACCATTTAAATCGCCAATCACAGCTTCAGCACCGGTCAGATCGCATTTATTGCCAATCAGCATTAAACGTTTCGGTTCAATATGTTCAGCAAAATATTCTTGGGCGAGTTGCAGCGGATCTTCGCCCTGGCTTAAGTCATAGACCAAGAGCAATAAATCGGCCTGTTCAATTTCTTTAATCGCGCGGCGGATCCCTTCTTTTTCCACGATATCGCCAGTTTCACGCAAGCCTGCGGTATCGGTGAGGGTAATCGGCAGACCATTTAAGGTGATTTTTTCATGCAAGACATCACGGGTGGTACCGGCAATATCGGTCACAATCGCGCGTTCAATTCCAGCCAATGCATTCAGTAAGGAGGATTTACCGGCATTCGGTTTACCCGCAATCACCACCTGTAAACCTTCACGTAACAACTGACCTTGACGTGCAGATTGCTGGACTTGAGTGACGGCACTGGATACGCCATCCAGCAGATTTAAAATCTTGCCATCCGCCAGAAAATCAATTTCTTCTTCCGGGAAATCAATCGCGGCTTCCACATGCAAACGCAGGTGAATCAGCTGCTCGAGGACTGCATTGACTTTGGTCGAAAATACCCCCTGCAAAGAACGCACGGCAGAACGGGCGGCTGCTTGCGAGGTTGCATCAATCAGGTCGGCAATCGCCTCAGCCTGCACCAGATCCAGCTTGCCATTTTCGAAAGCACGCATGGAGAATTCACCCGCTTTGGCTGCAGTGGCTCCCAGCTCCAGTAAACGGCCAAGCAGGGCATTCTGAATCACCGGACCGCCATGACCTTGTAGCTCCACCACATCTTCACCGGTAAATGAGTTTGGATTCGGGAAGCAGATGACCAGTCCTTCATCCATGACTTCGCCTGTCGCATCGTAGAACTGGCGAAAACCGGCAAAACGGGCCTGGGGGAGTTCTTTTTGTGTCAGGGCTTGAGCAATTTCATAGGATTTTGGGCCAGACAGGCGAATCACCCCAACGCCGCCACGTCCTGGTGGAGTTGCAATCGCAGCAATAGTTGTGGTTCGGTTGAGCATAAAATTCACCTGCAAGGACTCAAAAGTACAGCCAAAAAAAATCCGCCTAAGATTACCATCTTAAGCGGATTTATTCAGCCTATCCGTACAACTTAGTTGGCTGGAGTGGCCTCATCACGTTTGGCACGATCTTTGGCAACAGACTTGTTAATCAAAGTTTGTTGCAGAATCGTGATCAAGTTGTTGACGATCCAGTATAAAACCAAGCCTGCAGGGAAGAACAACAAGAATACCGTAAAGATAATCGGCATAAACTTGAAGACTTTCGCCTGCATTGGATCGGTCGGCTGCGGATTTAACGACTGCTGGATATACATGGTCAAGCCCATCAACAACGGCAGAATGAACCAAGGATCCATTGAAGACAAATCCTGAATCCACAGCATCCATGGCGCATGACGCAGTTCCACAGATTCCATCAATACCCAGTACAAGGCCAGGAAAATCGGCATTTGTAATAACAGCGGTAAACAGCCGGCAAGCGGATTGACCTGTTCACGTTTATACAATGCCATCATTTCTTGAGAGAAGCGCATGCGGTCTTCACCAAACTCTTCTTTCATGCGTTGCATTTCTGGCGCAATCACCCGCATTTTCGCCATCGAGCGATAGCTCTTCGACGACAATGGCCACAGGATCACTTTCACCAGGATGGTCAACAGAATAATTGCCCAACCCCAGTTACCCACCAGACCATGGAAGAATTCAAGACCCACGAACAGCAATTTCGCGATTGGCCATAACCAGCCATAATCAACGGTCTGGTTTAAACCTGCAGCCAAATCTTTCAGTTCTGACTGGATTTTTGGACCTGAATAGAAAGTCGCATCAATTTCAGCCACGGTACCTGCTGGTACATTAAACGTTGGTGAAGTAAAACCGATGATGTTCATGTTATCGGTTGATTTACGTGATTCAAGCTTGGCGCTATAAGCTTCGCCATTGCCTTGAGTCAACTTCAGCTGACCTGGAACCCATGCACTGACAAAGTAGTGCTGTACCATTGCCACCCAACCACCTGTCGCTTCAGTACTGACTTTTTCTTCAACAAAGTTGTCGAATTTAAGCTTGTTGTACTGCTCGTCCGGGGTACCCCATGCACCGCCGAGGAATGTTCCCAGCGTGAAGATCCCTTGATCGGACTTGCCTGGATCTTCCGAGTTATCGCGTTTGATCTGACCGAACATCTGACCTTGCCAGGTCTGGCCACTGCGGTTGACCACTTTGTGATTTACCACGACCGGATATTCACCTTCAGTGAAATTGAAGGTCTTGATAATCTCGATCCCGTCAGCGGTTTTAAACACCAGCGGTACAGACAATACTTTCAGGTTTTCACCGTCTTTGGATTTGACTGTTTTCGCATCTGCCAGGGTATAAGCAGTTTTTTCCAGCTCATACATTGGACGGCCGTTACGGCTGCTGTCCGGTCCATTCAGACCGATCAGGCCAGACTGGGCGACATAAGTACGTTTCGCATCGCTTTCCAGCATGACGAACGGTTCATCGCTGTCTTTGTTCTTGTCATGATTGAGTAATTCAATACGAACAATATCACCACCCTTAGGATTAATCCAAAGATGATAAAGGTCAGTTTGTACTGAAATAAGCTGCTGACTTACAGGTGCTGTGGCATCCGTGGCTTGCTGTGCTGGCACATTTGCTTGTGGCAGATCAGAGGCAACTGTAGCCGTCTGACCATTTGGCAAATCTGCAGATACGTCATGCGAAACAACAGCAGTTTCCTGCTGCGGTTTTGTTTCAGCATTTCCATAATCTTTTTGCCACGCCAAAATGAGCAAATATGCGACAACAAACATGGCTCCGAGAATTGCAATCCTGGCCCATTGTTGCATATGTATTACCCCAAGTGGTGAGAGTGATTTTGGTTCAATAAACGATCACGAAAGGGTACAGCAACGTGAAGCGTTTGAGAATCTATTTGCTGAAATGAAATAAAACGAATCGCTTTTGAGGGAACAGGATCATATCCCGAGCCCCCCCACGGATGACAACGGCAAATACGTTTAGTAGCCAGCCACACTCCACGCCCAGCGCCATGCATCTGGACTGCTTCCAAGGAATATTGAGAACAAGTTGGAATATAACGACAGCGCGGTCCAAGAAGAGGACTAATCGCAATCTGATAGAAACGGATCAACCAATGCAGTAAACGTACCATTGGCCAACTCTACTTTTGTGGGGAGGGGGCTATTTTTGAATGCTTTTTGGCAAGACGGTTCAGTTTCTGCCAGGCAAATTGTAATTGCTGGTGCAATTCTGCATTAGGCACTGCTTCAACACCCATTTTTGGCATGATTACAATGTCTAAGTCATCTAATTGCTGTTGATGCAGGCGAAAACTTTCGCGAGCAAGTCGTTTTACTCGATTTCTTTCGTGTGCACGTCGCACTTTCTTCTTGGCAACAACTAAACCCAAACGGCTATTTGGCAGTTCGGAATGTTTTGCAAGAAATAAGAAATGGGGTTGATGCACTTTAAAAAGCGCACCATCAAAGACACCTTTATAATCGGCAGCACAGCGTAATCGGAACTCTGTGCCAAAACTATAAAGTTTTGTCATAACACCCAAAATCGTCTTAGCGTAACTGATTAAACAGTTAAGCTATGACGACCTTTTGCACGACGGCGAGCTAATACTTGACGACCAGCTTTAGTAGCCATACGAGCACGGAAACCATGAACACGCTTACGCTTTAATTCAGACGGTTGGAATGTACGTTTCATATTGAAACTCCAAAAAATGATCTTTCTGTGAAGGTCCGCGATTTTAGTGCTCATTGCTTGAGCTGTCAATGCAAAAGCGGTTTTCTTTTCAAATAAGATCAAAAAAGATAAAGACCCTGGTTTTTCAAAGAACTGAATAAAAAATAGTTCAATTCAAGTTAATCACAAATTAAGTTATTGTTATATAAATATATATAAGTTATAAACAACTCTATCAACAAAGTTATCCACATGTTATCCAGAGTTTAAATTTAACTTACGGTTTTGAATTTAAATTTGAAGTTTTTTGAGTTATCCACAAAAACTAGTGATCTTATAAATAAATTCAAATTTATAAATTTAAATTTATTACTATTAGGGAGCACTTTTTCTATGGATAAGCCACTTTTTATTTAATTAAACATAAACTTATATTGTGGATAAAACTGTTTCTATTAATTTTATACTTTGTGGATAACTTTATGATATATTTTATCCACAGCTTGCGGATAAACTTATCCACACTGGGTTTTAAATTTAAATTCATACATGTTGATTTCTTTTTGCACAGTTTTTGTGGAAATTGCCATGACAGATGTGGATAACTTGGTTAGAATGGCGACCCGCTTTTGGTCGCGGTCATCTTTTTTGAATGAACAATGGAATGAATAGGGGATTCACATGCTTTGGACGGACTGCTTAAATCGCCTGCGACAAGAGCTCTCTGGAAATGTCTTTACAATGTGGATTCGCCCATTGGTTGCAGAAGAGCTGGAAGACAGCTTGCGTTTGTATGCACCTAATCCTTACTGGACGCGTTACATTCAGGAACATCATCTGGAACTGATTACGATTCTGGCAGAACAGTTGTCTGAAGGACGGGTACGCAAGGTCGAGATTTTGGTCGATTCACGTCCAGGGGCGATTTTATCTGCCAGTGAACAACCGGCGACCACGACTGCGGCATTGACCTCGACACCGATGCCAGTGCCGAAGCCGAAGAAAGAAAAAGAAGACAGCGGCAAAAATAGCCGTAGACGTCAGTTGAATCCATTGTTTACCTTCTCGCTGTTTGTGGAAGGCCGATCGAACCAGATGGCAGCAGAAACCTGTCGCAAGGTACTGACCCAGCTGGGGGCTTCACAGCACAACCCGTTATTTTTATATGGTCCGACCGGTCTGGGTAAAACCCACTTGATGCAGGCGGTCGGCAATGCGCTGTTGCAGGCCAAGCCGAATGCACGCGTCATGTACATGACCGCAGAAAGTTTTGTACAGGACTTTGTCAGCTCGTTGCAGCAGGGTAAAGTCGAAGAGTTTAAGAAAAACTGCCGTTCTCTGGATTTATTACTGGTCGATGATATTCACTTGCTGGCCGGTAAAGAGGCCAGTCTGGTCGAATTTTTCTACACCTTTAACGCACTTTTGGATGAATCCAAGCAAATTATTTTGACTTCGGATCGTTATCCTAAAGAGCTGACAGAGCTGGATCCACGTCTGGTTTCACGTTTTTCTTGGGGCTTGTCGGTCGGGGTTGAACCGCCAGATATTGAAACCCGAATTGAAATTCTGCTGAAAAAAGCAGAAAGCAACCAGGTCGATTTACCACGTAACTGTGCGCTGTTTATTGCCCAGCAGGTGGTGGCTAACGTGCGTGAGCTGGAAGGTGCGCTGAACAAAGTGGTGGCGATTTCACGTTTTAAAGGTACGCCAATTGATCTGGATGTGGTGCGTGAATCTTTAAAAGATGTGCTGGCAATTCGTGCCCGTACCATCAGTACTGAAAATATTCAGCGTGTGGTGAGTGAGTATTTCCGGATTCCACTGAAAGAACTGGTCGGTCCAAAACGTACCCGGATTTATGCCCGCCCACGTCAGCTGGCGATGGGGCTGGCACGTGAATTAACCGGCGACAGTTTTCCGGAAATTGGCATGGCTTTTGGCGGTCGTGATCACAGTACCGTGATGCATGCCTGCGAGAAAGTACAAAGCCTGCGTGAAGAAGATCCGATCTTTAACGAAGACTATAAAAACCTGCAGCGTCTGTTGCAAAGTTGACCTAAATCGCTCAAATTCTATTCTTGCTATGCGGCTGCTTTTGCCGCATAGTAAACCGTCAAAAAAATCACTTTTTCTATATTAATCTTCAGCTTTAGAGGAATGCACTGTGCGTTTAAAAATCGCGAAAGAAAGCTTACTGAATGTTCTCTCACATGTCGTAGGAGCGGTTGAACGTCGCCATACCTTGAATATCCTGTCTAACCTGAAAATTCAGGTGACTACGCAAGCATTGACCGTGACCGGTTCCGACCTGGAAGTCGAACTGGTGGCGAGTACAGCACTGGCTGAAGGTGCATGTCTGCAGGAAGGCGAGACCACAGTTCCTGCACGTAAGCTGATTGATATCTGTAAGTCACTTCCTTCAGCGGCATTGGTGGATTTGCATATTACTGAAGATCAGCGCTGCATCCTTAAATCAGGCAACAGTCGTTTTGTACTGGGTACCTTGCCTGCTGATGATTATCCATTACTGAACACTGAAAACACCCAAGGCACGCAAGTGACGGTGACACAGCGTGAACTTAAACGCCTGTTCGAAAAAACCGCCTTTGCCATGGCAGTTCAGGATGTGCGTTTTTACCTGACCGGTACTTTGCTGGAAATTGATGCCAATCAGCTACGTGCTGTGACCACCGATGGCCACCGCCTAGCACTGTGTGAAACAGCAGCACAATCCACTGCAGCACAGCCGATTCAGGCAATTGTGCCACGTAAGGCCGTTGCAGAATTACAGCGCCTGCTCAGCGTTGAAGATGAGCAATTATCTCTATTGATTGGTCGTGAACTGCTCAATGTGACCATCAATATGCCAAGCCGTGACAAGGAACAGGCGAACATTACCGTGCGTTTCACTACCAAGCTGATTGATGGTAAGTTCCCGGACTACCGCCGTGTGATTCCACGTGGGGGCGACAAAGTCGTGATGATCGCACATGACGTGTTCAAGCAGTCTTTGCAGCGTGTGGCGATTTTAAGTAATGAAAAACTTCGCGGTGTGTTTCTGAACTTCAATGCTGATTCTTTGCAACTTCGTGCCAATAACCCGGAGCAGGATGAAGCGATTGAAGACCTGGCGATTCAATATGCCGATTCACCGCTAGAAATGTCCTTCAATGCGCAGTATCTGATTGAAGTACTCGGTGTGCTGGATGGCGATGATGTGTCAATGACTATGACTGAAGCGAATCAGTCTGTCTTAGTACAAGACCCGGCGCATACTGATCAGACTTATGTCGTCATGCCGATGCGTGTTTAAGCCGCGGCTTCTGATATTCATATAAGACATGCATATTACGCGTTTACATATTGAGCGTGTGCGGAATTTAAAGACGGTTGCTCTCCACGGATTGCAGCCGTTTAATGTTTTTTATGGGCAAAATGGTTCAGGTAAAACCTCGATTTTAGAGGCGATTCATTTACTGGCTGCCGGTCGTTCCTTCCGTACTCATATTCCCAAAAATTATATCCAGCATGGCGCGCAGGATGCGATTGTATTTGCACAGTCTGCGACTGAAAAAATTGGCATGCAAAAAATGGCCAGCGGGGAGCAACTGATCAAGGTCAATGGTGATCTGGTCGCAACCCAGGGACAGCTGGCCAAACTGTTGCCCTTGCAGCTGATTGATCCGCAAAGCACCGATATTATCGATCATGGTGCTAAACCACGACGCCAACTCCTTGACTGGTTAATGTTCCACGTGGAACCAGAGTTTTATCATGCCTGGCAATATTATTCTCGTGCGCTGAAACAGCGAAATAGTTTGCTCAAAAGCAAACGCTTTCTCAGTCTGTCAGATCTGGAACCGTGGAACCAGATGCTCAGTGAATATGGTGAAATTTTACATTCGCAACGTGTCGGGATCGTGGAACAATGGAAGCCCTTTTTTGAAGATGACCTGAAACAGTTATTACCTGATTTGCAAGTCAGTCTGGAATACAGTCCGGGCTTTCACAGTGAAACTGGCCTGCTGAATGATCTGACCAACCAGCATGAAAAAGACTGTGAGCGACGCTATACCGAATATGGTCCACATCGCGCGGATTTGCGTTTAAAGACCCCGATGGGGGATGCCGACGTGATCCTGTCGCGGGGTCAGAAAAAGCTGCTGATGATCGCACTAAAACTGTCGCAAATCGCAATGCTCCATTCTTGTAATAAGGAAACTGTGGTATTATTAGATGATGTGACAGCAGAATTAGATTTAACCGCACAACAACGTTTAATTGAGCGATTGAGCCAACTTGGTAGTCAAGTTTTTATTACCACCTTAGACCATGAATCAGTACAAAAGCACTTACATGATTTGTCTATCTCATATCAGTTATTCAGTGTTGAAAACGGTACAGTTCAAGTTGTGCAATAATATTTTTTGAGTTTTACCCATCTTTGGATAGACCTATTTTTCACTAGGGAGAAACCATGAGTTCAGAAGATCAAGCTGCTTCTCAAACAGAACAAACCATTGAAAAGGCTTATGATTCCTCTAGCATCAAGGTATTACGTGGTTTAGACGCAGTCCGTAAGCGTCCGGGCATGTACATTGGTGATACAGACGATGGTACAGGCCTGCACCACATGGTGTTTGAAGTAGTCGACAACTCGATTGATGAAGCCTTGGCAGGCCACTGTGATGAAATTATAGTGACGATCCATGAAGATGAATCGGTTTCAGTTTCTGATAATGGTCGTGGTATTCCGACCGACATTCACCCTGAAGAAGGTGTGTCTGCAGCAGAGGTGATTTTAACCATTCTGCATGCCGGTGGTAAGTTCGACGACAACAGTTATAAAGTGTCTGGCGGTCTGCATGGTGTCGGTGTTTCCGTAGTCAACGCACTGTCTGAAAAACTCGAATTGACCATTCACCGTGCCGGTAAAATTCATGAACAAGAATACCGTCATGGCGATTCTCAATATCCATTAAAAGTAGTGGGCGATACCGATAGAACCGGTACTCGTGTCCGTTTCTGGCCAAGTGCCGAGACTTTTAGTCAGACCATTTTTAATGTTGATATTTTGGCGCGTCGTTTGCGTGAACTGTCGTTCCTGAACGCAGGTGTGCGTATTGTGCTGCGTGACGAACGCATTAATGCCGAGCATGTCTTTGATTATGAAGGTGGTCTGTCTGAGTTCGTTAAATATATTAACGAAGGCAAAACTCACCTGAATGATATTTTCCATTTCACTGCTGCACAGGCCGATAACGGTATTACGGTAGAAGTCGCATTGCAGTGGAATGATTCTTATCAGGAAAATGTACGTTGCTTTACCAACAACATCCCGCAAAAGGATGGTGGTACGCATTTGGCCGGTTTCCGTGCTGCGTTGACCCGTGGTTTAAATAACTACATGGACAGCGAAAATATCCTGAAAAAGGAAAAAGTTGCGGTATCGGGTGATGATGCACGTGAAGGTCTGACTGCCATTGTGTCAGTCAAGGTGCCTGATCCAAAATTCTCTTCACAGACCAAAGAAAAACTGGTGTCGAGTGAAGTAAAAACGGCTGTCGAACAGGCCATGAATAAGGCATTTTCTGAATATTTATTGGAAAATCCACAAGCAGCCAAAGCGATTGCTGGCAAGATCATTGATGCAGCACGTGCGCGTGATGCAGCGCGTAAAGCCCGTGAAATGACACGTCGTAAGAGTGCGCTAGATATTGCCGGTCTTCCAGGTAAACTGGCCGATTGTCAGGAAAAAGATCCAGCTTTGTCTGAACTGTACCTGGTCGAGGGTGATTCTGCAGGTGGTTCAGCCAAGCAAGGTCGTAACCGTAAAATGCAGGCGATTTTACCACTGAAAGGTAAGATCCTGAATGTGGAACGTGCCCGTTTTGACCGTATGATTTCCTCTGCTGAAGTCGGTACGCTGATTACCGCACTCGGCTGTGGTATTGGTCGTGAGGAATATAATCCGGACAAACTGCGTTATCATAAAATCATCATCATGACCGATGCTGACGTGGATGGTTCGCATATCCGTACCTTACTGTTGACGTTCTTCTTCCGTCAAATGCCGGAACTTGTGGAACGTGGTCATATTTATATCGCACAGCCACCATTATATAAGCTGAAAAAAGGTAAGCAGGAACAGTACATCAAGGACAATGATGCACTGGAGACTTACCTAATTTCGAATGCGATTGATGAGCTGGAACTGCATATCAGTGCAGAAGCGCCTGCGATTCGTGGTGAAGCACTGGCGAATGTGATTGCTGATTATCAGACTTCCCAGAAGAGCTTGGCACGTTTGACCCAACGTTATCCTGCGAGTCTGCTTGATGCCCTACTGTCACTGGAAGGCTTTAAGCTGGATCAGCTGGAAGACAAAAACTATGTGGAAACATGGGGTGAGAATCTACGTGTAGCGATTGAAGCCATTCAGCCTACATTACGTCCAGAATTAACCCTAGAACGTTTTGAAAAAGAACTGGCAGATGGTCAAAAAACTGCAAGCTGGTTGCCACGTATCACGATCTATGTACATAACTTGCCACATAGCTACCTGTTAGACTCAGTACTGTTAGGTTCAAGTGAATATGCACGTTTATTAAAGAACTCGAAGAGTTGGTTTAGCCTGCTTGAAGAGGGTGCATATTTACAAAAAGGCGACCGCAAGATTCAGGTTAGCAATTTCCATCAGGTTTGGCAGCATATCTTGCAGGACTCACGTCGTGGCATGATGATCCAGCGCTATAAAGGTCTGGGTGAGATGAATGCGGAACAGTTGTGGGAAACCACCATGGATCCAGACAACCGTAACATGCTGCAAGTGACAGTTACCGATGCGATTGAAGCGGATCGTATGTTCTCTTGCTTGATGGGCGATGACGTAGAACCACGTCGTGCTTTCATTGAAGAAAATGCCTTGAATGCAGATATTGATGCATAACCCTTCAGGATAAAATCAGATATAAAAAAGCGCCTTTCGAGGCGCTTTTTTTAGACCAATTTTTTACTCATATCATGTGAGCTAGGCAAAATAAAGTAATTTTGGACCGATTTTTAGATATGGAACGGGTTCATTTAGGTTTTAAAAAGCCAAGTTGAGTAAGCCAAATCGACTCTAAGAAAGGGTTTATGTATAGAGATTACCAACTCGGGAGAATACCTGAAATCTGGAGTGAATCTATCGTTATAAAAATGATCTGCATCAGAACTTCTAAAATAATTTTTGAATAGGAAAGTGAGGTAGAAAGACGTTCTTTATACGATGAGAAGTTTGCATGCAGTTCACGACACTAGGTGAAAACTGGATCAGTCAAAGTGGTATTTAAAGATGCGTGTAATAAAAACAGATCGAATACTTTAGGTGGATTCGACTAAAAAATAATAAATCGCCTATTCAGAAGATCTAATATCTCAAAAATAAATAAAAAGCTGCTAAAACTAAATTTTAAATTTTAAATTTTCAATAGCTTATAAGAAACTTGGTCTAATACGCTAAATAATACGTGAATAATATTGCTTCAAGCATCTAGAAAGCCTGATCAGAGATGTGGATAACTCTAAAGTTATCCATAATTTTTATGTGAATAAGATAGTATTTTTCCGCAAGCTTTAATACACGTATTAATTCTTTATTTTAAATTCAAATTTGAAATCGATTATCTTGTGGATAAGTGTTTTTAAATTTAAAATAGCATTTTAAATTTAAAGCTAGATTTGGCGATATATTGCTAGTATGACCAGACTATTCCTTGGATTGGCTTTAAAATAAAAAATTATTATAAATTAAATACTTGTAAATATAGTGTAGTTTCTCTAATCATTACCGTGGAACATATTGTTAACTAAAAACTCAAGATGTAGCTAAACTACATAATTGATTTAATAATCAAGTGAACTTTCATTTTTATTTAAAATCATACTTTTATCGATTTTTGCTTAACTTTTTTATTTCTCATTTTTGAGTTATTTCTTGATTTCATTATTGAAAATCGGGCATTTCTTTTATTACTCGATAGAAAAGAGGGAGGGAATCGCTGAAATGATATTGATTAGGAACAAGAAAAAGAGGATTGATAAAATGACGATGAAAAATAAAAAAGCGCCTGACGGCGCTTTTTTTTAATCATATTTATGGTGTTAGAATGACTTTACGACAGTCTTCTTCCTTTTTATCAAAAATACGGTAACCTTCCGCAGCATCTTCCAGTTTCATGCGATGGGTAATAATCAGATCTGGAGACAGATCTCCATTTTCAATATGTTCTAGCAACTGCGGCAAGTAATTATGCACATGGGTTTGTCCCATTTTAAAGGTCAAACCTTTGTCAAAGGCATCACCAAACAGGAAGCCATGAATTGGACCGGCATAAACTCCAGGTACACTCACCACACCGCCGCGACGGACCGCTGCAATACATTGTCTTAGCGCTGAACCACTCGAACCTTCTAATTTCAGGTTGGTCATTACGGTTTCCAGCATGCTACCTTTGGCTTCAAAACCGACCGCATCAATGACGGCATCGACTCCACGATAACCTGTGGTGTTTTGAATGATAAATTCAGCAGCATCGACTTCATCAAAATTGACAGGAATTACCCCATAGGTTTGATGTGCGAAACGCAGACGGTAAGGATGGTGATCGACCATAAAGATCTGCTCGGCACCGAGCATCCGCGCGCAGGCAGCAGCCAGCAGACCGACCGGACCGGCACCATAAATCGCCACACTGGAACCTCGACCAACTTGGGCATTGTTTACTGCTTGCCACGCGGTTGGCAGAATATCGGTCAGGAATAATACTTTTTCATCAGGCAGGGAACCTGGTACTTTAAATGGTCCGACATTGCCCTTGGGAATCCGCACATATTCGGCCTGACCACCCGGTATACCCCCATACAGATGGCTAAAGCCAAATAAAGCTGCACCTGGTGGAATCTGTTTTTTATTGAGAATTGCACCACGGCCAGTATTGGTATTTTCACAGGCAGCCATGAGTTCATGTTCACAGAAAAAACAGTGACCGCATGCAATCACAAAGGGAATAATCACCCGGTCACCTTTTTTGACTTCGGTTACTTCAGGGCCGACTTCTTCTACAATTCCCATAAATTCATGGCCGAAAATATCACCGTCTTCAGTAGCTGGGATTTTGCCCCGGTATAAATGCAGATCTGAGCCACAGATGGCGGTGGCTGTCACCCGTAAAATAACGTCATCTGGTTCCTGAATCACTGGATCTGGAACGGATTCAACTCGTACATCCCGAGCACCATGATAGGTAAGAGCACGCATGCGGATTTCCTCTCTCTAGTTCAACATTAAACAGACTCGTAGCAAGGCTGCCAAAAATTAAAAAACACTTGTATTAGAGCCTTAGGATGAAACAGTGCGCTGTAAATTAATGTATGAAATAAGGCATCCAACTGTTTAAAAAATAAACTTATATAGGATTTACGTAATTTGTGACCTTATGTGTCGAATGAGTAGAAAAGAATCGAATTAAAGAAGCATCTAGACATAAATGAAAAAATACAGAGGTGAAAAGGTAAGAGAAAACATTAAAAATAGTGAATAAAAAAGAGATGAACAACGTTAGTCATTCATCTCTTATCTTGAATCTTAGTGGAAGAGTTTTAGAAAGACTGTTCCAGACTTTCCAGTTCCATCATCAGTTCTAGCATTTGCTCTTCGGCTGTTTCCAGTTTGGCTTTTAGCTCGGTTTGCTCATTCATCAGTTTCAGCAAATCATTTTTACGTGATGCTTCGTATAAAGCACTGTCACCCAGCAGGTTTTCAATTTCAATCAGTCGCGGCTGTAGTTTGGCCATCTGTGCTTCGCATTTTTCAATATTCTTGCGAATCGGACGACTTAGTTCCCGCTGGCGAGCAGCTTCCTTACGTTGTGCTTCCTTGTCCAGTTTGGAAATAGTCGGTTTGACTTCGACTTGGGATTTCACCGGTTCTGCTGGCTTTTGCCCATTTTTAATTATCTCAATACGGGCTTGGCGTAACCAGTCAGCATAGGCAGTAAGATCACCATCAAACTCACGGCATTGACCATTATGTACCATTAGTAGTTCATCACAGACGCTGGCGATGAGCTGACGTTCATGCGAAACTAGAACTACCGCGCCCTGAAAATCTTGCAAGGCCATGGTCAGTGCATGACGCATATCCAGGTCTAAATGGTTGGTCGGCTCATCCAGAATCAGTACATTCGGACGCTGCCAAACAATCAGTGCTAGGGCCAAACGTGCACGTTCACCGCCTGAGAAGCTTTCGCTTGGCGTATCCATACGTTCGCCACTAAAACCGAAACTACCCAAGAAAGAACGCAGGCTGGCTTCACTGATTTTTTTATCGGCAATACGTGCCAGCTGTAACATCGGACTGGCATTACCATCCAGTGCATCCATCTGATGCTGGGCAAAATAACCAATATTCAGTAGCTCTGAATCTTTACGCAGGCCCTGAATCAGTTTCAGGTCACCGACCAGCGATTTAATCAGCGTGGATTTACCTGCACCATTCATCCCGAGTAACCCGATCCGGCTGTTGGGCGTGATCTGTAAATTTACATTGGTAACAATCAGCTTGTCGCCATAACCAATATCGGCATGTTCCAGTTGCAATAACGGCGAACTCATTTTGGTCGGTTCGCGGAAACTGAAAGTAAATGGTGTATCGATATGGGCAGCAGATAGTTCCTGCATACGTTCCAGCTGTTTGATCCGGCTCTGTGCCTGTTTGGCTTTGGTCGCTTGTGCTTTAAAACGGTCAATATATTTTTGCAGATGCGCGCGGGTTTCCAGCTGCTTTTCATACGCCTGTTGCTGCTGCGCCAGACGTTCACTACGGGTACGCTCGAAAGTCGAATAGTTACCAGTATATAAAATGAGTTCCTGATTTTCGATATGTAAAATATGGTCGGTAATCGCATCGAGGAAGTCCCGGTCATGCGAAATCAGCACCAAGGTGCCTTCATAGGCTTTCAGCCAGTCTTCTAGCCAGAGAATCGCATCCAAGTCCAGATGGTTGGTCGGTTCATCGAGGAGCAGTAAGTCCGAGCGGCTCATTAAGGTACGCGCCAAGTTTAAACGCATACGCCAGCCACCGGAAAAACTTGAAACATCCAGCTGTGATTGATGTTCAAAGAAGCCCAGACCAGCCATCAGTTGTGAAGCTTTGGCAGGAGCAGAATAACCTGAAATTTCATCAAAACGGCCATATAAATGAGCCAGTTCTGCATCATCCAGTTGATCCGGTTGATCGAGTTTCTGCTGAATATCCCAGTATTCTTCATCACCCGACAAGACGAAATCAATGGCTTTCATATTCAGTGCTTTGATTTCCTGAGCCATATGCGCTACGGTCCATACCGCAGGTCGGGTCAGCGAACCGGTGTCCGATTCCATGCCGCCGAGCAAGGCTGAAAACAGGGTTGATTTTCCAGCACCATTGACACCGGTTAGGCCAATTTTCCATCCTGGGTGTAACTGCATCGACGCTTTTTGAAATAAAACACGTCCACCGCGACGTATAGATAACTGGTCTAACTGAATCATTGAGAAATCAAAGCTAAGAAATAAGATGCGCCTATTCTAAAGGAAAGCCCTGTGAAAATGAAAAATCTTACCGTTTTTGCTGAAATAAGTGTGCTTTTCACCTCTGTCAATTGATCTAGGGTGGACGCATAAGTTGAGTAAAAGCTCTATTTTATGCATGAACAGTGGTTTATAGTTCAGGCTGATGGAGCAAAAAATATCATAGAGTCAAATAAAAATGAAAAAGGGATGTTTAATTTTATCGGCACTGGGCATTTTGGTGTCGACTTCAACTCAAGCCAGAGTGAATGTCTGTGTTTTTGATTTACTGGGGAAATCTGGTGAGTCTTACAAACTGCTGGAGGAATGGGCGCTGGCAGCAAAAGGCTGGGGTGCCGAAATTCAGCTAAGCGCTTATCAGGATGAAGCCAAGGTCGATCAGGACGTCAAAGCCGGAAAATGTGATGCCTTCTATATGACCTCAATGCGTGCCCGGGCTTATAACAAATTTGCTGGATCGATTGATGCAATTGGCGGCGTGCCGAATAATGACATTGCCATGAAAGCCATCAGCTATGTACTGGATAAACGCAATAGCAAACGCCTGATCACCCAGATTGGCAAAGAAAAATTCGAAGTGGCGGGTATTGGTCAGATTGGCCCAGCCTATATTTTTGTTCGTGATCGTACTCTAAATAAACTGGAACAGGTCAAAGGCAAGAAATTTGCCGTGCTGCATTATGACTATGCGCAAAAAATCATGGTCGACCGGATTGAAGCAGTACCGGTCATGTCGGAAATTTCCAATTTTATTCGCAAGTTTAATCAGGGCGAAGTGGATATTGTCGCTGCACCGGCTTATGCATTTAAACCGCTGGAATTACAGAAAGGACTAGGCCGTCAAGGCGCAATGATTAATTTTCCGGTGATTAATGTCACTGCTGATCTGATTATTCGTCAGGAAGAGTTTCCGGCAAGCTTTGCCGCACAATCCCGAAACTGGTTTGTGAAACAGTTACCGCGCAGCTTTGCCATGGTCAAGCGCATGGAAGCTGAGATTCCAAGCAAATATATTCTGAATCTAAGCCGTGAAGATCGTGTGGCCTACCAAAAGATTCTGCGTGATGGGCGGATCGATTTAACCAAACAGGGGATTTATGATCAGGGCATGATGAACGTATTGAAACGCGCGCGTTGTACGGTAGAAAGAACCAATTTTGAATGTTCGATTGGTGGCGAATAAATCTGAAATCATGTATATCTTTGTAACTATATCTGGGTAAATGTAATTATAAGAAAGCAGTTTTAAACATTAAGATATTGATATTTAAATATATATTTAAAAATAACTTAGGCAACTATTGCTGATTTATCTTTATAGGCCAAAATGCCGGTTTTAAATGGAGTAAATGCTCTATTTTTTTTAATTAAACTTGCTTAATATTTGTCCCGTGTACGGACACTCAGCGAATAACAAGATTTCAAAGGATAACTACAATGAAAAAAACACTCTTATCATTGGCTGCATTCTCTGCATTTGGTTTTGCAAGTGCGGCGCATGCAGAAAAAGTCGATATCTGTGTGTTTGACTTACTGGGTAAATCCGGTGAGTCTTTCCAGATGGCGCAAGAATGGGCACTGGCTGCAAAAGGCTGGGGCGCAGAAATCAATCTGATTGCCCGTCAGGATGAAGCGGTTGCCGACAATGACTTCAAGGCCGGTAAATGTGATGGTGTGTTTATGACAGCCATGCGTGCCCGTCAATACAATAAATTTGCCGGTTCTATTGATGCACTGGGCGGTGCACCAAGTAATGCCATTGCCCAGCGTGCGATCAGTTTTGCTCTGGACAAACGTAATGCAGCGAAAATGGTCAGTAATATGGGCGGCAAAAAATACGAAATTGCCGGTATTTCACCGTTGGGTTCAGCATTTATTTTTGTTCGTGACAAGAATATCAATTCGATTGAAAAAGCCGCAGGGAAGAAATTCGCCGTACTCGGCTATGACGATGCCCAGAAAATCATGGTACAGCGCGTCGGTGCGCAGGCAGTGATCTCCGATGTTTCTAACTTTGTCGCCAAATTTAACAATGGTCAGGTGGATATGGTCGGTGCACCTGCTTATGCCTACAAGCCATTAGAAATCTATAAAGGTCTGGGTAATAACGGCGCAATGTTTAATTTCCCGGTACTGCATGTCACCTCTGATTTTGTGATTCGTCCGGAAAAATTCCCCGCAGGTTTTGGACAGAAATCGCGTGACTGGTTTATCAAAAACCTGCCAAAGAGCATGGGGATGATCAGCCGTCTGGAAGCGGGTATTCCGTCGAAATATAAAATGAATCTGAGCGCTGAAGATAAAACCAAGTATCAGAAAATGTTACGTGATGGCCGGATGGATATGACCAAACGCGGAATCTATGATGCCAGCATGATGTCGGTCTTAAAACGTGCACGCTGTTCTGTCGATAAGGCCAACTTTGAATGTTCAATTGCTGGCGAATAATCTGATTTTTAAAGAAAAAAGCTTAGATTGATCTAGGCTTTTTTTATGGCTGAACCAGGTCAGATCTGCCATTGTGCAGCGAATAAAATAGCTTAAGCTTGATTAACTATTAAATTCGCATGTTTTATATAAAAAACAATCACATGTGACTAAAAGTGCAATAACAAAAACAAGCGATAAGGAAATGAGGATGATGCATAGAGGATGGAAAGCACTGGCATTGGCTACGGCGACACTGGCTGTTTCAGGTCTGGCGCAAGCTAAACAGGTGATTTGCGTATTTGATCTGGTTGGTAAAAACGGTGATGTCTATAGTGTGATGAAAGACTATCAGTTGGCAGCCAAAAACTGGGGTGCAGATGTCGAACTGCGGGTCAATACCAATGAAGCGGTGGTTGCAGAAGATTTTAAAGCCGGGAAATGTGATGGGATCAGTGTTACCGGTATGCGTGGCCGTCAATTTAATAATTTTACTGGTTCACTCGATGCCATTGGTGCAATTCCAGATCTGAATCTGGCGGTTAAAGTGATGCAGGGACTGGCCAGTCCAACTTTTGCCAAACATATGCTGCAAGGCAAATATGAGGTAGTCGGTGTCATTCCTGTAGGTGATGCTTTTCTGTTAGTGAACGACCGCAGTATTAATACCGTTGCCAAAGCAGCCGGTAAAAAAATTGCCGTACTTGATTATGATGAAGCACAAAAAATCATGGTACAGCAGGTCGGCGCACAGGCAGTGAGTGCCGATGTCACCAATTTTGGTGCCAAGTTTAACAATGGCCAGGTGGATATTATTGGTGCACCAGCAGCAGTATTTAAACCGCTGGAATTACATAAAGGCTTGGGTAGCAAAGGCGCGATTGTGAATTATCCGGTGTTGCAGGTCACTGGTAATATCATTATCCGTCCAGATAAATTTCCGGCAGGTTACGGACAGAAATCACGTGAATGGGTGAGAAGTCAGTTACCACGTGCCTTTGGTATTTTGGGGAAAATGAAAGCGGACATTCCAGCAAAATACTGGATGGATATTCCTGCAGCAGACAAACCGGGTTACCAGAAAATGATGCGGGATTCCCGAATTGACCTGACCAAACGCGGCGTTTATGACAAACGCATGATGAAATTGCTGTGGCAATTCCGCTGCAAACAGAATCCGAAAAACTTTGAATGTGCCTTACAGGATGAGAACTACAAATAATCCTGATAAAATTACTCTGATTTGACTTTTAATCTGTGCAGACTGACCATATATTGAGTGTGCTATACTTAAATATGGTCTTTTCTTTTTAAAGACATTCCATTCAACAGAGGAATCCGCCATGAATGCCCAAGCGCTTGTGCTCACCGACAATGCCGCAAATAAAGTACGCCAGTTGCGTGACAGTGAAGGTAACCAAGACTTAATGCTCCGTGTCTATGTGACCGGTGGCGGCTGTTCAGGTTTCTCTTATGGCTTTAACTTTGCGGAAAGCCAGAATGAAGATGATGCAGAATTTGCCAATGGTGATGTTAAAGTCTTAGTCGATTCATTGAGTTATCAATATCTGGTCGGTTCAGTTGTAGATTATTTAGAAGGTCTGGAAGGTTCACGTTTCGTGGTACAAAACCCGAATGCGACCACGACCTGTGGTTGTGGATCTTCATTCTCGATCTAAATCCATGCACAAAAAAAGTCCTCTCAATGAGGACTTTTTTATATCTGGAGGAAAGTTTAGCTATCCAGTTTTACCGCTTCAAGCAGATCAAAGATTACAGTAGTAACATCCTGACTCAACTCGCGGTTATTGAAAATTTCATAGGCGCTAATGGTAATGTCGGTATCGCTTGGCAACAGACGCTGTTCTTCTTCGATCAGGTCATTGATCGGCAATAAAGTCTGTTTGATTTCCAGATGCAGAATATCTTTATATTCCAGATTTTCATCGTCGAGTTCAATCAGTTGTTCATTGAAATAAGGCAGCAAAATCGAATGAAGATAGGGTTGGATGTCCTCGATATCAAAGATTTCGATATCACGGGTTTCATCAATCGTACTAATGTGGTCATTTACTTCAATTAAAATATGGTAGTAACTCACACGAATCTCCAAAGATGGCCTGAACAATGTAGCCAATCACAATAACATGAAATCAGAATAGAGTGTTTTTTATAATACTTATACACTTAAATTAATTAGGGAATTCAAGCTGATCACTTAACGGTTATAAAGCAAGGTCTTGTCTGCAGGTCGCAGCTGGAAGTGTTGCAGATTCTGTTTACCCAGCACCGGATACATCAGTGCTTCCGGGTCATTATGGTGATACAGCCCCAAGGCATGTCCGAGTTCATGTGCCAGAGTCAGACGGAGATCATCTTCTGCATCAAACTGATAGACATGAATTTGATCACCCATAAACACGCCTTTATGAAATTCGCGGGCAGGGAAACGCTGTTGGGCTTGAATGATATTCTGCTGATGGTTTTGCAGACCATGTTGATGCATGGAAACATTCATATTAAAGGAACTTTGCTGTTCCTGAAGGTACTGAAGTTCCCGTTGAAAACTTTCCGATTTGCGCTGTAAAGCCAAAACCTCATATTCAATCTGCTCATGTTCATAAGCAGATAAATTTGGCTGACGGCGTCGTTGCTGTAAGGCTTGAAATTCACTATTGATCTGGTTTTTTTGCTGAATGAGGCGTTGCTGCTGACTTTCCAGATGCTGATGGGATGCTTCCAGATTTTTGACCTGACGTTGATACTTGGCGTCATCTGCCAGCAACTGTTTTTCGACTTTCTTCAAGGCATCATAGTCTTGCTGGCGTTGATCATAGATCAGGTGAATACTCAGCCTGGCATTTTCATCATAGACCATCAAATCATCACGATTGCTTCCCTGATGCCAGATTTCGATCGCTTCCTTGCTCAGTTGAATGACTTGATCTTTACTTAGTCCAAAGCCTGAATCGACCTGATCAATTCGGAAACGTAAGCGTGTATCGAAAGGATGCGTCAAGCGATCAGCCAGCGAGTTATAGCGCAGTTGAGGATGGGTTTGGGCCTGCATATGTAGATAGGCAGACATGATCAATCCCACTACGAGCAGACAGAGCAGAAGACGCATATTTTTTATTTAAATGTCTATTTTTTAAAAATATAGCTTAATTTTAATGCCTTTCCCATGCTTATTTGCATCATCCTTCAGCTTTTGGATAAAGCCCTAATTCGGCCAAAGCCTGCTGCAAAATTTCAAGGCGGATCGCCGGATCCATACCATTTCGCATCTGCATATTCAGTGAAAATGCCACGATCTCGGCTTGCGGTGTTTCAACCCAGCCGGTGAGCCAGCCGACTTGCGGTTCCACATCCATGCCCCAACCGGATTTGACATATAGTCGATAAGCTTTCCGCTCCTGTAAAAATAACATGGCTTTGACTTGTTGCTGGACTTGAGGATCAAAGGCCAGTTGCTCTCGGGCCAACGCAGAAACAAATTGGACTTCCTGTTTTGGAGTAACTTTCAAAGGGCCTACCAACCAGAAGTTATCGACCTGTTGACCAATCTGCTGATTACCAAATTGGATGCGTTGTACTTCCTGTTGCATCAATTCAAGGCCAATGCGACGTGCCAGTTCCTGATACACGGGTACAGCAGACGCTTGCATGGCTTCGCCGAGAGTCATGTCTTTTTCCCAGGCTGCAAAACTGCGTTTCTTGCCATCCCATTTAAAAATTTCATTGGTTGTGGCTTTGCCATGTTGCAGGCCAATCAGGGCATTGAGCATTTTAAAAGTAGAGGCGGGAACATATTCGGTATCTGCACGGCTTAAATCATTACCATAAACCTGTATCTGTTGACCACGCTGAATCACTAGAACACCCGCGCTTTGCGCCTGATCAAATAATTGGGCAATGGCTTGGGTGGATTGAGTCGAAGTGCTTTGAGATAGGAGAGATGAAACGGGCAGGCTACACGCTGTCAGGCCCAAGCAACTCAGTAAAGGCAGCAAAATTAGAATTTTCATGGGTTCAGGGTATTTTAATGTTGGATTTAACTTAAACAGCTTTTCCTGAAAATACGATCAAATTTTAGTAATTTTTATTTTATTCTTTTAAGTCGAGACATAAAAAAACCGCGCTTTCGCGCGGTTTTTTCAGTTAAAGCGACAAATTATTTTTTGTCATCTTTCACTTCAGTGAACTCAGCATCTACAACGCCGTCGTCCGCTTTTTGAGATTGACCTTCGCCGCCTTGGAATGCATTCGGGTCAAAACCTTGCGCACCACCTTGGCCTTGAGCAGCTTCATATGCACGTTGTGTAATTGGCATGATGATATTTTGCAGCGCTTCAGTTTTCGCTTTGATTTCTTCAACGTCATTTTCTTTAGTTGCAGCTTCAAGCTCAGAAACCGCCGTTTCAACAGCAGTTTTTTCGTCAGCTGTTACTTGTTCACCAAGATCTTTCACTGCTTTTTGTGAAGAAGCAACTAAAGCATCCGCTTCGTTGCGTGCTTTTGCAAGCTCTTCAAATTTACGGTCTTCTTCAGCATTCGCTTCAGCATCTTTGATCATTGCTTCGATTTCAGCATCAGACAAACCTGAGTTTGCTTTAATCTGGATCGATTGCTCTTTACCAGTGCTCTTGTCTTTCGCAGATACTTTCAAGATACCATCAGCATTGATGTCGAAAGATACTTCAATTTGTGGCACACCACGTGGCGCAGGTGGGATGTCGCCTAACTGGAAGTTACCCAACAGTTTGTTTTGCTGCGCCATTTTACGTTCACCTTGGTAAACTGAAATGTCTACAGCAGGCTGGTTGTCCGCAGCGGTTGAGAACACTTGAGATTTCTTCGCAGGAATCGTGGTGTTTTTCTCGATGATTGCAGTCAACACGCCGCCCATGGTTTCAATACCAAGTGTCAACGGAGTTACGTCAAGTAGAAGTACGTCAGTTTTGTCACCTGAAAGTACCGCACCTTGAATCGCAGCACCCATTGCGACTGCTTCATCAGGGTTTACGTCTTTACGTGGCTCTTTACCGAAGAACTCTTGAACCTTTTGTTGAACCATTGGCATACGAGACTGACCACCTACCAGGATCACGTCAGAGATGTCAGAAGTCGAAAGACCTGCATCTTTAAGCGCAATACGGCAAGGTTCAATGGTACGCGCAACCAGGTCAGCAACCAGACCTTCAAGTTTTGCACGTGTTACGTTGATCACTAAGTGTTTAGGACCAGTCGCATCAGCAGTGATGTATGGAAGGTTGATTTCAGTTGCATTTGAAGAAGAAAGCTCGATTTTCGCTTTCTCCGCAGCTTCTTTTAAACGCTGTAACGCCAGTGGATCTTGCTTCAAGTTAAAGTTTTGTTCTTTCTTGAACTCTTCAACCAGGAACTCGATTAACGCGTTATCGAAGTCTTCACCACCTAGGAATGTATCACCGTTAGTCGACAATACTTCGATTTGCTGGTCGCCATCAAGGTCAGCAATTTCAATGATTGAAACGTCGAAAGTACCACCACCCAAGTCGTAAACCGCGATTTTACGGTCGCCTTCTTTTTTGTCCATACCGAACGCAAGTGCAGCAGCAGTTGGCTCGTTGATGATACGTTTAACTTCTAAACCTGCAATTTTACCTGCATCTTTAGTTGCTTGACGCTGTGCATCGTTGAAGTAAGCAGGAACAGTAATAACAGCTTCAGTTACGGTTTCGCCCAGGTAATCTTCAGCAGTTTTCTTCATCTTTTTCAAGATTTCAGCAGAAACCTGTTGTGGCGCCAATTTTTTGTCGTTGACATCAACCCAAGCATCACCGTTGTCTGCTTTGATGATTTTGTAAGGAACCAGACCGATATCTTTTTGTACCGCTTGGTCTTCATAACGACGACCGATCAAACGTTTGATCGCGAACAATGTATTTTTCGGATTCGTTACTGCTTGACGCTTTGCAGATTGACCTACCAGAATTTCGCCATCTTTATAGGCAATAATAGATGGAGTGGTACGCGCGCCTTCAGCGTTTTCGATTACTTTAACTTTGTCGCCTTCAAGTACTGCAACACATGAGTTTGTAGTACCTAAGTCAATACCAATGATTTTAGCCATTTGGATGTTTCCTCTAAAATTTTTTTGTGATTTACACTTGTTATCCGATATGAGAGCCGTTCGATTTTTTTCAAGTAAATTTTTTGAAAAATTTCACAAACTCCCGAAATTATTTGGCTTAAGCGCCGACCATCACCATAGCAGGACGCAATAAGCGACTGTTGAGCGTGTAGCCCTTTTGCAAAACAGTCCCAATTTCATTGGCTTTGGCATTTGGATCAATCCCGACTGCCTGGTGCAGGTCAGCATTGAAACCGTTGTTGGTGTCTACTGCCACAACCCCGAATTTCTCCAAGGTATGCAATAACGATTTAAGGGTCAGTTCAACGCCTTCACGCAATGGTGTTTGCTCTTCACCTGCAGCCACAATGGCACGCTCCAGATTGTCGACTGTTTCTAGAAGCTCTTTAGAGAACTTTTCCAGAACCGTATCTTTATGCTTTTCAGATTCACGCTGAATACGTTCAACACTTTTTTGTGCTTCATAGACTGCATTGGCGGTACGGGCTTTTTCTAACTTTAAATCACCTTCAAGCTGCGCAATCTGCTCTTGTAAAGACTCAACGGAAACTTCAGCCTGCTCGGTTTCAGCTTGAGTTTGCGCTGTATCTTGTTCCGCTTGCTCTTGCTCAAGTTGTTGAGCTTGCTCGTTTTGCTCAGTCGCCATTGATTTACTCCGTTTAAATGGGTTCTTAAACATGTACAGTCCTTAGGCCTCAGTGTTCACTGCGTTTATGCTGAACTGCCATGGTTGTGAAGTTCTTGATTACCTAAAGAAATCGGGGCAGGGTGTAAAAATTCAAGCGTCGACCCAGATTAAATTTAAGATTTATACAAAATACTGAATCCAGCGGATAGCAGAACAAGCTATTCAGAACACAACAGCAGGATAGGATGAGAATAAAATACACGGACATCAGCAGCGATGAATCCGAATTTTGAACTGAATAGATTCAATTCGCGACTAAATCTAAGAATTAAGTATTTGAATATAAACATAAAAAATGAATAATCGTATTTTTGAATCAAATTAATAATTTTAATCCGTTTTAAGTATTGGTAAAAAAATTGCATCATACTTCTATTAACAGCGACCTTGTTCAGAGGAGAGAGCCGAACCGGGTTGCTGTTGCCCTATTTTAGAATTGCTTTTTTCAAGCTGAGTATCCCCAAAACTCAGCTTTTTTTTGCCTGTTTATTTATTAGACATAAAAACGATTAATATCTAAGCAATAAAGTCTTTCACAATAGATGAACTTTTGATTAATATTTATTCCAGATTCTATCGCTGTAGTTTCTTCTTATTTTGAAATGTGTTTTCGTGGCTTATCCTGTTCTCTAGATAAGCCTTTTTTTGTCCAGAATTTACCTTTTTTGAATTTGTTGGAATCAGTCGTCTCTATTTTAGCGGTTTGTAAGATAAAACTTACAGCTTGGATAGTGAATGTCCGCTTCATGAGAGCAAGTTGATTCGATAGGATAATTTGTGTAGAGAACAGGATGTTCTGGTTGAATTGCTGAGAAGCATAAGCGAAGTGGAAGTTCGTTTAACATAACCCTCTGCAAAGGCCCTAAAGAAATTTTCTTTAGGGTCTTTGTCTATCTGGCAGCTACCTTTTTCATTAAAAAAGCCCAGTCTGGGCTTTTAATAGAGAGGGTGATTCAAGTCTTAGTCACGACGATCCCGTGAACGTTGTTCCTGATGGCGTCGGTTGTCATTCCAGCGTTGATTAGAACGATTTTGCTGGACTTTTTTACTGCGCTGATCTGTTGCATGTTTACGCTCCAGATCCTGACGACGTTTACGTTCTGCCTCTGCCTGTTTTTGCCGTTGCGTCATGATATTTTTACGCTGCTGTTCATGGCGCTGCCGTTCCAGTTGGCTTTTACGTCGATCCAACTCTAACTGTCTTTTACGATCTTGCTCCCAATTGCGACGTTGTAATTCCTGTTTACGTCGATCCAGTTCAATGCGTTTGCGTTGCTGTTCATATTCCCAGCGTTGCCGCTCATAGCGACGATCTTGTTCATAACGCCGGTCCAGTTCATAGCGACGATCATAACGCTGATCATAGCGGCCGTCATAATAGCCACCATCTTCAGGAAATGCGACGCAGCCTACAGCTAAAAATGCAGTCGCCAAAGACAGAGCTATAATTTTTCTAGCCATAGGCATCCTCCCGATTTGTAATAAAAAATATACTTAAGCTCGCAAAAGTACGTCAAAAATAACCTTTAAACGGTCAATGATATCTTTTATAAATGAGGGTAACGTATCGAGTAGAAGCTATATGTACATTGATATTAAGACTTATATAAGAATATGGTCACTGAAACACTAATCGTGTAGAAACTATGAAGAATTAAGAGAATAAGGACTAAAAATAATGACTGTGAATCCTCCGGTTCTGAAAAGTGTGATGGAAAAGGGACAAGGGACGGCAGCGCGTATGCTGGACCGCTTACCTGGCATTGCACAGGAAGCATTGGTCAAGGCTCTGGATTATCCTCATGTTTATCCTGATTTAGATCCATTGGTTAAATGCCTGATGGCCATCCAGATAAAACAGGGGCATAGCAGTTTTATTAGTGAGGATCTGGCTCATTCGCGCACATTGTTTGATGCACGTATGAAAGCCATCCGGGCTAGACCGACCGCGGTCAAATTTGTTGAAGAGCTCCGCCTTCCTCTACAGAGTGGCAGCATCTTTGCCCGGCATTATCATCCAGCTCCACAAAAGAAGTTGCCGATGGTGATTTTTTATCATGGCGGTGCATTTATGGTGGGCGGTCTGGACAGCCATGATGAATTCTGTCGCTTGCTGGCAGTACATGCCAAAGTACAGGTGCTAAGCGTAGCTTATCCGCTGACGCCAGAATTTAGCCCCTTGCAGATGGTACAGGTTTGTGAAGATGCCTTGGCGTGGGCACATCAGCATAGCAAGCAGCTAAAAGTCTATAAAAACCGGATTGCCGTGGCAGGGGACAGTGCCGGAGGAAATCTGGCTACTGTCGTGGCACAGCGCAGTGCAGGTAAATCTTATGCCGCACGAGCACAGCTTTTGCTTTATCCGGCGGTCGACTTTAAAAGTCGCCATCCTTCTTTTTATGCCTATAAAGATGGACTGGTGCTTTCAGAGCAGGATATTGATCTGGTGACCTTAATGTATGCCCAAACCCATCAGATTGAACTGGATGATCCGTTGATTTCACCGACCTATGGTGAATTGCAAAACTTGCCGCCAAGTTATGTGATTACTGCACGTCATGATGTCCTGCATGATGAAGGTTCAATCTATGCACATAAACTACGTCAGAATGGCGTGAGTGTTCATTATCATGAATATACCGATCAGGCACATGGTTTTATTAACCTGACGCCGATCTCTCGCCGTGCCAAAAAATATGTGATTGAGATCAGCAAAAACTTCCGCAAATTCTGGGATAAAAATAGTTAAATCGAAAGTATAAATAAAAAAAGGTGTTTCTCATGAAACACCTTTTTTTATAGATAAGTTTTTATCAGTTCTTATACTTTGCTACTGATCTGAGCTTCAGGAAAGATCAAATTGAATTTGGGGACATAAAAGCTTTGCAGCAATTTGGCTTTGGAAAAGTCTGGAAATATATTCTCGGCATCTTGCCACTCTACTTGCGAGAGTTTGGAGAGGTGACCGCGGAACTGTGGACTAAACTGAAAACGCTGCCCTTTCCAGGCTTGCTGAATCTTCAGCATAGACGCTGGAATATGATGACTATTAATGTAGAACTGGCGTGCAGATTTGGTTTTCTTCAGCCGAATCGTCATATGCTGGTTTTGATGCTGAATCTGACACAGCACTTCCTGATCCTTTTCCTGCCATTCAAATTGCGCATGTTCTTTGGGAATGCCCCATAAATACTGACCGTGTACCACAGACTCATGGGTAGACACATAAATTTTAGGAATCGAACTGAGGCGCCGTTTACTAATTAAAGGATGATCCAGAATCAGTAACTCATCATAAGGGCCAATCGGCGAAGCATGATAACGCACCAATAAGACTTGAATCATACGACCCAGCGGAGAAGGGGCGATCCGGAACTGTTTTGCTTGCTCAATAAAGCTGGGGGTCAGCCAATAATTCAGAATAAAACCCTCACCCTGCAAACGCCAAGGTGGAAACTGGTGGATATTTTGCTCCTGTAATAATGCATGCTTCATTCTTATTCTCTTGTCTTTAGTCGGCAGGTCACTGCATTATGAGTTATAAAAGATTAATATATAGTCATTCACAACCATTACTTCTAAGTAGATGAGTTAATAAATGTTAAAGAAATCATTATGTGTCATCGCACTTGCTGCGGTCAGTCTGCCAAGCTTTGCTGCCAATACGATTATTGAGATGAAGACTTCATCTGGAAATATTGAAATTGAACTCTTCAATGACAAAGCCCCAATCTCGGCAAAGAACTTCGAAAGCTATGTAAAGAGCAACTTCTATAAGGACACGATTTTTCACCGTGTCATTCCCGGCTTTATGGTGCAGGGCGGTGGCTTTGATGTAAACATGCAGGAAAAAGCCAATACAAAAGCACCCATTAAAAACGAATCGTCGAATGGTCTGCAAAATAAACGCGGTACTTTAGCCATGGCGCGTACCAATCAGCCGGATTCTGCCCGAGCACAATTCTTTGTGAACCTGGTCGATAATGATTTCCTGGATCGTTCTGCTAGAAATGCCGGCTATACAGTCTTTGGTAAGGTCACTAAAGGCATGGATATCGTCGATCAGATTGCCAAAGTACCGACCCGAAACTATGGAATGCATCAAAATGTGCCGGTGAATCCTGTAAAAATCACCAGTGTGACGATTAAAGCACCAGTCGTGAAAAACTAGGCATAGAATAAAGCAGAAATATTTAATTTATATTTCTGTTTTAAAAATATGTACTTATGTAATGAATTGTATGGAATTGAACCAATTTGGTGCATAAAAATAAAACACTCATGATTCCTGTGCGTTAAAAGCGCTTGCACGTGTAAGAAATTGCCCTATAATGAGCACATACCGACGAGATAGACGGAAACGAACGAAGCAGAATGGCGGAGTTGTTAAGTTTATCGAAGTCCAGCTTCTAGCACTGACGAGGTGTTAGGAAGATCATTAAGAGATTATGAAGAACAACTTGTGTGGATTTTTACTGGTTGATTGATCGAAATTATTTTCATTGATTGATGGTAGAAATTACTCGAAGTTTATTTGAGAAATATTTGTCAGAAAATTGATGAGCCAAGATTGGTGCCCTTTAAGGCACTACATAGTATTAAACTGAAGAGTTTGATCATGGCTCAGATTGAACGCTGGCGGCAGGCTTAACACATGCAAGTCGAGCGGGGAAGAGTAGCTTGCTACTTGACCTAGCGGCGGACGGGTGAGTAATGCTTAGGAATCTGCCTATTAGTGGGGGACAACATCTCGAAAGGGATGCTAATACCGCATACGTCCTACGGGAGAAAGCAGGGGACCTTCGGGCCTTGCGCTAATAGATGAGCCTAAGTCGGATTAGCTAGTTGGTGGGGTAAAGGCCTACCAAGGCGACGATCTGTAGCGGGTCTGAGAGGATGATCCGCCACACTGGGACTGAGACACGGCCCAGACTCCTACGGGAGGCAGCAGTGGGGAATATTGGACAATGGGGGGAACCCTGATCCAGCCATGCCGCGTGTGTGAAGAAGGCCTTTTGGTTGTAAAGCACTTTAAGCGAGGAGGAGGCTACCGAGATTAATACTCTTGGATAGTGGACGTTACTCGCAGAATAAGCACCGGCTAACTCTGTGCCAGCAGCCGCGGTAATACAGAGGGTGCAAGCGTTAATCGGATTTACTGGGCGTAAAGCGCGCGTAGGTGGCCAATTAAGTCAAATGTGAAATCCCCGAGCTTAACTTGGGAATTGCATTCGATACTGGTTGGCTAGAGTATGGGAGAGGATGGTAGAATTCCAGGTGTAGCGGTGAAATGCGTAGAGATCTGGAGGAATACCGATGGCGAAGGCAGCCATCTGGCCTAATACTGACACTGAGGTGCGAAAGCATGGGGAGCAAACAGGATTAGATACCCTGGTAGTCCATGCCGTAAACGATGTCTACTAGCCGTTGGGGTCTTTGAGACTTTAGTGGCGCAGCTAACGCGATAAGTAGACCGCCTGGGGAGTACGGTCGCAAGACTAAAACTCAAATGAATTGACGGGGGCCCGCACAAGCGGTGGAGCATGTGGTTTAATTCGATGCAACGCGAAGAACCTTACCTGGTCTTGACATAGTAAGAACTTTCCAGAGATGGATTGGTGCCTTCGGGAACTTACATACAGGTGCTGCATGGCTGTCGTCAGCTCGTGTCGTGAGATGTTGGGTTAAGTCCCGCAACGAGCGCAACCCTTTTCCTTATTTGCCAGCGGGTTAAGCCGGGAACTTTAAGGATACTGCCAGTGACAAACTGGAGGAAGGCGGGGACGACGTCAAGTCATCATGGCCCTTACGACCAGGGCTACACACGTGCTACAATGGTCGGTACAAAGGGTTGCTACCACGCGAGTGGATGCTAATCTCAAAAAGCCGATCGTAGTCCGGATTGGAGTCTGCAACTCGACTCCATGAAGTCGGAATCGCTAGTAATCGCGGATCAGAATGCCGCGGTGAATACGTTCCCGGGCCTTGTACACACCGCCCGTCACACCATGGGAGTTTGTTGCACCAGAAGTAGGTAGTCTAACCTTAGGGGGGACGCTTACCACGGTGTGGCAGATGACTGGGGTGAAGTCGTAACAAGGTAGCCGTAGGGGAACCTGCGGCTGGATCACCTCCTTAACGAAAGATTGACGATTGGTAAGAATCCACAACAAGTTGTTCTTCATACGATGTATCTGAGGGTCTGTAGCTCAGTTGGTTAGAGCACACGCTTGATAAGCGTGGGGTCACAAGTTCAAGTCTTGTCAGACCCACCAAATCTGACTAACCAAGCATGAAAGTGCTGAAGCAAACAGAACGGAACGATACATTGACTTATTGATAAGCTGGGGACTTAGCTTAGTTGGTAGAGCGCCTGCTTTGCACGCAGGAGGTCAGGAGTTCGACTCTCCTAGTCTCCACCAAATTTCAAGATCATAAAACTTAAAGCACTGCTTTAAGGCTTTTACTTGAAATTTAAGCAAGAAGCTACGCTTCGCGCAGTATGTAATCATACAGTGATGAAGTTGTTTAGTTCCTAAGCGATCAAGTGTTTAGATCCTAGAGATTAACAAGTACAAGCGTTATGATACGCGCACTTGATAACCTCTGTGATTTATCACAGTTTCCTGACCTGACGAAGGCTGGAAAAATCATTAACAGAATATATTTGAGTTGAAATAATTTGTTCATACTCATGACTGACATTAACACTAGCAGTGATTTATTACTGTGATGTGAAGATGAAAGAAATGAGTTACTAGCGAAATTAACTGAATCAAGCGTTTTGGTATATGAATCTAATTGAAGCTGTACGGTGCTTAAGTGCACAAACGCCAACTGTATGAGCGTGATGAGAGATCATCACAATCTGTTGCTTATCCTACTTGTAAGGATAAACGACTGTTTGGGGTTGTATAGTCAAGTAATTAAGTGCATGTGGTGGATGCCTTGGCAGTCAGAGGCGATGAAAGACGTGATAGCCTGCGAAAAGCTCCGGGGAGGCGGCAAATATCCTGTGATCCGGAGATGTCTGAATGGGGAAACCCACTTACCATAAGGTAGGTATTGCAACATGAATACATAGTGTTGCAAGGCGAACGAGGGGAAGTGAAACATCTCAGTACCCTTAGGAAAAGAAATCAATTGAGATTCCCTCAGTAGCGGCGAGCGAAAGGGGAAGAGCCCATTAAGTCATATAAGTTCTAGTGGAACGCTCTGGGAAGTGCGACCGTAGACGGTGATAGTCCTGTACACGAAAGGGCTTATATGATGATGTCGAGTAGGGCGAGGCACGTGAAACCTTGTCTGAATATGGGGGGACCATCCTCCAAGGCTAAATACTCCTGACTGACCGATAGTGAACCAGTACCGTGAGGGAAAGGCGAAAAGAACCCCTGTGAGGGGAGTGAAATAGATCCTGAAACCGCATGCATACAAGCAGTGGGAGCCGACTTGTTCGGTGACTGCGTACCTTTTGTATAATGGGTCAGCGACTTATATTCAGTAGCGAGGTTAACCGAATAGGGGAGCCGTAGGGAAACCGAGTCTTAATAGGGCGTTTAGTTGCTGGGTATAGACCCGAAACCAGGTGATCTATCCATGAGCAGGTTGAAGGTTGGGTAACACTAACTGGAGGACCGAACCCACTGTCGTTGAAAAGCCAGGGGATGACTTGTGGATAGGGGTGAAAGGCTAATCAAACTTGGTGATAGCTGGTTCTCCCCGAAAGCTATTTAGGTAGCGCCTCGGACGAATACCATTGGGGGTAGAGCACTGTTTCGGCTAGGGGGTCATCCCGACTTACCAAACCGATGCAAACTCCGAATACCAATGAGTACTATCCGGGAGACAGACTGCGGGTGCTAACGTCCGTAGTCAAGAGGAAAACAATCCAGACCGCCAGCTAAGGCCCCAAAATTATAGTTAAGTGGGAAACGATGTGGGAAGGCATAGACAGCTAGGAGGTTGGCTTAGAAGCAGCCACCCTTTAAAGAAAGCGTAATAGCTCACTAGTCGAGTCGGCCTGCGCGGAAGATGTAACGGGGCTAAAACTATATGCCGAAGCTGCGGATGCATAATTTATTATGCGTGGTAGGGGAGCGTTCTGTAAGCCGATGAAGGTGGATTGAGAAGTCTGCTGGAGGTATCAGAAGTGCGAATGCTGACGTGAGTAACGACAATGCGAGTGAAAAACTCGCACGCTGAAAGACCAAGGGTTCCAGTCCAACGTTAATCGGGGCTGGGTGAGTCGACCCCTAAGGCGAGGCCGAGAGGCGTAGTCGATGGGAAATTGGTTAATATTCCAATACTTCTGTGTAATGCGATGAGAGGACGGAGAAGGTTAAGTCAGCCTGGCGTTGGTTGTCCAGGTGGAAGGTTGTAGGCATGTATCTTAGGCAAATCCGGGGTACTCTATGCTGAGAACTGATAGCAAGCTGTACTTGTACAGTGAAGTGGCTGATACCATGCTTCCAGGAAAAGTCTCTAAGCTTCAGTTACACAGGAATCGTACCCGAAACCGACACAGGTGGTCAGGTCGAGTAGACCAAAGCGCTTGAGAGAACTCTGCTGAAGGAACTAGGCAAAATGGTACCGTAACTTCGGGAGAAGGTACGCTGTTGTCGGTGATAGGACTTGCTCCTTGAGCGGGCGACAGCCTCAGAAACCAGGCCCCTGCAACTGTTTATTAAAAACATAGCACTCTGCAAACACGAAAGTGGACGTATAGGGTGTGATGCCTGCCCGGTGCTGGAAGGTTAATTGATGGGGTTAGCGTAAGCGAAGCTCTTGATCGAAGCCCCAGTAAACGGCGGCCGTAACTATAACGGTCCTAAGGTAGCGAAATTCCTTGTCGGGTAAGTTCCGACCTGCACGAATGGCATAATGATGGGGGCGCTGTCTCCAGCAGAGACTCAGTGAAATCGAATTCGCCGTGAAGATGCGGTGTACCCGCGGCTAGACGGAAAGACCCCGTGAACCTTTACTGCAGCTTGACATTGAACTTTGATCTTACTTGTGTAGGATAGGTGGGAGGCTTTGAAGTCGCGACGCTAGTTGCGATGGAGCCGTCCTTGAAATACCACCCTGGTAATATTGAGGTTCTAACTCTGTCCCGTTATCCGGGACGAGGACCATGTCTGGTGGGTAGTTTGACTGGGGCGGTCTCCTCCTAAAGAGTAACGGAGGAGTACGAAGGTGCGCTCAGCGTGGTCGGAAATCACGCGTAGAGTATAAAGGCAAAAGCGCGCTTAACTGCGAGACCCACAAGTCGAGCAGGTACGAAAGTAGGTCTTAGTGATCCGGTGGTTCTGTATGGAAGGGCCATCGCTCAACGGATAAAAGGTACTCTGGGGATAACAGGCTGATACCGCCCAAGAGTTCATATCGACGGCGGTGTTTGGCACCTCGATGTCGGCTCATCTCATCCTGGGGCTGAAGCAGGTCCCAAGGGTATGGCTGTTCGCCATTTAAAGAGGTACGCGAGCTGGGTTTAGAACGTCGTGAGACAGTTCGGTCCCTATCTACCGTGGGCGTTGGAAATTTGAGAGGATCTGCTCCTAGTACGAGAGGACCAGAGTGGACGAACCTCTGGTGTACCGGTTGTCACGCCAGTGGCATCGCCGGGTAGCTATGTTCGGAAGGGATAACCGCTGAAAGCATCTAAGCGGGAAGCCTACCTCAAGATAAGATTTCCCCGAGACTTTATGTCTCCTAAAGAGCCGTTGAAGACTACGACGTTGATAGGTTGGATGTGGAAGTGTAGCGATACATGAAGCTGACCAATACTAATTGCTCGTGAGGCTTGACTATACAACACCCAAACAGTTGTTGTACGAACTTCGAAAGAAGTGAGGATCAATTGATTCGATATTAAGCAAAACAGCTTGATTTAGTGAACGCTTAAGAACAAATGAGAGTATAATTAAGCACTGCTTAGTTCTACTCGCAAGAACTCAGATATACCTGTTAATGAATTCTATTTGACCACGCATTGGCATCTAAATAAGACCAAATGCAAAGTCATAAACAGTTGTGCTGGCGACCATAGCAAGAGTGAACCACCTGATCCCTTCCCGAACTCAGAAGTGAAACCTCTTAGCGCTGATGGTAGTGTGGGGTTACCCATGTGAGAGTAAGTCATCGCCAGCTCATTATTCAAAACACCCCCTGTTTTAGACAGGGGGTGTTTTTTTGTGGGTGGGTTTTAGTCAAATCACTGTGGGAATTGTTGAGTATTGATTAAAAACCGGACTCATGGGTTTAGAATTCTAAGGAATAAGTAAGACTTTAGTCGGATATTGCATGAAAAGTAGCTGTGTTGAACTAAGTTGTTGCGAAGACATGGCGATAAGAATCATTAAAAATAATAAATAAGAGTTAGGGTCATGTGTCGTGCTAAAAACAACGAAAAAAACTCACAGGAGGTGAGTAAAAATGGCAGAAAACATGAAGCGAGTAGCAAACACGGTGAGTGTGAATGATGTGATTGATCAGGCAAAATTCACTAAATTTCACTTAAGCATTGTATTGTGGTGTTTGTTTATTGTCCTATTTGACGGATATGATTTAGCAATTAACGGTGTCGTTCTGCCTCTACTTATGCAAGAGTGGGGCATGAGTGCTGTTCAAGCAGGCATGCTTGCAAGTACAGCACTCGCTGGCATGATGTTTGGAGCCATGCTGTTTGGGATGCTTGCAGACAAAATTGGTCGTAAAAAAGTTATCTTGATTTGTGTTTCTTTATTTAGTGCTTTTACATTTTTAGGTGGATTTACCACTAATCCAACAGAATTTGGTATTTTACGTTTTATTGCTGGTTTAGGGATTGGTGGTGTATTACCAAACTTAGTCGCTCTAACGTCTGAATATGCACCTAAACGTTTAAAAAGCACACTGGTAACCACCATGTTTAGTGGTTATGCGGTGGGCGGTATTATGGCTGCATTATGCGGTACATGGTTTACACCAAGTTTTGGTTGGGAAATTATGTTCTTCATTGCAGGTATTCCATTACTTTTTGTTCCATTTTTTTGGAAGTTCTTACCTGAGTCTTTAACTTTCCTCGTTAAAGAACAAAAAGTGAATGAAGCACGTCGTTTTATAAAGCAAGTCGAGCCAACTGCAGACATACAAGAAGATACTGAACTGGTTCTAGCTAGCGCTGATCAGACCCAAAGTGCATCAGTAAAAGCTTTATTTACAGAAAATCGTGCCACAGGAACATTCTTATTTTGGATTGCTTTCTTTATGTGCTTACTCATGCTTTACGCACTTGGAAGCTGGCTACCAAAACTGATGATGGCAGCGGGATATTCTTTAGGTAGCAGTTTAATGTTCTTATTAGCACTGAATATTGGTGCCGTGATCGGAACCATTAGCGGTGGTATTTTGGCAGACCGTTTTGACTTTAAACCTGTTCTTATGAGTATGTTAACTGTCGGTGTACTATCTTTGGTTGGTTTGGGCTTTAATTCTCCAACCCCTGTTATTTATTTACTTGTGAGTTTAGCAGGTGCCTCATCTATTGGTACCAGTATCTTGTTATATAGCTATGTTGCTCAATACTATCCTGTTGCAGTACGTTCTACTGGTATTGGTTGGGCTTCTGCTGTAGGGCGTACAGGTGCAATTGTTGGCCCAATCGTGATTGGTATGCTGCTTGGTATGGAGTTACCACATAAATGGAACTTTATCGCAGTGGCAATGCCAGGTATTATTGGCATCATCGCTATTTCAATGATTCGTAAGCCACAACCTGGTCGCGTGATGGTGAAAAAATTAAAAACAGCCAAAATTTAAACTCTCGTAATTAACCTACTCAGTTAAAAAAGCTCCTTACTTAAAGGGGCTTTTTCATATCTTTAGTATGAAATTAAATCAATATTCAATTGGTCAAAAGAATAAGCGGATTAATAGAGCTTAAATATTGGGCGAATTAAAAAATAAACATCAATTATTCAAAAGTTTATATTAATAATATTGTGACATATCACGCAAATAAATGACATTTCCGAGAGCATAGCAGAATATCAATTAGTCTTATTGTGCCTTAAATCCCGCTTGCGTATATTGCCTGACATTGAAGATTGACTTCAGTCTTCAACAAGATGTTATGGACAAGTACTCATGGGAGATGAGAACGATGACAACGGAAAAAATAGATGTAAATTCTGTAGTCGATAATGCGAAATTCACGCCTTTCCACTTCAATGTAGTTGCTTGGTGTTTACTCATTATCTTATTTGATGGCTACGATCTCGCAATCAATGGTGTAGTTTTACCGTTATTGATGCAAGACTGGGGCTTAAGTGCAGTGCAGGCTGGAATGCTTGCAAGTACCGCACTGGCCGGCATGATGTTTGGTGCGATGATCTTTGGTTCCCTCGCGGACAAGATCGGTCGTAAGAAAGTGATCATGATCTGTATTGTATTATTTAGTGGTTTAACTTTTGCCGGCGGCTTTGCTTCAAACCCAACCGAATTCGGTATTTTACGTTTCCTTGCCGGTCTTGGTATTGGTGGCGTAATGCCAAACCTGGTGGCATTGACTTCGGAATATGCCCCACAAAAAATGCGTAGTACGCTGGTGACCACCATGTTTAGTGGTTATGCGGTCGGTGGCGTAATGGCTGCGTTATTGGGTTCATGGTTTACCCCAAGTTTTGGTTGGCAAATCATGTTCTTTATCGCCGGTATTCCACTGTTTTTATTACCAGTGATCTGGAAATTCCTGCCTGAATCGCTCGCATTTATTGTGAAACAGAACAAGCAGCCAGAAGCTCGTCGCATTGTACGTCGCTTGGCGCCAAATCTGACAGTTACTGAGAATACAACTTTCACTTTGCCACAGGAAAATGTGCCTGAAGCAGCCAACGTGGTGAGTTTGTTCCGTCGTGGTCGTGCGGTCAATACTTTACTGTTCTGGGTCGCGTTCTTCACTTGTCTGTTAACCATGTATGCACTGAGTAGCTGGTTACCGAAGTTGATGATGGCAGCAGGCTACTCGATGGACAACAGCTTGATGTTCATGATGGTGATGAACGTTGGTGCGGTTGTGGGTATTGTCGGTGGTGGTATTCTCGCGGATCGTTTCCACCTGAAACCGGTACTGATGTTCCTCGGTATGATGGGTGCGATTGTGATGAGCTCAATGGGCTTTGCATCTAACCAATTCTTACTTTACATCTTAGTATTCTTGGCTGGTGCAGCGTCAATTGGTTCGCAAATGTTGCTGTATAGCTATGTTGCGCAGTTCTACCCACTTGCAGTACGTTCGACAGGTATTGGCTGGTCTTCTGCGATTGGTCGTATGGGTGCGATTGTAGGGCCGATTCTGATTGGTGGTTTACTTGGTATGAACCTGCCTGCTTACTTTAACTTTATGGCAGTTGGTTTACCGGTTCTGATTACTGCAATTGCTGTTGCATTGATCATGCATGACAATGAATCTGAAAAGATTGGTTCAATTGAACCCGCAGTGTCTAAAGCTTAAAACCAAGTTTGAAATAAGAAGCCTCCGAAAGGGGGCTTTTTTTTCATACCTATAGTATTATGTCTAAAATTTAATCAAAAAATACTATCTATGTTTAATTCAAATTTAACTTCAGATGATACTCAGATAGAGACTAATAAACTTATCTTGGATTTAAAAAGAGTAATAGAAAAAGAATTCAATGCTAGTGATTGGAGTGAGATTGGTCTTTTAGTTAATGCGGATCAAATAATTCATAATCATTCTAGATTGCTAAGAAGTTTGAGCTTTGGTGATGATGATTATGGTGCCAATATTATTGATGTCTTAAGAGCAATTAGTTATAAAAATCCTAAATCTTTACAACAAATTAAAGATTATCTAGAGCACAAATATCCTGATGAGAATACTCTATATGTATCGCATCAAGTAAGTGTAAATAAAATTACATTTTCTCCTTCAGTATTTAGTGTTCCCAGTGTAGATTTAGAAAATGATTTAATAGCTGTAATGATGCCTTTTTCAGGTTTTGATAGTGTCTATTCCTCTATTAAAGAGGCTGCCAAAGGATCTGGTTTTAGATGTTTAAGAGCTGATGATATTTGGGATAACAGTACGATAATTCAGGATATATTTGATTTAATATTTAGAGCTCGAGTAGTAATCGTCGATTTTAGTGGTAAAAATCCAAATGTCATGTATGAAACAGGAATTGCACATACTTTAGGTAAACTAGTTATTCCAATTGCTCAAAGTGTAAGTGATATTCCATCTGATATGATTCATCATAGATCTCTAATCTATTTAAAGAATGGTGAAGGGTTAAAAAATTTAGAAAGTGAACTGTGTAAAAAGCTAACTCAACTAAATTACCATTAGGAACTGACTATGCAATTTAATTCTATCTCCCCAATCCCTGAAGATGACGACGAACTACATCTTCCTGAACTGGTGTACTGGGCATCTTTAGGCGATGTTGAACAGGTCGAAGAGGGCTTACAGGAAGGTCTGGACGTCAACTCAGCCGATGAAGAAGGCTATAGCGCCCTACAAGCCGCTGCTGAAAATGATCATCTGGACATGGTCAAACTTCTGGTCAGCAAGGGTGCAGATATTGCACATCGCAGTCCACATACAGCTTTAGAGCTGGCTGAAATGGCAGGCAATAAAGAGGTGGTGGCTTATCTGAAAAGTCTGGCCGGAGGTGTCTGAATATAAAAAAAGAACCTCAATGCTGAGGTTCTTTTTTTAGTGTAGGAGCTTAGGCAGCTTCGCCTTCAAGCTCTTTTAAGATCGCTTCATTGAAAGCCGGTAAATCGTCCGGATTGCGTGAAGTAATCAGTACCCAGTCACCTGTATTGCAGCGGTGGACTTCTTCGTCGACCCATTTCCCGCCGGCATTTTCCAGATCTAGCTTGATGCTCTTATATGAGGTCAGATTCTTGTCTTTGATGCGCTGTGCATCAATCAAGGTCCATGGCCCATGACAGATCGCGGCAATCGGTTTGTGATTATCGGCAAAATGCTGAATGATTTTTTGCGCATCCTGATTGATTCTTAAAGTATCTGCATTGACTGTACCGCCGGGAATCACCAAAAGATCATAATCATTCAGATCGACGTGTTCAAGACTGGTATCCGGCGTATATTGGGTGGCAGCTTTGGTATCACCTTTGACAGTCGCGACATCTTCATTTTTTTCGGCAGCATGAATCACTTCAAAACCTTTGGACTTTAGAAAATTTAAAGGCTCAGTGAGTTCATCATGTTCAATGCCTTGATTGGATGTAATAAAGAGGACCTTTTTTACCATGATTGCTGTTCCCAAAAAATGTGAGGATTTTTAGCTTAACAACAAGGGGATTCTTACAATGTTGGAGTTTTAGCTCGGAACTGTTAAGCAATGATAAATAAAATAATAGGCAGAAAAAAAAGCCCCGACATCCTGTCGGGGCCTTTTCGTATCTCGTGATTTAGGTATAACTCCTGTCGTACCTCACGTCCTGGTGTTGCGATGTTATTCTTGTTTTTAGGTCTTCTGGAGCATCCTGCTCTCTATGTTTATAAAGTAATACACATCCCGGTGGCGCACTAGCAGCAGATTGCGGTTATTGTTGTACGCTTTGGCTTACATCAACGCAGAGTAATTGAGCTGTGCAAACTTAACCGGTTGTATTGCATTAAAAATGTATATCCAGACCGATATAAGGACCTTTGAATTCCAGCTGTAAATCTGGACGTTGATCCTGTTCAAAATCTACTTGCATGATGCGATAACCGATTTTGGCACCGACATCGACCAGCAGATTATCAATGAAATCATATTGCAGTTCGGCTTGTACATCGGTCTTTCGGGTATCACTGCCGTGACTGTAAACCGCTTCTGCTTTGGCACTCATACCGGTAAATGGCAATTTAACCCCGGCTGTTGCATAGAGCAGTGGGCTGTATTCATCCAGATCGTATTGAGTGAAAGTGCCGGCAGTTAGGTTTTTTACCGTACCATCCAGATTGGTTAAACCTGCGCCTATATCCGCATGTACAATAGTATCTAGCAATTCGTAATACAGAATATAGTCAATATTGTTCAACTCGATATCTGAGGCATTGACAGGAGAACTCTGTTCGCTGGTGCTGTCCAGATTAACGTATTTGATTTTTGCATTTGGCAATAACGGTACCGGATGTTCTACAGTGACAGATAGTTGTGCTGTACCTTGTCGATCCAGCTCATGCTTGAAATTGTTATTCTGGCTATAGCCGTCAAAATCCCAGTAGCTGAGATCCGCTTTCACGCCGATCATATCTGCATGACTGAGCTTACTGAGTCCAAAACCGAAGAATAAGGTAGTGAGTATTTTTGCGCGCATGGCTCTATTCCCTAAAGCTTTATTAAAATTGGAGGTGTCTGGTTACTTAAAAACATCTTCTTAATATGGAGTAGCAAGTGCATGATATAGAGAATTTCAAAAATGTATATCCTTGGATTTTGCAGGACAATAAGATGGTAGCGAGAAGCACACAACAAACGAAAGAGTATGCATTATATGTCGCCGGTCAGGCCGTTCAGACGGGTGAATGGTTAGAGGTCAAGCATAAATATAACCACGAACTGTATGCCCGTGTCGCCTTGGCAGATGCCAACATACTGGAACAGGCGATTCAGTCTGCCGTAGATGCAGAAGCTGAAATGGCCGCCTTGGAGCCGTTCCAGAAACAGAAAATTCTATTGCATTGTGTACGCCGTTTTCGTGAGATTCATGAAGAATTGACCGAAATTCTGATTGCAGAAGGGGGCAAGCCGCGTAAAGCAGCCGAAGCCGAAGTTGAACGTCTGATTAATACTTTCCAGATTGCCGCAGATGCCGTGACCCAGATTGATCAGGGACGTATGCTATCTTTGGCCGTGACTGCGGCAGCATCTGGTTATCAGGGTATTGTGAAGCAGGTGCCGATTGGTGCAGTGTCTTTGATTAGTCCGTTTAATTTTCCTTTAAACCTGACCGCGCATAAAATTGCCCCCGCGATTGCAGCCGGTTGTCCCTTTGTGCTGAAACCACCTAGCCTAACCCCGATTTCTGCCTTAAAGATTGCCGAAATTCTGGCGGAAACCGATTTACCGCGAGGTGCGTTTTCGGTATTGCCCTGTCCACGAGAGCTGGCCGATCTACTGGTCACTGATGAGCGCTTTAAATTACTCAGTTTTACTGGTTCCGATGCCGTGGGCTGGGATATGAAAGCGCGTGCCGGTCGTAAAAAAGTGGTTTTGGAGCTGGGTGGCAATGCTGCCGTCATGATTGAGCCAGATACCGAAATTAATGATGCCTTGATTAATCGTCTGATTGGTGGAGCGTATAACCATGCCGGACAGGTCTGTATCAGTGTGCAACGCATTCTGGTGCATCAGCAGATTTATGCTGAAGTGAAGGACAAACTGCTGGCGAAACTGAAAATGATTAAAGCAGCCGATCCGAACTTAAGCACAACGCTGGTCGGCCCGATGATCAAGGAAGATGAAGCCAAACGCCTGAAAAAATGGCTGGATAAAGCCGTGAAAAAAGATGCGAAAATCCTGATTGGAGGTGAGCTAAATGGCGTGATGTTTGCGCCGACCTTGCTGGAAAATGTAGACCACAGTCTGGAAATCTACCGTGATGAAGCCTTTGGCCCGGTGGCAATCCTGGAAGCATATGCTGATTTTGAATCCGGTATTGCCTGTATCAACCGCAGCCGTTTTGGCTTGCAAGCTGGAGTGTATACTCAGAATCTGAACAAGATGCTGTATGCCTGGGATCATCTGCATGTGGGCGGTGTCATCATCAATGATATTCCGTCTTTCCGAGTCGATAATATGCCTTATGGCGGGGTCAAAGATTCAGGTCTGGGTCGTGAAGGAATTCAGTCAGCCATTCGCGACATGCAGGAAGAGCGCATGCTGGTGATTAAAGCCTAGGTTCAGAATATTCAATTCATCGCTTCGATATCACAGGTGGCTGGTTTTAAATCTGCTTGTGATATTTAAAGAGGTTAAAGTTCCATGAGAGACTTTGATTTCCCATATCACAGTTTGGTCACGTGCCTTAGTATGAGCCGTTTCATTATCAAATAATGATCTAAAAACAGATGCTGGATTGGGGTCTTGGAATACATTTTTTGAAACAGCGACCCTGTAGTAAAACTTAAGAAAAAATATATTCCAAAAAGTTTGTCAATATATAACTTGTTTAATCTGGCCTATTTCGGAGAATTATTGAACGCTTAATTCGAATAGATTATAAATAACGAATATTTTAAGCAGAATTTACAGAAAAAATTTAAAAAAGTCAGTATTGTTAAATCATCTACAAGGTCAGTTTTTCGATCAGACTTTAAGCAAGATGTAAGACCTGCTGACCTGTTTGTACATTAGAATTCGACGCCCACAAGGTGCCCTCTAATTCAAACACCCAAAATTATTGAAAATGCTTCTTTTTTTGCTTGCGCCATAACCATAACAAGCAGCATCTAAAGGGGTTAAAAGTTTAGGTGTTCTATGACAGAAACTCGTGAGAATTGGTCCGCACGATCAGGATTCATTATTGCAGCGATTGGTTCCGCCGTTGGCTTGGGGAATATCTGGCGTTTCCCTTATGTTGCCTATGAAAATGGTGGCGGGGCATTCCTGATCCCCTATCTGATTGCGATTTTCGCAGCAGGTTTACCTTTATTGTTTTTAGACTATGCGGTCGGACACAAGTTCCGTAAAGCACCGCCTATGGCCTATAAAAAACTCATGAATGCCGAATCCTTGGGTTGGTGGCAGGTCATGGTCACTCTGGTGATCGGGATTTACTATGCCAGCGTCTTGTCCTGGGCTGGCAGCTATATGTTCTATTCCTTTGGACAGCAGTGGGGCACAGATACCCAAGGCTTCTTCTTCAATACTTACCTGCAAAATGGTGAGGGTCTGACGCTCGGTTTTGTACCTGTGCTGTTCTTTGGTTTGGTGGTCGTTTGGGCAGCAGTCATGCTGATTCTTTACGGTGGAGTACGCCGTGGGGTGGAACTGGCGAATAAAATCTTTATGCCATTGCTGGTGATTTTATTCACGATCCTAGTGATTCAGGCAGTACGTTTACCTGGTGCAGTCGATGGCTTAAATGCTTTCTTCACGCCGAACTGGGAAGCGATGGCCAACTATAAAGTCTGGTTAGCCGCTTTTGGTCATATCTTTTTCTCACTATCAGTGGGCTTCGGGATCATGTTGACCTATGCATCTTACCTGAAACGCAAAACCAACCTGACCGGTTCCGGGATCGTGGTGGCACTGGCCAACTCGTCTTTTGAAATCCTGGCGGGTATTGGTGTCTTTGCCGCGCTTGGTTTTATGGCATTCAGCTCAGGTGCGAAAGTTGAAGATGTGGTGTCCGGTGGTATTGGTCTGGCCTTTATTGCGTTTCCGAAAATCATTTCCAGTTTAGGTGCAGGTGGTGACCTGTTCGGTTTCCTGTTCTTTGGTTCATTGACGGTGGCGGGTATTACCTCCATGGTGAGCATCCTGCAAGTTCCGATTGCTGCATTCCAGGACAAGCTGGGCTGGTCAAAGAACAAGTCAGTGACGATTATTGCTGGTGGTTCAGCAGTGATTTCTACCCTGATGTTCTCGACACATAGTGCGATTACCTTTGTCGATATCATCGACTACTTTGCCAATAACATCGGTATTGTCGGTGGTGGTCTGTTATCGATTATTCTGTTGTCGTGGTTCCGTCGTCCATTAATGAAACAGCTGGAAGGCCATGTGAATGAGTTTGCCAGCGTGAAACTGGGTGCCAGCTGGAACTTCATGCTGACGGTGATCACGCCTTTGTCATTATTGCTGGCATTGGGCTTGACCCTGAAATCCGTCATGGCAGAAGGTTATGGTGGCTATGCTGCCAGTACCCTATGGATGGTAGGTGGAGGAGTGATGGCATTCTTTATTCTGGGCGCCATTCTGTTCAGCCTGATCAAAGACCGTCACAGCTAGGAGAGCGACTATGAATACATCTGCACTAATCATGATGATCATCTCCATCGTTTTATTATGGGGTGGTCTGGTACTGGCTGTGATTCATCTGGTAAAGAATCCGGAAGAACCAGAAGACTAAAAATCTTCACATAAACGTACTGTTGCCATAAACGGAAGTCATTATCATCCTTGATGATAATGACTTTTTTAATGGCTGATGCTTTGACATGATTTCCGTTTCAGATGGACAAGTCTATACAGCCTTTGCCGTAACTTTATTTGCCGGGCTGGCCACCGTGGTGGGTGGGGGGCTGGTATTATTCTTAAAAAAACCCAATTTCCGCCTGCTGGCCTTTGGTTTGGCCTTTGCTGCCGGTGCCATGATCTATGTCTCTTTAACCGAAATTCTGAACAAATCGATTGCGTCCTTTAGTCTGGATTTTGATGAAAAAACCGGTTTTGCCTTTGGCACTTTTGCTTTTTTACTGGGCGTGGTTTTGGTGTTATTGCTGGATCGCTTTGTGCCGAATCCGCATGACACGATTGAAACCCATTCTGCCAAGGGCGTCAGTTCCCCCCAATTACTGCGTACCGGTATGCTGACCCTGTTTGCGATTAGCGCACATAACCTACCAGAAGGACTGGCGACGTTTTTTGCCACACTAGAAAGCCCAGCTTTAGGTGCGCCGTTGGCGGTGGCAATTGCGATTCATAATGTGCCAGAAGGTGTGGCGATAGCCTTGCCGGTATATATGGCCACCGGCCGTAAAGATTATGCGCTCTGGGCCAGTCTGGTCTCGGGCCTGGCCGAACCATTGGGGGCAGCGCTCGGTTATTTTATTCTGGCACCTTATATGAGTGAAACCGTCTATGGTCTGATCTTTGGGGTGATTGGCGGCGTGATGGTTTATCTGGCACTGGATGAATTATTGCCGACGGCAAAACGCTATGCCAAAGGACATGAAACGGTATATGGGCTGGTCAGTGGCATGGCTGCATTGGCCAGCAGTCTGGTGATTTTTAAGTTTATTCAATAAACCTCATATTCACTAAATCACGAGATATAAAAAAGGCAGCTTAGGCTGCCTTTCATTTTAAACGCATGATTTATGCCGTTTTTTCAATACGGCAATAGAAGAAGCCGTCGCCTTGATCCGCTTTCGGTAACAATTGACGGCCATGAATCTGTTCGATGCCCCAATCGACTTCGATTTTGATTTCTTTGGCATCGGCATGTTGAGCAAAGAATTCGACCATCTGCTGTTCGTTTTCGGCTTTCAGAATTGAACAGGTGATGTACAGCAAAGTACCACCGACTTTCAGTTGCTGCCACATATTTTCCAGAATCTGCTTTTGCAGCTGTACCGTTTGCGGAATATCTGTAGAGTGACGTAACAAGCGAATATCCGGATGACGACGGATCACACCAATTGCAGAGCATGGTGCATCCAGTACGATACAATCGACCGGCTCCGGAGCGGTCCAGGTGATCGCATCAGCCGCGATAATTTCAACGTCGGCATATTCAGTTAACAGTAAACGTTCCAGATTTTCTGCCACACGGACTAAACGTTTAGCATCCTGATCAATGGCATACAGTTTTTTCGGGCTGTATTTTTCCAAGATATGCGCAGTCTTACCCCCTGGCGCAGCGCAGGCATCTACTACGATTTTGCCTTCAAGGTCAGGAACTAAGGTCGCACACAGCTGGGCATGTTCATCCTGCACCGAGAAACCGCCGGCTTCATAGCCCGGCAGGTTCGGAATATGCACATTCTGTTCCAGTACAATCCCAACTTCAGAAAGAGTACAGGCACGTGCTTCATAGCCTTCTTCTTCCAGAATTTCCAGATATTCATCACGGCTGACCTGATTGATATTGACACGCAAGGTAAGCGGCGCAATCTGTTTCAAGTCATGTGACAGCTCGGCAAGCTGTTCCGGCCAGTCTTTCTTTAAACGCTTGTAGAGCCAGCTTGGCAGGCCATGCGCCTGATTTAAAGCCAGGTCAAATTCTTCTGTTTCACGTGAAACACGACGCAGTACCGCATTGACCAGACCGCTTAAAGGTTCAAATCCCAGCTGTTTGGCTGCAGTGACGGTTTCTGAAATCGCAGCATGTGCCGGAATACGCGTACATAGAATCTGGTACAAACCCAAATATAAGCAGCTTTCTAGAGCCTGGTTATCAAGAGGTTTGGTTAATAGCGGCAGGGTGATGGCTTTCAGGCCATGCCACTGACGTAAACAGCCTAGCGTTAACTCGTGATAAAGACCACGGTCACGTTCAGACACAATATTAATATGTTGATTGAGTACAGAAGCAAGTGATTGGCCATTTTGTACAGCCAATAGCGTTTTTACAACTTGCGCGCGCAAATTCAAATTTTTAGCTGATGATTGAATTTGGCTCATGCGAATTTATATCCTACCGATAGTTTTTGAGTTTGATTAATTTGAACAGCATTCAGGGCTTTGCCGCCTGGCCATTGCAGATTGGTGATGCAAATGACATTTTGATCGCCACACATTACATGCACGCCGTCTTTATCCAGGGTAATTACTTCACCAGGCAGGGCATTGCTTGCGTTTTGCTTGGAAAGTGATGAACTCCAGATGCGTAAATTGTTGCTGTCATCAAGCGGGGTAAATGCCACTGGCCAAGGATTAAAGGCACGAATATTACGGTCAATGTCTGCTGCAGGCTGGGTCCAATCAATTTGCGCTTCGGCTTTTGTCAGTTTATGCGCGTAAACAGTCAGGCTTTCATCCTGAACTTCACGAGTCTCAAGATAGTGCTGTAAAGTCTGTTCCGATTCGAGCACGGCCACAATCGCCTCAGCACCTTGTAACGCCAGTTTGTCATGCAGGCTGGCAGAAGTATCCTCGGCGCTAATCGGGCACAATGTTTTATACATCATATCCCCGGTATCCAGACCGGCCGCCATTTTCATAATGGTTACACCGGTCTCGGCATCGCCGGTAGCAATCGCGCGCTGAATCGGGGCTGCACCGCGCCAGCGCGGCAACAGGGAACCATGAATATTCAGGCAACCATATTTTGGCGTATCCAGAACCACTTGTGGCAGGATCAGGCCATAAGCCGCCACTACCATCACATCTGCATTTAAGGCTTTAAGTTCCGCTTGCGCTGCCAGACCTTCTTCAGTCGAAGATTTGAAGTGAAGCGGTTGGTAGACCGGAATATTATTTTCTAAAGCCAGCTGCTTGACTGCAGAAGCTCTCAGTTTTTGTCCACGTCCAGCTTTGCGGTCCGGTTGAGTGTAGACCGCAACAATTTCATGTTCGGTTTTAAGCAGTGCAGCCAATGCTGTGGCTGCAAATTCTGGTGTGCCCGCAAATATGATCTTCACACATGAAATTCCAAATAAACTTAAAGGGTATTATAAGCCAAAAGCCAAATTTCAGCCTAATCGTTGCAAAAACTTATCGAATAAGGCCTGTGAGTACTTGAATTTCGGTGGAATTTTTATATAAAAAAAACTCATGCAAATTGTAAAAATTATTCATGAAAGTTTTGTATTGTCCTGATGATGATGGCGGTATAGTAGATTTCATTAAGAAATTTTTATCGTCAGATCATCCAAACCTCTCTATAGACATTTTTGCCTGCATCTACACCCAAAAGGCCATCTTGTAAATCAAGGGCTTGTAGTATGATAGGTTTAAAATTCAACTGATTTAAGCTCCTTGTCAGTATGATTTAGCCAGAGTGGATCTGCCCGATTCATTGCAAGCTCAAACTTTGTTGGAAATATAAAATGCCTGACTATCGTTCAAAAACATCGACACACGGAAGAAATATGGCTGGCGCACGCGGTTTATGGCGTGCCACCGGCATGAAAGATGAAGATTTCGGTAAACCGATTATTGCGGTGGTGAACTCGTTCACCCAGTTTGTACCGGGTCATGTGCATCTTAAAGATCTGGGTCAGCTGGTGGCACGTCAAATTGAAGCGTCAGGCGGTGTAGCAAAAGAATTCAATACCATTGCGGTCGATGACGGTATTGCGATGGGTCATGACGGCATGCTGTATTCATTGCCTTCACGAGATCTGATTGCAGACTCGGTCGAGTACATGGTCAATGCCCATTGTGCCGATGCGATGGTGTGTATCTCGAACTGTGACAAGATCACCCCGGGAATGTTGATGGCCGCGATGCGCCTGAACATTCCGGTGGTATTTGTCTCTGGCGGTCCGATGGAAGCGGGCAAGGTCAAAATCCGTGGCAATGAACACGCGATTGACCTGGTGGATGCCATGGTGGTTGCGGCAGACGACAGCTTTACTGATGAAGAAGTGGCAGCTTATGAGCGTTCAGCCTGTCCTACCTGTGGTTCATGTTCAGGCATGTTCACCGCCAACTCCATGAACTGTTTGACCGAAGCTTTAGGTTTATCTTTACCGGGTAATGGTTCTACGCTGGCAACCCACGCAAATCGTAAAAAATTATTCGAGCGTGCGGGTCAATTGATTGTTGAAATCACTAAACGTCATTATGAGCAAAATGACTACAGCTTGTTGCCACGTTCAATCGCGACCAAAGCAGCGTTTGAAAATGCCATGACGCTGGATATTTCAATGGGTGGTTCAACCAATACGGTTCTGCATCTGTTGGCAGCAGCACACGAGGCTGAAGTCGACTTCACGATGACCGACATCGACCGTTTGTCGCGTAATGTGCCGGTTCTTTGTAAGGTTGCCCCAGCGAAACAGGATGTCCATATGGAAGATGTACACCGTGCCGGTGGCATCATGTCGATTCTGGGCGAACTGGATCGTGCAGGCTTGCTGGATACATCTGTTCCAACCGTCCATGAAAAAACTTTAAAAGATGCCTTGGATAAATGGGACATCATCCGTACTGAAGATGAAGACGTGTATCAATTCTTTAAGTCAGCGCCGGGCGGTGTACCAACGCAGACGGCATTCTCACAAGACCGTTACTATGCCCGTTTAGATGGTGACCGTGACAATGGCGTGATCCGTAATGCAGCCAACGCCTTCTCGCAAGATGGTGGCCTGGCAGTACTTTATGGCAACATCGCACTGGAAGGCTGTATCGTAAAAACAGCGGGTGTGGATGATTCCATCCTGAAATTCAACGGGACTGCACGTGTGTTTGAAAGCCAGGATGCTGCTGTAGAAGCGATTCTGGGCGGCAAAATCACTGCGGGTGATGTGGTGGTAATTCGCTACGAAGGTCCACGTGGTGGTCCGGGCATGCAGGAAATGCTGTATCCAACCAGTTATCTTAAATCGAAAGGTTTGGGTAAAGACTGTGCACTTTTAACGGATGGCCGTTTCTCAGGCGGTTCGTCTGGCCTTTCAATCGGTCACGTATCTCCTGAAGCTGCGGAAGGCGGTGCGATTGGTCTGGTTGAAGATGGTGACCGTATCGAAATTGATATTCCAAACCGGACTATTCACCTGGCCGTAGACGAAGCAACCATGGCAGCACGCCGTGAAGCACAAGAAGCCAAAGGCTGGAAGCCTGCGGAACAGCGTCCGCGTAAAGTGTCTAAAGCACTGAAAGCGTATGCGATGCATACTACCAGTGCCTCGAAAGGTGCAGTACGTGATATCTAATTTGTAATTTTACAGATTTAAATAGCACTCCAGATGGGGTGCTTTTTTTATACAAGAAACTATTTTTAGACTTTCCAAATTATGCCCAGTAGAATGCGACAGGAAGTCGCACGTTTGCCCGTATGGCAGGGATGCCATATCGGGCAAACAAAGGGATTTTGTTTACTTTTGGCCCGGCAAAAGTAAAAGTGCCTACGAGATAGCATTAAAAATTACTCAGGTAATTTGAGGCTGTATGGTAAAAAAATCGAAGATCCACTTAAAATCAAAGCGTTAATAACTTTAAAAGTTCTGATGATCTTTGTGCAGGCAGAATCTTACTTTTGACGGCGCAAAAGTAACAAAACGCTCTTGTTCCGCTAACTTTACTTCCCTGTAGAGTAGCGAAACGGCGACATCCATGTCGCTTGATCATGTGATTAAAATTTTTTAAGTATTCATCAAAATGTTTTTCTATAGGGTAATTTCTTTTACATGCCGAATGCTTTCTATACAATAGTCTTAAAATAAATTGCTGAAACTGAAGTTTCAAATCAGTCGACGCCCAGGAAGAAAATAATGAGTAAAGATAATATCCGCGAGCATTCAGCCCCCGTTTATGAAGGCATTGAAAATGCACCAGCCCGTTCCATGATGCGTGCCACAGGTTTTCAAGATGCTGATTTTGAACGTCCATTTATTGGTATTGCCTCGACCTGGGCCAATGTCACGCCTTGTAATATGCATATTGATGGTCTGGCCAGAACTGTAGAGCAGGGCGTGAGTGCGGCAGGCGGCAAGGGGATTATCTTTAATACCATTACCATTTCAGATGGTATTTCCAATGGCACGGAAGGCATGAAATATTCACTGCTGTCACGGGAAGTGATCGCAGACTCGATTGAAACGGTCGTGGGCTGTCAGGCTTATGATGGGGTGATCGCCATTGGTGGCTGTGATAAAAATATGCCCGGCTGCATTATGGGGTTAGCCCGTTTAAACCGTCCGGGTCTGTTTATTTATGGCGGCACCATCAAACCAGGCGAAGGCCATACCGACATGATTTCGGTATTTGAAGCGGTCGGTCAATATGCCAAAGGTGAAATTAACGCGATTCAGGTCAAGCATATTGAAGAAGTGTCTTTGCCGGGTCCGGGTTCTTGTGGTGGTATGTATACGGCTAACTCGATGGCCTCTGCGATTGAAGCACTCGGTATGAGCTTGCCGGGTTCGTCCGCGCAAGAAGCAGTTTCGGATGACAAACAAATTGACTGTGCCCGTGCCGGTGAGGCGGTGATGAATCTGTTGCGACTGGATATCAAGCCGCGTGACATCATGACCAAGGCTGCCTTTGAAAATTCGATCAAGGTTTTGATTGCGTTGGGTGGCTCGACCAATGGTGTACTGCATCTTTTGGCCATGGCGCATACCGCAGGGGTTGAATTGAGTCTTGATGATTTCGTACGGATTGGTAAAGATATTCCGGTGGTGGCCGATGTGCGCCCATCTGGTAAGTATTTAATGTCTGAACTGATTGCCATCGGTGGGATTCAACCGCTGATGAAGCGCATGCTGGATGCCGGCATGCTGGATGGTTCCTGCCTGACGGTGACCGGAAAAACCCTGGCAGAAAACCTGGCCGAGGTTCAGGACTATCCAGAAGGCCAGCAGATTATTCTGCCTTTTGATGCGCCCGTGAAAAAAGACTCTCATCTGGTGATTTTAAAAGGCAATCTGTCGCCGAAGGGCGCCGTGGCCAAGATTACCGGTAAGGAAGGTCTGCATTTTGCTGGTCCGGCCCGGGTATTTGAAGGCGAGCAGGGTGCCATGCGCGGGATTCTGGATGGTGAAGTCCAGCCGGGTGAAGTGGTGGTGATTCGTGGCGTCGGCCCTAAAGGTGGTCCGGGCATGCCGGAAATGCTGAAACCGACTTCTGCGATTATTGGTAAAGGTCTGGGCGCTTCGGTGGCTTTAATTACTGACGGACGCTTCTCTGGTGGCAGTCATGGCTTTGTGATTGGTCATGTGACGCCAGAAGCTTATGAGGGTGGCCCGATTGGTCTGGTGAAAAATGGTGACCAGATTTCAATTAATGCTGAAACCCGGGAAATGACCTGGCATGTTGCGGAAGAAGAAATTGCCGCACGTCAAGCGGCCTGGACCAAACCTCAGCCAAACTATACTCACGGTGCGCTGGCCAAATTCGCCAAACTGACTTCAGGTGCAGAAACCGGTGCAGTCACTGACCTGAATCTTGACCTCTAATCCATTGTTAAACATTGAACATTTGCTTATCTTAATCGGGCGTAAGACCCTCACCGACAGTCAGGTGGAGGATACAAGCGAGTGGCGATAGCCATATTAAAGATAATGTTTTCTTGGTTTTATTGCTTATTTTTGCTATAATTTAAACACTACAATTCTTTTATAAACAATGATTTAATGAAGATTTCACAACACTACAAGTTTAGGCTTCTGCCTAACCAAGAACAGGAAATATTGCTTAATCAAGCAATAGGTTCTGCTCGTTTTGTGTGGAATCAAATTCTCGCTAAATCATTTGAAATGTTTGCTAAAGATGAATATATTCGTTACGAAAGCATTGAAAAAAAATTAGTGCCCCTTAAAAAAACACCTGAATTTTCTTTTCTTGGTCAAACATATTCAGCTTGCTTACAGCAAAAAATACGTGATCTTGCTCAAGCATGGGGTAAGTTTTACAACAAAAAAGAACAAGCTCGTTTAAAGCAAAACAAGCGGAAACCACGTAAACCCAATTTTTTTAAATTGGCTGATGGTGGTGAGATTCAGCTTAGACCACTCATGCCAAGATTCAAGAAGAAATCAGATGGTGAGCAATCTTTTAGACTTCCATTTGCAGATTGTGAGGTTATTGGTGATCGAGTTTCTTTGCCTAAAAAAACAGGTTGGATAAGATTTAAAAAATCACAAGAAATTGTTGGTAAAATCACAAGTATTACAATTAAGAAAATTTGTGGGCTTTGGTATGTTTCATTTTGTACTAACCGTGAAATCGAACAACCAATTCATCCATCAAAATCTGCAATTGGTGTTGATCTTGGCATTAAGCAATTAATTACAATATCAACAGGTCAGGTATTTGACCCAATCAATAGTTTTAAAGCCAATCAAGTAAAGTTGGCTAGGCTTCAACGCAAGTTGAGAAAGAAAACCGAATTTAGTCAAAATTGGAAAAAACTTAATTTAAAGATCAATAAATTACATCATCATATTGCCAATATTCGGCATGACTACTTGCACAAAGTCACGACAACTCTCAGCAAAAACCACGCAATGATCGTAGTTGAGGACTTAAAAGTAGCCAATATGTCGAAGTCAGCCAAAGGCTCAATCGAAGAAAAAGGAAAGAATGTTAAAGCTAAATCAGGCTTGAACAAATCAATCCTAGATCAAGGTTGGTCAATGCTTGTTAATATGTTGGTGTACAAACAGCAATGGCGAGGTGGTTTACTCGTTAAAGTTGACCCTAAATATACAAGTCAGACTTGTAGTTCATGTGGTCACGTTGCAAAAGAAAATAGACCTACTCAGGCTAAGTTTGAGTGTGTTAGTTGTGGTTTTAGCGAGAATGCAGATATTAACGCTTCTCGTAACATTTTAGCGGTGGGACACACCGTTTTGTCTGTCGAGGGAAGATGCGGTAAAGGTCGCCCTGTGAAGCAGAAAGCAAGTGAAATCCGTGAGGAAGTCACCTAAGAGCTTTTGCTTTTAGAATCCCCCACTTGAGCTAGTCGAAAGTGGCGGGAGTATGTCAAGACTTGATATAAGTTTTTACACCATGCAGGGCTTTGGCTCTGCGATCTTAAAAATAGATTATTCTGTACAGATTCAATTTTTTGAACTGCACACCGTCATCTTTGTCGAGGCCGAACTCATGTCCCTGTTACGCCGTTGGTTTGATCCAATCCGATCGAGTTGGTTTTACCAGAAACCAATCCGTCAAACGGTGTTATCTATTCAAGATGGGCTGAGTATCCATTTAAGACTGGATGATGTGTACAGCTATCTGGCGGTACAGCAGCTGCCCCAGCTCGAAGAAATTTTAAGTCCGCAGCTCAAGCCGCTGAAAGTAATTATTTCCAGTTCGCATGCAGCCCCCCCAAATCAGATGTCTTTTGATGAATGGCAGCACTACACCCTAAATGATGCCAAGATTCTGTCGAAACAGCATCGTTTTAGTTTTCATGACACGCCAGAATTGCCCAGCGCTGAAGCCTTGCAACAGGCGGAACTGATTTTACGGCATACCCCGCTGCGCGGGCAGGATTTTCTGTATTTGCTGGAAGATGTGTTTCATATGTTGTGGCAAAAACAGACCGGAAAATTACGAACCCTTTATGCCATGGCCAGTCGTCATCATCAGCCACAGAACTTTCCCGAACGTATTTTTGACCAGACCCCGATTCTGGCCAGCTATTTTAATTTAGGCGGACGCCAGTATCAGGCAGTCGATGACCTGTTGCGTCTGACCCGGCGTCTGGAGCAGCAAAAACTGCTGACCGGTAATCCGATTTTTATGATCGATCACATTGAATGGCGTGAGCATCTGATCAGTGATGCTGAAGAGCTGAACGAGATCCAGTCGATGGATCCGGAACTGGACTTGTATATCGCGCTGGAAGATCCGATCTCCTGGCTTTTGCTGGCCTATATCAAGGAAGAACTGGCCGATTATTATAATATCCAGTTGAATGTCTATCCCTTGTCCTATCGTGGCCGGGATGAGTTTGACTGGAGTCTGGCCACACGTTTATCCAAACGGACGGACGTAGAATTTACCCCGTTTTGCCGACCGACCGAGCAGGCGATTGCGCCAATGGCACAGTTATTTTATAGCTGTCCCGAGGAGCAGCGGATTGAGGCGATGTACCAGATCTTGCAGGCTGTCTGGACCCGTGGTGAAGACCTGTCTTATGCACCCCATTTCAAACTTTTGCAGCAACAGTTAAATATTGTAGATCTGACCCAGAACGATATTCTGGTGAAGCTGCAGGACAATGATATGCTCTGTGAAATGAAGTCGCAGCCGAACTTTCCGGTACTGGAACTGCGGATAGATGATCAAAGTTATACATTTAATAGCTTATATCGGGTCTGGATGATTGAAAGTATTTTCAGTAATGTGTTAGAAGAAAAGTATAAAAGTAATAATCAAACTGAAAGTGAACTGAAAAAACATGGAAAAGATCAAAGCTGAATCACTAGAACATGCACGTCAACAGATCGATGCCATTGATAGAGCTTTAGTTGAGCTGATCGCTGCGCGTCAATTTTATGTTGATCAAACCACCCGTTTCAAAAAAACCGAAACCGATTTGCAGTCACCAGAACGTATGGAACAGATTGTAGAAAATGTTAGGGCATTGGCGCAAAAGCAGGGCCTCGATCAGGAGTTTATTGAACATCTATACCGTGAAATGTTCCAATACTTTATTCAACGTGAACTGAAAGAGTTTCGTCCTTAAACAGGCTCATTTCAGTTCAACTACGCCGGACGATCTTCAAGCTATGCAGGAGATCTTGCTGTAGCCATGGCGATTTTTAAGCATAATATCGCCTTTTTGCAAAAATAATTTATCCATAAAAAGCCCATTCAGCCAATTGCCTAAAGCCTTGCCTGGACAGGCTTTGCACGGTTTTATAGAAATTGTAGTAAAAAAAAGAAATTGATTTTATTAAATATTTTTACAATGTAAGTTTGATTTAATTTAAAAAGTATATATATTGTATATACATCTTTTGCAAAGCAGTCTTTATTTTGGAGAGATAAGCAATGAGCGAGCAAATAAAAAAAATAAAGACAGGCAAGAAAGATGGACAACTTTTAATTCGTATTCAGAGTACGGAGCGTGATGAATTTATTCGTCTCTGCGAAGAACTGGATACTAGTGCTGCTCGTGAATTAAGAAAATTTATTCGTGGTTTTGTGAAACAACACAAGCCTAACGAATAGCCTTACTAGGGAGTAATACCATGGCTAAGCAAGTTAAATCTTTAAAGCAAGAAATCAAAGCACGTTTGAAAAAGATTTCAAAACATAAAGGCAAATTGAAGCAACTGAAGCAAGCGCTTAAAAAACAGAAATAAGCCAACGTGAATCAATTGCCAGTCACTTAAAACAGTTCATTCTAGACAGACTGTTTTAGGCTACAAAAAGACCGAACATATATGTTCGGTCTTTTTGCTTGCAACAGGCTGTGCCCAGGCATCGCTGAATTTTATTTTTTATCGACCAGACTGAAGAACCAGTTTAAGAACAGGGCTGCAAACGTTGCCGTACCAATACCACCCAGATTGAAGCTACCAAAAGTCAGGGCAAAATCACCCGTACCTAAAATAATGGTCACCGCAGCCACCATCAGGTTCTTGTTCTGCGAAAAATCGACCTTGTTCTCAATCCAGATTTTGGCACCAGCAATAGTAATCAAACCAAAGACTATAATCGAAGCACCGGTCAGAATCGCTGTCGGAATCGTATGAATAATCGCACCAAACTTAGGCGATAAACCCAGGAACACAGCAAAGACACCCGCGACGGCAAAGATGATAGTCGAGTAGACCCGTGTTACGGCCATCACGCCAATGTTTTCACCATAGGTGGTCATACCCGGCGCACCCACACCACCCGCTAAAGTCGTGGCAATACCATCTGCAACAAAGGCTTTACCAATATGCGGATCCAGGTTTTCACCGGTCATCGCACCTACGGCTTTAATATGGCCCAGATTTTCAGCCACCAGAATCAAGGCAATCGGCGCAATGATCAGCATGGCATTCAATTCAAAGGTCGGTGCATGGAAGGTCGGTAAACCGAACCAGGCTGCTTGCTGAATGGGAAGGAAGTTGATTGCAGTGCCATAACCCATGACATTGCTGAGCATGAAATAGATCAGATAGGCCAGTAACAGACCGACCAATAATAGCAGGCGTTGCAGCAGGCCTTTGGTAAAGACGGCAATCGAGCCCATGCACATCACGGTAACGAGAGACATCCACATATTAAAGGTGTTGCCCATGACGCTTTTAACCGTGACTGGAGCAAGGTTCAGGCCAATGATCATCACCACGGCACCGGTCACTACCGGTGGCATCAGCTTTTCGATCCAGCGGGTGCCCGTCGCCATGACCAGAAAGCCCATCAGCGCATAGAAGATGCCACATGCGATAATCCCGCCTGCTGCAACGCCAATATTCGGATTCAGTCCGCCACCACCCGCATAACCAGTTGCTGCGATGACCACACCAATAAAGGCAAAGCTTGAACCTAGATAACTTGGAACCCGGCCACCGGTGATTAAAAAGAACAGGATGGTACAGATCCCTGACATTAAAATTGCCAGGTTTGGATCAAAGCCCATTAAAAAAGGTGCCAGTACGGTTGCGCCAAACATGGCAAAGGCATGCTGTACACCCAAAACTACCGTTTGTGCGGGTGGCAAATACTCTGCGGTACCTACTGGTCGTGCATCGATACTGCCCTCATACGGGCGCCATTTGGGAAACCAACTGGACATAAAATGAGCACTCAAAAGATAAATTGTGCACATCATACTCCGGTTTTTTGGAAGTTTTAATCACTCCTTTCAACTTTTTGTTCAAGTTAATTCATTGACTTTTATTTATTTTTTATCAATTGGTAAATATTTTTAATATAAAAGTAGCGTTAAATCAGTGGATTAATCATATAGCTATGCTTAAAATTCACTCATAAAGATTTGTTATTTTAGTTATAAAAAATACGATGCAGTGAGTGGTTTTGGCCAATTCATGTACAAAAAAAGCACATCACCAGGATGTGCTTTGAATGCGAGGGCGAAAAATCAGCCGGTATTACGTAAACCGGCTGCAATGCCGGCAATGCTGACCATTAAGGCATGATCGACCGGGGTATTTTCAGCCTGCTGCTGTTCCAGATATAAACGGCGACGTTTCATCAGTTCAGCTTGCAGTAAGTGCAGCGGTAACAAATAGGGTTTACGTACTTTCATCGACTGATCCAGTACACCGTTACTGCTCAGGAGTTTCGATTCGCCTTTTAAGCTCAACAGGGTTTGTACAGCATCCTGCAAACGCTGACGCAGTTCTGTTCCCAGAACTTTAAGATCTTCATCCTGAGTCAAATGCGATTCATAATATAGCGCCACATTGGCATCGGCTTTGGACAGTACCATTTCCAGCATATCAATCAGGGTCTGAAAATACGGCCACTCTGCCAGCATCTCATCCAGTACCGTGCGTTGTCCCTGATCCAGTACCGCATTTAATGCAGCACCGGTACCGAGCCAGGCCGGTAACATCAGGCGAATCTGGGTCCAGGCAAAGACCCAGGGAATCGCTCGCAGTGATTCAATCCCACCACTGACTTTACGTTTCGCCGGCCGTGAACCCAGTGGCAGCATTTGCAGTTCAAGTTCTGGCGTGACGGTACGCAGGTATTTCACAAAATGCGGATTTTCCCGGACGGTCTGGCGATAGACCTGCACCGATAGCTCGGTCATTTGATGCATCAAGTCGCGCCATTCCTGTTTGGGTTCAGGTGGCGGGAGTAAGGTCGCTTCCAGTGTTGCAGCGGTATAAATTTCCAGATTCTGCAGGGCGATTTCTTCCAGACCGAATTTGAAACGGATCATTTCGCCCTGTTCAGTCACCCGGATCGCACCTGAAATCGACCCTGGCGGTTGAGAGAAGAGTGCCTGCTGGGTTGGCGCACCGCCACGGCTAATTGAACCGCCACGACCATGGAACAGGGTCAATTGCACGCCATGTTGTTGGGCAACTGCGGTCAGTTCTTCCTGGGCACGATATTGGGCCCAGTTGGCCGACATAAAACCAGCATCCTTGGCAGAATCCGAATAGCCAATCATGACCTCATGTTTGCCCTGAATATGCTGTTTGTACCAGTGCATATTGAACAGGGTCGACATGGTTGCGGCTGCGCCATCCAGATCTTTTAAGGTTTCAAACAGGGGAACCACCCGTAGCGCCTGCTTGATGCCGGCTTCTTTCTGTAGCAATAAAACCGCCAGCACATCACTTGGATATTCCGCCATCGAGATGATATAAGCACCCAGAGATTCGCTCGGTTGCTCGGCTAGCGTACGCATGGTGGCAAACACTTCCTGTACATCCGGATGTTCAATCAGGCTGCCTGCTGGCTCATTCAGATGTTTTGGCAGCAACGGACGTTTGCTTTGCAGCTCTTGCAGTAAAAAGTTTTGCCGTGCCTGTTCAGTCCAGGTTTCAAAATTCCCCAGTCCTAAATATTCGGTAATCGCAGAAATCGCCTGACGGTGACGACCCGATTCCTGACGGATATCCAGTTTTAGCAGTTCGATCCCAAAACTGTTGACCCGGTAAATAAAGTCCAGCAGGCTGCCATTGGCAATTTCGGCCAGATTGCAGTCCATCAGCGAACGGTAGCAGGTCAGGAGTGGCTGTAAAAGTTCGTCTTTACTTTTAATCACCAGACTGTCATCGGCATCATTGCCTTTTAATTTTTCTGCCAGCCAGTGCCGTGTGGCTTTCAGGCGGGTACGGGTGTCACGTAAATATTCACGGTAGGGTTCAGGATGGGGCTGGCCCAAGGCTTCGGAAATTTCCGGGCTACATTGCTGGATAGACAGTTCCCAGCGCAGGTTTTCAATATCGCGTACATAAAGGTCGGCTGCTTTCCAGCGCGACAGCCACAGCACTTCCTGGGTGACGGTATGGGTCACATTCGGGTTGCCGTCGCGGTCACCGCCCATCCAGGAGGCAAAACGTACCGGTGCCACATCTAGGGGCAGGTTCTGAGCACACTGTTCTGTGACCATGCTATTCAGTTCCCGGATAAATTTCGGAACCGCATTCCACAAGGTCTGCTCAATGGTGGTAAAGCCCCATTTGGCTTCATCAATCGGAGTTGGACGATGCTGACGGATTTCATCGGTTTGCCAGGCAGAGCTGATCAGCTGTTTCAGATCGGCCAGAACTGCCTGACGTTCACGTGGAGTCAGTTTCTGCTGGTCAAATTTGGACAGGGCATTATTGATACCGTCATATTTTTGAATCAGGGTACGGCGGCTGACTTCTGTGGGATGCGCGGTCAGAACCAGTTCAATTTTCAGTTCACAGATTTGCTGATACAGCGTATCGGCAGAAATCTCCTGCTGTTTAAATTTTTCAAATAAAGGCACCAGAGGATTGGGCGATTCTGCAGTGTCATCAAACTCGCTCTGACGGCGACGACGTACCACATGATATTGTTCGGCAATATTGGCAAAGTTTAAAAAGTGGGTAAAGGCGCGGGTCAGCGGCAGGATTTCTGCATCTTCTAGACTCAAAAATAGTTGTTCCAGTTGTTTTTCTGCTTCGACCTGTCCATCGCGAGCGCCTTTGGATAGGGCACGGATCTGCTCGATCTGATTAAACAAATCCTGCCCGGCATGTAATTTTAAGGTTTCCCCAAGCAAATTACCCAGTAAGCGTACGTCTTCGCGTAGTGGTGCATCAATCTGTTGAATCATTTTTTATTCCCTCACATGCATGCTTTGACTATACCGCGACTGCATGACAATCCAAGTCCCTTAGAGACAAAAGTTGCAGAGCATTGGCTGCTTTTTTAGCAAATTTTAGGCCACATATGGTTATCGGTGCTCGATCCTGAGAGAAGGCTTTAGTCAGGCAGAGCATATTTCAGCATAAACAGTTCAATGGCCTCGCTAATGATCTGTTGCTGTTCTGCGCTTGAAGGGGGAGGGCTGAGACCCAGCAGGATTTTCTGATGACGGGTTCCGGTCAGCAGGGACACGATCAGCTCGGTCTGTTTTTCTGGAAGATCGACCTGAATAAAGCTGTACTGTTGGGCCAGAGCAAAGAAATCATTCCAGACTGCATCCAGTTTGCTATGCGAGGCCTCATAAAACTGTTCTGCCAGAGGACTTTGCTGCGAGGCCAGTTCCATCAGTAACAGGTCCAGCTTGATCGCTTCTGGTAAATTAATAATATTTAAAGCGCGCTGACAGGCCTGATAAAACTCCTGCGCAAAGTCACTGCTCGGCTGCAAGAGCTGAGGATGTTCATGCAGAATGGCTTCACAGGTATCCTCAATCGCACAGCTAAACAGGGTCGCCTTGTCCTGAAAATGGTTATACACCGTCAGCTTGGTCACACCTGCCTCACGTGCAATCTGGTTCATGCTGGAGGCATGATAGCCATGCGCTAAAAACAGCGCTTTGGCCACGCTGAGGATGCGCTGACGCTTTTCCAGATCCTTGGGTCGTCCTACAGGTATTTGCACAATTTCTTCCAAAAAAAGTCAATACGGTCATTGCTTTGAAGCTTGAGTTTTAATTAGTGTACCGGGTGGTATATTAATTAAAAAACAAGCAATTCAATATATCAGCATAGTTTGCCCTAAAAAAGACGATCAGATAAGAGCGAATAAGATGAGCAGGATTTACAGCGTATTGGCTGGCATGGTGGTGCTTTGCAGCGTGACTTTAAGCGGGTGCAGCAAAGATACTGCTGCAGCACAACAGGAAGTTCCCTTTGTCATGGTGGCGACACCCACCACTTCACAGCATGAATTAAAAAGTTATGCCGGTGATGTGCAGGCACGCCAGCAAACGGCGCTGGCATTTCGGGTCGCTGGGCAGGTGACCCAGCGCTTCGCTGATGTGGGTGACCAGGTCAAAGCCGGGCAAGTCCTGGCAACTCTGGATGTCAAAGATGCCCAGCTGCAGCTGAATGCAGCACGTGCCCAGCTGGAAAGCGCGCAGTCTGCTACTAAGATTGCTCAGGATGAATTACAACGTTTCAAGCAGTTATTGCCATCCAATGCCGTGAGCCGCTCACAATATGACGCGATCGAAAACCAGTACAAGACCGCCCTATCAAATCTGAAACAGGCACAATCCAACTACGATACCGCTAAAAACCAGACTGCTTATAACCAGCTGATTGCCACCAGAAACGGCGTGATCACTGCACGCAATATAGAAACAGGACAGGTGGTGGCTGCCGGGCAGGCGGCGTATGAACTGGCGATTGCCGGTGAGCGTGAAGTGGTAATTGGCGTACCGGAACAGGCTATTTCGGAGATCAAGGTTGGACAGGCAGCTACAGTGACATTATGGTCCAAACCTGAAGAGGAATTTGCCGCTTTTGTCCGCGAGATTTCACCAGCAGCGGACCAGTCGCGGACCTTTCGGGTTAAAGTTTCCTTACGTGAAGGCAATGGTCAGATCCAGCTGGGGCAAAGTGCCCGGGTATTTTTTCAGCACAGCCGCGACAATATGCTCAGTGTGCCGCTATCCAGTGTCTCGGCAACGGATCAGCAGGCTTATGTGATGGTGGTCCAGCCGGATCATACCTTGCGTAAAGTTCCGGTTCAGCTCGGTGCCTATGGCCGGGACAGTGTTCCTGTACTCAGTGGCCTCAAGCCGGAAGATTATGTAGTGATTGGCGGCGTACATCTGCTGCGTAACCAGCAAAAAATCAATCCGATTGATCGTGAAAACCGTCGTGTGACCATTCAGGCAGGGAGTTAAGCATGAACTTTAACCTGTCGGAATGGGCCTTAAAAAATAAAGGTCTGGTGCTGTATTTTATGATCCTGCTGGGTCTGATCGGCATTGTCTCTTATTCCCAACTGTCACAAAGTGAAGATCCGCCTTTTACTTTTAAAGTCATGGTGATCCAGACCTATTGGCCGGGTGCCAGTGCCAAAGAAGTATCCCTACAGGTCACTGACCGGATTGAAAAGGAACTGATGACCACGGGACAGTATGACCGCATCATGGCCTATTCACGTCCGGGTGAATCCATGGTGACTTTTGTTGCCAAGGATTCTCTGGCTTCGAAAGATGTCGCGGATGTCTGGTATAACGTGCGCAAGAAAGTGGGCGATATCCGGCATGAATTGCCACAAGGAGTACAAGGGCCGTTCTTTAATGATGAATTCGGCGATACCTTTGGCAATATTTATGTGCTCAAGGGTAAAGATTTTGACTATGCGACCCTCAAGGAATACGCCGACCGCTTACAGCTGCAACTGCAACGGGTCAAAGATGTCGCCAAAGTTGAACTGATTGGCCTGCAAGACCAGAAAATCTGGATTGAGATTTCCAATACCAAGGCCATTCAGCTGGGCGTTCCAGTCATGGCGATTCAGCAAGCCCTGCAGCAGCAAAATGCCACCACCCAGTCCGGTTTTTTTGAAACCGGTTCAGACCGGATTCAGGTGCGGGTCAGTGGTGCATTAAACAGTGTTGAAGAGTTAAGACAGATGCCGCTGCTGGTCAATGGCAAAACTATTCAGCTGGGGGATGTCGCAGAAGTCTATCGAGGCTTTAGTGATCCGGCACAACCGCGGATGCGCTTTATGGGCGAAAACGGCATTGGTATTGCTGTATCGATGCGCAAGGGCGGGGACATCATTGCTTTGGGTAAAAATCTGGAACAGGAATTCGCCCGCCTGCAAAAAGCCCTGCCCCTCGGCATGGAACTGCAAAAAGTCTCCGATCAGCCGGTGGCAGTTAAACGCAGTATTAACGAATTTATGAAAGTGCTGGCAGAAGCGGTGATTATCGTATTGCTGGTCAGTTTTTTCTCGCTCGGTTTCCGGACCGGTCTGGTGGTGGCTTTCTCGATTCCGCTGGTGCTGGCCATGACCTTTGCCGGTATGCAGCTGTTTGATGTCGGACTGCATAAAATTTCCTTGGGGGCGCTGATTCTGGCCCTCGGTCTGCTAGTCGATGATGCCATTATCGCCATTGAAATGATGGCGATTAAGATGGAGCAGGGTTATAGCCGTTTACAGGCGGCCGGGCATGCCTGGCGCACCACGGCTTTTCCTATGCTGACCGGGACCCTGATTACCGCTGCCGGTTTTCTGCCGATCGCCACTGCAGCTTCGAGTACCGGGGAATATACCCGTTCGATTTTCCAGGTAGTGACCATCGCATTGCTGGTATCTTGGCTGGCCGCGGTACTGTTTGTGCCATATTTAGGCGATAAACTTTTACCGGATTTCAACAAAGATTTAATTCAAAAAGCACCGTGGTATCAGCGGCTTTGGGCACGTCTGTGCAAACAGCCAGAACCTCAGCCGATTGTGCATCATGCCAGCGAACATTATGATCCTTATCAAACCCGGTTTTATCAGGGTTTTCGTCGTTGGGTCGATGCCTGTGTGACCTATCGTAAAACTGTCATTGCTGCCACGGTCGGGATTTTTATCCTGTCCATTTTAATGTTTAAGCTGGTGCCGCAGCAGTTTTTTCCACCTTCAAATCGAGCTGAAATTCTGGTGGATCTCAAACTTGAAGAAGGTGCATCACTGAAAGCCACTGAAGCTGCAGTAAAAAAAGTCGAAGCCTTTTTATCGAAACAAGAGGGTATTGATAACTATGTGGCCTATGTCGGGATGGGTTCTCCGCGTTTCTATTTACCGCTGGATCAGCAGCTGCCGCAAACCAGTTTTGCCCAGTTTGTGGTGCTGGCATCCTCTTTGGAAGATCGTAACGAAATCCGTCAATCCTTGAGTGACCAGATTCGGCTGTTATTACCGGAAGTCCGTACCCGGGTGTCCCTGCTGGAAAATGGCCCTCCAGTCGGTTATCCATTGCAGTTCCGGGTCTCTGGTGAAGATCTGGGACTGGTTCGTGAATGGGCGCAGAAAGTTGCAGCCACCGTGGGAGACAATCCGAATACCACCAATGTACATCTAGACTGGGGTGAGCCGAGCAAAGTCATCAAACTGGAGATCGATCAGGATCGTGCCCGTCAGTTGGGCGTGACTAGCAGCGAACTGGCCAATGTGCTGAACAGCTCGATTTTGGGGGCCGGCATTGATCAGTATCGGGAAAAGCGTGAACTGATTGAAATCCGTTTACGTGGTGCGCAGGCTGAACGCGTTGATGTCGCTTCTTTAAGCAGTCTGGCGATACCGACGTCACGTGGTACTTCGGTACCGTTGGCACAGCTTGCCAACATTGAATATAGCTTTGAAGAAGGCTTGATCTGGCATCGGAATCGTTTACCGACCATCACGGTGCGTGCCGATATTCGCACGGCCTTACAGCCGGCCACTGTGGTGAATGAATTACACGATTCACTGCACCAACTTCGAGCTGAGTTGCCGAATGGCTATCTGCTGGAAGTCGGCGGTACGGTCGAAGAATCCGCGCGTGGACAGAACTCGGTCAATGCTGGCATGCCTTTATTCCTGGCGGTAGTGATGACCCTGTTAATGATTCAGCTCAAGAGCATCTCACGGGCCTTTATTGTGTTCCTGACCGCGCCTTTAGGCATTATCGGAGTGGTGTTATTCCTGTTACTTTTCAATAAACCTTTCGGTTTTGTGGCCATGCTCGGGACGATTGCGCTTTCTGGAATGATCATGCGAAATTCCCTGATTCTGATTGACCAGATCGAGCAGGATATTCAGGCCGGAGAATCCCCATGGGATGCCATTATCAATGCCACAGTCCGCCGTTGTCGCCCGATTGTCTTGACCGCACTGGCCGCTGTTTTAGCCATGATTCCCTTGTCCCGCAGTATTTTTTTCGGGCCGATGGCAGTGGCCATTATGGGCGGTTTAATTGTGGCGACACTTCTGACCCTGTTTTTCCTGCCTGCCTTATATGCACAATGGTTTAAAGTGAAAAAAAGTTTAAATTCTGTTTAAAATTGTCATAATTTCAGGTGCGAAATATTGAAATTTTCAATATAGTAGCAGCTGAGATTTTTATAATTTAAAAAAATAAGTAACTACTGCATTGGCCGAACTGCCAATCCGGTAATGAGGTTAAACCAAACATGACTCAAACTACATTAACCAAGATGCGACGTTCCGTAGCGATGGCTTATGTCTTCATGTTTTTGGCCTTATTTACGCTATTTAGTGGACTTTTTGCTTACTGGTTGGCCCGTAAAGTTACCCAGGTTGATTATGCTGAAGTCTGGTTACAAGCACAGGCACTATGGATCATGCGTAATATCGTGATTTATACCATTTTGGCGATCTTTGCTGCACTGTGGTTTATTCCCCTGTTTTTCTTTGCCTGGGACAGCCAGTTATGGGTCAAAGCCTGTGTGGTGACCGGGGTGATTTTCAGCTTTATTGCCTTTATTTTCCTGATCAATGCCTGGTTTAAAGGTATTTATAAATTCTCTCAAAATAAAGCTGTGTTCTAAAGCGTTTGACATCCTCCCCCAGCTAAAGCAAGAGGATTCCTCCTGCGAGACGCTTATGCCCAAGCGCAAGTATGTTCAGGGCGGAATTCAAATCCCGCTGCCAGACTGTACCGCAGTTCTGGCATGTCCATTCTCTTATTCCAAGATCAACCCTACCTTTTGGACTACTGCTTGATATTCGCTTACAGCACGAGCAGATCTGGGTGGTATAGGCTTCATTGACTTCTTCAAACAATACACTTGCGTTCTCGCATTTATACTTGAGCATTGTTTTGAGTTTTGAAAACCCTGTATCTAAAACCGATTTTGCCATTTTAGTTTTTACAAGCTTTTTAGCGCTTAAGCTACCTACAACAATCAGTGCATTATTTCGAACAAGCATAGTGCTTGCTTTGTGCAAACGGTCTTTACGACGGTTTGCAATCTTGGCATGTAATGCACGAACACGCTTCTTATTTCTTGCTCTTTGAGCAATACCCAATTTCTGCTCATATTTACGGTAGAACTTGGGATTTGAAATGACCGTACCATCAGAACAGGTAGCAATATCCTTTAAGCCTAGATCAATACCAATTGCTTTAGTCGCTTTAGGCTTCTCTTGCTTTGGTAAATCTACAACAAGGCATACATACCAATGCCCACGACTATCCTCAACAAACGCACCTGTTCTTACAGTGTATTTGCTTAGGCCATAGCTATCCCACATGCCAAACTTGTTTTTTCCATATTGAATTAAGCCATCGGAATATTTAACGGCAACCTTTTTAAAGGGTATCCAACCAAGAGAGCGCCTTGCTGATTTCTTGTTACTTACACGCCATTTTAGCTTTGCTTTTTTGAATTGCTTGCGTCTTGTTACTAATTCTTCTGTCACAGCCTGAATGGTTTGACTATGTAGGCTGCATTCTTTAGATGCACCTTTTGTGTATTTCGCTACATCGTAAGCCGATAGAAATTCACCTTTTCTTTTTAAATGTTTAAACCCTAAATCATTCACATAATTCCAGACAAAGTTTACCTCAGATGCTAATTGACCTAGCACCTTGCAATGTTTGTCTTTTATGCGTAATTTAAGTGTTTTCATGGGCTTATATTAGCTCATAATAAATTAAAGTTGTTGATTTAAAAAAACCCAACGACATTTCATGTCGTGTCGCTTATATCTCTGCTCTGAAGGACAGCGTTTTACGCTCCATTTGATAATTTTTTCATATTTCCCCTTGTAAAACTCGGTTTGACCCCAATTTCAGACCTCAGTTGAATATTAAACAAATTCCGTGAGGAGCATCGCCAGACATGGCTAAACGTGATTATTATGAGGTTTTGGGCGTCGCTAAAACCGCTAGTGATGATGAAATCAAAAAAGCCTACCGTAAGTTGGCGATGAAATATCATCCAGACCGTAACCCGGACAATGCTGAAGCTGAAGAGAAATTCAAAGAAGCAGCAGAAGCCTATGAAGTGCTCTCTGATGGTGAAAAGCGCAGCATGTACGACCGTATGGGCCATCAGGCCTTTGAAGGTGGTATGGGCGGCGGTGGCGGCTTCGGCGGTGGTTTCAGCGCAGAAGACATTTTCAGCCAGTTCGGTGATATTTTCGGTGGTGCTTTTGGTGGCGGCGGTGGTCGTGGCCAGCAACGTGCACGCCGTGGTTCCGACTTACGCTATGTCATGGAACTGACCCTGGAAGAAGCGGTCAAAGGCGTCAAGAAAACCATTACTTTTACTGCACCGGCACCGTGTGACGCCTGTGATGGTAAGGGTTCACAAAATCCAAACGATGTAGAAACCTGCCGTACCTGTCATGGTGCCGGTCAAGTGCGTATGCAGCAAGGTTTCTTCTCGGTACAGCAAACTTGTAGTACCTGTCGCGGTCAGGGCAAGATCATCAAGAATCCATGTAATAAATGTCATGGTTCGGGTGTGTCGGATCGTCAGCAAACATTGGAAGTCACTATTCCTGCGGGTGTGGACAATGGCGACCGCGTACGCTTGACTGGTAAGGGTGAAGCGATCCGTGACGGTCAGTCAGGTGACTTGTACGTAGAAGTGGTGGTGCGCGAGCATGAAATCTTCCAGCGTGATGGCGCTGACCTGTATATGGATGTGCCGGTATCAATTGCTGATGCAGCCCTAGGTAAGGAAGTTCAGATTCCCACGCTGGATGGCCGTGTTAGCCTGAAAATTCCGGAAGGTACGCAAACAGGTAAACTGTTCCGCTTACGTGGTAAGGGTGTTAAACCGGTACGTACCAGCATGCAAGGTGACTTGCTTTGCCGTATTGTGGTGGAAACTCCAGTGAATTTAACTGCACGTCAACGTGAATTGTTGAAAGAACTGCAAGAAACCATGGATGGTGAAGACAGCAAATCATCACCAAAGAAAAAATCATTCTTTGATCGTCTGTTTGATTGATCGAATGAAAATAAAAAAGGACGCTGCGGCGTCCTTTTTTATTATGTAGATAAGATACTCTAGATTAGAAGATGCTATTTATTAGTTGATAGGTATAGCTTAAAAACAGAAACCGCCTAAAAAGCGGTTTCTGTTTTTATATTTCATTATCTAAATAGAAAGTATGAGTCCAAATTTGGAGGGTGATAGATATTTTGTAAGTGAGAAAAAAGCATCATTCCCGAAATTAAAAAGGCCAATATTGTTATTACAGAGCTATATAATCGCATTCATTACTTATCAAATTTACCAGTACAGCAGATTACTCTTATTTTGTTATCATGACAATTAAAGCTTAATCTTATTGAAATCACTATAAATTTTTAAAGTTTCATTTTTAATAAATAAAATAAATATATATATAAGAAAACTTGATTAATTAAATTTTTCGTGTATAGTTAACTTAACTAGAAAAAAGTCTTGTTTCGGTAAATCTTCTTTAAGTATCGCAGTTTTAGTCATAATCCTTCGTTTTTTTCAGATTTTAAGTCTCATTCTTTATTATTTCAAAGTTATATTCAGTCAATAAATTGACTAAAAATTATTAAAAAATTAGTAGGATATATTATGTCAAACTCAAATGTTGTTAAAGGTACTGTAAAGTGGTTCAACGAAACTAAAGGTTTTGGTTTTATTCAACAAGAATCAGGTCCAGATGTTTTTGCTCATTTCAGCGAAATCGCCAGTTCAGGTTTTAAAACCTTAATGGAAGGCCAACTGGTTGAATTCAGTGTAGCTCAAGGTCAAAAAGGACCGAATGCTGTAAATATTGTTGCTATCTAAGCAAGAATAAACAGTAAAAAAGCACTTAATAAGTGCTTTTTTATCGTTCAAATTTAATTTTAAGTTATTTTCCAAATTGGAAAAATCTTTAGAAAAACAGGATTCAAGTTGTTAAAAATAAATGATTTAATTGCAAAATCTAAAAATGGTACTGAAATTATTGTTTCGTTAATTCCTCTCAATAAAATGCAAAATACACGTCAGGGTTTAAAAAGAATTGAAGTGGGTAAAAGAGTTCTTCTTTCATCTGGAGTTGAGGTAGATTTAAACTTAGATGGCCGTACATTCTATACTTCTCTAAATCAATTATTTAAGTTAAATCATAAAGTTATTTAAAGATAAAATTAAGAAACATCAATTTTTAGTGGATATTTTGCCACTTTAACTAATTATTAAAGGTATAGATATGCTTAAACAAAGTATCAGTGTGAAGGATCAGTTTGGGGCTCAACACGCTATTCAAGCAACAGTCGATCATCATTTTTCTAAAACACAATCTCATTCCAATATAAAACATATCACTGTAGATGGTGAAGATATTCGTCCCAGTTTTGAAATGTGCTTTCAAAGTACCTTAAGTGGAAAAATTTTCAAAATTGTATAGATCATCCCTAAGTGACTCAGGTTCGTCGCTTCAATGAGAGATAAGCCGAGCTGAATTGAAAGACAATAAAAACTCTAGACGATCCTAATCTGCCCCCGAAGCTTGAATGTTCTTCATCTGATTTGAAAGCTACTTTTTGAAGACGGTTACGTTCATGCGTGCTATTGATCCATATCCGACGACCTGGATGAGATCTAGCCCATAATTCCAAAGACCGGATTGAAACTCTTATCAATATCAGTGATTTCGATCTTTGAGTATTTTCATTGATTTTTATGCAATGCATCTTAGTGTTATTCTGCAGTTTTGCTATAGTAAGAGCAATTTTGGATCAACATCAGGACTATGTTATGTCAGCTACACCACGCATTGGGATCTTGGGTGCAGGCGGTCGTATGGGGCGTATCCTTATTCAGGCTGTGCATGAAGCAGGTTATCAATTGGCGGCTGCGGTAGAACGCCCTGAAAGTACACTATTAGGCGCAGATGCTGGCGAACTTGCCGGAATTGGCGCAACAGGTGTTAAGGTCGTGGGTAGCCTTACCGATGTAGTCAAAGACTGTCATGTCGTGATTGATTTCACTGCGCCAGCAGCGACCGTCAATCATCTGAAAATCTGCCGTGAAGCCGGTGTTGCCATCGTGATTGGTACGACGGGTATGAATGACGAGCAAAAAGCCTATCTGGATCAATCTGCGACGGAAACTCCTGTAGTTTATGCAGCGAATTATTCAGTGGGCGTAAACGTCTCGATCAAACTGCTTGAACTGGCCTCTAAAGTATTTGGCGATACGGTTGATATCGAAGTGATTGAAGCACATCACCGTCACAAAGTAGATGCGCCATCGGGTACAGCTTTGATGTGGGGTGAGGCGATTGCGGAAACTTTGGGTCGTGACCTGAAAGAAGATGCCGTATATTGCCGTGAAGGTCATACCGGTCCGCGTGAGCGTAAAAGTATTGGCTTCCAGACCATTCGTGGTGGCGATATTGTCGGTGAACATACCGCGATGTTTATTGCCGATGGGGAACGTGTGGAAATTACTCATAAAGCCACCAACCGCATGAACTTTGCGAGCGGTGCAGTACGTGCTGCTGCCTGGGTGGTGGGCCGTGAAGCCGGTAAATATGATATGAAAGACGTGCTTGGTTTTAATGATATTCAGGTTTAAAACCGAGTTAAAATCATTTATAAAAAAATCTAAAACTAAAACAAGACGAATAAAAAATGCAAAAAATGATTTTCCTGCTCTGTGCAGTGGCGCTTGGTGCCATTGCGCAGGCCAAGCCTGTCGGGACGCCTAAACTCAGTATTCATAAAAACAATATCAAGGTCTGGACCTACCAGAATGAGCAAAACCCGGTCTTTCTGTATAAAGCTGAAACCACCTATACCGCGCCCATTGAAAATGCCGTGTCCCTGATTCTAAATGTCGAGCATGCCGTACAGTGGGTTCCCTATATGGGTAGCATCAAGATTCTCTCCCGCGATGATAAAAAAGGTGACTTTACCCTGTATATGGTGCTGGATTTTCCATTTCCCTTAAAAGACCGTGACCTGATTGTACAGGGCAAGATGATCAAGGAAGCCAATGGCCAAATCACCATCAAGAATAAAGCCATCCAAAGTACCTATCCTTTAAACCCAGATTATGTGCGTTTAACCGATTATCAGGGCGACTGGACTTTTCAGAAACTGGCCAATAACAAGGTTAAGGTCTCTACCTATGGTTATGCCAATCCGGAAGGTTCCATTCCTTTGACCTTCGTAAATATGTTTGTGCAACAACAACCCTATCAGATGCTGCAAAAGATGAAGACCGAGCTGGCCAAGCCTTCACCTATTGCGATCTTGCCTGAAGCCCTACAATAAAAAAGACCCCATCGCTGGGTCTTTCTAATAGATGAAAACAAACTAAATTTAAGCTGTAAAATCTGCTTTAAGTACAATCCGGTAACGGGCTTCACCAGAATGCAGATGTTCAATGGCCTGATTCAGTTGTGACATCGGGAAGACTTCAATTTGTGGCGAAATATTTTTACGTGCAGCAAATTTCAGCAGCTGGCGCAGGGCAGCCGGCGAACCCGTCGGTGAACCGGTGACTGATTTAGCTCCGCCAATCAGCATGCCTGCCGGAATCTGCATCGGCTCAAGTGGTAAGCCCAACATATGCACAGTACCGTTCGGTGCCAAAGTTGCCAGATAAGCCTGCCAGTTCAAGGTGACATTGACGGTACTCAGTAATAAATCAAACTTGCCACGCTGGGCTTTTAATGCAGCGACATCACGACTGTTCACTACATGGTCAGCGCCCATGGCTTTCAGCTCATCGGTTTTATCCAGATTTGAAGTGAAAGCGGTAATCTCGCAGCCCCAAGCTTTGAGCAATTTAATTGCGATATGACCTAAACCACCAATTCCGATTACACCAACATGATGAATGGCCTGAATCTGATGTTTGAGAATCGGATCGAATACGGTAATTCCGCCACAGAGCAGGGGACCAGCACTTTCAGGATCAAGATCTTCAGGTAGGGGAATGACCCATTGCCATCCGGCACGCACTTTGTCGGCAAAACCACCGGCATGTCCGATAATGGTAGCCACCTGACCGCCAGTACACAGCACCTGCTGACCTGAAATGCAGGGATCGCAATATTGGCAGCTTTCCGCTGTCCAGCCGATGCCAACCCGTTGCCCAACTTTCAGGCCTTTGGCTTCTGCACCCAGATGGGTAATGGTGCCGATAATCTCATGTCCTGCTACGACCGGATACACTGAAGAACCCCAGTCATTGTTAATGACTGAAATATCAGAATGACAGAGACCGCAGTATTCCACTTTGACTTCGACCTGATGCGGCTGCAGTTCTCCGGCATCGAATTGATAAGGTTCCAGTTCCGCACCTGCGGACATGGCAGCATAAGCTTGAATAATATTATTCGACATGATTTCAGCTCTTATTTAAATGCGAGGATATTGTTTTAAAGTCACAATGATTTTCATGGTCATCGACCATACCAACGGCCTGCATAAAGGCATAGCAAATGGTGGGTCCGACAAATTTAAAACCAGCCTGTTTGAGTGCTTTAGACATCTTCTGGCTCTCAATGGTTTGAGCGGGTGCTTGCCGATAATCCACAACATCATTATTCAGTCGCGGTTGCTGGGCAAAAGACCAGAGCCAATCCACCAGATTAATCCCTTGCTGTTGCAGTTTCAGCCAAGCTTGGGCATTCTCCCGAATGGCATTGAGTTTGCCGCGATGCCGTATCAGGCTAGCATCTTCAAGTTTTATTTGGAGTTGTTGATCTGTAAATGAAGAAATAGACTCAATCGAATATTGAAAAAAATGTTCACGATAAGCTTCACGTTTTCTGAGAACGGTAATCCAGGCCAGACCGGCCTGCTGTCCTTCCAGACACAGCATTTCAAACAGGCGATTTTCATCCAGCAGAGCCTGTCCCCATTCCTGGTCATGGTAGGCGATATACAGCGGATCACCGGAGCACCAGCCACAGCGTTGCACAGTCATGTGATGCTCCTTGTTTTGATGCTTTTATAATTTAAACACAGTCCATTGATCCTGCTGATTGTCCCAATACGACAGTTCAGCCTGATCCAGATCGCTAAATTGAATCCACATATCTTTACCGGCCTTGTCAGCATAACCGGTACTGATCAGAAGCGCATCCTCGGTAATTTCCATCACCCAGCCCTGGTAAGTTTGACCATTCAATACAATTTTTTGTTGATTGCCTGATTCAGCAAATTCCACCAGACGATTGATCAACGCTTCTGACATGTAAATATCCTAAAATTAACGTAAATAGGGATAAGGGTTGACCACACCGCGGCCCTTGCCCTGTAAATAAATTCCATAATGTAAATGTGGTGCAGTATGCCGGGCATTGCCGCTGTTACCGACATAACCAATCAGCTGGCCTTTTTTGACATAGTCACCGACTTTTAAGCCGCGTTTATGGCCATCCAGATGCGCATAATAGTGCCAGGAGCCGCCTGGTCCCAGAATCCAGACTACTTTACCACCCAAATTGTTGTTACGTAAATCTGCAATCAGACCCTCAGTCGCGCTAAAGACTTTGGTTCCACGTGGAGCCATGATATCAATACCTTCATGTAGGCGTCCGCGACTGCGCGAAGCACCCCAGGTATCTGTTAACTCACGTGCTTGTATGCGTGCCACCGGGATTGGCAGAGAGGACGGTACTCGCATACTTTTCAGTTTTTGCACGAGGATAGGGTTGAGCTGTACAGCAGGGGATTTTTTTGGTGTACTGCTACAGGCAGCCAGCAGCACAGTGATGAAAGCAATCCATGTCAAAGCAAGGTATTGGCGCACTTTATTCATCCTTAAATATTGGCAATGCTCTTGTCGAGCTGATCGATATTCTGCTTTGTCTAGACTATGTCACAGATGGACACTAGTGATCAATTTTTTCATGGCAGTCGGAATACCGGCATCGGTTGCTGTTTGCGGACTCATCCAGCAGCCTTGCAGTTCAATCGCCAGATGTTCCGGCTGATCCTGATCTACTGTAAAAACAATCGCGTCAAGGTGCCAGGTAAAATGGGTAAAGCTGTGGCTAATCTGGATTTTTTTGACGATATTTTTCAGGCCAAGTTGCTGGCATTGCTGTTCAAATTCATATGCATTTTCAATAATAGGCAGACACCAGAGACCGCCCCAAAGACCACTATTGGGACGTTGCTGCCAGAGCCAGTCTTTACCTGACTGGATCAGCAAGACCTGAGCAGAGCGTACCGGAACCGGTTTTTTGGCCTTCTTGAAAGGCAATTCATTTTCCAGTCCTTGCTGATGTGCCTTGCAATGCTGCTGCATTGGACAATACAGACATAAAGGCTTTTTCGGGGTACATACGGTTGCGCCCAAATCCATAATCGCCTGGGTATAGTCATGATTGCGTTCGATAGGACAGAGCTGTTCCGCCAGTTGCCAGAGGGCACGCTCATGCACCGGTTTGGACAGATCATCTTCAATGGCAAAGAAACGTGACAATACCCGTTTAACATTACCATCCATGATTACACCATATTGACGTAAACCGAGTGACATCAGCGCGCCCGCGGTAGAACGGCCAATGCCGGGCAAGGCCATCCATTCTTCCAGGGTTTGAGGGAACTGCTGCTGTGCCGTCACGATGCCGGCAGCTTTATGCAGATTGCGGGCGCGGGCATAATAGCCGAGACCTGCCCAGTAAGGTGCAACCTCATCCCATGAGGCTTGACCTAAGTCCTGAACAGTCGGAAAACGCTGGATAAATCGTTCAAAATATTGCAGTACAGTTTTGACCTGGGTTTGCTGCAACATGATTTCAGAAACCCAGACTTTATAGGGATCATCTGTCACCTGCCAGGGCAAATCATGACGACCATGCACATCGAACCATTCCAACAGGGCATCTGAAAATACAAACATGAACACCTAGCAACCGAATAAGCAGCAGCTAGTATAGCGGAATCAGCAGGGTGGGAATGTGAAAAGTGGGATAAAAACGTAGATGTGAATCTACTGAAATAGAATCTTGTTCTCATAAAAATAAATGCTCCGTAGAGCATTTATTTTTGATCAAGAACCCGGTTAATCGTTAATTCCCCAGCGCTCATCCAGCTTCAAGGTCTTGCCTGCATAACGCGGAATAATATGAATATGCAGATGTTCTACCTTTTCCTGAAAAACTTCACCATCAATAAAGCCGACATGAAAACCGGCAGGCTGGTAACGTAATTGCAGTTCATTGCGTGCCTGTTCCAGTAAAGACATCAAACTTTTACGTTCTTTATCGGTCACTTCGAAAAACGAGGCCACATGCCGCAATGGAATGATCACACAGTGACCTTCGGACAATGAATTCGGTTCAGGCAACACCACACCATAATCATTTTTGGCAATGACATCATATTCGTCAAAATTGCAGTAGGGGCAGTTGGTTTCAGCCATCATACACATTCTCCTCTGGTAGGATTTATCTTCTTCTCTTCATGAAGTATCTGAAATATTCAGCCTGTGAACAAGCCGGATAGTTGTTTCTATTTATACCAAATGACGGTCTAGCAAGGCATACATCGCTGCCAAGCTTTTTCGTTCCACTTCTGCATTGTAACCAAGATCCACACCATTGGCTTTGGCCCGTTCATCCGCAAGCGGGTTGCTAAAGCCATGTTTGGCATTTTCAAAAACAATCACTTCATGCTCGACTTTGGCGGCATACATTTCCTCACGGAAACTGGCGACATCATCCAGGGTCACCATGCTGTCTAGTTCACCATGTAGCACCAGGATTTCCGCCTGTACCTGACCTTCTTGAGCCGGTGCTTTTGGCGACAGAGTGGCATGGAAAGTGGCCACAGCTTTTAAAGGTGCATTAGAACGGGCCAAATCTAGTACGACTTTGCCACCGTAGCAGAAACCAATCGCTGCAAGCTTCTCAGCATTGACTTCATCCTGTGCTGCCAAAGTATTCAAGGCTGCTGTTGCACGATTAACGATAGTGTCAGGATCTTCAAAAGTTTGCATCATCCACTGATAAGCCTGATCAGAATTGGTTGTAACTTTTTTATCCCCATACATGTCCATGGCCAAGGCCGCATAGCCATGTTCTGCAAGTTCACGGGCACGTTGTTCAGTATATTCATTCCGGCCCCACCATTCTGGCGCGACCAGTACACCGGCAACAAGGGTATCTGTCTCTGGGACGGCAAAATAACCAATTAATGGGCTGCCATCCTGCGTAGTATAATGAATTTCGCGGGTCTTGATTGCTGCCATGCTGACATCCTCTATTGTTGTTGAATTGCTTGATTAAAACATAACATAGCAAAACTGATAGGAATGTGACATGAAAACCTGCGATTTACGGATACTTAAGCCCATAAAAAAAGAGAGGCAAATATAAAACCTCTCCGATGTTAGATCTGGAAAAATAGGACTTATTATTTAATAATTTCCAGTAATTCCACATCAAAAATTAAAGTACTGTTCGGTTCAATTACATCCCCTGAACCAATCTGTCCATAGGCCAGTTCGGCCGGAATAAAGAAACGATATTTGGCACCTTCTTTCATCAGCTGTAAACCTTCGGTCCAGCCGGTAATGACCTGGGTGGTACGAAATACCACGGGCTGATTACGGGCAATCGAGCTATCAAAAACCGTACCATCGATCAAACGGCCTTCATAATGTACACGGACATTACTGTTTGCGCTCGGCGATTTACCTTTTCCTTCCTGAAGAATCTGATATTGCAAACCTGATTTTGTGGTTTTTATCCCCGGTTTTTTTGCATTTTCAGCCAGAAAAGCCTGACCAATTTTGGCATTTTCATCCGCCTGCTTTTTCAGGGTAATCAGCTCTTTGGCTTCAGCCTGACGCTTAAATTGGGTCAACACCCGCGCCATGTCTTCCTCGCTTAAAGTCGCCTGTTTCCCAGCGGCTGCCGCTTTTAAACCGGCGCTGAAGGCATCCAGATCAATGCCTTGTAAGGAATCTGCATTGCTTTTTCCCATCAGATAACCAAAGCTGTAGCCGACCTGTTCAGCCTCAGGGCTTTTATTGGTGACTTCTTTAGCAAACAGACTGCCAGAACTCAGCAGTAAAACCATCAAACTTATTTGTATTTTCATGATTAATTCTCAAAATAAAGGAGAGCGCATTGCTCTCCTTTTCGTGGATTATTTTACTTCGATGAGTTCCACATCAAAAATCAAAGTACTGTGTGGAGGAATCGTACCTGGCACGCCCTGCTCACCATAACCCAGTTTAGATGGAATATAAAGGGTTGCTTTACCGCCTTCTTTCATCAGTTGCAGACCTTCGGTCCAGCCTGGAATGACCTGATTGAGTGGGAACTCAATCGGCTCGCCACGTTCAACAGAACTGTCAAACACGGTACCATCAACCAGTTTCCCTGTGTAATGTACTTTCACAATTGAAGTTGCTGCAGGCTGTTTGCCCGTACCTTCTTTGGTCACTAAATATTGCAAACCAGATGCAGTAGTTTTTACCCCAGCTTTTTTGGCATTTTCAGTCAGGAAAGTATCACTTGATGCTTGAGCCTGTTTGGCACTATCCACTTGCTTTTGCTGCATTTCTTTTTGGAACTGCTCATAAGCTGCTTGTAATTCTTCTTCAGTATAAGCAGGTGCAGTGCGAGCATGACCTTCGCGAACGCCTGTCACAAAGCTGTTAATATCCAGCTCAGGTGGAGTTTGATGAGCGACTTCATAACCGAGTGCATAGCTAATTTTAGAAACAGCAGAGGCATCTTTAGATGCTTTTGTGGTTTGAGCAGCTGGGTTTTGAGTTGCATAGTAAACAGGTACTAGCGCGGCACCGCCTAAAAGAACAGCGACAGCAATCGGTAAGGCCTTACTCATGTATTATTCCAATCTAATGTTATCGTTGAGGTTCATTCCATCTTAGCAGAAAATTTTGAGAAATCTTGCAGAATGGGTGGTTTTTTAGCAAGCGGACATCGCAGTTGTGTTGAAGTTTAAAGAGATAAAAAAAACCAGCAATAGCTGGTTTTTCTATCTAAATGGGATCAACCATTTTGTTCTCTAGACTTATAACTATAAATGTAATCATAGCTATAGCTCCCCCCGGCTGAACGCTGAATATCATTCAGGATAAAGCCATTTACGATACTACCGGCCTGTTTAAAGCGGTTTAATGTAAGCTCTAGCTCCTTCATTTGTGTTTTTGCATAGCGCGCCACCACCAAATTGAGTCCAACATATTGAGATACGATAATCGCATCCGTGACTGCCAGGACAGGAGGTGTATCAATAATGATATGGTCATAGTGCGGAATCAGAGATTGTAGTAATTCCTTGAAGCGTACTGAATTAAGAAGCTCAGAAGGGTTTGCTGAACTTTCACCACAGGTGATTACATTCAAGTTCGGAACATTGGTGTTTTGTACCACCTGTTCCAATGTAATCTGCTCATTCAGGTATTCAGTTAATCCATGTTGATTATCTAGATCAAAATATTTGTGGATATGACCACGACGCAAATCTGCATCAATCACCAATACGCGTTTATTTTTTTCCGCCATGATGACTGCCAGGTTGCTGGAAACAAATGATTTCCCGACTTTTGGTGCTGGACCTGAAATCATGATGATATTGTTTTTGGCTTGGCTTAGGGCGAAATGACTCGCTGTACGTATGCTTCGCAAGCTTTCGATCGCAATATCATCGCTATGTTTAAGAGCTAATACAAAAGGAATCTTTTTCTTTTTGAGTAGTTTTAGCCCAGGTTTCTGACTCGGAGAATGGGCAATATTTGCATACACTGGAAGTTCCAGTTGATATTCTATTTGACTACTATCTTTCACACCAGAACGCAGCATATTGCGGAATAATGCCACCAAGATTCCCACAAAAATACCGAACCAAAAGGCGAGGAACAGAATCAGTGGTGTTTTCTGTTGCACTTGGTCAATGGGTTCAAGTGCGGTATCAATGATATGTACATTGCCAATTTCACCCGCTTTGGCAACACGCAGTTGTTGGTAGGAATTCACCAGGTTGGTATACAGTTGCTGTTTGACTTCGACTTCGCGTGACAGTTGCAAATACTGGCGTTGTATCTCTGGAATATTTTTGAGTGTTGTATTCAGTTCACGAATCTTGCCATTGATCACACGAAGTTGAGCCGTAATTTCTCGCATGGCTGGATGTAGTGCTGCATATTTGGCAGCTATTTCTGCCTGTCTCTGTTCAAGTAAGACTTTTTGTGTTTCTAAGGTGATGCTCTGATTTAAATACAATTCAGATTCTTTAGCGATATCAACTGTATTATGCCGTTGACGAAACTGGTTAAAGGCAAATTCTGCATTATCAAGCTGTTTCTTTAAATCCGGTAATTGTTCATCCAGAAACGCCAGTGTCTGCGCTGTTTCTGTTGAACGTCGCGTAATATTGTGCTGGCTATAAGTCGCTAAAATCGTGTTCAGGACCTTAGTGATATGCTGTTTATCTTGACCCTGATAGCGAAGCTGCAGAACTCCACTCAGTTCGCCTTTTTCTGTCACTGAATAATTGGCAAGAATAGAATCAATCGCTGTTGGTAATGAGAGTTTTTGTACCCGATAGCTGTTATCTAGCTTATCCTGAGTAAAGATGGCAACTTTCCAGTCTCCCTGTGCAGTTTTGGCTTGAACGGGCTGGTTAAGTGCACCCTCAAAGACAGTTTCTTCTGTCACTGGATTGATCAAGCTAAAGCTCTGTGGTTGAAACTTCAGCAGGAGATTTTTATCTTGGTACGCTACGGGAACTTCAAACTGACGGATATCAAAGCTTTTTTCACCTTCTTTAAAGCGTACAGTTTCGGGTTGATATTCGGTCTGAGAATTTCTGCCGTAAATAAGACGATTGATAAAAGAGTCTTCAGTGCTCGCAATATGGAGATCCAGATTTAAACGATCAATCACTGATTCAAGAATCGTGCGTGATTTTAAAACCTCAATCTCAGCATTTGATGAAGACATCTGACTAATAATACTTGACAAGCTGCCTAATAAGGCAGCTGATGCCCCTCTATTTTCTTCGACCTGAACGATTGCATCCACCTTATAGTTAATGGCTGCGGTACGCATGTACAGCAACACTGCCATCAGGCTAAGCAAACCACATAAGAGGATGAGCTTCCATTGCGAGAGCAAGGAAAAGAACACCCCTTTTAGGTCAATCATATTTTCGGTATTGTTATTTTTGTTCATAATTTTACTATCTAAAAGTTTAAAAGTGATTTTTCCAGTCGATGATATATTCTTAAATAAAATTATGAAAAATAATCAAAGACTTGCTGCTTTTGTGAGAAAGAATCCTACATATTTTGGTTTTATTGTCCTTTCTTGAAATATCTAACCCGCATAAGGCCAGATATTTTAATAATGATCAGAAGAAGACAGTTCTTATTGTGTCTGTTTCATATTCAGTATTAAGCACCTAGTACTATAGCTAAATTACCTATCGTATAGCCGAATCAGCGACATATGAAAATGGAAGAATCTGGCTAACAACGCGTTCCCAACGGGTCAGACCTGTGGCATCAACATAGACAATATCATTGCTACGCATTTTGAACTGTTTCGCCAGGCCAAAATCTCCAAGATTTTTTAGACTTAAGTGATATATTTCAGTCATCTGATTGTCTGGATTGCCACGTAAGACATAAATCCGGCTAGAATTCGCGGAATAGGGGTTAATGCCTTCACTTTCCCCCAATACATCAGCGAGAGTCATACCTTGGTCACGTAGTGGTAAGGGCTTATTGGCACTGGCCTCACCCATGACATAGATCTTCTGATTTTCACGAGGACTGATATAAAGAGTGTCATTCGGTTGAATCAATAGCTTATGCAAGGAATATCCAGCCTTTTCCAGTGCAATGGTATTCAGGTCATAGGTTACACCCTGACGCACAAGTTGAATTGAAGTAGAGTCACCTTGCTCATTTATACCACCCGCCAAACCGAGCGCCGTATAAACACTTACTGGTTGGTCAGACAGGTAAAATTGTCCTGCCGATTTCACATTGCCAACCACAGAATAGCGTTGCCCTTGATATGAAATCACGCGTACCACTACATCCGGACGGTTTAAATAAGGTGTTAATAGGCGTCGTACTTCCTGATTCACTTGCGGAAGAGTTTTTCCTGCTGCTTTATAGCGTCCAATGAATGGGAAGTGGATATAACCATTTCGATCAATTTGATAGCCGTTGTTATTATCGCTGGCCGTAGGGGCTGCACTGATTTCAGGGTAAGCCCATAGTTGAAAAGATAAGATATCACCTGGATTCAAGCGATAATCCTGCACCTCGGTCTGAAATAAAGTTGCATAATGATTGAGATTATTCGTTTGAGCCGACTGTACGACAGGTAGGGTTTGCTGATTCAATTGCACCAGATTGACAGGCGTTCCTAGCTCAGTTTGATAGATGCCTTCTTTCGGTAAATTATAGGTTTGAAAGCCGGATATTGCTGCACATCCAACTAGAGATAGGCTTAAGGTAAAAATACCTAAAAGGTGTCTATGGTTCACTTGAAACCCCTTTATTTTTATATATTCAGAATTGGTATTTATTAATAATTATTAATTTTTTAATTCGATTTATGTGATTAACATCTAAAAAATATAATAGATCACATACCTTGTCTATAGCTATTTTTGACCCAATTAAATAACGCCAGGTTAAGACTTTGCAAAAAGATGGAATAAAATAGACGTGAAAGCTTGATTGAACAAGCGATAGAGATATAGAAAATTTTTTAACGTTATAAAGAATATTAATTGTTTCTAATTGTTATTTTTTAATAGATGAGTTAAATCTTATGAAAGGAGCTATAACGATATAAATTAATCGAGGAAAGTATTTTCATATAATTTTTATCTGATCTAAAGGTTTCTTAGATTGTTGATTTTCATCTAATTCAAGTATTAGTTTAATAATTTATAAAATAATTATACCTTGCAAAAGTTAAAATAAAACATTGTTAATTAAAGTATTGGAATAAAAAAAATGATGAATATTGGGACAATATTAGCTGAAAGGTGTGTAAAGGATTAAGATCAATATAGAGTAAAAATATTTTTAAAAACTAAAATAGATCCATAAAATGTAACTACATTTAAGTATCGGCTTTTTTTGTAAGTGGCTTGTGTAATAGAATTAATATATCTTATGAACAAATCAATAAAAATAGATATGCCCAGAAAGCAGTAATACATTAAAAATAATTTGTGAAAAGTAAAATAAAAATATTAAAGGACACTAAAAATGGTGATGAAAATATTGGTGACCGGTGGGGCTGGTTTTATTGGATCTGCTGTTATCCGGCATATCATTAAAGAGACCGAACATCATGTTTTAAATGTTGATAAGTTAACTTATGCAGGTAACTTGGAGTCATTAGTTTCTGTATTGGATCACCCTCGTTATCAATTTACTCAAACTGATATTTGTGATCATGTATCTTTAGCGCGATTATTCTCAGCCTTTGAGCCAGATGTGGTCATGCATTTGGCGGCAGAGTCTCATGTGGACCGTTCGATCGATGGACCGGCTGAATTTATCAGTACAAATATCGTCGGTACCTATACCTTATTAGAGGTTGCACGAAAGTATTGGCAAAATTTGGCTGAAATTAAAAAATCCAGATTCAAATTCCACCATATTTCAACAGATGAAGTATATGGCGACTTAGAAGACACAACTGATCTATTCACTGAAACCACCCCTTATTTACCAAGTTCGCCCTATTCGGCAAGTAAAGCCAGTTCAGATCATTTAGTTCGGGCCTGGTATAGAACCTATGGTTTACCGGTGGTTATCACGAACTGTTCGAATAATTATGGACCTTATCATTTTCCTGAAAAACTGATTCCTTTGATGATCTTAAATGCTTTGGAAGTTAGACCATTACCGGTCTATGGGGATGGTCAGCAGATTCGTGACTGGCTTTATGTTGAAGACCATGCTCGTGCTTTATATCAAGTTGCGACTCAGGGTGTTGTGGGTGAAACCTATAATATTGGTGGATGGAATGAAAAACAAAATATAGACGTGGTTAAAACCATTTGTCAGATTTTAGATGAATTAAAACCGCTGTTGAATGGGCAAAGTTATGAAAGCTTAATCACCTTTGTTAAGGATCGGCCTGGACATGATTTACGCTATGCCATTGATGCTTCAAAAATTGAGCGGGAACTGGGGTGGAAGCCACAGGAATCATTCGAGACCGGTATCCGTAAAACTGTGCAGTGGTATCTGGATAATCTGCAATGGTGTCGTCGCGTGCAGGATGGTTCTTATCAGCGTGAACGTTTAGGGGAGGCAGTCTAATGGCTAGCACAACCAAAGGGATTATTTTAGCCGGTGGTTCGGGAACACGTTTGCATCCGATTACCAAAGGCATCTCGAAACAGCTACTTCCGATTTATGACAAACCGATGGTTTATTACCCATTATCTGTCCTGATGTTGGCCGGTATCAATGAAGCTCTTGTCATTAGTACGCCAGAGGATATTGAGGGATTTAAGCGTTTATTAGGAGATGGTTCACAGTTTGGCATGGAGCTGAGTTATGTAATTCAGCCTCGCCCTGATGGTTTGGCACAAGCCTTTATCCTGGGCGAAAAATTTATTGGCCAAAGCAATGTATGTCTGGTGCTGGGCGATAATATTTTCTACGGGCAAGGTTTTACCCCTATGCTACGCCAGGCTGCAGCACGGCAAAAAGGAGCAACGGTATTTGGTTATCAGGTGAAAGATCCTGAACGCTTTGGTGTGGTGGAATTTGATGAACAGCAACGTGTGATGTCAATTGAAGAAAAACCGAAACATCCTAAATCTAACTTCGCTGTAACGGGTCTGTATTTTTATGACAATGATGTCATTCAGATTGCCAAACAGGTTCAACCATCCGAACGGGGCGAGCTTGAAATTACCTCGATTAACCAGGCATATCTGGAGCGTGGTGATTTAAATGTTGAATTGTTGGGGCGTGGATTTGCCTGGTTAGATACAGGTACACAGGGCAGTCTGCTTGAGGCTGCTCAATTTGTAGAAACTATTGAAAAACGTCAGGGTTATAAAGTGGCCTGCTTGGAAGAAATTGCATTGAATAATGGCTGGCTGAGCAGAGAGGAAGTTTTAGCGATTGGTCAAACAATGAATAAAAATGGCTATGGACAATATCTGATTTCTTTAGTGGGGAAATAATAATGAGTTTAGTTAAATTAATTGATTTACCTAATTTAGGTGATGAACGAGGTGGATTAGTTGCAATTGAATCAAATCAATCTATTCCATTTAAAGTTAAACGTCTTTATTATATTTTTAGTACTTTGAATAAAGCTCGTGGTTTTCATGCTCATATTGCTTTGAAACAAATAGCTATATGTATAAAAGGTAGCTGTCGATTTATATTGGATAATGGATGTATTAAAGATGAAATTATTTTGAATTCTCCTTTAAAAGGATTATATATAGAATCTTTAATATGGAGAGAAATTCATGATTTTTCTGAAGATTGTGTACTATTGGTATTGGCGAATAATCATTATGATGAAAATGATTATATTCGAAATTATCAGAATTTTTTAAAAGAGGTAAATAAGCCAATTATAAATTTAATAGTAAATAATTAAATCAATAATACGATAAAAGTACAATAATTATTAATTTTCAATGTATTCGTTGTAGAATAATATTTTAAAAAATAATTAAAAATTAATAAATATAGTAGAGTTAATTTTTTATATCAATAAATCTAGAAGCAGTACATTAAATATAGGAACAACTGTTTAAAAATAAGCTCTTATTTTGGAGCTATATTCCCTAATTTTCTGATTTTTTATGAGATTGATAAGAATGATTCCTTTTCTTGACCTAAAAGCGATAAATGCTCAATATCTTGATAAACTTATCGTAGCTTGTACACAGGTAGTTGATTCTGGCTGGTATATATGTGGCAAACAGGTAGACGATTTTGAAAGACATTTTGCGCATTATTGTGGAACGCAGTATGCCATAGGGGTTGCCAATGGTTTGGATGCTCTTATTCTGACCCTGCGTGCATGGAAAGAATTGGGTAAGCTAAATGAAGGAGATGAAGTCATTGTGCCTTCAAATACTTATATTGCGAGTATTTTGGCGATTTCACAAAATAATCTAAAACCGGTGTTGGTCGAACCAGATCTTAATACTTTAAATATTGATACTAAAAAAATTGAAGCAGCTATTACTACCAAAACAAAGGCGATTTTACCCGTTCATTTATATGGACAGCTTGCTGCCATGCCAGAAATTATGGTGATTGCCAAGAAATATAATTTACTGGTCCTAGAGGATTCAGCACAAGCACATGGTGCTGAAATAGATGGTAAAAAAGCAGGTAATTGGGGAGATGCCTCAGGCTTCAGTTTTTATCCAGGTAAAAACTTGGGGGCATTAGGAGATGGGGGCGCGATTACCACCAATGATGCCGAGTTAGCCAATATGCTGAAGGCGATACGTAATTATGGTTCGCATGAAAAATATAAAAACCTGATGCTTGGAGTAAATAGTCGTCTTGATGAAATTCAGGCGGCAATTCTGAACGTAAAACTGAAATTTTTGGACCGAGAGAACCAGCATCGCCGTCAGATTGCAGATCTCTATTTAAAAGGAATTCAAAATCCAACCATTGATCTTCCACTCATAAATATAGACGCGGAAACTTATACCCAGCATGTTTGGCATCTGTTTGTCATCCGAACCCGACATCGGGAAGAATTACAAAAATATCTGGCAGACCATGGGGTACAGACACTGATCCATTACCCGATTCCACCGCATAAACAACAAGCTTATAAAGAGTGGAATGACTTAAGTTTACCAATTTCAGAACAAATTCATGCCGAGGTCTTGAGCTTACCGATCGGACCTACTTTATCTATGGATGAAGCAAAGCAAATTGTTCAGTTATGTAATGGTTTTCAAATATAGATGAATTTACTTACGACCAGCGTACTCAATGGTGTGGCGGTGCTGATTAAGACCCTAACTCTATTTGTACTGAATAAAATTTTGGCTGTATATCTGGGACCGACTGGATATGCCGCTTTAGGACAATTCCAAAATTTTATTCAAATGGTAACAACTTTTGCAGGTAGCGCAATTAATACTGCCGTCATTAAATATACGGCCGAGTATCATGAAGATCAAAACAAACAACGTGCAATCTGGAAAACAGCAGGCAGTCTTGTTCTTCTATTCAGCCTGATTTTTGCAATATTAATTTTAATTTTCCAAAACCAGCTATCACTTTATATATTTCATACCCTTGAATATCAAAATGTTTTCGTATGGTTCGCAGTATTTTTAATATTTTTTAATTTTAATACATTGTTTTTAGCAATATTAAATGGCAAAAAAGAAATATTAAAATTGGTAATTGCTAATATTTCAGGCAGTTTATTTGCTCTTATTATTACAAGTATTTTAGCCATAAAACTACATTTATATGGTGCCTTGATTGCATTATCCATTTATCAGTCTATTGCATTTATAGCCACGTTATTTCTGTGTTGTAGAGCGGACTGGTTTAAATTTTCGTCTCTGTTTGGAAAAATAGACTTCGAAATTACTAAAAAATTTAGTTCTTTTGTTTGGATGGCATTGGTAAGTGCGATCTGCGTGCCTTTATCGCAAATGCTGATTCGTGCCTATTTAAGCCAGGAGTTTAGCGTGGCATATGCAGGATACTGGGAAGCGATGATCCGTCTAAGTACCGTATACCTGATGCTGGTTACAACAATATTGGGGGTCTATTACTTGCCGCGCCTATCAGAGCTCAAGATACTTGAAGAAATTAAGAAAGAAGTCTATTTAGGCTATAAGTTCCTTTTTCCAATGGCTGTGGCAGGAGGCATAATTGTTTTTGTGTTACGTGATTGGATTATCAATGTATTGTTCAGTCCCTCCTTCGCACCCATGCAAAGCCTGTTCTTTTGGCAAATGATGGGCGATGCATTAAAGATAGGGAGCTGGATACTAGGCTATTTAATGTTAAGCAAAGCCATGACCAAACTGTATATCTCTACAGAAATTATATTTACTCTTTCCCTTCTGATTTTGACCTATGTGTGTACCCAAGTTTTTGGATTTGAAGGGGTTTCGATTGCTTACCTGGTAAATTACGGGATGTATTGGATAGTCATCAGTTTATTTATATTTAAACCATTAGAATAAAAAGAGATATAATATGAAAATTGAACACCCTTTAATTTCTATCATTATACCAAGTTATAATCATGAGAGATTTGTGTGTGACAGTATCAGGAGTGTCATTGACCAGTCGTATCAGAATATTGAGTTAATTGTCATTGATGATGGATCTACAGATTCTTCCGTAGAAAAAATCCAAGAACTGATTCCGCTCTGTGAAAAACGATTTACCCGATTTGAGTTTAGACATCGACCCAATCAGGGCTTGAGTGCAACCTTGAATGAAGCATTAGCATGGACACAGGGAGAATATTTTTCTTCTCTGGCTTCAGATGATATAATCTTAAAAGATAAAATAAAAATACAATCCGAATTTTTAAACCAGAACAAAAATTGTATCGCAGTATTTGGAGGAGTGACAGTTATTGATAATGATTCTAATCTTGTCAAAAATAGAGTTAAAAAAAGACAAAGTTATAATTTTGAAAAAATTTTATTATTAGAACATGATTTGCCAGCTACGACTCAACTGATCCGATCTAAAGCTTTGAAAAAAATTGGCGGTTATGATGCTAAGGTAAAAATCGAAGACTGGTATATGTGGTTGCTTTTAGCACAGGAGGGGGAGTTATGTTATCTTCCAGTTATTTTTGCTAAATACAGGCTACATGATAATAATATGCATAAACAGACGTCTCTTATGCATGATTCGAGAATGATGATTTTAAATGAATACCAAAATCATATTCTATTTAATAAGGCAAAAAAAAGAGCTTTATGGATAAATGCATTTGAGTTGGGGTTGTTTTCCAAAAAGCAATCATTGGAAAAAATGCTAAGCATTTTGAGAGAATATCCATCTGAAATTTTAAAATATGATTTTTTCAGGTTTTTTTACTGGTTAATTATTAAAAAAGATTTTTAATATAAATAAGTTTGATAAATATTATTGATTTTGTTAGAGAATACCATTTTTAAATATATTAAATAAGAAATTAATTAAATTAATAATATAAAATATTAATCGGTTCTTTTGCTTTTCTGTCGAGCAAAAGACAATAAAAAAGGAATGGATAATGATTATTTTAAATGAAACTAATTCAAAAAATAACATTATTTTTTTAAGTGATACTAATATAAGAGATAAGTCAATTGTATATCTTATACTATTTTCATTTTTTTTATCTCAGTTTTATTTTTGGTCAAGTGGAGTTCCACAATTTAGCCATATTTTTATTATGGGTGCCATTTTATTGCTATTTAGCAAAAGCTCTAAAATAAATATTGAGTATTCAAATATAATTTTATTATTCGTTGCTTATGCAATTTGTGTAAATTTTGCTTGGTATTTAATTGTTCTAGATTCAAGTTATATGATGTCGACTGTTTACTGGATATTTAATTTACTATTTTTTATATTAATGATGAATTTAAATCAGGTCCAGATCAACTTTTTATATGAAAAGTTATTATTCCTTATTCCTTTTTCTTATATTGTTGAAATTATTATCTGGGTAAGTAATTTAGGTCGTTATGATTTTGAACCTCGATACAATGGTCTTTTTAATGATCCTAACCAGATGGCATTTTGGGTGCTAAGTAGCTGCGCAATTTACCTGTATATTTCAGGAAACGGTTTTAAAAAAATAACCGTCTATTTTTTAGCTTTATTCTTGATTTTATTGACCATGTCAAGATCTGCTTCAATTGGCTTTTTAATGTTAACGCTGGGACTTATATTTAGTCAAAAAGGGGACCTGAATAAAAGAATATTTGTATTCATTGGAACATTAGCGTTTTTTGGAAGCTTAAGCTACTTTTTATATAGCTTAGGGGTTTTTGATAGCATTGCACTACGCTTTATAGAAGGGTTAGATCAAAGAGACAGTCAGGTAGAAGGACGTGGTCTTTTTAGTTTTTTAGATTATCCTCAATATTTAATTTTTGGGGCTGGACAAGGTGCTCACTGGTTATATAACCCTACCGGAAATGAAATTCATTCAACTTGGTTAGGTATCTTATTTTATTATGGAATTATAGGTATATCCTTATTTTTAATATTTCTATACCAAATATTTAAGAAATTATCACTTTCAAACAAGATGATATTCTTAGGACCAATGTTATATGGGTTTACCACCTATAGTGCAAGAACGCTGATTTTTTGGTTTTTATTGGCAGCTTTTTTAATATTTTCAAATAATAATAAGGAAGAATAAATATGTATATTTCTATAGGAATTCCATTTTTTAATGCTGAAAAATATTTAGAAGATGCGATTAAATCGGTTCTGGCCCAAACTTTTCAAAACTGGGAACTAATATTAGTAGATGATGGATCAACAGACCGGTCTTTAGAGATAGCTCGATCATTTGTTGATCCTCGAATCCGTATCATTTCTGACGGTTCCAATAGAAGATTGCCTTATCGCTTAAATCAGATTATCAATGAAGCAAAATATGACATTATTGCACGTATGGATGCTGATGATTTAATGGCAGTAGATCGGCTTGAAAAACAGATTAAAGTCTTAAATGAAAACCCAGAAATTGATTTAGTGGTAACCAGTTTATATTCTATTGGAAATAAAAATGAGATCTTAGGAAAAAGAATTTTTTCTAACCACCAGATGCAGCCAAAAGAAATTTTGCAAGGGTTGACAAATTTATTACATCCTTCACTTCTTGCACGTAAGACATGGTGTCAAAGAAATCCTTATCAGGAAAATAACTGCCTAGCTGAAGATTATGAATTATGGTTATCAGCAGCTATAAAAAATGATTTTAATTATGTGGTGATGCAAGAACCCTTATATTTTTATAGAGAAGTGGAAAATGTAAAAAAAGAAAAAATGATACGTGGATATAATACTCAAATTGAAGTGATTAAAAAGTATTATAACAATGTCATATCTGATCTTGAAAAAAATAAGATTGTTCTAAAATTTGAAATAAAAAAAATGATTGTAGAAATATTAAGTTTTTTGAATTTAATGCAAATTTTAAATAAGCGTAGGATGACTACTGTTTCTGAAGACGATAAAAATTTTTATGCGTCACAATTAGAACTTATAGGACGATTAAAATAATGATAAATAAAAAAATTGCTATTATAGGTTCTACTGCTTATAACCTTTATAATTTTCGTAAAGATTTTATTTTTGCATGTTTAGAGCAGGGTCATCAGGTTTATGCTTTTGTCTCCGAGTATGATGATCAGTGGCTAGATATAATTAAAAATCTTGGAGCAACTCCTATTTCCTATCAACTTAGTCGTGGGGGATTGAACCCATTATCTGATCTATATTCTATTTTTCAGCTTATAAATAAAATAAAAGAAATTCAACCTGATATAGTCTTTTCATACTCAACTAAACCTATTATTTATGCTACTTTAGCTGCTTATAAGACAAATGTTCCCTATATCTATGGAATGATTGAAGGCTTGGGTTCACCTTTTACCATTCATAAACATGGTCAAAGTTTAAAGACTAAATTCATACGCTTTGTACAAATTTCTTTATATCGGCTTGCATTTCCATATTTAGATAAAATTATTTTCTTAAATCGCGATGATCCTAAAGATCTAGTACATCATTATAATCTTCCCCATAAAAATAATGCAATTGAAGTCTTAGGACCAATTGGTCTTAACTTACAAGAGTATGCCTATACGAAATGGGATACCGAGAAAAACTTATCTTTTATCTTTATTGCCAGGTTAATTGCTGAAAAGGGTATATTTGAATATTTAGAAGCTGCTCGAATAGTTAAAGAAAAATATCCTGATATAACATTTAAAATTATAGGTGGATTGGATCCTGAAAATCCAACTGGTTTAAAGCAGGCACAATTAGATCAATTGATAGAAACAGGAATTATAGAATACGCTGGTTTCGTTAAAGATGTGAATCAAAGAATACGTGAGAGTGCAGTTTTTGTATTACCTTCCTATTATCGTGAGGGCGTACCTCGCAGTACACAAGAAGCAATGGCTATAGGAAGACCAGTGATTACGACTGATGTACCTGGCTGTAATGAAACTGTAGTAGAGGGTGTTACAGGTTTCCTAATTCCTAAATGGGATGTAAACGCATTAGTAAAGAAAATGATTTATTTCATAGAATATCCTGAACAAGTAAATGAAATGGGGTATCAGGGATTTTTATATGCTAAAAAAAATTTTAATGCTGATCATATAAATCATAGATTATTGCAAATATTAGGAATGAATTAGGCTTAGAATTCATTTAATAATATTTTTATTTATAAAAATAATTTTGATTAAATTTAACTTAAAAATAATAAGTAGAGAATGTTTGACTTATACAGGAGATTGCAATGGGCGAAGATATAAGCTTTAAAATAAAAAAATACGAAGATTCAGATAAAATAATGTGGAATAAATTTTTGTTAAAATGTAAAAATTATCACTTTATGTTTAATCGGGATTTCATGGAGTATCATTCTGATCGTTTCGAAGATTTCTCTTTAATATTTAAAAATGATGAAGATGAAATTATGGCTTTATTACCTGGAAATATTAAAGATAATATTTTTTATAGTCATCAAGGTTTAACCTTTGGTGGATTTTTATTTGATAGAGGCATGCATGCTGCTGATATGCTTGAACTCTTTACTCAATTAAAGATTTTTTTTAAAGAAAAAAATATTGAAAAAATTATATATAAATGTATTCCAAGTATTTATCATAATTATCCAGCGCAAGAAGACTTATATGCTTTATTTAGAAATCATGCCAACCTTTATCGTAGAGATATTAGTGTTTGTATTGATTTAGAGGAAGAATATTCATATTCGGAAAGCAAAAGAAGATCAATTAAGAAGCTCAAAAAAAATGGTATTATTTGTGAAGAAGTAGATCAGCCTAGTATTGTTTGGGGTGTCCTTCGTGAAGTATTACGTGAGCATCATAACCAACAACCTGTCCATAATGAAATTGAAATAGATTTATTGAAAAGCAGATTTCCTAATAATATAAGAGCTTATAAGTGCTGTCTTGATGGTAATATTGTGGCAGCAGCAGTTACTTTTGAAACTGAGAGAGTGGTTCATATTCAGTATTTGGCGAGTAATGATAAGGGCAGAGAGGGAAAAGTATTAGATTATCTGATTGATTTTTTAATAAATAACAGTAAAAAATTTGCTAAAATATTTGACTTTGGTATTTCTAATGAAAATGAAGGGAAGTTTTTAAATAGGGGGTTGATTAATCAAAAAGAAAGATTTGGTGCTCGTGCGATTGTACATGATTTTTATACTATAGATTTTTGACATACTCGCCCATTTTCGACAAGCTCAAACCTGTTTTATGATCACGATCTTATTTTTCAGGGCTTGTGGTGGTGCGTCTTTAGATGTAATTAAGAAGTATATTCAAAGTTAGCAGGGTTAAAGCTTTGTGAAATTCACCTCCACCTTGACTGTCGGGTGGAGTCCTCTTCCCTTACAGATAGAACTTTATTTTACAAGCCCGTAACTACAGGCTTTTTCAAACGTCATTATTGAGTGATTTAATTGAGTGATTTAGCTTGTAGCTATAATTTAGTTCAGCCAACTCCTCGTTCTTCTTCTATTCAAGCAAATAACTCACAAGATTTAAATAAAATCTATTTTTATGCAGATGTATGAAAGCATACAAACATCAGTCTAGGGATAATTGCTAATAGTAAAAATGACATATTTGATACAAATATTAAAAATATAAGTTTTTCAGTTATATAGAAAAATTTCAGGTACTTGTTAATGCTATACACTTGCTAAATCAGTCTCTTGACGTTTTTGATGTAGTCAAAATATGGAGTCAATTGGTGACTTTAATCACAGTCTTCTTTGTTAAATTACATTTTGTCACATTTTTTTTAGTGTGAGCTGTGTTGTATTTTATGAATTTTTATTTAAAAAAATTACCGCTACTTTTCTATATTTATTGAGGATATTTACTGGATACTATGAAGTGCTAATCATTCACGAAATAGCTTATTTTATTGATAGGAGAACAAAGATTTTATTGCAATATCAAATAAATTTTCATTTATAATATTTAAATTAAGGTTTTAATAAAAAAATACTAATATAAGATTATTTTTAGGTCGATAATTCCATCTAAGATATATTGCTACTTAAGAAATGAAACCCTTGATATGATTAATAAAAATAGATATATCGAGGTGTTTATTAATGTATCTAAAAAAAGAAAAAGCTAAGATCAAAAATAATGAAGAAAATACTATTTTAATATATAAGCCTTTATCTGATAGAAAAAATACTATCATATTAAAAAAATATTCTAAAAATAAAGGAGAGTGTAAAAGTAAAATAATAAAATTTTCTTCAAAAAAAGATCAATTAGATAGAATGGGTAAAATAAAATCTAGACATTTTGTGCATAAAGATAATTGGATATCAAAAGAATCTTTCACGCCTCAAATTTATTTTTATTCTATTGCTGATTTAATGAGGAATAAAGGGGAGGTATCTAAGCGGGTGGTTGATATAGTGATTGCATTCATGGCTTTGCTTATATTATTCCCGGTTTTTATTATCATCGCTTATAAAGTACGAAAAAATTTGGGTTCGCCTATTTTCTTTTACCAAGAACGACCTGGTGAAAATGGTAAATTATTTAGAATGATTAAATTTCGTTCTATGCGGAATGCCGTAGATAAAGAGGGTAATCCTTTACCTGATAAATTTCGTATCACTGCATTTGGACAAAAGTTACGCTCTAGCAGTTTAGATGAAATGCCACAGCTGATTAATGTTTTGAAAGGAGATATGAGTATTGTTGGGCCTCGGCCTCAAATGAAAGAATTTCTAGAGCATTATACTGATGAACAAATACGACGGCATGACGTTAAACCTGGTATGACAGGGCTTGCTCAGGTGAGTGGACGCAATAATTTATCCTGGGAAGAAAAATTTGCATTAGATGTACAATATGTTGAACAGCATAATATGTGGTTAGATTTTAAAATCATGTTTAAAACAGCTCAAGTGATGTTGAGCCAAGAGGGAATTAATGCTCCTAATCAGGAAGTCGGTGCTGCGCGGTTTTCGGGAAAAAACATGCCTGAAACTCCTTTATTTACAAAAGAAGTAAAATAATGTGATCAAAAAATTGATTATTGCTGACGCTGGTTGAAGCATGTATTTCCTAATCAATAATGATTGGGTTTCAAGGCGATATTGTACGTGAGGAATCAAATGATGTGTGCGGCTGTTCTGGATACAATGATATTCACTACTTAGAAAAATATAAAAAAGCTTCAAACAGATTTAAATTGATTGAATGATTCCAAATCTGTTTGAAGCGCTATAGTGTTGATATTCCCTTGATAGCAATTTTTTATCTGTGCTAGCTCAATCCTTGTCTTTTGAAGCTTTATAGGCATAGGCATAATTATAGCCATAGCCATAGCCATAGCCATAACCTGCACTTGAACGCTGAATATCATTCAAGATCACGCCATTGACCTTGACGCCAGCCTGTTCAAAGCGATTGACGGTTAATTCCAGCTCTTTCATCTGAGTCTGTGCATAACGTGCAATCAACAAATTCACACCTGCATGTTGCGAGATGATAATCCCGTCAGTCACTGCAAGAATAGGTGAAGTATCAATCAGGATATGATCATATTGACTGGATAACTGAGTCAGCATTTCCCCAAATAATGGAGTACTGAGTAACTCGGATGGATTCACCGGGCTTTTACCCCGAGTCAATAGATCTAATCCTAGAATATCTGTGGCTTTGATCACTTCATTTAAAGTAGCCTGTTTATTTAAATACTCGGCTAAACCAGGCTGATGATTTTGATTAAAGTATTTATGGATATAACCGCGACGTAAGTCTGCATCAATCAAAAGCACACGTTTCTGGCTTTGTGCCAAAATTGCAGCCAGATTGGTCGAGATAAAAGATTTACCCACTTCTGGTGCAGGCCCAGAAATCATCACAATATTGTTCCGTGCATTGCTTAAGGCAAAGTGAATGGCAGTACGCATACTACGCAAACTCTCAATCGCAATATCATCACTGTTTTTAACTGCCAGAATAGGAATATATTTTTTCTTCTTGGCCAGCTTGATATAGCCATTTTGTGCAGGTGAGCGAGGTACCGTCGCATATACCGGCAAATCTAGTTCATTTTCAATTTGACTGGAATCCTTAATGCCTGAACGTAGCATGTTGCGTAGCAGTGCCAGCAAGGTTCCCAGGAAACCGCCCAAGAAGATGGATAAAATCAGGATTTGCAGTTTTTTCGGTTTGATTGGTTCTAATGGTTCAACAGCAGTGTCGACTACACGTACATTACCAATTTCACCAGCTTTGGCAATTCGTAGCTGTTGATAAGAGTTTAACAGGGCAGTATAGAGCTGCTGTTTCACTTCAACTTCACGGAAGAGTTGCAAGTATCGGCGTTGCAGGTCGGGCAATTGCTTTAAAGTACCTTCCAGCTCGTTAATTCTTTTGTTGATGGCAGCCAGTTGTGCATTCATCTGCTGCATCACCGGATGTTCATTGGTGTATTTGGCAGAAGCCTCAGCCACTTGCTGTTCGAGCTGTGCTTTCTGGGTTTCCAAGCTAATACTTTGGGTCAGATACAGTTCCGACTCTTTGGTGACATCGACCGTATTGAATTGCTGACGGAAAGTATTGAATTCTCGCTCAGCTACATCCAGTTGCTGGCGCAATTCAGGTAACTGTTCATCCAGAAACTTGAGTGTCTGGGCCGTTTCTGCAGAACGACGTTCAATATTTTGCTGGCTATAGGCAGCCAGGATGGCATTGAGAACCTCAGTAATATGCTGTTTATCCGTGCCCTGATAATTCAGGCCTAATACACCGGTCATTTTGCCCTTTTCTGCAACCGAGTAATTGGCGAGAATTGATTTTACTGCAGCGGGCAGAGATTGCTTGCGTACAAGATAAGGTGCCTTGAACTGGTCCTGGCTATAAATGGCAACTTTCCATTCACCATGTTCGGACTGTAATTGACTGCGCTGGTTTAATGGCGCAGAGAATACCACCTGTTCTGTGACCGGATCGGTTAAAGTGTATTTGCCCGGCTGAAAGTCTAGACGTAAATTTTTGTCATGGAAATAAGCCGGCACTTCAAACTGACGGATATCAAAGGATTTACCATTGTCCTTAAACAGAACAGATGTTTTGCTGTATTCAGTCTGATAGTCATGTGGTGATAGTAAACGGTCGGTAAAGCTGTTTTCAGTGCCAGCAATGCGTAGATCGAGGTTTAAGGCTTTAATGGCCGAACCCAGCACCAGACGTGATTTCAGGAGTTCTATTTCTGCCTGAGCGGGTTGCTTTTGCTCTATCATGTTGGATAGATCACCCAATAAGGCAGCAGAAGCTCCTTTATTCTCTTCGACCTGTACCAGCGCATCGACCGAATAGGTGTCCGGGGTGACTCTTAAATAAAGCAATGCGCAGATCACGCTTAAGATGACACACAGGGCAATCAGCTTCCACTGGGCAATGAGTGAAAAAAATAATTCTTTTAAGTCTATCGTATCTTCAGTATTGCTATTTTGGCTCATAATCTTGATTTCAAATTTAAATATATTTTTTCCAGTCGGAAATACAGCTCTGTATTAACTGGCAGGTATCATCAAATACAGCTTGGTCATGCTGATAGGGATCAGCGATATTCCTGGCTTGCCAGTGCCCCAAACGGAAGGTTTTACCTTTGGCAAAAGGCCAGGTCTGTTCCAGATGTTTTTGTTGGTTTTGACTCATCACCAGAACCAGATCGGCCTGTTTAATCATCTCGGCATTCAGCTTTCGAGCGACATGCGGACTCATATCAATGCCCAAACTTTGCATGCACAGACTGGCTTTTTCATCTGCTGCATGTCCTACCATGCCCGCAATACCCGCAGATTCAATCTTTAAATGCGGATACTGTTGTTTTAAAAAGTATTCGGCCATAGGACTACGGCAGATATTGCCAATACAGACCAGTAAAATATGTTTAATCTGCATTATTGCCCCAAGCGATCCAGGTTATAAAGTGCATTCGAGAATGGAATCACCTGGTTTACGACACGTTGCCAGCGTGCCAGACCTGAAGCATCGACATAGACAATGTCATTACTGCGCATCTTGAACTGGTTGGCCAGACCGAAGTCGGCAATACTGCTCAGGTCCATGTGATAAACTTCAGTGTGCACAGCATTTGGCTGACTGCGCACAATATAAATCTTGCTACGGCTAGCAGAGAGTGGATTTAGGCCCAAACTTTCACCTAATACATCACTTAAACTCATCCCCTGATCGCGCAGTGGCAAGGACTGGTTTTTGCCAGATTCACCCATGACATAGATTTTTTGATTTTCGCGATTGTTCACATATAAAGTGTCATTCGGCTGGATCAGCAAGTTATGCAGTGAAAAACCTGCTTTTTCCAGTTCTACGGTATTCAGGGTATAGGTCTGTCCCTGACGGACCAAGGTAATGGAAGCATTATTGCCCTGTTGGGCATTTACACCACCAGCCATGCCCAAGGCCGTATAGACACTTACCGGCTGATCGCTTAAATAAAACTGACCGCCTTTGATGACATTGCCCTGAACGGAGTAGCGCTGACCCTGATAGGACAGAACCCGTACAATGACATCTGGAGTTTTTAGATAACGGGCCAACTGACTGCGCAACTCACGGTTGACTTGGGTCAGGGATTTGCCTGCAGCCTTGTAGCGGCCAATAATTGGAAACTGGATATAACCTTGAGAATCAATCTGATAGCCAATTGAACGCGCAGAGTCTTCACTTGCTGCATTTGGAGAAGATGGAGTCATTTCCGGATAAGCCCACAAATAAATCGACAGGATGTCGCCCGGACTCAGACTGTAGCTACGATGCGGGGTGCTAAACAAATGGGCATAATCTTGTTGAATATTTTGTACAGCAGGCTGAACGGCCAGCATAGAGTCCTGGGTGAGTTTAATCACATTGACTGAAGTGCCAAGTTCGGTTTGATAAACACCTTCTGCTGGTAGGTCATAAGTTTGCAGACCAGAGGTAACTGCACAGCCGGTCAAAGTGAGACCGCAAGTCAGTAAAAAAGCCAGTTGAATTTGTCGCACATGAAATCCCGTTTTTAATATTTAATTCGTTAAATCTGCGATATTCTACCTGAGAACTTTGATTTTATTATAACAAAATGTATCTGATTTTAACTGAATAGTGAATGAACACAATAAAAGTCTATTTGCTCAATAAAATCTTTTTTAAAGTATTCCTTTATAAGCTTAGTTAAATATTTTCTTATTTTTTTTGTTTTTTGGTGTTAAATCACAACAGAATTTTCATGTTTTTCTGCTAGTATGCGCGCCGAAAGATTGAATCTTCATAAGTACAGTACATTAATAAGGCGTTGAAATGCTATCTATTGCAGATTTAAAAATTGCGGTGATTGGTCTAGGTTATGTGGGCTTGCCACTTGCAGTTGAATTTGGGAAAAAAGTACCTGTGGTCGGTTTTGATATCTACCAAAAACGAATTGATGAACTTAAAAGTGGCCAAGACCATACCCTCGAAGTTTCCCCAGAAGAACTCAAACAGGCAAATCAGCTCAGTTATTCAGCAAATTTAGAAGATTTAAAAAGCTGTAACTTTTTTATCGTGACTGTGCCTACACCTATTGATGAATTTAAACAGCCAGATTTAACGCCACTTGTTAAGGCTTCGACCGGCATTGGTCAGGTGCTTAAAAAAGGCGATGTGGTGGTTTATGAGTCTACTGTCTATCCGGGTGCAACTGAAGAGACCTGTATTCCGGTTCTGGAACAGGTATCAGGTCTGAAGTTCAATCAGGACTTTTTTGCCGGTTATAGTCCGGAGCGAATTAACCCGGGCGATAAATTGCACCGAGTGACCAATATTCTGAAAATCACCTCAGGTTCTACCCCTGAAGTCGCTGAATTTGTTGATCAGGTGTATAACCTGGTGATTGAGGCAGGTACGCATAAAGCGACTAGCATTAAAGTGGCTGAAGCGGCAAAAGTAATTGAAAATACTCAGCGTGATGTCAACATTGCCCTGATTAATGAACTGGCCGTGATCTTTAATAAAATGGGAATTGATACCGAAGCAGTATTGCAGGCCGCCGGTACCAAATGGAATTTCTTGCCATTCCGTCCAGGTCTAGTCGGAGGGCACTGTATTGGTGTCGATCCGTACTATTTGACTCATAAAGCACAGTCTATCGGTTATCACCCTGAAATTATTCTGGCAGGTCGTCGTTTAAATGATGGCATGGGGGCTTATGTGGTTACCCAGCTGGTTAAGGCCATGATTAAGAAAAAAATTCAGGTCGAAGGTGCCAAGGTTCTGGTTTTAGGCTTAAGTTTTAAAGAAAACTGCCCGGATATTCGTAACACCAAAATTATTGATATTGTTAATGAACTGACAGAATACAATATTGCTGCAGATGTGTATGACCCATGGGTGGACGCAAACGAAGCTCAACATGAATACGGGATTACTCCAGTCTCCAATCTGGAACAGGGGCAGTATGACGCGGTGATTCTAGCCGTTGCCCATGATCAGTTTAAAGCCATGGGTGCCGAAGAATTACGTGCCCTAGGCAAGTCAGCACATATTTTATATGACCTGAAATATGTACTGGATCAATCTGAATCTGACCTTCGTCTGTAATCTATAGGGACCATAAACATGAGCCAATATCAAACTGTATGCGAGCAATTACAACAAGCACCAAAAACCTGGTTAATTACCGGTGTAGCAGGCTTTATTGGCTCAAATTTACTGGAAACCCTGTTAAAGCTGAACCAAAATGTGGTGGGTCTGGACAATTTTGCCACAGGTCATCAGCATAATCTGGATGAAGTGCAAAGTCTGGTCAAGCCTGAACAATGGGAAAACTTCAAGTTTTATGAAGGTGATATCCGTAATTTTGCAGATTGCCAGAAAGCATGTGCAGGAGTGGACTATGTCTTGCATGAAGCAGCTTTAGGTTCTGTACCCCGTTCAATTGCCGACCCGATTACCACCAATGCAGCCAATATTACCGGCTTTTTAAATATGCTGACAGCTGCACGAGATGCAGAAGTCAAAAGTTTTACCTATGCCGCCAGCAGTTCAACTTATGGTGACCATCCGGCACTGCCTAAAGTTGAAGAAAATATCGGCAAGCCACTTTCGCCTTATGCGGTCACCAAATATGTAAATGAGCTGTATGCTGAAGTCTTTGCTCGAACTTACGGCTTTAAAACGATTGGTTTGCGTTACTTCAATGTCTTCGGCAAGCGTCAGGACCCGAATGGGGCCTACGCTGCAGTCATTCCAAAATGGACAGCAGCCATGATTGCTGGTGATGATGTTTTCATTAATGGTGATGGTGAAACCAGTCGTGATTTCTGTTTTATTGAAAACACGGTCCAGGCCAATATTCTGGCAGCAACTACACAAAATGATGAAGCCAAAAATCAGGTCTATAATGTCGCAGTAGGGGATCGTACGACTCTAAATGATTTATTTAATGCCATTAAAGCTGCATTAAATGAAAATGGTGTGACTTATACGAAAGAGCCTGTATATCGGGATTTTCGGGCTGGGGATGTGCGACATTCACAGGCAAGTATAGAAAAAATTAGAACTCTTTTAGAGTATATACCTCAATTTTCAATTTCACAGGGTATTGATAAAACAATGCCGTGGTATAGTAAAAAATTATTAAAATGAAAGCTAAAATTGAAAAACTTGGACTCTTACTTTTGGGTACGTTATTAGGTTCAGGGGCGAATCTTTTAATACAAACTTATTTAGCAAGAGAGTTTTCTCTTAAAGAATATGGGATTTATATATCTATATTAAATATTATAAACTTACTAACACCGTTTATAGGTTTTGGCATAGCTAGTTTTATGTTAAGAGTATACATGGTAGAGGGAGGGGGTGCAAAAAGATGGCTTAAGGGGGTGTATGAAATTATATTCTATAGCTCATTAACAGTATTTTTTTTGTTACAATTATGGGGTTGGGTTAATAATAAAAATTTAAGTATGTTTGCTATTTATACTTTCTTTTTTATTTATATGTTAGGAACATCATTAAATGGTTTTATGCTAAGCAGATTGCAAATAGAAAATAAAGTAAGAGTGCTTTCTTTGTGGCAATTAATTCCTAATAGTTTAAAACTAGCATTTATATTATTTTTATTTTTATTTTTTGAAAAAAGCATATTAAATATCTCGATAGCATACGCTTTATCTGGTTTATTAGTGTGTGTGTTTTCTATAAATTCATTGCATAAGATGAGATCTGGAAGTGTATTTTTAAGTTTTGATAATAAAAATAAAAATACAGAAAATGTGTCCAAAATAGATTTAATTCGTTCAGCATTTCCATATGGTTTAACAGGTATATTTTATTTAATATATATGCAAAGTAGTATAATGATAGTTACCTTCCTGAAGGGTTATGAGGAGGTCGCGTATTTAGGATTGGCATTAGTTTTTTTAACAGCACTTTGCTTAATTCCTAGTTTGTTTTTTCAAAAATTATATATGCCAAAAATTTATAACTGGTCAAATACAGATAAAATAAAATTAAAAAATTTTTATATTAAAAATACAATTATTTGGGGTGTTTTATCAATTGCAATAATTATATTATATTTTATTTTTATTAAATATTTTTTTGTAAATATTTTTGGACCCAAGTATGATGATAGAATAGAAATATTTTATTTTATATCTTTGTTGGTTTTTGTGAAATACTTTACTTTAAATTCTGGATCAATAATGAATACAGAGAAATTAATTGATATTAAGGCTAAATTAATGACTAAGGCTGCAATTGCAAATATAATCTTAAGTATTATTTTGGTTTCTTATTGGGGGATTTATGGTGCTATAATGGCATTGATCTTGGTTGAATTTTTTATTCTTTTATCATTTTATAAATGTATTAAGAATGAGTATGGTTTCTAATATGGTTGATATCTGTAAAATAAAAATTTCTGGTTATTATGGTATGCTAAATTATGGAGATGATTTATTTTCCTACTTAACATATCATACAGTTTCTAAAAATTTTAAAACTAATGAATGTAGGATTGTTAGTCCTAGCTATGTAGATAGAAACTTAAGTTATTCAGAGTTTAAATTTTTAAATGCTTATTACAATCAATTTAATTTTAAGGGAAAAATATCAAGATTAGTTAATTATTTTATCTCAACATTTAATACTGATTATTATATATTTTCAGGTGGCTCTTTATTTTCTAATGATGGAGTAAATATTAAAGATATTGTATATAGTGCAAATTATAATAGATATAAGCTTCATGCTATGGGTGTTTCAATAGGGCCATATAAAAGTATAGCAGCAGAAAAAAATAATATAGAGAAGCTGAAGCTATATGAATACATAGCTGTAAGAGATAAAAAATCGTTTGCACGATTATCTTCATATAATTTAGATGCAAAGATAGTTTTAGCAGGGGATCTAGCAGGCTTGGGGTGTGATATATTTAAAAATTCCCAATTTTTAAATAGAAAAAGTAATAATTTTATACTTGGATTTTCTCCTTGTAATTTGGGTAGTTTTGAAGATTCAAAAAAATATGTTGAGAATTTTTTAAAAACTACTATTTTACTTAATAAAAAAAATGAACTTGAAGTTTATTTACTATGCTTAAATGATAATCCTTATAATGGTGATGATGTACTTTGTAGGTATTGTTCTAAAATCTTAACTGAAAATAATATTACACATAAAATTATAAATTATTCTAAGATAGGTATTGAGGAAACATGGAATTTAATTGCTAGTCTAGATTTTTATGTGAGTGTACGATTGCATGGTGCAATAACTGCTTATTTAAATAAGATTCCATTTTTTTTGTATGAATATCATGAAAAATGTACAGAATTTTTAGATTTTATTGGTATGGAAAAAGAAATTACGGATCTAGTATTGGAGGATCCAAAGATTTTAATTGAGAAGATAGAAAGAGAAAATATAGATTTATTGAGTGTTGAAAATTTCAGTAATATGTCAAAATTGAATATAATTGAAAGCCCTTTATATTATAAGGATATATAATGTTAAGTCATTCTATAAGTGTTATTATACCCTTTTATAACTCAGTAGATACTATTGAGAGAGCAATAGTATCTGTTTTTAATCAAACTTTGCTTCCATTGGAAATAATAATTGTAGATGATAAGAGTTTGTTTGAATCAAAGATTTATGCTATGGAGATTGTAGAAAAATATAAAAATAAAAAAATAATTGATATAAAATTCTTTTCATTAGAAAAAAATGTAGGAGCTGGCGAAGCAAGAAACTATGGTTGGTCAAAGGCTTCAGGTGACTTGATAGCTTTTTTAGACTCTGATGATAGCTGGTTGGATAATAAGCTTGAAATACAGTCTAAATATTTTTACTTAGATAATGATTTAGTATTATGCGGACACTTATATTCAATACAAACTAAAAAAGAATATTTAAAAAAAGAGGAATCTCATAATGAAATAGGTTGTAAAATTATAAATAAAAGATTGCAATTACTAAAAAATAGATTTGCTACATCAACAGTCATGATTAGAAATAATATTGATAAAAGATTTGAAGCTAATAAAAGATATTCTGAGGATTTTCTTTTATGGAGTGAGATTATATGTAGTAATTATAAAGCTATAGAAATTAATGAAGTATTAGCGATATATTATAAATCTATATTTGGTAGCTCTGGTTTAAGTTCAAATATGTTTAAAATGTATAAAGGAAATATTGATTCATATAAAGTGCTATTTAATCTGGGTCATATAAGCATAATATCTTATTTATTTTTTATATTATTTTCTACTTTAAAATATTTGAGAAGGATTATATTAAAATGGGTGCGTGACTTTATGATGTTGCTTAGGTAAGTGTTATGGAAATTAAGTTATCAAATTTTTTATTAGTTAAAGCAGTTGTATTTCTGTCTATACTCTTGTTTCCAATATACTTTTTACCTTCTGGAGGAGTTCAAATATCAAGCTTCTTCTTTATCTTGTTATTTTGTATTTCACTTTATATGACTGATAGAAATACATATAACTTGTTTTTTAGAGTAACTTACCCTTTCTATTTTTTTTTAATTTATGCACTTTTTCTAAATTTGGTTTGGTTTTTTATATTACTTAATCCAGGAATTTTTTTTTCATATTTATTTTTAATATTTAACTTCCTTATTTTATATTCATTCTCTTTAGTTTTGTATAAAAATGATGAACTATTTAAGAGTTTTCCAGTTTATTTGATTATTTCTCTTCTTGTGCAAGTATTTGTATCTTTTTTATTAAATAGTGATAGTGCTAGATCATCTTTATTGTTTAATAATCCAAATCAGTTAGGGTATTTTGCCTTAATATCTGCTTCAATATTAGTATTTTATTATAAAATAAAATTATTAAATATCTATTTTTTTATATTAGGTATCTTTTGTTGTTTATGGTTGGTGCAATTATCTTTATCAAGTGCTGCTATATTTTCTATTTTATTGTTAATTTTTTATGTATTATGTACAAATATTCGAAGTTTGATTTTTTTATTTATTATTTTTTTAATTTTAATTTTAATTTTTTATATCAATGATTATAGTTTAAATGATGAAAGACTTTATGTGGTTTTAGAGAAGTTAGGGAGTACTGGTGAAGCTAGTGATGATTCACTCGGTGGAAGAGGATATGATCGTATTATCAATCATCCAGAAATTATACTTACTGGTGGCGGAGAAGGAGTTTTTGATAGATGGAATTCTATATTATCGGAAAGTGAAATACACTCTACTTGGGGAACTTTATTATTTAGCTATGGAATATTTGGGTTAATTTCATTTTTGTGGTTTTTAAGAAAAATTGTTTTTGCAGAATATCTGATTTCATTTATTCCTTTTTTGTCTATTGCATTATATGGACTAACTCATAATGGTTTAAGATTTAGTTTTTTTTGGATATTTTTAGCTGTTATTATTTCTCACTCTTTACGCAAGTTAAGATTTTAAATTTACGAAGATTTATTAATGATGAAAAAAATTTTAATCATTGCTACAAGCTCAGATTCTTTAATGATTTTTAGAAAAGCTCTAATTGTGGATTTTCAAAAAAAATATTTTGATGTTCATGTTGCAGCTCCTAATATTAACTCTAATACAGTTATTAGAGAACAATTGGATAATTTAGGAGTTGCTTATCATCAAATTAAATTAGATAGAACAGGTCTAAATATTTATTCTGATTTTCTTAGTATAATTTCACTAACTAAGCTTATATTTCAGATTAAGCCAGATTATGTGCTTAGTTATACTATTAAGCCTGTTATTTATGGAGCTATAGTTTCTAAATTTTTGGGAGTAAAAAATATTTACTCACTTATTACTGGTTTAGGCTATATTTTTATTAGTTTAGATGACTCTAAATACAAAACAACAAAATTACAAAAAATTGTTTTTGTGTTATATAAAATTTCATTATTTTTTTCTAAAAAGGTAATTTTTCAAAATCCTGATGATGCAAATTTATTTGAAGATATGAAGCTTGTTAATCCTGAGAAAATTAATATTGTAAATGGTTCAGGAGTTGATCTGAGTTTTTATGATTATGATATATCTATTTTGGAAGATTACACTTCAGAGCAATCTTTAAAATTCCTAATGTTAGGTCGAATTATTGGTGATAAAGGTATACGTGAGTATATTGGGGCTGCTAGAGAACTAAAGAAAAAATATGGCAAAAAAGTAGTTTTTCAGTTGGGTGGAGGGCTAGATACAAATCCAACAGCTATTTTAAAAGAAGAATTAGATGAATGGATTAATACTGGAATTATTGAGTATTTAGGAGAACTAAAAGATGTTCGTCCTGCTATTACTAATAGCCATGTATTTATATTACCTTCATATCGTGAAGGTACCTCAAGGTCTATTTTAGAAGCTATGTCTGTTGGTCGTCCTATTATTACTACTAATGTTGCCGGCTGTCGACAGTTGGTAGAAGTGGGTAAGAATGGATATCTTGCAGAACCAAAGTCAGTACAAAGTTTAATTAAGGAAATTGATAAAATTATTCAATTATCTTCAAGTGAGATAGTAAAAATGGGCAGTTATTCACGTAAAATAGTCGAAGAGAAATACGATGTTCGTAAGGTGAATAAAGATATGTTAAGTATTATGGGTGTTGTTTAAAATGTATCATCTAGTTGGTAAAAAAATATTAGATTTAATAATAGCTTTAATAGGTTTTATTATACTTAGCCCATTATTTTTTTTGATTTTATTTCTATTACTTATTGCTAATAGGGGCTCCCCTTTTTTTACACAGTTGCGCCCAGGAAAAGATGAAAAAATCTTTAAAATTATTAAATTCAAGACCATGAATGATAAAAAAGATGAGAGTGGAAATCTCCTTCCTATGGGTGAGCGGATCACACCTTTTGGGAATTTATTAAGAAAGACTTCCTTAGATGAAATACCACAACTTCTAAATGTCATAAAAGGGGATATGTCAATTGTTGGTCCTAGGCCTTTACTAGAGCAATATCTTCCCCTTTATACAAAAAGGCAGAAAAAAAGGCACTCCGTTAAACCTGGTATTACAGGTTGGGCACAGATAAATGGTCGCAATCAAGTAACATGGAAAGAAAAATTTGAGATGGATATTTGGTATGTAGAGAACATCTCTTTTAAGACAGATATTTCAATTATGTTGAAAACGGCACAACAGGTTTTATTGCGGAAGGATATCGCAGATATTGAATTAGCAGTAACACCAGAAGACTTTATGGATTAATATGAAAAGTTTAACTACACCAGCATATATTTTAGATAATGAGATTTTAGAAAAAAGTATTAATAGTATTAAGGATTCATTGTTCCTTAATTTTAAGAAAAGCGTACTAAGCTATTCTTTAAAAACAAACTCATTACCTTATATTTTAAATAAGGTTATGGCAGCGAATGGTTATGCTGAAGTTGTTTCTAAAGATGAATATGAGCTAGCTAGATTAATTGGATTTAATATTAATAAGATTATATATAATGGGCCTCTAAAATCTAAAGAAACTTTCCTAGAGGCTATTATTAATGGTGCAATAGTTAATATTGAAACTAAGGCTGAAATTGAGTGGTTGAGCGAGTTGCCTACAGAAGAAATATTTAATATTGGTATACGTGTTAATATTGATTTAGCTACTATATCTCCTGACGACTCTAAATTAGATGAAGACTATAGTCGTTTTGGTTTTTCTGTTGAGAGTGGTGATTTTAAAGAAGCAATCAATAAAATTAATGCGTATAAACATATTAAACTAAATGGTTTGCATGCTCATAGAACGACGCTTACGCGCTCTATTTCTGCTTTCGATAAAATATGTGAATATGTAGGTCGGATTGCTAAAGAATATGGTTTACATTTAGATTATATTGATATTGGTGGAGGATACTATGGAATCATGGAAAATAAGCCAACTTTCAATGAGTATTTTTCATCAATAGCAAAAAAGCTAGAACTCTATTTTGATTTAAATAAAACTACTGTGATTATTGAGCCAGGTAATGCAATTGTTGCATCTTGTTTAGATTTTATAACCAGTGTGATTGATGTAAAAAAAATACGTGATTTTCATGTTGTTACAATAGATGGATCACGTAATGATATTGATCCATTTTATAAAAAAAATAATTATTCTTATTCTTTGTTATCGTCGAATAATACCGTTTCATCATTTGTAAATACACAAATAGTAGCAGGTGGAACTTGTTTAGAATATGACAAACTATTTAAAATAGATAATCAACAATTACTCTCGGTTGGTGATAAAATAATTTTTAGATCAGTCGGGGCATATACGATGACTCTTTCTCCGCTATTTATTCGGTTTTTCCCTAGCGTTTATCTTTTAAAAGATAATCAATATAGTTTAATACGGAAAAATTGGATAGCTAAAGACTTCTTTAATATCTATGACACCGCGAATTTGTAGAGGGTATTTTTAAGTGAAAAAAAAAGTAATAGTGTTTGGAGCAACTGGTAATTTAGGAGCTTATACTTCAGTACATCTAAATGATTTAGGTTATGAGGTTCATGCTGTTGGTTCTAGAAAATCAGATAATGGATTCTTTTCATCAAAAGGTATGAAGTATTACTCTGTAGATATTACAAATAAGGAAGATTTTAAAATCTTACCTGATGATGTTTACGCGGTAGTGCATTTGGCAGGTGAGCTTCCTTCAAGATATAAATATATTCCTAGTAAATTAGTTTCAACTATTATTGAGGGGACATTAAATGTTTTAGATTATATGGTTAGTGCAAATGGAAAGAAATTGGTTTTTCCACAAACACCATTTGATCAATGTGAGAAACATAATACGCCCGAAATGATTTTTGCAGATACTCCAAAAACTTTTCCTTTAACTGGCGATCATTCTGTTTATACTATTGCTAAAAATGCTGCTGTTGATTTAATTGATCATTATGCTGCCACATATAGTTTTTTAAGATTTCATCTTAGATTCTTTACAATTTATCATTATCACCCAAATCCATATCATTTTTCAAATTATAAAAAGCAGATGATGCCTTATAGAATGCTAATAAATCGAGCAATAAATTCTCAAGATATTGAAGTTTGGGGTGACGTCAGTCGTTCTAAAGAAATGGTTTATGTGAAGGATTTTACACAAATTATTCAAAAATGTTTGGAAAGTAAAGGGCCTGGTGGAATGTATAATGTAGGTGGTAAGGCCGTATCTTTAGAAGAACAAATTGATGGAATTATAAAAGTTTTTTCTCCACTAAATAATCCTTCAAGAAAAATTTATAAACCAGAAAAGCCAGATCCTTTACTAGCTAAACTTGATATAAGTAAAACTGAATCTGAGTTAGGTTATATTCAAAAATATTCATACTTAGATTCACTAATTGATTTTAAACGAGAGATGGAAACTGAGCCATTTGCTCTGCTTTGGGGGTGTAAAGAAGATTATAGTGAGGAAGAAGGTAAATGAATATTCTTTTTTGTAGTGTAGGTAGACGCGCTAAGCTGTTAAAAAATTTGAAAGAAACATATCCAAATGTAAATATTTTAGCAATTGATAATTCTCCTTATGCGCCAGCATTAAATTTTGCTGATCAACGATATTTAGCTCCACGGATTGATGATCCTAATTATATTGATTTTCTTTTAGATTTTTGTAAAGAGCATAATGTTAAAGCAATCACAACATTAATTGACCCTGAAATCGAATTACTTGCAAAGAATAGAAAATTATTTTTATCTCACGGGGTTTTGCCTTTATGTCCTAATGAGTCAACAGCAAAATTATGCTTTGATAAATTTCTTATGTTCCAGTATTTAACTGAGAAAAATATTGATACGATATTAACTTATGGAGATATTGAATCCTTTCAACAAGCTCTGCAAAAAGGTAAAATTAACTTTCCTGTTTTTATTAAACCTAGAACTGGAAGTGCAAGTGTAGGCGCAGAAAGAATTGAAAATTTAACTGATTTAAAGGATAGGTTTAAAGAAAATATTAAGCATAATTATATAATTCAAGAATTAATGTTAGGAGATGATATAGATGCAGACGTTTATGTAGATTGTATTTCTAGTGAAGTGGTTTCGGTTTTTTCGAAAAGAAAATTAGAAACTAAAATTGGAGGTGCTAGTAAAACTATTTCATTTAAAGATTATAAATTATTTGAATTAGTAAAGAATATTCTTTCAAATTTCAAATTTTATGGTCCTCTTGATATGGATTTCTTTTATAAGGATGGTAAATACTATTTATCTGAAATAAATCCAAGATTTGGTGGGGCTTATTTACATGCCTTTGGAGCAGGTGTGGATTTTTATAAATTAATATTAAATAATATAAGTAATAAGCAGAATTTAGCTTCTATTGGTAATTATGAAAATGATATTTTAATGATGATGTATGATGAGGTTGTTATTAAAAAGCTTTCAGAACTATAAAGCTTTATTTTAGATTGTATGAGATATAAAAGTAATATTATTACTTTTATATCTCATCATAGTGTTATTTTTTTGAAATATTATTTTATTGTTATGAATTTATAGTTTGAAACGATAGTTTTTGTAAATATCAGCTTTCTCTCAAATTATAAATTTTAAGACTATATCTTGTACTAGTAGCATTATATAGTATTAAACCCTATTAGGAAACATCATGTTAAACACTGCATTTGAACCATGGCCAAGTTTTACCCAGCAAGAAGCGGATGCGGTTTCCCGGGTTTTATTGTCGAATAAAGTCAACTACTGGACCGGACAGGAATGCCGTGAGTTTGAAAAAGAATTTGCCCAGTTTGCAGAAACCAAATATGCAGTGGCATTGGCCAATGGAACAGTTGCTCTGGATGTTGCACTTAAGGCATTAGGCATTGGTGCAGGGGATGATGTGATTGTCACCTCACGCACCTTCTTGGCCTCGGCTAGCTCGATTGTGACTGCTGGGGCAAATCCGATTTTCGCCGATGTTGAACTGGATTCACAGAATATCTCTGCTCAAACTATTGAAGCAGTACTTACCCCAAATACCAAAGCGATTATCTGTGTGCATCTGGCAGGCTGGATGTGCGACATGGACCCGATCATGCAATTGGCTGCCGATAAAGGCCTGTATGTGATTGAAGACTGTGCACAGGCGCATGGCGCGAAATATAAAGGTAAATCGGCCGGTTCAATTGGTCATATCGCGGCCTGGTCTTTCTGTCAGGACAAGATCATGACCACAGGTGGCGAAGGCGGTATGGTCACCACCAATGATGAAGAGCTGTGGAAAAAAATGTGGTCCTATAAAGACCATGGCAAGAACTTTGACAGCATCTATAACAAGCAGCATCCACCGGGTTTCCGCTGGTTGCATGACTCCTTTGGCACCAACTGGCGCATGATGGAAATGCAGGGTGTGATCGGCCGTATTCAACTGAAAAAAATGCCGGAATGGACTGCAAAACGCCTTGCCAATATGCAGAAAATTGATGCAGCATTTGCAGACAGTCCTTATTTTACTGTCCATCGCCCATCCGATGATTATGTGCACGCTGCTTATAAATGTTATGTCCAGGTCAATATCGATATCTTACCAGAAGGTTGGTCACGTAACCGGATCATGCAGGAAATCAATGCACAGAATGTGCCTTGTTTCAGTGGCTCTTGTTCAGAAGTTTATCTCGAGCATGCTTTTGATGATACGCCATGGCGTCCGACACAGCGTTTGAAAAATGCGCAGCAATTGGGTGAAACCAGTCTGATGTTTTTAGTTCATCCTACTTTAAGCGATGAAAGTATTAACAAAACAGTCACCGCAATTCAACAAGTTATTAATAGAATAGTTGCTTAAACTTTAAGAATATAAGTGCACCGTGTTCGGTGCATTTAACTTATATAGAATATGTTTTTAAGTTACTCATCGCATTGTGACTTATTAAAAATTTATTAGAATTGAGACAACGCATCCAGTGAAATCGATCATTACGCCTTTCGTAGAATCACCACGAGCCGCCAAACTTGCATTTTTAATTATTCTAGATTTTTGTGCTTTTCCTGTCTTGATCTGGCTGTGTTATGCCATTCGCCGTTTTGATTTAGGCGCAGAAGTGGTACCGAATCTGGCTTTTGGTGCGGTTTGGGTCAGTGTAATTGCAGTCGTATCCCTATTCGTGTGTGGGGTCTATCGCTTTATTGTCCGTACTTATAATGAAGTGTTTATGATCAAGATGGGGCTGGCGACGGCATTGACTGTCGCTGGTCTTTATGCCCTGGCTTATTTTACCCCGGCATTTATTCCGACCTCTATTCCTCTGATGTTCGGCTTTATGATGTTTGCCTGGATCTGGTTTAGCCGGGGCATCATCCGTTTTATTATCCGTTCCTACTTGCAGGCCGATGTACAGAAAAAACGCATTGCGATTTATGGTGCGGGTCATGCCGGTCAACAGGTTGCTGCTGCACTGTATCGTTCCAATGAACATTTGCCGATCATGTTTATTGACGACAAACGCTCGCTGGCGGGACAGCAGCTGGGTCGACTTAAAGTCTATGATGCACAGACTGCCTTAAAACTCATGCGCAAGCAAAAAATTGATGAAATCCTGATTGCGTTGCCTTCGGTAGGGCGGGTCCGTAAAAGTGAAATCATCAAGTTTTTAGAACCGGCACATTTAAAAATTACCGAGATTCCAGGGCTGACCAAACTGGTGGATGGTGAAATCCGAATTTCTGATATTCAGGAAGTGGATATTATCGATTTGCTGGGGCGTGATCCGGTGCCGCCAGTGCCGGAGCTGCTGGCCAGAAACATTAAAGATAAAGTGGTGATGGTGACAGGCGCTGGCGGGTCGATTGGTTCAGAACTCTGCCGCCAGATCATTAAAAACCAGCCGGCCAAACTGGTTATTTATGAACTGACTGAATTCGCACTGTATAGTATTGAAAAAGAGTTACGCCTTAGCGCTAGCTGTGAAATTATTCCGATTCTGGGCTCTGTACTGGATGAATCCAAGCTGGAACGGGTAATTGAACAATATGGTGTACAGACTGTTTACCATGCTGCCGCCTATAAACATGTCCCGCTAGTGGAATGTAATCCGCTGGCAGGGCTAAAAAACAATGCCGTCGGAACCGCCTTTAGTGTGAATGCTGCGGTGAAGAAAGGCGTCGAAACTTTTGTGTTAATTTCAACCGATAAGGCCGTACGTCCAACCAACGTGATGGGAGCGACCAAGCGTATGGCCGAGCTGTATTGTCAGGCCATGGCAGAAGCCCAGAACCAGACCCAGATCAGTATTGTGCGCTTTGGCAATGTACTCGGTTCTTCGGGTTCGGTGGTGCCGCTGTTTAAACAGCAGATTGCCAAGGGTGGACCGATTACCGTGACTCATCCGGAAGTGACCCGGTTCTTTATGACCATTCCGGAAGCTTCGCAACTGGTGATTCAGGCCGGTGCTTTGGGTACGGGCGGAGACGTATTCCTGCTGGATATGGGCGAACCGGTACGGATTCAGGATCTGGCACGACAAATGGTTGCGCTGAGCGGACTCAAGGTTCGAGAAGAACAAAATCCAAATGGTGATATTGAAATTCAATATAGCGGATTACGTCCGGGCGAGAAGCTGTATGAAGAGCTGCTGATTGACGAAGAAAATACGGAAATTACCGCGCATACGCGTATTCTGCGTTCTGTCGAAAAACATTATCCATTGGCAGAAATTCTGGCAGTATTTAACCGTATACATGAACTTACCGCGACTCAGGCCGATATTGAATGGGCACTGGCACAACTGGAACATTATGTCGACGGTTATGTACGCGGTAACGAAATTAAAGTGAACTAGGTTTTTATAGATATGATCAAAAAAGCAATTCTCCCTGTGGCGGGTCTAGGTACGCGTTTCTTACCTGCCAGCAAATCCATTCCGAAAGAGATGGTGACTGTCGTGGATCGCCCTGCGATTGAATATGTGGTCCGTGAAGCGGTTGCTGCCGGAATTGAGCAGATTATTCTGGTGACCCATTCTTCCAAGGCTTCGATTGAAAACTATTTTGACCGTAACTTTGAGCTTGAAACCACCCTTGAGCAAAAAAACAAAACCGACCTGCTGAAAGAAATTACGGAGATTCTGCCTGCAGGCGTGAGTGTGATTAGTGTACGCCAGCCACAGCCTCTGGGTCTGGGCCATGCAGTATTGTGTGCCAAAGCAGTGATTGGCGATGATGATTTCGCGGTATTATTGCCGGATGTACTGGTCAAGGATCAGGATCCGGAAAATGATCTGGCACGCATGATTCAGCGTTATGCTCAATCTCGGGCTTCACAAATCATGGTAGAAGCGGTACCTGAACATCTGGTCGACCAGTATGGCATTGTTGATGTTGCAGCATCGCCTGAGGAAGGGGAAAGTATCGTCATGCAAGGAATCGTCGAGAAACCGGCCATCGGTACTGCACCTTCAAATCTGTCTGTGGTCGGACGTTATATTCTGCCGGCAAAAATCATGCAGCTTTTGGAACAGACCCCACGCGGGGCAGGTAATGAAATCCAGCTGACCGATGCGATTGCCATGCTGCAGCAAACCGAAGCCGTAGAAGCCTATCGTATGAAAGGTCAGACCTTCGACTGTGGCAGCAAGTTAGGTTATTTAAAGGCTGTTTTACATTATGGCATTGATCATCCTAAACTCGGTAGCGAGTTTAAAGCATTGATTCAGGAACTTGCTTTATAAGAAAGGAATATTATGAAAGTCGCAGTATTGGGAAAAACCTTATTTTCCGGAGTCATGTCGGCTCTTTTATCTGAGTGTGGTCACCAGGTGGTCTGGTGTAATAGCTTCAATGCAGATGAGTCGGCCCGGCCCTATTTCCAGGATGAATCTCTACAACAATTACTGCAAAAACAGGAAAAATCTGGCTTTTTAAACTGTTGCGATTTTCAGCATCTGGATTTTAATCAGGATGTTTTTTTCTTTAGTTTTAATGCGACTGAAGAACAGCAGGCATTTCAGATGCTGGACACCATCCGGCATGCCTGTTTTGCCCATCCCAAACTGATGATTAATGCCTCCACCTTTGGCTTGCATGGCACCCAGCGCTTTCAGCAGTTGCTGCCGAATGATGACTGGATTTATCTGCCAGATATTATTCAGGAAGGGAATGCACTGCGTAGCTTTACTCAGGCCACCCAACTGATTGTGGGCTGTGATCATGCAGATATACAGCCTAAAATCAAAGAATTATTACGGCCATTATTTCCACGTACCCAACAATATTTATTTATGCCAGTTCTGGATGCTGAATTTACCAAGCTGAGTATTTCCGGCATGCTGGCCACCCGGATCAGTTATATGAATGATCTGGCCAGCGTGGCAGAAAAACTGGGCATTGATATTGAGCAGGTACGGCAAGGCATGGCTGCGGATAACCGGATTGGTTCTGCCTATTTGTTCCCCGGCGTTGGTTTTGGTGGAGAGAATTTCTCTCATGATATCCGGACGCTTACTCACGCCGTGGCAGATTCAGGAGTGAAAAACCAGCTGTTGGAGCAGGTCTGGGACATTAACGAACAGCAAAAAGAATTATTGTTCCGTAAACTCTGGAACTATTTCCGTGGAGATTTAAAGGGTAAAGTCATTGCGATCTGGGGTGCAGCCTTTAAGGAAAATACTCCAAGTATCCAGCAGTCTCCGGTACATGCCATGCTGACCGCTTTGTGGGCACAAGGCGTGACGGTCAAGCTGCATGATCCTCAGGCAATCGCAAATATTGAAAAGGTCTATGGGCCACGGGAAGACCTGATCCTGTGTAAAGACCAGTATCAGGCTGTGGAAGGGGCGCATGCCTTGTGTCTGATTACGGCATGGAAACAGTACGGCAGTCCGGATTATCCATATTTGATCAAGCTGATGCAGCATCCCCTGATTCTGGATGGGCGTAATCTGTATGATCCGACGTATGTCAAGACACGTGGTTTTAATTATATTGGGGTGGGACGTTAATGTTGAGCCATTTTAATCCAAATCTCGACACTGAAACTGTGTGTCAGAAACTCGCCTCGAACAAAGAACAGCTTCAGTCTGAGCATTTGCGGGAGCTGTTTGCTGCTGACCCGCAGCGTTTTAATCGATATTCTATCCAGTTTGAACAACTGCTGTTTGACTATAGCAAACACCGAATCAATAAGAATGTGATGCAGGGGCTGATCGAATGGGCCGATGCACAGAACCTCAGATCCTGGATTGGCTCCCTATTTTCCAATCAAAAAATCAACTATACCGAGCAGCGTGCTGCCATGCACTGGGCATTGCGCCTGCCGAAACAGGATCAACAGCATGCTGATCTGGCAGCTGATGTGCATGCCCAGCTGGAGCGTATGTATGCGCTGGTGGAACAAATTCATGCCGGACAGCGTCGCGGTGCCACCGGGGAAGTCATTCAGGATGTGGTCAATATCGGGGTGGGCGGATCAGACCTCGGTCCCTTGATGGTCACGCATGCTTTATCTGATTTTAAATACCAGTCTGCCCAGCCACTCAACGTACATTTTGTTTCGACTATGGATGGCAGTCAGTTGTCTGAGCTGTTGCATCAGCTGCGTCCGGAAACGACACTGTTTATTATTTCCTCCAAATCCTTCGGCACCATTGATACCCTGACCAATGCTCAGACGGTACGCTTGTGGCTGGAGAAGGCTTTGGGTCAACATCCTTATATTCTCAAGCATCATTTTATTGGAGTATCAACCAAGCCGGAAAAAATGACCGCATGGGGAATTGCACCGGAAAACCAGTTGCTGCTCTGGGACTGGGTCGGTGGGCGTTATTCACTCTGGTCCTGTATCGGACTGCCAATTGCCTTGAGTATCGGCATTGAAGGCTTTAAGCAGCTGCTGGCGGGTGCCTATGCCGTGGATCAGCATTTTCAGTACCAGCCTTTCGAACGCAATATTCCGGTATTGATGGGACTTTTGGGAGCATGGAATACCAATTTTCTGGATATTCAGACCCATGCAATTCTGCCTTATGATGGGCGGCTGAAATATTTTGCCTCCTATCTGCAACAGCTGGAAATGGAATCCAACGGCAAATCAATTCAACGTAATGGCGAGAAAGTCCAGCTAGATACCTGCCCGATTATCTGGGGTGAGGTCGGGCCGAATGCCCAGCATGCCTTCTATCAGTTATTGCATCAGGGTACGCAGTCAGTCAGCTGTGATTTTATTGCACCGGTAGAACGTTATAACAGCCAGCAATATACCTATGCAGACAGCGCTGAAGCATTAGTCGAACAACATCATCTGGCCTTATCCAACTGTCTGGCGCAATCGCGCTTACTGGCTTTTGGCAATGAAGCACTGGATCAAACTGAATTGGCGAGCTTACCGGCTTATAAACAGTATGAAGGTAATCAGCCGAGCAGTACCCTGTTATTGCAGGAACTCAATCCATACAGTTTGGGCATGCTTATTGCACTGTATGAGCACAAGGTATTTGTCCAGTCCGTGCTGTGGAATATCAATCCGTTTGACCAGTGGGGCGTAGAAAAAGGCAAGGAAATTGCCAACCAGCTATTGCCAATACTGAATGGTGAACAAACCGATCTGGATGGTTTGGACGGTTCTACCCAAGGTCTCATTAAAATTTTATTAGGAAAGTCAAATGGCTAAAATTTTGGTCACAGGTGGGGCAGGCTATATTGGTTCACATACCTGTGTAGAATTGTTGAATGCCAGACATGAGGTAATTGTACTTGATAATCTGTGCAATAGCTCCTCCGAGTCCTTAAGCCGAGTAGAAAAGCTGACCAAAAAAAGCCTGACCTTTGTGGAAGGCGATATCCGGGATAGCCAGTTACTCGATCAGGTCTTTCAGCAAAATTCGATTGATGCGGTAATTCATTTTGCCGGTCTTAAAGCAGTCGGTGAAAGCCAGCAGATTCCATTGGCTTATTTTGATAATAATATTGCCGGTTCAATTAGTCTGGTTCAGGCGATGCAGCGCGCACAGGTGTATAAACTGGTCTTTAGCTCTTCCGCCACTGTGTATGGTGAAGATAATCCTTCTCCATATCAGGAAGATATGCCCTTAAGTATGCCGAATAATAATTATGGCTATACCAAGTTGGTTGTTGAGCAGATGTTAGAAAAAGTAGCAATTGCAGATGAACGTTGGTCCATTGCCTTGCTACGTTATTTTAATCCGGTCGGCGCGCATAAAAGTGGACAGATTGGTGAAGATCCATTGGGTATTCCCAACAATCTGATGCCTTTTGTGACTCAAGTTGCGGTAGGTCTGCGTGAAAAGCTGTCTATTTTTGGCCATGATTACGACACGGCTGATGGTACCTGTGAACGTGACTTTATTCATGTGGTCGATTTGGCGAAAGCACATGTTTTAGCCATTCAGAATCGTTTAAATCATCAAGGCTGCCGGGCCTGGAATATTGGTACGGGTCAACCGGTATCGGTATTAACCCTGAAAGATACTTTTGAGAAAGTGAATCAGATCCAGATTCCATTTGAGTTTGCTGCACGACGTGCCGGTGATCTGGCAAGTTTCTATGCAGACAATGCGCGTGCAGTAAAAGAGTTGGGCTGGACACCCGAATATGGCTTGGAAGATATGCTTGCTGACAGCTGGAAATGGCAGAAGCAGAATCCCAAAGGATATGGATCATAGATATGAATTTTATTTATGGGGTTATTTGTCATCAACTTACCCATTCACTGGTTTTTCTGGTGAATGAGCTGCTGAAAAGTCCTCATAGTATTATTCTTATTCATGTCGATCAGAAAGCCGACCTTGCCCCATTTCATACTCAATTCGGACAGCATGATCAGGTATATTTTTTAGCAGACCGGACAGATGTACGATGGGGCAGCTATAGCCAAATTGAAGTCATGTTAAAACTCCTGCAGGAAGCGCAAAAATATGATTACGGCTATTTTTTCTTCCTGTCCGGAGATGACATTCCTTTATGTTCCAATACAGCAAGAGAATTATTTCTAGAAAAAGAATATCAGAAACAGACCGAGTTTGTGGGCCATGATGATTTAGCAGATGATGTGGAACAACGGGTGAATGTCCTTTATTTACCGATTATGTATCAGAAAGCTAAATCACCATTATTTCAACTCCTGAACAGATGGGCATTATGGTATTGCCGGCACTTTCGTAAACAGGATATTTCTCATTTACCTAAACTATATAAAGGTTCAAACTGGATTACTCTCACCGATCAGGCGGTGACATTTATTCTGGATTATCTGGAAGCGAATCCGGATTATGCAAAAACCTTTAAATCTTCACTCTGTGCAGATGAAATCTTTTTCCATACCATTATTTATAATTCCCATTTTCAGCAACGCATCTATCATGCCCAGCATAGGATAGAGGATTGTGAAACAGGGCTAAGATATATTGACTGGGATTCCGGGCCGGATTATCCAAGGACTTTAGATGAATCTGATTTTGACAAAATGAAGCAGTCAGGCATGCTGTTTGCGCGAAAAATGAATACAAATATCACAGTGGATATACTCGAAAAACATTTTTCATAAAAGCTTAAGGCCGGAAAAGTACCCTAAAAACTGGAGTCTTTTCTCTGGTTTAAAGGGCACTGTTTTTAGGTTTTTTTGAGGACTTAAGCTTCGCCTTGGATCAGCTGGGTCAGCTCATCAACATAGTCCTGCATCGGCCGTGGATGATGATCACGGCGGCTTTCAATATTCAAACGCAATAATGGTTCAGTATTGGATGCACGCACATTAAAACGCCAGCTACCAAAATTCAGGCTGACGCCGTCGGTCTGGTCAATTTCAGGTTGCTGATCGGCATAATGATCGAAAAGTTTTTGGATGGTTGCCTGGGTATCGGCCACTTTAAAATTAATTTCACCTGAACATGGGAACTTGGCGATCATTTCTTCCACGAGAGAAGATAAGGATTTTCCTGTTTCAGACAGTACTGCCATAGCCAGTAACCATGGAATCATGCCGCTGTCACAGTAAGCAAAATCACGGAAATAGTGATGGGCACTCATTTCCCCGCCATAAGCCGCATTATGTTCACGCATGACATCTTTAATGAAGGCATGCCCTGATTTTGATTGGACGGTAATTCCCTGATACTGCTCCACCACATCCAGCGTATTCCAGACCAGACGCGGGTCATGGACAATTTTTTCACCAGACTGCTTCAGCAGGAATGCCTGCGCAAGAAGCCCAACAATATAATAACCTTCAATGAACTGACCTTTTTCATCGAACAGGAAGCAGCGGTCAAAGTCGCCATCCCAAGCAATGCCCATATCCGCACCATGCTGAATGACCGCATCACGGGTGCTATCACGGTTTTCAATCAGAATTGGATTCGGGATACCATTCGGGAAGTTACCATCGGCCTTATTGTGAATTTTGACAAATTCAACCGGAATCTGTAGCTGTTGAAACTTCTGTTCAAGCGCATCCACCACATGACCTGCGGCACCATTACCGGCATTCATCACCAGTTTCATCGGGCGGATTTTTGCCGGATCGATATAGGTCATCAGGTGGTCGATAAATTCTGGCAGGATATTATATTTTTCCGTATGACCTTTTTGGCTAACTTCAAGGAATTGCCCTGATTCGGCCAAGGCCTGGATTTCTTTTAAGCCTGTATCTGCACTAATCGGACGGGCATTTTCACGCACCAGTTTCATGCCGTTATAGTCCATCGGATTATGGCTGGCAGTGACTTCAATTCCACCTTGTACATCGAGGTGGAAGGCCGCGAAATAAACTTCTTCAGTCCCGGTCATGCCGAGATCCAGCACATTGACCCCAGCATCATTTAAACCGCGAATGGTCGCCTGTTTTAAGCCTTCACTGCTGAGTCGAATATCACAGCCAATGGCTACTGTTTTAGGTTGATAAATCTGTCCATAAGCACGGCCAATTTTATAGGCAATCTCTTCATTGAGCTCGGTGCCGAGTTTGCCGCGAATGTCATAGGCTTTGAAGCAAGTCAGTTTGGTCATGTAAGTCATTAAAAACCCTGAAAATAAGAAAAATATATAATTTATGCTAGTAGTATAGAGCCAAAATTATTTAATACAGCTTCCTTCATTCATAATTTTGTGAGCTAGCATTCCAGAATATTCAGCCAGTAATTGTAAGATCTCACGATCAGCACTTTTGTTAGAGAATAACTTTAGAGATTTATGGTGAGTCATATATAGATTTCCATTTTTCTAGAATACGCTGCGCCCAGTCTGCATGATAAGTATTTGATACAATGTAATCTTTTTTCGAAATATGGTTAATCATTATATATGACTGGATATTACAAACTTTGTTAATAAAGTCCTTTGGCCAACTTAAAGACTGTGACAAAATTGCAATTTTGAAAGATTCTAAGGTTTTGTTCAGGAAGATTTTATTTGCATTAACATCGTATGGTATCAGTAATGTGGAAATATTCTTTTTTCCATCAGAGGTATCAATTTCACATAAATAAAAAAGCTCATTATCTTCTCTGTCGAGTATTAGATTTACATAAAATCGGCGATTTTGACCATTAGTCAATTTATGCCCTCTGAATCGGCCATATTTTATGAAAGACTTATTATGAATTTGTTTGACTTTATAGCCTTTGCCTTCTATTTTTTTCAGCATTTTGCTAAGGTCTTGATAAGTTGAACTTGTAAAATTATTTTCTGCCTCTATGCTAAATCCTGGAAGGGTGCCTTCGTCTTCTCCTTCTCCACCAGCAAATGGTTGGTCCTCATGAAGAGCTTCCCTACTTGTATTTCGTCTTGTTATATTAATTTCTGAGCATGAAGTATTTAGTGAGATTTGTAGGTCTTCTATGGTATAAATTTCCCCCACAATATTTTTGAGTTGTGTAATTTCCTGATCAATATCAGCGTTAGCTTCATCATCAAATTTAGATTTATCCTGACTTGTCTGTTTTTTAGTATGCTGGTTTTTATCTAGTATGTCTTTAGCCTGTCCAAAACTTTTTTGGGATAAAAAATGAAATTTAACAGGTTTATGTATTCCTGTTTCTAAATTTCCGAATGAATTGATACGTTCGATCCGAAATATTTTGCTGTCTGAATAAATACATCCATCAACATCAAGTTCAATGTTTTTGAGGATAGGGGCATCCATATCAAAATCATAGGCTTTAGATTGAGCTTGGTTTTTAATGGTTTTTTCATAAATACTTAAAAAAGATTGATTTAATTCAGGGTGTAATAAAATTAATGCCAGTTTTTTTAGAAAAACAGGGTCCTTCAGATCCTTGGCTGTTATTTTTCTGTTTGGTGCAACAAAAATATGAAAGGCTTCGGTATCGTCACGATCAACCAAGACATCTGTTGTATATCTTTCAGAAAATAATGCAGCGCGTAGTAAATATGGATGAGAGAAAAAAAGATCTCGTGCGAGTACCAGTTTAGGTAATTGGATGGTCCACCCCTCCAAAGCATCTCCTGGGTTGTGATATTGGAAACTGAAGCAGGGACGATTGCGATATGTCGGATGGGTATTTACAGTTGAATTTTCTGCATTGGTCTCGTTCAAAAATCCCAAATTGATTTGAGTGAGCTTATGGTTGACTAAACGTACAGGGAAAACACTGCTCAGTGGTGTTTTGTAGTGGTATAAAAGGATACTTTCAATTGGTCTTTTTGAATGAAAAAAACGCTTTTCTTCGGAATTGCGCATTGTAGTTTTAATATTGAAACGAGTTTTACCACGATGAGTTATCTGTGTTGCACTGTAGTATTGTGTTGCTTCAGGTAAACATACGAATGGAAGGTTAGCCACTTTTATTTCCCCATAATATTCTTAAAGAATCGACGTGTTTCTGGTGTCAATCGCTGCTCACTTAATCCAGATTCACGTAAAAAAACACTTGGTGGATAGTCTTTATTTTCAGTTTGTTGACGAATATAGGTTCGAGTCAGACGACGTATTTGGTAACAATCCACAGACTCAGCATAACGATCTAAAAAGACTGAAGTCAATGGGAAAAAATTCCAGTTTTTTTCAATCATACTCACTGAACCCAGTTGTCTAATAAAAAACTTTTTTGTCCATTGTGGGGAGTCTAGATCTTCTAATAATTCATCCCGTATTTTGATGAGTTGTTTAACAAACTGTCGATCTCGAGCTCTCCAGTCAATACGTGGTTTAGGGATAGAAGGCGGGGGAGTTAAAGCTGATTTATTGATAACTAATAGCCAATCTTTATGATTGCGATATAAGCGAGCATACAGTGAGCTATTTTGTTGGCGAGCCTGTTTGACAGGCCTTTCTAGGATTAATTTTGTCCATTGTTTTTGGTCCTCAGATAATGTTCGATCTACTTTATTATCCATACATATTGTTACTGTTGTGGTGGCTTCCTCTAGATCCATGGATGCTAGGTGAATATATTGCTTATATGTTTCAATCGGATTTTTCTCTGTAACAAGAGCTTTTAATAGGATGAGGTGCTCAAGATAAGAAAATGCTTTACGATGTTTTCTTAATATATTTTTCAGCCAGCAGTTTTCACTATCTAAATCTGCTAATTGATAATATGCAAGAAAACTTTCGCCCCAATATTCAATGACTAATTGACGGACTTTTTCGTAATTGATATTTTTACGGCCTGATAGTAATTCGCTATCTTTTAAAATCAGAAAATAAGCATCTGATATAGTCGAAAAATCTGGAATACTAATGGATGTTGAATGAGCAAGTAGCTCTTCGATTAGTTCCGCAAGCTCGATATGGTGACGTGAGTCCTGAGGATTAAATGCAAGTCGTGAAGAGTCTTTCAGCGCATTTAAATGAGCAAAATAGAATTTTCGGTCTATCCCATTGCAAGGGATAGAACTCATAAAGAGCGGTTGCTTATGCTTTGTACAATACTCGTATCCAGTAATCTGCCAGCTACGTTTCCAGTAAACTTCTCCATATTGCTCCATCTGTTCTTGCCAGCAATCTGGACAGAATCTGAAAAAACTCACCGATTTGATCCGGGATGCATTTTTCCCCAATTTCGTATGCAGTGATTGGTATTGCTCACTCCGTAATGCCTGCATAGCATGACGCATCACTGTATCAGTTTGAAATATTTGGTAAATTGGGAGTAGGGTATGCTGGCTGATCAAAGTAAGCGCATTATATTGATCTGGTAAATAACTGGCTAAGGTATCTATATGCGAAGGTAAATCGTAAGTTGGTGTTAAATTTCTGTTATTGAATAATTCTTCGGTGAGATATTTTGGACTCAGAATCCCATTGTGAACTGCATAACGTGCAATTACGCTGTAAATCAGCTCATCCTGATATGGTATTGGAAAATTCGAAATCATAATACCGTGCTCTCCATTCTTTGTTGCTTAATGCAAAATGGGACGGGTAGGATCAAACAAATAGTGCGATGATTTTAATAACTCATAAACATCTACATCCTGTTCTTGTGCTTGACTGAAAAAGTTTCGTAAGTCAGTAGCTTCAGTACTTTTCCATTCCTCTGCCTTCATGACTTTACGAGATGTCCGTGGCTTCCTTGCCGGAGTCGTGGTTTGATGCTGTTTAAACTTATCTTCTGCTACAGGGCTGTCTAATACTTCCAGAATATGCTGGAGGAGTACCTGTAAGTTTTCGTTTGGATATTTTTTTAATGCAGAAGTGACATGCGGTTCTATTGTAGCGGCGGGATGACCTAATGCTGTCAGCATACCTATTAAAGTAGAATAATGCGGTCCCAGATCTTTATGCTGTTTTTCTGTTTTTAATGCGGCTTTAAAACGGTGTTGTTCAACATACTCCTCAATTTGAACTTGAGGGATAGTGAGGTCAGAATACCGTGCAATACGTGCAGGATTGCCTGAACGCAGTGCATCTAGAATATCGTGGACTGGCTGCAATTGTTCTTCGTAGACTTTTTTAAATAATTCTGAGGTGATTTTTTCCAGACCGATGGTGATTGCATGAATTTGTACCAGACAGAACAACTTAACCACTAGATCCGGAATACCTTGCGTATAATAATACCAAGTGGCTCTTAATTCATCGGTCAGTTCAGCTGGTTGTTGAACCCATTGATACTGCCATAGCTTGTTTGTAAAAGCATGCCATTCAGAAATAATCATTTGATCGGGAGTACTAGGATCGGGAGTAGGGGCTTCATTACGCATAGGTTCCCAGATTAAAGAGCCTAATCCTGCACTGCGTCTAGCTGATCTCAAGTCTTCTTGCAAAATTTCATTGGCTTTGGGTGTCCCAATCATCACGATCGGAATGGATGCGACATTCACCAAGGTGACAAAGAAATTAAGAATAATCTCAGCCCCGCCAGATTTTTTTGTATTCAAATGCTGGATTTCATCAATGATTAAAAGTCCAATTGAATAGTTATTTGCGATGATTTTCATCTGCTGCAGCATTGCATTTACATTTAAGCGGCTTCTGGTAAAACGATGCTCGAAGTTAGTATCTCCTAATGCTAAATCTACTGCTCTAAAAAAGTTTGAGCATAAGTTTTTTAAAGAGCTATCATGAGGGCAATCAATTTTAAGATAAACAATTTGCTTTAACCCCAGTTCTTTATGCTCAATCACTTGCGGATAATAACGCAAAATCTTGTTCATCGTGGTCGTTTTCCCACTCCCAGAACATCCTATAATAGACATACTAGTGGCTGTCGATTCTGGAGGAGCGTAGCGGTAAGAGCTTTCGTTTGAAGGTTCTAGTTGTTGAAAAGCCGCGTGCAAATGCCTGTGTCGATCACCATTATTGATGTTTCTACTCACGTAACCTTGCCGGATCATGATAGAAATTTTTTGTTCAAGGGATAGATGTTTGGTGAGTGGTTGGAAAAAATCATGAGGCAGTTGAGCAATTAGATGAATTCTTTCTGGTTGAGGCAAAAAACGCTGCTCTGGAATAAATTTTAGTTTCCCTCGTAGGTGTTTAATAACCGACTTCGTGTCAAGAATGGGCGGTAATTGAGTAATGAGAGGATTATCCCCATAGATGTCTTCTATTGATGTATTAATCGTGAGTTCATTATTATTCATTCTTCATCGTCCTCTTCAAATAATTGTCTCATTAAATCTGGTTGACTTGTCAAATCTAGATTGCTGGTTTGAGATGGGGGTATTTGAGTATTATCTTTATTGGGATTGATGGTCCGGATAGAATTAACAGGCCTGTTTTGTAGGTGTTCCGCACGTTCCATCTGCATGGCTTCTTGTTTATTCTGCCGGATATTTCGAGTACGTTGTGCGTTAGAAAGTTGGTGAACTCCCGCTTGAGCCCGCCGACTCTGTGCTGACTTAATGATGTTGTCAGTAAAATCCTGCAATTCGCTGATGGCTACAGACTTGAGTTGCGAATGCTGTTTTTCAACAGTTTTGATCGCTTTTTGAATTTGTTCAGCTTCCCACCAGGTCAGATGTTGATATTGACGTGAGGTATCATTTAAGTGAGCCTCCCAGTATTCCAATTTATTTTCATCATAAAAAATATAAATGGTATTTACTGAGTATGGGTCAAAACCAATCCGCAACTTTTTCGGGCGAGATTTGGTTGTGTTACGAATAAACCAGCCTTGTTGATGCATTTCCAGACATTGATAGACTAATCCTTTGACTTTAAGTCCTTTGTCACTTAAGGAGGCGTCGATCCTAGGTAACAAGCCCACATAGAGTGATTTGTTATCCACTTGTCTTAACATCCCAGTGCGGTGCTGTAGGCCCCACTGCCAGAGCTTAAGAGGAATAGATGGCAGGTCAGTTGGCATATCGGCACTGCGATCATATTTCGTCAAGACATCAAAATTATTGCGTAACAAGATGCAGCTTAATATGATTTTTCTGAACTCTTCCAGAGTCAGGCACGCTTCTAGCCGATAATCATGTCCGCCTTTCTTTTTTTCCTTGAATCCAGAAACAACACCGATATTATCATAGGATTTAAAGCGTGACTGAATGATTCCGAAAGCCCTCTCCACAATACCTTTGGCATCGCTTCGATACGGTGGTGCATTTTCAATTCGAACAGAAAAGTTTTTTTCAAGAAGTTCAATTTGATAGCCAATTAGTTCGCCGCGGTCTGCAAGTATGGCGCTAGGTAAACCATAAATCGGCCAGTCTTCCGCTTGTATTTGTAAGCCATAACTCTGACAGAATGTTACTTTATCTTGGATTGCGACGCTGAGGCATTGTATGGCTGTGTTAAATGAGCTGTTTTCCATACCGACATAAAGCCCAGTAATCATCCGGCTAAATACATCGATAGCAATATATACGGTAGGTCTGCCAATAATCTGTGATGGATCTCGTGATGATACAAGGTAGATATCAGCGATTGTTGAATCTATTTCATAACGTGCACCAGGACCATTTGCGTGCTTGGTCGCTGTTGAAGTCAGAGGTTTGTGATCTTTCAGAGTTTTCTGATTCTTCAGAATTTCCTTGGAATTGTTCTTATTTCTATATCGCTTATTATAAAAATAATAGAATTGGGCATAGGTTGGAATATCTGCGGCTTGCACTTGATGAAAGTGCTTAGAAAATAAATTTTTAAACCGAAGATAAGTTTCGTTAATGGATTGTTTTTTGACAGGAACTAAATACTCTTCGATGGCTTGCTTAAAATATAATTCAACCTGTTCAGTGACATTCTTACCTTCATTCAATTCATAAATGCGTGGTCTGCCAATTTTTTTATCACCTATAGCTCTTTTTTGGCCTTTTCCACCTGAGTTTTCATAGTCCGGTACCAAAGCATTTATAGTTTGACCACGTTGCCAGTAGCGTCTTAGGAGTCGTAGGATTTTATTAATTGATACTTCTTTTTCTAGATGTATAGTTTTAATTTTTGCAGTCCTGATTTTTGCATTGATAAGAACTTGTTCATCATTAATAGGACTTACGCATTGACGGATTCAAAAAAGTATTAAAATACTTTATAAAGTATCTGTGATCAGACGAATTAAACATGCTTCTACAGCAACTTGTACATTACCCATTTATATGGGCTTTCTCATGACAGAACCGAACTCTATTAGCTGCACACAACTTGCCGAGACTTATAATATCTCGCATGATAGTGTAAATCGCTTTCTAGAGCGTGAAGACTACACACCTCACGACCTATATCAAGAATCAATTCAACATATTGATAATAATAAACTTATAGTCAGCATTGATGATACTGTTTTAGATAAACCATATAGTCAACATATGGACTTGGTTAGCTATTTTTGGTCAGGCAAACACCATCGATCCGTCAAGGGTATTAATCTCATTACCTTGTATGCGACAGATCAAAATGGTCAAAATATTCCAATTAATTTCCGAATTTATGACAAATCTGAAAGTAAAACCAAGAATGATTACTTTATGGATATGTTAAGTGAAGTACTCAGTTGGGGTGCAAAGATTCAATTTATTACAGGTGATAGTTGGTATTCATCGACTGGAAATCTAAAAACCATAAGAAAATATGGTATTCGATTTATGTTTGGTATCGACTGTAACCGTAAGGTTTCCCCAGAAAAAGGACAATGGTTTCAACTGCGTTTATTGCCAGATTTCCATCAGGGTCAAGTGGTCTGGCTCAAAGATTTTGGCTTTGTACAATTATTTAAGACTCAGTTAAAAGAACAGCAGAGGTTTTATATTGTGCATCAAGATGAAGATGATTTATTGTCCTTTGAGGGTTTTCATGAATTGCATTCAAGTCATTGGAAAATAGAGCAATATCACCGGGTGATTAAACAGGTTTGTCATATTGAAAAGTTTCAAGTAAGACGATCTAAACTGATTTTGAATCATATTTTTTCAGCCTTGATGGCCTACGTTGAGATACAAAAGAACCAGTTTGAGCGGATCTTTGAAAATGTATATCGTTGGCAGAAGAAATTATTTAGACCAGTTATCAAAAACTTCATTGATGACTTTATTCTCGATAAAAATCATCTGCTACCACAGAGAATCTATAAATAATAGTGCGTAAGTCCTAATTAATTAAATCTTGAATAATAAAAAAGTTTTCATCTCTTTTTTTGAGTTGAATAGAATCCTCACTCAAGTTTAATCGTTTTAAGTGTTCATAAGGATCTTGTGCTGGTATTAGGCTTTGATCATCTGAGAGAGTTTGAAGTTCCTTGGATAAAATGAGTTCAGGAAAAGCATTTTTATTATCAATCGCAATCCATACGGTATACTGCGGTAAGAATTTGAGTATCCGGTATTGTGTTGAATTCAAGATGTAAACTGAATTAATTAGTTGCATGGACTGTATTCTCGTTCTGGAGCAAGTTACTTGCATGAATATCAGAGAGTTTAAGCTCCAAGTACGAAATTTCTAGATTAAATTGCAGTATTCGCAGGGCAAATAGTTTTCTAAACAATGCGAGCGTCGTTCCGATACCCCTTTTTTGAGTTTGGTCAGTATGCTTGCAGAAAGAGATCAATGAGCTTTGAGGATACTGGCTAATTTCTTCCATAAAATAAATTGCTTGATCAATCATATGATTTGTTATTTCAAGATTATTTTTTTCTACATACAGCCATTTAATGTTCTCTAGTACCGTAGCAGGAATATCCTTTTCGGTAATCAGCTTGAATGGCGTATTGTGCTCTTCTTCCCAGTAACGACGTTTAATTTCTAAAGACTCAATAATATGAGCTTTATTCAAATCCTTGCTATAAAGAGTGTCGAGGGCTATAGAAAACTTACCAAAATCAACTAAAAAATCTGAAGATAGGGTAAAAGGTAGATAATCAACCGATACCTTTTTCATCCGGTAACGAGAACAGATGGAGTTAAGATCATAGATATCCAAAGGATAATGTTCACGAATATCTGTAACGTTCTGATTCCAGTCAAGCAGCAAAAAGGTGGATAACTCTAGATCAGAAAACAAGTGGTGAAGACGTTTACTCACACGACCTTGTACTCTATGAGAGCGACCAATTGAACTGAAGTTATGAACAGTTTTGCAAGGTTTATAATCTCGTCCATGGCCTTGGCCATATCCTTCTTTTACTAATTCCTCATAGTTTTTTATAATTTTTGTCATACAGAAGACCTATGAATTTTGGTTGATAATTCATCATATCTCAAAGAAGATAATTTTGTATTTGGCAGAAATATACAAACTTAAATATATTTATATACAAACAAAATTTTATAATTTTTATTTAATTATTTATTAAATTCAGTAGCTTAATAATTTATCGGGTATTTTAGCACTCAATTGCTGAGTTTAAAAAACGTTTAGGATAGGCAAAAGTATTCAAATTACATCTTAGTAAACATCGTTGCATATTTTTATGTAAACCAACTGCATATTCAGACTCAAACCCGACCATTCATTCTGGTTCATAGTAAAATGCTTATTTTCTATTCCAAATATTTTAATAAAACAAAATATGCAAATTTGAATCTTAAAGTACTGCCTTAATCTGCTATAACTTGTACATCATATTGATGCACAAGTTGGTGGGAAATATGGCTAACTTAGCAACAGAACGAATCAATGTTCGTTCAACTGTAGATGCAAAGAATGTAATTGAGCAAGCTGCGAATTTATTGGGTCTTAGTGTGAGTTCCTTGATGATCCAATCCTCATTTGAACGAGCAAAAGAATTACTTAAATCTCATCACGAGTTAAAAGTAAATAATGCTGATCGTGATATGTTAATGAATTTCCTTGAAAATCCACGCCCTGCAAATGATGAGATGAAAAAATTAATGAGTTTATTGGATGAAAATTGAGGTTTTACAAGACCATCATCAGAAAAAAATCATTTAATTGTGGGCAAGATGATTTAAATAAATTCATAAAACAATACGCATCCCAACATCAGAAATCAGGAACAAGTAAAACCTATGTTACTATTGATGATACACAGTAGGTGAGAGGATTTTATTGTCTATCAAGTACCTCTATAGGATTTGATGCTATTCTCACTAAACGATTACCTCATTATCCATTACCTTGTGTGGTTGTGGGACGCTTTGCCGTTGATCAAGCAGCGCAGGGCGAGAAATTGTAAAAGTACTTTTAGCTCAGGCTCTTAAACAAGTTTCAAAAGTTGCTCAAATTATTGGTGTTAATTTTGTTGTAATACATGCAAAAGATCAAAAAGCCATAGAGTTTTATCAGCGTTTTGACTTTATCTCATTAACATCAAATCCATTAACATTAATATATCCAGTGAATGAAATACCTAATTTTAAATAAGGTGGGCTGCTAGTAACAGGAGTAGCTAGTATACTTATTCAGAATTTGCACATAGCTCCTTATCCCTTATTTTGCTTTATGACCAAATATTGCGCCTAATTATGGGAATTTAATTAAGTTTGTTTTATTTTTTGCCTTAAGTTATTGACATTTATTGTTCTTTGTATTTTAATTTTAAAATTAAGTTTGTATTAAAATTCGGTATCCTGAGTTTTAGGTGAAATTAAGTTTGTATTAGATTCTTCCACTTTAAAATACGAATTCTTGCTCAGAAAGGCGAATCATACTTTAAATAAAAATGAAATGTTTTCAAGGTGAGGTCAAAAAGGGATGCTTTTTGAATCTAGGGTAAGATTTTTATATATCTATATTGTTGAATATATTAGTAATAATTTTATATTTCTGGTGTGATTCTAATTTGAATTTAATTATATTAAAAACCCTGTAGACTTGGTGAAGAATCACTAGGTCTACAGGGTAGGGTTTTGTTCGTTTACTTCATTAATATACAAACTTAAATAATTAAATCTAAACTTAATTATTTGATACAAACTCAATTATACGAATACAACACCAGCCTTGATTCAATTTTAATTATTCTACGGTGACCGATTTTGCCAGGTTACGTGGCTGATCTACATCCGTACCACGTAATACAGCCACATGATAAGACAATAACTGCACCGGGATGCTATACACAATCGGTGCCAGTACTGCATTGACTGCCGGAATATGTACCACATGCTGGCGTTCTTTGGCTTTAATGCCGCTGTTTTCATCAGCAAACACAAATAGCTCGCCACCACGCGCCTGAACTTCTTCCATATTGGATTTGAGCTTATCCAGCATGTCATCCTGTGGTGCCAGAATCACTACTGGCATGTCATTGTCAACCAGTGCCAATGGCCCGTGTTTTAGTTCGCCTGCAGCATAACCTTCCGCATGAATATAGGAGATTTCTTTCAGCTTGAGTGCACCTTCCAGAGCGATCGGGAAATGCGTACCACGGCCCAGGAATAGGCAATGCTGCTTTTCAACAAACAGTTCTGAAAGACGTAAAATTTCATCATCATGACGTAATGTATCCAGAATCACTTTAGGCGTATGCCAAAGTTCTGTGGTGATCTCCGTCATTTGTGCTGTAGAAATCGTATTTTTCACAGAACCGATTTTGAGTACCAACAGCATCAATGCAGCAAGCTGGGTAGTAAAGGCTTTGGTTGAAGCCACACCAATTTCAGGGCCAGCCAGGGTTAACAGGCTATGCTGAGTTTCGCGTACCATTGATGAGGTCGCCACGTTACAGATGGTCATCGTGGTGATGTCGAGGCCTTTGGCAGCCGCACGTTTCTGTGTATCACGTAATGCAGCCAAAGTGTCGGCAGTTTCACCGGATTGGGAAATACACACATACAGCGTGTTATTCACAATCACCGGAGTGCGATAACGGAACTCGCTGGCAATCTCGACCTGGCAAGGCAGGTCAATCAGCTGTTCAAACCAGTATTTGGCAATCATGCCGGCATGATAGCTGGTACCGCAGGCAATAATCTGGATTTGCTGGATTTTTGCAAAGTCTTGTTCCGCACTGGCAAGAAAATCTTCACGCAGGTCATTGCCATTTAAAGCTTGGGAAATGGTCTGTTTGATCGCTTCAGGCTGCTCATAAATTTCTTTGAGCATGTAGTGCTTGTATTCACCTTTAGAAGCATTGCTGACGGCAGCATCCAGTTCCTTGACCGGACGATCGACAAGTTGACCATCGACAAAGACTTCAATGGTGGTGCGGGTCAAACGGGCAATATCACCTTCTTCAAGATAAATAAAACGGTTGGTAATCGGGAGCAGAGCCAACTGGTCAGAACTGATAAAGTTTTCACCAATACCGACACCAATGACGAGCGGAGAACCTTCACGTACGGTAATCAGTTCATCTGGATGATCCGTATGTACGATACCGAGTGCATAGGCACCTTTCAGTTGCGGAACCACTTGGCGTACAGCTTCTAACAGGCTCGAGGTAGATTTCAGCGCATCATTGATCAGATGGGCCACCACTTCAGTATCAGTCTGTGAGGTAAACACATAGCCCAAAGCTTCAAGATCATCTTTGAGTTCTTGGTAGTTTTCGATAATTCCGTTATGGACTACTGCCACATTTTCAGAAATATGCGGATGGGCATTTTCTTCAGTTGGTTTGCCATGGGTTGCCCAGCGTGTATGTGCAATACCGAGTGAACCACTAATCTGTGATTCATTCACCGCCTGTTCAAGGTTGGAAACTTTGCCGACACGGCGTTCACGTAAGACCTGATGATTGTTGATCAGGGCTAAACCTGCTGAATCATAGCCACGATATTCCAAGCGTTTTAAGCCTTCAATCAAAATATTGGTAATGCTGCGTTCCGCAATGCCACCGACGATACCACACATATTTGTTCCCCTTATTTCTTGATTTTTTGCGGACGTGGATAGTTTTCTTTGGCAAATTGCTTAGAGCGCTCTACTGCCAAACTGTTGTCTTCCACATCACGGGTAATCGTCGAGCCTGCACCCACTGTAGCACCGTTACCAATTCTCACAGGTGCCACTAATGAACTGTTCGAGCCAATAAAGGCTTGATCACCAATAATTGTTTTAAATTTGTTGGCACCATCGTAATTACAGGTAATAGTCCCTGCACCGATGTTTGAGCCTGCACCAACTTCAGCATCACCCAGATAGGTAAAATGGTTGGCTTTAGAGCCTAGACCAATCGAGGTATTTTTAACTTCAACAAAGTTACCGATATGCACTTCATTGGCCAATTGTGCACCCGGACGGAGTCGTGCAAAAGGTCCAATCTGGGTATCTTCACCAACGATAGCATTGTCAAAAATGCTATATGGTTGAACCTTGGTGCCAGCTGCAATCTTGCTATTCTTAATGATACAGCCAGCGCCAATTTCAACGTTGTCGCCCAGCTCGCAATCACCTTCGATAATCACATTGATATCAATGCGGACATCCTGACCGACAGTTAAATTACCACGCAAGTCAAAGCGGCTTGGATCAATCAGATGTACACCTTGCTGCATTAGCTGTTTGGCTTGATAAGACTGGAACTGACGCTCTAAAGCAGCGAGCTGCACCCGGTCATTTACCCCTTCAACTTCAAAAGCCTGCTCAGGTTCTACCGATGCAACTTGCATACCATCTGCCAAAGCTATCGCGACGATATCCGTCAGGTAATATTCACCTTGAGCATTGTCATTACTTAAACTTGGCAGCCATTGATGCAGTTTGGCATTGCTGACCGCATAAATACCGGTATTAATTTCTTTAATCTGACGTTGCTCTTCGGAAGCATCCTTGTGCTCAATAATGGCCTGGATCTGACCCTGTTCACGCACAATACGACCATAACCATTGGCATCTGGCAGGGTAAGCGTCACCAGACCAATACCGGTTGCTGCAGTGGCATCGAGTAATTTTTGTAAGGTTACAGGATTAATGCACGGCACATCGCCGGAAAGAATCAGCGAGACGCCGTCTTGTGGCAGGACAGGCAAGGTCATTTGTACGGCATGACCGGTACCCAGCTGTTCAGCCTGTTCGACCCATTTAATATCCTCTTGTGCAAATGCTGTCTGAACCCGATCACCGCCGTGACCATAAATCGTAATAATATTATCTGCGTTTAATTTTTTTGCCGTTTCAATGACATGGCCCAGTAAAGGACGTCCTGCAAGGGGTTGTAATACTTTCGGTAAGCTAGAGCGCATGCGCGTTCCTTTACCTGCAGCAAGAATAATAACAGTCGTTGACATGTTCTAATCCTAAATATGGCTTATGCCACGATGAAGTAAAAATAAAGCAAAATACAAAGAGCAGCCCAAAGGCCGGCAATAATGTCATCCAGCATGATGCCGAAGCCACCGTCGACCTGTCGGTCAATCACACGGATCGGCCAAGGTTTCCAGATATCAAATAATCTGAATAGCGCAAAACCGATGAGCAACCATAACCAGTTCATCTGGCCTAAATAGATCAGGGGCAAAAATGTGATGGATTGTCCTGCAAATTCATCCCAGACGATGCGGCCATCATCATGTACACCCATGACTCTAGCAGTATGCCCGCAGATATATATGCCAACCAGGGACATGATGGCAATGGCAAAAACACTGTTTAGAAAACCAAGATGCAGCCAAATAGGAATAAATAAAAGTGCAAAGGCCGAACCAAAGGTACCGGGTGCTTTAGGTGCCAGACCAGAACCAAAACCAACCCCACTAAAGACAATCAGTCGGTCGATCCATGACATGGCTTTAAAATTAATCGCAGGTTTATGCAAAATGTTGATACCCATTAAATTGAAGTGAATGATCTACGCCATCTTTTTCAAAAGTTAAGCCGTGTTGCTGCTGAATTGTGCCGATCATACTAATCGAAACATCAAGTTGTTTTTGCAATAATTTTTCGTAATTTTGCGGGCTTATTGTAAAGCATAATTCGTAATCGTCGCCACCAGCGAGGGCATATTGCCATTTTTGCTCATCGTTTAAAGCATGCAGGGTGGGACTGATCGGCAGGTTTTCAAGTTGCAGCTTGGCACCGACTTGAGAGGCTTTGAGAATATGTCCAAGATCTTGGGCCAAACCATCCGAGACGTCAATCATGCTATGCGCCAGACCTTTTAGGGCAGCACCGAGCTGACAACGTGGCGTTGGATAGTCCAGACGTTTTTGCAGTGGATGACCAAGATGCTGGAGTGCAAAAGCTGCATCACCGACAGTTCCACTGACACAGATCAGATCACCGGGTTTCGCACCTGAGCGTGGAATGGCTTGACCAATATCCACCCAGCCCAATGCTGTGACAGACAGGGTTAAATGAGGACTTTGAGTGGTATCACCACCGATTAAGCTCACACCAAATTGATCGCAACAATCATATAAACCCTGACTAAAAGCTTTTAGCCAGTCATGATCAATTTGGGGTAGGCTCAATGCGAGTAAAATACTGTGCGGGGTTGCGCCCATCGCGGCAATATCAGATAAATTGACAGCCACAGATTTCCAGCCAATCGCATGCGGATTGGTATTCATTGGAAAATGGCGTCCAGCAATCAGGGTGTCGGCACAGATGACCAGTTGTTGCTGAGGAGGAGGGGTGAGCAAGGCTGAATCGTCACCGACGCCCAGATCGACAGAATTGGCATTCTTGCGATTGAAATAGGTGTCGATAATCGAAAATTCAGCCATACAACGAATCTACGCTATTAGTTAGACTGCTGTTTTTCTGCTGCACGCAAAGTTGTCGCTAAACGATCCAATACACCATTGATGTATTTATGGCTATCGGCACCGCCAAAATGTTTAGCCAGCTCGATCGCTTCATCTAGAACCACGCGATATGGAATCTCAAGATGTTCTTTGAGTTCATATGCACCAAGACGAAGGGTCGCAAGTTCAACACCATCCAGTGCTGAAAGTTCGCGATCGAGTACCGGGATTAAGAGCGCATCCAATGCTTCATGATTGGCAACCACTTGAGTCAACAATTCATGATAATAGCTCAGATCCACTTTGTGCATGGCATTTTCCACACGAGTACGTGCTTCAATCTCATGCACCGGATTGTGGCTCATTTGCCATTCATAAATTCCTTGTACAGCAAAGCGACGTGCTTTACGTTTTGCTGCATAAGTTGCTTGAAGTGTTTGCGACATAGCGTTAAATAGCCTTTAACAAGTTAACCATTTCAATCGCAGTCAGGGCAGCTTCGCTACCTTTATTGCCTGCTTTTGTTCCAGAGCGTTCAATCGCTTGTTCAATACTGTCCGTAGTGAGTACACCGTTAATTACAGGTAAGCCAGTGTCCAGGCCAACCACGCCTAAACCTTTGGCACATTCGCCTGCAACGAAATCGAAGTGAGGCGTGCTACCACGAATCACGGCGCCAAGCGCGATGATGGCATCGAAACGATCTGAAGCTGCCAGTTTTTTCGCAACTACAGGAAGTTCCCAGGCACCAGGTGCATGAACAACAGTAATATTATCCTCTGATACACCATGACGTTTCAATGTATCAATGGCACCTTCTAACAGATGTTCAACCACAAAGCTGTTAAAACGACCAACTAAAATCGCATAACGGTCTTCGTTCGCGAGATGTAACATACCTTCAATACGGCGAACTGCCATAACAACCTCGATGATTTCTTAAGATGTTTGTTGTGCGGTGATGTATTCCACCACTTCTAAGTTAAAGCCTGATAGTGCATTGAAACGTAATGGAGAGCTCAGCAGCTTCATTTTTTCAACGCCTAGATCACGCAAAATTTGTGCACCCACACCAATGGTTTGATACTGCTGAGACAGTGCAGAATTTGATTTTACATTTTTTGGTGCTTTAAGGGTATCTAATGCCGGGCCCAAATCCTGTAAATGGCGTTGACCAATCCAGACCAGTACACCACGATCACTATTGGAAATTTCTTTCAGGGCACGATCCAGGTTCCAGGCCGGCTCGCCATCCTGTTTCTTCAGTTTGAGCAAGTCGCGGGTCGGGTTAAAACCATGTACACGCACCGTGGTCACGCCCTCTTTAGGCTCACCTTTGACCAAGGCCAGATGGATATCCGGATTGCCCAGTTCACGATAGCGGTACAGGTCAAAGCTGCCGTATTCAGTCTCAATACTTTGCTGATCGATACGCTCAACCGTCTGTTCATTGGTCATGCGGTAATGAATCAGATCGGCGATCGTCCCGATTTTCAGGCCATGCTTTTCAGCAAACACTTCCAGATCCGGACGGCGCGCCATCGTGCCATCTTCATTGATGATTTCACAAATCACAGAAGCCGGTTCCAGTCCTGCCAAACGGGAAAGATCACAACCTGCCTCAGTATGTCCGGCACGGTGCAATACACCACCTGGTTGCGCCATCAGCGGGAAGATATGTCCTGGCTGTACAATATCGGCCGGTTTGGCATGAGCAGCCACAGCAGTTTGAATTGTATGAGCACGTTCAGCCGGAGAAATACCGGTAGAAATACCTTCAGCCGCTTCAATCGACAAGGTGAAATTGGTCCCATGCTGGGCGCCGTTGGCATCAACCATCAAAGGCAGATTCAACTGCTGGCAACGCTCTTTACTTAAAGTCAGGCAGACCAGACCACGTGCATGGGTGATCATGAAGTTGATGTCTTCAGGACGTACGTGTGTGGCAGCAATCACTAAATCGCCTTCATTTTCACGGTCTTCATCATCCATCAGGATGACCATTTTTCCTGCACGGATATCTGCTACAAGCTCTTCAACAGTATTGAGCGGCATCAACCTTCACCTTCTTTTTTGATCTTGATCAGACCGAATCATGACATTATTGGGTACATAGTCTAACGCTTTTTGCGCAATTTTGCCTATGCTTATTGCTTTCCCTCTAGTGGTTCATTGTTATACACAGTCTTGATAAACATGAAAAGCCGACTTTAAATGAAAGCCTGGGCTTTATGCAGGTTTTTTGAGCAATTAAAAAGCATAAAAAATGAGAAACTTAGGTGAAATCAACATAAGCTCAGACATTAAGGTGTTTTTAGAAAGTATTTTTATTCATTGTCAGTCATTCAATGGAATTCTGGACGAACAATGTTGGGAAATTTTACCTAGTATTAAAAATTTTTAAAAAATAGGGGATTAAAAGCGGACCGAAGCCCGCTTTTAATCATCAGGTTGTTTAGAAAAAACCTGCCGGTTTGGTTGAATAGCTCACCAGCAAGTTTTTGGTTTGCTGATAATGATCTAGCATCATTCTGTGATTCTCACGTCCAATGCCTGATTTTTTATAACCACCGAAAGCCGCATGAGCAGGGTAGATATGATAACAGTTGGTCCAGACCCGACCGGCCTGAATGGCACGGCCAGCACGGTAGGAAGTATGCGCTGAGCGTGACCAGACCCCGGCACCGAGTCCGTAAATCGTATCGTTGGCGATCTTGATCGCATCATCGAAGTCTTTGAAGGTGGTCACAGCCAGTACAGGCCCGAAGATTTCTTCCTGGAAGGTCTTCATGTCATTGGTGCCTTTAAAGATGGTCGGTTCAATATAGAAACCTTGACCCACTTCATGACGTGCTTCACCACCGGTCAGGATCTGTGCGCCTTCTTCACGGCCAGTGGCAATACAGCCGAGAATCTTGTCCTGCTGCTCCTGCGAAGCCTGCGCCCCGATCATGGTTTCCGTATCCAGCGGATGCCCGGTTTTAATCCGTTTCACCCGTTCAACGGCACGCGCCAGAAATTCGTCAGCAATACTTTCCTGGATCAGCGCACGCGATGGACAGGTGCAGATTTCACCCTGGTTCAGGGCAAACATGGCAAAGCCTTCCAGAGCTTTGTCCAGATAATCGTCTTCCTGATCCATAATGTCGGCAAAGAACAAGTTTGGTGATTTACCGCCAAGTTCCAGAGTCACCGGAATAATATTTTCAGTCGCATATTGCATGATCATCTGACCCACGGCAGTCGAGCCGGTAAAGGCAATCTTGGCAATACGGGGATTGGTCGCCAGTGGACGGCCGACTTCGACCCCGTAGCCATTGACGATGTTCAACACGCCCGGCGGCAAAATGTCCTGAATCAATTCAGCGAGCACCAGAATACTGACCGGAGTCTGTTCTGCAGGTTTCAGCACAATACAGTTACCTGCAGCCAAGGCTGGCGCGAGTTTCCAGGCGGCCATCAGAATCGGGAAGTTCCAGGGAATGATTTGTCCGACTACACCAAGCGGTTCATGAAAATGGTAGGCGATAGTATCTTCATCAATTTCGGAAATGCCACCTTCCTGAGCCCGGATACAGCCGGCAAAATAACGAAAATGGTCAATGGCCAGTGGAATATCGGCAGCCAGCGTTTCACGGATCGGTTTTCCATTGTCCCAGGTTTCTGCTACAGCCAACATTTCCAGATTTTGTTCCAGACGGTCGGCAATTTTCAACAGAATATTGGAGCGGGTGGTCGGTGATGACCGGTTCCATTGCTCTTTGGCTTTATGCGCTGCATCAAGCGCCAACTCAATGTCTTCTACAGAAGAGCGCGGCACTTTGGTAAAGACTTTGCCATCTACCGGAGAGAGATTGTCAAAGTATTCACCTTTGACTGGAGCGACCCATTCGCCGCCAATGAAATTATCGTATTGTGTTTTAAATTGGATTTTTGAACCGTCAGTATTGGGGTCTGCATAACGCATAATCTATTCCTTTATATGATTGTTAGTGGTGCAGGTCGAGCGCATGTTGCCGATCAAAAAATATAGGCGCTTCTGCATTCAGCTCTACTATAAAGAGGGAAAAAGACGGGCAGTTGTTTGTTTACAGGCTTGCTACAAAAGACAATATTTGGAGACAAGCAGTAGAAGAATAAAAGTTATAAATTCTCAAGTCTTAAATTTAAAAACAAGGGTTTATAGCACTTATAAACCATCGAAAAATTGGCATATTTTTAATGCGATTGATTACATTTCGACCTAGTCAGGATTTAAAAGAAGCCAAGCAGGAGAAATGAGGGCAAGTTTCATTTCTTCTTCCGCGTTTATCTAAAGTCCTTTGTCATGCAGCCATTGAAACAGTTGCTGATAAACCTGCTCACGCACAGATTGCTCTGAAAGTACCAGATCATGTAAACCGTTCCGGATACTTTGAACCGTGACATCGCCTTTAATTTTTTTGGCATATTTCTGAATGTCTTTAATGCCTAGAATTACATCACTGCTCTGCGCCGCTTTGCCCCATTTTTTAGGATATAAAGTCTGATGCGAATGCATGATCAGTACCGGAACATCGAGCTGAACACCGCGATGAATTTCTTTCTGTGCCTCATGAATGGCACGAATAAAACTGATCCGAACCATCGGATAGCGGGTCTTTTTCCAGTCCAGACTGAAGTCCCATTCGCCTTTTAAATCCTTATGCAGGCTGGTGGCATACCACTTGTTCAGCTCGCTTGGAAATTTAAGATTGGGAAAAATTTTGGCCAGTCTGCTCAGTTGTGGAATGCCAAGCGCACGTTTAATCGGATTCATATTGAAGTCATAAAATGGACTGTTGACCCAAAGTGCTTTAATTAAAGAATGCTGCGGATGATGTGCTGCATACAAGGTCGTGGTCAGGCCACCGGTAGAATGACCACAGAGCAGGGCAGCATCGTGACCCTCGGCTGCTATAATGTCGAGTGCCTGGGTAATTTCTGCATCATATTCAGCTAGGTCATAGACGTTATAATATTTTTGATGCGGCAGAATCGACCGTCCGTACTTTCTTAAATCCAGCGCATAAAAATCAAAACCATGCTGATTAAAGCGCTCTGCCATTTCGGTCTGAAAAAAATAATCGATAAAGCCGTGAATATATAAAACTGCTTTTTTTGTGGGTTGGGCTGCTTTTTTACGGATCAGGGTTGCTACGACTTTGCCCTCATAATCATCGGGAAAGTTTAAGGTCGCTTGTTCATAGCCTGTCCCCAGAATATCGAGCTGATAAAGCGGTTGCAGTTCACTCATTTTTATACTCGTTGGTCTTATTAAATTTATGCTTTATCCTTGATGAGCTGAGGTTTTTTGTCAAACAGATCTTGCTGCCGATTTAAATTAAAAATACGAATAGGGATTAATTTTAGAAACCGTCCAAAACCTAGGCTGAAAATGAGTGTTATCAGATTATAAAATCCTGCTACAAGTATTATAAATTTGCTAAATGACCTAACAGCTTAAAATCAGGCTAAGCTATATAAAATAAACAAAGTGATGTGACTATTTTGGCAGAACTGCCGAAGATTGATTAGATGAGTTAAATAATGCCCAGAGAAAATTTGAACAGTAAACGCCCTTTATATATTCCTTATGCTGGAAATACTCTGCTAGAACTCCCACTACTCAATAAAGGCTCTGCATTTTCTGAAGAAGAGCGTAGAAGCTTTAACTTGCATGGCTTGATTCCTCATGTCACCGAGACGATTGAAGAACAAAGTCAGCGTTCTTATCAGCAGTATTGTGCTTTTAGCAGTGATATTAACAAGCATATTTATTTGCGGAATATTCAGGATACCAATGAGACCCTGTTTTACCATCTGATTGAAAATCACCTCAGTGAGATGATGCCGATTATCTATACCCCGACTGTGGGTGAGGCATGTCAGCGCTTTTCTGATATTTATCGCCGTCATCGTGGGATCTTTATTTCCTATCCTGACCGTGATCAGATCGACCAGATTATTCACAATATCAATAAAAAGAACGTGAAAGTGATTGTGATTACAGATGGTGAGCGCATTCTTGGTCTTGGAGACCAGGGCATTGGTGGTATGGGGATTCCCATTGGAAAACTGGCACTCTACACCGCATGTGGCGGGATCAGTCCGGCCTATACCTTACCGATTACTCTTGATGTCGGTACCAATAATCAGCAGTTGTTAAATGACCCGATTTATATGGGCTGGCGTGAACCACGAATCAGCGGCGATGAATACTATGCTTTTGTCGAGACGGTGATTCGGGCGATTCAACAGCGCTGGCCAGATGCCTTAATTCAGTTTGAAGACTTTGCACAGAAAAATGCCATGCCTTTGCTGGAAAAATACCGTGATCGAATCTGTTGTTTCAATGATGATATTCAGGGCACCGCTGCGGTGTCTGTCGGCAGCCTGATTGCTGCTTCGCGTGCAGCAGGCAAACAGCTTAAAGATCAGGTGGTTACTTTCTTGGGTGCTGGTTCAGCCGGTTGCGGGATTGCAGAACAGATCGTTAAGCAAATGGTTGCTGAAGGCTTAAGTGATGCTGAAGCACGTGCACGTGTGTTTATGGTCGACCGCTTTGGCCTGATCACAGAAAATCAGCCGAATTTATTGGATTTCCAGCGCAAACTTGCACAGCCGCTTGAAAATGTAGAAAGCTGGGCAGATGCAGAGAGTATGATTTCTCTACTGGATGTGGTCAAACGTGCCAAACCGACGGTACTGATAGGTGTATCTGGACAGCCAGGTCTATTCACTCAGGAAGTGATTGAAGCCATGGCTGAAAATAGTGTACAACCGATTGTTTTCCCTTTATCTAACCCGACTTCCCGCGTAGAAGCTGTTCCGGCCGATATCTTGCAATGGACCAATGGCAGAGCATTGATTGCGACAGGTAGCCCATTTGCACCAGTGAATTATCAGGGACAGATTCATCATATCTCCCAATGCAATAACTCTTATATTTTTCCGGGTATCGGTCTGGGTGTAGTTGCTTCAGGTGCGAAACGTGTCACAGATAATATGCTGATGGCCTCGAGTAATGCCTTGGCGGACTGTTCTCCGAAACTGAAAGACCCTCAGGCAGATTTACTGCCGAATCTGGATTGTTTACAGTCAATTTCGAAGCAGATTGCCTTAAAAGTAGCGCTTGCTGCGATTGAAGACGGAGTAGCACCGAAAGTTAGTGTAGAAGAATTACAGCTAGCAATAGAGCATAATTTCTGGACACCGCAATACCGTGACTATCAGCGAATTACCTTTTAATTATATTGAAAATGGACTCTGTATTGTGGCTAGTGGTTTGCTAGCTTGAGTTCATCTGATGCGTTGGTGAAATATAAAAAGCCCTGATCTTTTGATGAGGGCTTTTTAAACATCTTCTAGATTTTAAAAACACTGTTTTTTATGATTACTGGTTAGGGTGGAAAATGATTGAACAGAAGTATTACCGGGAGAGTTTGTTTTTGGTTATAATTTTTTGAAATATTGATCAAATACAGAACAGGGTTAATCCAATTGAATTTCTTTAAAAAAGATGTTTTTGAAAATATTAAAAAACTAGATCAGCAAAAACAAAAAAAAATAGCTGCAGCTCAGGAGTTGGGCAAGATATTGGTTAAATCTCCAGGAAAATTTATATTGGATAGTCTGGCTTTGGTCACACAGTCCAAATCCTTCGAATCTAATTCTATATTAGGGAATTCCAAATTAAATCAATTGGGTTTGCATCGGTTTCGGGTACAGTTTGCTGCACAAATGGCAGCCCAACGCAGATCAAAGTTAGCGAAGTTTATTCCTCCCGCAGATGTTGAAAGTTTTCAAAAAAATGGATTTATATTCAGAGAAAATTTTTTAGCTACAGAAGAGTTCGCGCAATTAAAACAAGAATTACTGATGACTCCGCTAGAAACACGGGAAACCCTACAAGGGGATACGGTGACTCGCCGTATGGCATTAGATGGCAAAACCTTGAAGCACATGCCTGTCACCCAACACTTCCTATATTCAGATGAATGGCGAAACCTGCTGAATTATGTTGCCAGTTTTAAAGTTCAGCCCATCTCTTATCTGCAAGTTATCTTTTCGCATGTCAGAAAGGCCAAAGCAGATCCTCAAACGAATTTACATAGTGATACTTTTCACTCCAGTGCAAAAGCCTGGTTGTTTTTAGAAAATGTCACTGCAGATGAGGGCCCTTTTGTCTATGTACCCGGCTCCCATCATTTGAATCCTGAACGCTTAAATTGGGAACAGCAGAAATCTGAGTCAATCACAGCTAAAACGGATGCCATGACACGTCGAGGTTCTTTTCGAGTCTCTGAAGAGGAAGTACTTGAATTAGGCTATGCGAAGCCGCAAGCTTTTGCTGTGAAAGCAAATACATTGGTAATTGCGGATACCTATGGTTTTCATGCCAGAGCAAAAAGTCTCAAACCTTCGGTGAGGATTGAACTATGGGCTTATGCACGTCGAAATCCATTTGTGCCTTGGTTGGGTGGTGATCCACTTTCCTTTCCTTTTTTGAAATCAAATTTAGTGCCTTGGTATTGGGCAAGTCTGGATTTCCTGGAAAAACGCTATCAGCGAAATAATCCCTGGAAAAAAGTAGGTAAAAAGCGTGCAGCAGATCCTGCTGTTCTGACCAGTAAATAAGAAACGTTTTGAACTTAGAACACTGGATCGGCCTTGAATATGGACAAAAAAGCTCATATTAAATAAAGCAGTGATTGAATTTTTTTCTCATTCTGCTGTCTACCACTTAAGTATAGGCTGGTTTATTTACTGGGGGTTTAACTTTCTTCTCTTTATTGATCGCTGTATGATAGTGAAAATTTTACATAATAAATTTACAAGTCATCGTCATGGAACCACAGCATCAGATGCCATTAAGAAAACTACCGCGATTGAAAGCGCGTGGTGGTTTACAAGTGATGTATGCATCGATACGTGCATTGTTGCTTCGGGAATTACAAACCCGCTTTGGTCAATACCGTCTAGGCTATTTATGGGTTTTTTTAGAGCCTTTATTGACTATTGGGATCATGGTGGTACTTTTTGGGACCGTCATGCAAAGAACACTACCGGGGATGGATTATGCTGTTTTTTTAATTAATGGCATTATTCCTTTCTTTATGTTTAGAACGGGAGTGACTTTGGGGATCAGTGCCACTGAATCCAATCGGGGTTTGTTTAGCTATCGCCCAGTCAAACCGATCGATGCTTTACTTGCGCGTAATATTCTTGAGTTTTTGCTTAAATTTACTGCTTATATTGCTTTTACTGCAGCCTTTGTATGGTTTGGCTATCACATCAGTTTTGAACAAATTCCACAACTTCTAGGCTATTGGACGCTCTTATTTATATTCATGTTGGCGTGTAGTCTTATTTTTATTGTGATTGGCGATTTTTCAAAAGAATTAAATAAATTTCTTTCAGTATTCTTTTTAATTCTTTATTTTTTATCGGGTATTTTATATTCCATTCATATTATTCCAGTGGAATATCGTGAATATTTATTATACAACCCCCTGATTCATATCTTTGAGTTAATGCGCCATGCGGTTGCGCCTACTTATAGTTTGGTGCCGGGAATTAGTCTAAGTTACTTCATGATATGGATGATTATTTCTTTATTTATAGGTTTACTTCTGTATAAGCGCTTTGAACGCCGTATGGTGAAATCGAAATGATCGAACTCAAAAATTTAACCAAATCATACGCAACGCCTAAAGGTCGGCATTATGTATTTAAAGATTTAAATGCGATTTTACCTGAAAACAAAAGTGTGGCCCTTTTAGGAAAAAATGGTGCCGGCAAGAGTACCTTGCTCCGGGTTATTGGAGGAATTGACTATGCTGATTCTGGAAGGGTAGTTACTAATAAAACCATTTCCTGGCCAGTCGCGTTGTCAGGTGGATTTCAGGGAAGTTTAACGGCCCGACAGAATGTGCGCTTTGTCGCCAGACTTTATGTAAATCGTCATGATGAAGTTGAACATGTGGTAAATTTTGTTGAAGAGTTTGCTGAAATTGGTAAATACTTTGATATGCCGATGAAAAGTTACTCGAGTGGTATGCGTAGCCGGATTGGTTTTGGTTTAAGTATGGCCTTTAATTTTGATTATTATTTGCTCGATGAAGCGGGTGCTGTAGGGGATGCGTCTTTTCGAAAAAAGAGTCAGGCTTTACTTGACGAACTTAAAGAAAATTCAAATATTATTATGGTTTCTCATGACTTAAAAGACTTGACCCGCAATTGTGATGTCGCTTTCTTGGTGCGGGATGGTAAAGCAGAATATTTTGATAATGTGCAAGATGCAGTAGGGGTATATAAAGCGTATGCAAGCTAAAATAAATAAGCGGCTTTGGATTGCCTATACCTGCTGTGTTCTTATTCCGGTATTGATTATTGTTTTTTATCTTTTTGCCTTTGCGAAAGACCGTTTTCAGTCTTCTTCGATACTGTTGGTGAAGCAGGTGGCAGATACGCCAGTGGCTGATACTGCAGGAATAGGCGCTTTGTTGGGCGTGCCCAATACTAGTCGTGAAGACTCTCAAATTCTGAAAGAGTATATTGGTTCTCGCGATATGATCGAGAGGCTGGATCAAACGCTGAATCTGCGCAAAGAATTTTCATCGGTCAGTGACCCAATCTTTGCACTACCTCAAGATGCCTCAATCGAAGACTTGGTCGAATATTTTAATAAAATGATTAAAGTCGAACTTGATGAGCAAACCATGATGCTACATGTGCATGCTCAGGGATTTTCGCCAGAGTTCTCACTGAAACTCAATCAAGAAGTATTAAAGCAAAGTGATGAGTTTATCAATGAAATTTCCCAGACCATTGCGCAAGAGCAACAAGTATTTGCAGAGAAACAATATACAGAAGCAACAGCGCAGTTAGATGAGGCTCGTCAGGCGGTACTCCAGTACCAAAATGAAAATGAAATTTTTGATCCTGAATTACAAGCCAAAGCGGTGGCTACACTGATTGCAGGTTTACAGAGTAGTTTGGCACAATTGAAAACTGAAGAGCGCACTTTACTTAGTTATTTGACGCCTGAAGCACCTCAAGTGGTGGCGTTACGGAGTCAGATCGCAGCCTTGCAACAGCAAATTAATACTGAAAGTTCAAAACTGACTTCACCAAATAATTTGAAATTGAATAAAAATGTAGCGGACTTTGAAGCTCTGAAAGCGCAGGTTGAATTTGCAGCTGATCTTTATAAAATCTCTTTGGTCTCTTTAGAAAAAGCTCGATTAGAAGCCTCACGTAAGCTCAAGAAATTGGTGGTGATTGCGACACCGCGTTTAGCCCAGGATGCTTTATATCCGCGTAAAGTCTATATCAGTCTAACTTCATTTATTTTGTTGAATATTATTTTTGGTATTGGATTGCTGATCCATTCGATTATCCGTGAGCACAGAGAATAAATTATGAAAAAAATTGCGTTATTATCAGTTTTATCATTGGCCTGTGCGACGGCTGGTTATGCATTTGATCCAAGTTTATTGCCAAGCGAAGTATCTCAGACCTTCAGTGGCGGAAATTTCGATACAGCAAGTGCTAACAGTACTGCCCTGTTAAACAGCCAGTCTGTGGTTGAGCTTTCTCCAAGCAGCTCAATGAAATATCCAATTCAAAACAAGATGTTTGGTTCACAGCTGTTTAAAGGCGCTTTTGCTTCAACTGCAGGATCAACCTTCAATAGTAGTTATCAGATTAACCCGGGCGATAATATTAATTTACGTCTCTGGGGCGCTTATCAGTTTAACGGCACTCAAACCGTCGATCCACAAGGCAATATTTTTATTCCAAATGTAGGGCCAGTCAAAGTCGCAGGTGTTCGAAATGGCAATTTGCAATCGGTAGTTGAAGCGCAGGTCCGCCGTATTTATGTCTCCAATGTGGGCGTGTATGCAGCCCTCGAGCAAGCCCAGCCCGTGAAGGTGATGGTCACCGGATTTGTCAATCAGCCGGGTAATTATGGTGGTGTCGCCAATGATAGTGTCATTGCTTACTTGGACCGTGCGGGTGGGGTGGATCCGGAGCGTGGCAGCTATATTGATATTAAAGTCATGCGCAATGGCCAAACGATTCAGCAGGTCGATTTATATGACTTTCTGCTACAAGGTCAAATTCGCCCTTTCTCTTTCCGGGATGGCGATGTGATTGTGGTAGGACAGCGCACTCATACCTTTAATGTTTCTGGTGAAGTCTATAACCAGCATGATTTTGAGTTTAACTCGCCTGCGGTTAGCTTGGCACAGGCATTGGCATTTGCCAAACTTAAACCTGGGGCGACCAATGTCAGTATTCAGCGTCGACAAGGTGCAGAGTATAGAAGTGAATATTACTCGCTGAATCAAGCGCATAATATAATGGTGGAAGATGGCGATATTGTCACCGTTACGGCTGACCGCTATGCGGGTACCATTCAAGTACGTGTGGATGGCGCACACAATGGTGCTCACGCCGTTGTATTGCCTTATGGCGCTAAACTGAGTGATGTATTGACGCAGCTACAACCGAATGCTTTGGCTGAAGTGGAATCTTTGCAATTGTTCCGTCCTTCTGTGGCCAAGCGCCAAAAAGAGATGTTAAATGTCGCTCTAGATAAGTTGGAAGAAACCACATTTAATGCACGCTCAAGCACGCAGGAAGAAGCAGCTTTACGTTTGCGCGATGCAGAATTGGTCAAGCAGTTTATTGCTAAAGCGCGTCAAGTAGAGCCTAAAGGGCAGGTGGTGCTGAATCCAGATACTTTTCAAGATGTGATATTGGAACAAGGCGATATTTTACATATTCCAGAAAAAACATCCGTGATTATGGTACATGGTGAAGTTGCTTTCCCAAATGGTATTGAATATAGAAATGGTTTAAGTGCCAAAAACTATATTGAGCAGGTCGGTGGTTTTAGCCAAAAATCGAATAAATCCAAAGTGATTGTGATTCGACAAAATGGTAAGGCTGAACTGGTGCGTAAAGGCGAAAAAATTAAGCAAGGTGATGAGATTTTAGTCTTGCCTAAAGCGCAGACTAAGGGTATTGAGTTAACGCGTGGTATTACTCAAGTGTTGTATCAAATTGCAGTAGCGGCGAAAGTTGCTTTAGATTTATAAGAATGAGGAAGTTTAAGTGATAACACAATTAGAAAGTTTTTTCGTAAAAGAAAATATATCTGTAACACCTAAAGATATTACCTATTGTTTATGTATAAGAGTAAGTGATATTACCCCTTGGATTTTAGAAAGATTAGAGTTTTGCTTAAGTTATTATAGTCCACAGCCGGAAATTAATGTTGTAGATTTTGGCTCTGAGGATTTTTTTGCTACAGAGATTAAAAATATTTGTGAAAAATATGGAGCAAATTATATTTTTGAGAATGATAGAGAGGAATTTTCACTAGCTAAAGCACGTAATATTGCTGTTAATAATGTAAAAACTAAATATTTTCTTTTATCTGATATAGATTTTGTATTTGATAAAAATGTTTTTGCTAATTTAGCGAAAGATGCAGAACAATTAAAAATGCATATTTATCCAAAAAGATTTTTAACAATGTCAATATGTCATTTAGAGGAAAATGAAACAAATAAATTTTGGAATAGTGAAGATAAAGTAAGTTTTATCAAAGAGTTAGATTATTTTGTTTCTAAAGCTGAATATGGAAAAGATATAGAATTCTATACAAGCTATAGTAATGTATTTTTCATGACTAAGGAACTATTTAATTTAATAGGAGGATACTGTGACAAATTTAGAGGGCATGGTTCAGAAGATTTTGATTTAATGTTAAGAATTGGGTTGATCTGCTCAGATATCCCTAAGCCAGAACAATTAAATAAAGACTTTTATGGTCCATTAAAAGATTCTTTTTGGGGAGATAAAAATTATTCAGGTTTCAGAAGATATATTGAAGCTGTGATGTTTTCTAATGAAAGTCTAGGATATAAAGCTTACCATTTATGGCATCCAAAACCAAAAAGTAATGGTTATTGGACTAATAACAATGACTGGAAGAGAGAGAAATTTAATGAAGTGATTTCAGCTTATATTGAAAAAGAGGAAAAGGTATTAGAAGCTGATTATTTAATTAAAGATAAAAACTGTCTTTGCTTAATGAATGACTATAAAAACTGGAGATATTTTTTACCATTAAAATATCTTGGTTATAATTTAAAAGTTTTATCAAGGAATAATTTGGAAGAAATTGTCGAAGGTTATAAGCTTATTTCTGAAGGCAAAGTTGATTTTTTATGTATGTTTAATCCATATATGAAAAGTCATAAGAAATATAAAGATTTATTTGATTTTGCAAAGAAAAATGGTGTAGAGGTTTCAGTTGTAGAGCGAGGAGGTCTGCCAAACTCTATCTATTATGCTAACCAAGTTAGTTATGATGATAATGACTTTAAAAATACAAAAATATTAGATAAAGAACTAAGTGAAGAAGATATTTTTTTAACAAAAAACTATATAAATAGTTTAGTAACAGGGTCTCATACTTTAGAGTCAATGGAGACTTATGATGAAACGATTTCTAAACCAAGTATAGAAATACTAAAATTTAAACAATCTATTTTTATTCCTCTTCAACTTAATGATGATATGGCTGTTACATTTTTTAATGAAGGTTATTTAAAATATGACGAGTTTTTAGATGAATTAGAAAATACTATAATTAAAAATAAAAATATCCAATTTGTCATTAAGCCACACCCATTAGATAAAAAAGCTAATAGATTTAATTATGAAAATGTAACCAATTTAAATAATGAGAATATACATGCTGTAATAGATTGTGTAAATGCTGTTCTTTTATATAATTCAGGTGTGGGGTTGTTAGCGCTTGCACATAATAAACCTGTTTATACTGTTGGTAATGCATATTATAGTTTTAATGGTGCATTGACTAAGCAGATAGAAAGTCTGGAGATTATTATTAAAGACTTATATAATAATAAAGTATTTGATTTAAATGAAAGTAAAACTATAAACTTGTTTAACTGGTTGATTACAGAAAAATATAGTTGGTTTACTGCAAAAGATATTATTAAAGAGTTTGATAATAGAAAATCACATGCCTACGATTATATTAATGTCGAGTTTTTTAACTTTAAAGGAAAAACATGGTTTTCTGGTTTAAATCCTCTTTTTAGCTATAATAATAGAAGTTATTTAAATGCTATGTTGAAAATTGAAAACTTAAAGAGTGCTACTACTAGTGCAGTAGATAAAAAAGTATTAAAAAAATCTGATAAATTAGCTAGTGAAATATCTCCTTTAATGAGAAAAATCAGGAAATTAAAGAGAGATCCAAAAGCTTTTGTTGTAGATTTTATTAAGAAAAAAATATAAATATAGGATAAATTTCCTTTTTAATTGGATGTGGAAATGTTAAATTATTTAGATAACTTATTGAATGAAAATAAAATTGAAGGTTATGGGTTTGTTGAGGAGTTTTGCTTAATTAACTCTTGGAAGATTAGAGGTTTTTTTTCTATTGGCGCTTATACTAATATTAGTAAGAATGCTAATATTCGAGATGTAATTATTGGAAGATTTAGCAAAATAGATTCGAACGTTAATATAGGTAAATTTCTAGGTGAAAAAAATATATTTTCAAATAGTGATTTCTCTAATGGAATACCTCAAGTAATTTCAAGTGATTATGAAAAAATATCGAAAAACCGATTTTTTTATAATAAAACTCCATTAACTAAAATTGGTAATGATGTATGGATACAGGAAAACTGTATTATTAAATCGGGTGTTACTATATCGGATGGAGTTATAGTTCTTCCTAACTCTCTTGTAATTGATGATTTACCTCCATTTTCAATTTGTTCTGGAAATCCTGCACAAGTAATTGGTTATAGATTTGAATTTGAGATAATTGAGAGATTGCAAAAATATAGATGGTGGGATAAAGATATATTTAAATTAGAATCTGTTAATTACTCAAATATAAAAAAGATATTAAATACAAATTTAGACAATAAAAAATATCAACGATTCTTTGTTGATAGTTTTGATAGTAGAGTAATTAAAGATAATTTAGATCGTGTATTAATAGGACCTTCACATATAAAGAGATGGCGTGATAAAATATATAATGGTGATATTTTCTATCCAAATTTTTATTTAATAGGTTTTTCTGGCTTAAGTCTTTATGATAAAAGTTTAATAAGGTGGATTGATTTTTTTACTGAAATTGGGAAAGAAATTTTTTTAATGGTACCTGATTTTAGAATAGGTAATTCTTATATTTTAAATAAATCTTTAAATCCTACTTTTATTGATAAAGATCTAATTAATTTAGAGAATGATACTATTTTATATAATGAAGCAATTAAAATCCTTGATCACTTTGTAAAATTAAATGATAAAATAAAATTTATTTTTTGGTGCCTAGGTGCTAGGGAGAATTTGAATATTAAGAATAATAAATATATAGTTAATGGGTCTTATAAGCACCCCATATGGAATTTAGAAAAATTAAATAATCTTTATTCTAATAACACTCTGCAATTAGATAGTAGTTTTAACTTTGAAGATATGATTGAAAATGATGGCACAGTTCATCCAACTAACTTGGGCTATAATTTTATAAAAAATATAATAAATGGGAGAACTGCCTTTTCCAATATTAAAAAAAATAAATATAAACCAAATATATTGATTAGAACTTATCGTTGGGATGAAGTTAATAATCTATTAGCTTTATATTATAAAGAAAAGGGTGCAAATGTTATTTTTGTTGTAGATGAAACAAAAAATATCGTTAATATTCCTAGTGAGTGGTCAAAAGTATCTATAAATAAAGATAAAATAAAGAATAAATTTCTAAGATATCAAGATGATATAATGTGGCGTTCAGGAGATTACTGCTATTATTTTGCTTTTGATGAATTTCCTGAAATGGAGAGAGCTTGGTTAGTAGAAGATGAAGCTATTATTTATTCAGATGATTTTTTAAATTTTTTAGAAAAATTTGAAATGCATAATATTGATTTTTACGCAGGAAAATTTGGTAAGAGAGGTAATAAAAATTATTTATACAAAACTATAGATTTTATTAATAGATATCCTTACGGATGCATTTATTCAATTTCTATGATGACTAACTCCTATGCTAAATTTCTATATAAAAAGCGTGTAGAATTAAATAACTATTTTATTCAAAATAATTTAGAAAATGATAAATGGATGAATGATGAGTATTTTAGTATTAATATGAGTTATGGTACCCAATATTGTATAGCTGCTCTGCAGGATGTTAGTCGTTGGTGTTGTTCACAGACACTCCATTTCAGTACTCAGAAAGTTTTAATGAAAACGTCAAAATCTCTTAATTTTGAATATCAGAATCGTTTTTATCATCCCATTCTTGTAGAGGGTTTAGATGATTCTAATAGTTTAAAACGTAATAAAAGTTTACTTAATAAGTATTTGTAATGAATTATTTATGTATCTAAATGCTAATAAAAATATCTTATCTATAGTTAATCTCTATAAATATATTTTTAATAATCAAACCAACCTGCGAGTAAGTTGTGGCTGGGGCCGTAAAAAAAGTTTCTTTAAAGCCCAAGCCTTAGCCAAACAAAAAGGTCTGACAGCTCTCTGCCTGGAGGATGGTTTTGTCCGCTCTCTGGGCTTGGGTAAAGATGGTTATCCACCTCTATCGCTTGTTGTTGATGAAATGGGGATTTATTTTGATGCCCTACAGCCATCAAACCTAGAAAACCTTATTTTAAAAGATGAGAGTGTTAGAGATAATCTTCGTGCCCAGCATGCCATCGACCAAATTTTAAAATTTGGAATTACTAAATATAATCAAAAATTTCAAACAATAGATTTAGGTAAGTTTGATCGAAAAATTAAAAATATTTTAGTTATTGATCAAACTTTTGGTGATCAATCAATCAAATACGCAGGGGCTACTCCTGACACCTTTAAAAGCATGTTAAGACAAGCCTGTATTGATCACCCAGATGCGATTATATGGGTAAAAACCCATCCAGATGTCTTGGCAGGCAAAGCACAATCCCATTTTCAACCGCAAGATTTAGCATCTGCCAATATTCGGGTTTTAACGGAAGCCTATAATCCGATTGAGCTATTGGGCTATATGAGCGAAGTCTATGTGGTCAGTTCACAATTGGGCTTTGAAGCCTTGCTTTGTGGCAAGAAAGTTCATTGTTTTGGGGTTCCCTGGTATGCGGGATGGGGGCTGACAGATGATCAATATGCACCTTTGGAAATTTTAAATGGAAGACGTGGTGTCAAATGTTCCCTCAACCATTTATTTGCATCTGCTTATTTTCATTATGCACGCTATGTCAATCCAGTTACTGGTGAGCGCTGTGAATGTGAAGATATTATAGATCTGATTATTCCGAATATTGAATTTCAAAAACGTCTAGGTCAATCCTATATTGCGTATGGTTTTAGTCCCTGGAAAAAGAAATTTATTGCGGACTTTTTAAGCTTTCCAAAGCTTAGTCTAAAATTTCAACGCTATCTAAAGCCTAAAAAAAATCAGCCAACTCTTGCTTGGGGCAAAAAAGCGCAACGACTGAAAGATCAGAATTATCTAAATGTGATTACTGTAGAGGATGGATTTATCCGATCTGTTGGATTGGGCGCCACTTTAATTCGACCATGTTCGCTCGTTTTTGATGATGTCGGTATCTATTATGACGCGACAAAACCATCAGGAATTGAGAATCTTCTCAATCAAGTTAATCTTACCGAACAGCAGCTTCAAAGAGCACGTGATTTACAGCAAAAGCTGATCGATCTGAATATTTCAAAATACAATGTAGGTGAGTCAAGGCCATTAAAACGTCCTCAGCATTCGCGGGTTTTATTGGTCGTGGGGCAGGTTGAAGATGATATGTCGATTCAGCTAGGTGGAATCGGGATTAAAACTAATCTGGATTTGCTGAAACAGGTGCGGGGAGATCATCCTGACAGTTATATTATCTATAAACCCCATCCAGATGTACAAACGGGTCTGCGGGTCGGGAAAATTTCCGACCAAGACATGTTGACCTATGCTAACCAGATTGAATTGAACACCTCTATTTTAGAATGTTTTGAAATTTGTGATGAGGTACATACCATAACCTCACTTAGTGGCTTTGAGGCTTTGATTCGAGGCTTAAAAGTTTATTGTTATGGTTTACCATTTTATGCAGGTTGGGGATTAACACAGGACTTGTATTCATCACAAAGACGCAACAATAAAAATATAACCTTAGAAACTTTGTTATATGTAACTCTAGTAGAATATCCTACATATAATTTACCGCATACTCGAGCATCGGGTATTCCCTTGGTGCGTCCCGAGGATGTGATCGCTTATATTAAAAGTCAATTAGATCAACCGGTAGCTCATGATCATAGGTATAAGCGTGTATTATTACATTTATATAACAAGTTAAAAAAATAGGTTAGTTTCTTTATGTCAGTTCATGTGAATCGTTTATTGCTTTCTGAACGGGTTCTGTTATTACAGGGGCCGATGGGGAGTTTTTTTAATCGTTTTTCTGCCTGGCTCAAAGACCATGATATTCAATGTTTTAAAGTGAACCTGAACGGCGGAGATCAATTTTTTTCGCGTTCTTTTGAATACAACTTTGATTTTACAGGTGCTTACGCCGATTTTTCGACCTGGATCGAAGACTTGCTTTTGTCTCAAGAGATTGATGCAGTGGTCTGTTTTGGAGACTGCCGCAAGTATCATCAAGCTGCAAAAAAAGTTGCCTTAAAGCATCGAATTAACTTTTTTGCTTTTGAAGAAGGCTATATTCGGCCGAACTATATTACGTTTGAGCAAGATGGGGTAAATTTCTTTTCCAACTTCTTATCGCATTTAAAATTAAAAACAAAAAAACCTAAAAATACCCAAGTGAAAAAAGTATCTGAAGTCAATAATAGTTATCGTTCGATGCTGATCAGTGTCATGGTCTATTATGTATTTATGCTGCTTTTCTCTTGGAAATACCCGCATTATAAACATCATCGGCAGATGAGTATCTGGTCGGAAATTTATTATTGGGTCTGGTCGGGTGTGCGACGGATTAAAAATTCTTTCGTAGAAGAAAAGCAGTTTAATGCATTTATACAGGCCTATAAAAAACGTTATTTTGTATTTGCACTACAAGTACATAATGACTTTCAGATTCGTACCCATTCTGATTTAAAATGCATGAAAAAATACATTGAAATGGTCATGCAGGATTTTGCACAACATGCAGACCCCTATCATCATTTGGTGCTCAAACATCATCCGATGGATCGTGGCTATCGTAATTATGCCTCTTATATTCGTAAGCTAGCAAAGTCTCACGATGTTGAAGGGCGTGTTCACTATTTTTGTGATATTCATTTGCCTACACTATTAAAAAATAGTCTGGGTTTTGTTGCAGTAAATAGTACGACAGGTATTCAGGCTTTGTACCACCATATTCCTGTCAAGGTATTGGGTTATGCACTTTATAATTTACCTAAATTGACCAACCAACGTCCTTTGGCTAAATTCTGGAGAAATCCAGGTAAGGTCGATCAGGTGTATTTCAACTATTTCCGTGAAGAGCTAATTAATTATTCCCAATTGAATGGGGCTTTTTATGGTGATTCTCCTTGGATGAATGATTATGATTTATCACATATCGAGGTAGATGTTGAAATGCAACAAGCCAATAATCCTGTTTCCATCTGATAGAGATAAGATCATTACTGGTTTATATAAGCAATTATTTATAAAATTTAGGGGTCTTTTCTAGGAAAGATCCTTGAGTACTTTTGTTTAATCTTTACTAAAAAAATAATGATAATAAGAGATTTAACACAATAAAAAAGCCCCGATCTTTCGATCAGGGCTTTTTTAGAATCTGGAGCGGGAAAGGAGACTCGAACTCCCGACCCCAACCTTGGCAAGGTTATGCTCTACCAACTGAGCTATTCCCGCGGAGTCTATAAAGTTTTTTAAATGAAAAAACTAAATGAAAAAATTTTGAGCGGGAAAGGAGACTCGAACTCCCGACCCCAACCTTGGCAAGGTTATGCTCTACCAACTGAGCTATTCCCGCATGCCGTGTATAATACAGCATGCAAAAATGTGGTCAACACCTTTGTTAAAAATCTTGCATCAATTGCATAAAATAAAAGCAAAATGCTGTAGACCAGACAGTAAATAACCAATATTCATATAAAAATCAATAAATTTTCGCCACAATCAACGGATTGCATCTGAACAGATTACCGAAATACTCGGCAGAACAAGGTATACTGAGACCATATTTTTGAAGATTGGAGTCAGGCCATGAGCTTAGAACAACAACTGAAAGATCGTTTGGCGCAATTATCCCCAACCCATTTGGAAGTGGTGAATGAGTCTTCGGGTCATGGTGGTTATTTCCCGGGAAAAGAATCGCATTTTAAAACCGTGATTGTGAGTCAGGCATTTGCCGGTTTGCGCCCCGTCCAGCGTCATCAGAAAGTTTATGCTGCTGCGGGTGATCTGCTGTCAAAAGACAAGATTCATGCGCTGGCCATTCATGCATTTTTGCCTGAAGAATGGGCAGGTCAGGATACGACCAGTCCTGCTTGTGCACACGCACCTAAAAACTAAGAGGAAATGATGGAAACCCAACTTTTAGTCAAGATTATCCATATGTCGGTAGCAGGACTGGCGATTGTCGCCATTCTTGCCCGTGCCTTGACCTTGTTTGTCGGCACACAGGGAAATATGCCTAATCCGGTAGCACGTACAGCGCTAGTCGCTTTACAGCATTTAGCTATCACGGTGATTGCACTGACCGGTATAGTATCGCTCGTCCTGAAAGACTTTGATGTACAGCCTTGGTTCTATGCCAAAGTCATTTTATTTTTGGTGCTGGTGTCCTCGCTAGGCAAAGCCTATAAAAAAGATGATTCGATCTTGTTGTCGCAGCGTCGGGCTGGCTTAGTTATTGCTGTAGTTTCATTGGTGTCTATTCTGGCTTTGGTGATGATCAAGCCGAATTTTGGCTAAAAGCAGGCTGGCTGTGATGATCAGCACAGCCAGTCCATGCAAATAATTAGAAAATACAAATGTTGTAAAAGTAATTAAAAATGTGAGGAGGGGGACATGCGTACACGTGTGGTATTTAATCAAAAGGGTGGGGTAGGCAAGTCGAGTATTACTGTCAATCTGGCAGCGATCAGTGCATATCAGGGTTTAAAAACCTTATTGATTGACCTGGATCCGCAGGCCAACTCTAGCCAGTATGTGCTGGGTGATGATGCGACGTATTCTAGTGACAAGCCGGCACTCGAACCGAATATCGAAAACTATTTTGAAGATGTACTCGGTAATCAGCAAAGCAAGGGCTTGCTTGGTAATGCGATTGGCTCGATTTTAAAAAGTCGTAGCAAAGGTCTGGAAAGCTATGTGCATCAATCTTCTTTTAAACATCTGGATGTTATTCCGGCTAGCCCAACACTGGGTGCATTGGCCCATGCACTGGAGTCCAAGCACAAGATTTATAAGCTACGAGATGCCTTGCAACAACTGTCGGGGCATTATGACCGGGTATTTATTGATACACCGCCTGCATTCAATTTCTTTACCCTCTCTGCTCTCATTGCGGCGAACCGCGTGCTGATTCCATTTGACTGTGATGTATTTTCTAAACGTGCCCTACAGACCCTGATTGAAAATGTCATTGAAACCCAGGATGACCATAATGAAGGGCTGGAAATCGAAGGGATTGTCGTGAACCAGTTTCAGGCACAGGCCAAATTACCGCGTGAAGTGGTACAACAGCTCAAAGATGAAGGCTTACCGGTCCTCGACAGTATGTTGCCACCCTCGATCTTGATGAAAGAATCTCATCAGAAAAATCAGCCTTTGATTCATTTGGCTACTGATCATAAATTGACTCAGGCCTATCAATCGTTGTTCAATGAGATAGAGCAGAATTAAGATCGAGTTAGCTATGAAACTTGTGAAAGTAAGCCTGAGTATTGCTGCACTGGCATTACTGAGTGCCTGTGCAACGCCGGTAAAACCGACTTATGTGTCGCCCACCCTCTATCAGACTTTGGGTTGTTCGCAATTACAGGGTGAATATAATCGTATTCAGCAGTATATCGACAATGGCGTTGAACCACCGAAACGTACTGGCGTCGGTGTGGGTGTTGGTCTTGGCGGTGGTTGGGGTAGTCGCGGTGGATGGGGTATTGGCCCGAGTGTTTCAGTCAATATGGGACAGTCATCCGATACCAAAAGAACCGAACTGGCACGGCTTTTAGGCGAGCAGGAAGCGATTGTACAGGCCGCGCGTTATAAGAACTGTTCGATCATCGTTCGGCAGGCGACGCCTAAATAAATCATTCAACATTAAACGGATAAATGCTGACTTCGGGTCGGCATTTTTTATTGCTTTCACCAAGAATAGGGCAGTTTAAATTAAGATAAAACTCACGGGAAATTGACCAGAGTGTATATAAATCTGAAATTTATAAGCTTGTTATCCCACTCCCATATTGATTAAGCTACAACCTTGGCCCGGAAAAGTTCATTGCGATGATTGAAAATTGGTTATTTGTTTTAGGACTCATTGCTGTGTTGATGGTTCCAGGGCCCGCCAATGCCTTGGTGGCCAGCTCTGCTCATCAGCAGGGGCAGGCTAAAACCAGTCTCTATCTTCCTGCCATTTTACTCGGCTATTTTTATGCCATTAATGTCTGGGCCTTGTTGATTCATCTGGCGTCACCGATCTGGCCAAATTTTAAAGGCTTGGTCTATGTACTGAGTACCATCTGTGTGGGCTGGATGACCTTGCATTTATATAAGGCCCAGCAGTTAGAACGCTACAGCAAGAACCATCCGCAGATTCGCCCCTGGCAAATGTTTACAACTACCTTAAAAAATCCTAAAGCAGCATTGTTGGCCTCTGGAATTTTACCGATAGAAACCTGGCAAAGCCCGACCAACTTCGTTCTGGTTTTTGCTGCCTTTAGCTTGAGTACCGTTCCGGTCGGGATATTCTGGATGGTCTTTGGTCAGGCCATATTGACCAGTCCATCTGAAAAAATAAAAGCCGGCCTCATTTATAAAGGCGCGGCTCTATTTGTCCTGCTTTGTCTCATCCCACTCTTGATCAAGCTCTGGGATTAAACGCACAGGCTGTAAAAAATCTTAATGTAAAAAGTTCTTAAGCTGTTTTACTTTTTTTGAGCTTTTGTTGAATAAAGCCAATCACACCTGGCAATACACTTAAAATAATGATGCCAAAAATTAGATAGGTGAAGTTGTCTTTGACGATCGGCATATTGCCAAACATATAGCCCAAAATGACAAATGAGCTAATCCAGGCAAATGCACCTACTACATTATAGGTCAGGAAATATTTGTAATTCATGCTGCCAGCACCGGCAACGAAGGGTGCAAAGGTACGGGCAAAAGGAACAAAACGCGCAAAAATAATGGTCTTACCACCATGTCTGGCAAAGAATTGCTGGGTCGCCAATAAGTGTTTTTTATTGATGAAGCGCGATTCGATCTCGAAAACCCGAGGACCAATATATTTACCAATATGATAATTCAGGGTGTCACCCAGAACTGCCGCAACAAACAAGAGTGGAATCAGCACCCATGGATCCATTGCACCAGTAGAGGCTGCCAGTGCACCTGCTGCAAATAGCAAGCTGTCGCCAGGCAGGAACGGCATGACCACCAGACCTGTTTCTACAAAGATAATCAGGAAAAGAATGGCATAAATCCAGATCCCGTAATTAGTGATAAATTCAAGCAAGTGATCATCAACATGCAAGATAAAATCAATCAGTTCCATGAGCCCAGTACAAGCAAAAGTGTGGTCAAATCCTAACAGCCCGGGGCATGAAAGTCAGTACCAGAAAGTAAAATAATTAAGGCTTCATCCATCTTCAATTAAGCAAAAATTTCTCTTACATATTATCTTCGGATTTTTATAAAAACAGGCTTAATTGGATTAAATCTTGAGCTTAAAAATATAAAAATGACAGACCAATCAAGGCATCCAAAGGGATGCTTTATTCTGCTAGAAATATAATGCAATCAACTAAATGCATACCTCATGCGAATTGTGTGCTTAATGCGCTGAAAAATGTTAGAATACGGCGCTTATCTTTCGTTTGCCTTTCATAGTTGTTCGTCATGACTACCAATACTCAAATTACTGAAGATCGTATCCTGATTCTGGATTTCGGTTCTCAATATAGTCAGCTCATCGCACGTCGTGTCCGTGAAGCTGGTGTATATTCTGAAATGTATGCCTATGATATGTCTGAAGAAGACATTCGTGCATTTAATCCAAACGGTATCATCTTGTCTGGTGGACCTGAGAGCGTTCACCTTGAAGGCAGCCCGCGTGCGCCACAAGTGGTATTCGAGCTGGGTGTGCCGGTATTGGGTATTTGTTATGGTCTGCAAACCATGTGCGAACAACTTGGCGGTAAAGTTGAGCCAGGTACTGTGCATGAGTTTGGCTATGCAGAAGTAGATATTGTTGTACGTGACAAGCTGATCGGTAATTTACAGGACCGTGAAAACCAGCTGCATGTCTGGATGAGTCATGGTGACAAGGTTGCCCGTATTCCAGAAGGCTTCCAGATCACTGCACAGACGCCTAGCTGCCCAATTGCGATGGTATCTGATGAAACTCGCCGTTTCTATGGTATTCAGTTCCATCCTGAAGTGACACATACGTCTAAAGGTGCAGAATTACTGTCGAACTTCGTGCATCAAATTTGTGGCTGTCGCGGTCTGTGGACGCCAGAACACATTATTGATCTACGTGTAGAACAGCTTCGCCAACAGATTGGTGATGAAAAAGTATTACTAGGACTTTCTGGTGGTGTGGATTCATCTGTAGTGGCAGCGCTGTTGCATAAAGCGATCGGTGATCAGCTGACCTGTGTATTTGTAGACAACGGTTTGCTTCGTTTGAACGAAGGCGATCAAGTGATGCAAATGTTTGCTGATAACATGGGTATCCGCGTGATTCGTGCTGATGCTGAAGAGCGTTTCTTGACTGCGCTTGCAGGTGAAGTTGATCCTGAAGCAAAACGTAAAATTATTGGCCGTGAATTTATTGCTGTCTTCGCTGAAGAAGCACGTAAATTAGATGGCGTAAAATTCCTTGCACAAGGTACGATTTATCCAGACGTAATTGAATCTGCTGCAAGCAAGCAGGGTAAGGCGCATGTGATTAAATCACACCATAATGTGGGTGGTTTACCAGCAGATCTAGCGTTTGAACTGGTTGAACCATTACGGGACTTATTTAAAGATGAAGTACGTAAATTGGGTACGACTTTAGGCTTGCCACACAGCATGATCTACCGTCATCCATTCCCGGGCCCAGGTCTAGGTGTGCGTATCTTGGGTGAAGTGAAAAAAGAATATGCAGACATTTTACGTCTTGCGGATGACATTTTCATGCAGGAACTGCGTGCCAGCGGCTGGTATGACAAGACTGCTCAAGCATTTGCAGTATTCCAGCCAGTAAAATCGGTGGGTGTAGTCGGTGATGGCCGTCGTTATGCATGGGTGATTGCACTGCGTGCGGTAGAAACCGTGGACTTTATGACGGCTCGTTTCGCGCATCTTCCTTATGATTTAGTCGATAAGATCTCGACCCGTATCATGAATGAAATTGCTGAAGTTTCTCGTGTTGTGTATGACGTATCGTCTAAACCACCAGCAACAATTGAATGGGAGTAATTTAGGGGTTTCGGACAGCACTGCTGTCCGCCTAAATTACGCCAAGCGCTATGCGCGTGGCAGTATCTGGTTTATCAGATATAACCTAATAAAAAAGAGCGCTTCGGCGCTCTTTTTTTGATTTATACTGAATAAAAATAAACCTTTAAAAGCTAAAAAATGCCTTTACCTACTTATGATCAATTAATGCTGCCTTTAATGAAATTATTATCAGAATTAAATGAGCCAATAAAAATTTCGGATGCTGCGAATATCCTAGCTGAACGTTCCAATTTACACGAAGAGGATTTAAATAAAATTCTTCCGAGCGGGAAAAATATATTTAAAGATAGAGTGGCATGGGCAAAGACCTACTTAGTTAAGGCGGGCTTAGTTCAACAACCGAAGAGAGCATATTGTGAGATTAGTAGCTTGGGTAGACAGGTTGATTTAAAAAGTTTAGATGCTATAACAAATGAATATTTAGCACAGTTCAACGGATTTTCAGATTTTAAATTAGGAAAGAAAAATAAAGATGAGTTTGGGATCGGGAATCTACAAGTTATTGAAAGCCTAAATAGTTACCAAGAAACTCAGACTCCAGAAGAAACAATCCAGAACACAACGGAATTATTAAAATCTGATTTGAAAAGTGATTTGCTTCAGATGGTAAAAGATAAATCTCCTTCATTTTTTGAAAGACTGGTTGTCGATCTTCTGGTGGCAATGGGCTACGGCGGTTCACATCAAGATGCAGCTCAAGCGATTGGTAAAACCAACGATGGTGGAATTGATGGTGTAATTAGTGAAGATCGATTAGGGCTAGATAAAATTTACATCCAAGCGAAACGTTGGAAAGATACTGTTGGTCGTCCCGACATTCAACAGTTTAAAGGTGCTTTGGCCGATCAAGTTGCTAAGAAGGGGGTATTCATTACTACGTCAAGTTTCAGTAAAGAGGCCATTGAGTCGGCAAGAAAATCCGGTATTGTTTTAATTGATGGCGATAAGCTGACGTCTTTAATGATTGAATTTGGTTTAGGTGTACAAATAGAACGTAGTTTTCATATCTATAAAATCGACCAAGATCGTTTTGATGAAGATAATTTTTAACGGGTAATTTAAGCCGGTTTAACCTGCCAGTTTTGCAGCTCCCCAGCTAAACTTTGCTCCAGATCTGGATCATAAGCTTCAACCCGATTCCGTCCATTGGCTTTAGCCTGATATAAGGCAATATCGGCCTGTTTAATCAGGGTCATTAAATCTGTTTCACAGCTTTCCAGAATGGCAGCACCAATCGAAATGCTAAAACTGAAACGATGCTGGCTGTCTAGATCGATCACAATATTTTCAATGTTATGCCTTAAACGCTCGGCAACTTTTAGCGCTTCATCCAGAGAGGTTTCGGGTAAAAATGCAATAAATTCTTCACCGCCATAGCGTGCCAAAATATCATGCTGTCGCATTTCACTGCGTGTGCTCAGGGCAATCGTCTGTAAGACCTGATCTCCGATATCATGACCATAACGATCATTAATCTGCTTAAAATGATCGACATCAAAGACCAGTAAACTCATAGGTACCGGTTGATCAAAATTCTGTTGTACCAGTTGTTGCGCGAGATATTCAAAACAGCGACGGTTATTCAGGCCGGTGAGGGAATCGGTATGGGCCATATTTTCAAAGGCCTGCCGGTTATATTCATTCAGGGTATGCTGCAAGAATACCATGCGTGATTTTAAGGTTGAGCTCCAACTAATATAAAGACTGAAGGTCAATACCGGCAGATAAATCAGGGAAAATAAAAACATCTGGTACAGGTCAGACCGAGTATTGAAATATACACCGATGTAAATCATCAGGGTAATCAGACTTGAAGTAATCAAAGACGGCCAGAACCGGATCTGCACACATAAATTGGCCAGTACAATAAAGACTAAGGAGGCATATTGATAAATGAGGGTATAAGCACTTTCAGACTGATTCAGATTAAAAAACCAGATGGCACTTGCACCAATAATCGAGGTAGGCAAGAGCAGATCAAAGACAGGCAGATTGCGGTAAGAGTGATACATCCAGATCGTGATCAGTACGATCAGGATGGTATAGCTGATTTTGGTCAAAATGAGTAACTTGAGAATATCATTCAGCACCAGAATATCGGCGAGGGTATAAGAGGCATATGCCAGCTGTGCGAATAAATTGACCTGTAATAAGTATTTTAAAGTGAGTTTTTTCTGATGAGCATAGTAGGCCGGTTTTAGAGGTGCAGGAATACGAACAAGCGGATCTTGAAGAGCCTCCTGAATCAGGGTACGTGATTCTTTTTCGTTATCATGCGGCATGCAGCCTTCCCAAATTAAAATATATAAAAATGAATAAGATGAAATTTATATATAGTTGTATAAAAAATATTCTATTCTTTTGTTGGATATTTTAAAAGTGGAAGAATCAAATTTATTTTATAAAATGAAATCCCCGATTAACGCATTCTAAGAATGATCCTAGCTTATAGAACAGACTAATGATTCAGCTTTAATTCGCCGTTGACTGGGCTGGTTGAGTGTCTGGCTTAAATACATTCCAGGGATTTTCTGTTGCTGGCTTGGGCTTATTCAGCATATCCGGATGATAGACTTCAATCCGGTTTCGGCCAGACTTCTTGGCTTGATATAAGGCAATATCGGCTTGTTTGATCAGATCTTCCAGAGTCTGGGTATGGGATTCTAGTTCTGCAACACCGATCGAAATGGTGAACCGGATGGCATGATTGGATTCAACATAAATATACTGCTTTTGAATTGCACAACGAATTCGTTCTGCAATCACCAGGCTGTCTTGTAGCTGAGTATCTTCCAGGAGAGCGATAAACTCTTCCCCGCCAAAACGTGCCAGTACATCGCTATGCCGCATTTCTTTACGGGTCACTTCAGCAATCAGTTGTAGCACCCGATCACCGACATCATGCCCATAGCTATCATTAATATTTTTAAAATGATCCACATCAAACATCAACAGGCAGCTACTGGCATGTTTGGGCCATTGATGAATAGAGCGTTCAGCCATATCGACAAAATGGCGACGGTTGTAGAGCTGGGTCAAATCATCGGTATGTGCCAGATTCTTTAAGGTTTGATAGTTCCATTCATCAAGCAGGGAGCGCAGAAAAGAACGCCGCACATTCAGAATATTATTCCAGTTAATATAAATGCTAAAAAACCACAGTGGACTAAAGACCACACTAAAAATAAAGGCTTGAGAGGCACTCATGAACTGGGTCACCCCAAGCATGATAAACAGCGCAATCAAGATGGAGCAATAGACTGCGACTTTAAACTGGGTCTGCACACAGAGATTGGCGATAAGAATAAAGATCGCAGAGGCATAAATATAGGTGGCAACATGGGGACTGGTTGAAAGCGCGAGTAAGCTAATCCAGGCCGCTGCAGCTACAGTGGTGCCTATCGGCAAGATTCTGTCCAAAATCTGAATATTTTTATATTTTTTAAACAGGTAATAACAGCAAAACATCGCCCCCAGAACCAGAACGACGCGCATCAGACCAGAAATAAAAAACATGTCTGGAATAATCAGGATATCGGCAAAGAAATACAGTAAAAAGGCAATTTGCGCCAGATAGTTAATTTGACGCAAGTTATGATGACTATGCGTATAGACATAATCATGAAAATACTGCTGAAACAGGGCAGGGATACGGGCATGAGGATCTGTCAGCGCCTGTTCAATCAGCTGACGGTTTTGCAGATCACATTCAGATAATTTCAGTGATTTATCGGTCGTCGAATTTTGAAAAGATACATTCGCCGTTGAATATATATTCTCATTCTGAGCAGACATGTCCTGGTCCAGTATTATTTTTATAGGTGCCTATTATGCCGTGTTTGAGTAAAAAATAACCTCCCAAAAATTGGGTATCCGGGGAGTTTTTAAAGCTAAAACGTAACAAAATTTGTGTTTTATAAAATTGAAAGTGATTGAAATACATGAATAATCATCTTATTCATTGGGGTCTTTAGTTGTTGTGGATTCGTTTCACGTGAAACATAAATGACATTCCTGATCTTCAGTTTATTTAAACTCCTAACGTCATGTACCTAAATCATGATTGACTTGTTAAAACTCAAGTTTGGGGCTTTGAATATAAATCTCATCAGCTTTTCAGAATTTAAATTGATGGGACTAGTGAGGCGTTTTATACGTATCTAAATATTTCCAGGGATAGATTTTGCCCATAGACCCTGTACATTGTCCTGAACAGAGAGGCATCTTGAATCGGTCAAATACATGTCTCACCCACTCAAAAGTAGAATGAAAATGCCGAGGTAAGCTCAGCCATGTCGAATAATAGTGATATTGAACTGTCGAATTCCGATGATTGTGAAAAGTACGTGAATCAGTTTATTCAGGAGTTTCCTTTACGTCGCGCGGAAATCGGGCAGGGTACCGTGATTAAACGTGCCTTACCGAGCCGACATAAACGCATGATTGGTGCCTGGTGTTTTCTGGATCATGCGGGTCCGGCCAGTTTTCCGCAAGGAGATGGTCTGGATATCGGCCCCCATCCACACATTGGTCTGCAGACCTTTACCTGGATGATCGAGGGCAGCATGATGCACAATGACAGTCTGGGAAATCAGCAATTGATTCGTCCCAAACAGGTCAATCTGATGACCTCGGGCTATGGCATTTCACATACCGAAGTCTCTCCCGAGAGTGAAACGCATATGCATGCAGCGCAGTTATGGATTGCCTTGCCGGACGACAAGATCAATATGGCACCGGGTTTTGACCATTATCCTGAATTGCCGGTGGTCCATGAGCAAGGCATCGAGTTTACCGTGCTGGTAGGAGAATATTTAAAAACAAAATCACCGGTTAAAGTACATAGCGAACTGCTCGGAGTAGATCTGTATGCGGCTGAAAGTAGCAGTATGCATTTGCCGTTGAATCCGAAATTTGAATATGGTTTTATGGTGCTTGAAGGGACGGCTAGCATCAATGGGCATGAACTAAATGAAGATAATATGCTGATCCTGGAGCCCGGCTTACAGCAGGTCAACGCTGAAATTCATGCCGGGAGCCGGGTGTTATTGATTGGTGGGGAACCATTTGAAAGCCCGATTTTACTGTGGTGGAATCTGGTCGGGCGTACGACAGAGGAACTTAAAATTGCGCGGGAACAATGGATTGAAGGCCATGAACGTTTTGGTTCCATTCCTGCCTATGATGGGCCACGTTTAGAAGCGCCTGCATTTCCAGACCAGATGCGGGCTTCCCGATAAATGCTAAAAATGATGAGAATGTAGAGCGCTGTCTGAATTGAACTTAAATAGTTAATCTGCAACATAGAATACATATCATTACAGTCATCAAAAAATGAGCTAGAGTCTGCTGCTTTTTGTTATGCTCAAAAAGTAAGAACAATAAAATCATGAGTCTAATATGCGTGTTTTACATCATCTTGAACAATCACGATCATTTCGTATTCTGTGGGCTATGGAAGAATTAGGACTGGATTACGAGGTTAAATACTATAAACGTCAGCCCAACCTTTCTGCGCCACCGGCCTTAAAACAGATTCATCCGCTGGGCAAAGCTCCGATTCTGGTCGATCAATCGCAGGTACTGGCAGAATCTGCGGCGATCCTGGAATATTTGCAGGAAACTTATGATGAAATGCAGCAGTTTCGCCCAGAAGATATTGCTGACAAGGCCCAGTACCGTTACTGGATGCACTATGCGGAAGGCTCGTTAATGCCGCTGCTGGTGATGCAACTAGTGATGACCACTGTACCAAAACATACCCCGTTGCTGATTCGACCAGTCGCCAAGAAAATCTGTGATGGAGTGAAGAAGCAGTTTGTACAGAGCCGTTTAAAAGATCATATCCAGTTTCTGGAAAGCTATTTGAGCGAGCATGATTATTTTGCCGGACACTTCAGTTTTGCCGACATTCAGATGAGTTTTCCTTTGGAGGCGATGCAAAGCCGGACAGGCCAAAGTTATCCAGCGATTCAGGCCTATCTGAAACGGGTCTCGCAACGTGCTGCCTATGCGCGTGCACTGTCCAAAGAAAAACAGATCAGCTCTTAAACGCTTAAAAGAAAAGGTGCCGATGGCACCTTTTCTGATGGTTGTATTACTCTGGAAAGCTGAGACGCTCTTTGGGGAAAATCACCTTAAAGGTAGAGCCTTGGTTTTCCTTGGACTCAATTTCCAGATGTGCCTGATGTTGCATCAGCACATGTTTGACGATGGCAAGTCCCAAACCGGTACCCCCAGTACGGCGGCTGCGGTCTGAATCGATGCGGTAAAAACGCTCGGTCAGACGTGGCAGATGTTTGGGATCAATGCCGATGCCGTTATCTTGCACGACAAAATAGGCCGATTCACCATCATCATGCCAGCCGATGGTGATGGTACCGCCTTTAGGCGTGTACTTGATGGCATTGGTGATCAGGTTGCTAAAGGCGCTGGCCAGTTCCATATCTGAACCGATCAAATCGCAATGACTGTCAATGTCCAGATTTAGGGTATGACCATAATCAATATTATAGGCCTGGGCATCATCAAATAGCTGGTTCATCAGACTCGGCATTTCAATGATCTGGTTTTTGGCAATATTTTTATCATTTTCCAGACGTGACAGCAGCAACAGATCGTTGACCAGTGCATTCATGCGTCGGGTTTGCGACTGCATCTGATCAAAAGCGCGTTTCCAGCGTGGATTGATATCTTCCTGATCGGTAAAGGTTTCAATATAGCCACTGAGCACGGTCAAAGGAGTGCGCAGTTCATGTGAAATATTGTCGACAAAATCCTTTCGCATCTGTTCCAGATTGTGCATCCGGGTCACATCATAAGCGACCAGTACCCGACTTTCTCCGCCAAAACGGGTCATTTTGACCTGCACATAATGGTCTTCAAACAGCGAAGAACGCATTTTCAGGCCGTCCGGGGATTCATCAATATGGTGATAGTATTCGATAAAGCTTGGTTGGCGTAACAAGGTCAGGATATTACGGCGACGGTCATCACTGGAGATTCCGAGCAGACGTTCGGCTGCCGGATTCCACCATTCAATCTGTTGGTTTTCATCAAGTAGTACCACGGCTTCTTGCAAGGCCACCAGCGAAGATTGTGCACGATCAATCAATTCGACCATTTCCGCCTGAACAATCCGTTCCTGACGTTGGGCGCGATAAACATTGAAAAGTAGCGCACCCCAAATCCCGCCAATATTCGGTGGAACATCATAAGGGCGATTGGAAATCCATTCATTGACCAGATATAAGGAACGCATTTGGGTCGCAAAGAATGCCACGAAGGCAATTACGATACAAATCCAGAAATACCCAATCCCAAAACCGATAAAGCTGGCGATAATTAGGAAAAAAGCCAGTAGGCGTAAATCCTGCTTCGCAAAATCCCATAAACTGCTGTAACGGATTCTTTTGTGCTCGCGTGCCAGTTCGGGGACAGGGTAGGGCTCATACATAAAACAAGATTTACCTTAAAAGATATTAACCTAAAGCGACATCTGAACGGGTCGAGAAACGATACCCCGTTCCGCGAACGGTCTGTACAAAACGGTCTACACCATAAGGTTCCAGTACTTTACGCAAACGGCGGATATGCACATCGATGGTCCGGTCTTCAATATAGACGTTACCGCCCCAAACCTGATCCAGCAATTGCGCACGGGTATAGGCACGTTCAGGATGGGTCATGAAGAAGGCCAGCAAACGGTATTCAGTTGGCCCCATTTCCAGAATGTTGTTACCAAAATTCACCCGCTGGCTGACCGGATCCAGAATCAGGCCATTGGCATCAATGGTTTTTTCACCACTCAGGGCATTGGCGCGGCGAAGCACCGCCTTAATCCGCGAGACCAATTCCCGCGTCGAGAATGGTTTGGTCATGTAGTCATCGGCACCGGCATCCAGACCTTGTACCTTGTGGTCTTCTTCACCGCGCGCTGTGAGCATGATCACCGGAATTTCTGACAGGCTTTCATCACGTTTCAGACGACGACACAGGTCCACACCGCTGACACCACCCGGCATCATCCAGTCCAGCAAAATCAGTGCCGGACGCTGATCCACAATCATCTGATGCGCCTGCTTGGCATCTTCTGCCTGTAAGCACTGAAAACCGGCCATATCCAGAGAGGTATGGATCATTTCCCGAATCGGGAGCTCGTCATCGACGATTAATATGTAGTCATCTTTCACAACGCAATACCCTATTTCATGTAAACGGTGAACCGTTTTATATTTATGACAGGCTTATTACAAAGACTAATTATGACAGTATCATTGCAGAAAGGGAAAAACTGCTGAAATTCGAAAAGATTTGTGACAAATATAGCGCAGAAACTTGTTAAAAAATCATAAATTAATTTTACTCATTTCCGTAGTGCAGCATAAATTTGTAACTCACTGGTAAATGCAGGAAAGCCTATTAAGCACAGGATTTAACAGTTATTTTTTCTCTGAAAATGACTCGAGCAGCGCCAAAAAAACCACACTACAGGATGATAAAACTTCCTCAAGCGAATGCTTAAAACCGCTCATCACCCAACGAATGGCAATTTGGGTGACATAACCATTTAAACCGGTCGACACCAGGGAAATTTCCTGCTCACTGCGATTTAACTGCGGCATCATCAACATGACAAAGGCATGAATCATGCGGTCGAAACGTGACATGGTTTCATGAATAGTGGCCTGATTATGCAGTTCCTGCACCAGCATGGCATCAATATAAATGATCCTGGCCATACGTGGATTGTCACGCAGGGTAGTGAGCAAAGCGGTCAGACCCGCCTCGATCATTTTTTTTGGATCGGTGGAGGCCTGCATCATGGCCTGCATGACATTCTGTTGCAGCTCATCAATCAGTTTTAAGAAAATGGTCTGAAACAAATGTTCGCTTTTCTTGAAAGATTCGTAAAAATAACGTTCGGTCAGCTTGGCTTCATTGCAGATATCTTTGACCGTAACTGAAAAAAAGCCGTGACGGCCATAGGCTTCAATCCCCGCTTCGATCAGCTTTTCACGACGTGCCTGCTGCCTTTCAGCCATCGACAGGCCTTTAAACTGACGTTCCTTGCTCTTGGAGGGGCGTGATTTTGCTGCTGAGTCGGTTGAATCAGTCATAAGGCCTATGTGCTCATCTGCATGAAGATTTTGAATATCTTAGCAATAAATCACGCTTAGACCTATATAGAAATGCTCCCCTGAAATTTGGCCTCTAAGGACATGGGATAATTATTGACAATATATATTGTCAAAACTATATTGAGGATCTGTGCTAGCTCCTGAAACAACAGAACAAGATCCTGCTGTCATGGAATGGCAGTTCTTTACATAAGGAAATTGAATGAAAAATTTTAAAAATAAAGTCGCTGCGATTACCGGTGCCGGTTCAGGTATTGGCCAGCAACTGGCGGTATTACTGGCCCAGCAAGGTTGTCATTTGGCGCTGAGTGATATCAATGAACAGGGTCTGGCGCAAACGCTCGAATTGCTCAAAGAAAGTGATGTCCATGTCACCATTCAGAAAGTAAACGTAGCTGAACTGGAACAGGTGCGTAACTGGGCGGCACAGGTCGAACAGGATCATGGCAGTGTCAATATGATCTTTAACAACGCTGGCGTTGCGCTGGGTTCAACCGTTGAAGGGGCGTCTTATGAAGAACTAGAATGGATTGTCGGAATCAATTTCTGGGGCGTAGTTTACGGAACCAAAGAATTTCTGCCACTGATCAAGAAAACCGGCGATGGGCATGTCATCAATATTTCCAGCCTGTTTGGTTTAACGGCGCAGCCGACCCAGTCTGCTTATAATGCGACCAAGTTTGCGGTACGTGGTTTTACTGAATCCCTGCGTCAGGAACTGGATCTGGAAAATTGTGGGGTGAGTGCACTGTGTGTACATCCGGGCGGTATCCGTACCAATATTGCCAATGCTGCAAAAATGAATAACAGCCTGCTGACTTTAGGTATGAATCCGGAAAAATCAGCCCGTAATTTTAATAAATTATTGCGTTGTCCACCTGCAGAAGCCGCTCGTCAAATTCTGGAGGCGGTACAAAAAGACAAGCGCCGTCTGCTGATCGGTAATGATGCCAAAGCAATTGACCTGATTCAGCGGATCTTGCCGACCGGTTATCAGCATGTCACTGCACTGGCGACCCAGTTTGGCAAAAAGAAGAAAAAATCTGCTTAAAAAATTGCAGAACAGACCCGCGAAAGCGGGTTTTTTATCGCTGTAATAGGGTCTATTTTTTGCGACTAAGAGTGTTAGCTACTGTAATACTTCTAGGTACATAAAACCTTGCATCTAAATCAACGCTTCAACCGTTTTTTTCTTCCAGACAAACTGATAATACAGTCCCTGCAAAATACACAGGCTGACAAAGGCCAATGCATAGGCATACCAGATACCTTCCAGGCCCCACCACTGACTAAAAAGATAAGCGGCGGGAACTTCAATACAGAGAATGGCAAAAATATTAATCAGCATTGGCATGGTCACCGTTCCACTTGAGCGCATGATCGAAGCAAAAATGGCACTGGCGCCAAAAAACAGAATTGACCACAGCACAATAAATAGCAGTTGTTGTCCCAGTACTACAACCTTAGGATCGGTAATAAACAGTGCCATCAGATATTTGGAGAACAGGTATGCCAGAATCACCAGACCGCCGGTAAACAGGATATTCATACTCAGCGCAGTCCGTGTGACTTTATTGAGTAGATCCGATTTACCTGCGCCAATCGCTTGAGCACCAAATACAGACGCGGCAATCGCAATCGACAAAGCGGGAAATTGAATATAATTTAAGACCTGATTGACCGCACCATAAGCGGCTGTTGCTTCTGCGCCATAACGATTGACCAGCCCGACAATCACCAGTCCGGCAACTGAAGTCGTGACCATTTGTACCCCAGTCGGAACCCCCAGTTTCAAGATCATTCTGCTCAACTGTGGCTGATGACGAATATTTTTTAATAAAGCCCAGTCGAGCTTGAGCGGGTGCTGTCTATAGTTCAAATACAGGATTAAAAACAACAGGACCGCCAGATTTCCCAGAATGGTGGCAATCGCCGGCGAGATAATGCCCATTTTAGGAAAGCCAAAATAACCGGCAATCAGGACCGGTGTCACCACTAAACCCACCCCAATGGTAAGTGCGGAAGCAAACAGGGGGGTGGTACTATCCCCAACGCCACGCAAGATGGAGGTATAAATAATATAGATAAAAATTAAGGGACTACCCGCCAGCATCCATTGTACATAGGGCAAGGACAAATGCATTACATCAGGATCTGTGCCAAGGGCCAAAAGAATATTCTCAGCAAAAATTACCCCGAAAAGCGCAATCAAACTTCCGCCAATCAAGGTCATAAATAAAGTTGAACCGACCACACAGCGCACTTTTTCTATATTTTTTCCACCCCAAGCCTGTCCAATCAATACGGTAGAACCGGCAGATAAACCAATCACAAAGGCCATCAGACAAAACAGGATCGGGAAAAAAACGGCAACAGCAGCAATCGCATTCACTCCGAGCATTTGTCCCACAAAAACCGTATTGATCGTGCCGGAGAGACTTTGCAGGATATTGGTCGCAATTAATGGCAACAGAAATACCAGAAAGGCTTTCCATAAATTCTGTTGATGAATCAGTGAGTGCTGTGCCATGCGACATCCTGTGATTGAATTATCATCTATTTGTTGATGCAGCTATTATTCGGCAGAATGTAAAAAAAAGCCTTAGCTTTTAAGTAACTAAGGCATTTATTTTATGAGATTTTTAGTTAAAAAATGAGTTAAACCTTTGAAAGAATTTGACCTGCCTGGATCAAGGTTTGTTCTTTTTTTGCAAAGCAAAACCTGAGCAAGCGTAAATCTGTAGGAGGATGCTGGTAGAACGCAGAGACTGGAATCGCGACAATCCCATGTTGTTCTGCCAGAAAATGGCACATGGATAAATCATCGAGCTCAGGCCGAATCTCTGAATAATCTAAGTTCTGGAAATAAGTCCCTTGAGAAGGTGTCCATTTAAAGCGTGACGTTTCAATGGATGAGTTAAATAAATCCCGTTTGTTTTGATAGAAAGAGGACAGTTCAGGTATATGCTCAGGATGCAGTTGCATATATTCCGCCAAGGCAACCTGAACGGGCGTCACACCACAGAAACTGGCAAACTGATAAATCTGTCTGAACATTTTCATCAGTGCGGGTGCAGCAATACAAAATCCGGTTTTCCAGCCAGTGACATGGAAGGTTTTACCAAAAGAACCAATCACAAAACTCCGCTCACGAAGTTCTGGAAATGACCAGGCCGAATAGTGCTGAACGCCGTCAAAAACCAGATGTTCGTAGACTTCATCGGACAGCACCACAATATTGCGCTCGCGAATCAGCTCGATCAGTTGCTGCCAGTCTGCCTTGGACCAGACACTACCACTCGGATTATGTGGAGTATTTACCACAATCATGCGGGTACGGTCATTAATGGTATCTTTGACCTGATTCCAGTCCACAGAAAAATCAGGATGCTGCAAAGCAATATGCACTGGCTTTGCCCCGACCAGTTGTACCGCAGGGCCATAACTGTCATAGCTCGGGTCGAAAATAATTACTTCTTCACCGGCGCGCACTGTGGCCTGAATGGCACAAAAAATCGCAATCGTGGCCCCAGGCGTAATCGTGATTTCCTCGAAAGGATCAATCATCAGTTGATCACGCTGCTGATAGAGATCTGCCACTAGACCTCGCAAGACTGGCAGACCATCTCCCGGAGCGTACTGGTTAAATCCATTCTGGCTAGCCCGGTTTAAAGCTTCAATCAAGGCAGGAGGCGCTGCAAAGTCTGGAAATCCTTGAGAAAGATTCAAGGCTCCGAGTTTTTGTGCCAAGGCCGACATGGTACTAAAAATGGTCACGCCCAAATCGGGTAATTTAGAAGGGAGTTCCAGCATGTCCTTGGCCTTGAAGAATGAGATCTGAATGAGTGTAGCAGCAAGTTCCGTATAGGATAATCGGAAAAATAGGGAATATTGAGCAATATTTTTAATTAAGATGTACCACATGCAATTTAAGATTTTTAATTGAAGGGCCATAAATTAAAGGCCTAATTATGTGAAATGCATCGTGAACTGGACGAAATGGATAACTTTTCCTAAAATCTGCCGCACAATAATAAAGCTTAAAATTATAACTATAAAATGCCAAAACCTATCCATATGCTGGTGGAGCAGCTCGGGCTTAAGCGACAGCATCGTGCGCTACATTTACAGTTTTCACATCCTCCTTTAAATCATCAGGTTTTGATTCAGCGTATTGAGGGTCAGCATCAGATCAATCAAGGCCTGCAGGCTGAACTGATCTGTCTTTCCACTCATGCTCATATTGCCTTGAAACAGTTTATCGGCTGTCGGGTGGCCATTGATCAGGTCACAGACCGGGGTGAACTTTTCCGGACTACGGGCATTATTACTGCAGCCAGTCAAGGGCAGAATGATGGAGCTTTGACCCTGTATAAATTGACGCTAAATGATCCGACTGCACTCTGGCAGAAGCGCCGTAACAGTCGGGTTTTTATGAATAAGACGGTGCGCGAGATCAGTGAAATCCTGTTCAGTGAATGGCAAAACAGAAGTGTATTATTCGCGGCCAGTCTCAGCCTGGATTTGACAGGACTCAGCCGGGACTATGATGTCCGACCTTTTGTAATGCAGTCGAATGAATCGGATTATGATTTTCTGACCCGTTTATGGCGTAGCGAAGGAATTAACTGGCTGATTGATGAAAGGCAATTAACTGTGCCTGTATCAGCCAGCGAGATTCAAGATCAGCTTTTAAAACTGGTAGATCATTCCCAATATTTTTCAGCTTTAAAACGCCGCTCCATCCGGTTTCATCGCAGTCATGCCACCGAACAGCTCGACACGCTGAACAGTCTGATTGCGGTACGTCAGCTCAATCCGAATAGTACCCAGACCCAGCGTTGGCATGCCCAGCAACTTGCCCAGGATCAAAGCCAGCCTTTATTCAGTAATCATCAGCAAAGTGATATCCATGCAAATGCCACTCTTCAGCTTGAAGATGCGTGGAACATCAGTCCGGCCTGGACCGGCGACTTAAATCATGAGGATCAGGTGACAGCATCTGGTATAGCCCAACTGGATCGACTCAATCAGCAGCTCAGTGACTATCATGCTTTGCAGTCCAAATATTTTAAAGCCAGTAGCAGCGTACGAGATGCTCAGGTTGGATACTGGTTTGAACTGCAACAGCATCCTGAAATTGATCAGCATCCTGCCCATCAACGTGAATTTCTGATTTTAGCTAAGCGGTTTTATAACCAGAACAATTTACCCAAAGATATCTTATCTCAGCTGGACAGTTTGCTTGAGAAGAGCGGCTGGCAGATGACACAGGAGGAACGACAGGCCAATGAACTACAGATGGTGCGCCGTGAAATCCAGGTTGTTCCTGAGTACCACCCCTTCATTCATCGGCCTGCTGCATATCCGCAACGGGCTCGAGTGGTCGGACCTGAAGGTGAAACGATTCATGTCGATGCATGGGGGCGGGTGAAAGTTCGTTTTCTGTTTACCCGGAGTGAGGATCATCAGCATGATGGCGGCGCAGGTAGCAATGACAATGATAGTGATTCTGCCTGGGTGGATGTTTTGACCCCTTGGGCGGGTGAGGGTTATGGCATCAGGTTGCATCCGCGAATTGGCGAAATTGTAGTGATTGACTTCTTTGAAGGTGATATCGACCGGCCCTTTGTGGTGGGACGGATTCATGAAGCAGAACGGCATCCGACCATGTTTGATGCAAAAGGAGAACTTCCTGCGACCAAAAAACTCAGTGGCATCCGTTCTCAGGAGGTCGATGGGGATGGCTTTAACCAGTTGCGTTTCGATGATACCCCTGAACAGATTAGTGCGCAGCTGCAAAGTAGTCATGCAGCCAGTCAGCTCAATCTGGGAAATCTAAGCCATCCTAAAGAAAGTGAAAGCAGCGAAGGTCGAGGAGAAGGTTTTGAACTAAGGACAGACCAGTGGGGTGCCATACGTGCAGGAAAAGGCTTATTAATCTCCACTTATCGGCAAGATTCAGCCGCAGGCAATCACCTGGATGCGAGTCGTGCCAAAGAGCAGATTGAATCGAATCTCGATCATAGTAAAGCCTTGAGTGATATTGCTGAACAACAGCAGACTGATCCGCTGCAATTTTTTGATAGTTTAAAACAGTTTCTGAGTCAGATTGAAGCTGAAGATCAAGCCAAGGCCATCGCATTTAAACAGGCCGTGATGTTATTAACTGCCCCCCAAACGATTGCACTGAGCACAAATGAAAATATTCATTTATCCGCTGATCAGCAAATCAATCAGAGTGCCGGGAATAATATTCATTTATCCACACAGAAATCTTTAGTTGCTCATGCACAGGACAAGATCAGTTTATTTGCTGCTCAAGAGGGTGCGAGTCTCTATGCTGCTCAAGGAAAAATTGAACTACAAGCCCAAGATGATGCGATTGAAGCGATTGCCCGCAAGGTAATCAAGCTTATTTCGACTGAAGACAAGATCGAAATCACCAGTCCGAAAGAGATTGTACTGACCGCTGGAGGGTCTCAAATTAAGATCAATGGTGGTGGAGTGGTGGTCACAACTGGTGGGAAATTTGAGTGTAAGGCCGGGCAGCATCTGTTTACGAAAGGTCAAAATATTATTGAACAAAAAATAAATCTTCCAAAAATGAAAACATTATTCAGTAATAAAATTAACTATCAGTGGACTAACCAGTCTGCAGGAGAAAAAGAAATTTTTATTCTAAATAAGTTGGATGGGAACTTAATTAAAACTAAGAAGTCTGTATTAAATGAAAATAATCAATTAAGTACTTTAAGATTCTATACCTCTCAACCCACAGATTTCGTGGCTTTAGGATTTAATTCTTTACAAACTCATCTCATTCAAGACTTAGATAATGAAAGTATTGATGAACTATTGAATGAGATAGAAGAAAGGGATTTAGAGGATGATGTATATACTGAAGAGGATGTCGAATGATGAGCAATTTAGTTACCATAACATCAAAAATTTATGATGCTTCAGGAAAATATGTCATTAATTTAAAAGTTAAATCACGCTATAAAGGTTCATCGAGAGAAAATACAAATAAAACAGATAAAGATGGTTTATTTATATTTCAGGGTTCACCAAATCGAACTGTGGAAATTTTAGCTAAGCCACCTAATGTGGAAGATTATATCGTTATTAAAACGATTGATTCTTCAATCATTTCTTCTAGAAAGAATCCTGTAAAAGTATCCTTGCCTAAAAGTATAGAGGAGTATCATAAAGAAAAAGTGATGCCTACTACAAAAGGTATAGTTACGACTTTATTTAAAATAATAGACTGCAATGAGAAAATATTAACGAGTTTCCCGGTAAAATCTCGCCCTAAAGGAAAACAAAGTTCATTTGAACGTCATACCAATGAGCAGGGCATTGTAGAGGTGGTATCTTCACCTAATCGAGATATTGAAATTCTAGTTTTGACTTCAAATGATGAGTTTGCTCTAAAAGGTGCTGTTAACTCTGAGCATGGCTCTCAAATACCACAAATAATTAAACTAGACGAACCCTGCGAAAACTTTAAAAGTCAATCAAATATCCAACTTCTAGATAGAGAAGGAAATAGTTATATCGTTGAAAATACAAAGATCGAGATACTTTATCTAGGAAATAAGATAACAAAAATTTCAAATACCTCTGATGGTAAATTTTCATTTCCAAGCATGATTGGAGAAAAAATACAGATCACGGTATTTAAACCTGATGGTAATCCCTTGGAACCGAAAACTCATGTGGTAAAAAGAATTAAAGAAGATGCCATAAAAATGAAATTAGATGTGGACTTAACGGTAGGTCGAACTGTACTAAATAAGCCAAGAATAGAGAAAAATTTAAAAATAAGTAAATGTGTCTGTAATAGGGATATTTCAGCAGAAGAATTTAAAAAAATAACAACTAGTGCCACAGCTATAAGCTTTCTTAATGATTTAAATGAACAATTTAAAAAACTTAATATGATTAATTGTCTTGAAAAGGCTCATTTTATAGCACACACATTACATGAAACTGCAAGTTATTCTTTGCTAGAAGAAGGATTAGGTGGTAAATCTGAAAGTGAAGTTTATGATGGCTATAAAGGACGTGGCTTAATGCAATTAACCTATAAAAATAATTATGAGCTTTATGGGTTAGCAGTGAATGAAAACTTTTTAGGAAATAATAAACATAGAATTGCTAAAGAAAAAAAACATGCTGTAGGTTCTGCAGTATGGTATTGGCATCATTCTAAAGCTGGCAATTTGAGTCCTCATGCCATTAATAATGATTTAATAGCAACTTGTGCTTTAATTAATGGCGGATATAACGGATTTGATGATAGAGAGAAATACTATAAAAGAGCTGTAATCGCTCTTAATATAAAAACCTGTTTAAATTTAGATAAGAAAATAGTTGATAATCTTGATAATTATACGAAATTTGAAAATAGTTATATTTATTTTAATAAAATTGGTGAATGCTTTGGATGGGGTTTATGGAGTGATCCTGCTGGTTACAAAAAAGGAAAATTAAAAAACTCTAATGAGTCAAAAAAAGGATACTCAAGATTTCTAGAAATGTGTAAAGACAAAGATTATCCTTTTGGTTATAAACAAGATAAGAAAGGGAACAAAGTTGGCAGAAAGAGGTATGGTTATAGTGCGAATTCTGCAATAACATTAGCTAAAAAGAGGTTAAAAGAATTATGAAAAAAATTATACTTATTTTTTTTGCTCTAGTGGTATGTACAAGCGCACAATCAAATGATGAATATTATTGTCTGATAAGTGAAAAGAAATCTATTTTGTTAGTTTCTAGTAAGTATCCTGATATTAATTTTGTAAAATATTATCCCTATTTGAAAAATATTAAAATATCAAGACCTATAAAAGAAAAAAATGTCGATATGGGTGATAATGCTAAGCCTGAAGTCTATAGAACAATGAATGAAATCATTAATGGAGAAATTACTGGGTATTATACTTTTATGTCACAAGGTTATCTTTTATATGATGTCGAATATAAAAATTTAAGAACCAAGAAGACTACTATTTTTAATAAAAGTAACATACATATAGATAATATAAGTTGCTTATAACTCTTTAAATTCTATTTTAATCTTAGTTAAAAAGCATAAATCGAAATAAGATTTATGCTTAATTTTAAAGTGAATTTACAAAACCTCTTCCAGCAACTCCTCACTCGGTGCAAAGTAATAGGCACCATCTAGAGGTGTTACGAAATGAAGCAGACGGTCGTGAATCCCATCGCCAGAGGTACCAAACATACGTTCTAACATAGCATCGATAATCGTAAGGTCTTTGGTGTAGGCAATAAAGAATAGACCCTGGTCACCACGTCCATCACCATAAGGCAGAGAATGACGTAGGATTTCCATTTCTTCGCCTTCTTCATCTTCCACTACAGTACGTGACACGTGCGCATTTTCAGGTTTGACTTCATCATCCAGCTCAATCGATTCAAGCTTGGTACGACCCATAACCTGTTCCTGAGTATCAACTTTTAGCTTTTTCCATTTTTCCAGGTTATGCGCGTAACGTTGGGCAAAAATAAATGAACCATCTTGGAAAATACCTGAATCTTCACCTAATAATGCGACTTCAGCACGATCATCCGGGAATTGCGGATTTTCAGTTCCATCAATAAAGCCAGTTATGTCACGACCATCAAAATAGCGGAAGCAAACCCGCTCATCCAGCACCTGAACCTGATCCTGAATGCCTTCAAAAAAAGCCTGACTGAGCGCAAAACAGATATCAGCACGGGCACTGGCAATATGAATGATCATATCTGCCGGAACCACTGGCATTTCAAATGAACCATGAATGGGCTCAAGCTGTTTAAAGCCTGCAGGAGCTTGATCATAAAGTTTTGCCCACAGTTCAGGACCAAAAGCCACTGCCGTTTTAATTTGTGCTTGAGGATGTTGCGTAATAAGACGATCACGCGAAGTAAAAAGATGTTCGAGTTGTTCTTTTAATTGTTCAATACTCAAATCTTTAAGACGTAAAACAATAAAACGGGCATGATCTGAAGGAAGTGGCAAGATTACCGATTGGGCTGTCATTCATGGCTCCTGTAAGGATAGATCCTGTTTTTAATGTACATATTGTGCCTGAAGCTAGACAGAGTGAATAGTGCAATGCCTTATATTTAAGCAGGTTTTTAGCCTGATTTTATTGGAAAATTCATATAATATTGGGCAAGTTTTGCTGAGTTAAATATTCATGTCCTATCAAATGTGGTTTGCCTATATGTTGGCCTGCTGGGTGATTAGTGTCTCTCCGGGTGCTGGTGCAATTGCATCGATGTCGAGCGGATTGAATTATGGTTTTCGGCATGGTTACTGGAATGCGCTGGGTCTGCAACTGGCTTTACTGGTACAGATTGCAGTGGTTGCAGCAGGCGTGGGAGTTTTGTTTGCGACAACCCCATGGGCATTTTTAGTGGTGAAATGGTTTGGTGTCGGCTATTTATTGTATTTGGCTATTTTGCAATGGAAAGCACCTGTACAATCTATCGAAATTAAACATGAATTGGCGCGAAAATCGAGAGGGAAACTGGTACTGCATGGTTTCTTGGTTAATATCACTAATCCTAAAGCCATCGTATTTTTACTGGCCGTCTTGCCGCAATTTCTGGATTTGTCTAAGCCACAATGGATTCAGTATTTGATTATGGCTGCGACAATGGTGACGATTGATCTGATTGTGATGGCGGGTTATACCGGATTGGCTGCTAAAGTTTTAAGGCTGCTTAGATCGCCGAAACAACAAAAAGTCATGAACCGGACTTTTGCCGGTTTATTTGCAGGTGCTGCATTTTTATTGAGTTTGGTGCATCAATAACGAGTGTTTGCTCTCTCCTTAAAGGAGAGAGGCTGAATAGATCATTAGAAAATCATCATGATTTAACAGAAAGATTAATTCAGCTTTTTAAACTTCTGCACACAGAAGATCAGTGCAAATAGCACCGCCATGGTCAGGACAATGGTTAAACCTGTCGAAGTATTGAGACCTGCACTCGACCATAGGCCCACGGTCACCCCAATTTGCGCAATTACGAATGCCCAGATCACCATTTGTTTTGGTGAATGTGCAAGTAATCGCGCAGTCAGCGCAGGGATCACTAGTAATGCCCCCATCAAGAGTGAACCGACTGCTTTTAGGGCGAGCACGGTAAAGAGCGCCAGCAACAACATAAAGATCAGGCGTTGCCATTTGGCATTTACACCTTCACTGACCGCCATGTCCGGATCAATCGCGATTTGAATCTGCGCTTGCCAGCTCTTATAGAGGACGGCTAAGGCCAGAATAATCACGATAGCAAAGGTGGGTAAGTCCGCCCAAGAAATCGTCAGTAGATCACCAAATAGATAGCTGAGAAGTTCCGGTCTTAAACTCGGTAAATGTTGAATGAACAATAATCCCGAGCAAAGCAGTGTTGCTGAACACAGTGCCAGCAAGGCATCATTCGGCAGGCGCGGATCATGCAGTATCCACAAAATCCCTACCAATAATAAGGCAATAAAAGTTACACCCATCCACAGCGGTAAACTTAAAGCCCCAGCAATGGCAACACCGAGTAAAGTACCGTGTGCCATAGTGTCAGCAAAAAATGACATACGTCGCCAGAGCATGAGACAGCCCAATGGGGCAGTCAGAAATACCAATAGCGTACCCATGATCCATGCAGGTAAAAGGAGTTGTAACCAATCCATCATGGTTTAAGCTTCCGGCTCGGGGTGAATATGAGGACGTGAGTCATGCTGACAGGGGGTGGCAGAATCACCATGTGCGCAATGATCATGATGATGCTGATAGAACACCCGGTTAGTGCCAAAAATTGCCTGGTATTCCGGATGTTGCTGCACGCTTTCTGGCAGGCCGCTACAACAAATATGTTTGTTTAAGCAGACCACACGAGTCGTACCTTGCATCACCCATTGCAGGTCATGTGAAACCATCAGTACGGCACAGCCATATTTTTCCGGCAAGTTACGCACATATTCATACAGTTCAGCTTCGGACTGGATGTCTAGACCCTGCATCGGTTCATCGAGAACTAAAATGTCCGGCTGGCGTAATAAGGCGCGGGCCAATAGCACCCGCTGACGTTCGCCGCCAGACAACTGCTGAACTTTAGAATCTTGCAGTTTACTAATGCCGGTATCGCGGATAATTTCGGTTTTAATCTGGGATGGGCATTTTTCTAGCGCCAATAAATCTTTCACCCGGAGCGGCAAGCTATGTGAGGGATTGAATTTTTGCGGCACATAGGAAAATTTCAGCTTGCGCGCAGTTTTGATTTCACCCGATTGTGGTTTCAGTATGCCCAGCATGACTTTAATCAAGGTCGATTTACCAGCACCATTGGGACCAATCAGCGTGACAATTTCTTTCTCTTGTAACGAGAAATCAATCGCTTTTAAGATATCGCGCTCATCGATTTTAACCCAGATCTTGGAGAGCTGAATCAGGGGAGAGGCACTTAAGCTTTGTTGCGGCACTGCTGACAAATTCCTGAAATTTCGATAATGCTGTGATGTGCCGTGAAGTCGTCCGAGCTGGCCAGTGCATCAAGCTGATCGAGCAGGCCCTGAGCTGACGCTTCTTTCACGGCTTTACATTCGGTACAGATTAAAAAAGCGGCCTGATGCCCTTCGCGCGGATGGCAACAGGGGATATAGGCATTGATCGAGGTCAGGCGATGAATCAGCCCTTTGCTTAATAAAAAATCCAGAGTGCGATACACCGTGGGTGGTGCTGCAGGACGATCACTGGCATTTTTCATTTGTGCCAGCAGATCATAGGCGCCCATCGGGCCATGCGCATTCAGAATGAGTTCCAGCACTTCTTTACGTAAAGGTGTAAGGCGTGCGCCGCTTGCTGCACAAAGACTTTCCGCTTCAGCAAGACGTTGTGCGACATTTGGATGGTCGTGCACGCCGTGCAATGCGTTGTGGTGTTCGTGCGAACAGGAACCCATAGTTCACCTCAAGTGCGAAACTGAAAATTAATAGATTTCAAATCTTAACATGAAGCGTTCTGAGTTTCGATTGGGCATAGGTATTTTTGTATTTTTGTTATATTATAACACTTCCTGATTTTATCGTTTTTAAGTGATTTCTACTCATGTTCCGTCTCCTTGCAATCAGTCTGCTGGCATTGTTCAGTACACTCAGTTGGTCACAAAGTCTGGTGGTGTCTACGCAGCCGATCTATCTGATTGCCAAGAAAATTACCCAAGGTGTGGAACAGCCGACTTTATTGCTGGCCAACCAAAGTGGACATGATGTGAGTCTGACTCCGGCGCATCGAAAAACTATTCAGAATGCAGGTCTGGTGATCTGGCTGGGTCAGGCGCATGAAGCACCCTTGGCCAAAGTGCTGAATGAAAGTAATAAAGGCATTGCACTGTTAGACTCGGGGATATTGACCACCTTGCCGATGCGTAATCCGCGTGGCGAGGCCTTAAAAAATACGGTAGACACGCATGTCTGGCTCGATCCGAATAATGCAGTGCGGATTGGTTTCTTTATTGCGGCGCTACGTTCGCAGCAATTGCCGGAGCATCGTGAACGCTACTGGAAAAATGCCCGTGACTTTGCACAAAACATGTTTGCGACGGTCCAGCGTTATAGTTCAAGCAACAAATCCAAACCTTATTGGTCTTATCACGATGCCTACCAGTATCTGGAACGCCCGTTAAATTTAAAATTTATGGGTGCGCTGACCGATGATCCGCATGTTTCGCCAACCGTAGCCCAAATCAAGTTTTTACAGGATCATCGTCCACAGCGCAAAATGTGTCTGCTGGCCGAAGGTCATGCCAGTGAAAACCAGTACCGCAAACTCAATCCGGTACTGTTCCAGCATGTCGATGAAAGCATGAGCGGGGCAGGGGACTTTGTGCAGGCTTGGCAGCAATTGGCCGCCGAAACCCAGAAATGTGTACTAAATGCACGCTAATGATTTAAAAAATAGACAGATTTTGATTATTTTAACAGCAGTGACCCGATTTAAAAAAACACGACTAAGGTCGGGAAAAGATTGCATGTTCAGGGGTGTAACTCTATAATGCCTGCGATTAAAAATAATCACCTGTTAAACTTGTCAAGCATGATTGCTGTGAGTGAATAAATAATGAGCCGAACTAGTCGCTTGATTGACCGACGATTAGCGAAAGCTTTGGTCCTCCTGCAAGCCTGTATGATCCCTGTTTCAGCCTTGATCGGCTGGGTCGTGAAAGACTCAACCGCAGCCTTGAGTGCAGCATTAGGTGCACTGGTATGTTGGCTCGCGACTTGTTATTTTTCGTGGCAATCGTTTCGAGCAGCAGGAGCCCGCGCGTCTAAACAAGTTCTTTCGAACATGTATAAAGGCTTGATGGGAAAGTTTGCCATTGTGATTGTTGGTTTCATTTTAATTTTAAGCAATGTTAAACCGTTGTCAGCGGTGGCGTTGTTTTGTGGTTTTATACTTGTTCAAGCCATGTCGTGGGTCGCTCCGTTTTGGGCGTCACGTCTACAAAAATGAGTATAAGCACAACAAGAAATTGAAAAGTTTTTCAGGAGCAGGCGAGATATCAAGCAGCACGCGATATTCGTTTGTTCTATTAGTTTTTTGACATTGACCAGGTGTGATTTATGGCTGCTGAAGAACATGCCCTTACTTCGACCGAGTATATCAAGCATCACTTGACCAACATGACCTATGGCAAAATGCCGGACGGTACGTGGAAATTGGCCGAGAGCGGTGCTGAAGCTCAACAGATGGGGTTCACTGCTATTCACTTGGATTCAATGGGTTGGTCTATCGGACTGGGTCTGATTTTCTGTTTGTTGTTCTGGTTGGTTGCGAAAGCGGCTAATGCTGGTGTTCCTACCAAGTTCCAGTCTGCAATTGAAATGATTATCGAGTTTGTAGATTCAAGTGTACGTGATACCTTCCACGGGAAGTCTCGATTAATTGCACCCTTAGCATTAACCATTTTCGTGTGGATTTTCCTCATGAACTTGATGGATTTGATCCCTGTTGACTTTATTCCTTATGTAGCTCAACACGCGATTGCTTCTATGCTGGGTGTAGACCCTCATCAGGTTTACTTTAAAATTGTTCCGACTACAGATCCAAACATTACCCTCGGTATGTCTATTTCTGTATTCTTCTTAATTATTTTCTATAGTATTCGTGAGAAAGGTGTTGGCGGCTTCGTTGGTGAGTTAGCACTGAACCCATTTAACCCAAGTAATCCAGTTGCTAAAGTGCTTTTAATTCCATTCAACTTATTGTTGGAATTGACTACTTTCTTGGCGCGACCAGTTTCATTGGCTCTACGACTGTTCGGTAACATGTATGCGGGTGAGTTAATCTTCATTCTTATCGCGTTATTACCGTTCTGGATCCAGTGGGCGTTGTCTGTGCCTTGGGCGATTTTCCACATTTTGATTATTACGCTACAAGCATTCATTTTCATGATGTTGACTATCGTGTACATGAGTATGGCAAGCGAAAAGCATTAATGGTATTGCCTAACTGTCAACGGATGGTTGGGCACACAATTTTTTAACTTAATTTGGTATAAAACCTAACCTCTGAGGAATTATCATGGAACTCACTTTAGGTCTAGTTGCAATTGCATCTGCTATCTTGATCGCTTTCGGTGCTTTAGGTACTGCGATTGGTTTTGGTCTTCTAGGCGGCCGTTTCCTTGAAGCTGTAGCTCGTCAACCAGAATTGGCTCCACAACTTCAAACTCGTATGTTCTTAATCGCGGGTCTTCTTGATGCTGTGCCTATGATCGGTGTTGGTATTGGCTTGTTCTTCATCTTCGCTAATCCATTTGTAGGTTAATCAGCTTAATTCCGAAATTCACTATTTGAGGAATTTGCAATGAATATCAACCTCACATTGTTTGGCCAAGCGATTGCGTTTGCGATTTTTGTCGCATTCTGCATGAAGTTTGTATGGCCACCACTAATCAATGCGATTAGTGAACGTCAGCGTAAAATCGCTGATGGCTTAAATGCTGCTGAAAAAGCGAAGGCTGACCTTGCAGATGCGCAAGCACAAGTGAAAGCTGAGTTAGACGCGGCAAAAGCACAAGCGGCTCAATTGATCGAACAAGCGAACCGTCGTGGTGCACAATTGATCGAAGAAGCGCGTACCCAAGCTGCGGCTGAAGGTGAGCGTATTCGTCAACAGGCTAAAGAAGCTGTTGATACTGAAATCAATGCTGCTCGCGAAGAATTGCGTCAACAAGTGGCTGCTCTTGCAGTAACTGGTGCTGAGAAAATTCTTAGCCAGCAAGTTGATGCAGAAGCTCACAATGCCATGCTGACTCAGCTGGCTGCTAAACTTTAAGAGAGGCGGATTATGGCTGAACTCTTGACGTTGGCACGCCCATACGCTAAAGCAGCATTTGCTTACGCTTCTGAGCAAAGTGCAACTGACTCTTGGTCAACAGCACTTGAATTGCTCAGTGCTGCGGTGCAAGACGAAGCATTTTCAGCTTATCTAAATCGCCCTGAGCTTACACCTGCTGAGCAGGTGGCTCTTTTTGCGAAAGTTTTAGGTGAAGACCAAACTGCAGCAGTGTCTAACTTCCTGACATTGCTTGCAGAGAATAACCGTTTGGTTCTTCTTCCTGAGATTGCAGCAGAATATGAGCAGCTTAAATCACAGAATAACAATACTGTGGATGTAGTGATTGAATCTGCATTCCCATTAACTTCAGTACAAGAGCAATTGCTTGCGCATGCATTAGAGAAGAAATTCGAAGCTGCCGTAAATGTTTCTGTAGAAGTTAACCCAGCGCTGATTGCTGGTGTAGTTATTCGTGCAGGCGACCAAGTGATAGATGATTCTGCGCTTAACAAGCTTGAAAAAATGCGTACTCGTCTTCTTGCTTAATTGCATTTAGAAGACTGAACTTTAAAAAGATTGAGGTATAGCGCAATGCAACAACTGAATCCATCCGAGATCAGTGCGCTCATTAAACAGCGTATCGGCGATCTGGACACCAGCGCAACCGCTAAGAACGAAGGAACCATTGTTATGGTTTCCGACGGTATTGTGCGTATTCACGGCTTAGCTGACGCTATGTACGGTGAAATGATCGAATTCGACGGCGGCCTTTACGGTATGGCACTGAACCTAGAACAGGATTCAGTGGGCGTCGTTGTTTTAGGTAACTACTTAAGCCTTCAAGAAGGTCAAAAAGCGCGTTGCACAGGTCGTGTATTAGAAGTTCCGGTTGGTCCAGAACTTTTAGGCCGTGTAGTAGATGCTTTGGGTAACCCGATTGATGGTAAAGGCCCTATTGATGCAAAATTAACTGATGCTGTTGAAAAAGTAGCACCAGGCGTAATTTGGCGTCAATCAGTGGATCAACCTGTACAAACTGGTTATAAATCAGTAGATACAATGATCCCTGTAGGCCGTGGTCAACGTGAGTTGATCATTGGTGACCGTCAAACTGGTAAAACAGCAATGGCGATCGACGCGATCATCGCTCAGAAAAACTCTGGCATTAAATGTGTATACGTAGCAATCGGTCAAAAACAATCGACTATCGCTAACGTGGTACGCAAGCTAGAAGAAACTGGCGCTATGGCGTATACAACTGTTGTAGCTGCAGCTGCAGCTGATCCAGCAGCAATGCTGTATCTAGCTCCGTATTCTGGCTGTACAATGGGCGAATACTTCCGTGACCGCGGTGAAGATGCGTTAATCATTTATGATGATTTGTCTAAGCAAGCTGTTGCTTACCGTCAAATTTCATTGCTTTTACGCCGTCCACCAGGTCGTGAAGCGTATCCAGGTGACGTGTTCTATCTACACTCGCGTCTACTTGAACGTGCTTCTCGTGTATCTGCTGACTACGTTGAGAAATTCACTAACGGTGAAGTTAAAGGCCAAACTGGTTCATTAACTGCATTGCCGATTATTGAAACTCAAGCGGGTGACGTATCTGCATTCGTACCAACCAACGTAATTTCGATTACTGATGGTCAGATCTTCCTTGAAACATCATTATTCAACGCAGGTATTCGTCCTGCTGTGAACGCGGGTATCTCTGTATCTCGTGTTGGTGGTTCAGCGCAAACTAAGATCATCAAGAAATTGTCTGGTGGTATCCGTACTGCTTTGGCGCAATACCGTGAATTGGCAGCATTTGCTCAGTTCGCTTCTGATCTTGACGAAGCAACTCGTAAGCAACTTGAACATGGTCAACGTGTAACTGAGTTAATGAAGCAAAAACAATATGCTCCATACTCAATTGCTGACCAAGCTGTTTCAATTTATGCATCTAACGAAGGCTACATGGCTGACGTAGACGTTAAGAAAATCGTAGACTTTGATGCTGCGTTAATTTCTTACTTCCGTTCAGAACATGCTGCGTTAATGCAACAAATCGATGCCTCTGGTGATTACAACAAAGACATCGAAGCTGCAATCAAAGCAGGTATTGAAAGCTTTAAAGCGACTCAAACTTACTAATTTCAACCTCTGTTGAATTTAGTGTCGGTTTGGTTCACGGAATCAACCTTCGGAAGCTCGCAAGGGCTTTCGAATACTAGGTTAAGCGTATGGCAAATTTAAAAGAAATTCGCGCCAAAGTAGCTAGTATCAAGAGCACGCAGAAGATTACTCGAGCGATGCAAATGGTAGCAGCTTCTAAGATGCGTCGTGCGCAAGAGCGCATGGCTCAAGGCCGTCCGTATGCCGAAAATATGCACCGTGTAATTGCTCATTTGGTCCAAGCGAATCCTGAATACAAACACCGTTATATGGTTGAACGCCCAGTTAAGCGCGTTGGCTATATTATTGTGTCTTCAGATCGTGGCCTTGCTGGTGGTTTGAACATTAACCTGTTCAAGAAAGTGGTTAAACACGTTCAACAGCAACAAGAGCAGTCAATTGAAGTTCAATTTGCTTTAATTGGTCAAAAAGCGGTTTCGTTTTTTAAAAACTACGGCGGTAAAGTGCTTGGTGCGACGACGCAAGTCGGCGATGCTCCAAGTCTTGAGCAGTTATCTGGTTCTGTACAGGTGATGTTGGATGCTTATGATAAAGGCGAGTTAGATCGTATTTATCTAGTGTCAAACGGCTTTGTCAATGCCATGACTCAAAATCAAAAAATCGAACAACTTGTTCCTTTGGCTGCTGCTGAAGAAGACAAGAATCTGAACCGTCAATACGGTTGGGATTATATCTACGAGCCTGAAGCTGAAGAGCTTTTAAATGGCTTGTTGGTTCGCTATATCGAGTCTGTGGTGTATCAAGGTGTGATTGAAAACATCGCATGTGAGCAGTCTGCACGTATGGTCGCTATGAAAGCAGCGACAGACAACGCAGGCGAGATCATTAAGAGCCTGCAACTTATTTATAACAAGCTGCGTCAAGCCGCGATTACTCAGGAAATTTCTGAGATCGTTGGTGGTGCCGCTGCCGTTTAACATTATTTTGAATTGAGGAGACAGCAATGAATAGCGGTCGTATCATTCAGATCATCGGCGCGGTTATCGACGTCGAGTTTGAACGCAATAGCGTTCCTAAGATCTATGACGCTCTCCAAGTAGATGGTACTGAAACTACTTTAGAAGTTCAGCAACAGCTTGGTGATGGCGTAGTTCGTACTATTGCAATGGGTTCTACTGAAGGCCTTAAGCGTGGTTTGAACGTAACTAACACTAACGCGCCGATTTCTGTACCAGTAGGTACAGCGACTCTAGGCCGTATCATGGACGTTCTTGGTCGCCCGATCGACGAAGCTGGTCCTGTTGCGACTGAAGCGCGTTTACCAATTCACCGTCAAGCGCCTTCTTATGCAGAACAAGCGGCTTCTACTGACCTTTTAGAAACTGGTATTAAAGTCATTGACTTACTTTGCCCGTTTGCGAAAGGTGGTAAAGTTGGTCTGTTCGGTGGTGCCGGTGTTGGTAAAACTGTAAACATGATGGAGTTGATCAACAACATCGCGAAAGCTCACTCAGGTTTATCTGTGTTTGCTGGTGTTGGTGAGCGTACTCGTGAAGGTAACGACTTCTATCACGAAATGAAAGATTCTAACGTTCTAGACAAAGTAGCAATGGTCTACGGTCAGATGAACGAGCCACCAGGTAACCGTTTACGCGTAGCGTTGACTGGTTTGACCATGGCTGAATATTTCCGTGATGAGAAAGACGAAAACGGTAAAGGCCGTGACGTACTATTGTTCGTAGATAACATCTATCGTTATACACTAGCGGGTACTGAAGTATCAGCACTTCTAGGTCGTATGCCATCTGCAGTAGGTTACCAGCCTACACTTGCAGAAGAGATGGGTGTTCTTCAAGAACGTATTACATCGACTAAGTCTGGTTCTATTACGTCAATCCAAGCGGTATACGTACCTGCCGATGACTTGACAGATCCATCGCCTGCTACAACGTTTGCTCACTTGGACGCAACTGTTGTATTGAGCCGTGACATCGCATCTTCTGGTATTTACCCAGCGATCGATCCACTAGACTCAACTTCACGCCAGTTAGATCCGTTAGTTGTTGGTCAAGAGCATTATGAAATTGCACGTTCTGTACAGAACGTATTGCAACGTTATAAAGAGCTTAAAGACATCATCGCGATTCTTGGTATGGACGAGCTTGCTGAAGAAGATAAACTGGTTGTTTATCGTGCGCGTAAAATCCAGCGTTTCTTCTCTCAACCGTTCCACGTAGCTGAAGTATTTACTGGTGCTCCTGGTAAATTAGTATCTCTTAAAGAAACGATTCGTGGCTTTAAAGGTCTTCTAGCTGGTGAATACGATCATATCCCAGAACAAGCGTTCTACATGGTTGGTGGTATTGACGAAGTTATTGCTAAAGCCGAGAAACTTTAATTAGCTACTCTAATTTAGGAGATTCTCATGGCGACTATGCAATGTGATGTTGTAAGTGTTCAGGAGTCTTTGTACTCAGGCACTATAACTATGCTAATTGCAAAAGGTGCTGGCGGTGAGTTGGGTATTATGCCTGGCCATGCTCCGTTGGTAACTTTGCTCCAACCTGGCGCGATCCGCGTTATTTTGGAAAACGGTACAGAAGAGTTGATCTATGTATCTGGTGGTGTTCTAGAAGTTCAACCGCATGTTGTTACGGTTCTTGCAGATACTGCAGTCCGTGCAGAAAACTTGGATGAAGCTGCAATTATTGAAGCGCGTAAACACGCTGAAGCATTGCTTGCGAATCAAAAGGGCGATTTGGACGCTGCTGCTGCTTTGGCTGCTCTTGCAGAAACTGCTGCTCAGCTGGAAACGATCCGCAAAATCAAAAACCGCGCTCAATAAGAGACGGTTTGAGATTGAAAAAACCACCCGAAAGGGTGGTTTTTTTATGCCCAATTTTCTTGGAAATTTGCACCTTCCGAATTTGGTTTTATTGTTGGCTTTTTAATATTTATGGTCAATGGGATAGGAAAGTCATTCCCAATAATCACAGCCTCACCTGGTTGTAGGCTTGGTAGGAAGTCAGAAGCAGCTTTATCAATTTCACCACAGGCTCTTTCTACAATTTCACGATCTCTATCGTTTGTAAGGCGATGAACGATCAATGTACCAAGCTGACTTAAAACACCTTCAGTAATATCTCTTGGTCTTTGAGTAGCAAGACAGATATTTAACCCAAACTTACGACCTTCTTTAGCAATAAGCTCAAAAGCATCGAGTTTGGCTAAAGTATCTTCATTACCAATTGTTTTACCAATGAAGTTATGTGCTTCATCAAGAAAAATAACAACTGGTTTTTTTTGAAAAACTCTTTGGCGAGACTCATTTAGTAAGGCACGTCCAATACAATTTGCAATGATTTCACGTGCTTTATATTCAAAAGGAATCCCGCTTAGATCGATACGTAAGAGTTTGTGACTTGGATCTGTAGATGATGAGAATCCTTTGATTTTTTCTATTAAAGAAATATTTTTAGGAGTTGGATGGAAAAGTGTATTAAATGGCGGTGAATTAATAATTGTTGTAATTCTGCTTATTAAAGAAAGGCAATTAGCAAAAGATTGTCCATCATGATTCCCCCATCTTGTAATATCTTTGATTGGTTTTTTTTCGATCCAATTGGTTGCATCTGGAAAAATACATTCTTGTTCAATTTGAAAAGATAGGTGGCTTAAATTGAAACTTAAAGTTGGATCATCAAGATTATAGCTTTTATATAAACTATTAAAATCACCTTTAGGTTGATCAGTCTTTAAAATATATTCAGATGCATATAAATCATTTCTTATTCTTGCTAACTTTAAACTTTTTAGCGCTTCTCGAAATTTAGGTCCTTGAACTTTTCCTGAAGGTTCAAATAGTGCAAGAAAGTCAGTTTCTAAGAAGCATTCAGGAGGTAGATAGCATTCTGTAGTTTTACTGGCAGGGTTGATAGAGTTTCCGAGATGTAAGTGAAATACACCTTCTTGATCAAAATCTTTATATTCACCAGTTGCATCCAAAAGAATTATTCTTGGATGATATCTAAGGCATTCTTCTAAAATTTTAGCAGTTGTATAGCTTTTCCCTCCACCTGTAGATCCTAATATACCAAGATGACGACCAAATAACTTTTCAGGTGTAACTGTAATTTTACAGTCTCTATCTAGGTCTATGGATCCAATTTCCAGTTCAATTTCTGGGGTTATATGGTTCATCCTGCGAGGAATTTCTGCTATGAAGTCATGTGGTGCTGAATAGATTAAGTCATTGATGCTTGGGTAGTAATCAATACCTGCTGTAACTTTCAGATTATCCATTTGGATAGAACCAAGAAGTTGAATTCTTCCAACAATATCTAAATTTGAAAGTTCTAAATCGGCTTTCTTTATTTCGACAATGCGGCCAAGAATTAAATTAATCTGACTTTCAATAATGACGAATTCACCAACTTCACCTTTACCATACCTACGACCTTCAAAATAAGCAGGTTCATGCTGTAGGTTAATGAATTCGAATTGTAATGAGTTTGCTGAAATTGCATTAACTTTACCGAACAGAAGTTCAGAACGTACAATTCCTGTATTTTCTAATTCACCCATTAGCTACCCCCATGAATAACTTGATAAAGACTTTCTGCAGGGCTCAGAGCTTTGAGGTCTGGAATGTTAATTGCAAAATTTTCGAAATCAGCTTCAATAAATAAAATATCTAAGCCTTTATAAGCAAGTGCTTTAAATTTTTTCCAGTATGGTGAAAAATCATCTGGATTTTTAAACTTTCGTTCTACAGAGCGATCTACGATGATTAATTTTAAGTGTGGATTAGATTGTAATGCAGCATATATCGGTTCAGATAAGTGATCGTCATTAAAACCAAAACCTGTTGTTATTAAACAAGTGTTTGGTTCACGTATACCTTGAAGGAATTTAGCTATCAGCTCTAGGTGAGGTTGAATGTATGACTGTTGATATTTGCCTTTTGCAGGAAAAATCATGCATACATTTTTAGCATCATTAGATTCTTTTTGCTCAATAACAAAACTACCATCAGTTTCCGTTCTTTTAAACCAATTAACAGAGCCGTGTAATTTATACATATGAAATACACCATCCAAATATTTTGGTGTGGTTGACGTATTAATAGAATCTCTTTTAATAATGTCATAATCAAAAAATTGAGGACTATAAATTCTAGGCGTAGAGAAAGTGAATCCATCAATTATTGTAATTCCAAGTTTTCCTGCAGCTTCTTCAAAGCAAGTATCATAATTTGTGGTAAAAAGTTTAATCCTATTATCTTTACTTTTTCGTCTAGCAAGTTTTTTTATAAACTCCATATGTGCAAATAAATCAGATAGAGGTTTATCAAATTTACATTTATCTAAGATAATTTCTTTTGATTTTATTAAGAAAGCCTCTAATTCAGGACATTCTTTAATCTGTTGATATGCTTCACAGTATGAGAGAAATTCTTCAATATTCTTCTTAGTAGGACTAGTAAGATCATAGTCAATTTGCGCAATGATTTTGTCTGCGTCAGTCTTCCTAGATGGATCTTCAATACAAAATGTCCATAAGTCAGGCATACTTGGGCCTTTTACTTTACCGAGCGAAGTTCCACTACCAGCTAGTACCATAATATTGGGCATTTGAAGTGCTGTTTTAAGCTTGATTTTGAGATCATTTAAGTCATTAGTCTGTTGCTCAGTCTCGTCATCTCTATGAGGGATAAACTTCTCATTAGGTGTGCTTCTATAAAATCTGATGCCCATTAATATATTCTTGTAAAGTAATTGTTTTTATTATAATTTTATTATATTAAAAAAATAGTCATATTCTAGATTTAATTAAAAATTTTCTATTCTCTACAATCTTTACCTTAAATATGTCATCAAAATTTTTATCCAAACTTGATAGCTCTTAACTTTTTATAAGTTGCTCAAATTTCATTTTGTACCACTCGATATAACTTTTACCTGCTCTCAGTAATGTTTTGAACCAATCTGTAAGCAGACACACGCGATAAAAAAATCAGTGATAAGTTAAATAATTCGAATAGATACACGCTTGTTATAACTTGATGCAATTGGGTTTTGAACAGGCAAAACTTATAATTGAAAAAGGGAAAATCATGGCTTATCAATCTATTAATCCATTTACCAATCAAAAATTGAAAGACTACCCATCCCATAACGATCAAGATATTCAAAATGCACTTGATGCAGCAGAACAAATCCTAAAGTCAGACTGGTCACAACAGGTCGATACTCGTATTGAAGTACTGCGCAAATTGGCCAGCAATATGCGAGAGCAAAAATCTGAACTGGCCAAGCTCATGACGCTGGATATGGGGAAACTGATCAAGCAGAGTGAAGGTGAAATCGAAACCTGCGCCAAAATTGCCGAATACTATGCTGATCATGCCAAAGAATTTTTAGCACCAGTGTCTTATCAGACCGATCTGGGTGAAGCTTGGGTCGAGCATCATCCACTGGGTATTATCATGGCGGTTGAACCGTGGAACTTCCCGTTTTATCAACTAATGCGGGTCTTTGCCCCAAACTGTGCGATTGGTAATCCAGTCTTGGCAAAACATGCCGGCATTGTGCCGCAATGTGCCGAAGCCTTTGAAAAGCTGGTATCAGAGGCAGGTGCACCCAAAGGTGTCTGGACCAATCTGTTTATCAGCTCCGATCAGGTTAAAGATGTGATTGCAGACAAACGCGTACGTGGGGTAGCACTCACAGGTTCAGAAGGTGCGGGCAGTGCAGTCGCTGAACAGGCCGGGAAACATCTTAAAAAATCCACACTGGAATTGGGTGGTAATGATGTATTTATCGTACTGGATGATGCAGATCTGGAACGCGCGCTCAAGTTAGGTTGTCAGGCGCGGGTCAATAATGCCGGGCAGGTGTGTACGGCGGCGAAACGATTTATCTTGCATGAAAAAATTGCCGAACAATTCAAAGCTGGCATGCTGAACGCTTTTGAACAGTTAAAACTGGGTGATCCGCTTGATCCTGAAACCACGTTAGGGCCGCTGTCTTCAAAAGATGCGCTGGAAAAACTCTCCAAACAGGTCGAAAAGGCTGTAGCGCAAGGTGCGACCGTAGTCACTGGCGGTAAGGCTGTAGAACATCAAGGCAATTTCTATGCGCCAACCATTCTGGAAAATATTACGCGTGAAAATGAAGCCTGGTATGAAGAATTCTTTGGCCCGGTGGCGCAAATCTATGTAGCGAAGGATGATGATGAAATTGTCGAAATTGCCAATGATTCTAATTATGGCTTAGGTGGCGTGATTCATTCACAGGATATCGAGCGCGCTAAAAAACTGGCGTCACGGGTAGAAACTGGCATGATCTGGATCAACTGGTTTACTGACACCACGCCCGAATTGCCATTTGGTGGAATCAAAAATTCCGGTTATGGGCATGAACTGTCGATTGATGGTTTTAGAGAGTTTGTGCAGAAGAAACTGGTCGTCGTCAAAAGCCCGAAAAAATAATATGAGCTGATCCAATGTCAAAGAAGCCACTATTCAGTGGCTTCTTTGTCTGGTTGGTCTGGATATTCTTCACGTTTGCCACCTTCATAACTGGCAAAACGTGGGTGTTCTGGTGGAAATGACGGTTCAGCACTTCGCCAAGGCCAGCCACCAAACTGGGTTTCGCGATAACGGCGAAAAGCAGTATCTAGCTCTTGCGCACTATTCAGAACAAAAGGCCCATGCATAGCCACCGGTGCACCGATCGGTTCACCTTCCAGCCATAAAATATGTGATTCCAGCAGCCCACCTTTGAGCTGAATATCTGCATCCGGTTTGAGTTCAAGTAGATGCTTCGGCGCTATCTTCTGTCCTTCAAGCTCCAAGCTTCTACCTTGATAAAAATAACAAAAACGCGTTGCAGTAGCAGTGGTTGCAGGAATGATTAATTCTGCTTCCGGCCCTAAAGTGATTAAATAAATATTGAGCTGATTCTCTGGCATGGCTGCCCATGAATGTGGTGGCCGATCCAGTGCCTGAGTCTGTTTAAACTGCCCTGAAATGACCCGGATATCCGCTTTACGTCCGGCCGTATCTGCTGAAAATACATGTGGAATCTGTTCACGCCACAACATTTTATAATCGGCCGGCTGCTTTTTCTGTTCCGGTGAGGAATTCAGCCAGATTTGAAAAAGCTCCAGAGGATTGTCCTGATCCTGATGGACTAAGGGAAACATCTCGCAATGCCGCACCCCATTGCCGGTAGTCAGCCATTGCACATCACCTGCACCATAACGTCCCGAGTTTCCCAGCGAGTCAAAATGATCGACATAACCGCGCTCGACAATGGTAATGGTTTCAAAACCTGTATGCGGATGCTCCGGAAAGCCGGGAATACTCTCGCCATAATACATGTCATATTCATGCTGCTGTGGCGGGGAAACTGGGCCTAATTTAGAATTGCCTTGCGGATAATGATCTTGATGATGAACTGTAAAAATAAAAGGATCTTTCAGATCAAGCCGGGATGTGACTGGAACCACAGAATACAGCACTGAATTCGACATGATTGAACTCCTGATGATCTGATTAGATGAAAATTGTTGATCTAAATGTAATTTTTATAATCCATAACAGTGTATAGCCTGCAAGGCGATTGAGGAAGACATGTTTCGATCAATCGCCTCAAAATGAGATTTTTAGGTATTTTAAGTATTATCCTGATCAGTATTGCTCTCTGATTCCTGATCTGGATTCTGGATCAGCAAGCCGGCCAGTTTGACCATTTCGGATTGCACATTAACCATCTGGGATTCAATCTTTTTCAAGTTCACTTGGCTGAAATCCACCTGACCATTTAAAAGAGGAGAAGCCAGAACTTGCTGATTGGCGGTCATAATGTTGTCACGAATCTGGTCAATTTCCTGACTTTTCAAGTTCAGGTTGCCTAACACCTGATTAAAACTGCTGAGTTGCTGTTGTAGCTGGGTCGCAGTGGACTGCAGTTGCTGGGTATCTTTAGCTTCGACCGCCGTTTGCAGTTCGGTCTGGGTCTGTTTTAACTGTTCTACATAACTGCCGGCCTTGAGCTGCAAGTCGGCGACATCACGAACCATATAAAACATATTGCCCGATTTAAGTTCGGTTTGTGCTGCTGAACTCTGTTGCTGAGAGGCTGGTTCCAGATCTGAGGTCGTGGTATCTGCCTGTTCAGCCGGTGCTTCGACAGCCTGTTCACAGCCCATCAGTAAAATTCCAGAGCTAAATAATGCGAAAGGAAGGACAGCATTGGCAAGAATCTTGGACATGGAATCAGGGTCTCGATACAGGTGATGGAATTTTAATAGTATTTAATATAAGGACAAACTATGGAGATAAAAAAGATTGTTGCAAACTCATAACAATTCTTCTGGGTTGCGAACGTTGCTCTATTTAAAAACAAGAAAAAGATTATTAAAAGCTGGTAAAGAAGTACTTTGCTCTCACCAAATTGGCTTGTTTGGCCTGCAATCACTTTGAAAATATTTTAGGTGAATTTTAATGCAATTAAATAATCGTTTTTAAATAAAAAAAATAAGTATCTACCAAGAAAATAGATACTTATTTCAAGCTTGATGCTTATGAGAATAATCGAGAATTATTTTGCAAGTTCTGCATTCACTGCATCGACAATCCGTGGATCATCTGCAGTAATATCTGGAGCAAAACGTGCCACTACTTCACCATTTTTATTGATCAGGAATTTTTCAAAGTTCCAGAGCACTTCTGGTGGCTGATTTGGGGTTAGACCATAATCGACCAAATCTTTCCACCAAGGGCCTTCACCGATACGTTCCGGGATCGCTTGCGTAAGGGTGGTATATAAAGGATGCTTGTCTTCGCCCGCGACAGAGATTTTAGCAAATAGCGGGAAGTCGACTTTATAATTTACTGAACAGAATTCCTGAATCTCGGCTTCGCTACCCGGTTCCTGTTCCAAAAAGTTATTGGCAGGGAAGCCCAGAATTTCCAGACCTTCCGCTTTTTTGTCCTGATACAGTTTTTGTAAGCCTTCATATTGCGGCGTCAGGCCACATTTAGATGCGACGTTAACCACCAGCAAAACCTTACCTTGGTACTGGTTTAAAGTGGTTTCTGTTCCTTCAATGGTTTTGACTGGAATGTCATATACAGAGCGAGTCATTAGATTTCCTGTTTATTGCGACTGAACGGTATTTGTTTTAACGGGTATTCGCTTTCAGTACAAGTAAAAACAGGTGAGCTCAGTTACTTAAAGCTGCAAATTGCCTCAATATTATGTGAAAAATCTATTATGCTAGGATGCGCGAATACGCATAGCTTAATAACAAGACCAGCGACTCATGGATGAAAGTATGACACAGCAACAAAAGGCAGTCTGGTGGGCCATGGCCTTACCACTGGCCGCAGTTTTGATTTGGTCTCTGAATATGACTGTCACCCGCTATGTGGCAGATTATATTTCTCCCATCAGTATCAGTTTCTACCGCTGGGCCTTGGCCTTACTGATTTTAACTCCATTCATGTTGCCCAAAGTCAAAGCAGCGTGGCCGGAGATCCGTCCATATCTCGGGCATTTTGCTGTTTTGAGTGCGCTGGGAATGGTGCTTTATCAGGGGTTGGCTTATAGTTCGGCACACTATACCACTGCAACCAATATGGGCCTGATCAATGCCTTTATTCCTATTTTTACCATTATCGTGGGTATTTTTGTTTTAAGGATTCGCCCAACACAGGCTGCAGTGCTGGGGAGTCTTCTGTCTTTTATTGGCTTGATGTATGTCATGGAACAAGGGCAGGGCCTGCAGTTTTTAACTGTTGGTGAAAGTTATATTGGCGATCTTTTGATGTTGATCGCAGTATTTTTCTATGCCTGTTATGGCGTGTTTCTGAAAAAATGGCAGATTCAGATTCCACTCTTAGTGAGCCTGTATATTCAGATTTTTATGGCCTTTCTCTATCATATTCCTTTGGTATTGATTTTAGGTCTGGACAGCATCAATCATGCTAATGCAGCCAGCATTATCTATGCCGGAATTTTCCCATCCATTGCCGCGCCGTTATTCTGGATGATGGCTGTGCAGCAACTTGGTCCCAATCGCAGCAGTATTTTTATGAATCTGATGCCGGTTTTTACTGCAGTAGTCGCATATTTGTGGCTGGGTGAAGCGTGGACCATGTATCACAGTATCGGCGGTGGCATCATTTTACTTGGAATCCTCTGGGCTCAATATCCCGGAAGATCCGCTTAATCAGGAATTAAAAGAGCTAATTAAGAATTTTGTCTGATTAAATATTGAGCGGTTGATCAAAACTTTTTTAATTGAAATCCCCTTTTAAATGCTAATTTTCAAATGTTAAAACAAATAGAAAAATATCGTTTTATTTTAAAAAGAGAATAGAAAGAGCAAGATATTTTGAATATTGCTCAAAAATTGTTTGCTATTAATAGAAAATATGTATTATTTGATTGTTTTATTGTACTTGTCGTCGCATTCAGTTTCTTTCATAATGCGCCCATCGAGAATGATCAAGCAAGAAAATCCTTGTTTTATCAGACTCCCAGAGATTTTCTGAACCCTCTGGATGTGATTTATGCACATCCTTTTTTATGCTCAGCCATCCCTATATGGCTGAGCTTTTTTTTGTCTTAAAACTTTAGTCGGGCTTGAGTGTCCCGACTAAATCAGACAGGACTCAGTCACGAATAATTGCGCCAGTCACTGCATCAATGATCCGGCTTGGTTGCTGACTTAAACCGAGGTCACCATTCAGATAATTTAGATTCTGGTCAAAATAGCGGATCGCATCCTGCAGTGAGCGGGCAGGTTCCATACCGGCAGGGTTGGCACTGGTAGAAACGATAAAACCGCCAAAGGCCTGACACAATGCGACACAGAGCGGGTGAGTGGTCACGCGGACGGCTACTTTAGGGTGATGACCTTTAATCCAGTCAGGAATGTCTTTATTTGCAGGAAGTAACCAGGTGGTCGCGCGATCAGCAGGTCTGTCATGGTTCCAGGATTCAATCACTTTTTCACGCATTTCTTCAGTTAAATCCTGCAACAGATGTTCTACCTGTGAAAGATGAGCTGCCAGCAGAATCACGCCTTTTTCAATCGGGCGCTGTTTTAATTCTAAAATCTGATGAAATGCCTGTTCATTATAGGGGTCGCAACCCAAGCCCCAAACAGCCTCTGTAGGATATGCCAAGACTTGTCCATCTTTAAGCCATGCTGCTGCTTCGGCAACAGAGGTAGTGATCATGTGGATACCTTATATCAAACAACAAAGCGCTATTGTGAACCTTATTTGAGAATCCGACAACGTAGATAGAGGCCGGCTTGCTGGGTACAAAAACCGAGTAACTCCAGTTCCATGAGTTGGCTGGTCAAAGCAGATACCTCTTGCTGAACCTGCGTTCCCAGTTGATCCAAACTCTGTCCCACCCAGTCCAGCTGATTATACAGACTAAGAAGATGTGGTGGGATCTGTTGTGATTCTGCTGCAGCGACTTCCAGTTTGGGAGTATTTTCCAAAGCCTGCCATTGCGTCGCCAGTGCCAGTTCTTCGATGACCTGCTGCGGGTGATCAATCAAAATTGCACCTTCACGAATCAGTTGGTGGCAGCCCTGATGATGCTCGCTGTAAATATGTCCCGGAATGGCAAACACAGTTTTACCTTGCTCAGCTGCCAGTTTAGCCGTAATCAGAGAACCACTTTTTAATGCAGCCTCTGCCACAATCACACCTAGACTTAAACCACTGACGATTCGGTTGCGCCGTGGGAAATGGTGTTGCAAAGGCAGCGTATCTGGTAGAAACTCACTGATGACTGCACCATCGTGCTCAATGATTTGCTGGCGTAGTGATTGATGTTGTGCTGGATAGGTTTGATCCAGTCCAGTCGCCATCACTGCAATTGTCCCTTGATGCTGTAACGCAGCCCGATGCGCTGCTTCATCAATACCGTATGCCAGACCGCTATTGATATAGAAACCCTGTTCACTCAAATAAAAAGCAAAGTCATAAGCTACTTGCCGGCCGTGTGGACTGGGTTTGCGGCTGCCCACAATGGCAATCTGTGCCTGAAGCAGGGTATCGGATCTACCCTGACCAAAAATGATCGGTGGTTTATCTGCATAAGGATGCAACTGCTGAGGATAATGCGGATCGCTGTGCAGCAAAATAAAATCGCTATCCTGCTGGATCTGCTGCAGACATCGCTGAAATTTTTGCCGCGCTTCTGGGAGGTAAAACTCTTTTAAGCGCTGCACATGATTGGCATGAAGGCCGAGTGCTTGCCAGACGGGTACTTGATCCGGCTGAAGGGCATGCGCCAGTTCGGCATAATGTTGACTGATTTTATAGAAACTCGAAAGAGAATGCTGAACTAGATACCATAACGTAATTGTTTCCAGTTGCGCGCGTGATAACGGGTTCAGCATATTGAGACCTATAGGGTTGTCTTCTTATTATTAAGTTTTTTTATTTAGACAAATATTTATTCATCTAAAAGAGGTGCTTGAATTCCTGCACCAACCTTGATTGGTAATTCGCTCTCTAGCACATAGGCATAGCTTAATTGATCGAAGTTTTTGAATACCATGATTTGGCCAATACGCTCACCTGGCAATTGCACACGTTCTTTAGTTTTAGGATCAGTGACCACTTCACCTTTTTGATTCACACTAAAGACATGACCCGTCTGAACTCCATGTGCTGTACCACGGTCAATGGTGACAACACTATGACGTGCTGCTGTACCAATTGACCCCAATACACGCACAATCTGGCCACCGGCAGCAATATTTTCTGCATTGGTCGGATAGAACAGAGTCGGTAACATTGGATCGTATTCTGGTAAGACACGATCACCGCGACGTACTTCAGCATTGTAACTATCTGTCAGTTCAAGTGTGGTGACATCACCTTCGCCACGAACTGCAATACCGGATGCCACCTGTTGCAGCTCGAGTGCAGCCGTATATTTCTTGCCATTCGCATCGGTAAATACATACGGTTCAGCTTCGCGATACACGGCATAGCGTTTACCAACTTCCAGACCGTTACCACGTACATAGACTTTCTGGCCTTTGCCTGCCAGTACGCGCTGATCGGCAGTTCCAAGAATATATGGCGTACCTTGAACTGAATCAGGTGCCATCAGGGTGTAGCGTTCCAACCACTGCTTGATATGTTCTAGTGGAATTACTGGAATGGTATTGTTTAACGATTCAACCCGAATCTGAGGTTGCAAGGAGGTGCTACCCAGATAACGGCTGATAATGCCTTCACAACCATCACCTTCGTCTTTACCAATAATCGGACGGCCCTGGTAATCACACATCAGTAGGCGGTCACCCGGGAAAATCCAGTGTGGATTTTTGACGTGCTTGTTGCTGGCCCAGATTTCCGGCCAACGTACCGGATTTTTCAGGAAGCGTTTCGAGATATCCCAAAGTGTATCTCCTTTTTTCACCACATACACGTTCGGTGCACTGGCTTTTAATGCCGGTGGATTGACGTTACGTGCAGGTGCTGCCTCGGCGGAATGAATGGTCCCCATACTGACGCCTACACAAATAGCAAGTGCCAGCATCTGATTTTTAAACCCCAAGGCACTAAAAAATGGCATGCCCTTTAAAACCTTTTTCATTATCATAATTCCTAAAATTATGTGCGTAGTTGCGTTATAATAACGATCTTACACACATTTTTTTGATGAAGCATTCCCTTCATTTGGTTTTTTGATCAATGGCATAATTGAGGATGCAGTATGGCCTTATTACCTATTTTAAGTTTCCCGGATCCCCGTCTTCGTACCATTGCCCAACCTGTCGAAGAAGTAACTGATGAAATTCGTCAGCTCGCTGCAGATATGTTTGAAACCATGTATGAAGCACCAGGTATCGGACTTGCCGCGACTCAGGTGGATCGTCATATTCAGCTGATTGTTATGGATCTGTCTGAAGATAAAGATCAACCGATGGTGTTTATTAACCCCAAAATTACACCATTGACTGAAGAAACGCAGCCCTACGAAGAAGGCTGTCTATCAGTTCCTCAAATATACGATAAAGTTGACCGTCCGTCACGTGTAAAAATCGAGGCAATTAATCTGCAAGGTCAAGCATTTGAGCTTGATGCTGACGGACTTCTCGCTGTGTGTATCCAACATGAAATGGATCACTTAAATGGCAAATTATTTGTTGATTATTTATCACCATTAAAACGTCAACGTGCACGTGAAAAAGTGGAAAAACTGGTTCGCCAGCGTAATAAAGACAAGGTGGCAGTGAAACGCTAGGATCATTTTAAAGTTTATTTAAATGGTCTAACAAAGCCCAATTCTGATTGGGCTTTGTTATAATCAACATAAGCATGTTTTAGGAATAGCCTGTGTTTTTACGCGCGGGGCTGCTATTTGCATTTGCAGCTGTGTTTCTACAGATTGCTGTATTTTTACAGCCTTTGTTACCGAAGCAATATCAGGTTGCTCCGGTCTGTGAAACCATCACGCGTGCGCTTTTTATCGCGACAGATGCTCATGCGCAGCATAGCGCTGGCGAGCATAGTCACCTTATCCAATCTGATCATCTTCAACATGATCATCATGATGCCAATCATCAGTGTCAGTACTGTAAGGTTCATGCCAATTTAGTCTTACCGCCTGATCTGGACATCAAACAGGTTCTTGACCGGATTCATGTCCGTTTAATTGCCTATCAAAAAACCTTTAAGCATGTCTGGTTTGTCCTTCAGCAACTCTTCTTAATTCCTCAGGGGCGAGCGCCACCACTGCCTGCATAAATCTGCATTTTTCAGCTTGGGTTGGTATTGACTCAAGCCGTGCCTAATTTATGTATTTAGTGAGATAGAGAAATGGCTCAGCCTAAATTTTCTTTACAGCCACTTGCGGCTGCGATTTGTGTTGCTTGTTATTCTTCGATAGTGATGGCCAATGACGCCATGCCAGTGCAGACGTTTGCCCCGATTGTGGTGACATCGGCAGCAGGTAATGATGCCAATGGGCTGATTGTCCGCGCCGACCCTAAACAGCCGATTCAACCGATTCCTGCCAGTGATGGTGCGGATTATTTACAAAGTATTGTTGGCTTTAGTTCGGTCAATAGCGGTGCCGGCACCAATGGTGATGTGACATTCCGCGGTATGTTTGGTTCACGAATTAAGATCCTGACTGATGGCACTGAAAACCTGGGCGCCTGTCCAAGTCGTATGGATTCGCCGACCTCCTATATTTCTCCGGAAAGCTATGACCGTATTTCGGTGATTAAAGGACCGCAAACGGTTCAGTATGCCAATACTGGCTCTGCGGCCACGGTGATTTTCGAACGTACACCGGAACAGTTTGATCAAGATCAAAACTATCGTGGTCAGGCCAGTGTCTTGATGGGATCTTTCGGGCGCCTTGATCATAATGTCGAAGTCGCAGCAGGCGATGAACAGAAATATATCCGTCTGAATACCAATCGTTCGGTATCGAATAGTTATCAAGATGGGGATGGAAATACAGTTCCTTCAGACTGGGAACGCTGGAATACTGATTTGGCGATTGGCTGGACACCAGATGAAGATACTTGGGTCGAGCTAAGTGGCGGTAAGGCAGATGGTGAATCAGTTTATGCTGGCCGTACGATGGATGGCTCTCAATTTGCACGTGAAAGTTTAGGTTTGCGTGTACAAAAACAAAACCTAACAGAGACACTTAAGAAAGTAGAAGCACAGGTCAACTACAATTTTAATGACCATATCATGGATAATTTTAGCTTACGTCAAGTTGATGAACCTAATAAAGCCATGACCGTTACACGTCGAACTTTAAATTCACGACTATCAATGACTCATGAGTGGGATAAGCTACAGTTAGTCAGTGGTGTAGATTCTCAATTAAATAAACATGCGGGCGGTATGTACCATTCGACTAAACCCATGATGAACTCTCATGTAACAACAGATATGGAGTTTCAATCCATTGGTGGTTTTGGTGAATTGAGCTATGATCTAGAAGATGATAATAAAGTCGTTTCAGGCTTGCGTATTGATCAAGTCAATATTGATTCAGTTAAGCGTGGTATTGATCGTAAAGAGACTTTACCGAGTGCCTTTATTCGTTTTGAAAATCATCATCCCGATCATGACGATGGCAAGACCTATATTGGTCTGGGTTATGTCGAGCGTATGCCGGATTACTGGGAATTGTTTAGTCCTAAAACGGGAAATGATAACGTCAATACTTTTGCCAATATTGATATTGAAAAGACATTACAGTTTGATTTTGGTTATCAACATGAGCATGGTCATTTCAACTCATGGGCATCCGCATACGCAGGTTTGATTAATGATTATGTGTTAACGACATATAAACCTACTGGCATGATGGGAATGCTTGAAGCACATACCCGTAATGTCGATGCCACTATCGCTGGTGCAGAAGCTGGAATTGGTTACCAGTTTACTGACCGCCTGCAGGCCGATATCAGCGCCATGTATGCCTGGGGTGAAAACACCACAGATAATACGCCGTTACCACAAATCTCTCCTTTAGAAGCCCGTGTTAACTTGCGCTATGTTCAAGACAAATATAATTTTGGATTGCTATGGCGTGTAGTAGATGGTCAAAACCGGATCAGTCTTAACGAAGGTAATATTGTGGGTTATGACAACAAGCAGAGCGCAGGTTTTGGCACTTTGTCTTTAAACGGTAGCTACCATGTCATGGATAGCGTGGATATATCAGTCGGAGTCGATAATGTCCTAGACCGGACTTATACCGAGCACTTAAATAAAATGGGTGCTTCCGGGACAGGTTTACCAACAACCGAGCAGTTTAATAATATGGGACGTAATTACTGGGCACGTGTCAGTATGAAATTCTAATTGTTACTCAGTACTCCAAAAGCCATTGCTCAATAGCGATGGCTTTTTAATTTTTAGCGTTGCAATCAATTTTTCCATATTTAAATAGGGCCTATGTATCTTGGAAGAAGACCGGATAAAACAAGTTTTGTGTATATAAACGCCAGGTTGATGAAAAATCAAACAAGAATAGAATGTGAATTGAACGATATAAGTCATGTGATAAAGATTATTATAATTTAAATTCAAATAAAACAATATTTTATGTTATTTGCAGGTTGGTTTCGTTGGATGTGCTCAATAAAATTTAAAAATAATGAAAATAAATTAACTATATATAACAGTGTTTTATGTTTTCATTGGTTTGAAAAATAAACACACGATAAAAAATCTTTGCAAGAAGTGTTGCAAGCGTTCTGAAATGCTGTAGAATGCACATCCATCGGCGGTGATGAAGATTAAAACTTCTGATAAAACAGTGACTTAGTTAAGTTTGATTGAGTTGGGTTTTAGAAATAAAGTTTAAAAATAGTTTTCATTACTGGTTGACTTTCTAGAGATAGAGAGTAATATAGCCGACCTAGCTTGCTGGTGACGAATCAGCAAGAAGATCATTAAGAGATTATGAAGAACAACTTGTGTGGATTTTTACTGGTTGATCGATCGAAATTATTTTCATTGATTGATGGTAGAAATTACTCGAAGTTTATTTGAGAAATATTTGTCAGAAAATTGATGAGCCAAGATTGGTGCCCTTTAAGGCACTACATAGTATTAAACTGAAGAGTTTGATCATGGCTCAGATTGAACGCTGGCGGCAGGCTTAACACATGCAAGTCGAGCGGGGAAGAGTAGCTTGCTACTTTACCTAGCGGCGGACGGGTGAGTAATGCTTAGGAATCTGCCTATTAGTGGGGGACAACATCTCGAAAGGGATGCTAATACCGCATACGTCCTACGGGAGAAAGCAGGGGACCTTCGGGCCTTGCGCTAATAGATGAGCCTAAGTCGGATTAGCTAGTTGGTGGGGTAAAGGCCTACCAAGGCGACGATCTGTAGCGGGTCTGAGAGGATGATCCGCCACACTGGGACTGAGACACGGCCCAGACTCCTACGGGAGGCAGCAGTGGGGAATATTGGACAATGGGGGGAACCCTGATCCAGCCATGCCGCGTGTGTGAAGAAGGCCTTTTGGTTGTAAAGCACTTTAAGCGAGGAGGAGGCTACCGAGATTAATACTCTTGGATAGTGGACGTTACTCGCAGAATAAGCACCGGCTAACTCTGTGCCAGCAGCCGCGGTAATACAGAGGGTGCAAGCGTTAATCGGATTTACTGGGCGTAAAGCGCGCGTAGGTGGCCAATTAAGTCAAATGTGAAATCCCCGAGCTTAACTTGGGAATTGCATTCGATACTGGTTGGCTAGAGTATGGGAGAGGATGGTAGAATTCCAGGTGTAGCGGTGAAATGCGTAGAGATCTGGAGGAATACCGATGGCGAAGGCAGCCATCTGGCCTAATACTGACACTGAGGTGCGAAAGCATGGGGAGCAAACAGGATTAGATACCCTGGTAGTCCATGCCGTAAACGATGTCTACTAGCCGTTGGGGCCTTTGAGGCTTTAGTGGCGCAGCTAACGCGATAAGTAGACCGCCTGGGGAGTACGGTCGCAAGACTAAAACTCAAATGAATTGACGGGGGCCCGCACAAGCGGTGGAGCATGTGGTTTAATTCGATGCAACGCGAAGAACCTTACCTGGTCTTGACATAGTAAGAACTTTCCAGAGATGGATTGGTGCCTTCGGGAACTTACATACAGGTGCTGCATGGCTGTCGTCAGCTCGTGTCGTGAGATGTTGGGTTAAGTCCCGCAACGAGCGCAACCCTTTTCCTTATTTGCCAGCGGGTTAAGCCGGGAACTTTAAGGATACTGCCAGTGACAAACTGGAGGAAGGCGGGGACGACGTCAAGTCATCATGGCCCTTACGACCAGGGCTACACACGTGCTACAATGGTCGGTACAAAGGGTTGCTACCTCGCGAGAGGATGCTAATCTCAAAAAGCCGATCGTAGTCCGGATTGGAGTCTGCAACTCGACTCCATGAAGTCGGAATCGCTAGTAATCGCGGATCAGAATGCCGCGGTGAATACGTTCCCGGGCCTTGTACACACCGCCCGTCACACCATGGGAGTTTGTTGCACCAGAAGTAGGTAGTCTAACCTTAGGGGGGACGCTTACCACGGTGTGGCAGATGACTGGGGTGAAGTCGTAACAAGGTAGCCGTAGGGGAACCTGCGGCTGGATCACCTCCTTAACGAAAGATTGACGATTGGTAAGAATCCACAACAAGTTGTTCTTCATACGATGTATCTGAGGGTCTGTAGCTCAGTTGGTTAGAGCACACGCTTGATAAGCGTGGGGTCACAAGTTCAAGTCTTGTCAGACCCACCACTACTGACGAAGTACGGAAAATCAGAAACATTGACTTATTGATAAGCTGGGGACTTAGCTTAGTTGGTAGAGCGCCTGCTTTGCACGCAGGAGGTCAGGAGTTCGACTCTCCTAGTCTCCACCATACATTCCTACGGAATGTATAAAGACAAAAGCTAATAAATAGACAATCAGTTGATTGTTAGTTTAGTCCTTAAGCGATCAAGTGTTTAGATCCTAGAGATTAGCAAGTACAAGCGTTATGATACGCGCACTTGATAATCTCTGTGATTTATCACAGTTTCCTGACCTGACGAAGGCTGGAAAAATCATTAACAGAATATATTTGAGTTGAAATAATTTGTTCAAACTCGTTTCAAGTAGGCAACTACAAGAAATGAGTTCTAGCGAAATTAACTGAATCAAGCGTTTTGGTATATGAATCTAATTGAAGCTGTACTGTAGTTAAATCTACGAAACGCCAACTGTATGAGAGTGTTGAAAGACACGATCTGTTGCTTATCCTACTTGTAAGGATAAACGACTGTTTGGGGTTGTATAGTCAAGTAATTAAGTGCATGTGGTGGATGCCTTGGCAGTCAGAGGCGAAGAAAGACGTGATAGCCTGCGAAAAGCTCCGGGGAGGCGGCAAATATCCTGTGATCCGGAGATGTCTGAATGGGGAAACCCACTTACCATAAGGTAGGTATTGCAACATGAATACATAGTGTTGCAAGGCGAACGAGGGGAAGTGAAACATCTCAGTACCCTTAGGAAAAGAAATCAATTGAGATTCCCTCAGTAGCGGCGAGCGAAAGGGGAAGAGCCCATTAAGTCATATAAGTTCTAGTGGAACGCTCTGGGAAGTGCGACCGTAGACGGTGATAGTCCTGTACACGAAAGGGCTTATATGATGATGTCGAGTAGGGCGAGGCACGTGAAACCTTGTCTGAATATGGGGGGACCATCCTCCAAGGCTAAATACTCCTGACTGACCGATAGTGAACCAGTACCGTGAGGGAAAGGCGAAAAGAACCCCTGTGAGGGGAGTGAAATAGATCCTGAAACCGCATGCATACAAGCAGTGGGAGCCGGCTTAGTCCGGTGACTGCGTACCTTTTGTATAATGGGTCAGCGACTTATATTCAGTAGCAAGGTTAACCGAATAGGGGAGCCGTAGGGAAACCGAGTCTTAATAGGGCGTTTAGTTGCTGGGTATAGACCCGAAACCAGGTGATCTATCCATGAGCAGGTTGAAGGTTGGGTAACACTAACTGGAGGACCGAACCCACTGTCGTTGAAAAGCCAGGGGATGACTTGTGGATAGGGGTGAAAGGCTAATCAAACTTGGTGATAGCTGGTTCTCCCCGAAAGCTATTTAGGTAGCGCCTCGGACGAATACCATTGGGGGTAGAGCACTGTTTCGGCTAGGGGGTCATCCCGACTTACCAAACCGATGCAAACTCCGAATACCAATGAGTACTATCCGGGAGACAGACTGCGGGTGCTAACGTCCGTAGTCAAGAGGAAAACAATCCAGACCGCCAGCTAAGGCCCCAAAATTATAGTTAAGTGGGAAACGATGTGGGAAGGCATAGACAGCTAGGAGGTTGGCTTAGAAGCAGCCACCCTTTAAAGAAAGCGTAATAGCTCACTAGTCGAGTCGGCCTGCGCGGAAGATGTAACGGGGCTAAAACTATATGCCGAAGCTGCGGATGCATAATTTATTATGCGTGGTAGGGGAGCGTTCTGTAAGCCGATGAAGGTGGATTGAGAAGTCTGCTGGAGGTATCAGAAGTGCGAATGCTGACGTGAGTAACGACAATGCGAGTGAAAAACTCGCACGCTGAAAGACCAAGGGTTCCAGTCCAACGTTAATCGGGGCTGGGTGAGTCGACCCCTAAGGCGAGGCCGAGAGGCGTAGTCGATGGGAAATTGGTTAATATTCCAATACTTCTGTGTAATGCGATGAGAGGACGGAGAAGGTTAAGTCAGCCTGGCGTTGGTTGTCCAGGTGGAAGGTTGTAGGCATGTATCTTAGGCAAATCCGGGGTACTCTATGCTGAGAACTGATAGCAAGCTGTACTTGTACAGTGAAGTGGCTGATACCATGCTTCCAGGAAAAGTCTCTAAGCTTCAGTTACACAGGAATCGTACCCGAAACCGACACAGGTGGTCAGGTCGAGTAGACCAAAGCGCTTGAGAGAACTCTGCTGAAGGAACTAGGCAAAATGGTACCGTAACTTCGGGAGAAGGTACGCTGTTGTCGGTGATAGGACTTGCTCCTTGAGCGGGCGACAGCCTCAGAAACCAGGCCCCTGCAACTGTTTATTAAAAACATAGCACTCTGCAAACACGAAAGTGGACGTATAGGGTGTGATGCCTGCCCGGTGCTGGAAGGTTAATTGATGGGGTTAGCGTAAGCGAAGCTCTTGATCGAAGCCCCAGTAAACGGCGGCCGTAACTATAACGGTCCTAAGGTAGCGAAATTCCTTGTCGGGTAAGTTCCGACCTGCACGAATGGCATAATGATGGGGGCGCTGTCTCCAGCAGAGACTCAGTGAAATCGAATTCGCCGTGAAGATGCGGTGTACCCGCGGCTAGACGGAAAGACCCCGTGAACCTTTACTGCAGCTTGACATTGAACTTTGATCTTACTTGTGTAGGATAGGTGGGAGGCTTTGAAGTCGCGACGCTAGTTGCGATGGAGCCGTCCTTGAAATACCACCCTGGTAATATTGAGGTTCTAACTCTGTCCCGTTATCCGGGACGAGGACCATGTCTGGTGGGTAGTTTGACTGGGGCGGTCTCCTCCTAAAGAGTAACGGAGGAGTACGAAGGTGCGCTCAGCGTGGTCGGAAATCACGCGTAGAGTATAAAGGCAAAAGCGCGCTTAACTGCGAGACCCACAAGTCGAGCAGGTACGAAAGTAGGTCTTAGTGATCCGGTGGTTCTGTATGGAAGGGCCATCGCTCAACGGATAAAAGGTACTCTGGGGATAACAGGCTGATACCGCCCAAGAGTTCATATCGACGGCGGTGTTTGGCACCTCGATGTCGGCTCATCTCATCCTGGGGCTGAAGCAGGTCCCAAGGGTATGGCTGTTCGCCATTTAAAGAGGTACGCGAGCTGGGTTTAGAACGTCGTGAGACAGTTCGGTCCCTATCTACCGTGGGCGTTGGAAATTTGAGAGGATCTGCTCCTAGTACGAGAGGACCAGAGTGGACGAACCTCTGGTGTACCGGTTGTCACGCCAGTGGCATCGCCGGGTAGCTATGTTCGGAAGGGATAACCGCTGAAAGCATCTAAGCGGGAAGCCTACCTCAAGATAAGATTTCCCCGAGACTTTATGTCTCCTAAAGAGCCGTTGAAGACTACGACGTTGATAGGTTGGATGTGGAAGCATAGTGATATGTGAAGCTGACCAATACTAATTGCTCGTGAGGCTTGACTATACAACACCCAAACAGTTGTTGTACGAACTTCGAAAGAAGTGAGGATCAATTGATTCGATATTAAGCAAAACAGCTTGATTTAGTGAACGCTAAAGAACAAATGAGAGTATAATTAAGCACTGCTTAGTTCTACTCGCAAGAACTCAGATATACCTGTTAATGAATTCTATTTGGTAGAAAGCAAGGCATCTCAATAAGACCTAGCAAGTATCCATAAACAGTTGTGCTGGCGACCATAGCAAGAGTGAACCACCTGATCCCTTCCCGAACTCAGAAGTGAAACCTCTTAGCGCTGATGGTAGTGTGGGGTTACCCATGTGAGAGTAAGTCATCGCCAGCTCATTATTCGAAAATCCCCCTCCGCCAAGGCAGAGGGGGATTTTTTTATGCGTAGAATTTAGTCAAATAAATGTTATTTATGTGCTATTTCGACTGAAACATCACATAAAAATAAAATTGAGAGGCGTATACTGAACCGGTCTATGGAGCGGATATGTCCTCAAATTCATCTTCAAGCCATATTGAATATGGCTCTTCTGCTTTTAAAGCAGTGCTTTTTTCCTTATTCCTTGCTGGCTTTGCCATTTTTTCATCACTGTATTGCGTACAGCCGATGATGCCGATTCTGGCTGATTATTTCCAGGTCAGCCCGACTCAAAGCAGTTTCCCTTTATCTTTTTCTACCATTGCCTTGGCAGTTGGCCTGATTTTTACTGGACTAATATCAGACCGATTCGGTCGTAAGCCGATTATGGTCTGGTCTCTATTTTCAGTCTCAGTATTATTACTATTAAGTGCAATATTGCCGATCTGGTCCGTGTTTCTGACCACACGAGTAATGATTGGATTGACAGTCAGTGGTGTCGCTGCGGTCGCGATGACTTATATCGGAGAAGAAATTGCAGAAAAAGATATCGGTTTTGCCATGGGCTTATATATTTCTGGCACAGCGATAGGTGGTATGGGAGGGCGTTTAATTGCCGGAGTTTTAGTGGATTTTATCTCCTGGCAATCTGCCACTTTGATTATCGGTATCTTAAATCTTTGTATCGCTGGATTATTTTCTTACCTATTACCCGCTTCGCAACATTTTAAAGCCTATCCAATCAAGCTGAATCGTTTTAAAAACTCATTTAGGCAGAATCTCGCTGATTCAAAACTTCGGGTTTTATTCCTGCAAGGTTTTATCTTGATGGGCTGCTTTGTCTCGGTATTTAATTATCTGAGTTATCGCTTGATCCAAGCGCCATTTGAATTATCTCATGTCTGGATTGGCGTGATTTCGATTACTTATTTGGCTGGTATTTATAGCTCCCCTCGAGCAGCACACTGGGGACGGCATTATGGCAAATTCAGAATATTGGCAGCCATGATCCTGATGATGCTTGTGGGCTTGGCGCTGATGCTGATTAATCAGTTGGTTGTTGTTTTTATCGGATTGCTGATTTTTACTTTTTCTTTCTTCGCTGCCCATTCGACTGCCAGTAGCTGGGTGTCGATCCAGTCGTTACAGTATCGGGCAGTCGGTTCGTCGCTGTATTTATTTTGCTATTACCTGGGTTCAAGCGTGTTGGGGAGCTCAAGCGGATTGGTATGGGAAAATTATGGCTGGATAGGATTAACTGTGTTTATCACAGCGTTATTACTGACAGGTTTGGCATTTAGTTTAAGACTCCGTTCAAATTAGAGATTCTGTCCAAGCTTTCCTCCTCATAAATAAGATAAATTTCTTTTTTGATATATTTAAACTTTAGATTCAAGTGACAAATAGAAAGTGGTTCAGTTAGTCTCTGATTTTGTATAAATTATAATCAAGCAAGCTAGACCTGATTCATGGTAAAATAATCGGCTTTCATCTTTGATCTTATTTTTAGATCTCCTATCATCTGCCAGCCGAGAATTGCTAGCCATGTCTACTGCTTATACCATGCAGACTGCGCCAAAAGCGTTGTTTGATTACGACAAATATTGGGCGTCTTGTTTTGACCCTGCGCCATTTTTGCCGATGTCACGCGAGGAAATGGATCAACTCGGCTGGGACAGCTGTGATTTTATTTTAGTTTGTGGTGATGCTTATATCGATCATCCATCTTTCTGTTCAGGCATTATTGGCCGTACCCTGGAAGCACAAGGCTTCCGTGTCGGTATTATTGCACAGCCAGACTGGACCAGCGTGGATGCGTTCCGCGTTTTGGGTAAACCAAATATTGCCTGGGGTGTAACAGCAGGGAATATGGATTCCATGATCAACCGTTATACGGCTGACCGTAAAATCCGTTCTGATGATGCCTATTCACCAGACAATCAGCCAAACAAACGTCCAGACCGTGCGGCAACTGTGTATTGCCAGCGTGTTCGTGAAGCTTATCCGGATGTACCAGTATTGCTCGGCGGTATTGAAGCGTCGTTACGTCGTATTGCACATTATGATTACTGGTCAGACAAAGTCCGTCGTTCAGTCTTGATGGATTCAAAAGCCGATCTTTTAATGTACGGTAATGGCGAACGCTCAATCACTGAAATCATGCATCGCTTGGCGCGTGGCGAGAAAATTCACGAGATTACTGATGTTCGCGGTACAGCGTTTATTGTGAATAAACACAACCGTGCCTCTAAAGCCAAGTTTGTGGAAATTGCATCGAATGATGTCGATGCCATTGGCCGTGTTGATCCAATTATTAACCCGTATGTCATGACTGAAGATATCGAGGGTTGTGAGATTGAACAAGGCAAGGATTCTAGTCAGTACCAAGGTTTCCAAAAAGAACATGTCGCCAATCCGATTGTGCGAGCAGGGGATGACTTAGATCCTGATACGCAAATTGTGCAACTGCAACCGGCTTCTAAAGCGATTAAACATAAGTTACCGCCGCGCGAATTGGCCGTAATCCGTTTGCCTGCTTTTGAAGAAGTTGCTGCAGATCCAGTGCTCTATGCACATGCCAACCGTATTCTACATCTGGAAACCAATCCGGGGAATGCGCGTGCCATGGTGCAAAAGCATGGTGAACGTGATGTCTGGTTGAATGCACCGCCAATTCCGTTGACTACGGAAGAGATGGACTATGTGTTTGACCTGCCTTATGCACGTCTGCCGCATCCTGCTTATGGCAATGCCCGTTTCCCTGCGTTTGACATGATCAAATTCTCTGTGAACATCATGCGTGGCTGTTTCGGTGGCTGTACTTTCTGTTCGATTACGGAACATGAAGGTCGTATTATTCAGAACCGTTCTGAAGAATCGATTCTGCGTGAAGTGGAAAAAATCCGTGATACGGCTCCAGGCTTTACTGGCATTATCTCGGACCTGGGTGGCCCAACAGCCAATATGTACCGTCTGGCATGTAAAGATCCTGAGATTGAAAAGAACTGTCGTAAACCGTCATGTGTATTCCCGGGCGTGTGCCAAAACCTGCATACCGACCATGCGCCATTGACGCAGTTATATCGTAAAGCACGTTCTTTACCAGGCATTAAAAAAATTCTGATTGGTTCAGGCCTACGTTATGACCTTGCGGTTTTAAACCCTGAATATGTCAAAGAACTTGTCACCCATCATGTCGGTGGTTACTTAAAAATTGCGCCTGAACATACCGAGAAAGGTCCACTCAATAAAATGATGAAGCCGGGTATTGGTACCTATGACCGCTTCAAGCAAATGTTTGATCGTTACAGTAAAGAAGCCGGTAAGGAACAATACTTGATTCCTTACTTCATCGCGGCGCATCCGGGCACCACCGATTACGACATGATGAATCTGGCGATTTGGTTGAAGAAGAATGGTTTTCGTGCCGATCAGGTACAGACCTTCTATCCATCACCGATGGCGACTGCAACTACTATGTATTACACGGGTAAAAACCCGCTGGCGAAAGTGGCGCGTTATACTGAAAATGTTGACATTGTGAAAGGTGAGAAGCGTCGTCGTTTGCACAAAGCTTTCTTGCGTTATCATGATTCAAACAACTGGCCTTTACTGCGTGAAGCCCTGAAAGAAATGGGTCGTCAGGATTTGATTGGTAATTCGAAACAGCATTTGATTCCGACTTATCAGCCTGTAGGCAGTGCAGATGGTCAGTATCAATCGGCGCGTAAGAAGAACTCGACGGTTGCCGGTGATTCGCAAAAACGTACCGGTGAGCAAGGGAATCGTAGCAAGGCTGCACAGGCTCAGTCACGTCCTTCAAATACCAAGAAACGTCCTGAACGTGGTCAAATTCTGACCCAGCACACTGGTTTGCCGCCGCGTGAAACAGGCGATGCCAAAAAACCGTTTGGTGGGCCAAAGCCTAAAGCGAAGCCCAAATCACGTGCATAATTAAGTTAACAAAAAGACACTTCGGTGTCTTTTTTTAGCTCTTGGGTAAAGTAACGTAGCCTGAGCTTGTTCGTTGAAAGTGTAAAAGAATATATTATTTGGACTAAGTTCTTTAAAAAAGTGATATAAAAATAACACTTTGTCGGAATTGTCCTACAGTTGGGCAGATATGTATTGCGATCAATTCCATGGATGTTTTAGAGTGCATTATCAGTACTTTAAATCCACTTTCATTGGCATCTAGAGAGATGTCACTTTAGGTAACATAGAATCGAGTTTTGATACCAGTTGTATGGGTATTTAAACAGATTGGTTGTTAGCTCTATTTAAAATAAAGCGTGGGTTTATACTGCACAACAATAAAACAAAAATGATTATAAGAATGCAAGGATTTAGGCATGACCACCTATATTATGATTGGGAGTTTCCTGCTCTTCTGTGTCGTGCTCATGGCATGGAAAAAGCTCGGAAATAATTCCAAACCACAAGACAGTGCGTTAAAGCAACGTGCTATTTTTAACCTGAATGAGCAATTGACCTTCACTCGCCTGAGAGAAGTCTTACCTGAATACATTATTCTGGCACATGTTTCCTATGATGCCTTAATGACGACTAAATTTAACCGGACTCGACATAAGTACCGCAACCTGACTGCAGATTTTGTAATTCTGGATCAGCAATATCAGATTCTGGCAGTTGTAGCGGTAGATGACCCTTTAATCCTTAAGCGTCCACAACAGACAGGGTTCCAGGATGCATTACTGACCATGGCTGGTTATCGGGTGATCCGTTACGACGATGTGCCGGAATATTATCAGTTGCGCCAAGACTTTTTGCAGGAGCAAGCGCAAATGCAGAAAATGCCCAAATATACAGTTAGCAATGATCTGAAAAAATATTATTTATATTCGGATTTAGAGCGCAGTAAAATTAAAGCAGTCGGTTAAAACAAAAAAGCATGCCAGAAGCATGCTTTTTTTATGAATATCGATCTTGAAACATTATTCCGGTTTAACCGCCACGACAGTCAGTTCGACCAATACCCGTGGATCATAGAGTTTTGCTTCTACACAGGTACGAGGCAGCGCTTCGATATCAGCGACCCAGGCATCCCAGACTTCATTGAAGGCTGCATAATCCTTTTCAATATCTTTCAAATAGATAGTTACCGACATGATGTGACTTTTGTCTGTACCGGCATCTGCCAGAAACTGGTCAATAATATCTAAAGTCTGTTGGGTTTGCCCTTTAATATCCAGTTCGACATCTGTGGCCAGCTGGCCGGCAAGATGTACCAGATTACCGGCAATGGCAATTTCCGAAAAGCGTTTCGATACATGTAAACGTTCAACTGTCATGTTGTTCATCCTGAGTTTTGGGCATCAGGGCTGCGACCAGTGCAGTCAGCAGACAACCCACCGCCAGATAGATGGCTACATAATGCCATGAACCATCCGCCCAAATCACCAGTGCCGCTGCAATAAATGGGGTAAAACCACCCCCAATGATGCTCGCCACCTGATAGCCAACTCCGGCACCGCTGTAGCGGTATTCTGTGCCAAACAGGGAGGTGAAAATCGGTTGATGGACACTGACCACCATATCGTGTGCGACGTTCGCCAGTAAAATTGCCCCGACAATGATCATCCAGGTGTTTTGTGCATCGAGCGCCATAAAAAATGGAAAGGCTGAAAGCGCACCAATCAAACCGCCCCAGACACACATTTTCTGATGATTGAATTTATCCGCCAGCCAAGCAAAAAATGGAATACTGAAACAGCTAATTACCCCGACCATCAGCGTGATATTCAGGAAGAACTGTTTGTCCATGCCTAGGTTGCTGGTGGAATAGTTCAGGGCAAAGTTGGTGACCAGATACATGGTCAGCAATTCAGTCAGACGTAAGGCAATGATATAGAAGAAAGCTTTTGGATGTTTGCTGATGGCTTGCAAGATTGGCAGCTTTTCTGGATGATGGTCTGCTTTGACCACCTTTTCTACAAATTCCTGAGATTCATCCTGATCACGGCGAATCCACATCGCCACAGCTAACAATACGATACTGGCCAGAAAGGGAATACGCCATGCCCACTCGGCAAAGGCTTCTTCACCCAGTGTCGCAATAATAATCGACACTGCACCGGTGGCCAATACCAAGCCAACACCATAGCCGACCTGAACGCCACTGCTATAAAAGGCTTTTTTACCCTTGGGTGCATTTTCAACTGCCATCAGAGCTGCGCCGCCCCATTCACCACCGACAGCAAAGCCTTGCAAGGCTCGACAAAACACCAACAGCACCGGAGCCCACCAGCCAATTGCCTCGAAATTTGGCAGTAGACCAATCCCGACCGTGGAAATTCCCATCAGGATTACCGTGAGTACCAGCATTTTTTTGCGGCCGAGCTTGTCACCAAAGTGACCAAATACCACACCGCCTAAAGGACGAAACAGGAAGCCGACCCCAAAGGTGGCTAGTGCCGCCAGGGTGCCCATGTTCTCGCCAATACTAGGGAAAAACTGATCTTTAAAAATTAAGGCTGCAACAATGCCGTAAAGGAGAAAATCATACCAATCGACAACAGCACCAACAAAACTAGATAGCGCAGCTTTACGTGCGCGTTGTTCTTGAACAATAGAAGAATTTACAGAAGACATGCAGGAGGGGATTCCATGAGTTACATCAGAGTTGCCCTGTAATATTCGGATTTGATCGTCACGCTAATCACAGGACAGCATGCTGAAAGTAAAGGTGATTTTCAGCATCTCAGCACATACATGGATAATGCATTGCGCAGATAGAGTACTCTAAAAAATCAAAATGTAAAAACAAAGTTGCCGTATTTTTAAACTGATGCCTAAAACGTGATCAAAAAAGGTTTAGAGCAGCAATAACTGGGTTTCAGTCTCGGGGACGCTGAGCTGATACACGCCAACACCGATCAGCCGGAATTGCATCTGCGGGGCAATATGCAGGTCGTCGAGCAGTAAGTCCAAGGCTTGGGCTAATTCCTGTGGGCTACGCAGCACCTGTTTAAAACTTTTACTGTGTTGCATCACCTGAAAGTTCTTGAGTTTTAATTTGACCGTAACGCCGCGAGCCGAAAGCTGTTTCTTTTGCAGACTTTGCCATACTTGTCCAAGTAAAGGTTCCCAATAGGGGCGACATTGGTTCAGATGCAGGTCATCATCAAAAGTGGTTTCTTTGGAAATTTGCTGGCGTTCCCGTTCTACTTCGACCGGTCGTTCATCAATACCTTGAGCGTACAAAAACAGCCGCCGGCCATATTTGCCAAAATGTTGAATCAGTAAGGCTTCATCAATTTGCTGTAAATCGCCTAAAGTTTCTAGATTCAGACTTTTCAGTTTTTCCTGAGTGACTTTTCCCACGCCGGGAATTTTTTTCAGCGGCAGATCCTGGATAAAACGCTGTACCTGCGAAGGTTTAATTACACAGATGCCATTCGGTTTGTGCCAGTCCGAAGCAATTTTAGCGAGAAATTTATTGGGTGCCACACCGGCAGAAGCAGTCAGTCCGGTCGCTTGAAAAATATCCTCGCGAATCCGCATGGCGACTTCGGTGGCACTGGGAATCTGCTGTAAATTCTCCGTGACATCCAGAAAGGCTTCATCCAGAGACAGTGGTTCAATCAGGGAAGTATATTGTTGGAAGATCTGATGAATCTGTGCCGATACCTGCCGGTATTTGGCAAAATCTGGCTCAATCACGATAACTTGAGGACATAGTTTGCGCGCCTGCCCCATGGACATGGCAGATCGCAGGCCATAAACTCGTGCCGGGTAGGAGGCAGCCGCGACCACCGCCCGAGGATGATGCGAGGCTATCACCACAGGTAAGTCTTTCAATTCTGGACGTTCACGCAGCTCAACCGAGGCATAAAACGCATCCATATCAATATGAATAATTTTGCGCATGTTCGCTATCTTAAGGGGCTTTAATCGGATTGGGAAGCGAAGGCTGAGTTGAGTAAATAGGGTTGCGGTCCGCTGAGCAGAATGACTTTTGTCCCTTGTGTCTCGGCAGCCTGAATCAGAAGTTGCAAACTTTTTGGAGTGTCATCGGCAAGACGGGGTAAAAATTGCAGTGGCTGCTTTAAAGGCTGAAAAAAATCATCCCAATGCACCGGAATCACTACTTTGGGCTTGAGCATGTTCAGGGTTTCAGTCAGATATTGCTGCTGATAGTCACTGGATTGTCTGGAGAGCTGGGCAATACCTAAAAATAAAGTATCGACCTGTAGGTTTTTAAATTGATCCGGGATAAATCCGGTACTGGTCTTGACCAGAATTTTATGTCCCGCATGCTCAATCAGGTAATCGAAACTGCCACCTTCTTTAAATTCGGAAAATTTAGCCGGAAGAGTTAAAGGCCGCAGCAGCTCTTCGCCTAAATCATCATTTATCGCTGTGGGCGGGGTATGTTGTGAGGGAATTGCCGTGGTCTGGAAATGTCCCCATTGCTGTACTTGCCCAGGCTTAATCGGCTGTAATTGCTGTGGAGTAACTTTGGGATTTGCCCGGGCGATATTCAGGGTGCTCGGCGAACCGACCACAGCAGTTTCGGGAAGCATCTCTAGTAAAGCCGGGACATCCAGAACATGATCATAATGAGAATGACTGACCAGAATGGCTTGGGTTCGGCTCAATTCATGGCATTGTACCAGTTGTTCTAAGAGCAGCTTATCACTTTGAATAGGTCGAGTAATTACTTGCCGCAAAGATGGCCGGCTAAAGAAACCATCGATCAGGATCTGATCGTGGCCATCATCGAGTAACAGGGTGGACACACCAAAAAAATTGACTGTAAGCCCGTGAACGGATATACCGGTTTGCGGCTGCCACGCTTTAAAGTCACTAACCTTGCCCGAAGCTTGCAACAGATAAGCCAGCATACCCGCGATGAGTAGGAGTAGAATCACCAGACCGAGTAAAATGCCTTTTATCCATTTCAATCTTTTTATTTCCTTGTTGTTTTTATAAAGAACTTGTTTTCAGGCGATCAGCTTTATTTCGCTTTATTCTCAGATGAAGGTACTACAATTGCATTCTTTTTGAGAAAATCCAGCCATTGCTGTTCTGAGCCATAAAAAACATTCAGGTCTACCGGTGTGGTAATACCGGGAATTTTCCCCTGACTGGTATGTTGCCAAAACGTCCATTTAGGCTGATCTTTTAAATCAGGCAGACCTTTGTATTCACGTACCCAGAGTGGTACGTTAGGAAAGTGTCCTGCCAGTACAATATTATAAAAAGCTTTAGAAATATAGAAAATCGGCTGCTTGCCATAATGCTTTTTCAGGGCATCGTGCATGATCTGGATTTCGCTTAAAAGCTGCTCTTTAGAATAGGTATTGATACATTTGCTGTCATATTCCAGATCAATCACTGGCGGTAAGGCATCCGGTTTATTGGGAACAGCGTCAATAAAGTTCTGTGCCTGAATGCTGCCATCGCGGCAGAGGCGGTAGAAATGATAGGCACCGACCAAAAAGCCATGTTCACGCGCTTTCAACCAATTTTCCTGAAATTTGGTATCTTTGAAGTCGCCGCCTTCAGTGGCTTTCAGATAAACAAAACGGTATTTTTCAGGCGAAATCTGCTGCCACTGAATTTCTTTCTGATGGTGCGATACATCAAAACCCTGGATTGGATAATCGGCAGCATGGGCAGAGGGTGCTTTCATTAGGCATAGATAAACTATGGCGATCGTGATCACGGTGATCAGCACGCCAAGCCCAATCAAGAGCGATTTATTAACTCTGTTCGGAGCCTGATTTTTTTGCATCTTCAGTCCTTGCCTATATGTGATTTAGCCTAAAACTTACAATCAGCCCAAAGTGAATATAGCGCATCAAACCGGGGTATTTTTAGGAATATGCCAGAAAATATAGGCCGCAATAATATTGATACAGCCTAAACAGATCAGTGATACATGAAAAGCAGCCACCAGATTGTCAGCGCCGTAATAAGCACTCAGCATGTTCACCAGTGTTCCTGCCAGTGCCACCCCGATACTCATTGACAGCATCATGATCATCGACAGGAAACTGTTGCCGCTACTGGCATCCTGCTGGCTTAAATCCTTTAAGGTCAGGGTATTCATCGACACGAATTGCAGTGAATTTAAAATGCCGAAGATAAAGAAATGTATCGCACGGAGCCAGATCGGAGTTTCCGCCGTGGTCAGGGCAAAACTGGCAATACATAGACCTACCAGTAAGGTATTGACCAGCAAGACCCGACGGTAGCCAAAACGCTGAATGATGTTGCGGATAATCGGTTTGGAGGCCAGCGAACCAAGCACAGTCGGAATCATCAATAAACCGGTAATAAAAGGTTCGAAACCGAAAGCCACCTGCAACATCAGCGGCAGTAAAAACGGAATCGAGTTACCGCCGAGACGGGCAAAGAAATTACCCAAAATACCAATCGCATAAATTTTTTTTTTAAACAGCCGGCTGCGAAACAGGGCATTGCTATGCGTATGCGAATGATAGGCATAAACCAGGGTGGCCAATAAACCGGCCAGAATCAGGCTTAGACTCCACCACAGCGAGTTTTGTGGACTGGCAAAATTTTCAATTCCCAGACAGAGACCTACCATGGCCACGACCAGCAAGATAAAGCCCCAATAATCAAAACGGGCCACTGTAGGTTCAAGTACATTCGGCATGGCCTTAAAGGTAATTAGTGCGCCCAGCAAGCCAATCGGCAGATTGATCAGGAAAATCCAGTGCCAGGACAGATATTCGACCATCCAGCCACCTAGGGTTGGGCCAATCAAAGGACCAATCAGGCCGGCCAGACTCATCAGGCTCATGGCGGCCAGAAACTGGGTACGGGGAATGATCTTCAGCATCGCCAAACGGCCGACCGGCAGCAATAATGCACCACCGATCCCTTGAAAGATCCGGTACACCAATAATTCATTCAGGCTACTTGACCAGGCACAGCCCAAAGAGGCCAAAGAGAAAATAATAATCGCAGCAAAATAGGTATTTCTGACCCCGAACCGGTCTGCCAGCCAGCCACTTAAGGGAATGCAGGCCGCTACAGACAGCACATACGCCACGACCACACTGTGCATGCGTAGCGGATCTTCCTGCAAATTTTGGGCAATTGCAGGTAGGGCCGTATTAATAATGGTGGTATCCAGCCCCTGCATAAAAAAGCCAATCGAGACCAACAAGACCAGCAGTCTGAACTCAGGATCTAAGGCTTGATGCGTAGGCGTGGCATTCATAATTCTGGAAAACTGAAAATTTTGAATAGTTTAAAGGAATCAGCCGAGTCTGTCGTATATAAAGCGTTTCAACTTTTATGCGGTGTTGTGTCAAGGAACTGCAACCGATCTGTCATGGCACTGCAATGCTCTGGTTATAAATTGGTCACGAATTCTTCATGATAGATCAACAAAAAAATGAAATTAAAATCATTGATAGTGGCCATGCTGGCTGTGGGGATGGTGGCATGTGGGAGTGAGAATGAAAATGAAACACCGGTTCCAATCGTCGAGGCTACACCGAACTCGATCGAGTTAAGCAAATTAGCCGCTTATGAATCGGGTGTGTTTGCGCAAAGTGCAGCAGAAATTCCGGCCTTTGATACCGAGAGTCAACGCCTATTCGTGGTCAATGCCAAAGAAGGCGTATTGGATGTGCTGGATTTAAGTCAACCTGATCAGCCGAAAAAAATAACTTCTATCAAGGTAGATGATATTGCGCCAGAGGCTGAGGTCAACAGTGTCGCGGTGCACAATGGCGTTGTCGCCATTGCGATTCAGGCTGCTGTGAAAACCGATCCTGGCTATGTTGCTTTATATCAGGCCAAAGACTTGACCAAGCTGGCCCACGTACAGGTGGGTGCTTTGCCGGACATGCTGACTTTCACACCGGATGGTCAAAGCTTGTTGGTGGCCAATGAAGGCGAGCCTTCTGATGATTATCAGGTTGACCCTGAAGGTTCAGTGTCTGTCATTAGTCTGGCCAATTTAAAAGCCCCGATCGTTCGTACAGCAGACTTTAAGTCCTTTAATGGACGGGAAGCAGTATTGCGTGAACAGGGCATCCGCATTTTCGGACCAAAGGCGAGTGCTGCACAGGATTTTGAACCTGAGTACATTACTGTTTCAAAAGATGGAAAAACCGCCTGGGTTACCTTACAGGAAAACAATGCCTTGGCCAAAATTGATGTGGCTTCTGCCAAAGTACTCGCTGTTTATCCATTTGGCTTTAAAGATCATGGCATAAATGGTCATGGCATGGATGTCAGCGATGCGGATGGTGTCGACGGTAAAGGCAAAATCAATATTCAAACTTGGGCCAATGTCCGTGGCTTATATATGCCAGATGCGATTGCAAGTTTCGAGGTCGCGGGCAAAACCTATATTGTGTCTGCCAATGAAGGCGATGCCCGTGCCTGGGGTGAAAACAATCCCGCATATTTCAATAACGATATCAGCCAGGGCTTTGTAGAAGAATGGCGGGTGAAACACTTAGTCCATGCCAAAGGTTTTGACCGCCGTCTGGGTGATGATTTGCCAGCTCATCTTCGTGTATTGGCCAAAGGAGCAGAACTCAATCCGAATAATTTTGCGTATTGTGGCGCGGTGGCAGGGGATGCCAAAGACTGCCGTGAAGATCATCTGCTGGGCCGTTTAAATATTACGTGGACTGAAGGCTATCAAAAAAATGCCGATGGTACAGCCAAACTGAATGAACGGGGCAATCTGGTCTATGATCATTTATATAGCTTTGGTACACGCTCGGTCAGTATCTGGGTGGAAAATGATCAACAGACCGGTTTAGAACTGGTATGGGATTCGGGTGATCAGTTTGAGCAGTATATTGCCAAACATCATCCTGAGATTTTCAACTTTAATCATGAAGAAGCCGGACTGGATAATCGCAGTGACAATAAAGGGCCGGAACCTGAAGGGGTGACCTTGGGGCAGATTGGTCAAAAAACCTTTGCCTTTATTGGGCTGGAGCGTGTCGGTGGCATCATGGTCTATGATGTGTCTACACCTGCATCACCAGTCTTCGTGCAATATATCAATTCACGTGATTTTAAAGCGACCACAGAGCAGATTGAAATAGGACAAGCCGGTGATTTAGGACCGGAAGGTTTGGTATTTATTCCGGCAAAAGACTCCCCGAACAAGAAACCCCTCCTGGTGGTCGGCCATGAAGTCAGTGGCAGTACCACGATTTATCAAGTAAATCTCAAGTAGTCAAAAGCTTTTAAATTCAGGGCACTTCGGTGCTCTTTTTTGTAAGGTGACCGCATATATGACATTTTTGTCATTAAAATGAAATAAAACCGTCATAATCTTGGGCCAACTTTTCAGCAATGCTGAAATCTCCTCGCGTATAGGTTTGTTTTTATGACAATCGAGATTTTGATGGTGATCGGCTTCTGTTTGGCCGCTTACTCTATTGTCGGAAATGATGTACCTCAAACCCTAGGGACATTTATTTCTTCGAATTCACATCGCCCATGGTGGGTGTTGTGGATTTATATCAGCTCAATTTTAATTGTCGTATTGGTCTATGGTTGGTATGCATCTGGGGTGGGTGATGCCTCATACGGTCGTTTAGAAACGATTCCTTTCCCTGAAGGTGGCATTACCTGGCTGTACATTGTGCCGCCAATTCTGCTGTTGATGCTGACCAAATACGGGATTCCAGTCAGTACCACTTTCCTGGTGCTTACGATTTTCTCTCCCGCCAGCTTAGGCTCGATGATGGTCAAATCGATGATGGGCTATGCCGTCGCCTTTATTGTAGCGATTGTCATCTATCGTTTTGTGGTCAAGCAGCTGGCACGGCATTTTGCCAAGACACGTCATCAGGAGCACTCCAAGGTCTGGATGGGCTTGCAGTGGGTTTCTACCGGTTTCCTGTGGAGTCAATGGCTGATTCAGGATCTGGCTAACATCTTCGTGTATGTGCCGCGTCAGGTACCGTTTGAATTCCTGATGTTTGCGATTGCGGTATTCGTAGTGTTGCTGGGCGTGATTCTGTATCAACGTGGTGGGGCCATCCAGAAAATTGTCGATACCAAAACCGGTGTGACCGACATTCGTGCTGCGACGATTATCGACTTCCTGTATGCCATTATCCTGTTGATCTTCAAAGAGTGGAGCAATATTCCAATGAGTACCACTTGGGTATTCCTGGGATTACTTGCAGGTCGTGAATTTGCCATGTCGATGATTCTGGATGAAGTCAATAAACATCGTACGTCACGCAATGTCAGTGCAGATGCCATGAAACTGATGTTCGGTCTGGCTATGTCGGTCATTCTGGCAACGACTTTGCCGATGTTTTATGAGTTTGTGACGAATTATGGTCAATAAGACCTGATATTAAAAATCCAATAAAAAAGCGAGCCAGGTGCTCGCTTTTTTATTGCTTGAGAAGCTTAGACTACAAATCTTTGCGGATGGCCTAAATTGGTTAAAGTCGTATAAATTTCTTCTTCGTGTTCACAAATGATCAGTTTGGCACGATGCTGTGGCGGTAAAAAACCATCTTCAACGGCGCGGTCCAGCTGCGCAATCAAGGCATCATAGAAGCCATTCACGTTATAGAGCATCATCGGTTTCTGGTGCTGGTTTAGCTGACCCCAAGTGGCAATTTCCAGAATTTCCTCAAACGTGCCCAGTCCACCCGGTAATGCCACAAAGGCACAGGCCCGCTCGGCCATCATAGCCTTGCGTTGATGCATGCTGGTCACCACATGTAATTCGGTGAGCTGGTTATGGGCAATTTCATAATCCAGCATAAATTCAGGAATCACCCCTACAGCTTCACCGCCATGCTGGATCATGGCATCCGCGACCTGTCCCATCAAGCCAATACTGGCGCCACCGTAAACCAGCCCGAAACCATGTTCTGCCAGTCCTTGCGAGAGATGAATGGCTTTTTCTAAATAAACCGGTTTGTTGCCTGCACGTGAACCACAATAGAGAGCCACTAGAGGGCGTGTTGTTTTTGGGGAGTTTTCTTTAAAATAATCTGTCATTTGAATTACGCTTTGCATTTATTTTCTTCACCTTATCATTTTTCTTTCTTGTGACTATAGCTTAATTAATAAATATGACAATTCTGTGAGCAGGGACATTTTCACTGCAATAGGGCTCAGCAAAATTCATCGATAAACAGCTATGAAAACAGGTGAATTTCAAATTGATCTTGATATACTGAAAATTGGTTTCACAACAATAGAACGACGATGGGTAGTGGTAGTTGGCCGTTTAACTTTATAAATCTACGCCAAATAATTGATCTTATTCAATATAAAAAATTCTGTTTTGCTGTGTCACAGCGTCAGGTGATTCCATGCTGCAGTCCTGAGCTTCAGGAGCCAAGCGTATGATCTTTGAATGGATGTCAGACCCTTCAGCCTGGGTCGGTTTACTCACGTTGATTGTTCTTGAGATTGTACTCGGGATCGACAATCTGGTTTTCATTGCTATTTTGGCGGAGAAACTGCCACCAGAACAACGTAATACGGCGCGGATTGTCGGCTTGATGCTGGCCCTGCTGATGCGTTTGATCTTACTGGCCTCGATTGCCTGGGTAGTGACCCTCACTGATCCACTATTCCACATCTTTGATCATGCTTTCTCGGGCCGCGATCTGATTCTATTGTTTGGTGGGGTGTTCCTGCTGTTTAAAGGCACCATGGAACTGCATGAGCGTCTGGAAGCCAAACCCGTCATCAAAGAAGAAAATCCGGTCCATGCGGTATTCTGGATGGTGATTGTCCAGATCGTGGTGCTGGACGCCGTATTCTCATTAGACAGCGTGATTACTGCGGTCGGTATGGTCAAAGACCTGTCAGTGATGATGATTGCCGTGATTATTGCCATCGGGATTATGCTCTGGGCATCCAAAGCTCTGATGGATTTCGTCAACAGACATCCGACCGTGGTGATTCTGTGTCTGGGCTTCCTGATGATGATCGGCTTCTCACTGGTGGTCGAAGGCTTCGGTTTCCATATTCCGAAAGGTTACCTGTATGCTGCAATTGGCTTCTCGGTGATTGTCGAATTTATTAACCAGACCATGAAACGCAATCAGGAAAAAATGGTGACCACCACCGACATGCGCTACCGGACTGCTTCAGCAGTGATGCGGATGCTCGGTGGCAAACCTGCTCAGGACAATGATTCGTCTGAACCGGAAGATGTTCTGGCGACGCGTGCCTTTGCTGATGAAGTCTTTAATGATGAAAACGGCATTTATCACAGTGTCATGGTGCAGGGGGTACTGGGTCTGTCAGAACGTCCGGTCAAGTCGGTGATGACACCACGTCCTGAACTGGAATGGATTGATCTAGATAATGAGCCCGACAGTATCAAAGAACATTTATTGCAAATGAGCCATTCACGTCTGATCGTGGCGCGTAGTGAACTGGATAATATTGCCGGGGTGGTACTGACCCATAAAGTCCTGAACGAATACATTGAAACCGGGGTGCTGGATTTTGAAAAGCACTTACGTGAACCGGTGATCGTGCATGAAAATGCCCAGGTTCTGATGGTGATGGAGCAATTGCGTCAGGCTCCATTGCAAATGGCGATTGTCCTGAATGAATATGGTTCGATTGAAGGGATTGTCACGCCAATTGATATCCTTGAAGCAATTGCCGGTGAATTTCCGGATGAAGATGAGCTGCAAGCTGCCGCAGAAAGCCTGGAAGATGGCAGCCTGATTCTCGATGGTTCCACTGATATTCGTCATGTTTCGTTGCTGCTGGATCGTGATCTGGTCAATGAAACCGAAGAATATTCAACCTTGTCTGGCTATGTGTTATTCCATATGGCACGTTTACCGCATAGCGGTGAAAAGTTTGAAGCAGACGGGCATATCTTTGAGGTCGTCACCATGGACGGTCATAAGATCGACAAAGTGCATATCATTCCGCAGCTTCCTGCACAGGACTAGACTCTAGTCATGTTTGGTCTTTAAAGTTTGCTAAAATAGCCCGCATTGTCGGGCTATTTTTATGGAACTAAAATGTCAGAAGCATGTCCATGTGGACAAGGCGAATATCACAGCTGTTGTCAGCCGCTGCATGCAGGAAAACAGATCGCAGAGACTGCACAGCAACTCATGCGTTCCCGTTACAGTGCCTTCGCCAAGCATGAAATCGATTATATCAAAACCACGACTGCGCTGAGTCAGCAACAGGCGCTGGACCTGCAAGCGATTAGTGATTGGAGTAAAGCCAATCAGTGGTTAAAAGTTGAAATTGTTCAAGCCAATGAAAAAATAGATAAAAATCATGCCTTAGTCGAGTTTAAGGCACATTATCATGATGGCAAGCAGGCACAGGTGCATCATGAAGCTTCGCATTTTGTGAAGTTTGAAGGTCGCTGGTATTTCCTGGATCCGACTACAGACCAGAGCATCACCATGAAACAGGCCTGTATTTGTGGCTCGGGGAAAAAATTTAAGCAATGTTGTGCCGGATTCTTATAACTTTCACACAGATTTAGCTTAGAATAGCCGCCATCTCAAAGCCTCAGGTGGAAGCAGGGCGATGTTACTGACCGTCATCTATATTATTGCAATTACCGCTGAAGCCATGACCGGGGCACTGTCCGCTGGCCGGCGCAGCATGGACTGGTTTGGCGTGATGATTATTGCCTGTGTTACTGCACTGGGTGGCGGTTCGGTCCGCGATGTTCTGCTCGGACATTATCCCTTGACTTGGGTCAAACATCCCGAATATCTGGTGCTGACCTGTTGCGCAGCCTTCGTGACGATCCTGATTGCCAAATGGATGCGACAGTTACGTAATGTCTTCCTAGTGCTGGATGCCTTGGGTCTCATTGGCTTTACCATTATTGGCTGCCAGATTGCCCTGGAAATGGGACATGGTTTTGTGGTCAGCGCCGTCGCGGGTGTTTTGACCGGAGTGTCTGGCGGGATTTTGCGTGACATTTTATGTAATGACGTGCCGCTGGTGTTCCGCCGTGAACTGTATGCCAGTATTGCCTTTGTGTCAGTGATCTTTTACTGGCTCTGTAGCCACTACGGCTTGTCGCAGGATCTGACCATTTTGTCTACCCTGATTTTTGGTTTTAGCTTACGTCTGATCGCCATCTATTTTGGTCTGGAAATGCCAAAATTCATTTATAAAGATGATGATGAGCACTCGGCATCTTCCAAAGACGAATCTTAATTTTTAAATGTATAAAGTGCGGCAATAAAAATAGCCGCATTCAGCTCAATTCGTAGTATAAAAAATATAAAGCAGCCCACCTGTTGAGAAAGCAGCATCTCCCGTTCCACCTGATCAGAGATTTTTGTTATGGATTTAGTTTCTCGCATACAACGCTTACCGATTGGTAGGTTTCACTACACCTTGCTGGTGGTGATTGGACTGGGCTGGATGTTTGATGCGATGGATACCGGATTGATTTCCTTTATCCTGGCAAAAATGGCTGAAGACTGGCAGATGACTGCCGATCAAAAAAGCTGGGTGGTGTCGATCGGTTTTGTCGGCATGGCGATCGGGGCGATTTGTTCAGGTGGCCTGGCAGACCGTTTTGGCCGTAAAACAGTCTTTGCTGCGACCCTGGTCATTTATAGCCTGGCCACTGCAGCTTGTGCTTTTGCACCGGATCTGACCTGGCTGCTGGTATTCCGTTTTATCGTCGGTTTGGGCTTGGGTGGTCAGCTACCCGTGGCCGTAACGCTGGTCAGTGAATATATTCCTGCGCATGTACGTGGCCGTTTTATTGTCTTGCTGGAAAGTTTTTGGGGGCTGGGCTGGCTGGTCGCGGCGCTAGTATCGCGCTTTATCATTCCAGATTTTGGTTGGCAAATTGCTTTCATGATCGGTGGCCTGCCTGCGCTGTATGCCATCGTGATCTGGAAAATGGTGCCGGAATCTATTCCTTTCCTGATTAACCGTGGCCGTATAGAGGAAGCTTCGGCACTGGTGAAAAAGATTGAGCGTCAATGTGGCGTTCAAGTCTATGAAATTTTTGAAGTGAAACCGGTCGCAGAGAAGCAGAATATTTCATTTTCCCAGTTATGGTCGGGTATCTTTGCGCGCCGTACGCTTATGCTCTGGCTGATCTGGTTCGGTATTATCTTTTCCTATTATGGCATCTTTACCTGGTTACCAAGTTTACTGGTCAAAGAAGGCTATAGCATTGTCCAGTCTTTTGAATATGTGCTGATTATGATTCTGGCGCAGTTGCCCGGTTATCTGGTGGCGGCATGGCTGGTCGAAAAACTCGGTCGTAAGCCGACTTTGGCCGGCTTTATTGGCATGTGCGCGATTTCTGCCTATTTCTTTGGTCAGTCGGGTAGTGTTACTGAAATCGTGATTTGGGGCTGTCTGATGTCCTTCTTTAATCTGGGTGCCTGGGGCGTACTCTATACTTATACGCCGGAACAATATCCGACCAATATCCGTGCCTTTGGTTCAGGCTGGGCCGGGGCTGTTGGCCGGATTGGCGGTATCGCGGCACCTTTTGCCGTAACCCATCTGATGGGTATGCCGAATGGCTTTAGCTATGTCTTCACCATGTTTACGGCAGTTCTGGTCGCTGTCGCGATTGTGATTCTGGTCTTGGGTGAAGAAACCAAAGGCAAGACCCTGGAATCGATGGGCTTATAAAGGGAATGATTTTTTAGTTGCTTAGGGCCTATAAAGTGGATATTTTTAGGCCATAAGACACAAATTGTCGCGCTGAACGATTTGATGCCCTTGTGTCATCTACAGCCACGACTTAGCATAAGAAACATTGATACAAAAACGAATTATTTAGGACTATAGGTTGTTATGACAAGCCTTGCGCATCATGCGACAGAAAACCGCTCCGTAGCAGAATTTACCGAACAAGCTTATCTGAATTACGCCATGTACGTGATTATGGATCGGGCACTCCCTCATATTAGCGATGGCCTGAAACCGGTACAGCGCCGGATTGTCTATGCCATGAGTGAGCTAGGCCTGAAATGGACCAGCAAACCGAAGAAATCGGCACGTACGGTCGGTGATGTACTCGGTAAATACCATCCGCATGGTGACTCGGCCTGCTATGAAGCCATGGTGCTGATGGCACAGCCATTCAGTTACCGCTATCCGTTTATTGAGGGACAGGGCAACTGGGGTTCACCGGATGATCCGAAGTCTTTCGCAGCGATGCGTTATACCGAAGCCAAGCTTTCCCAGTACAGCGAACTGTTATTGTCTGAATTGGGACAGGGCACCTGTGAATGGCAGGACAACTTTGACGGTTCGATGAAAGAACCGGTGAACTTACCGGCACGTGTACCGAATATCCTGCTAAATGGTACCACTGGCATTGCAGTCGGTATGGCCACTGACATTCCGCCACACAACCTGCGTGAAGTAGTTAAAGGTACGATTGCGCTGATTCGTAATCCGAACCTGACCGATGAAAAAATCGCAGAATATATTCCTGCGCCAGATTTGCCGACCAAAGCCGAAATTATTACCCCGCCTGCTGAACTGTTAAAAATTCAAACCACAGGTCGTGGCAGCTACCGCATGCGTGCGGTCTATAGCGTCGATAAAAACGAAATTATCATTACCGAACTGCCTTATCAGGTGTCCGGTTCCAAAATTATCACCCAGATTGCCGATCAGATGCAGGCCAAAAAACTGCCATTGGTCAGCGATGTACGGGATGAATCGGATCATGCCAATCCAACCCGTTTAGTGATTGTTCTGCGTTCGAATCGTATTGATGCCGAATCGGTGATGAGTCACTTGTTTGCCACCACCGATCTGGAATCCAGTTATCGTGTCAATATGAACATGATTGGTGCCGATGGCCGTCCACAGGTGAAATCGATTCGTCGTATTTTACTGGAATGGATTGAGATCCGTAAAACCACGGTAACGCGTCGTCTGCAATATCATCTGAACAAGATCGAAAAACGCCTGCATATTCTTGGTGGTCTGATCATTGCTTATCTAAATATTGACGAAGTGATTCAGATTATTCGTGAAGAAGATCAGCCCAAGCCGGTACTGATGCAGCGTTTTAATATTGACGAGATTCAGGCCGAAGCGATTCTGGAACTGAAATTGCGTCATTTGGCCAAGCTTGAAGAAATGGAAATGCGCCGCGAACAGGAAGAGCTGGAAGCGAAAGCTGCAGTAATTCGTGAACAACTGGCCAATCCGGAATCTTTAAAAAGCCTGATTATTTCTGAACTGAAAGACGATGCCAAGAAATTTGGTGATGATCGCCGTTCGCCAATCGTACAGCGTGCCGAAGCTGCTGCAATCAATGAAACTGAAATGTTGCCGGCCGATCCGGTGACGGTGGTGTTATCAGAAGCTGGCTGGATTCGCTGTGCCAAAGGCCATGAAGTTGATGCAGAAAATCTGAATTTCCGTGCTGGTGATCAGTATTTGAGTCATGCACAGGGCAAATCCAACCAACGCGTTTATGTATTAGATGACACTGGGCGTAGCTATGCCTTGGCCATCAACACGCTGCCATCTGCGCGTGGTCTCGGCGAACCACTCAGTTCAAAACTGTCTCCAGGCAGCGGGGTCGGTTTTAAACAGGTTCTGGTGGCAGAGGATGAAACTGAAATTCTAGCAGCAAGCAACAAAGGCTATGGCTTTAAAACCCAGGCCAAGCAGCTGGATACCAGTGCCAAAGCCGGAAAAGCTTTCCTGAATTTATCTGAAGGGGCAGAGGTCATGAACCTGCAGCCGCTCGAAGATGCTACACATGTTGCACTGCTCAGTTCAGCAGGACGTCTGTTGATTGTCGATTTAGCAGAATTACCTGTATTGAACAAAGGTAAAGGAAATAAATTGATACAACTTGAAGATGGTGATCAAATTTTGTCCATGACACTATTGAAGCTTGATGAAATAATTCAAGTGCTTGCAGGACAACAGCAGTTAAAATTAAAAGGGGATGATTTGCGCAAATATATCGGTAAGCGCGGTGCAAAAGGACAGCTTTTACCACGCGGATATCAAAAAGCAAATAAACTGTTGATTCAAAGATAAGACTAGCATCCATCCTGCGAAATACGTTATATATGAACAACGATTCAACAAGATGGATGCAATATTACACATATACAAGTCTAAAAATGGCGTGTGATATTGAAAAAAACAGTTGAAATACTAAGGATTATGATTGGAGAGATGGCCATTATGGAAAAAATTTGGTTTGCTGAATACCAAAAAACAGGGATTCCAGAAACAGTAGAATTACCAGCAGAAAATACTTCTCTAGTAGATGTTTTTGAGCGTAATTTCCAAAAATTTGGCTCGCGTGATGCCTTTATCTTTATGGATAAGGCCATGACTTTCAATGAACTGGAAGAGGCGAGCCGTAAGTTTGCAACTTATCTACAAAGCTTGGGGTTGGCAAAAGGTTCACGTGTGGCAGTGATGATGCCAAACGTTCTTCAGTATCCGGTTGTGGCACTTGGGGTGTTCCGCGCAGGTTTGGTATTGGTCAACGTGAATCCACTCTACACATCGCGTGAACTTGAGCATCAATTGAATGACTCAGGTGCTGAAGTTCTGGTGATTATTGAGAACTTTGCATCTGTTTACCAGGCGATTATTGGTAAAACACCGGTGAAGCATGTTGTAGTGGCTTCTGTCGGTGACATGCTGGGTGCCTTGAAAGGAACATTGGTAAACTTTGTACTGCGTTCTGTGCGCAAGCAAATTCCAGCTTGGGATATTCCAGGCCATGTGAGATTCAATGCGGCGTTATCTAAAGTTAATCCAAGTAACTATAAACGCCCTGAATTAACCCTTAGCGATACTGCAGTTCTTCAGTACACAGGTGGTACGACGGGTGTATCTAAAGGTGCTGAACTGACACATCGTAACCTGGTTGCGAACATGCTGCAGTGTGACGGCATCTTCCAGAGTAAATTTGGTGCGCAAGATGGTCAGCCAGATGACCGTATTTTCTGTGCTTTGCCGCTTTATCATATCTTTGCATTCATGGTATGTGCACTGTACGGGATGTACAAAGGTCAGGCGAATGTTCTGATTCCAAACCCGCGTGATTTACCTGCGGTGATGAAAGAGCTACGTAAATACCAGCCGACTTTCTTCCCGGCAGTGAACACACTTTTCAATGCGCTGGTAAACAATGAAGAGTTCAAGCAACTTGATCATAGCAAATTGAAAATGGCGATGGGCGGCGGTATGGCCGTACTTCCTTCTACCGCAGCAGCATGGAAGAAAGTTACCGGAACCAATATCGTTGAAGGTTATGGCTTGTCTGAAACTTCTCCGGTGGCAACAGCAAACCCACCTGCATCTGAAGAATTCAGTGGCACGATTGGCATTCCATTGCCATTGACTGAAGTGGCTATTCTGGATGATGAAGGCAATGAAGTTCCACTGGGTGAGCAAGGTGAAATTTCAATCCGTGGTCCTCAGGTCATGAAAGGCTACTGGAACCGTCCAGATGAAACTGAAAAGGTCATGGTGAATGGCTTCTTCCGTACCGGTGATATCGGTGTTATGGATTCACGTGGTTATGTGAAAATTGTAGATCGTAAGAAAGACATGATTCTAGTGTCTGGTTTTAACGTCTATCCATCTGAGATTGAAGAGGTTGTAGCAACTCATCCAAAAGTACTGGAAGTGGCTGCGATTGGTGTACCAGATGAAAAATCAGGTGAAGTGCCAAAACTGTTTGTTGTGAAAAAAGATCCGTCTTTAACCACAGAAGAAGTTTTAGCATTCGCGAAAGAAAACCTGACCGGTTATAAACGTCCACGTTATGTCGAGTTTATGGATGAATTGCCAAAATCAAACGTAGGTAAAATCCTGCGTAAAGATTTACGTAAAACAGCCTAATACCTATAAGAAAAAAAGCGCCGTCAGGCGCTTTTTTTGATTTGGACTTTTTATTTTTTCATTAACCAGCGATCAAAATAAGGACGACCTACACCAACTACTCCCAAGAAGATAAACATGGTGCCAAACTGGCGAGTAAATCCGGTTTGATTAAAGCTGCCATAACTTAGAATGTTATCGACCAAGCAATACACCAGAATCGCGACCAGCCAGTGCCAGAGAGGCATACGCTTGATACCGACGAAATAAAAGGCAATCCATAAAATGGCAAAGGTGAAGATTGGTGACCAGATATTCATATTGGCACAAATGACAGCCATCAGAAATGCCACAATCGGCAGGACAATTTTTAATACGCGATCCACTTGACGTTGATGCTGGCGTTGTTTCTCGAGGACATCGAACATTTCATTTTGATCAGGCGCGACCATAGTGAATCCTTAACAAGTAATAAAAAGCACTCTATTTAACAAAATTTATTCACGAAATGCCATGCTATGATACAGATAAAATTTTCATGAGAAAAAACAGATGCACAGCATTAGTGGGGTTATTTATCTCATTTTGGCCGCTTGTCTTATGCCTTATGTGTTTACATTGATTGCAAAAAAATCAGCAGGCTTCAGCAGCAAAGACAATCAGAACCCACGGGCATTTTTAGAAAAGTCTTCAGGCTTGGCCAGTCGTGCCAATGCTGCCCAACAGAATAGCTTTGAAAGTTTGCCACTCTTTATTGCTGCCATTTTAATGGCAGAATATATGGTGGTGCCGCAAAATGTAGTGATGACGTTTGGTGTAGCTTATCTGGTTTTTCGTGTGTTGTACGGAATCTGCTATTTGGCCAACTGGGCGACTTTACGCTCCATTGTATGGTTGCTCTCGATGTTATGTCCGGTGGCTTTATTACTACTGATCATCAAGTTGGTTTAAGTCATCAGGTCTGTGGACATATTTACAGTTCGATATTTTAAAATCCAAAAAAATCTTTAAAAACCGTTATAATTGTCGCGGTTTTTTAAAAGATATAACTTGTTAAAGAGTGATGCTATGAGCTACAGCAATATCCCAGCGGGTAAAGATGCGCCAAACGATATCTATGTGATCATCGAAATTCCTGCAAATGCAGCACCAATCAAATACGAAATCGATAAAGATTCTGATGCGTTATTTGTAGACCGTTTCATGGGTACAGCAATGTTCTACCCAGCAAACTACGGTTATGTACCAAACACACTATCGCTTGATGGTGATCCATTAGACGTACTGGTGGTAACGCCTCATCCAGTAGAGCCAGGTTCTGTGATTCGTTGCCGTCCTGTCGGTAAATTGAACATGGAAGATGACGGTGGTGTTGATGCGAAACTGGTTGCAGTTCCACATGACAAACTGACTCCAATCTACAAAGATGTTCAGGAATATACTGATCTTCCTCCATTGTTGATTAGCCAGATCGAACATTTCTTCCAGCACTACAAAGATTTAGAGCCAGGAAAATGGGTCAAGCTCAGTGGTTGGGAAGGTGCTGATGTTGCGAAACAAGAAGTACTGGACTCAATTGCTGCTTATGCAGAAGCACATAAATAATTGCTTTTTGTCGTCTAGGGTTTAACTTTTTAAAGCCTGGAATAAAAAAACCTGCACATTGTGCAGGTTTTTTTATGGCTTGAAACTCGAGTGAATTAGAATAATTTCACAGGAATGTCTAACCAGATACGCCATTCGTTAGTGTCTGGCATGTAAATAGATTTGTAGCTATCATTTGCACGATAATAAGAGTGACGTAAGCGTAAGCTGGTGTCTTTCGCAAAACCAGATTGAACTGTGTATTTCACCTGGTTAAAGAATTCGCGTTCTTGGCCTTCTTTATCTTGGTCACGAACATCAATATCCCAGCCATATACAAATGCAGTAGTCCAGTTTAGACCAGGAAGACCATGGTTCTTGAAGCTGTAATTATATTGCAAGCCAAGCGATTTCTCATCATTACCAACAAAGTCAGATAAATATGAGTTTGGTAGATAAATACTTTGTACACCGTCAGCATTGCCACCATAATCATAACCAATATCACCAAAGTTTTGCTGGTAGGCTAACATGACGTTATGGACATCTTTATTATAAGTAGTTGATACAGCCCAAATATCATTGGTTTTTTCTGTACCTGCAATACTTCCATCTAGAGCATCAGTACCATAATTAGGATTAGCAATAGTTCCTGTAGCCGAATAGGTAGATGCATTTTTAGCGAATTTCGTGTGATAGCCACTAACATCATGGGTTAACGTACTACCATTCGCTAACGCATAGCTATAGTTGGCATTGATATAATGACGATCAAGTTTATCCTTAACATCTACGCCATAATAAGATGCGTTTAAGGCATCATTAAACTTATATTTCGCACCCCAAACTACAGCACGGTCAAGTTCGTTACCATCTGAATTGATTTGATTTGAATACTGGTTTTCAGTGAATTTACCAGCAACTAAGTTTAAGTTTTCAATTTCATTACTTTCAACTAACACACCTGTGAAGTATTCAGGAACCAAGCGAGCTGTATTACTTGCAAGTACAGGTAGGTCTAAAACCTGAGTACCATAAGTTGCTGTTGTATTCGATACACGAGCTTTTACATATGCACCGCCACGAGCCCAGTGATCATAAGCGTCTTTAGTGCCATCCGCGTTATCTTGTGGGTGGGTAGGAATCATGCCATTGCCAGTATGACCGTTTTCACCCAATTTGAATGATGCATCGCCAATAATACCGGCACCAAAGCCTACAGTACCTTGAGTAAAGCCAGAGTCTAATTTTACAATTGCTGTTTGAGCAAAAGAACTTGTATCAGTACCTGGATTAGTACCTTTATAGTCACGAGTCAAATAGCCGGTACGGAAAAGTACAGAACCTTCAGCGTCTTCTACAAAACCTTTAGACTCGCTTTGCTCGCTAGCGAAAGCGGTAGAAACCAAAGCAGCCTGAATCAAAACTGCTAATGTTAATTTTTTTGAATTTTGCATTGGGAAGAGAGCCTTATACAAATTGATCGGAATTTTTTAGGAATTGTATAAGAAATGCTGAAAAAATGTCATTTTTTATTGGATATATTCCACTAAAGTTTAGATTTTTTTAACTCAAATTAAACAATAGCAAGGATTCGAGGTGATTAATTTCTAACCTATCGGTAAAAAGTGAGTAAAAATATAATTTTATTGGAAAGTATAAATGATATTTCTAAAGTGGTGAAATGAATGTGATCAGCTTATTTATTTTGAAACGTGCGAAAAATATGATCAAAAATTACGCACTATTTTTTAGCACAAATTTTAGTCATTCTAAAAATAGAATCAAAATGGGGCAAATTGTAAATGATTATGTATAATTATTAAAAAAGTGAAGAAATACCCTTAAATACATTTATTTAAGAGAAAGCCTAGATAATTCAGTTTTTCATAATTTAAATTTTAATTTAAAAACAATGATTTAAATTTTATTTATCTTTTTGTGTTTATTATTTTGGTTCCTTTTATCCAGATTGGCATAGCTCTTGCAAATTTTGAGCTTGAGTTTAATCAATGATCATAAAAACGTCTCAGACGATCTGGGGGAGCCACACAATGAAATTAACATTAAAAGTATTATCTCTTGCTTTATTGGGCGCTGTATCTTCTTTTACTTTTGCCGAAGAACCTGTTGCTGAACATACGGTATCTGGAAATATCAGCGTACTTTCAAGCTATGTATTACGTGGTAATACAACAGCAGTTGAGAATACAGGGGCGACTTTACAAGGTGGGTTGGATTATAACCATGCATCGGGTTTTTATGCAGGGTGGTGGACATCAACTTTAGGTACAGATTCTTATGGTACTACTAACCCAATGGAAAATAATTTTTACCTAGGTTACGGTGGTTCAATTAATGAAGACGTAGGCTTTACAGTAGGAACCACTTACTATTATTACTATGATGTAGACACAAGTATTTATGATGGTTTTGAGCTGCTATTAGGTCTAGACTATAAAGATGTAAGCCTGACTGCACAGACTTTATTGGAAGATACTGGTTGGGGTAATGCAGGTGATACATACTTAAAAGGGACATATAGCTATGCACTGCCAAAAGACTTTAGCCTAGACACAGCTTTGGGTTTATATATTTACGAAGAATCGGGTAAATATATTGAAGACAGCAGTGAATCATTTGGCTTCCGCCATTTTGATATCGGTTTAAGTAAACCTCTAGCGGATACAGGTGTAACTGCAAGCATGAATTATATTTTTGGTGGTTATGACCGTGACGATAATAAATTTAAGAACAAGGTCGTATTTGGACTCGGTTATAGCTTCTAATTCTCTTTAGATAAAAAGGCGACCTTAGGTCGCCTTTTTTAATGACCTAAATCTGCTGCTGCCCGCGATAAGACAGGGCCTCCGAAAGATGCTGACTTTGAATATCTGGACTTTGATTTAAATCGGCAATGGTGCGTGCAACACGCAAGACCCGATGATAGCCACGTGCTGATAAATTCAGTTTTTGCTGAGCTATTTCAAGCATCTTCTGGGCAGACTGATCTAATGCGGCATATTGCTCTAGCTGTTTTGGACTCAAACTCATATTCAAGGTATTTTGCCGTTGCATCTGAATTTCATAGGCTGCAATGACGCGTTGTCTAACCGTTTCTGAGTTTTCTGTAGGTCGATTGTCCTGTAATTCATGCGCTTGTAATGGCGGTACATCAATATGCAAATCAATCCGATCCAGCAACGGGCCTGAAATCCGGTTCTGATAGCGTTTAATACTTTCGGGTGAACATTGGCAGCGGATATCTTGATTGAATGCATACCCACATGGACATGGATTCATGGCAGCCACCAACTGGAAATTAGCCGGAAAGGTAATTTGGCGTGATGCCCGGGAAATGACAATTTCCTTGGCTTCTAAAGGCTGACGTAGAACTTCCAGCACTTTGCGGTCGAATTCTGGTAGCTCGTCCAGAAATAAAACCCCTAAATGCGCCAGGGTAATTTCTCCTGGTTTGGGATGTGAGCCACCCCCGACCAATGCTACCGCAGAAGCAGTATGGTGTGGTGCTCGAAACGGCCGTTGCCCAAAAGGATGGTTGGCATTCGCCACCGAATAAATACTCGCCACTTCCAGATTTTCCTGCGTCTTTAAGGGCGGCAAAATACTGGCCAATCGAGAAGCCAGCAAGGTTTTTCCTGTTCCAGGTGGGCCTCGAAACAGCAATGAATGACCACCTGCCGCGGCAATTTCTAAAGCACGCCGTGATCGTAATTGTCCTTTTACATCCGCAAGATCAAATTTATAAAAATGGTCTGTATTAAGTGGACTGGTTTCTATCTGCGGCAAACGCTGCACTTGGGAAAGATGTTCACACACTTCTTTCAGATGATTGGCTGCAAAGACTTTAAAGTCTAGGAGCTGACAGGCTTCCTGTGCATTTGGGCCAGGTAAAATCAGTTGATGCTGGGCACTTTGACAGGCAATGGCAATACTCAAGGTACCGCTGACAGGACGTAATTGACCATCGAGGGCCAATTCTCCAATAAATTCCAGATGCTCGGTGCAATCTTCAGGCAGCTGTCCGGAGGCCACTAAAATGCCTAAAGCAATCGGTAAATCCAGACGTGAACCATCTTTCGGTAAATCTGCTGGAGCCAGATTAATAGTCAGACGTTTGGTCGGAAATTGAAAGCCGCTATTCAAAATGGCAGAACGGACCCGGTCTTTACTTTCACGTACCGCCGCTTCGGGAAGCCCCACTATAGTGAGCGAAGGCATACCCGAACTGACATGAACTTCGACTTCAATTAAAGGCGCATGCAGGCCCAGCAAGCCTCGCGTATAAATTTTGGCAAAAGACATTATTATTGTTCCAATTTGGTGCGTTATTTTTATAGTTCTGGTGTCTTTTATGCACTGTAGTTGTGCTTATTTTTTGTTCGAAATTTTCTCTTCTAATGCTTCCACCTGTTTGAGTAAATCATTCAGGCGATGATTGGCATTATTTAGGGCAGTACGCTGACGTTCTATTTCTTCTTTAGACACCAAATCCATTTTCGCCACAGCTTCATTTAACAGGGCACGGATATTATGTTCCAAATCTTTCTTGGGTTGTTCGACTTGCTGCAAAATTGCTTGTAATAAAGTTTCAATCATTGTCTGATCCATCGCCGTAGAAAGGAACCGACAGTTTAGCATTGCTAAAATGCAGACTATAGTATTTCAGACAAAATATAGACTTATTTGATTAAAGATATTGTAAAAATCCACATAAAAAATGTCTATTTTTTGAAGATTCAAAGCCTTTATCCGTATAAAATAAGGTATAAATAAACCACATGCTGGGCTTTCTAATTTCCCCCGACCTTAGGAATCTTGGCATGAAATTTGAACGTAAAACCTTACTGGTGAAATAAGCCGAAGGAAAACAAACATGAAGCTCGTAACTGCAATTGTAAAACCTTTTAAATTAGACGATGTTCGCGAAGCATTGTCTGAAATTGGTGTTCAAGGCATCACTGTAACTGAAGTGAAAGGCTTTGGTCGTCAAAAAGGCCACACTGAACTCTATCGTGGTGCTGAATACGTTGTAGATTTCTTGCCGAAAGTCAAAATTGAAATTGCGATTAGCGATGAAATGGTAGACGCGGTAATTGAATCTATTACTCGTGTGGCGAGCACTGGAAAAATCGGTGACGGAAAAATTTTCGTGACTAACTTAGAACAAGTCATCCGTATTCGTACAGGTGAAACAGGTGCAGACGCTGTCTAACTTGGCACGAAGTTTGCTGAGTACCTAATAACTCACAAAAACTTGGTTGGGGGATACGAATGAAAAAAATGCTACTAGCGTTCGGCATGGCCGGCGCTCTTTTTGGTGGTTCTGTTGCATGGGCTGAAGAAGCTGCAACAGCAACAACACCGACAGAAGAAATTGTGCTTGTTGAAGAAGCAGGCGATACAACAAATACAACAACAGACACTACAGCAGCAATTGCTGAAGCAGCGCCAGTTGAAGCTGCAGCACCTGCAGAAGAAGAACCAACGCTAGATACCGGCGATACCGCCTGGGTTTTAACCTCTACCGCTCTAGTTTTACTCATGACCATTCCTGGCTTGGCGCTATTTTATGGCGGTATGGTCCGCAAGAAAAACGTCCTGGCGACGATGGCACATAGCTTTATTGCTGCGGCTGTGGTCAGTATTGCCTGGGTGATTATTGGTTATACCCTAGCTTTCGGTGAAGGCAATGCCTTTATAGGCGGCCTGGATAAATTCATGCTGGCCGGTATTACCACAGAGGCGCTTTCAGGCACGATTCCTGAAATCCTGTTTGTGATTTTCCAAATGACCTTTGCCATCATTACGGTTGCCATCATCAGCGGTTCGATTGCAGAACGTATGAAATTTGGTGCTTTCGTTGCTTTCATCGCACTTTGGGTGGTGATTGTCTATGCACCAATTACCCACTGGGTATGGGGTGGTGGCTGGTTAGCTAACGACGGCGCGCTTGATTTTGCTGGTGGTACGGTTGTACATATCAACTCGGGTGTTGCCGGTCTGGTAGCAGCGTATATGCTGGGCAAACGTATGGGCTTGGGCCGTGAATCTATGGCACCGCATAACCTGACGCTTACTGTGGTCGGTGCATCTTTACTCTGGGTAGGCTGGTTCGGTTTCAACGGTGGTTCTGCATTAGGTGCAAACGGTTCTGCAGGCTATGCTTTGATCGTGACTCAAGTCGCTGCAGCGGCAGCAGCTATCTCTTGGTTAATCACTGAAAAACTGGCACGTGGTAAAGCTTCTGTACTGGGCGGCGTATCGGGTGCAGTTGCTGGTCTGGTGGTCATTACTCCAGCTGCAGGTTTTGTGACTGTAGGCGGTGCATTGGCGATGGGTCTGATCGGTGGTGTAGTGTGCTTCTGGGGGATTACTGCACTGAAACGCGCATTGAAAGCCGATGACTCTTTAGATGCTTTTGGTCTGCATGGTGTAGGTGGTATTGTCGGTGCGATTTTAACCGCATTCTTCGCTAGCGAATTCATCATGGGTGACAATGCCCCTGCCAATGTCATGCATCAGCTTTGGGTGCAAGTGGAAGGTGTACTGGCAACCATTGCTTACTCTGCGATCATGACCTTCATTATCCTGAAAGTCATTGACTTGATCATTGGAATCCGTGTGGCATCTGATGATGAGCGTATGGGTCTGGATTTAAGCCAACATGGCGAACGTGTCGAATAATAATCAATACACCATAATCAATATATAGTGTAAAACAGCCCGAATGGGCTGTTTTTTTTCTATATGTTGCGTAAAACTCTACAAAGTTTGTAATTTTTGCTACACTCGGAATCCATCTGGATTTGTTCAATTAAACCGCTATGCATTGCCCATTTTGCAATACTGCAGACAGTAAAGTGATTGATTCACGCCTGGCAGCTGAAGGCTGTCAGATTCGTCGTCGCCGTGAATGTGTCAGTTGTAATGAACGCTTCACTACCTTTGAAAGCTATGAAGTGGTGATGCCGCGCGTCATCAAGTCGGATGGCAAAAATGAACCTTTCGATGAAGCCAAATTACGCCGTTCCCTGATGCATGCCTTGCAAAAACGCCCGGTGACCCAGGAGCAGATTGAAACAGTGCTGAGCGATATTCAGCTACAGATTCGCCGTCTGGGTGAGCGTGATGTGAAATCACGTACCATCGGTGAAATCGTGATGCAGTCTTTATTTGCTCTGGATCATGTTGCCTATGTGCGTTTTGCTTCGGTCTATCAGGATTTTCAGGATGTCGAAGCTTTTCGTCATCAGATTGAACAGATGCAACAACGAGAATTACAAGAATAAGCATGGCTGAACTGAATCAAGATCAAATCTGGATGCGCCGGGCCATTGAATTGGCACGTCAGGGGCAATATTCCACCAAACCGAATCCGAATGTCGGCTGTGTCATTGTTAAAGATGGCATCGTGATTGGTGAAGGCTTTCATCCCCAAGCCGGCCAGCCACATGCTGAAGTCTTTGCGCTGCGTCAGGCCGGTGAACAGGCACGTGGTGCAACCGCTTATGTGACTCTAGAACCTTGTGCGCATTATGGCCGGACACCGCCTTGTGCCAAAGGTCTGGTGGAAGCAGGTGTGGCTAAAGTTGTCGTGGCCTGTCCTGATCCCAATCCGCTAGTGGCCGGAAAGGGCGTACAGATCCTGAAAGATGCGGGCATTGAGGTAGACGTTGGCATCTGTGAAGATGAAGCGCATGAGCTGAATCAAGGTTTCCTGAAAGCCATGGCGACTGGCATGCCTTATGTGCGTTTAAAAATTGCCTCAAGCCTGGATGGCCGTACCGCAATGGCATCGGGTGAATCGAAATGGATTACCGGTGTGGAAGCGCGTCAGGATGTACAGCATTGGCGTGCGATTTCAGGCGCAGTGATCACCGGAATTGATACGGTTCTTGCGGATGACTGTCAGCTGAATGTGCGGCAACTGGATGGGATTGAAGATATCAAGACCGTGGTGCAACCGAAACGAATTATTCTAGACCGTCAGGGGCGTTTACCACTAAACGCAAAAATTTTAGCGCAAGCCGATACCGTAATGGTGATGGGGCCATTTCGTCAGGAGCTTGCAGATCTGGGTGTGCTACACTTGCCGGTACAGCCTTTAGCAGAATTATTAAAGCAACTGGTTCAACAGCATCAGATTTATGATGTCTTGGTGGAAGCAGGGGCGACCTTATCTACGGCATTTTTACAACAAAAATTGGTTGATGAACTGATCAGTTACGTTGCACCGACCCTATTGGGTCGGTCTGCGCGTACCATGTTTAATGCAGAATTTAGCCATATGGCCGAACAACTCCGATTTAAGCTGTGCGATGTAACTCGCTTAGGTGATGACGTGCGCTTCAGGCTAATTCCTTTTCAAGAGACACTATGAGTTCAGAGTCTACGGTTTATCATAAACGTCGCCATGCGGCACGTACCACCGATGAATATCTTTTCCATCAGCTGGTTCCTTATCTGGGCAATAAACGCCGTTTACTGCATTTAATTCTGGAAGCGTTGGAAAGTACGGGAACTCTGAACCGTGCTGATGGTCGTGCGCCGATTTTTGCTGACTTTTTTGCAGGTTCAGGCGTGGTCTCGCGCTTGGCCCGTCAGAATGGCTATCGTGTGATTGCCAATGACTGGGAGCCGTATAGCCATGCGCTGAATCATGCGGTACTGGCCTGTACTGAAGCACCGGCATTTAAAGAACTCGGTGGCTATCAGAAAGCGATTGATTATCTGAACCGTCTGCCGGAAGTTAAAGGCTGGGTGACGCATAACCTGTGTCCGCGTAATGATGAAATTTATGATCCAGCCCGTGATCGTTTGTTCTTTAAACGTCGTAACGGCATGCGTATTGATGCCATCCGTCAGCAGATTGCAGCCTGGCAGGCACAAGGTGCAATTGATGATGTGGAAATGTCTGCCTTGCTGGCACCCTTGCTGTATTCCGCCAGTTTTGTCAGCAATACTTCAGGCGTTTTCAAAAGCTTTCATCATGGCTGGGGCGGGAAAACCCAAACTGCGCTGGAACGGATTGAATCATTGCTGTGGCTGACTCCAAGCCGTTTTTGTGAATCGGATCAGAAAAAGGGAATGGCCGCAGAAATGTGGTGTGTCGATGCCCAGCATCTGGCCAACCAGATGAGCGGCTTTGAAGTAGATGTAGCTTATCTGGATCCACCGTATAATCAGCATGCTTATAGCAGTAATTATCATGTGCTGAATGCGCTGACCTTATGGGATCAGGCCGATTTACCGACTCCGGATACCAAGGGCTTTAAGAGCGGGATTGACCGGGCATGGCGCAAAGAGCGTCCGAGCCAGTACAATTCCTCTAAATATGCCAAAGAAGCTTACGAGAGCCTGTTGGCCACCATCAATGCACGTTTCATTCTGACCAGTTATTCAACTGACGGTAATATCAGCGCTACCGATTTGTTACAGGCCAATCTGAAACGTGGCCGGGTGACCTTGCTAACCCAGGATGTGCCGCGTTATCGTGTTAGCAAACAGCGCCAGTCTGAACGTGCCCGCGTGCTGGAATTTATTGTGATTACCGATACCCATGCCAAGTCAGGTCCACCGATCCGTCAATTACTCAGCCAGCTGCATCATTATGCAGAATTGGGTGGTGTGGATACGACCGGCGTTAGTACCCAGTTGGCCCTCTGGTAAAAGAATTGAAAAGGAAATAAAAATGTTTACAGGTATTATCGAAAGCCTCGGCAAAGTCGAAAGTCTGCAAAGCGTTGGTGGTGATGTACGTTTACGCATCCAGACCGATCTGGACATGTCTGATGTACATCTGGGTGATTCTATCGCGACCAATGGTATCTGCCTGACCGTGATCGACTGGGGCGAGAACTGGTATGCGGCTGATGTTTCCCGTGAAAGTCTGAACCGGACCACGCTCGGCACTTGGAAAGCCGGTCAACCTGTCAATGTTGAAAAAGCCATGTTGCCGACTACGCGTTTTGGCGGTCATATTGTGTCAGGTCATGTCGATGCAGTCGGCGAGATCACCCTGGTACGTGAAGATGCACGTTCAATTTATTATGAAGTGACTGCACCTGCTGAAATTGCCAAATATCTCGCAGAAAAAGGCTCGGTCACAGTCGACGGCATCAGTCTAACGATTAATCATTTGCGTGGTAGCGTGATTAGTCTGAACCTGATTCCACATACTGCTGAACGTACCAATATCGGTACCTGGAAAGTCGGTAGCAAGGTCAATCTGGAAGTGGATGTATTGGCACGTTATATCGAGCGTTTATTGCTCGGTGATAAAGCCGCCCAAACCACTGAACAATCAAAAATCAGTATGGATTTCCTGGCTGAAAATGGTTTCTTAAAATAAGAGAAATGTTGATTTACTGAACAGTCTGATTGAAAAATTAGACTGTTTTTTTATTTTTCGGGATAATCAGCAGTTTAACTTGCAAATATTGCCTTGGTGGACGGGTCGAATGCTCGATTTTTTACTTAACTTGGAACAGTCATTGCCGCTATTGCTCGATCAATACGGGGTATGGATTTATGCAATCCTGTTTCTGGTGATTTTTGCAGAAACCGGTTCAGTGTTTTTCTTTTTTCTGCCCGGCGACAGTCTATTGCTGGCTGTGGGAGCTTTGTGCGCCAGCAGCGATCTGGTGACCCTGCATTCGATGGGGCTGTTGTTATTCACTGCCTCGGTGTTGGGCTATAGCGTGAATTATTACACCGGAAAAGTTCTCGGTTTAAAATATTTCAATCAACATTCACGTTATTTCAAGCCGGAATATATGGTGAAAACCAATCACTATTTTATGAAACATGGCGGTAAAACCATTTTAATTGCACGTTTTATTCCCTTTGTCCGCTCATTTGGCCCTTTTGCCGCCGGCTCAGCGCATATGAGCTTTGCCACATTCAGCTTTTATAATATTGCGGGTGGTATCCTCTGGATTGGCACTTTGTTAAGCATTGGTTATCTGCTTGGAAATGCGGCCTTTATGCTGGCAGATTTTTTCTAAGACGCGACATAGAAGACAAAAAAGCCCAAATTTTCGGGCTTTTTTAATGTGAAAGGCTCATTTAAATATTGCGTGGCTGATCAGAAAATTCAGAATTTTTCAGCATATACTCGATTTCTTCTTTGGCCGCAGCACGCATTTTTTCACGCAGTGCATGGACAGTCTGTTCAATCACCGTTTCTGCCTCAAGTTCCAGACGTAAACGTACACTTTCTAATTCGGATAAAATGCTCTGGTCTTCAATCTGGAGGCGACCTCTGGCAAAATCAAAAGTCGTCTCAGGATTTTTTGCATAACGTGCGACATAGTGCTGCACTTCAGTCTCTAGATGCGTATTTATTTCAGCAAGCACCTGACTCTGTTCGCTAAATTTACGCTGTTCTTCAAGACGTAGCTGTTCTTGATAGGCCTGTTCTTCGGCACGTTTCTCGGCCAAGGCTTTTTCAAGCGCAAGCTGTTTGCGAATGCGGGCTTCTTCAATCAATTCGGCTTTGCGCTGCGCATAGGCGGCTTCGATCTTATGTTCAGATTCCTGCTGCAAGTGCTGGTCACGACTCTGCCATTCTTCCAAAGACGTTTCTGGCTTTAAAATATCGCAGATCCGAGAGAGGTCATCGATAAAGGTCTGACGCACAGCTTCCGGCACATTTAACCAGCGCTGTTTAAAATCGGGACCTACATTTAATGCCACGTGCCTCTCCTTGTGGATGATATCGGTTAAAGCTTATGGGTGTCCGGTTCAATACCTAATCGACGATATTGCTTGAATTTTTCACGACCCAGCTGTTTAGCCGTTTCATGATTTTCAATGATCTCAATAATGTGACTAAATTTTGCGTAAGGTTCAAGTGCTTCCGGATTAAAATTGAAAATAATCCAGTCGGACTGTTCCGGTAGTGTGGCCGAAATACAGACTGTTGACTCAGGCTGGTCAATACCATGTGGAATAAAGCTGCTGGGGTCAAAACTCCACAAACGTTCATCTAGCTGCTGTTGCAATGCTGCATCGGCACATAATAACCAGATCCGCGCCGGCTGACGCAGAATCTTACGGCATAAACGACAAGTGCTGTCCACTTGTCGTTCAGGGCTTTTTTCAAATAAATAAAAGCTGACTTTAGCCATTGCTTTGAACGCGATTCGCCAGGAATTGCATCAATAATGGAACTGGACGGCCGGTTGCACCTTTATTGGTACCTGAGTTCCATGCCGTACCTGCAACATCCAGATGTGCCCAGCGATATTCACGGGTAAAACGTTGCAGGAAGCAGGCTGCAGTCACAGAACCAGCTTTTGGCCCACCGATATTGCCAATGTCGGCAAATGGTGAATCCAGCTGTTCCTGATAGTCATCCAGTACCGGCATACGCCATACCCGGTCAAAGGAGTGCTGGCCGGCAGCTTCTAGTTCTGCTGCCAGTTTATCATCTGGCGTGAACAGACCCGTTAGTACTGAACCCAAAGCGACCACACAGGCACCGGTTAAGGTCGCAATATCAATCACCAAAGCAGGATTAAAACGTTTTACATAGGTCAAGGTATCACATAGGACCAAACGACCTTCGGCATCGGTATTCAGGATTTCAACCGTCTGACCGCTCATGGTCGTTACGATATCACCAGGACGGGTGGCTTTACCTGAAGGCATGTTTTCTGCTGCAGCGATGGTTCCCACCACATGTAGAGGTAAGCGGGCTTCGCACAATGCACGCATTGTACCGAGTACAGAAGCTGCACCGCACATGTCGTATTTCATCTCGTCCATGCCTGCGCCTGGTTTAAGGGAAATACCGCCGGTATCAAACGTAATGCCTTTACCCACCAAGACTACCGGTGCTTCGCTACGCTCTGACTGATATTCTATGCTGATAATCCGACCAGGACGCTCTGAACCTTTACTTACCGCAAGGAAGGCGCCCATGCCTAAATCTGCCATTTGCTGTTCATCCAGCACTGTGACTTTAAGTAGGTCTGGATATTCAGCCGCCAAAGCCACCGCCTGTTCTGCAAGATATTCAGGGAAACAGATATTGCCCGGACGGTTGCCCAGGTCACGTGCCAGATTTTGTCCGCTTTGCACTGCTTGTACCAGTTGCAACTGTTCGGTAGTTAAGACGCTATGAGTGGCAATCAGGTCGATCTGCTCGAGCACAAATTCATTCTTCTTGGATTTATATTCATCATAACCATAGCTGGCCTGAGTCAGGAAGAGCGCAAACAGATAATGGAATTCTTGTGGAAGTTGTGTCAGATCTACAGAAATCTGTTTGAATTTTTTTTGAGTGACTTGAATAATAGTTTGCGCGATTTTTGCAAGTTTTGCCGGTTGCAGTTCAGCGACCTTGCCTAAACCAATTAGTGCTGCATGGCTGGACTGGCTCACCTGACCAATCAGGCTCAGGCTTTCCGCCAACGCTGCCTTGAATTGAGAGGCTTCAATTAATGTGTCTAAATTATTGATTTGATAGGTTGCGGTTGTATTCTGAAGTTGTTCTGAGTCAACTAAAATCAACAAAGATTGACTTGATCCATTCTCTGGGAATGACGTATTAATTGTAAGTTTCATATTCTGTTTTCACGCCTGTCTAGATGGGTAAATCATTCAGTCATTGAAACATTTATCCGAATAGATTTTCAATGGGCAGGGCGGCCTAGGTTTTATATTTTTGCTATTCGGGTAAACTAGCACTCGTTTTATGGACCTTATTTTGGAAGAATTAATTTGATTATTCGGCGTTATCTGGTCAAGCAAGTTGTCTCGACATCCTTGGTGGTGATTGCCTTATTGACCTTGATCATGATGGGCGGTCGACTGATCAAGTATTTTGGTGTCGCGGCGCAAGGCCGTCTGGATGCAGGCATTTTATTTAGCATTATTGGCTACCGTTTGCCTGAATTCTTGACCCTGATTCTTCCGCTCGGTTTCTTTATTGGACTGATGCTGGTGTTTGGCCGTTTATATGTCGACCATGAAATGGCCGTGATGAATGGCAGTGGCGTCAGTCGGCATCAATTGGCGCGTCTACTGGTGCCGATGACCCTGGTGTTTTTGATTGCTCAGGCCGGATTGATGCTGTGGGCTGCGCCGTGGGGCATTCGCCAGTTTGAAGCCCTGACCACCAGTCAGGCGGTACGTACCGGCTTTGACCTGGTGAGACCGAAAGAATTTATCTCCTCTGGGCCCTATACCATTTATGCCGGTGACCTGTCAGAAGACCGTAAAAATTTAAAAGATATTTTCTTTTATCAGCGTGCGGAAAAAGAAGGCAAACCGGATGTGATGATTCTGGCGCAGGAAGCCACCCGAATTGAAGTACCGAATGATGCTGCCAATGTGGTCGATCTGGTTAATGGACGCCGTTATGAGATCTATCCGGGTACACCGCAATATACTCAAGCTGAATTTGAAAGCTATCGTCTGCGCTTAGAAAGCGATGAAGAAGCGCAATTTGCCAGTACTGAAGTTGAGGCCTTACCGACCTCGCAATTGTGGCAGAACCGTCAGGATCCTGTGGTGGCCAGTGAGTTGGGCTGGCGGGTGTTTGTTCCTTTTGCGATTCTGATTGCCCTGATTCTGGCTGTGGCATTGTCTGAAGTGAGTCCACGACAGGGTCGATATCTCAAGTTATTTCCTGCCCTCATGATTTTTGCCAGTCTGATTGTGGCCTTGATGGCAGTGAAGACCCGGATCAGTAAAGAAGAAATGGGCATTTGGGCCTATCCATTGATTCTGATTGCCTATGCAATTGCGGGTGCCTTGTTCTCGCGTAAACAGAAATTAGGCCCGAAAATCAAGAAACAGATTCAGCGAGTGAGGTCTTAACAATGTTGGCACGTCGTATAGTTGCAAAACATGTGACCCAAACCACTGCGCTGGCGATGCTGGGTGCAACCGCGGTATTGGCGGGTTTACAGGTATTATTTACTTATCTGGGTGAGCTTGGTTCGCTCAAAGATGGTTATGGTGCCTGGGATGCCTTGAAATATGTGCTTTGGGGGGCACCAAATTATTTATATGAAATCCTGCCGATTTCTGCACTGATTGGTGCAGTTTTAGGTCTTGGTACATTAGCCTCGAATAGTGAGCTGATTGTGATGCGTTCGGTTGGTGTGAGCTTATGGCGCATTGTCGGCTGGGTCATCCGTTCAGCACTGCTGTTGGTGGTGTTGTCTTTTGCCCTGAGCGAGTGGGTCATTCCGTATACCAATGAACAGGCCAAAAGCGTCAAGAGTGCTAGTAAAGCCGCTCAGCTCGGTGAAGTTCGTGGTTACTGGACTCGGGAAGGGCAGCGCTTTATTTATATCGATTATGCCAACTCGCAAGGTCAGTTGAAAAATGTGCAGATGCTGGACTTTGACCAGAACTATCGTTTGCGCGGTACCTTGCAGGCAGATCAGGGCCAATTTGTTAAAGATGGTTCTTGGACGCTGGACAACACAGAGCAGTTCGATATTTTACAAAATGGCAATGCCACGCTGGTCAAGCAGCAACAGCAACCTTTAGCGCTGGCATTGCAGCCCAAATATGTGCATATGGTGACCATTGATCCTGAAGATTTATCGCCGAGTCAACTGGTCAGTTTCATGAGCTATATGCATGAATACAGTCAGGTACCAAAAACCTATCAGTTGGCCTTCTGGCAAAAACTTGGCTCTCCATTTGCTCTGATCGCCTTGGTGGTGATCGCCTGTTCATTTATCTTCGGGCCGTTGCGTCAGCAATCCATGGGTTTTCGTCTGGTGATTGCCTTATTTGCCGGACTGGGTTTCTTTTATCTGCAGGATTTCCTCGGCTATGCCAGCTTGATTTACGCACCGTCTCCGGCCTGGTTCGTATTTATTCCGATTCTGATCATGTTTGGCATCGGCGGATACTTGCTGCATCGGGCGCGCTAAGGCACAGGAAAATAGAACAAATCAATCATCATGAGAGGCTTAAACCATATATGGGTCATGGCCTCTTTTTATAAACTTCGCTAAAATAGAGCGATTAATTCGTAGACGAACAGAGTATTTCATTATGACGGATGCAACTGCTGGCAAAATCCCTCACGTTTTGGTGATTATGGATGGTGTGGGTCATCGCGAAGCGGTCGAAGACAATGCGTTTTTAGCAGCTAAACGACCAAATTTAACTGCGATACAGGACAAGCATCCGCATGGTTTGATCTCGGGTTCAGGTGAAGATGTTGGCCTGCCAGATGGTCAGATGGGTAACTCTGAAGTCGGACATATGAACCTCGGTGCAGGTCGTGTGCTGTATCAGGACTTTACCCGAATTACCAAAGACATTCGTACTGGCGACTTCTTTGAACATGAAGTGCTGGTCGATGCGGTGGAGAAAGCTAAAGCTACAGGTGGGGCAGTACATTTGCTTGGCCTTTTGTCTGAAGGCGGTGTGCACTCACATGAAGATCATATCGTGGCGATGGCTGAACTGGCCCTGAAACGTGGTGCAAAAGTCTATTTACATGCATTTTTAGATGGCCGTGATACACCCCCTAAAAGCGCACAGCCATCTTTAGAAAAGCTTGATGCCTTATTCGCACAATATCCAGGTCAAGGTCGTATTGCGACTATGATTGGCCGTTATTTTGCCATGGACCGTGACAACCGTTGGGATCGTGTTGAACAGGCCTATCGCTTGTTGACTGAAGGCGAAGCGGTTCGTACGGTTGCCACTGCAGTTGAAGGTCTGGAACAGGCTTACGCAGCCGATGAGTCGGATGAGTTTGTCAAAGCCATTCGTATTGGCGAGCTGGCAAAAATTCAGGATGGCGACAGCGTGGTGTTCATGAACTTCCGCGCTGACCGTGCCCGTGAATTGACCCGCGCATTTGTGGAAAAAGACTTTGCCGGTTTTGAACGTAAAGTGGTGCCAAATCTGGCGAAGTTTGTCATGCTGACGCGTTATCAAGCGACCATTGATGCACCTGTGGCATATATGCCAGAAGCGTTGAAAAACTCGATTGGCGAATACCTGTCTAACTTGGGTAAAACCCAGCTGCGTATCGCGGAAACGGAAAAATATGCACATGTGACCTTCTTCTTCAGTGGCGGTCGTGAAGATGAATATCCGGGTGAGAAACGTATCCTGATTCCATCGCCAAACGTGGCCACTTATGACCTTAAACCGGAAATGAGTGCCTATGAGGTGACTGATGAGCTGGTGGCTGCGATCAATTCAGGTGAATTTGACCTGCTGGTCGTGAACTTTGCCAATGGTGATATGGTCGGTCATACGGGCGTATTCGATGCTGCGGTGAAAGCTGTTGAAGCGGTCGATACCTGTTTGGGTCGGGTTTATGAAGCCGTGATGGCGCAAAAAGGTCATATGATTGTGACTGCCGATCATGGTAACGTAGAGCAGATGCAGGACTATCACAGTGGTCAGGTACATACCCAACATACCACTGAACTGGTTCCATTTATTTATGTCGGTCCAACTCAGGCCACGATCGCAGAAGGCGGTGTACTGGCAGATGTCGCACCGACTTTATTAAGTCTAATGCAAATTCCGGTACCTGCTGAAATGCAAGGTCGTAACCTGATTCAGCTTGATGCATAATTTTCGATAAAATTCTAAAAAGGTCAAAGAATGGCAAGAACACGCTGGAAGTCTGTTGTAATACCATGCTTACTGATGTGTTTGAGTCATTCAGCCTGGGGTGCGGGTTCAAATGAGCCGACATTCGATGATATGGAAATGGATGGGCAGGTCTATTCTGAAATTCCTGTGGCATCCATTCAGGAATTCGTACAAATTTATGGCATCGTGAAAGACAATTATATTCAAGATAAAAATGACGATGCCTTATTTCAACAGGCCATTCAAGGTCTAGTCAGTGGCTTAGACCGCTATTCCCGCTATTTGTCGCCTGAAGATTATAAACAGCTGCGTGAATATACCGAAGGGGATTTGGCCAGCATTGATTTCGATCTGCAATTTGACCCGCGGTTGAAGCAATGGGTGGTTCAGGGCCTGAGTGCCGATGCAGATTCAGCCAAGCAGGGACTGCGGAATGGCGTCACAGTTTATAAAATTGATGATCAGGTCTTAAGTAGCCTGAATCAGGAACAAGTCCGACAGTTATTGAGCGGAGCAGTTGGTTCTACGCTCACGATCCAGCTTTCCCCACAAAGTCCGGTCGTTCGTCTGGTCCGCAATACCAAACTGGATACTGAAATTAAATCGAGCTTGCACAATAATCAGGTTCTGGTTTTACAGGTTAAAGTTTTTCAGCAAGATACTGCCAATAAAATCAAACGTCTAATCGAAAGTTACTCGGATAAACGCTTAAAAGCCGTGCTATTTGATTTACGCAATAATCCCGGTGGCTTACTCTCGGCCGCAGTTGAATCTGCCGATTTATTTTTGAATCAGGGCGTGATTGTCTCGACCAAAAGCCGTACTGAAGGCAACCAGCAATTTCAGGCCTTGCCGAGTTTTGAGTTCCAGAATTTGAAAGTTGGGGTGCTGATTAACAACCGCTCGGCTTCTGCAGCAGAAGTGTTTACTGCAGCCTTAAAAGAGCATAACCGTGCCTGGGTCGTAGGCGAAAAAAGCTATGGCAAAGGCGTAGTACAGAAACTCTTTCCTTTAAGTAATGGTTCAGCCTTACAGATTACCGTATCACAATACTTTAGCCCGAGTGGCCAGATGATTGAAGGGCGGGGCGTGCAGCCGCATTTCAACTATCCGTTTAAGCAGGAAATGCGTGAGGAGAGCTATCTGGAACATGTTACAGACTTGCTGCTCCTGCAAAAATAATTATTCGTCTTCTTCAGTATCCAGTCCGAACTTTTTCAAGCGATAGCGCAGGGAACGGAACGACATGCCGAGTTTTTTGGCGGCCAGTGTCCGGTTCCAGTGGGTCAGATTCAGCGCATTCAGTAAAATCTCTTTTTCGACCTTTTCCAAATACAGCTCTAGACCCTCTTCAGGTAGCTTTTTAGGTGCAATCATCAGGGTTTCGGTCGCAATGATCTCGCTCGTGAGTGGATTCATCTCCTGAGGGCTGTTTAGCGCCTGACGTAGCGGTGCGCTCTGCAAATGCTGAAGATCAATCCGCTCTTCATCACTTAAAGTAATCGCGCGTTCCATAATATTACGCAATTCACGTACATTACCTGGGTAATATTGTCCCAATAAGAACTCTTTGCTGCGTTCGGTCAGTTTTTTATTGGGAATGCCCCATTCCTGGCAAATCTTCTGAATAAAGTGTTCGGCCAATAACAGAATATCCTGGCCTCGTTCACGCAGCGGCGGTAAAGTCAGATCCATCACATGAATACGGAAATATAAATCCTGACGGAATTTGCCTTGTTGCACCAAGGCGTCCAGATCCTGATGGGTGGCACTGATTACACGGAAATCCACATCAATTTCGGTATCTGAACCGAGTGGACGAATACGTTTTTCTTGTACGGCACGTAACAGTTTGACCTGCATGGCAAGCGGTAATTCTGCAATTTCATCCAGAAATAGGCTGCCCCCATGTGCAGATTGAATCAAGCCCTGTTTGTCCTGAGCAGCACCGGTAAAGCTGCCTTTCTTATGCCCAAACAGTTCACTTTCCATCAACTCAGTCGGAATGGCGCCGCAGTTAATCGCAATAAAAGGACCTTCGTTGCGGTTACTCAGGCGATGTACCAGATTGGCCACGACTTCCTTGCCTGTGCCTGATTCGCCAGTGATAAAAACCGGTGCTTGTGAGCGGGCAATTTTTTGTAAGGTAATGCGTAATTGCTGAATTGGCATGGATTGTCCAATCAGCATTTTATGTTCGAGTGCATCGTTCGGATTATTATGCGAATAATCCACCGGTTTATTCAGCGCTTTTTGTAAGAGCTGCTCCAGGTGTTTTTGATTAATCGGTTTGCTGACAAAGTCAAAAGCCCCTGCTTTGAGCGCAGCAATGGCGATTTCCATATTGCCATAGGCGGTCAGAACCGCGACCGGAAGTGCCGGGTAAAGATTGCCAATCCAATCCAGTAACTCCAAACCATTGCCATCGGGCAGATTCAGGTCGGTCAGACAGGCATCATACTGATGATTGGCAAGCCATTTTTTAGCGTCTTCCAGACGATGGGCAATGTGCGTGCGAATTCCCATGCGCAGCAATGACATTTGCATGAGGGTACATAAATCTTCCTCATCATCCACCAAGAGCACCAGTGGTTGTTGTTCCCCATTCATCTTCCTTGACCCCTTTAAAGCGTAATACGTTGACAGCTGATGCGAAAGCATGCGCCCTGTTCTTGTTGTATATAGTTTAATTGTGCCTGATTTGCTTCGCAAAAACTATGTGATAAATACAATCCTAATCCGGTACCACTAATCGATGTGCTAAAAAAGGGTTTGAACAATAGAGCTTGATCATGTACGGCTACGCCAGAGCCAAAATCCCGTACATCAATCCAGACCCGATGTTCATAGGGATGCACATTCAGCTGAATATAGGCTGCATCGGCTGAATTGTGACGAATCGCATTACGAATCAGATTAATCAGGATTTGCCGGAACTGTGCTTCATCAAACTGAATCACCAGCGGGATATCAATATTAAATTGAATCTGATCGCGAATATCGGCCAGATCTTCCTGGATAAATAACGGGATAAATTCATTGAGATGAATCGGCACCGGATGGGTTTCTTTATTTTTGACCATATTCAGCGTGTCCTGAATAATCCGGTCAATCCGGGTCGCCTGTCGACCAATCATCTGCTGGAGTAGCTGTTGCTGTTCAGTTTCTGAGTCCAGATACAAATCATTGGCCTGTACAATGGCCGCCAAGGGATTACGAATTTCATGCGCAATACTGGCTGATAGCTGACCCAGTGCAGCAAGTTTAAGTTGCTGCACCTGCTGATTCAGTTTTTTGGCATCCTGTAACACCAGTAGCATTAGAGTCTGATGCGGCACAATCAGTTTTTGTACCTGCACATGAATATTATAGCGACTTTGCTGGGATTCAAATTGAAAGCGCTCACCATTTTCCAGTGTTTCAAAATGGATCAGTTCAAATAAATCTGGCTGTGACTGAGATAAGGTGAATTTCTCATGGCCGTATTTTGACTCAATTCCAAGAAGAGTACAGGCGGCGGGATTACTGAGTACCACATGGTAGTTTTCATCCAGAACCAGATAACCGGTTTCAATCTGTTCCAGAATATAGCGGTTAATATTCTGTAAGCGATGCAGTTCCAGCGATTGAGAAAAATTTAGATTTTCCAGAATCTGAAAACGGCGTATGGCGATCTGCCCAGTGCCATAGACCACAAAAAATAAAAAGGCCAGCAAGGCGCTATTACTGATATTGCTGAGTGATGAAAATGCAAAAATACTGCCGATAAAATGCTGATAAATTACGCTGATAACAGCAACCAGCGTGACGACTAAGGCCTTTTTTGCATCTAATAATAAAGATGCAGAAAAGATGGTAATCACAAACAGCAGCCCGATTTGCAGATTAGGACCGTCGCTCGCCAAAGTCAGCAAACTTAAAATGCAGACATCGCTAAAGAAAATCATGACCAGCTGCGGCTGGATCAGTCGTCTGATCCATTTCAGCGCAAACAGCTGTACGGTATTGATCGCAACCCCGATTCCCAGCGCATAATAATACAGCTGCGGGTATTGATAATCGGTGGTGAGTTCAGGGTAGGTTAGCAGAAAAATCAGCAGCAGGCCGGTGCTGATTAGCAGGCGATAGGCGCTATACCAGATACCAAGATGATATTGATTGAGTGCAGAATAACTGGATTGTTGTGCCATATGCACCGCGACTCGTCAAAGGCTAAGGTTTAATGAGTCCATAGCGCATCGCCAGATGAGTCAGTTTGACATCGCTATCGATATTCAGTTTTTCAAAAATACGGTAACGATAAGTATTCACGGTTTTAACACTCACAAAGAGCTTGTCGGCAATTTCCTGGGCGCTGATACAATTCACCACCATCATCGCCACTTGCATTTCACGTTCTGACAATGCATCAAAAGGGGATTGTTGTGTATCAGAAAGGTAAGAGCTGGCTAACTGTTCCGCAATGTCGGCGCTGAAATATTTGCCGCCTTGCATGACTTTATTAATCGCACGGACCATTTCCGAAATCGGGGCCCCTTTGGTGATATAACCTTTGGCACCGGCTTTCAATAACAGGGACGGATAAGGTTCTTCTGCCAGACCGCTGACCGCTAGAACTTTGGTTTCCGGCGCACTCTGAAGTAGACGGCGCGTGGTTTCTACGCCGCCAATGCCCGGCATATTTACATCTAACAAAACTACATTAGGATGATGTTGACGAACCAGAGAGATCGCTTCTTCACCAGATTCAGCTTGTCCAATTACCTGAACCTCCGCATGGTCTTCTAGCATTCTGCAAATTCCAGTACGAACTAATTCATGGTCGTCCACAACTAAAACTGTGATCACCTACGCTCTCCCTCTGTTAAAAAAATCATTTTTTTGTTACATAAAGCAAAATAAGCTTGCAATGAAAGTACAAAATTAGCAATCCTATTCGCAAGATTAAATCTGAAACTTATCACACAGTGTCAAGAACAAAAAATGTTCGGCATTGTGTTTAAATGTAAGGCATATTAGAGGTAATACGCAAATCAATCTTACCTCTGTTAGTTGAGTGAAGGAATAGTGAAGAAAATAAACAAGTCTTTAAGGCATCTACTCGGCCTGTCCGTGTTAATCAGCATGAGCACGACAAGTTTTGCTGAAATCATTATGAATTCTGGCACGGCAGAGGGCGGTTCCAGCATTAGTTGGTCTTCTGAAGAAGTTAACCAGTTAATGAGCGATGATTTTAATGCGTCAGCCAATGAGCCTTCGCCACCCGGGTCTGCAACAGTGACCACCACTTTGCGTCAGGCCGGCACAGCAGCGCCAGCAGTAATCAAACCTGCTTATACTGCGCCGCAGATTATTGATACCAATCATTTTAGTAATCAACCTTCTGTCAATGCACGGGCTGCACTGGTCATGGATGCGCAAACCGGTGAAGTGCTGTTTAGCAAAAATACCAATACTGCCTATCCGATTGCATCGATTACCAAGCTGATGACAGCGGTGGTGATTTCTGATGCACGTCTGAATATGTCGGAAAAAATCACCCTGCAACAGGCTGATTTTTCCTGTTCAGGCTGTAAAAGCTCAAGCTCGACTTTAAGAGCAGGGGACAGCATGAACCGTGCTGAAGCTTTACTGTTTGCTCTGATGAAGTCCGAGAATCCGGCTGCAGCCGCTTTGGCACGGACCTATCCCGGTGGTCGATCAGCGTTTATTGCCAAAATGAATGCAAAAGCTAAAGAGCTGGGAATGAACTCCACTCGCTTTATGGAATCAACAGGTTTGCATCCGGGTAACGTGGCATCAGCTCGTGACTTGGGAATCTTGGTAAATACGGCCTCTCAATACGGCCTGATTCGTCAGTTCTCGACCACGCCAAGCTATGACTTTAACTTGGGTTATCGTGTATTGAAATCGAATAATACCAATGCCTTGGTACGTAATGGCGGATGGAATATCAATATTTCTAAAACCGGTTTTATTAATGAAGCAGGGCGCTGTGTGGTGATGCACACCACTCTGAATAACCGTCCTGTGGCAGTGGTACTTTTAGGTGCAAACAGCTCACAGGCGCGTACCAATGATGCGACCCGTTTAATGAGTTGGGTTAGCCAGCAACCTAAACGAATCTAATTGATTGGTTCATAAAAAAAAACCCTGCACTTGCAGGGTTTTTTTAATTCTGGCCGAAATTACATATTCAACAGAATAGAGTCTTTAACTTGAGTCATGGTCGCATCAATCGACAGCATCACAGCATCAGCACATTGCTTGATGGCAGTGTCTGGATCTTTCAGACCGTTACCCGTTACGGTACATACGATCACTGAACCTTCAGCAATTTTACCCGCTTTAATGTCACGGATCGCACCGCCGACAGACGCAGCAGACGCAGGCTCTACGAATACACCTTCATACATAGAAAGCAGACGTTGAGCTTCAAGAATTTCCGCATCAGTCAGTTCATCAAACCAGCCGTTTGAATCACGAACAACCGCTTTAGCATGATTGAAGCTTTGCGGATTGCCGATACGAATCGCAGTTGCAACAGTTTCCGGGTTTTCTACTGGACCGCCACGAAGGAACGGTGCAGCACCAGAGGCTTGGTAACCTGCCATGATTGGCAAGCCAGCCGGTTTAGGACCAGTGAAAGCATCAGTTTCAGCATCGTAAACGACTTGCTCAAATTCTTCTTTCGACTGGTTAGCCACCGCTTCGGTATAACCCATCCAGTGTGCAGTGATGTTACCCGCGTTACCTACAGGCAGGCAGTGATAATCCGGTGCACGACCTAAAGCTTCAACGATCTCGTAAGCAATGGTTTTTTGACCTTGCAGGCGGTACGGGTTGATTGAGTTTACAATCGTCACCGGTGCCTGATCGGCAACTTCTTTAACCAGACGCATACCGTCATCGAAGTTACCGCGAATTTGCATGGTGATCGCACCATACATCATCGCTTGAGCCATTTTACCCATGGCAATTTTGCCTTCAGGGATGAGCACGAATGCTTTGATGCCAGCACGCGCAGCATATGCCGCCGCCGCCGCAGAGGTGTTACCAGTAGATGCGCAGATGATGGCTTTAGAGCCTTCTTCAACGGCTTTGGTCACCGCCATAGTCATACCGCGGTCTTTAAATGAACCAGTCGGGTTTAAGCCCTCGTACTTCACATAAATTTCAACATCTTTACCAATAATGCGTGGAATATTCTCAAGCTTGATCAGTGGAGTATTACCTTCACCCAAAGAGATCGCACGAGTAGTTGCAGACACTGGTAAACGGTCGCGATAGCGGTCAACTAAACCAGTATAACGATTGGCATTCGACATGATGATGTTCCAATTGTGTGTAGAGCTTGGCAAGGGGAATCCTCCCCTCAACCCGATTAATTATCAAGCGATTCTAAACGAATTCGTACAATTTCGCCATGAATGACGGGTAATGCTTGAATTTGTGAAAGCGCTGCATCCATTTTTGATTCGACGATAGGATCGGTCAGAATCACGATAGGAATAAGGTCTTTGGATAAACGCGGTTGCTGCATGATTGCATCAATACTGATGCCGGCACGACTAAGAATCGTGGTGACATCAGCAAGCACGCCCATCTGATCTTCGGCATTAATACGGATGTAATAGCCGGTGGTCATTTGTTCACGACTCAAGATCGGTAAATCACTGAGCGCTTCAAAGGCCAGTTGTGGAATGGTACCTGCGCCGTCTTCTGTGTAAATGATGTCACGAACAATATCGACCACATCGGCAACAACCGCAGAAGCCGTTGGTCCTGCACCTGCGCCAGCGCCATAGTAGAGTGTTGGGCCGACCGCATTGGCTTGTACCAGAACCGCATTTTTTACACCATTCACATTGGCAATCAGCTGGTCATCTGGAATCAGGGTCGGGTGTACACGGAGTTCAATCCCGGCATCGGTACGGCGTGCAATACCCAAGTGTTTAATCCGGAAACCGAGGTCTTCTGCATATTTCACATCTTGTGCAGTGATTTTGCCAATGCCTTCAGTAAAGACTTTGTCAAACTGTAGTGGAATACCAAAGGCACATGAGGCCAGAATGGTGAGCTTGTGAGCCGCATCAATGCCTTCCACGTCAAAAGTTGGATCGGCTTCGGCATAGCCCAGTTCTTGAGCTTCTTTCAGCACATCTTCAAAAGCGCGGCCTTTTTCACGCATTTCACTGAGAATGAAGTTACCCGTGCCGTTAATAATACCGGCCAGCCATTCAATCTTGTTAGCTGCCAGACCTTCACGAATCACTTTAATAATCGGAATGCCACCAGCCACTGCGGCTTCATAAGCAATCTGTACGGCATTGTCTTCAGCCGCTTTAAACAGTTCGTTGCCGTGTTCAGCCAAGAGCGCTTTGTTGGCCGTTACAATATGTTTGCCATGTTTCATGGCTTCCATAATAATTTCAAAAGCAGGATGAATTCCGCCCATGACTTCAACCACGACGTCTACATCAGGTTGACGTACAATGTCCATCAAGTCGGCACTTTGTTTAACCGATTCTGGTAGATCCAGATCAGGACGTGGACGACGGGTGCCTACATGGGTAATTTCAATTTCACGACCGGTGCGACGTTTGATCTCAGCAGCATTTTCTTTTAATAGTTTCAAGGCACCACCACCTACAGTACCAAGACCGAGGATTGCCAGACGAACTGGTTTCACGTCACACTCCAAATTAAACAGTTTTTTACAAGAGCCTAGATCATAGCTAAAAAACCCGCCTGACTCTAGGGTCAATTCAGAATATCTTTATCTATAAAATAAAGTTAAATAACTTATTAAAATGAGTTATTTAAGCCGATTCAATAATTCCGATGTAGACAGGTAACCGCCTAGATAAGTACCTGCTGAATTATAAATGGCAGGGGTGCCATTCACGCCCATATTCAGACCCATTTGATATTGATCTTGAACAGGATTTTCACACTTCTCTGCACTAATCTGTGCGCCTGAAATCGCCTGGTCAAAGGCACTACGGCGGTCAGCACTGCACCAGATCGCTTCCATGGCCGGCATATGCTGTTCACCACGCGGCCAGGCGATATAACGCACTTCAATGCCTTTGGCATTCATCTCATCCATTTGCTCATGGAATTTATGGCAATACGGACAGCTGACATCGGTAAACACATAGACCACATGCTTGGCTTTGCCTTTGGCTGGATAGACCAGCAAGTCTGCTGGCTTGAGTTCAGCAAAGAGTTTATTGTTGATGCCTGCCTGCAGGTTTTCGCTGACATTGTGTAGCTGTTTGTCACCGAGACGGATCACATCGCCCTGAATCAGGTATTTACCGTCACTGGTGACATAGACCGCAGACATGCCTTCCAGACTCACCCAGTACAGGTTTGGCACTTCAGTGGCTTTAATGTCGGTAATTTTGGCACTGATGCCAGCAGTTTTGAAATGCTTTTCCAGCGTAGAAGCCAGACGCTGTTCTGCATTGCGTTCGGTTAGGGTAGAGGCTTCGCCCGTCGCCGGTGCGCTTGCAGTCAACTCTTGCTTTTTATCGTTGTTAGTGGAATTGGAACACGCAGTCAGACCCAAACCAGCAGCAAGTGTGCAAGCCATAAAAATTTTTGAGCGGGCAAATGTCATAAAAAACCCTTTTCTTCTTGGATTAAAAACAGAGCATTAGCATAACAAAAAAAAATACCCACACGTCAAACTTCTCAGTTTATTCCATCCGGATATGTTTTAAGCTCGTGGATGATGGGTTGCATGCAGTTGTTGCATTCGCACTTGCGCCACATGGGTGTAAATCTGCGTAGTGGACAGATCGCTGTGGCCCAGAAGCATCTGCACCACGCGTAAGTCTGCGCCATGATTGAGTAAATGCGTCGCAAATGCATGACGTAAGGTATGCGGTGACAGTTCGGACTGGATTCCTGCCTGCAAGGCATAACGCTTAATGGCATACCAGAAATTCTGCCGGCTCATGATCCCGCCATGCTGGGTTAAAAACAGATAATCGGTCGAAGTCTTATAGAGTTGCGGACGGGCTTCGTTCAGATATTTTTCTACCCATTCACAGGCCATTTGTCCCATCGGAACCAGGCGTTCTTTATTGCCCTTACCGACGATACGTAAATACCCCTGTTTTAAGTTGATCAGTTCCAGACGTAAGTTAATCAGTTCGGTCACCCGGAGTCCGCAGGCATACAGCACTTCGAACATGGCGCGATCGCGCAGCCCTAATGCCGTGTTGATATCCGGGGCGTGAATCAGGGCTTCGACATCAGCTTCGGACAAATCTTTAGGTAAGGCCCGGCCCAGTTTTGGGGTTCTATGTGCAGCCACCGGATTGTCACTACGCAGTTTCTGCTCACGTAAAAATTTATAAAATGAACGCAAGGCAGACAGGCAGCGGGCAATCGAACGTGGACTTTTTTGCTGTTTGGTCAGTGCAATCAGCACATCGGAAATATCATCATGATTCCATTCCGGCAGAGGCTTGCTCAGGCATTCTGCACATTGCACCAGGTCGGACAAATAGGCATTGCGGGTATGCGGGCTGACCGTTTGTGCAATCAGATAATCACGAAAACCCTGTAAATAACTGAACGCATCAGGAATCTGGACAGGGGCAGGAATACGGGGTTTTTTATTCAGCATAAGGTGAAAGGATCTGATCTGAAAAAGCGATAATCGGGATTGGTATTCTCCACTGTAGTTTAATTTTATGACGGTGTCGATGTGGTATAAGGCTAAATCGAAATGTAATTAATCTTATTTGTTAATTATTCTCATTTGTTTGTATACTGTACAAAATAGTTTAGGAATTTCACGGTGCGTTTGTCTGATTTAAAAGCAAAACAAATTGCCATCATTCGAAAAGTGAGTCGAACAGCTGATGGTGAAAGTGCTCTACACGATGTCGTCGCGAGTCGTTTGGAAACTTTAGGCTTTGTACCAGGTACAAAGGTACAGGTCATTACTAAAGGTATTTTTGGTGGAGATCCCATTTTGATTCAAGTTGGATTCACACGTTTTGCTTTGCGTAAATCAGAAGCAGCCAAAATTGAAATCGAACAGGCGGTGTCGGCATGAGTGATACATTACGTATTGCCCTTGTCGGTAACCCTAACTGCGGTAAAACTTCATTATTCAACCACTTAACCGGAACACGCCAAAAAGTCGGTAACTATGCGGGTGTCACGGTTGAACGTAAAGTCGGTACCTTTCAGCTTGCTTCAGGCAAAGCGGTACGGGTACTGGATTTGCCGGGGACTTATAGTCTGGATGCGACCAGTCCGGATGAAGAGATTACTCGCAACGTCGTACAAGGTAAAATTGCGGAAGAGCAGGAGCAGGATGCATTTTTGTGTGTGGTAGATGCCACCAATCTGAAATTACATCTGGGTCTGGTGCTGGAAATGATTCAGCTGGGTCGTCCGGTGCTGGTTGTGCTGAACATGATGGATGAAGCACGCCGTCGTGGCATGCAGATCAATACCCAGAAGCTGTCTGAGCGACTGGGCGTACCTGTGGTAGAAACGGTGGCTGTGCGCAATTCAGGGATTGAAAACCTGAAAAATGCGCTAGATCAAGGCAAGTATTCTTTACCACAGACCGAACTCAGCGGCTTGAAAGGTGACAGTTACCAGCGCGTGGAAAATATTCTGAATGACGTGGTCAATTTCGTCGATCAGGAAGATAAACGTACCGACTTCCTCGACAAGATTTTTCTACATCCGGTATTGGGTTTACTCAGCTTAGCCGTAATGATGTTCGTGATTTTCCAGGCGGTATTTGCTTGGGCTGCGCCGTTTATGGATGGGATTGAAACTTTCTTCGGCTGGCTGGGTGAATTCCTCGGTGAATATATTTCGCACCCATTACTGAATAGCCTGGTGGTGGACGGGATTATTGCCGGTGCAGGCGGAGTAGTCGTATTCCTGCCACAGATTCTGATTCTGTTCTTTTTTATTTTGGTCCTAGAAGAATCGGGTTATTTACCGCGTGCAGCATTCTTGCTCGATAAGCTGATGTTTAAAGCAGGCTTGTCGGGCCGTGCCTTTATTCCGTTATTGTCCAGCTTTGCCTGTGCAATCCCGGGGATTATGGCATCGCGGACCATCAGTGATCCGCGAGATCGTTTAACCACGATTTTTGTTGCACCTTTAATGACCTGTTCGGCACGCTTGCCAGTTTATGCCTTGCTGATTGCGGCATTTGTACCGGCACAAACCGTCTGGGGTTTCCTGAATCTGCAAGGTCTGGTGCTTTTCGGTTTGTATATGGCAGGTATCGTGAGTGCCTTGCTGGTGTCTTTTATACTAAAATTCTTCCACAAAGATAAATCACAGCACATGTTATTGATGGAACTGCCAAGCTACCGTTTTCCGGACTTGAAAAACGTCTGGATCGGCTTGTTGGATCGCGGCAAAATCTTCTTGAAACGTGTCGGTGGTATCATCTTCGCCTTATCGATTGTACTGTGGTTCCTGTGTACTTTCCCGCAGCCGCCAGAAGGCGCAACCCTGCCGGCCATTGATTATTCATTGGCAGGGATGCTCGGTCATCTGATGCAGCCGATCTTTGCACCGCTCGGTTTTAACTGGCAGATCTGTATTGCCCTGATTCCGGCGATGGCAGCGCGTGAAGTGGTCGTTGCAGCACTGGGTACAGTCTATGCGATGTCTGCAGTTGATGAAGATGCGATGTCTGAAGGTCTGGCTGCGCTAATCAGTGGTGGAGGCGATCTAGGCTGGTCAGTGGCGACAGGTTTGTCTTTGCTGGTGTGGTTTATTTATGCACCACATTGTCTGGCGACTCTGGCAACGGTTAAACGTGAAACCGGTTCCTGGAAAACTGTCAGTATCATGACTATTTACCTGTTTGGTCTGGCATATTTCATGTCATTCCTGACTTATCAAATTGCTTCATATTATTTGGGCTAAATCTCAACTTGGCCTTGGCCAATTGAATTTGCTGCATTGTATATGTATGGGAGATTGAGATGATTGAAATTCTAATTGTGACAGCACTGGTGCTTTGGAGCATGCTGGTTGTCTTTAAAAAGGTGTTTCCGAACACCTCTAACTCAGTCTTCCAGAAGCTGTCTGATGCCTGTGCAGCCAAGGGCTGGCAGCGTCTGGCCAAATGGCTGCAACCGGGTATGGCAGCAGGCTGCGGTGGCAACTGTGCCTGTCCGGTTTCAGAAAAAGGTTCAGACGTAAAGCCGGCTCAACAAGCGGTGAAATGGAAATAATTTCCTTTTCTGGCTAAATTTCAAAAACCGTCATGATCATGACGGTTTTTTTACGCATGGACACAAAAAAAATGTGCAGAAAAGCCAATCAGAAAAGGCATTCAAAACAGCAAAGTGCTACCATTTCGTCAGTTTCAAAATAGACCAAAATATGGGGCGAAAATGTTAATACAACGTGGTGGGTTAAAAGTCGTTGCAGGACTCGGAATATCAGGTGTTGCAGCAGTCAATTTCTTGCATAGTCAGGGCTACCGCGTTGCAGTAACAGATTCAAGAGCTAACCCGCCAGGGCATGACCAGATACCTGCTGAGGTTCAGACCAGTTTTGGTCAGTTTGACGCCGAACTGTTACTTTCTGCAGAAGAAATCGTGATTAGCCCCGGGCTTGATCCTAAACTTCCTGAAATTCAGGCAGCGATTAACAAGGGTATTTCGGTAGTCAGTGAAATCCAGATTTTACGCCGTGCTACGGATAAGCCTATTGTGGCGATTACCGGTTCTAATGCCAAAAGTACCGTGACTACCTTGATTGGCCTGATGGCAGCGGATGCAGGCAAAAAAGTTGCCGTCGGTGGTAACTTAGGCCGTCCTGCGCTAGACCTAACCAAAGATGATCCTGAGCTGTATATACTCGAGCTGTCCAGTTTTCAGCTGGAAACCACCTCAAATCTGGCGGCTGAAGTCGCGGTGGTGTTGAACATGAGTGAAGATCATCTGGATCGTCATGGCGATATGATGGGTTATCACACGGCGAAACACCAGATTTTCCAGGGTGTAAAAAAAGTCGTCTATAACCGTGATGACTCTTTGACCCGTCCTCTGGTGCCAGACGTAACACCGATACAAAGCTTTGGTCTAAATGCACCGGATATGAACCAGTACGGTATTCTCAAGGATACGGATGGCAGCATCTGGCTGGCGCGTGGTCGTGAGCGTCTGCTGAAAAGTACCGAGATGTATATGCAGGGCACGCATAATGTTGCCAATGCCTTAGCCTGTCTGGCGCTGGGTGAAGCGATTGGCCTGCCACTGGAAAGCATGTTGAATACCTTAAAGACCTTTAAAGGTCTGGAACATCGCTGTGAATTCGTTAAAGAAGTGCAAGGCGTACGTTATTATAACGACTCCAAAGGTACCAATATCGGCGCAACCTTGGCAGCACTGGACGGTCTCGGCATGGCCATTGAAGCCCAAGGCGGTAAAGTCGCGATTATTCTCGGTGGTCAGGGCAAAGGGCAGGACTTTAAAGCCTTGCGTGAATCATTAAGCAAATATGCCAAAGTAGCGGTATTAATCGGTGAAGATCGTCCCGTCATTGAAGCAGCGATTGCGGGTACGACTGAACTGATTCATGCGGACAGCTTGCAGCAGGCAGTAGAAATCTGCCAAAAGCACACTCAGGCACATGATGTCGTGCTATTGTCTCCTGCATGCGCAAGTTTTGATATGTTCTCGGGTTATCCTGAGCGTGGTCGCAAGTTTGTTGCGTATGTGAATGAACTCAATTAAGAATAACAAGGATTCGTGATATGGCTGGGTTTGCTCAGACTACGATCAATAAATTAAATCAATTTTATACGCAGTGGATACCTAGAATACCTGCTGAAGTGAATCCACGGAATGTATTGATTTTCTGTGTGTTGGCTTTGCTCTGCATTGGTTCGATCATGGTGGCATCGGCCTCGATGCCCTATGCAGAACGTATGCATGAAAATCCGTTTCACTATATTAGCCGACATGGGATTTCGATTTTTGTCGCTGCCGTAGCAGCTTTTCTGGCTTATAAAATCCCCTTAAAAGTCTGGTTTAATAACACTTTCTTTTTGTGGATTATTACCATCGTACTTTTGGTGGCCGTGCTATTTGTCGGGACGGAAGTCAATGGTTCCAAACGCTGGATTCGGATCGCAGGCTTTACCTTACAGGCTTCGGAAGTCGCCAAAGTGATGATGGCAATTTTTACTGCAGACTACGTGGTGCGCCGTGCGGAAGAAGTACGGAATAATATCAAGGGTCTGGTCCGTTTAAGTGCCATCATGGGTGCTACCGTCGGTTTGATTATTCTCGAGCCTGACTTGGGTGCAACCGTGGTAATTACCTTAACCATGCTTGGCGTGTTCTTTCTGGCGGGTGCGCCGTGGATTCAGTTCGGTGTGGCTTTTATGACCTTGGTCGGCGCATTTGCTGCCGCGATTCTGTTGGAACCGTATCGTCTGCAACGTCTGCTGTCTTTTTCGAATCCTTGGGAAGATCCCTTAGGCACCGGTTATCAGCTCTCTAATGCCCTTATGGCCTTTGGCCGTGGGGAATGGGCAGGGGTAGGCTTGGGGCATAGTATCCAGAAAATGTCTTATTTGCCTGAGGCGCATACCGATTTCATGCTGGCAATTTTGGGTGAAGAATTTGGCTTTTTAGGCATTTCAACCATCCTGATCTTGTCCTTCACCATGCTGGTTTGCTGTATCCGCATTGGACACCGCGCCTTGCAGCATCAATATTTGCGTGCCGGCTATCTGGCTTATGGCATCAGTATCATTTTCCTGTTACAGATTCTGGTGAATGCCGGTATGAATATGGGCATGTTGCCGACCAAGGGTTTGACCTTGCCATTTATTAGTTATGGCGGTTCATCCCTGATTATCTGTGCGGTCATGATCAGTCTGATTCTGAAAATTGATTCGACCACGCGTCAGGTCAATCCAAGCCGCGAAGAATCAAGCTTCTAGATTGGAGTTTCGTCCTGGCTCTGGCTGAGCATGGTCCAGTACCGTGCTCGGCATTGCGGTTCCACAATTGGAACAGGTCACAAAAGCAGATTTAGGCTTGGAAAGTGGAATCAAGGGTATAAAAAATAAAGAAAAATAATTACGCTGCTGTTTTAGCTCATAGCCCGAACGAGTACGGCAGACCGGACACAGAAACTGGCTTTTCTCAATGGTTTTGGTTTTAGGGCCGACGCCAAAAATAAAAAACATACTCTTCTTCCTATTAATTTTTCATTCTAGAAGTCTAGCTTAAGTGAAAAGCTGTTTTTATAAATAGTGACCTTGTAGCTCAGTTGTATGTGGAATCCGCTCAATGTCCCATTGTACTACCGCCTGTTGCAGCATCCGATCGGGAGTGTCCAAATCAACTTCAGCCTGATGCAAAGCCTGAAGTGCCTGTTTTAATAATTGGGGTGCCTGAGTTAAATCCAGTGCTTGGGCCAGATTCTGTTTTGACAGTTTTTGCCCCTGATCATTCATTGCCAGCGGTAGATGCATATAGCTCAGACGCGGATAACCGAGTAACTGTCCCAGATAGATTTGCCGTTCGGTATTATCTAAAAGATCAGCTCCACGTACCGCATGAGTCATACCTTGCAGATAGTCATCGACTACTACAGCCAGCTGGTAATTCATAATGCCGTCACGACGTTTTAAGACAAAATCGCCCAGATCTTTCTTCAATTCTGAACAGTGCCGACCTTGCAAGCGGTCTTCAAAGCAGATTTCAACATCTGCAACTTTTAAGCGAATGGCCTGATGTTCAAAAGCTAAACCTAAATCACGGCAGGTATCTTGATAGATATGATTGGAACCAAGCATTTTACGGGTGCATTGGCAGGCATAAACCAAGCCTTGCTGACGTAATTGCTGGATAACGTCTTCATAAATGTCTAAGCGGTCTTTCTGGAAAATGATTTCGGCATCAGGCTCAAGCTGAAAGGCATCCATGGCACGCAAAATATGTTCTTCGCTGCCGGGATAAATGCGGGGAATATCGGTGTCTTCAACCCGAACCAGCCATTTACCATGATTGGCTTTGGCATCGCAGTAACTGGCGACTGCGGTAATCAGGGAGCCAAAATGCAAAGGGCCGGTTGGCGATGGCGCGAACCGACCCACGTAATTCACTTCAGCTTTCCCTCCCTTTATTAAAGGGAGGGTCAGGGAGGGATTACTCAATGACATAATTAACCGTTATTTTGCTTCTCTTTGATCTCTGCAAGGGTTTTGCAGTCAATACATAAAGTAGCGGTTGGACGTGCTTCTAAACGACGCAAGCCAATCTCGATACCACAAGTTTCACAGAAACCATAGTCATCATTCTGGATCGCTTCGATTGACTGTTCGATTTTACGAATCAGTTTACGTTCACGGTCACGGGTACGTAACTCAATCGCAAACTCTTCTTCCTGAGTGGCACGGTCATTCACATCTGGAAGAGCAGTATTTTCGTCTTGCATCGTATTCAGGGTACGATCCACTTCTGACATCAACTCAGCTTTCCAAGCCAGCAAGATTTGGCGGAAATGCTGAAGCTGACCTTCAGACATGTATTCTTCATTTTTTTTAGGTTGATAAGGTTCAATACCAAATAAGCTAGCAGTAGAACCACCGTCAGTCGTTTTAGGCTTAGATTTGCGTACGCGCTTTGCAGCTTTCTCTTCTACAACATCAGTTTGATTGTCTAAGACTTGATTTTGGTTGTCATTCGCCATTTAGGGCATTCCTCATCTATGCGTATGATTGCTACGCAAAAAATATGGTGATATGCAGTTTTCTATCCACCCTGTAGAAAGATTATCCTCCTATGGGGGCCGTCATCATATAGACTTTTTATGCTTATTGATAGTCTTTGATGTCTGGACTATGCATATCACATTTCCTTTGGTTGCAATAAAGTAATGCAAAAAAAACAAATTGAAAAGTTAATAACCTGAAATTTCGGTATTAATATTTTGCTGGCTCAATGCCACCCGTTCAATATAGGTATCAAACTCACCATTTTGTTGCAAATGTAATACACGATAACCTGGTGCCGCCTGATCTAGCGCGAAATCTTCACTTTTAGGTTTAAACTGCACACTGGTCGATGGCGTGGATAAAAAGTAGATACCATGCCATTCGTTACAGGAATCCTGATGCACATGACCAAATAGTACCAGTTTGATATTCTGATGCCGAGCCAGTACATCTTTCAGATCTTCAGCATTTTTCAGCCGGTGCTGATCAATCCAGTGCGATTTCATCGCAAAAGGATGATGATGGCAAGCCACAATGACATGCTGATGTTTAAATTCAAGCAATAATTGGTCCAATTGATCAAGTTGAGCTTGTTCCACCCAGCCATCGATCTTGCCTTGAACGGCACTATTTAACAGGATCATGGTCCAGGTGCCAAAATGAATGGCATGTACCTGATTCGCATTCTGGTGAAAAGGGAACACCTGAGAATCGTCATGGTTACCTGGAATCTGATAATACGGCACGTTTAAAGACTGAATATATTCTAGATAGCGCTGATAAGTCTGTTCGACCGGCACCTGTGCCAGATCACCGGTATGAATCAATGCATCCATTTGGGGAAAGCGCTGTTGGATCTGCTGCATTACCTCATGAAAACTCTGCTCGGGATTCATCCTGGCAAATTCCAGCTCTTCCCGATCCATCAAATGGGTATCAGAAATCTGGATAATGGTCCAATCCGGCTGTGTGCTTGTGCTTGACTGCTGAAAACTCATGTCTTTCCCCTTAGACATATTCCTGCAGTATGAATATGTTGTTGCAACCATTGCAAGGCCATAATGACAGGCGCATTTCTTAAGCGACCATTCGTGAGCAAGAACGGAATATCGGCATAATCCAGAATATGCAGCTGGATATTTTCCCCTTCATCCGGCATGCCAAAAACACCACCCTGTTCAGGTAATTCGGTCTGGGCCACATATAAATGAAATAATTCGGAACATGCTCCGGCGGAAGGATAGAAGCTGAAAATGTGCTGTAGCTCATCCAGGGTACAGCCTGATTCTTCAAGTGCCTCGCGGCGGATGCACGCTTCAGGCGCTTCATTGCCATCCAGAACGCCAGCAATCACTTCGAGTTGCCAAGGAGAATCGATATCGTCCAGTCCACCAATCCGGAACTGTTCAATCAGGCCGAATTTCTGCTGTTGATGGTTGTACATCAGCACACCCGCTGCTTCTGGCCGGTGAATCAGCTCACGTTGCAAAACAGGGGTTGAGCTTTCCTGATTAAATAAACGGTGTTTCAGGCTGACTTGTTCTACCTGAATAAATCCCCGGTACAAGAACTCACGTGCCTCTACGCTAAAGTCTTTTTTATTATAAGAGGCCTGTTTAATAATATTCATATGCTCAGATAGAATGAATTGATTTATTTTCATCCTATCTGAGTTTTTTTTGAAGACAACTGTTTTTTTTACAGTTTTATAGTTTTTGGTATAAATTTTGACCAGATTTGTGGAAGCTGGCTTTCATCTGATCCATACCCGCTTCAATTTCGGCCTGAGAGCTTGCTGGCTGATCAGGATTAGCCTGTTGACTGGCATAATCACGAACATTCTGGCTAATCTTCATTGAACAGAACTTCGGTCCGCACATGGAACAAAAGTGCGCAGATTTATGCGCCGCTTTCGGCATGGTTTCATCATGCATGCTGCGCGCCGTGTCCGGATCCAGACTCAAGTTAAACTGGTCTTCCCAGCGGAACTCAAAACGGGCTTTGGACAGGGCATTATCCCGCGCTTGTGCACCCGGATGACCTTTGGCCAGATCGGCTGCATGCGCGGCAATCTTGTAGGTAATAATGCCGTCTTTGACATCCTTTTTATTGGGTAAACCGAGATGCTCTTTAGGTGTGACATAACACAGCATTGCGGTACCGTACCAGCCAATCATCGCAGCGCCGATGGCTGAAGTAATATGGTCATAACCCGGTGCGATATCGGTGGTGAGTGGCCCCAAGGTATAAAAGGGTGCTTCTTTACAGACTTCCAGTTGCAGATCCATATTTTCCTTGATCATATGCATCGGGACATGGCCCGGGCCTTCAATCATCACCTGAACATCATGCTCCCAGGCACGGTGGGTCAGTTCGCCCAAAGTTCGAAGTTCGGCAAATTGCGCTTCGTCATTGGCATCCTGCACACAGCCCGGACGTAGGCCATCGCCGAGACTAAACGATACGTCATAAGCTTTCATGATCTCGCAGATTTCATCGAAATGGGTATACAAGAAGTTTTCCTGATGATGTGCCAGACACCACTGCGCCATGATCGAACCGCCACGCGATACGATACCGGTCAAACGGTTGGCAGTCAGCGGTACATATCTTAAAAGCACGCCGGCATGAATGGTGAAATAGTCCACACCTTGTTCAGCCTGTTCAATCAGGGTGTCTTTAAAGATCTCCCAGGTCAGGTCTTCGGCCACACCATTGACTTTTTCCAGTGCCTGATAGATCGGTACGGTTCCAATTGGTACAGGAGAGTTGCGGATAATCCATTCACGGGTTTCATGAATATTCTGGCCGGTCGAGAGGTCCATAATCGTATCTGCGCCCCAACGTGTCGCCCAGGTCATTTTCGAGACTTCTTCTTCGATACTTGAACCGAGTGCAGAATTACCAATATTGGCATTGATTTTGACCAGAAAATTACGCCCGATGATCATCGGTTCCAGTTCCGGATGATTGATATTGGCCGGAATAATCGCGCGTCCTGCGGCGACTTCCTGACGCACAAATTCTGGCGTAATTTCAGTCAGGTTTTTTGCACCAAAATTCTGGCCCGGATGCTGGCGCATATCGACACCATCGAGTTGGCGCAGGTTTTCACGAATGGCGATGTATTCCATTTCCGGAGTGATGATGCCTTGTTTGGCATAATGCATCTGGGTGATATTGCGGCCACGTTTGGCTTTACGTGGTTTTTGGATATGCGCGAAACGGATCGCGGCGGTGCGGATATCACGTAAACGCTGGCGACCAAATTCAGAACTGAGCTGATCCAGAATTTCGCTATCGTTGCGCTGTTCAATCCAGCTTTCACGAACATTCGGCAGACCTTTGTTCAGGTCAATCGTCACGTTGGGGTCGGTATACACACCCGAAGTGTCATAGACCATCAAAGGTGGATTATGTTCGCCGCCCAGACTGGTCGGGGTTTCACTTAAGGAAATTTCCCGCATGGGTACCTGAATATCAGGACGGGAACCTTGCAGATAGACTTTACGTGAAGCGGGTAGAATTCGCGTTAAATCGCGTGCTTCCTGTTCATGAGCGGAGAGAGAAGTTTCAGAAGAAAGATTCGTTAACTGGTTCATGGCTATGATCCTTATGAATGACATCAACGAATCAAGCACGACCAAAAACGTAGGCAGATTTATCCTGAACAGATAAAGCAAGGGCTGGGTTTTTAGCTGGCTTGATTCCTACGCAGGTATTAACCTGATCAGGTTCAACGGTACTCATGCTCAATTCCTGATAATGATAAAAGGAATCACATAATCTCAGCGAGAAATTACTCGCGCTCCGTCAAGCGAGGCTAAAGCTTAGCTCAGTTTAGGCAGAATAGACAGGTCTAAATCGCTCAACTTTAAGCGGAGAGCGATTCAGGATGTTATATTGATTGAAGGTGAAACTGATCCCAACTAGATACAGATGGCATCGGTAAAGCAGTCTTTATCATATTTTTGTGAGGGCGGACTGATCTGGGCATAGTACAGAATCTGTTCTGCTTCCGAACGGTTTCTATAATCGGCAGGCAAGGCTTGCTGGCGCTGTTCCGGAGTCATGTCCAGAAATTCCAGAAATAAGCGTGCCTGTGTGGATAGTGTTGATTTCTGGCCGCTCGACAGTTCAATAATAGTTTCCAGATGACTGGTATCGACCGCATAACGGTCGCGATAGTCTTCCGACACTGGTGATTGTTCGGTACCTCTAAACAGAAAATAGGTATATTGCTTCAGCAGATATTCGGCATCGCGTTTATAACTGCTATTCGGATAAGTCTTGAGATAGTCTTCCCAAAGCAGGCTGCGGGCTGCAATATCAGCGGCTTCAATCTGCAGGCGTTTTTCCACCAGTACTGGTTCCATATTCTGTTCCGCCAGATTTTCAATAAAGGCTTTTTCAGCGGCCGGTAAATAAGGAGCAAAAATACGCGCTAGATATTCCGGACTGCGGCGATAATGTAAAGTGCCATCTCCCAGATCCAGGAGTTCTACATAAGCCTGCCCCTTGTGTTTTAACAGATACTGGTCACGTGAGGTAAGCTGTTGAAAATGCGCATGCTGAATGGTCGGATGCTGGGCCATTTCCAGTGCATACTGCTCAAAGGCGCGTTGCTGAAATTCGGTGCGATCTACCTTTAAAAAGCGCTGATACATTTCGGTAGAGCGCTGCATCAGGTGCTTCTGCTCAGCCAAGTCCATCAACGGCAGGCACACTTTAAGATCTTGATTAATCTGCTCCAGCGCAAACGTCGTGCGCTGGTCATTAATCTGGGACATATTTTTTTCAATATTCTGGCACATGAGGCTAAAGTCACTGACTGGACTTTGCGTTTGCTTCGCCTCAGTCTGTTCGACCTGGATCTGTGGATCTGAGGGCTGTTGGCAGCCCCCAAGAAGCAGCACGCTACCAGCAAACAAACAGGCTTTGAATATCGACGGGAATGGCATTAACACTATGCTTCAGGACTCTGTATATATAGGTGAATTCAGAAAATAACGGCCTTACTGGGAGATATTGTATAGATCAAACTAAAATACTATGTTTAGTATTGTGAATTGCTTTGTTACATTGCCGGTATGGGAGCCAGAAAATTGAATTAAAGATGGATAAAGATTGATCTTTATATTAAAAAATTAATAAAAATCATACGTAAAAATTCAAGAGATCTCTTTAGTATGGCTGAGCTTAAAGCGCCAGAATTTTTTGATCTGAATGGCTGTTAGGGGTTAACACTATAAAATGAAATTAAAACTCAGTGTCATGACCGGTTTATTGCTATTAATTAGTCCGGCGATTTTTGCCCTAGATTTACAAGAAGCCTATGCACGCGCCCAGCAAAATGATCCAAATTGGCAGGCGAATGTGTTGCAGTACCAATCCGATCAGCTCAATCTGGGGATTGCCAGCGGAAATTTGCTGCCGACCGTGACTTTATCTGGGAATGTGACCCGTAAAAACCAGTCGACCGATACACCGGCCGATCCACAATTTGCCAGTTTGACTACCTCAAGTACTACAACCCGTCAGGTGGCGGTTACTGCACGTCAGCCTTTATTTCGCTGGGATGCCTGGCAAGGTTATAAGCAGGTTAAAACCTCGGTCGAACTCAGTGAAGTCAATCTGCGTCTGCAAAAACAGCTGCATATTTTACAGGTGGCCGAAGCCTATTTTAATGTCTTGCGGCAGCAGTCTTTGACTACGGCTTATTTACAGGAAGAGCAGGCGCTGTCTGAACAGTTACGCATGATGAATGCTAAGCTGAAAGAAGGTTTGGTGGCGCGTAGTGAGGTCAGTGAAGCCAATGCCCAGTATCAAAGTGCCCAAGCCAACCGGATTTCGACTCAAGTTCAGCTGGTACTGGCCCAAGAACAGCTGGCACAGTTAATCGGCCCTTATCAGGAAAATCTGGCGGTATTACGCAACGATTTCCAGTTTCAGAAACCGGTTCCAAGTGATATGCAGTCCTGGACCGAATTGGCACAAAGCCAGAATCTGAATGTTCTGCAAGCGCGTCTGCAAAAGCGCTATTCTGAAGATGCCAAACGGGTCGAACAGGCTGCACTCTATCCGCAGGTCGAAGCGGTCGGAACTTATGGTTATTTAAAACAAAGTCCGGCCACGATTATGTCCAGCAATGGAGATTTCGACCAGATTGGGGTGGAAGTGAACTGGAATGTATTTAGCGGTGGACGCACACAAAAAAGTATCCGTCAGGCCGGCGTTAATGTGCAAAAAAGTGAAGCGCAACTGGATGCGGCCATCCGTAAAGCCAATACCGATGTGAAACAGTCTTTCATGCAGGTGGAAACCGATCAGACCAAACTGAATGCACGTAAAGCCGCGATGGATTCTTCGGAAATTGTCTCACAAGCGTCCAGAGCCCAATATCAGGAAGGCTTAAAGACTATGGTTGATGTATTGCTGGCACAACGTAATGCCTTTTCTGCCAAGACTGATTATTTAAATGCCAAATATGATTATCTGCTACATGTGCTGCAATTACAGGCTTCGGTCGGGCAGTTGACCGAAAAGGAGCTGGCAGAGCTGAATGCCTGGCTGATTGAGTATGATTCGCCTCAGTCTCTATGACACTACTATTGTCATCAAACTTTCATCATAGATATGCTTTAATATGATTTATTATTGATCATTGTCCTCTATCGTTCGGGAGTAGCTTTCCTTGTGTCCAAATAATCCTGTATTAAGTCATCACATTTCTTCGCAATTTAATGAAGAATTGCAGGACGTAAATACCAAATTCATGACGATGGGCGGACTGGTAGAACAGCAGGTGGCCAATGCCATTCATGCCTTATTGGACACAAATGTCTCAATGGCAGTAGATGTGCAGTTTCAAGATAATGTCGTCAATCAGATGGAACGAGATATCGATGAAGCGCTGACCCTGATTCTGGCGCGTCGTCATCCTGCTGCGATTGATTTACGTATGGTGCTTGCCATGTCCAAGGCCAATACCGATCTGGAGCGGATTGGTGATGAAGCCTCAAAAATAGGCCGGATTGCACAAAGCTTGTGTGAAGAGGGCAGCTCACCGCGCGGTTATATGGAAACCCGGCATATTGGCAACCAGGTGCGGGTGATGATTCATGATGCACTGGATGCTTTTGCGCGTCTGGATGTGGATCAGGCATTGAAGGTGATGTTAGCAGATGCGGATATCGACCGGGAATATCAGTCAGCCACACGTACCCTCATGACTTATATGATTGAAGATCCGCGGCATATCAGTCGTGTCATCAATGTATTGTGGGTGCTGCGTTCACTCGAAAGAATTGGCGATCATGCCCGGAATATTTCGGAACAGGTGATTTATATGGTTAAAGGTTTTGATGTGCGTCATACCAGTGTCGAAGAAATTGAACAGAAAGTTCAGCGTTAAATCTTAAAAAATTAAAATAAAAAGCCTGCAATTCGCAGGCTTTTTTAGCTCTAATTAAATGTTTTTTATCAAATCGGAAGCAAAATAGGTTTTAAAATAATCAAAATTTTTACCGATGAAATTTACAAAAAATGTGATTTAGTTATCAAAAAATATACAAAACGTATATATAATTATAAAATATGCAGGTTTTTTAAACAAAATAGAGTTTTTTCCCAGAGAAATTATCAGATGGATACATGTGGCGATGTGTATCTAAAGTGATCATCAACTGTTTTTAGTTATCCCATTTTAGGCAAGATAAACCTGCACAAGTTTTGTGAAATATCATATGTAAGAGAACATTTATGATTATTGATGAAAGTAAGAAAGAAGTTTCTCAAATTTACTTTTCTGTGCAGTTCAAGTTTGTTTTAGCTTTTATGGGAGCCTGTTTTTGGACCGTATTCTCGATTTGGATCGCTCAAGACTGGCTGCATGAGCTCAGCACATATATTGGCTATTTTATGGCTGTGTTTCTGATTTATGGCATTGCCATTATTCCAGGATTTATGAATTCGTTTGCGGCTTTAAGCCTGATGATAGATAGAAGACCGAAAAGGCAAGCATTAGCTACTTATCCTGGCCTGACTATATTGATCGCCGCCTATAATGAAGCTGTTTCCATAGAAGATACTTTAGTCAGTATTAGTGTGCAAAAATATCCTGGAAAATTGCAAGTTATTGTTATTAATGATGGTTCTCAAGATGACACTGCTGATATTGTCCGAAAAGCGGAATCGAGATTTCCCTGGCTGACCTTGCTGGATTTAAAGCAAAATGCAGGTAAAGCACACGCCTTAAATGAAGGCTTAAAGCTTGCGGAACATGATCTGGTGATTACCGTCGATGCAGATTCTTATTTACATCGTGTTGCCTTAATCAATATTGTGGAACGCTATGTAGCGGATCCACCCAATACACGTGCAGTTGCGGGTAAAATTCTGGTACGCAATTCTCGTGAAAACATGTTAACCAAAACTCAGGAATGGGACTATTTTCTCGGTATTTCCGCGACCAAGCGTATGCAGTCCCTATATCAGGGAACCTTAGTGGCCCAAGGTGCTTTCTCTATTTATGATCGAAACGCCCTGATTGAAGTGGGTGGATGGCCTGAATGTGTGGGCGAAGACATCGTACTTACATGGGCATTATTGAATGCAGGCTATCGTGTTGGACATTGTGAGGATGCCTGTCTATTTACCAATGCACCGACCACACTTAAGGTTTTTATCAAACAGCGTCAGCGTTGGGCACGTGGCATGATTGAGGCATTTATTCAACATCCCACTATTCTAATTAAGCCAAGACTGTCTACGTTTTTTATTTACTGGAATCTGCTTTTCCCTTGGTTGGATATTGCCTTTACCTTTGGCTTTATACCTGGACTCATTCTGGCATGTTTTGGACACTACTGGATCGCGGGTATTATGACCCTAGCTTTATTACCTATGGCATTCTTACTGGGGCTATTAAATTATTCAATTGAACGCAGAATGTTTGATGATCTGGAGCTCAGGGTACGGAAAAACTTCAGTGGTTTTTTCTTGTATGTTCTTGCCTATAGTTTCTTATTGCAACCTGCCAGTATTTTAGGATATTTGGATGAAGTACTGAGAACACGAAAAACATGGGGAACAAAATGAAAAATAACAAAATTGGGATCTATGCGGTTGTTCCTTTGCTTATAGGTATGAATGCAAGCAGCCTGGCCAAGGGATTAGAAGAAAACCTGGCCCAAAGTGAACGTGCGCTTGGAACAGAGTTTTTCTTTAGTGATGATAGTGAAGGCTTTCAAACCCGTAAATTATCAGCGGAATTTTTGCCTCAATATGAACATGCTGATGATTATCTAGGTATACGTGGCAGTGCTTATCAGTATAAAGCTGATGACTGGAGTCGAGATGGTCAAAAGATTTCATTGATTGGACGTAATATTGATTCTGCTACAGCGAATGGCTGGGCTTTGGAGGCAGGTATAGTTGATCAAGGAGATCATACATTATTCACCTTTGATGGTAGTTATCGTACGCCACTTGCAGAAAAAACAGCATTAGAAGTTTTTGCCAATCGGGATTGGGTTGAAACTCAGCCTGCTTTGGAGCAGGGAACGAATTTTACCTTTATTGGTGCTGCCTTGGATCAGGGTTTAGGTGAGCATGTCACAGTGGTGGGTGTTGCAGGATCGCAATTTTTTTCAGACGATAATCGCCGTGATCATGGTCGTATCAGACTGATCTATCAGCCTTCTCTGGACTTGGGATTGACGCTTCAGGCCCGATATCGCACCTACCAAAGTAGTGAAGAAGATGTAGGCAGGGAATATTTTAACCCTCAGGATTATCAAGAATCGATGCTGGCCTTAGGTTGGCGTCAGCGTTTTTCCGGCTGGTCAGCTGGTTTAACTGCTGGTTTTGGACGTGAAAAAATTAATCAGGATTCAAGTCAGACCACCCGGGTATTTGAACTGAACTTGCAAAGTCCTGTTCGCGGCTCGCAGTTTCTACGTATGAATGCTGGATATAATCGCAGTGCTTCCTTCTATGGGCCGGATTATGATTATCGTTATATCAGGGGTGAATGGATTGTGCAGTTTTAAATCTGGAAGATGAATCTTAATATTGAGCGGTCTTAAAAGACCGCTTTTCTTGTGTAGCAAATTTTTGATTCAGAGAAAGATAATTAATCCATATTAACTATGAGTTTCTTCCTCAGCATCCTCTTCAAAAGTTTTGGCAATTTTTTCAATATTCAGGCTTTTGGCCATCGCATCAAAGATTTCCTTATATACGCCTTGCTGATGATAAAGCTGGTCGTGTTCACCATGTTCGGCAATCGTTCCTTCTTTCATTACATAGGTATAATCTGCATCAATAATCTGCGACAGGCTATGCGAAATGATGATCACGGTACGGCCTTGCTTGATCTGGTCCAGACTTTGTTTGATCTGTTCCGTGGCAATTGCATCCAGACTCGCCGTCGGTTCATCCAGAAAAATGATCGGTGGATTTTTCAGGAACATCCGTGCCAAGGCAATCCGTTGCTGCTGGCCGCCAGACAGCATCAAGGCATCGCTGTTATAGCCATCCGGTAACTGTAAAATCTGCTCATGAATCGAGGCTTTTTCTGCCGCCTCAATTACATCTTCCATTGAGGCAGTAGTTTTGCCGTAACGGATATTGTCAAAGATGGTGCCCTGAAAAATATGGTTTTTTTGTAAGACCAGACCAATATGATCGCGTAGATATTGGGTGTCATAATCTTTCAGGTCAATGCCATCCAGTTTGATCTGGCCTTGCTGTGGTTCATAAAATTTATCCAGCAAACTGATCAGGGTGGATTTTCCGGCACCCGATAAGCCCACCAAGGCGGTAATTTTATTGGGACGAATTTCCATATCAATATCTTTCAGGGCATGGTGGCCATTTGGATAATAAAAATTCACGCCACTCAGTTCAAATTTTCCTTGGACAATCGGTTTCTGCTGACCGCTTTGTTCAATTTCATCATCGGCTTCCAGAATCTTGAAAAAGCTTTCTGAATAGATCATGGCGTCATTTACTTCATCATAAATCCGGTGCAGGGATCGGATTGGGGCAGAGACATTATTAAATAGCAACACATGAAACATGATCATGCCAATACTCATCTGACCATCCAGCACAAAGTAGGAGGTTAGAATAATGATCAGTACAATCCCGATCTGTTCCAGAAAAGTTTTCAGGCCATCAAACAGGAAACTGGTCTGGCGGGTTTTCATCTGATTGTCGGTCAGTTCACGCTGTAAACCGAGCTGCTTTTCCGATTCAATCGATTCGCGGTTAAAGGATTTGATCACAGTAATCGAGTTGATGATGCTGAGAATGCCCTGACTCTTTTTCTCCCGACCATCGCGAAGACTGCGGCGCCAGCCCCCCAGCTTTTGCGCCTGTTTATAGGTCAACCAGAAATAGATCGGGACAATGGCAGTCGCGACCAGACCGACATAAACATTGGCATAATACATTAACCCCAAAGCCACAATGGCACTGGTAAATAACGGTAAAATATCAATAAAGAAGATCTGAACGAGACGGGTCAGTGAACCAATACCACGGTCAATCCGGGTCTGTAATTTACCGGCCTGATTATTTTCCTGATTAAAAAATTCCAAACGATATTTTAAAAACTTTTCAATAATCCCTTGGGCCAGATCCTGAGAGACAAAAATTCGCAGTTTCTCTCCATAGAACTTCTGCCCGAACTGGACAAAGGCATTAATAATTTCTTTGCCGAGCAAAATTGCCGAAATCGTGATCAGAATATGCCAGCCTTGCTCCAATCCTTGACCGGCTTCGAGTAGCGAATTGATGCTGTCGACCGCATATTGCAAGGTAATGGCATTGACCTGTGCGGTGAATGAGCCAATCAGGGTCAGAATCAGCGTGGCAATCACCAGCAACCGGTAAGGCTGAACAAAGGGACGAAGTTTCTGAAACAGCTGCCATAAGTTCATAAAAGGATTATTTTTATTGTGAAAGTTGAATTCAGTCTAGGCAGGAATCATGCCAGCCACAAGCATAAATGTTGTAGTCATTTGTGAAGAGCAGTTGTAATCCTTTAGGTCGAATGTCAGTATTTTCATGTGGATACTGGATCTGATGGATATGACTTTCGATTTATTTGCACCCCAGCCGCAAGCCAATGTATTACCTTTTGATGGGGTAGTGGAGGATTATGGCTTGATTTTGGATGAGGAACAAAGCCAGCAGTATCTACAGCATTTTCTCAGTCAGCTGGCCTGGCAATATGATGAAGTGCATTTATTTGGCAAGCACCATGTCACCGGTCGCCAGGTGGTCTGGTATGGCGATGAACATTATCAGTATCGTTATTCTGGTACGCTTAAACAAGCTCAGGTATGGACACCCGGATTATTCCGTTTAAAGCAACATATTGAAATTCTGGTCGGTCATCCCTTTAATTCCTGTCTGGCCAATTTGTATGAAGATGGTTCGCAAGGCTTGGGTTGGCATAGTGATGATGAGCCGGCTTTATATACAGGTACTTCTCGGGAAAATGTCATCGCTTCTCTGAGTCTGGGAGCCACCCGCAAAATGAGCTTTAAGCATAAAATTCGCAGTGATAAAGTCGATGTGCTGTTACACAGTGGACAGTTGATTGTGATGCGTGGCGCGACACAGCAACACTGGAAGCACAGTATTAGCAAAACCAGCAAAGTTTTGACACCACGAATTAACCTGACCTTTCGTTATTTTTATCCTTAAGAAGCATTTTGGAGCATAAAAAAGCACCCTGAAGGATGCTGTTTTAAAAAATTTTCAAAACAGATTAAGGCGTGATCCCGGCAGGATGACGATACCAGCTTTCAATCAACAAGGCAGCCGCAATACTGTCGGCAGAGAGTTTCTTGCCGCGACCTTGCGCCTGATAATGATCCAGCTCATCGCGTGCTTCACGGGTGGTCAGACGTTCATCCACCATCCAGGTTTCAATATTGGTCTGATGACGTAAACGGCGGGCAAATTTTCGCGCCCGTGTCGACAGCTCGGATTCACTATCATCCATGTTCAATGGCAAACCGACCAGAAATAAATTCGGTTGATGGCTTTTCACGATTTTGAGCAGTTCATCCCAGTTGGGGATACCATCTTTCATGGGAAATAAGGGCAGGGGATTGGCACTTGCAATCAGGGATTGTCCAACTGACATTCCCATTTTTTGTGTACCAAAATCAAACGCCATAATGGTTTGTTGCACGTTTACATCAGGCATGTCCAATCTCGGAAGATAACCAGTTGCGGTCTACACCCATTTTTTTATAGGCAGCATCCCAACGGTCGTTATAAGGTAAGTTAAAAATCAGATCCATATCGGAATCACAAATCAGCCAGTCACCACGGGCAATTTCCTGTTCCAGCTGGTGTTTGCCCCAACTGGCATAACCGAGGGCAATCTGATAGCGACCGACACCTTCATTATGTGCAATGGCATCCAGAATATCTTTGGAGGTAGTAATGCAGACATTTTCACCCACGGCGATGGAGGAGTGCCAGGTCGGCTGACCGGTATGCAAGACAAAGCCGGCTTCAGGGCGCAAAGGGCCACCTTGCAATACCTCATGCGGATTGACATTATCTGCTTCAATATCCAGATCATTCAGCAATTCTTTAATTTGAATGCCGGCAGGTCGATTGATAATGATGCCTTGGGCACCATCTTCATCATGACGCGCGAGATAAATGACCGTCTGGGCAAAAAAATCATCATTCGCATGCGGCGGTGCAATCAGACAACGATGTGTCAGAAACTGTTTGGTCACCTGAGCAGTTCTCCCAAAGTCAGTATGCTATGCAGTCTGAAAAAGTGAAGCATGGCCTACGGGCCTAATTGTAATCACTCAAACAGCGGCTTTCTTCCTGCTAGTTATCCCATAAAATGCTTAGGCTGACAACTTGGATATGGGGTAAATCAGGCATGAACAGGTTAAGGCCGGGCGAATTCAAACATGAGGTGCGACAGTTTCAAAAGCCATATGATAATCAACAAGCTGAGCAAATTTCTCTAATGGTGTAAGCCAATCTAACGCCTTTCTAGGACGAGTATTCAGTGACATGGCAACTTGATTTAAATAATGCTGATCTGCCTGATTTAAATCAATCCCTTTAGGTAAATATTGCCTAATTAAACCATTCATATTTTCGCATGTGCCTTTTTGCCAAGGTGAATGTGGGTCACAGAAATATACATCTATGCCTAAATCTTCTTCGAGTATTTTATGTTCTGACATCTCGCGTCCACGGTCATAGGTCAACGTTTTACGCAGTTCTGCAGGTAAATATTTCAGAGCTTCAGTTAAAGCCTTGCGCACTGATTCTGCCTTTGCATCAGGTAATGTTGCCAAGATACAGAGCCGTGTATTTCGTTCAATAAGTGTTGCTATCGAACTTTTATTGTCTTTACCTTTAATTAAATCAGCTTCCCAATGACCCGGTATTTTTCTTTCTTGAACTTCGGCTGGGCGCTCATGAATAGTTTTAATATCCTGTAATATAGAATCTTTTTTAGGTTCACCGTTAGCTTTTCGCTTTTTATTTTCATGACGCAGACAGGATAATAAGTCTTTTTTCAACTCACCCTTGGGTAATGCTCGTATCGTTGAATAAATCGTTGTATGGCTTACATTCATTGTTTGATCCAAATCAGGAAATGTCTTTAAACGCTTTGCTATTTGCTGAGGAGACCATAAACAACGGATCGCTTCAACAATAAATTTCCAGAGGATTGAATCGATTTTGAGTTTTCTGTGACCACGTCTACGTCTAGCGAAGGTGTTATCAGAAGCATATCGAGCTTGATAAACGTCATTGATGCTATTTCTTTTAAGCTCACGATAGATCGTACTAGGATGTCTTTTAATGAGTTCAGCAAATTTTCTGGCTGAAAAGCCTTCTTTTCTTGACTCAAGCATTAATGCAGTACGATCTTCAAAGTTAAGATGATGGTATGACAATTTTATATACTCCATAAACCCTTTAAATTAATTAGGTGGTTTATGTCGCACTTCAAGTTTTACTCTGCCCCGGTTTTAAAATTCCTTTTAAAAAGACCTTCAGTGATTTTATTTAAATGATGGGAGGTAGTTTTAAGCGTTTTTTATTTATGCTAAAACAGCCAGATAAACCGAGTAAAAACTTACTTAAATTTTAATAAAAAATATTAAATATATTGTGGTGGAATGATAAATAATAACAATAGATCATTCATGGTTAAAAGTAGACTATATATAGTTTCTTGCTTTTAAATAGAATTTATCTGAAAACTAAAGGCAAGTTATTACAATCTCAGCTCATTAATTAAGCTCTAACTATATTTCGATACATAGTTTCTAGTGATTAAAAAATGGTCAATATTAGATAACAAACTATAATATTTGTTTATTTATGTAATAAATTTGCGATATATTGTACAGAATATTTCAATTATTATACAAAATATACATATTGAAACCATATTGCTTTGTTCGTAGAATGCAGAAATTTTCATCTTTAATTTATTTTTTTAATGGGGTTGTTATGCATCATATTTTAAAAGGGACTTTAATTTCTGCGCTATTTTCTGTGTCAGTCACTTCACAGGCAGCAGTATTTAGTAGTTATAATGAAGAAGGTAGTTTTTTCCGTAGTCATTTGAATAGCGCTTTATCTGAAAACCTCATTACTCAGTTTAAGGACAAAGCTGATTCAAAGGATGGAGTTTTATATTTACTTGAACAAGCCCGCTTATTACAAGTTAACCATCAATATGAAGAAAGCCGAGATTATTATAAGCAAGCCTTTACGCTGTTAGAAAAACAAAAAAATCGGGCCAAAATTAGTGTGTCCCGAATGGGGTTTAAGGCTCTTGCCATGGTCAGCAATGATTCTGTAGTGCCTTATCTGGTACCAGCACATGAGCAGGTGCTGGCGCATATTTCCCAAGCTAAAAACTATATTTTCTTAAAGGATCTGGAAGCTGCTGCGGTAGAAATGCGCGTGGCTCAGGGCCTCCAGCGTGAAATCGAATTGTTGCACCAAAAAGAACTAGAAAAGAAAAAAGACAAAGTAGCTAAAAACACGGAAGCAGAGAAGAATCTAAGTGTGCTGGATGAAGCTTTTGTCGGTCTGGACCCCATAGCCGGCAAGATTAAGAACAGCTATCAGAATGCCTACGCTTTTTATATGGCAGCCAATTTATGGGAAACCTTGGGTGAATACAATGATGCCTTGGTTGATTATAAGAAAGCTTATGAGTTACAACCAGATAAGCAAATTTCCGAAGACGTGAAACGTCTGGATCAACTGGTCACACAGCATAAGAAGGGTAGTGTTCCGGTGATTGTATTTATCGAACAGGGAATTGTACCGCAAAAGGTGGAAAATAAAATTGATGTCCCTACACCGGGCGGTTTAATCAATATTGCTTTTGCGACCTATGAACCAAGTACCTATGTGATACCAACTAGCCTGAAAGTGAAAGTCAATAATAAAGCTTTACAAGACAGTTATGTGATTAGTGATATTGGTGCTTTGGCCGTCAAGGACCTCAAAGAAAAAATTATGGCGAATGTGAGCAGTCAGGTGCTGCGCGCCACTGCAAAATATGCCGCACAAAAAGAACTTGGTAACCAGTTTGGTGTGTTTGGTCAACTTGCCGGTAACGTCTTAAATATGGCGACTGAGCGTGCTGACTTGCGTGGCTGGAGTACCTTGCCGAGTAATGCCCAGATTGCGCGCTTAAATTTAACGCCGGGCAAACATAATTTACAACTTTCTAGCGGGAGTGTATCTAGCTCTCCGGTCACCCTAGATGTGAAAGCCAATCAAACAGTGTTTGTCTATGCCCATCATGTTAATGACAAAATTACGGCTAGTGTAAGCACCATTCCACATTAATCATAAATAAGGGAACAATATGAAACGTCAATTTAGCTTTGCTGTACTTGGTTTAGGGGCGCTGTTCATGGTGGGTTGTACCGCACCGAATGCCTTATCTACCCAAACCAATGCCAATAATGAAATGAGTATCCGCACCATTACCAATAATCCGGTATTAACTACGGAAGTCTTTGTGGAACGTGTGAATATGAGCTTGGTTGGTGATTTAAAGCGTGCTTCAATCGCGATCAAAAACCGCCGTTTTAACAATAAAGATTTTAGCTACAAGATTGTTTGGGTGGATGCACAAGGTGTGGAAGTTAATCCTGAAGGTGCCATCTGGAAGCCGATCCAGTTAACCGGACGTGAAACCAAAGGTGTGCAGTCCTTGGCGCCAAATCCATCTGCTGTTGATGTTGTTGTGTATTTGAAAAAATAAGAGAGACTTGAAATGAACGCAAAATTGATTTTCGCCGCATTGGCAACTACGACACTGCTTAGTGGCTGTGCCTCTACTGGTTCAGTAAGTTATGGTGATGCCCAAGCAGTCGAAACCTTAACCACAGACTTTGGTTCAACTGACTTGCAAATGATTGCAGCCAAAATGGTGGATGACATGTTGATGTTCCCGCCAGTGGTGCAAATGACCCAAAACCGCCGTCCGGTCATTGTCCTTGATCGGATTCATAACAAAACCCAGGAACATATCGATACCGAATCGATTACTGACAGTATTCAGAACAAACTAATCAATTCTGGAAAATTTCGTTTTGTTGATATGAAATCGGTGAATGCGGTGGCACAGCAGCTAGCTTATCAAAAGCAAAGCGGTATGGTGAACCAGTCAACAGCAGTACGTGCCGGTGGTCATATTGGTGCCGAATTTATGCTAAATGGCAACTTGTCGAGTATTGTGAAGAATGCCGGTGGCAAGAGTGATGTGTATTACAAGTTCACTTTTAAATTGCAAAACCTGCAAACTGGTATCGTAGAGTGGACTGGCGAGAAAGAAATCCGTAAGGCAGGCAAACGCTCGACTTTTGGTCTGTAATTTCAATGAAGGTCACTGTGCTTTTGGCACAGTGACTGTAGAAGAATATAATATGAAAAAAATATTACTTGCAGGCCTGTTGTCTGGATTGTTGAGCGCTCCGGCCTTTGCAGCCATTAAAGAAGTGGTTAAAGAAGCCAGTGGAAGTGGTCCAACTCAACACCAGGCGATTTCTGAAGCTTTATTAATTGCTGTGCAATCGTTAAATGGTGCTTCAGTTTCTTCCCAAATGAATTATGAAGAGACTGTTTCTGTATCGGTGAATAATCAGGGCTGGAGTTATAACGGTAAAGTTTCACCAGTTTTTAGTGTGGCAAATCAAGGTTCAGGTTCAGTGACCAAGTTTCAGGTGCTGAGTGTGACGGGTGCAAAAAATAATTACCGTGCCAAAGTTCGCGCACATGTGGTGAAGTTTGAATCGACTGTACAAGACCAGCATTTGCGCAGGATTGCAGTATTGCCATTCCAGATGGCCGAGAAAAATAACCGACTGGCCAATGACACATCTGCCTATGAGTTTAGTCAGGAATTATCCGATACTTTAGGAAATTATCTGGCTCAAAGCGGACAGTTGAGTGTGGTAGATCGTCATTATCTGGATGAAATGCAGTCTGAAAATGCATTCCTGTATTGGGATGGTGCACCGCATGAGCTGGCGCGTATCGGTCAGAAAGTTGGAGCAGACTATTTACTGGTGGGACGAATTAATGATCTGTCTAGTGCCAGCCATCAGCAAATGTATGGTTTGAATGCCGGCGCTGAACAAGTGCGTTTAAGCTGGCGTGTCATTGAAGCCAATACCAGTAAAGTGGTAGCAGCGGGCACTTTCAATCGAACTCTGTCTAATTTAATGACACAGAATATTCTGACCAATAGTTTAAATGACAGTACGGCGGATAAAATTGCTCAGGGCTTAAACCCGGAAATTTTACAGGGCTTAAAATTACAGCCTGTACAGTCTCAGACTGGTCAATCTTATGATTCATCACCGGGCTATGAAATGACGCCAGGTTCAAGCGATCAACCTGTAAAATGGTAAGTTAATATTAGTTCGAATGATTTTTAACACATAAAAAATCTCTGACCTAAATGCAGGGATTTTTTATGTGTCGCTTTACAAGTAGCTCAAGCCTGCTGAAATTTCAGCTGACGTAACTGGCGGGCATGTTGCAAGGTGGTTTCACTAATCTCTACACCGCCTGTCATTCTTGCAAGCTCCTGAATAATTTCATTTTCCTCAAGGTCAATGATTGTGCTGCTGGCAGGATCAGTCTGCTGTTTTTTTACCAGTAGATGCTGATCAGATTGTGCTGCCACTTGTGCCTGATGGGTAATACACAGAATCTGTACATGCTGGGCCAGATCGGCCAGTAAACGCCCGACAATCTCTGCGGTACCACCACTAATCCCGACATCAATTTCATCAAAGACCAGCACTTCAGCTTCGGTTTTTTCCGCATTCATAACTTGCATCACTAGCGCAATACGCGAGAGTTCACCGCCTGATGCAACCCGGGCCAAAGGCTGTGCCGGAATGCCTTTATTGGCAGTAAACAGCAATTGAATAAAGCTGAGACCTTCACTAGAGGGATGCTCCAAAGGCTCAAACTTGAACTCAAAATGTGCTTCAGGCAATGCCAGTTGTTTGACCTGCTCAGTGAGCTGCTTGGCCAACGGTGCTGCGGCTTCACGGCGAATCTGATCCAGATGTTGGGCTTTATCCAGAAACTCCTGATAAGAAACCGCGACCTGTTCAGCCAGTGTTTCCGGATCTTCCAGTTGATGCAGCTGTTCTAATTCGGTTTGCCAGGCTTCATATTCTTCTTTGAGTAATTCTGGCTGGGTACGATATTTACGTGCCAGACGATGGAAGATTTCTAGCGTTGAATTCAATACTTCCATGCGTTCCGGATCAAAACTTTGCCGATCCATAAACTGGCGTAAATTCGCTGCGGCATCTTCAAGTTCGCTTTGTGCATTCAGCAGGGAAGTATAAATCCCGGAGAGCTGCTCACTGCGTCCGGCATGTGACTCAACCCGACGCATAATTGATGCCAGTTCCTGGGTGATATTCTGTTCAGCTTCATCCAGCACATTCAGGCTATAGACACAGTCTTGCATAATAGCTTCATGATGCGAGAGCCGATCAAATTCCTGCTCAATTTCAGGATAATCCGTCTGAACAATTTCTTCCAGTTCTTCGAGTTGCAGCTCAAGGGTTTCCAGACGCTGCTTGCGTGTCGCTTGTGCATCCAAAGCTGCCTGATGCTGGCGAATATTTTTTTGCCAAGTGCTGTACGCATCACGTACGGTTTGGGCCGGCGCATAAAAATGATAATAATGATCCAGCCAATGCTTTGGATAAGGCGGTTCTAATAATTGTTGCTGGCTATGCTGGCTATAGAGCTGTACTAGTAAACGCCCAATTTCTTTCAGTTCAGACAGGCTGCTCGGACGTCCATTGATCCAGGCCTTGCTGCGGCCAGTGGCAAAAATCACCCGGCGTAAATGAATTTCACCTGACTCATCATCCAGTTCATGTTCTTTTAACCAAGCGGCTTCAGGACTGTGTTCCTGATAGCTAAAACTGGCAGTGACATCGGCTTTTTCTGAGCCATAACGCACATAATTGGTATCGGTTCGCTCACCCAAACAAGCAGACAATGCATCCAGTAAGAGGGATTTACCTGCACCGGTTTCACCGGTTAAAACGTTAAAACCTTTATCAATATCAATAGCAAGATGTTCAGCTAAAGCAAAATTGATCAGAGTTAAATGTGTCAGCATAAACGCATCCGGGCTGCGAAAAGTTTGATTGAAATAGCCTGATGTCGGATTGGGGTCGCAACATGGCTGTGATTATTATAAATCAGGACGAATCAATTTCATTCTATCTTAAATTTTAACGATTCATATATGCTTATTTCACTGTATTTTCGCAAGAAGCTGACTCAGAAGTATGTTAATTCACTGCTGATTTTCATATTTTTGACATCCCCAATCTTTAAATTAATGACTTAATTGAGCCTGTTTCACAAAAGAATGCACAAATCGAAATTGAAGCCCATCTACCAGCAAAATACAGGCCAAAACATGCTGAAAATAGCAGAGGTTTAGACGATACAGAATATTTCATCGGCGTCGATAAACTTCGATTGATTAGTTGGGGGTGCACATTTAAACTACAGCAATCAAAATATTACAAAATGCTTTATCTGGAGAAATCGCATGTCAGCTCAGTTTGATCATGTATCGGTACTTAAAAAATCTAATGTATATTTCGGCGGGTTGTGTATTAGTCACATTGTACAATTTGAAGACGGGACCAAGAAAACGTTGGGTGTCATTCTGCCATCAGAAAATGCCTTGACCTTTGAAACACATGTTCCTGAGCGCATGGAAATTGTTTCTGGTGAATGCCGTGTTCAGATTGGTGATAGCGAAGAAAGTGAGCTGTTCCGTGCCGGTCAGTCTTTCTATGTGCCGGGCAATAGCCGTTTTAAAATCGAAACCGACGATGTGCTGGACTATGTCTGCCATTTTGAAGGTTAAGTCCAGATTCAAGATCAGTGTAAACCGGGCAAGAAATTTCAGTGCGAATCGGTTAAACTAATCAGCTATAGAAATCCTGTGAAGTCAGCTTTACGGGATTTTTCTTTTGTATATACAACTAATCTAGAGGTCGTTCATGGCAAAACCTGAATATTTTTATGGCGTACATTCAGTGGAGTCATTGTTAGAGCTTGAGCCTGAACGTGTCTTGACATTATTCACTCTCAAAGGACGCGATGATCAGCGTTTAAAGCGTGTACTGGAACTGGCTGAACCGTTTGGGATCAGTGTGCAGCAAGCCAGCCGTGACAAACTAGAAAAATTGGCCGGTCAGCCGTTTCATCAGGGGGTCGTAGCCGCAGTTCGTGCTCATCCGACCCTGAATGAAAAAGATCTTGAATCATTGTTGAGCGCAAATCCTCAAGCGTTGTTATTGGCCCTGGATCATATTACCGATCCGCATAATCTCGGTGCCTGTATCCGTACAGCCGCTGCAATGGGTGTGGAAGCGGTGATTGCGCCACGTGATCGTTCAGCTACCCTAACTCCGACAGCACGTAAAGTGGCTGCAGGTGGTGCGGACAAAGTCAAATTCATTCAGGTGACCAATCTGGCGCGTACTTTGGGTCAAATCAAAGAAGATTTTAATGTTCGTGTGGTTGGTACCATGCTGGATGAAAAAGCGCTGCCGATTCAGAATTTTGATTTTACCGGTACCGGGGTTTGTGTGGTGATGGGTGCGGAAGATACCGGCCTACGTCCAATTACCCAAAGCCAATGTGATCAGACCGTGTATATCCCGATGGCAGGTAATCTGCAAAGTCTGAATGTCAGTGTGGCTACAGGTATGGCACTGTATGAAGCCTGCCGTCAGCGTAACCTTTAATTGATGATGGCATTGTCAGACCGTACCCAAGGCTATGTTTTTTTAGTTGTTACCATGTGCATCTGGGGCGGTTTTACCTTAACGGCCCGCCTGAATGCACTTTGGCAGATCAGTGCCTGGGATATTGTGGCCTTGCGTTTTTCTCTGGCCTTCCTGATTCTGATGCCGATCTTGCTCTATCGTAAAGAGGCCGCTTTTTTACTGAAAAAAGAGCCTTTTATTTTAGCGATGATTGGTGGGGTGATTTACTGCCTGTTTGCCTATAGCGCTTTTCACTACGCACCTACCGCCCATGCTGCAATTTTCTTGAATGGCTGTATTCCAATCTGTACCGCGATTATGGCTTTTTTTCTGATGGGGCAGGCTTTTGATAAACATACCTGGGCCAGCCTGATCATTATGATCGTAGTACTATGTCTCATGAGTATGCTGATGTATAGGGAAACTGGTGTGGCCTTTGGGGCAGGGGACGGACTGTTTTTTATCAGTGCCATACTTTGGGCGATTTTTACTGTTTTATTGCGTAAATATCAGCTAACTGCATGGCAGGCAATGTGTGGTGTCGCGATCTGGTCGGCAGTGATATATGTGCCGATTTATCTGCTATTTTTACCGAAAAATTTGAGTGTGCCTGAACCCAAGCATTTACTGTTTCAGACCATTTTTCACGGCATATTTGTGGTGATTATTGCCACTTTAAGCTATGTAGAAGCCATCAAGCGTCTTGGTGCATTTAAGGCAGGCAGTATTACCAATCTTGCACCTTTTATTGCGGCAATTCTGGCTGTACCTTTATTAAATGAAACTTTAAGTCTGGCCATGGTGTGTGGCCTGATGGGTATGGCAGTCGGGGCCTTACAGCCGTGGCGCTGGTTACAGCATCAGGACAGTCTGAGCCGAAAATTAGCAGAACAAAAAAAGCAGTCTTAATCAGACTGCTTTTTTTATGCTTCAGCTGGCTGCCATGTTTAAATATTTTTGATGTAATGGTCTGAGATGAGCATAGAGATGATCCAGATGACCATCATTTAGGACAATATCATCGGCCATGGTCTGCTTTTGTTCGCGGGACATTTGGGCGGCAATAATATTGCGAATTTGTTCGATATTCTGGCCATCACGTTGTGAGGCCCGCTCAATTTGCAGTTCGATTGTGGCATCAATCAGTAAGGTATGCTGAGTCAGTTCATGCTGATTAGTTTCAAACAGCAGTGGTGAAACTAGAATAGCGTAGGGACTTTGCGCAGCATGTAGTTGCTGGATAATGGAAGTGCGAATTGCCGGATGGGTAATACTTTCCAGGGTCTTGCGTGCTTCAGGAGACTGGAAGATATGTTCACGCAAGGCACGACGATTCAGTGAGCCATCGGCAAGCAGTACCCAATCGCCAAAAGCCTGCTGGATCTGGGTAAGTGCAGGCTGACCAATTTCGACCACTTCACGTGCTACCACATCGGCATCGACTACCGTTATCCCTTGTGCTTCAAACCACTGACTGGCAGCAGACTTACCACTGCCAATCCCACCAGTTAAACCGAGTACAAATTTCAATTTATTGACCTAAATACACTTTCATAATTTGTTCACCCCAAAGAAAAGCAATCCAGCCGGCAATCGCGATATAGGGACCAAAGGCAAAAGGCTGATTTTCCTTGCGGACTTTTAGCAGAATGATGCCAATAATCGCACCTACCAGGGAAGACAGCAGCACAATTAAAGGCAGTAATAACGGACCCATCCAGGCACCCAAAGCGGCTAGCAATTTAAAATCGCCATAACCCATGCCTTCCTTGCCGGTAATGATTTTAAACAGGTAATACACTATCCATAGACACAAAAAACCAATGATATAGCCCCAGATGGCAGAGCTTGGGGAGGTATAGAGTGCATAACTATTTACCCCTAAACCTAGCGCGGCCAAGGGCAGTGTATAACGGTCAGGCAATAACTGAGTATCAAAATCGATAAAGGTTAGGGCAATCAGCACATAAGTGAGAATCAGGCCAAACAGCATTTGTGCAGTCGGACCAAATACTGCTACGACCATCAGTGCACAGACTGCTGTTAAAATCTCAACTAAAGGATAGCGTATGCTGATGGGATTCAGGCAGTTCGCACACTTGCCGCACAAGATCAGCCAGCTGATAATTGGAATATTCTGGTACCAGCGGATTGGCTGATGACATTTAGGACAAGTCGAAGCGGGTTTGCTCAGGCTAAGTTTACTTTTATCAATCACCGGCTGTTCCGGATGCAAGAACATCTGACAATCGGTACGCCATTCCTGTTCCATCATCTTGGGCGTACGGTAAATCACTACATTCAGAAAGCTGCCTATACATAAACTAAAAAGCCCAACTGCGATATACAGCGCCGTTGGGTTTTGAGTAAAATATTGAATAAGATCTTGCATTAAACCACAGAACCCATTTGGAAAATTGGAAGGTACATGGCGATCACTAGACCACCGACAAGCACACCAAGAACAGCCATAATTAACGGCTCCATCATCGAAGTTAAGCCGTCAACTGCATTGTCGACTTCATTTTCATAATGCGTGGCTACTTTGTCCAGCATGGCATCTAGCGCACCTGACTCTTCACCAATTGCGACCATTTGTATGGCCATGGAAGGAAACTTATTGGTAACCCGCATGGCAAACTGTAGCTGTTGACCAGTAGCGACATCTTCACGGATTTTCATCACGGCATCTTCATACACGACGTTATTGGTAGCGCCGGCAGTGGATTCCAGCGCATCAATCAAGGGTACACCTGCTGCGAAAGTCGTGGCGAGGGTACGGCTATAACGTGCAATAATCGCTTTATACACCAAATCTCCAAAAATCGGTGCTTTGAGTGCGGCCTTATCCAGAAAATCGCGGAATTTTTTGCTACGTTTTTTGGCTTCAAGAAAAGCGGTAATGATGGCGCCAATGGCAATAATCAGCAGGAACCAATATTTTTGCATCCATTCCGACATATTCACTACCATTTTGGTGAAAGCAGGCAGGTCGGCGCCAAATGAAGAGAATAAGTCCTGGAAAACCGGGACCACTTTAACCATCAAGATAATGGTAACAATCAGGGCGACTACAACAACTGTAGCTGGATACTTCATCGCTTTTTTGATTTTTTGCTTGAGCAGTTCGCTTTTTTCTTTATAAATTGCGACACGATCGAGCATAGTTTCAAGAGCACCCGACTGTTCACCTGATTCAACTAAAGAGCAAAATAAATTATCAAAATACTGTGGATATTTACGCAGTGCTCCAGCGAAAGTGTTACCCCCCTCGACTTCACCTTTAATTCCCAGTACAACTTCACGCATGGATGGATTTTCCAGACCTTCTGCGACAATCTCAAAGCCTTGTACCAGTGGTACCCCGGCTTTCATCATGGTCGCCAACTGTCGGGTAAAAATTGTAATATCCAGTGTTGAGACTTTTTTCTTCATCAAGCCTTCGAGAATATTTTTTTTCTTTTCCCGAATGGTCTTGATGCTGATACCTTGTTTTCGAAGGGTGACCTTGGCCAAAGCCATATTTTTTGCTGGCAATTCCCCCTTGATCTTTGCCCCTTTGCGATCAATTCCTTCATAGCTGAAGATCGGCATCATCTGGCCTTTCTTTACTGCTGCCATACCTTTATCCTTATTTTAGATCAGCGCCCGATCATTCGCTGGTGACACGATTGACTTCCTGTAAAGAAGTTACCCCCTGCATCACCTTGATTAAACCTGACCGGCGTAAATTATTAAAACCTGCACGTGCGGAAGCATCGGCAATTTCAAGTGCATTGCCGTCCTCCATAATAATTCTGGAAATTTCGGGTGTTACTTTCATGACTTCATAAATACCCACACGACCTTTATAGCCTTCACGACATTCATTGCAACCTACTGGTTCATAGATTTGGAATTCTGGTTGCTGCAGATCAGTTTCGGTAAAGCCCATTTCCAATAAGCTTTGTTTCGGAATATCGGCAGGTTTTTTGCACTGTGAACACAGGCGACGCGCCAACCGTTGTGCAATGACCAGGTTGACTGAAGTGGCAATATTGAAAGAAGGCACCCCCATATTGCGTAAACGGGTCAAAGTCTCAGGCGCACTATTGGTATGTAAGGTCGACATCACCATATGGCCGGTCTGGGCCGCTTTAATCGCAATCTCTGCAGTTTCCAGATCCCGAATCTCACCGACCATCACGATATCCGGATCTTGACGTAAGAAGGACTTCAGGGCGGCAGAGAAGGTCAGACCAACTTTATTGTTGACATTGACCTGATTAATCCCTTGCAAGTTAATCTCGACCGGATCTTCCGCTGTCGAAATATTGGTATCTTCACGATTGAGGATATTCAGACCGGTATACAGTGAAACGGTTTTACCGGAACCCGTCGGGCCGGTAATCAGCAGCATCCCTTGTGGTTTGTCCAGTGCTTGCATAAACAGTTCTTTTTGTTCCGGTTCATAACCCAGTGCATCAATACCGAGCATCGCGCTGGAGGGATCCAGAATACGCAGTACCAGCTTCTCGCCAAACAGAGTAGGGAGAGAGTTGACACGGAAATCAATGGCTTTATTTTTGGATAATTTTAGCTTGATTCGGCCATCTTGCGGGACCCGTTTTTCAGAAATGTCCATTTGCGACATAACTTTAAGACGTGAAGACAAACGATTTGCCAGCTGTAAGGGCGGGGTTGCAATCTGACGTAGAACACCATCGACCCGGTAACGTACCCGATAGATTTTTTCATAAGGTTCAAAGTGTAGATCTGAAGCGCCCATACGGATCGCATCAATCAGCAATTTATTAATATATTTGACAATCGGTGCTTCTTCACCCTTGTTACTGTCATCCTCTTCTTTATTTGGATCAGCAGATTCAACATCAACATCCAGATCAAAGTCTTCATCAAACTCAAAGGTGCTTTCTTCAGTAAAATTCTGCTCGATCAGTTTTTCAAGTTTATTGTGTTCAACAATAATGGTTTCAATATTGAGTTTAGTCGAAAAACGGACTGCATCAATTGCTTCGATGTTGGTCGGGTTGCTAGTTGCAACATATAAAATACTGGAATTTTTAAAAATCGGCAGGATGCGATGCTTGGTAATCAGCTTTTCATCAATCGCATCCCGCAAAATTTGGGCAGGATCATAGGCACTGATATCAAACAGCGGTTCGCCAAATTCAACTGAAATCGTTTCAGCAATGAGGGTCGGAGAAAGCTGCTGCTGATTAATTAACTCAGCCACAATATCGACTTTTTCCTGCTTGGCATGCGCCAACGCACTGCGCATATCTTCAGCCGAGATGACGCCTTCCTCGACCAAACGACGAATAAATCCGGTAAATCTTGGCGACCCCTGTAATGCTGTCATGCTATAAATGCCTATTCATGAAATTCTTTTAATTGCTATACTAAAATTATACGTTTGTTACGTAAAAATACCATAGCCAAGAGTGCTGCTCGCTTCCTCATCTCCAGTAAAAGCATGAACTGGTTAGAAAAAGTCCCCATTTTTTTAAGTGATAACAAAAAATAACCATTTTGGATAGTCTAAACCGAGAATGAGTGATAAGAAAACTATTCTTTTAATTTTCCAATTCCGTGTAGAATGTGCCCAATTCAAAATATGTAAATGAAATAGGTTAATTATGTCGGTTTCGACGATTACCCCTTGGGTGATAGGTAACTGGAAAATGAATCCGGTGCAGGAAGAGGCATTGAGCTTGGTGCGTGGTATTAAGAATTTGTTGGAAACTGCACCGATTGCTGAAGATCAATGTCATTTGGGTGTGGCACCGATTGCCATTGCCTTAAGCCAGATTCAGGCAGAGCTGTCATCTGCGGTTCGTCCGATTTATACCGTAGCACAAGATGTTTCACGTATTTCAGGAACGGGTGCCTATACCGGTGAAGTCAGTGCTGAATTGTTGGCCGATAGTCAAATTCACTATGTACTAGTGGGTCATTCTGAGCGCCGTGAAATATTTACAGAAAATACTGATATTTTAAATGCTAAAATCAAGAATGCCTTAAGTGCCGGTTTAACGGTAATTTATTGTGTCGGTGAAAGTCTGGAACAGCGTGAAGCAGGGCAGGCAGAAGCTATCGTATTGCAACAAATTTGTGATATCGCTGCTGTGGTTGAAGCGGAGCAATGGAAAAATATCGTAATTGCCTATGAACCGATCTGGGCAATTGGAACTGGTAAAACTGCTTCTCCTGAAGATGCGCAAGCCATGCATGCACAAATCCGTCAAGGTTTAAGCCAGATTACGGGCTATGGCGAGACTATGGCGATTTTATATGGTGGTAGTGTCAAGCCGGAAAATGCAGTAGAGTTAGCAGCCTGCCCAGATATCAATGGGGCATTGGTCGGTGGTGCATCACTCAATGCTGAGTCGTTCCATAAAATTGCTCATGCATTTGCAAATACACAATAATTAGGAGTTCAGCATGCAAACTTTTGTGCTGGTAGTACATATTATCTTAGCTGTTTTGATGATTGTCTTGATTTTGGTTCAGCATGGTAAAGGTGCAGATGCTGGTGCCTCTTTCGGTGGCGGTGGTGCAGCGACAGTATTCGGAGCATCGGGTTCGGGTAATTTTATGACCCGTTTGACTGCGATTTTTACTGCACTGTTTTTCGTGACCAGTCTGACTTTGGCGATTTTAGCCAAGCAACAAACCTCGAATGCGTATAGTTTGGGATCGGTTCAGTCTGCTCCGACCATACCTGTACAATCGAATGAAACTTCACCAACTGCACCAGAAACGACCGAATAGTTTTAATTAGCCCTTTCTTTTTTTCAGTGATGCGACTAGAATGCGTCACAGCTGCGGTGGTGGTGGAATTGGTAGACACGCTACCTTGAGGTGGTAGTGCTTTCGGGCGTGGGGGTTCAAGTCCCCCCTTCCGCACCAACTTATAATCCAGAAATTTAAGTTGGTGTATGCAGCTGAAAAAACTTCTGTTGATGCGGGATGGAGCAGTCTGGTAGCTCGTCGGGCTCATAACCCGAAGGTCGTTGGTTCAAATCCAGCTCCCGCTACCAATCAATCCTTTTTAAAGACGCAAAATTTCAAGAGGCAGCTTAAACAGGTTTTAAGTTGAGAAAATTAATTTGCATGTTGTTGCGGGATGGAGCAGTCTGGTAGCTCGTCGGGCTCATAACCCGAAGGTCGTTGGTTCAAATCCAGCTCCCGCTACCAATCTTTTAAAGATGCAAACTTTAAAAGCAGTTTAAGTACTTTAGACTGAAAGTTATTTGTACGCTGATGCGGGATGGAGCAGTCTGGTAGCTCGTCGGGCTCATAACCCGAAGGTCGTTGGTTCAAATCCAGCTCCCGCTACCACTTTTTTAGCGACAGATGACAAATATGCAGAATGATGTGGTTTTGATTGAAAAGTTCTCATCTTTTGTATATAATTTTTGCACGTTGATGCGGGATGGAGCAGTCTGGTAGCTCGTCGGGCTCATAACCCGAAGGTCGTTGGTTCAAATCCAGCTCCCGCTACCAAGTTTCTAAAAAGAGGCTCACAACAAGGTGGGCCTTTTTGCACAGTGGGATTTGAAAAAATCTTAAATTGTGCATTAATTGGGGCGATTTACGCCCTTTTTTATTGGCTATCGTGTAGTGTCGACATTATTTGGTCAAATCTCCATGTTTCACTACTACTATAGTTTGTATTGGTTTGTAGTGGTCAAATAGATCATAAAATCGCACCAGATGACGAGAGTAAATGAAGCTATCAAATAAAACTCAAGCACTTCAGGACTTGATTGCACCAGCAGTTGAAGCCTGTAATGTAAACCTTTGGGGGATTGAATTCCTGCCACAGGGTAAATGTTCGTTATTACGTATCTACATCGACAAGCCAGTCGATGAGAGCGTTGCACCAGCAATCAATGAAGATGGTGAAGAAGAGCAGGGGCGTGGTATTGGTGTTCAGGATTGTGTGCGTGTCACGCAGCAAGTGGGCGCAATGCTGGATGTTCATGATCCGATCTCGGGTGAATATTCACTTGAAGTATCTTCGCCAGGCTGGGACCGTCCATTCTTCCAACTCGAGCAGATGTCAGGCTATATCGGTCATACCGTAGCACTACGTTTGATCAGTGCGGTAGATAACCGTCGTAAATTCCAGGCCAAACTGGTTGCTGTCGATCTTGAAAATGAAATGATTCAGGTTGAAGTAGAAAAGCAACAGGTATTGGAGATCGACAGTCACAATATCGATAAAGCAAATTTGGTCTTCCAAGATTAATTGAATAAATAAAAATTTAACGAATAGGTGACGTATGGCACGTGAAATTCTGACCGTCGTTGAAACGGTTAGTAACGAAAAAGGTGTACCTCGTGAAGCGATCTTTGAAGCGCTTGAGCAAGCTTTAGTTGCTGCGACAAAGAAAAAATTCTACGAAGGAACACATTCGGAAGAAGCACGTTTACGTGTGGAAATCGATCGCAAAACAGGTGACTATCGTACTTTCCGTCAGTGGGAAGTGGTTGCAGACGAAGACCATGAAATGCCAGCTTGTCAGGATGCCATCTCTGATGTCGATCCGGCAAAATGGTCGATTGGTGACATTCGTGAGCTGGAAGTTGAGTCAATTGACTTCGGTCGTATTGCAGCGCAAATTGCCAAGCAAGTGATTGTACAGAAGATCCGTGAAGCAGAACGTGCGCTCGTAGCCGATGCTTACGAATCTAAAGTCGGCGAGCTGATTTACGGTGAAGTGAAAAAACAAACCAAAGACGGTTTTATCATTGACCTAGGGGACAATGCTGAAGCGTATCTTGCTCGTGAAGAAATGATTCCGAAAGAAATCCTTCGTCCGAAGCAACGCGTGAATGCGATTCTCTTCAATGTCAACCGTGAAGGTCGTGGTGCGCAGTTACAACTGTCACGTGCTAAACCGGATATGCTGATTGCATTGATGAAGAAAGAAATCCCTGAGATTTCTGAAGAAATCATTGAAATTAAAGCGGCGGCTCGCCAACCAGGTGTTCGTGCTAAAATTGCAGTGAAAACCAATGACCACCGTATTGACCCGGTGGGTGCTTGTATTGGTATGCGTGGTACTCGTATTCAGGCTGTACAGCAAGAGCTCAATGGCGAGCGTATTGATGTGGTAGTTTGGTCGGATGATCCTGCGCAATATATCGCAAGTGCATTGGAACCAGCAGATGTATCGAGTATTGTCATCGATGAAGATGCACGTACTGCAGACATCATTTTCGCAACCAGCGACCAGCTGGCACGTGCGATTGGTTCACAAGGTCAGAACGTTCGTCTGGCATCTGAATTGACTGGCTACAAGCTGGACATGATGCTGGAAGAGGAATACTACGCCCGTCAACAAAACGAAGCGCAACAATATTTAGACATGTTTGTTACCCGTCTGGATATCGCGGAAGATTTGGCGATGGCATTGGTAGAAATGGGCTTCACCTCGCTTGAAGAAATTGCTTATGTCCCTGCAGAAACGTTTGATGAAATCGAACTGGATGCGGAACTGGTTGAACTACTGCAAAGCCGTGCGAAAGAAATTGCACTTGCTGATGCATTACAACAGCAAGAGAACATACAAGCGCCAAGTGAAGAACTTGTTGCAATGGAAGGCATGACAGTAGAGATCGCGCAAGCGCTAGCAGCTCGTGGTGTGGTAACAGTGGATGATTTAGCAGATCAGGCGACTGACGATATCGAAGATATTGAAGGTTTGGGTGCTGAGAAAGCAGGTCAACTCATTATGAAAGCGCGCGAATCATGGTTTAACTAGGAGGTAGTATATGACGGACAAGTCGATTAAAGAGTTAGCCCTCAATGTGGGTCGTCCAGTTGAGAAGCTCCTAGAGCAGGTTCGTGAGGCAGGTTTACCACAGCGTAAAGCTGACGATATTATTACCACCGAACAACAAGACAGCTTGATGAGTCATGTGAAAAAGTCACAGGGTTCAGAAAGCCAAGCAGGGCAAATCACGTTGAAACGTAAAACGACTAGTACGGCTAAAGTAGCCAGTACTTCAGGTAAGGCGAAAACGATTAATGTAGAAGTTCGCAAGAAGCATACATTTGTTAAGCCGGATCCAGAACAGATCAAAGCAGAAGCATTGGCGAAAGCCAAGGCTGAGCAACAGGCCAAAGCTGCGCCTGATCAGAATACAGCGCAAGCTTCTGCTGAAGCTCCAACAACTGGCGTAAATAACGCCAATAAAGCTCTAGAAGCGATGCGTGCTGCTGCAAAGCAAACCAGCGACAAGCAAGAAGTTTCTAAAGCGGCAGTTGTGGTAAAACGCAAATCAACCAACAAGCCGATTGTGAAGCAAGTTGTTAAACCAACTGAAACTGCTGAACAGAAGAAGGCGCGTGAAGCAGAAGCAGCAAAATTGAAAGCTGTTGAAGAAGCTGCACGTCGTAAAGCGGCTGAAGAAGCGCAGCAACGTACGCTTGAACAGATGCGTCAAATGGCGTCTAAGTACACCGCGGAAGATACCACTGCAACCATTCGTGTTGTGGATGATTCTCCTTTGGCTGCCGGTCTGGTTGGCCAGGCATATGAAGACTCATTTGCCAAAGAAGACCGCGAAATCAAACGTGGTACGAATACGCCGAGCGCACGTGCACCGAAAAAAGGTGGTCGTCGTGGTCAGGAAGAGCAAAGCTTCAGCAAACAGCCTAAGCGTGGTTTAAAAACCAGCCAGGGCAACAAGCACGGCTTCGAAAAACCTGTGAAAAAACAGGTTTATGATGTTGAAATCGGTGAAACGATTGTGGTTGCTGACTTGGCTGCGAAAATGGCAGTTAAGGTTCGTGAAGTAATCAAATCACTCATGAAAATGGGTGAGCTAGTGACTCAGAACCAGGCAATTGATCAAGAAATTGCTGCTCTTGTGGTTGAAGAAATGGGCCATAATCCGGTACTGGTTTCTGATACACAAGCTGAAGATAACTTGCTTGAAGCAGCTGAAGAAGCACGTGGTGCACAAACCACTCGTGCGCCTGTTGTTACCATTATGGGTCACGTTGACCATGGTAAAACATCACTGCTTGACCGTATTCGCCGTGCCAAAGTGGCTCAAGGTGAAGCGGGCGGTATTACCCAGCATATTGGTGCTTATCATGTAACAACTGATAAAGGTATCATTACTTTCCTAGATACTCCGGGACACGCAGCATTTACTGCTATGCGTTCACGCGGTGCGAAAGCAACAGATATCGTGGTTCTAGTTGTTGCAGCAGATGATGGTGTAATGCCACAAACTGCAGAAGCAATTGACCATGCACGTGCTGCAGGTACACCAATCATTGTTGCAATCAACAAGATGGATAAAGAATCTGCTGATCCAGATCGCGTATTGAATGAATTGACTGTGAAAGAAATCGTGCCAGAACAATGGGGTGGTGACGTTCCAGTGGCAATGGTTTCTGCACATACTGGTCAAGGTATTGATGAACTTCTTGATATTATTTCGATTCAAGCTGAACTTCTAGAGCTTAAAGCATCGGAAGAAGGCGCTGCACAAGGTGTCGTAATTGAAGCACGTGTAGACAACAGCCGTGGTGCGGTAACGTCTATTCTGGTTCAAAACGGTACATTGAAAGTAGGTGATCTCGTTCTTGCCGGTTCATCTTATGGTCGCGTTCGTGCGATGACGGATGAAAATGGTCAGCGTATCAAATCTGCAGGTCCTTCGATTCCAGTGGAAATTCTGGGTCTTCCAGAAGCGCCAATGGCTGGTGACGAAGTTCTTGTGGTGAGCGACGAGAAGAAAGCACGTGAAGTTGCCGATGCGCGTATGGATCGTGAACGTCAAAAACGTCTTGAGCGTCAATCTGCAATGCGTCTTGAAAACATCATGGCGTCTATGGGCAAGAAAGATGTACCTATCGTGAACGTTGTGTTGAAAACTGACGTACGCGGTACCTTGGAAGCATTACACGTTGCACTTGCTGAGCTTGCGACTGACGAAGTTAAAGTACGTATCATCGGTTCTGGTGTAGGTGCGATTACTGAGTCTGACGTGACACTGGCTGAATCTTCAGAAGCAGTTCTACTCGGCTTTAACGTACGTGCGGACAATGCTGCGCGTCAAAAAGCAGATGCAGACAGTATCGACATTCGTTATTACTCAATCATCTATCAATTGATTGATGATGTGAAAGCAGCAATGAGCGGTAAGCTTGCACCAGAACATCGTGAAACGATTCTGGGTGTTGCACAAGTACGTGAAGTATTCCACTCAAGTAAGTTTGGTGCGGCTGCAGGCTGTATGGTACTTGAAGGCGTATTGCATCGTAACAAACCGATTCGCGTATTACGTGATGACGTGGTTGTGTTCCAGGGCGAGCTTGAATCTCTTCGTCGCTACAAAGAAGTGGTTGAAGAAGTTCGTGCCGGTATGGAATGTGGTCTTGCGGTGAAAGGCTATAAAGACATCAAAGCACTTGATAAGATCGAAGTGTACGATGTTCAACTGATTAAACGGAGTCTTTAATGGCGGGTAGTCAACGTCTGAAGCGTATGGCGGATACAGTACAACGCGAGTTGTCCGAACTGATCCGTCAGGAGCTGAAAGATCCACGCTTAGGTGGTCTCGTGACCATCTCTGCGGTGAAGGTGAGCCCAGACCTGGGATATGCGGAAGTTTATGTCACTGTGATGGGACGTGAACTTGGCGATGAGCAAAGCCAAGAAGCCAATAAAGAAACTTTGGATGTGTTGAACAAAGCATCTGGTTTCTTGCGCCACGAGCTGAGTCGTCGTATCAAAACCCGTATTACGCCTCGTCTACGTTTCCATTACGATAAGACCAATGCATATGGTAACTATATGTTTGGTCTGATCGCTGAAGCAGTGAAGGACTTACCTGAAGCTGAAGCAAAAAAAGATGATGAATAAGTCTTAGGACTAAAAAAGCCACCTTCGGGTGGCTTTTTTTATCTCTCTATTTTGAGATTTGAGAGAACTGGAATCGCTTGCTCAATTAATCTAAATCATCATTGCGATTGATTTTCTTTTCATAAAAGGTACGACGGCGTGAACGCTGCCAAGGCAGGGGGCGTTCTAGCGTTTCCGGTACTTCACCACTCAAAGAACGTAAACGCAAATGTAATGCAGCCTGTGCCATCAGATTGGCAGATACTGGCGCAGTGATAAAGGCGAACAGGGTAATCAGCACTTCAGCAAAACCGAAACGGCCATACATGGCAGAGAAAATCATCGCCGCAATTAAAAAACTGCCGAGGCCCAAAGTACTGGATTTGGTCGGTGCATGCAGACGCATGAACAGATCGGGCAAACGCACCATCCCAATTCCGCCGACCAGCATAAAGAAAGCACCAATCAATAGAAAAATCGACACCAGTATTTCTAAAATTAAAGACATTTAAAAACTCCTAGTCGATGACATGGCCAGTAGTGAAATAACGCGCCAAGGCTGCGGTCGAGACAAAGCCTAGCATCGCGACCAAGAGAGCGCCTTCAAACAGAAATGTGCTGCTCCAGTAAATGCCTAAAATCACCACCAGACAGGTAGCATTCAAAAACAGGGTGTCCAGTGCCAGCAGGCGGTCCACAATAGAGGGGCCGGTAATCAGCCGGATCAGACACAGTAACATGGAGATGGTTACCGCACCCAGACAAATCAATAATGCATAAGGTAGAATCGTCATGCTTTTTCTCCTGATCGTGCATTAAAAATCTCAATGAGCGGGCGTTCATAGCGCTGCTTAATCAGTTCGATTTCGGCCGCTTCATCATCTGTGCTTAAGGCATGCACCAGAATGTCACCACGATCCTGGTCAATCCCTGCAGATACCGTGCCCGGTGTGGTGGTAATAATCATCGCCAGCAAGGTGTTGACTTCTTCATGTTCGGTGTCTAAAGGCACTCTGAACCATTTCGGATGCAGGTTCTTGGTTGGTCCCAGTACCAGTTTGGCCACTTTAATATTGGCTACTACAATATCCCAAACTACGACAAAGAACAGGTGCAGGGCAGGAGTCCACTGGATATCGGGGGTATAGTCAATAAAGGGTTCGACCATACGTGGAATGATGACTGCGAGTAGCAAGGCCATCAGCAGGGTTCCAGCGTCCATGCTGTGTGCCAGTAAAATCCAGCTCAGTCCTACAATTACAGAAACCAGTGGATGCGGGAACCAGCGTTGAAATAAGGATTCAGCCATTAAGGTCCCTCCGCCGGTTTAAGTTGATTATCATCATATTCGGTCTGTTCAATGTGCTGTTGGTCAATCTGGCGTTGCTTGAATTCAGAAATATGTTCACCCTTCAAGGTCGCTTCTGAAATCACATAAGGAATCAGATGCGCATTGGGATCTATCACCTCACCACCATATTTGGTTTCTGGTAAATACTTCGGATCGAATGGCTGGACGCTAATAAACTGACCTTCTGCATCCGGTTTTAACAGCGCAGCTTCATAGACAGAATTGTTTTTGATCTGTTCCGCAGTCTGATAATTATATTGATAGATTGGTCCTGCAAACACCACGTAGGCGGTTAAGCTCGCAAGCAATATATAAATCACCCGGTCATTGCGTGCCGGCGCTTTACTCGGCAGGGCTTCATATTTATGAAACTCTTCAGAATCAAGATCATCTTCAGGTCTGCTCGAACGCCAGAACAGGATAAAACCGACCCGGGTAAAAGCCAGAATACTGAGAAAACTTACCAGCAAAATGGTCAGGATAATAATCATCTGATAATCTGAATTAGCAGAAGCCTGCAAAATAAAGATTTTACCGAAGAATCCACTAAACGGTGGCAGGCCTGCCATCATCAAGGCGATGATGAAATAGACAATCGAAACCAGCTTGTTCTGTTTCATCAGTGGGGCGATTTTAAAATGATCTTTAAATTCGCCACGCTGTGAGGTAATCCAACCCGACAGAATATAAAATGCGGCCGCAATCAGGGTGCTGTGTACCAGGTAATATAGCGCACCCGCCCAAGCCGCAGTATTATTCAGGCCAATGGCCACCAAAATCGTTCCGACTGAAGACAGCACCATAAAACCGACAAAACGGCGCAGACGTTCGGTGCCAATCGCACAGATCACCCCATAGACGGATGTGACCAGGCCAATCACTAGCAGACAGTTCATCAGAATCTGATGGCTATATTCATCATCAAAAACCGTGCCGTTGATCCGCAAAATCGCATAAACCCCGACTTTGGTCATGATGGTAAAGAGCGCGGCAACAGGAGTCGTGGCTACTGCATAGGTTTTGGGTAACCAGAAACCCACCGGCAGCATTGCTGCTTTGATTCCAAACACCACAAACAGCATCAAGCCACCAGCAACCGCCAGTTTATGCTGATCTTCTGCAAGGGTTGGCAGCAAACGGGCCACATCGGCCATATTCAGGCTGCCGACACTGCCATAAATCATCCCGAGTCCAATCAGGAACAGCGCAGACGCCAGCAGGTTAATGGTGACGTAATGAATTCCAAGCTGAAAACGTGCCTTACCTTGTCCATGCAACAGTAGTACATAGGACGCCATCAGCAAAATTTCAAAGAACACGAACAGGTTGAACAAGTCACCGGTTAGGAATGCCCCAGTCAAGCCCATCAGCAGGAAATGCACCATGGCATGGAAATAACGGCCGCGTAAGTCCCATTCTTTGCTGGCATACCAGACCACAGGCAAGGCGAGCGCATAGGTCAACACCAGCATCATGGCCGAGAGCTGATCCAGGACCAGCACGATTCCAAATGGTGCTGCCCATTCGCTGAGGGTGTATACGCTGATTTGGCCCTCGCTGCTGTTTATCAGATAGCTAACGGCAATGATCAGGCCCAAGATTCCCGAGAGATGGCTGATACCACGACGCCAGGGTTGACGCCAGTCCGTGATCAGAGAGCCTGCACCCGGATTGCCTAAAAGTACAAGGGCAAAAGCGGTAAAGGCCGGTAAAAGAATACTGAAAATAGGGGTGTGCTGAGTCCAGAAATTGAGAAGATCAGTCATTAAGGCTCATCCTCACGTGGATCAATCTGGGGGATATCTTCTTTTGAGTCAACGTGGTCTGTTCCTGATTCGTAGCGGCTACGCAGTGCCAGTTGGACAATAAAGGCAGTGGTGGCAAAGCCAATCACGATGGCCGTCAGCACCAGTGCCTGAGGAAGAGGATCGGTCACATTCGAAGCTTCGGTTAATACTGCAGGCGAATTCATCTGAATCCGGCCCATGGCAAATAAAAACAAGTTGACCGCATAACCAATCATGGCCAAGCCCAACACCACCGGGAAGGTACGCGCCCGCAGGATCAGATAGATGCCTGTGGCTGTCAGCAGGCCAATCGCGGAGGCTAATAAAAATTCTAAACTGATCATTCTATTATCCTCTTGGTACTGGGCCAGACATGCTTGAGTGACGTGAATCGCCCAAGACAGAAATCATCAGCATGGTGGCACCGACGACAGTGACATAGACGCCGACATCGAATAGCGCAGCCGAAGCTAAATGCATTTCTCCAATAATGGGCGGAGAGACATAAATATGTGCACTGGTCAGGAATGGACGTGACCAGAACCAGGCTGCGATTCCAGTCAATCCTGCAATCGTTAAGCCGACTCCAATCCAGATTTCATACAGGCGACCGGATTTGGCGCCAAGCAACTGTTCGGTTTTGTCCTGTCCCACTGCGATATATTGAATAATAAGTGCCAGTGAAGTCACTAGTCCGGCAATAAAACCACCGCCCGGCAGGTTATGGCCACGCATAAAGATATACAGGCTGACTACCAGCGCGACCGGCAAAATCCAGGATGCGGTAATACGCAACATCAGCGGGGATGGGTTAAAACGATAGGTCAGGCCCTGAGTCATGGTGGTACCATGCGCACGCATGCCATCCATCAGGCTCAGAACACCAATCGCCGCAATGCCGAGTACAGTAATTTCGCCGAAGGTATCGAAACCACGGAAATCGACCAGAATCACATTCACCACATTGGTGCCGCCGCCCAGAGGAATGGACTGTTGCAGGAAGAACCATGAAATGGAATTGTGATCACGGGTCATGATCAGCCAGGCAATTGCCGCAATCCCGAGACCGCCGCCCAAGGCAATAATGGCATCACGCCAGCGACGGGTCGGACTCGATTCATACGGTGTTAACTGAGGCAGTAAAGATAAACTCATCAGTAGTAGAACCGTGGTGACCACATCGACCGTAATCTGGGTCAATGCCAGATCGGGAGCCGAGAAGCCGATAAAGACCATGGTGACGACCAGGCCGACTGCACCGCTAATCAGTACCGCTTTAATCCGCTCATGATGGAACCACAGCAGCATCCAGCAGGCAGAGAACAGCAGTAACCACAAGATAATCGCCAGGGCAGGGGCATGGGTCAGCTCGCGTGTACCCGTACCCACTGCATTGCTGAGTAATGGGAACCCCACCAGCCCGACGGTAAAAATTACAATCCACAATAAATAGCTTTGCAATTTGCCATTTTCAGTGGCACGGCGGAAACGGCGTGAATTCAGCAGCAAATTTTTCAAAAACAGGTCGAACAGCACTCGGCCCTGTAAGCGGCCCAGTTTTGGATCCAGGTCGATTTCACGTAAGGCGCCACCTTTGGCGAGAGAAAAGTAAAAGATTATTCCGCCGAGCAGAGCAATCACACTCATCAGCAGGGGCAGGTTGAAACCATGCCAAAGCGCCAGATGAGTACCTTCAAAATCAAAATTTTGGGTCGTCGCTTGAGTGGTGCTATTGACAATTTTTTCCACCAGAAGAGCGGGCAATAGACCGACTAAAATACATAAAATTGCTAACAAAGTGGCCGGTGCGCGCATACCAAACGCAGGTTCATGTGCATCTTTATTCGGGACCTGCTTGCCTAACGGACCATCGAAAAAGACTCCATGCACCAGTCGAATGGAATAAGCCACCGCAAAAATCCCGGCCAGTGTCGCGACAATAGCGGAGCCGACCATAAGTGGGCCACTTAAACTGGCGACCAGTTCGGTAAAGAACATTTCCTTGGACAGGAAACCATTGGTCAACGGTACACCCGCCATGGATGCTGCCGTGATCATGGTCAATGTTGCGGTAAAGGGCAATAATTGCCATAGGCCAGACAGTTTACGTAAGTCACGAGTCCCGGATTCATGATCGATGATTCCGGCAATCATAAACAGTGCTGCTTTAAAGGTGGCATGGTTAATAATATGGAAAATCGCTGCTGCAACAGCCAATGGTGAACCAATCCCGAGCAGACACATGATCAGACCTAAATGGCTGATAGTTGAATAGGCGAGCAAGCCTTTCAGGTCTTCCTTAAAAATGGCAAAGAAGGCGGCCATGCACAGGGTAAACAGACCGACAAAGGTCACAATATTATGAAACAGTGCAGCACCGGCAAAGATCGGGAGCAAACGTGCTACCAGGAATAAACCGGCTTTGACCATGGTGGCCGAGTGCAAATAGGCAGAGACCGGTGTCGGTGCAGCCATGGCATTCGGCAACCAGAAGTGGAACGGGAACTGCGCACTTTTGGTAAAGGCACCAAGTAAAATCAGCAACAAGGTTGGAACAAATAAATGATGGGACTGAATCTGCTCAGTCATCGTCAGGATTTGGTCAAGCTGATAAGTGCCGGTAATTTGACCAAGCAGGACAAAACCGCCCAGCATCGCCAGACCACCCATTCCGGTAATGGTCAGAGCCATACGCGAACCACGTTGCGCCGCTTCGTAATTGCTCCAGTAACCTACCAGCAAGAAGGATGAAATACTGGTCAGTTCCCAGAAAACCAATAAGATAATCAGGTTATTCGACAATGAAATTCCGAGCATCGCCGCCATAAACAGCATCAGCAGGAGATACAGTTTGCTCAGTGAATTTTTTGGATTGAGATAATAATAGGCATAAATATAAATCAGGGTGCCAATTCCGCTGATCAGCAAGGCAAACAGCAATCCCAGAGAATCCAGGCGAAAACTGAAATCAATGCCGAGCTGGGGCAGCCAGGACCAGGTCTGGGTCATCACTGCACCATCAAAGATGGCAGGCGCCTGACTCAATAATAATAAGAAACTGCTGAGGCTGACACCAATTGCCCCTAAAGCCGTTACCCCGCGCGAAAATTGCTTCAGCCACGAGACAAGGGTTGTGCCTAATACTAACGGTAACAATATAATAATCGGCAGCACACTCGTATCCATTGTCATGATTTAGGTTTTGACTAACCTAAGGTGAATCTTTATCTTTCAAGGACTACAGGACCACAAGGAGCGACCCAAACTTCTCAATCTTGAAAGCCAAAAGAATATTCAAAAAGAATATAAAACAGTTGTATTGCGCAACTTATAAACGATAGCAAATTCCGATTTTACAATGAAATTCGCAAATAAAACCGATCATATTACAGGATAACAACAACATCAACGTTTTTATGTAGAACTTATAAATTATACGCCGGCTCGGATTTAACAGGCGCTGCATGCTTAAACAGATCATCCAGAAGTGACCGAAAATTAAGATTAAATTGCAGGCATTGATTGTAAATTTGACTCAAAACAGTTCAATCCTGGCAAAAACAGAATGCTGGAAAAGGCTCCCTTATTGACTCAAACAATCGCGCTTATTTTTGAATCTGTTTAGAGCGACTGAGGTAGCGTCGGATGATGCTCTTGAGTAAGTAAGACTCGTAGTTCCTGCTGCTGTTCCGGATTTAACTGTTGCTGGATCATTTGCAATACAGCAAGCGGTGTGACGGGTTCGGTGACCGTTTCCAATAAAGTATCTTCGGAAGATAGGTCTTTATTTCGCTGCAATTCCAGCTCTGCGTAGATCTGATCAAACTGGGTTTTCATACTTTCAAGATGAATGGGGTGCAGCTGTTTATTTTCCAGTTTCAGACATTGAAAGCCGTGCGCCTGTTCCAGTAATTCAGGCCGGTTGCCGGTCGCAATAATCTGCAAGTTGGGAAAAGCCTGATGTAGGCGTGACAGGATCATTGCTGCCATCTCCTGATCCAGTTGATGATCAATCGCATCAATCAGTAAAACACCTGTGCCTTCCTGACACGGAAATAAACTATTGGGATTCAACAGACAAAGCCGCCGTACAATATCGCCCACCAGTGCAATCCAGTTGCGGATACTGTTGGGCAGTTGCTGAAAACTAAAGGTCTGTTGCTGATAGGTCACCATCAGTTGCAGCTTGGGCTGATATTTTAAATACATCTGGCTGACTTCTGGCAAGATCAGCGATAGGGCCTGTTTTAAAGCGGTGAGATTCGGTGCATGCAGATGTGCCTGGGCTTTCTCGATCTGCCGGGCCAGTTCATTTCCTCGAATGTTCTCAGGCTGCTGCAAGGCACGCGCCAAAATCTGATCCATAATCTTGGCACTTTGCGCATTTTCAATATCACTGATTTCACGAAACCATTCAAAAAAACGGGCAAAAGTGGTGAAAGGAATCGCAGCTATTTCATAAGCATGTGCAGACTGGAGAATGACCGGGTTATTTTTGCTGAGCAGATTGACTTCATTGGTAAAGCGTTCAGCCGGATAATAGGCAATTAGCGGCAAACCGAGCAGGGGATCGTGCAAGCGGGCTTTGTGATACAGGCTGAGCACGCTTTCAAGCTGTGAGGTTTCTGCTTTGCTAAAGCCCAGACCCTGACTGTTTAGGGTCTTGTAGATTTGCCATGAACAGCTTTGTAGGTTCGTAGGCTCGGACGGACTGGATTCTGGCAAGCTGCCCATCTCTTCAGGAAAACCAATCCGGATATCGATTTTGGATTGCAGCCGGGTTTGCATGATGTCCTGATCTTGCATCACCAGACCCGCAGCACGGCTGTCGCGATAACGGGCTGCAAACCAGGTCAGTGCCTGATAGCTAAAACGTAAAAGCGTAGTTTTGCCAGTTCCCTGATTGCCCAGAATCAAGGTGACCGGGCATTGCGGATAATTAAACTGGAGCTGAATGTCGGAAAAATGCAGGGTATGTTTCAGTTGAAGCGCTTGGATGTGCATAGATTACCTGTCCTATGATATTTACATCCATGCCATGCACTTTAACCGACTGCCTGCCGAAGCGACTGCGGCATTTTGATCTTCAGTTGCTGAATCAGGTCATAAATGTGATGAATATTTAAACTCACTTTAGCACGTGTACAGGCCACGTAAAGTAATCTTAATTCTTCATCACTAATTTTATGGTCTTTTTCATTCAGTTTAAACTGATAGTCATCTTCAATATGAACCCGATCCCATTCCAGACCTTTGGCCTTGTGTGCCGTGGAAATAATATAGTCGGCCTGGGCAATTGGGGTGATTTTAGCCAGAGCTTTTTTCAACGGATCGGTGCCATGTTCGTCCACCAGTTTGACCAGTGGCTTGATGTCACTGCCTTCATTAGTTTCACAGTATTCATGGACATCATGCCAGGAGTTGAACCAGGCCAGTTCCGGCACATCAACCACACGTTTGCCCTGTTTCAGCATGGCAGCCGCATCGACAAAACGATTCAGTTTGACGTGATCGGCTTGCAGACTGACTTTATCCCCACGAACTAAACCTGCTAACAACAGTTCCATGGCGCGGGCATTAGTCCGGCATAAAATTGCATCCCGCATTTTGGTATGCTGTTTATTCACGACTTTAGAATCTAACAACGGATTGCCGAGTAAAGGCACAGTTTCATTTAAGGCACCTAAAATGGCATTGGCATTCAGGGCAATTTCAGGACCGAAACGAAATGAGGTGGTCAGACGTGATTCAGGTAAAGGTAGTTGCTGCATGGCATTGACTGCGCCACGCCAGGCATAAATCTGCTGATGCGCGTCTCCGACATAAATCACCTGGGTGCTGCGCTGTTTCAGTAGAATTCCCAGCATTAAGGGATCGGCATCCTGAGCTTCATCGAATAGTACATAATCGGCCGGGATATTTGGCTCGGACAGCGCCCAGAGCTTCAGATAAATGTCATGACCGATGCCGGCCTGATGATTTGGATCAATCGACTCTAGCCAGCGTCGTTCGACTGCCGGATAAAGTTTCTTCTGTAAAGTCTCGATATCATCCGGATGCAACCAGCTCGGCGCCTGAATATGCCGTGGGGCAGGGTATTGCGAACTGGTCGAGCAGAAATAGCCGACCGCATTGGCAACCAAACTTGCCAGACGCGAAGGCATCAAGACATATTTTTCATAACGCCCACCCATCATACGGCGCATGGTCATCGGTTCAAGCCGGTATTCTTTGGCAATAAAACTTGGACTCAAGCGTGGCAAGCGCAGTTTGTCGGTGACTCCACGTGGAACACTGCGAAACGCCAGCGAGTGAAAAGTACGGCAATCGACACCCCGGTGAAACTTGGCCTGTGCTTCACTGGCAATGGCCTTGTTAAAAGCCAGATACATGCCACGTCTTTGTGGCATGGCATCACTGATCATTTGCAGGGTCGTGGTTTTACCTGTGCCTGCATAGGCAATCACTTTAAAGGATTTGCCCAGACGTGCGTTATCAATGGCAGTGGCCTGCTCATAGGTCGCGGTCGGTTTTTTTAAATCAGACACAGATGAATTCAAGGCTTAATGCTGACGGTTGGCTTTTTCGACCAGACCGGACAAGCCTTGGCGGCGTGCCAGTTCATTTAATACCAATTGCACATCCAGGTCGAAATAACCCAGCATCACGATGGTATGGAACCACAGATCTGCCACTTCATAGATCAGATCATTTTTATGGTCTGCCGAAGCATCCTGATCAAAGTCTTTGGCTGCCAGCACGGTTTCAAAGCTTTCTTCACCGACTTTTTCCAGAATCTTGTTTAAACCTTTATGGTAGAGCTTGGCCACATAAGAGGAGTCCGGATCGGCCTGTTTGCGTTCTGCCATCATCTGACCCAGATAAGACAAGACTTCAACCTGTTCAGATTGAGCGGTTGAGGCTTCCATTGCCAGCGTATGCGGATTCGTAGATTTTTCGCCATAAATCGCAGATGGATCTTTCAACTGTGCATCGACAATTTCCCAGCCATTTGGCGTAAGCTTGCGATAGAAGCATGATTCACGGCCGGTATGACAGGCAATGCCACCATGCTGTTCAATTTGCAGTACAATCACGTCGGCATCACAGTCCAGACGGATTTCATGTACGGTCTGAAAATGTCCTGATTCTTCGCCCTTATGCCATAACTTGCTGCGTGAACGAGAGAAATACACTGCCTGATTTTTTTCGGCAGTTAAAGCCAAGGCTTCACGGTTCATCCAGGCCACCATCAACACACGTCCGCTTTGATGATGCTGGGCAATGGCAGGGACTAATCCTTGTTCGTTAAATTTTACTTCATCGAGCCATTGCACGTTGTTCATAAGGGTTTCCATCATTTCAATCAAAATATAAAAATACGGATAGGAAATATCCGCTGATAGTGTACGTGATCTCGCAGCATTTGCGGCAAAAATCTGTGTTGATCAGGACAGGCTGTGTCGTGGTTTTTTAAACCAGTCCACTTTATTCCAGATCGTGCAAAACTGAGACATAGAAAAGCCGCCCGGTCGGCGGCTCGTATTTCCATTAAATTATCCGTATGAAAACCGTATAAAAAATTACCAGTGTTCGCCCGGGAACAGACGCGCATATGCTTTTTGCACCAAGTTCAGTTTTTGCGGTTGGCCCACAGATGCAGTTGAACTTGGGAACAGGTTATAACCAATCGACATCAAGACATTGTTGATATCCGGTGCAATGGAATAGGTAATGGAAGCCAGACGGCCCAAACCGGTCGCCACTTTCTTCGGGCGTTTCACAATCGCATAGGCAATCAGGTCAGCCGCCTGTTCTGGAGAAAGCGTTGGAACATATTTATAAATTTTGGTTGGCGCAATCATCGGAGTACGCACCAAAGGCATATAGATCGACGTGATTGCGATTTTATGTGAATGCACTTCTGCAGACAGGCAGCGGCTAAAGGCATCCAGTGCAGCTTTTGATGCGACATAGGCCGAAAAACGGGTGGCATTGGCCAGTACGCCAATTGAGCTGATGTTAATAATGTGACCCGCACGACGAATCATCATTTGCGGCAGGATATTCATTACCAGACGCACCGCGCCGAAATAGTTCAGCTGCATGGTCCGTTCAAAATCATGAAAACGATCTACCGATTCATGTACGGCACGGCGAATCGAACGGCCCGCATTATTAATCAGAATATCAATATGATCGACTGAGGCAATAATCTGTTTGGAAACTTCATCAATCGCTTCCATATTGTTTAAATCACATGGAAAGATTGAGGCTTTGCCGCCTTTGGCTTCAATTTCTGATTTTACTTGTTCTAGGGTTTCCTGAGTACGGGCTACCAGTAAAACATGGGCACCTGCATCCGCCAGTTGATGTGCTGTCGTTAAACCAATACCGCTGGATGCACCGGTAATCAGGACGGTTTTACCTGCAACACGTTTTTCCAGTTGTTTGTGTAGTCTAGTTTTCACGTTTGTTATCCCTAATTTGAAGTCAGCGTTCAAATTATTTTTATTAAAGGTCTATGGCGCTCTAACAGAAGATGAGAGCGAAGGTGAGTCCAGATATGATAACCAATTCTTCAGGAAAATCTATAAATTAAAGTATTGAAATTAAAATAAAAATTAGAGTAATTGCTCTATTTGTGTTCACTCTTTCATTTAACTTTTAACATGAAAATAAAAAGTAAAGCAAGTGGCTGTTTTAGAAAATAAATAAAAAAACCTCACCAAAATGATGAGGTTTCGAAGCGGCTCGGGCACTTTTTAAACGGCCGCCAGCGCCTGTTCCAGATCGGCAATCAGGTCATCACTATGTTCAATCCCAATAGATAAACGCACCATATCCTCACTGACGCCTGCCGATTTTAACTCTTCGGCATTGAGCTGACGATGCGTAGTAGTCGCCGGATGGCAGGCCAGACTTTTAGCGTCGCCGATATTGACCAGACGTGTAAACAGTTGCAGGGCATCAATAAAACGTGTGCCGCCTTCGAGACCATGTTCTACCCCAAAGGTCAGAATGGCAGACGGTTTACCTTTCACATATTTCTGTGCCAAGGCATGCTGTGGGTGATCTTTCAGGCCGGCGTAATTAACCCATTTCACTTTAGGATGTTTTTGCAGATATTCAGCGACTTTCAGTGCGTTTTCGGTATGACGTTCCATACGCAAGCTTAAAGTTTCCAGACCTTGCAGAATCAGAAACACATTCTGCGGGCTGATCGCAGCGCCGGTATTACGCAGTGGCACTACACGCGCACGGGCGATATAAGCTGCTTCTCCCAAAACTTCGACATAGTTCACGCCATGGTAGCTTGGGTCAGGCGTATTCAGGGCAGGGAAACGTTCAGGGTATTTACCCCACGGGAATTTACCGCTATCCACAATAATGCCGCCAATTGAATTGCCATGCCCGCCGATATATTTGGTCAGAGAATGCACGATAATATCTGCGCCGAAATCGAAAGATTTTTGAAGTACTGGGGTGGCAACAGTATTGTCGACAATTACCGGTACGCCATATTCATGTGCAATTTTAGCAATGGCTTCCAGATCAATAATATTACCCAGTGGATTGCCAATCGATTCGACAAAGACCAGTTTGGTTTTTTCATCAATCAAGTCACGCAGACTTTCCGGCTTTTCATAATCAAAGAAACGGACTTCAATGCCCTGTTTTGGTAGGGTATGGGCAAAGAGGTTATAGGTACCGCCATATAGCGTTGACACAGAAGCAATGTTGTCACCCGCTTCCGCAATGGTCTGAATCGCATAAGTAATCGCAGCCATGCCAGAGGCCAAAGCCAGCGCGCCAATTCCACCTTCCAGTGCTGCGACACGTTGTTCCAGAACCGCAGTGGTCGGGTTCATAATTCGGGTATAGATATTGCCCTGAACCTTTAAATCAAAGAGATCGGCCCCATGTTGAGTATTGTCAAAGGCATAAGACGTGGTTTGGTAAATCGGCACTGCAACAGCTTTGGTGGTTGCTTCTGGGGTATAACCTGCATGAATCGCAAGGGTTTCTGCTTTATAACTCATTCTGTTTGATCTTCTTGTTTAAGTTTATGGCTTGAGTGTAGCATTTTCACATATGAGTAAAAGTGCAATTTTATTGAAATAAATATATGAAATATTCATATATCGACCTGGATTTGAGTCGTTTATTTTACTGAAAACAACTGTTTAAAAAAACATCATCAATAAACTTGTAACAATGCATTGAAGTTCATGGCAATGGCTTATGTTTTCGCAGCTTTCTGCGTATAATAGCCGATTATTTTTTCGCTCATTTTTGAGCTGGGGTGGTTGTTTTAACCCCATTTGGTTTTTCAGTTGAGGAGTCCTACGTGGCCCAATATATTTACACGATGAACCGAGTGTCGAAGATGGTTCCGCCTAAGCGCGAAATCCTGAAAGACATCTCCTTATCATTTTTCCCAGGCGCTAAAATTGGTGTGCTTGGTTTAAACGGTGCAGGTAAATCTACCTTGCTTCGTATTATGGCGGGCGTAGATAAAGATTTCTCTGGTGAAGCGCGTGCACAGCCGGGTACAAAAATCGGTTATCTTGAGCAAGAACCACCTTTAGATGAAACTAAAGACGTTCGTGGTAACGTCGAAGATGGTTTACGTGAACCGCTTGATGCCTTGGCACGTCTGGATGAAGTCTTTGCTGAATATGCAGCAGAAGATGCGGATTTTGATGCACTTGCGAAAGAGCAAGAGAAGCTTGAAGCGATTATCCAGACTTGGGATGCGCATAACCTTGCGAACCAGATGGATCAAGCAGCTGCAGCATTGAACTTGCCTGCTTGGGATGCAGATGTATCTAAGCTTTCAGGTGGTGAACGTCGTCGTGTGGCGCTGTGCCGATTACTTCTGTCTAAACCAGATATGTTACTTCTAGACGAACCAACGAACCATTTAGATGCTTCATCTGTATCTTGGTTGGAACGTTTCTTGAAAGACTTCCCGGGTACCATCGTCGCTATTACGCATGACCGTTACTTCTTGGATAACGTTGCTGAATGGATTCTGGAGCTTGACCGTGGTATGGGCATTCCGTATCAAGGTAACTACTCTTCTTGGCTTGAGCAGAAAAATGCCCGTTTAGAGCAAGAGAACAAGCAGGAAGAATCTTTTGCTAAAGCATTGAAAAAAGAACTTGAATGGGTTCGTTCTAATGCCAAAGGTCAGCAAAAGAAAAACAAAGCGCGTATGGAGCGTTTTGAAGAGCTTAACTCGCGCGAATTCCAGCAACGTAACGAAACTTCTGAAATCTACATTCCACCTGGCCCACGTCTGGGCAACAAGGTTGTAGAAGTTGAAGGCATCAGTAAATCGTTTGGTGATCGCTTACTGTACAAAGATTTAACGTTCACAGTACCACCTGCTGCAATTGTGGGTATCGTGGGTGAGAACGGTGCGGGTAAAACCACGCTATTCCGTATGATGACTGGCGAACAGCAACCAGATACCGGTACGGTAACGCTGGGTGAATCGGTTAAAGTGGCTTATGTCGGTCAGATCCGTGACACCTTAGATAACAACAAAACCGTTTGGGAAGAAGTTTCTGGCGGTTTAGATATCTTGAAGATTGGTGATTACGAAATTGCATCTCGTGCGTATATCGGTCGCTTTAACTTTAAAGGTCAGGATCAGCAAAAGCGTGTAGGTCAATTATCAGGTGGTGAGCGTAACCGTTTACAACTTGCGAAAATCCTGCAAATGGGCGCAAACGTGATTTTGCTGGATGAACCATCGAACGACTTGGACATCGAAACCTTGCGTGCACTTGAGGATGCCATTTTGGTATTCCCAGGTACTGTGATGGTGATCTCGCATGACCGTTGGTTCCTGGACCGTATTGCAACGCACATCTTGTCATTTGAAGGTGAAACACCTGAATTCTTCACCGGTAACTATGCTGAATTCGAAGAATATCGCCGTAAGCGTGATGGTGATGATCTTGTCGCGAAGCGTCAAAAATATCGCAAAATCGGTGTTTAATCATCTCCGACTTTTGTAAATAAAAAACCAGCCTCAGGACTGGTTTTTTTTATGTTTATTATATGGTGGAGGGTAAATTAGATTTCCCACTCATGGTTACATTCACGGCATTTCCATTTCTTTTGTGTTTGCATGAATGCCTGCATTGAAATTTTAAAATCAGGTAAGTCCTTATAGAACATAAAGCCTGCGATCAAAGAAAGAATAAAAACGATCACAGTTGCTGTCTGTAAAGTCGTACCTGCACCATCGCCAAAAATCCACATCGCAATGCTAATAATCACCAGCAATAACAGCAGGAATAGGGCGGGTACCAGAAACATTAGGCTTTTAGGAACCACGGGACGTGGAGCTGCTTGACCTGGCTGGGCCACCGGCATGATTTTCGGGCTTTGACACTTAGGGCAACGATATTGCATTACAACTCCAAAATTCTAAATTACTGATTATTTTATCGGAAGATGCGAAGAAACCGAAATATTGCCCAACATAAAATATACAGGCAATAAAAAACCCAAGTCGTAATGCTTGGGTTTTTTATAAGATGACCATAATATATTATGGTCATCTTGAATATGGCGTCCCTACGGGGATTCGAACCCCGGTTACCGCCGTGAAAGGGCGATGTCCTAGGCCTCTAGACGATAGGGACAATTGAGGCAAATAACACAGCTAAAGCAAGACTTGATTTGGTGGAGTCAAGGAGGATCGAACTCCTGACCTCTACAATGCCATTGTAGCGCTCTACCAACTGAGCTATGACCCCAGTCTGTGTGAGCGCTATATTAGGGATATCGCGCTCACACGTCAACACAAAAATTAATTAAGCTTGATCAACTGCTTCATTTTTCGGCAACTTTAAGCTTTCATTGAGTTTTTCCCAGACTTTCAGCTCTTTTTTGCTTGGACCACCGACAATTTCCAGCGCATGACGTAAACGTGCAAAGGTTAAATCAGGACCAATGGTCACCATCGTTTGCATCACGGGTGTAGACGCAGTCGAACCGGCGATCGCAATAAAGAACGCAGGCATGAAATCACGTAACTTGATTTCCATCTGTGTCGCCAAGTCCATCAAGGTCTGGCTCACCGTGTCGTTATTCCAAGTAAACAGGCTTTCTAAACGCCAAATTGCGAATTGAAGACTTTGACGTACCTGTTCATCCGACAGTTTCTTGCTTTCAAACTGTTCTTTAGACAGGGTCGGGAAATGGTTGAAATAATGTGCAGACCAGTTCACAGCTTCAGACAGCAGGTTAATACGCGGTTGAATCGCAGCTGCAATTTCTTCTAATTTGGCACGATCTGCTTTCCAGGCCAATAAGGTGTCTAGAAGTTCAGCCGGGCTGAGTGCCTTGATCCATTGACCATTTAACCAGTTCAATTTCTCAACATCAAAGATCGGACCACCGAGGGATACACGTTTGATATCAAAATGCTCAATCATTTCAGCCAAAGTGAATTTTTCACTTTCATCTGGCATTGACCAGCCCATACGACCCAAGTAGTTCAACAAGGCTTCAGGCAGTACACCGATGTCTCTGTAATAGTTAATTGAGGTCGGGTTTTTACGTTTAGACAGCTTAGATTTATCCGGGTTACGCAGCAGTGGCATGTGGCATAGTATCGGCATTTCCCAACCAAAATATTGATACAGCAACTGATGTTTCGGCGCAGATGGAATCCATTCTTCACCACGAATTACGTGGGTGATTTGCATCAAATGATCATCTACTACGTTAGCCAAGTGGTAGGTTGGTAGGCCATCGGTTTTCAGCAGGATTTGCATGTCTACTTGCGCCCATGGAATTTCCACTTCGCCACGCAGCATGTCATTGAATTTACATACGCCTTCAGTCGGTACTTTCATGCGAATCACATGTGGTTCACCAGCGGCCAAACGACGCTCCACTTCTTCTTCAGAAAGATTTAGACCACGACCATCATAACGTGGCGACTCTCCACGTGCCTGCTGTTCTGCACGCATTTGATCCAGTTCTTCTGCAGTTGCGAAACAGTAGAAGGCATGACCTTTCTCTACCAGTTCCAAGGCATAATTTTTATAGATATCCATACGTTCTGACTGGCGGTACGGCGCATGCGGGCCACCGACATCAGGACCTTCAGACCAGTTCAGACCCAACCAGCGCAATGAATCCAGGATCATTTTTTCAGATTCAGGCGTTGAGCGCAGTTGGTCAGTATCTTCAATACGAAGAATGAATTCACCGCCATGCTGTTTAGCAAAACATAAGTTAAACAAGGCGATATAGGCAGTACCTACATGCGGAAAACCAGTAGGAGAAGGTGCAATACGAGTACGAACAGTCATAGCCGGATCTAATCTTAGATATAAAATTGCAGCTATTATAGCGAAAAAGCCACATCACTTAATGCTTTATTCAACATTGAATGATGTGGCTTTTAAATCCGGGAATATTCAGCGCTGTTGAGGCTGATTAAGAATGAGCGCTCGAAAAAATACTTTGGACAAAGCGGGTGAAGCGGTAATTCTGTTCTGCAAAGAAATTTTGCGAAGGTGCGACTTTAAATGCAGTCAAGACTTTTAGATTATCTTCTGTTTGAAGTGTTTTTTCAGTTTTTTGTTGCTGAATCGCTTTTTCAATCGGCGAAGTCTTGCTTTCAACAGTGCTTACTGTAGGCTTCGGCAAATCTGTCTTCACAACAACGGCATGACCGAGTTGAATCGAGAACAACATAATCAGGCTTAGGATGCTGGCTGTGAATAATGTAAATTTCATATCCAAACTTCCTCCTTACTTCTGGTTGGTTTTATTTTGTTAAAAATGTTTTTTTAATACTCTGTCTACAATTTAATCACAGTTGATCATAAAGAAGTAGAACCAAGTCACATTTTTTACAAAAGAAATAATATAACTCTGTGGAAAATTACCAAAAATCGTAATTTCCTGTTTTGGTGGCCTATTTTTAACAGACAACTGTGAAGAGAACGTGAAGAACTGTCTTATATTGTAGCAGAAGATTACTTTTCTAGCAGAATATGTATCCGGATTTAATTGTTAGAAGATATCTCAAAATCAGAAATAGATTGTAGATATTGTTATAAATATATGATTGTTATGTTTATTTTTGATTTGTATAGTGCAGGTCATATAAACAATGAGTTACATCAAATGAAAAAAATAATAGCATCCGCAATCTTGACAATTTTAGTGGGAACAGCAGTACAGAATTCCATTGCCAAAGATTTCCTGAATGTCTCTTATGACCCGACCCGTGAATTTTATCAGGAATATAATGAAGAATTTGGCAAATTTTGGAAGCAGAAAACCGGACAAACGGTTAATTTTAAACAGTCGCATGGTGGCTCAGGCAAGCAGGCGCGTTCAGTGGTCGATGGTTTGCAGGCCGATGTGGTGACTTTGGCTTTGGCCAATGATATCGAAGAAATCGTCAATGCAGGTTTAATCGCGAAAGGCTGGCAAAAAGAGTTTCCGAGTAATTCGGCACCTTATACGTCTACGATTGTATTCTTGGTGCGTAAAGGGAATCCAAAGCAAATCAAAGACTGGAATGATCTGACCAAAGCGGGTGTGGACATTATTACCCCAAACCCGAAAACCGGTGGTGCACCTCGTTGGATCTACCTGTCTGCTTGGGGTTATGCACTGAAACAACCGGGCGGTAATGATGCGAAAGCCAGAGAGCTGGTGAAAAAACTTTATCAAAATGTCAAAGTACTCGACTCCGGTGCGCGTGGTTCACTGACGACGTTTGCCGAGCGCGGTATTGGTGATGTGCTTTTATCCTGGGAAAATGAAGCCTTGCTGGCGACCCAAGGTCTGGGTAAAGATAAGTACGATATCGTCTATCCATCCATTTCAATTCTGGCCGAGCCATCGGTAGCGATTGTCGATAAGAACGTGAATAAAAATGGTAATACCCATCTGGCAAAAGGCTATTTGAACTATTTATATTCACCGAAAGGGCAGGAGCTTGCTGCGAAATATTTCTTCCGTCCGCGGGATGCCAAAGTCGCTAACAAATATTCGGCTCAGTTCCCGAAAATCCAGACCTTTACTATTGATAAAGTCTTTGGTGGTTGGGCCAAAGCGCAAAAAACACATTTTGTGAATGGGGCGATTTATGACCAGATTTACAATGAAAAAAGATAAGTAAGCGGTCGTCTAAATATAATAAAGAAAATGGCTAAAGTGTTATCCATATTCTTTATATCTAATGCATAAAATTCTATATATTAGATATAAGTAGAATAATAAATAGTATTTTTCTTTTAAAAACAAAATATTAATGCAGAAAAACCTTTCATTTTATCGTGTTGTGATGTTGTAGGGTGAATTGCGATAAATGATTTTATTTCATATAGTTATATCTAATGAAGATAAACTCTGTGCTGCCATGAAAATTCAATTAAAATCGTTATTTAGTGCTGCCTTATTGGCGACTGGTTTAGGCATGACCGCGACTGCTTCACAAGCAGCAGACCGTCAGTTTCTGAATGTATCCTATGATGCTACGCGTGAGTTCTATGATGAATTTAACAAATCATTTGGCGCTTACTGGAAAAACCGCACCGGTCTGGATGTGAATTTCAAGCAGTCACATGGCGGTTCGGGCAAACAAGCACGTTCTGTGGTCGATGGTCTGAAAGGTGATGTGGTGACTTTGGCGCTGGCCAATGACATCGAAGAAATTGTGAAATCTGGTCAGATTCAGCCGGGCTGGCAAAAGGAATTCCCACACAACTCGGCACCTTATACCTCGACGATCGTATTCATGGTACGTAAAGGCAATCCGAAAGGCATCAAGGACTGGAATGACTTAACCAAACCAGGCGTGCAAATTATTACGCCTAACCCGAAAACGGGTGGTTTGCCGCGTTGGGTGTATCTGTCTGCATGGGGTTATGCCGAGAAACAGCCAGGCGGTAATAAAGCCAAAGCACAGGACTTTGTCGGCAAACTTTATAAGAACGTGAAAGTGATGGATTCTGCTGCACGTGCTTCAATGACCACCTTTGCCGAGCGTGGGATTGGCGATGTATTGCTGACTTGGGAAAATGAAGCTTTAGTAACGCAAAAAACCTTGGGTAAAAACAAGTTTGATATCGTTTATCCATCAATTACGATTTTGACTGAACCGTCAGTGGCGATTGTGGATCGTACGGTAGAGAAAAATGGCAATAAATGGTTAGCAACAGGTTATATCAATTACCTGTATTCACCATTGGGTCAGGAAATGGCAGCTAAACATTTCTATCGTCCACGTAATGAAAAAGTATTAGCGAAATATTCGGCACAGTTCCCTAAAATCAAAACCTTTACCATTGATGAAGTCTTTGGTGGTTGGGCCAATGCACAGAAAACCCATTTTGTGAATGGTGCAATTTTCGACCAGATTTATAACAGCAAACGTTAATTGATCTGCGAAGTTATCTAGATTGAAAAAAGCCTCCAAAACTGGAGGCTTTTTTGTATGAGAAAAATGCTAAAACGGTTTTCTCTATGGAAAGTAATATTTATCTACAAAAAGTCGTTTGGAGCTTTGCCTAAACAGGGTGATAATGTGCAGTTAAATTTTTCCCCCTATTGATTGAGTTTTTATGTCACATATTTCTGTATTACTTCACGAAACGATTGATGCCTTGTTGGCGGGTCGCAATACGGGAACTTATGTGGATGGGACCTTTGGCCGTGGTGGACATACGCGTTTATTGCTGTCCAAATTAGATGAAAATGCACGCGTCTATGCCTTTGATAAAGATCCACAAGCACTGGCTGTAGCAGCTGAACTCGAACAAGAAGATTCACGTTTCAAAATTATTCATGCCAGCTTTGCTGATCTGAAAGATGCCTTGGCTGAAGTGGGCATTGAACAGGTCGATGGGGTGATGGCTGACTTAGGTGTTTCTTCACCGCAGCTGGATCAGGCTGAACGTGGTTTTAGTTTTATGAAAGATGGCCCGCTGGATATGCGTATGGACAACTCGCAAGGTCCGACCGCAGCAGAATGGCTGACGCAGATTGAAGAAGAAGCACTGGCGAATATCATTTTTAAATATGGTGAAGAGCGTTATAGTCGCCGTATTGCCAAGGCAATTAAGGCTGCCGGATATATTGATACCACGGCAAAGCTGGCTGAGATTGTAAAAGTAGCACACCCGAAATGGGAAAAAAATAAGCATGCTGCGACCCGTACTTTCCAGGCGATTCGTATTGCTATTAATAAGGAATTAGAAGATATTGAAATCTTCTTGCCTCAGGCCGTTGAAATATTGAAACCTGAAGCACGTTTGGCGGTAATTAGCTTCCATTCACTGGAAGACCGTTTGATTAAACAATTTATTCAAAAAGAGTCAACGCTTGAAGAAGATTCAGGCTGGGGAATGCCACAACAACAGAAAGATACGCGACGTTTAAAGAAAGTTTCTCGTGTTAAAGCCAGTGATGAGGAGGTCAAAGCCAATCCTCGTTCACGTAGCGCATGGCTGCGGGTAGCAGAACGTTTAGCTTAATAGGCAGATCATGAAAACGGAAGTGGTTGATAAAAAAACAGAAAAATTGTGGCTGAAAAAAGTTACAATCTATCTCATGCTGATACTGATGGTCTTCATCAGTGCAGTATTTGTGGTATTTCAGGTATTTGAATACCGTCAGGATAACAGAAAGCTGAGTACCTATCTGCGTGAAAGGGATGACCTGAATGCAGAGTGGGGGCGTTTGCTGATTGAGCAGCAAACTTTCGGCGCGACGGCACAGATCGGTACGCGTGCAGTGACACAGCTGCGTATGTATTCACCTCCGGTTTCACAAAGTGTCGTGATTTCCTTACCACAAACTTCAGATGAGAAAAAATAAGGCTAGCGTTCCGACATGGTAGACAAGAGAAAGAAGCAACCGGTACGTAAAAAACAATCGGTCACCGACAAAAATGCCTCAAATGTTTATATCAATCGTTTTTACATCATGTGGGCGGTGGTGCTGCTGTGTTTTGTGACACTGATTTGCCGTGCTTTCTATGTACAGATTATTAATAAAGATTTTTTGCAAAATAAAGCCAATGCCAATATTTTAAGAACCAATACCATCAAGGCGATGCGTGGCGTGATTTATGATCGTAATGGCATTCCATTGGCGATCAGTACTCCGATCATGAAAATTGTGATTGATCCACGTGATTATTTTGACAATAAAAAACTCTATGACGAGACCATGCTGGCGCTGGAAAAAGAACCGAATAGCCGCAAGCTCAAACGTCAGTTACCCGATAAAAACCTGAATCTGGATGAGCTGGCTGATGCAGTCGGTATGGATCGGGCAGAACTGCGCAAAAAAATGGAAGAACGTCCGCGTTCACGTTATCTGATCCTGAAAAAAGAAGTTCCGCCACAACAGGCCGAACTGATCATTAAACGTAATTTTCAGGGCGTATATACCGAGAAAAACTATAAACGTTATTATCCGCAGCCACAGCCGAACTCTCAGATTATTGGCCTGACCAATAGCGAAGGCAGCGGCATTGAAGGTCTGGAAATGCAGCTGAATAGCCGTCTTTCCGGAAAGGATGGCGAGCAGCAGATCATTCGCGATAAAAAAGGTAACCGGGTCAAAGAACCGGAAGTGATTAAAGAAGTTGAACCGGGCGAAAATATTACCTTAAGTATCGACTCGCGTCTGCAATATATTATGTACCGTGAGCTGACGGCTGCCGGTGTCGCCAATAATGCCCGTTCAGCGACTGCGATCGCTGTTGATGTCAAAACCGGTGAAATTCTGGCGCTGTCCTCATGGCCATCGTATAATCCGAATGATAAAAACAGCCTGCTCAACAAGGATGCCATGCGTAACCGTGGTGCAGTCGATTCTTTCGAGCCGGGTTCGACCATGAAGCCGCTCACTGTAGCGATGGCGCTGGAAAGTGGCAAATATACGGCGAATTCAGTCGTGAATACTACACCAGGCAGTATGCGGGTCGGCAATCATACCATTCGTGATACGCATAACTATGGTCAGTTGACACTCGGGGGCATTCTGCAGAAATCCTCTAACGTTGGTGTAGCGAAACTGGCCTTGTCATTGCCTTATGAAACCTTACCAACCTTCTATAAACGTCTGGGTTTTGGTCAGCGTTCAGCAGTGAAATTCCCAGGTGAAAGTGCCGGTTTGATTCTTCCACCAAGTAAATGGAATGTGTCAGAAGTGGCAACCATGTCCTATGGTTATGGTCTGAATGCGACGGTACTACAGCTGGCTGATGCCTATGCCATGCTGGCCAATAAAGGCGTGAAAATGCCACTGAGCCTGTATAAGCTGGAAGAACAGCCCCAGGGTGAGCAGATGATCGATGCCAATATTGCCGATCAGGTCCTGCTGATGATGGAAACCGCAACCTTACCAGGTGGTACGGCAACTCGCGCCACCATCCCAGGTTATCGCGTGGCAGGTAAAACCGGTACTGCACATAAGTTGCGTGCCGACCGTAAAGGTTATTCGACCAGTGAATACCGGGCTTTATTTGCCGGCGTAGCACCAGTCAGTGATCCACGGATTGCCATGGTGGTGGTGGTAGAAAATCCACAAGGCACCTACTATGGCGGTACGGTATCTGCACCAGTCTTTGCCCGCGTGATGCAGGAATCCTTGCGTCTGCTGAATGTCCCTCTGGACAAACCTTTAGAACCTCCCAAAGTCCAGTAAATAGGTGATCAATGTCTATTACATTTCAAGATCTCTACACCCCTCACGATGTCGCTGACTGGATGAAGCAATCCTTTCAGGGCTTCGAGCTGGATAGTCGTAAAGTTAAACCGGGACAAATTTTTATTGCCCTGACCAGTCTGTCACAACCGGAAAAAACTACTCAATTTGCCCAGAAAGCTTTGGACCAGGGTGCATTGGCTGTGATTTCAGAAACTGAACTGGATGTATCTCCAAATTTGGTGTTAGCAGATGTACGCCATCTAATGGGACAATGGCAAAAGCAGTATTTGCAAGCAACCCAACCCGTCACTGCTGCGCGTATTCTTGCAGTCACCGGCACCAATGGTAAAACCACGATTTCTCGCTTGGTGGCTGAATTCATCATGCTGCAAGGTAAAGCCTGTGCGGTGATGGGCACAACAGGTAATGGAATTTTACCGAACCTAGAAGCATCTTCGCATACCACCCTGGATGCCTTGCAACTGCAAAATGCCTTGCATGGCTATGCGCAGGCCGGTGCGGAGTTTGCCTCGATTGAAGCCAGTTCGCATGGTCTGGAACAAGGCCGCTTGAATGGTTGTGATATCGAGATTGCGGGCTACAGCAATTTGAGTCGTGACCATCTGGATTATCATGGAACGCTACAAGCTTATGCAGAAGCAAAGTCTGGTTTATTCCGATTTAAATCTTTAAAAGTGGCTGTCATCAATATCGATGATGAACATGCACAGATCATGCTGGATGCTGCACAAACTAATCCGGCACAGCCTAAAATTTTGACTTATTCCACCCAGCAAAAAGCGGATTATCAGGTTCAGGATATTCAGTACAGCATTTCAGGGGCGACCTTTAAACTAAAATCTGCTTCTGCTGAATATATGGTTAACAGTCCATTGCTGGGCCATTTCAATATTGAAAATCTGGTCGCCAGTCTGATTATGGCGGAACAGGTCGGATTTGACTTGAACAGTTTGATTGCAACTGTTCCACAGCTTAAAGGTGCGCCAGGTCGCATGCAGGTGCTACGTGATGGTGAGCGCCTGTTTGTAGTGGATTATGCGCATACTCCGGATGCTCTGACTCAGGTTCTGGTGACCTTGAAGCGTCATGTTTCACAAAATCTCTGGACTGTTTTCGGCTGTGGCGGTGATCGTGACCGTGGTAAACGTCCACTGATGACTCAAGCTGCTTTAGATGGTTCAGATATCGCAGTACTCACTTCTGATAATCCACGGACCGAAGATCCGGCACAAATCTTTGCGGATATGAAAAACGGCATCGATTTTTCCGGCAAAACCTATCATGAAATTCATGACCGTCGTGAAGCGATCAAGTTTGCGGTTAAACACGCGCAGGTGGGTGATATTGTCGTGATCGCAGGAAAAGGGCACGAAAATTATCAGGAAATTGATGGTGTACGTCACTGGTTTGATGACGTGATCGAAGTACAAGCTGCCATTGATGCCCAGCATTGCAGTACAGATTCAGCCTATTCAGCGCATTAGGATTCAGATATGCATACCTCAACAACAAGTACTGCGGCGCTGGAGCCGTGGAGCATAGAACAATTACAACAGGCTACTCAAGGCTACTGGTTGAATGATAAAAAGCCTGCAGGCCAGATCAAGCGGATTTTGACTGATTCACGTGATGCAGAATCAGGTGATGCTTTTCTTGCGCTGAAAGGTGAGCGTTTTGACGCGCACGACTTTATTGCTCAGGTGGCCGCTCAAGGTTGTGAAATTGCCATTGTCAGCCGTCCGGTGGATGCTGATATTTGCCAGTTGGTGGTGGAAGATACCCGTTTGGCATTGGGACAGTTAGGTGCTTATCGCCGTCAGCAGAATCCTCAACTCAAAGTCATTGCCTTGACCGGCAGTAGTGGCAAGACCACGACTAAAGAAATGCTGGGAAGCATTCTGTCGCGTCTGGCACCGACCTTGGTTACGCGTGGTAATTTGAATAATGACCTCGGCGTGCCGGTAATGTTGCTTGAGCTGCGTCCTGAACATCAATATGCGGTGATGGAACTCGGTGCGAGTCATCAGGGTGAAATTGATTACACCTCGAAAATGGTGCAGCCGCATGTGGCTGGGATCATTAATATTGGGACGGCACATTTAGGTGAATTTGGCGGTCGTGACGGAATTTGCCGTGCAAAATCCGAGATTTATGCGCATATCTCTGAAACCTCAATTATTCCCGCTGCCGATGATTTTGCTGAAACCATTCGTGCTGCAGTAAAAACCGAAAAAAGCTTAAGTTTTGGTGCTGGCGGTGAAGTCTATGCCAGCGATATTGTGCTTGAAGCTCAATCTTCAAGCTTTACACTGAATACACCACAAGGCTCGAAAACAGTTCAGTTGCCGTTTGCCGGTGAGCATAATGTCGAAAATGCGACCGCAGCAGCAGCTTTCGCCTTAGCGATCGGTATTAATCTTTATGATATCGTGGCTGGCCTGGAACAGGCCGTGGGTGCGAAAGGTCGTCTGAACTTTATTCTGCACAAAGACTATTTATTTATTGATGATACCTACAATGCCAATCCGGGTTCGATGCGTGCAGCGGCTGAAGTTCTGGCGCAGCAGCAGGGCATCCGGGTGATGGTCACCGGCGATATTGGTGAACTCGGTTCATCTGCCGCAATCGAGCATTACAAGCTCGGTCGGGATCTGGTCTCGGTGAAAGGCATTAATTTTGTGGTGGCTGTAGGTGAATTTGCGCCTGCCGCACAAGAAGGTGCTCGTAGTACACAATATGGTAAAAAAATGCAGGCTTTCCTGAATCAGGAGCAGGCATTACCGTTTTTAATTCGTTTGATTGAAACACATCAACCTCAGCCGATGTCATTCCTGTTTAAAGGGTCGCGTTTTACCCATATGGAAACATTGATGGCTGCATTGATGGAGAAACTCTAAATGCTGTTATGGCTCTTTGAACATTTGGCGGGCTTTGACAGCACGTTTCAGGTGGTTCGTTATTTAACTTTACGTGCTTTGCTCAGTGTCTTGACGGCATTGACCATCGGTCTGGTGCTCGGTCCTGTAATGATTCGCAAGCTTCAGGCGCTGAAATATGGTCAGGCAGTCAGCTCGTATGCCCCTGAAAACCATGCTAAGAAAATGGGCACGCCGACCATGGGCGGGGTGCTGATCCTGCTTTCGATTGGTATCTCAACTCTACTCTGGGCAGATCTTTCCAATCCTTATGTCTGGATTGTGCTGGGTGTGATGGTGATTTTCGGTGCCGTTGGCTGGGCCGATGACTGGATTAAAATCCGTTATAAAGACAATGCGGGTTTGCCTGCGAAGAAAAAATTCTTCTGGACTTCAGTTGGTTCTTTGGGTGCTGGTATTGCTTTGTATGTCATTGCACAGCAACAGACCAATCCGGTGCATACCGCGAATATGCTGGATCTGCTGATTCCATTCTTTAAAGACCTAAGCATTCCATTATCGATGATCCCATTGGGCATTGGTTTTATTATCTTTACCTATTTCGTGATTAACGGTGCCTCCAATGCCGTGAACTTGACTGATGGTCTGGATGGTCTGGCAATCATGCCAATCGTGCTGGTTGCTACAGGTTTGGGCGTATTTGCCTATTTGGCCGGTGACGTGCGCTTTGCCAATTATCTGCATATTCCTTATGTAAAATATTCGTCTGAACTGGTGGTGGTCTGTGCTGCCATGATCGGAGCGGGTCTGGCTTTCCTTTGGTATAACGCCCATCCAGCCCAAGTATTTATGGGGGATGTCGGTGCTTTATCTCTCGGTGCAATGCTCGGTACGATTGCCGTCATGGTGCGTCAGGAAATCGTATTTGCGATTATGGCCGGTGTCTTTGTGGTGGAAGCGGTTTCAGTGTTCTTGCAGATTGGTTCATTAAGAATGCGCAATAAACGTGTATTCCTGATGGCACCGCTACATCATCATTATGAAAAGAAAGGCTGGCGTGAAACCCAGGTGGTGATCCGTTTCTGGATTATTACGATTATGCTGGTAGTTTTGGGTCTAATGACCTTAAAATTGCGCTAAGAAATGCATTGGAAAAAGTCGGCGCATGCCGGCTTTTTTGTTTTGGAGAAAATGATGAATTTACTCATGTGCCCAGTCTGTCGCCAGCAGTTGAGCTTAAATGAAAGAACATGGCGCTGTGAGAATCATCATAGTTACGATGTCGCCAAACAGGGCTATGTGAACCTGCATGTGGTTCAGCACAAGCACAGCAAAAACCCGGGAGATACGCCTGAGTCTGTGCAGGCACGTCGCGCATTTCTGAGTGCAGGTTATTATGCGCCTTTGCAACAGGCTGTTGTAGAAAAGATTCGCGAGTTGCGGATTGAAAACCTTTTAGATATTGGCTGTGGCGAAGGCTACTATACCGATGCCATGCAGGCCGAAGTGCTGCAATGTGTGGGGGTCGATATTGCCAAGAATGCGGTTCAGGTCGCAGCCAAACTGAATAAAGAGGTGACTTGGGTCGTAGGAACCGGAGCGACTTTACCAGTATTAGATGAGTTGATTGATCTGTGTACCAGCTTGTTTAGTCCAATTCCTAAACAGGAAATCCTGCGAGTTCTAAAACCAAAATCTTATTTGATGGTGGTGACACCGGCACCGCAACATTTATACTCGATGCGTGAAGCTCTATTTGAAGAAGTGAAACCACACGAGCCGCAGAAGTTTGTTGAGCAGTTGCAAGATGAATTTAATCTGGTTAGTGAGCAGGTGATTGATGCGCCAATGGTTTTGCCACAGGCTGATTTAAAAAACCTGATTGCGATGACGCCATATGCTTATAAGGCCAAACCTGAACGTCGTTTAGCACTTGAACAGCAGGATCAGTTTGAATTACTGGCGCAATATCAGATTTACCTGTTTCAGAAAAAATAAAAAATGCATATAAAAAAGCCCTCAACTGAGGGCTTTTTTATATCAGTCAGATTACTGGACTTCTTCAATCAGATTTTCCAGAGAATCTACCCGGTTCGGCTGAAGAGGCTGTTCTTGTGGTGCAGAACTTTCATCATCTGGTAAACGAATCGGTTGATCTGGTAAATCTTCAAAGTCAGTTTCTGTGCGTTTCGGGACGACCACAGGTGCAGGACGGTAAAGTGCTGTCGCCAGAGGCGGAGAAGATGGATCATTCTGTGCTTCATCAGCCTGAACCCCCTTGTTGCGATTTACCGGCGCCTTGGCATTGCGGTCTAAACGTACCCATGCTTCTGGCTGGCCTTTTAATGCCTTGCCCATAAAATCGGTCCAGATCGGTAGAGCTGCCACACCACCATATTCACGGCGACCTAAGGTGGTCGGCTGGTCAAAGCCTACCCAAGTCACGGTGACTAACTTACCATTAAAGCCAGCAAACCAGGCATCTTTGGCATCATTGGTGGTACCGGTCTTCCCGCCGATATCACTACGACCAATTCTTAATGCCGCACGACCGGTACCATGCTGAATTACATCACGCAAAATGTTGGCCATGTCATAGGCAGAGCTAGATTTTAAAATACGCTGTGCCTGACGATAATTACTGTCTTCGGCAGAGACTTTAGGTGCAGCCTGTTTTTGCTCTAAAGTTGTATTGTTGATTGCAATTGCTTCGTCATCTGCGGTAATAGGGTCAGTGGCTTGAACTGTTTCTTCTTTTTCATTAATACATGAAATGCAGGCATATTCAGGCTTGGCTTCAAAGATGGTATTGCCGTAGGCATCTTCAATGCGGGTAATAAAGTGAGGTTGGATTCGGTAACCGCCATTGGCAAAGGTGGCATAACCAGTCGCCATCTGAATCGGTAGGACCTGCGGGGTGCCTAAGGCAATGGTATAGTTACGTGGAATCTGACTGTCTTGTAAACCAAAATCCATAAATAACTGGCGTGTACGTTCAATCCCAACGGCCTGTAATAAGCGCACTGAGACTGTATTACGTGACAGATAAAGTGCACGACGTAGCGGGATCATGCCCAGATAACGGCCATCCGAGTTACGTGGCGTCCATTTGCCAATGGTAATGGGTGCATCATTGACCATAGTATGCGGCGTCATGCCACGTTCTAAAGCCAGGGCATAAACAAAAGGCTTAATGGTAGAGCCGGGTTGACGCCAGCCTTGGATTGCACGGTTAAATTTCGACTGATAAAAGTTATATCCCCCGACAATGGCTTCAATCGCACCATTATTTGGGTTGATGGCAATCAATTGTCCTTGCACATTGGGGATCTGCACCAATGACCACGAGGTTTTATTTTCATTGGGTCTTAAACGAACAATATCTTTGACTTTGACAATCTCGGACGCTTTGCTCGGTGCACCACCTACACTGTTGACGTTACGAAAGCGACGCGCCCAGGACATACCTGACCAGGGCACGGTCACGCTGCTTCCGTCCTGCATGAGTGCTTCAAAACTGGAATTACTCACCTGAGTTACTTGCGCAGGATAGGTGTTGGCATAGGCACGGAACTTATCGAGGGGTTGATCATGTGCTTCAGCACCACGCCAGCCATGTCGACGGTCATAGGCTTCTAAACCTTCCTGTACGGCTTGCTCCGCATAGGCCTGACGTTCACTATGGATGGTGGTATAGACTTTATAACCAGAATCTACCGCCTGTTCACCAAAGTTTTGTACCAGTTCAGAACGTACCATTTCGCCGACATACGGGAATTTATTACGGGTACTCCGATCAGGCATATCTAAATTTACCGGTTCAGCAATGGCTTGCTGATACTGGCTCTGATTTAAATAGCCCAGTTGCAGCATACGGCCCAGAATCCAGTTACGACGTTCCAGGGCGCGCTTGGGATTGGCGACCGGATTATATCGAGAAGGTGCTTTAGGCAGGCCAGAGATCATGGCCATTTGTGCAATTGAAAGCTCTTCTAAACTCTTATTATAGTAAATTTTAGCTGCTGCTGCGATGCCGTAAGCATTTTTCCCCAGGAAAATTTTATTGACATACAAGGTCAGAATTTCTTCTTTAGTTAAGTTTTGCTCAATTTTACGGGCCAGAAAAATTTCCGTCAGTTTGCGCTTCAGCGTCCGTTCAGGACTAAGGTAATAGTTTTTTGCCACTTGCATGGTAATGGTCGAACCGCCGGTCTGTACATCCGAGCCAGTCACCGTCTCACTGAGTGCGCGTCCCAAGCTTTTAAAGCTGATTCCGCTATGCTCAAAAAAGCTGGAATCTTCAGCGGCGAGGAAAGCATGAATAAATTCGGGTGGAATTTGTTCATATTTCACGGGAACAGAAAGCTTGCCTCCATATTCAGCAATTAATTCATTATCTGAACTAAAAACTTGTAAAGGCTTTAATAAAGGTGCCTTTTTAAGCGTAGACATTTCAGGCAAAGATGGGGCAATATAGAGATACATGCCATAGAAACCCATCGGAATTGAGATCAGTATAATGATAATGATCAAAAAAAATGGATGAACAAGGCCTGAACAAGATAGCTTTTTCATAACAAGTAAGTTTTAATAAGAGCTAATGGCGAACTAATTACCGGTCAGTATATCCTGTCGATATCCATATTGTTAGATGAGTTATTGTATCTATATAAAATTATAGACTGGACCAATTGGTAAGTTAGATTAAATTGGGGACAAAAAAATAATAGGAAGTATATTGTGCGCAGGTTATATCGTAAACCAAATAAGGGTTTAATAGGAGTCGATATTAGTTCGACTTCTGTTAAGGTTTTAGAACTTTCTGTAAAAAGTGGCCGTTACTGGGTAGAGAGCTATGCTTTGATCCCATTATCGGAAAACAGTGTTGTTGAAAAAAACATCTTAAACCCAGAAGCTGTCGCTGATGCCCTTGGGCGTGCAATTAATTTGGGTAATACCCAGTCGAATCAGGCCGCTTTTGCGATTCCAACTTCAATGGTCATTACCAAAATCATTGAGATGGATGCAGACATGTCGGATGACGAACGTGAAGTTCAGATTCGTGAAGATGCGGAACAATACATTCCTTTCCCACTCGATGAAGCGAGTCTGGACTTTGAAGTTCTGCCAGACCGTCTTACTAATCCAAACCGGGTCAATGTGCTATTGGTCGCTACCCGAATTGAAAATGTCGAAGCACGTTCTGAAGTTTTGGAAATTTCTGGTCTAACGCCTAAGATTGCAGATGTAGAAAGTTTTGCGCTGGAAAATGCCTTCAAAGTATTTTCGGATACTTTGCCGATGGGGGTCAATACGGTTGGTATCTTAGATATTGGTCATAGTATGACGACCTTGTCGGTGATGCAGAACAACAAGATTATTTATACCCGTGAGCAGGTGTTTGGCGGCAAGCAATTGACTCAGGAAATTCAGAATCGCTATGGATTATCCTTTGAAGAAGCTGGACGTGCTAAAAAAACCCGTGCTTTACCGGATGATTATGATATTGAAGTGCTAGAGCCATTCCTGGATGCCGTGGTACAACAGGCAGCCCGTTCATTGCAATTCTTCTTTTCATCTTCTCAGTTTAATGAGATTGACCATATTTTACTGGCCGGCGGGAATGCCAATATTCCAGGTCTGGCAAAATTATTACAACAAAAACTCGGTTACCGTGTCACGATCGCGAATCCATTTTTGCAAATGGGCTTTTCTCCTCAAATTGATATTAAAAAAATTGAAAATGACGCGTCATCACTCATGGTTGCATGCGGTTTGGCATTAAGGAGTTTTGATTAATGGCAAGAATTAACTTACTTCCTTGGCGTGATGAGCTAAGAATTAAAAGAAATAATGAATTCGTGGCAATCTGCGTGGGGGCGCTTTTCTTGGGATTAGCGGCAGCGGGTTCAACCTGGTTTTATTATGATCACAAGCTTCAAGATCAGGAGCAGGCCAATCAGCTGATTCAAAGTACTAACCAGAATCTGGATGTGCAGTTAAAGGCGCTTGAAGGTTTACAAGAACAGCGTAATGCGATTGTTGAACGGATGAAACTGATTCAGGGTCTACAAACTCAGCGTCCGATTGCGGTGCATTTGATTGATGAAATTGTACGGGTGACCCCAAGCAATATGTATATCACCAAATTCCAGCGTACCGGTGACAAGTTTACTATTGAAGGTCGAGCTGAGAGTCCAAATACGGTCGCAGAACTGCTCCGTAATCTGGAAGCTTCATCTTGGTATCGAAATGCCTTTATGAACGCTTTCCTAGTGGCTGAAGAAGCAAAAGAAAAGGCACCTAGCTCGATTATTCCACGTGTGGAAGAGTCCTATGGCAGTTTTACCGTGACGGTAGATCTGGATCAAATCGCTCAGCCAGTACTTAACGAAGAACAACAAGCAGTCGCTACAACTACGGGGGCATCATCATGAGTAATGAAGAATTCGATGAGTTCAGCCAGGATGTCGTCGCTGTACCCAAAAACAAAATGACTGTTGAAAAGTTTTTTCAGCAATTCAATACATTAGATCCAAACAATTATGGTAGCTGGCCTTTGTCGGTCAAAATTACCTGCTGGATCTTCATTGCTGCATTGGCATTTGCGGTGATTTACTTTGTCATGATCAGAAGCACGATTGAATCGATTTCACAAGCCAGTGCTCAGGAACAAAACCTGCTGAATGAATTTCGTGAAAAAGAATCCAAATTACGCAACTTACAACAATATCAAATCCAGCTTCAGGAAATGGAAGCTCGTTTTAACCAGCAGTTAGAACAGTTACCGAAAGAAACTGAGATTCCGGGTCTGGTTGAAGATATTAACCTGAGCGGTGTGAATTCAGGCCTGAAGTTTAAAAATATCCGTCTGGAACCTGAAATTAAACAAGAATTCTTTATTGAACAGCCGATTGCAATTGAAGCGACTGGGGATTATCACGCTTTTGGTTCTTTTGTCAGCAGTATTGCCGGCTTGTCGCGTATTGTCACACTGCATGATTTCACCATTACCGGTACTGAAAACAAAGAGAAAAAATCTGAAATTCCGGTCATTGATTATGTGGTGAAAGCCAAAACTTATCGTTATGTCGGTAATGCGGAAAGCGCTGCAGCTAATAGCACTACTCAGGGGGCGCAGTAATGAAGAACATTAAGATTACTTCGGCTTTAACACTTGGGTTTTTATTATTGGGATGCGATTCACGCATTGATGCTGTCAATCAGGAAATGGCCAATATTCGTAATCAGCCGCCTTTGCCGATTGAACCGGCTCCTGATTTTATGCCAGTTGAAACCTTCAGCTATGCAGCACATCAGATTAAAAGTCCTTTTTTACCAAGCTCTCTGGCGGCTGAACTGAAAATTATGGCGGGGAAACGGGTTTATCCAAACCTATCACGTCAACTGCAACCGCTAGAAAGTTATCCGCTCGAAACGTTGACCATGAAAGGCAGTATGCGCAATCAGGCAGGACAGATTCTGGCTTTAATCCAGACGCCTGATGGTGAGGTTGAGCGGATCCAACGTGGTAGCTATATGGGACTTAATCATGGTCGTGTGGTTGGAATTACACCAACACAGATCGATTTGATTGAGATTATTCCAGATGGCCGTGAAGGATATGTGGAACGTCCGCGAAGTCTGGTTCTTATCGGGCCGGCGCCATGAGTTTTAAAGGAATAACAATGAATAAGAGTATTAAAGAATTTATTTTTGGGGATGTTAATACAATGAATCGTGTGTTTCGTCAGTTTTCCATGGGTGCTGTTGCGATTGCAGTGATGCAAGCGGCCAGTGCGCAGGTTTCAATGACCAATGTAGTACCCATGCAGCTTCCTGGACAAGGAACTGAGATTCGGGTGATGTTCAATGGTTTGCCACCACAACCACAAGCCTACCAATTAGAATCACCGTCACGTTTGATTCTGGACTTTGACAAGGCCCAACAGAATTTAAAACAAAGCAAAATTCCGGTCGCAACGCGTGAAGCCAGTTCAGTGGAGGTCACTTCGGATGCACAGCGTGCCCGTTTGACGGTTAATCTGACAGATGCAGGTGCCTTTACCACTCGAGTAGAAGGCAATACTTTTATTCTTAAAATTAATTCGGCAACTCCTGTAGCCATAGCTCAACCTGTGCAGCAACAGTCGGCTCAGGGTATTAGCAATATTGGTTTCCAGCGCGGTGCGCAAGGTGAAGGCCAGGTCGTTATTGATCTATTAGGGAATAATACTCCTGTTGATGTACAGCAGCAGGGTACCAAGGTTATTGTGCGCACTTTAGGTTCCAAGATTCCGGCTCATTTGACCCGCCGTCTTAATGTGACTGATTTTGCGACTCCGGTATCAAGTGTGGATGCTGTGAATCAAAATGGTTCAGGAGTCATTACGATTCAGTCTGCGGAAAGTTATGAATATATGGCTTATCAGACTGATAACAAGCTGACCATCAGCTTGAAACGTCCGGAAGCTAAGAGCCCATTACGTCCTAAAACTGTGGCTTATACCGGCAAGAAAATTTCCTTAGATTTCCAGGATATCGAAGTCCGTCGTGTTTTACAGCTTTTAGCTGACTTCACTGATATTAATATGGTGGCCGCAGACAGTGTACAAGGCAATATTACTTTGCGCTTGAAAGAGGTACCTTGGGATCAGGCGCTGGATATTGTGCTGAAAACCAAAAATCTGGATAAACGGCGCAATGGCAATGTGATCTGGATCGCACCAGTTACAGAGCTGATAAAGGCTGAAGAGGAAGAAGCTAAGGCGATTAAGCAGAGTGTTGCACTTGCGCCTATCCAAACGGAATATATGCAGCTCAGTTATGCCAAAGCCGCTGATATTGAGAAACTGATTACGCAGAATAAAGGCGCATCTAGTTCAGGTAGTTCGAGTAACACTACAAATAATGATGAGAGAGAAAGCTTATTGAGTTCACGTGGCTCTGTGTCTATTGATGCACGAACCAATACTATTATTGTGAATGATACCCAGCTCTTTATTGATAAAATCCGGAATATGGTAGACTTGCTCGATGTACAGGTCAAGCAGGTGATGGTCGAAGCACGTATTGTGCGAGCTACCACTGACTTCACCAAAGAAATGGGAGTGAAGTGGGGGATTCTATCTCAAGGGATTACCAACAATGATAGCCTTCTGGTCGGTGGTAGTGACACGACGTTATGGGATCTCAGAGATCCCCAAGAAAGTGATTTAGGTGGATATACTTATGAGATTCAACGTCCACAAAACCTTAATGTAGACTTGGGTGTAACCAGTCCGGGTGCAAGTCGTATTGCTTTTGGTCTAATCAGTCTATCGGATTTTATGCTGGATCTTGAGCTTTCTGCACTTCAGGCAGATGGCTATGGTGAGGTGATTTCTACCCCTAAAGTACTGACTGCGGATAAGCAGAAAGCAACTGTTGCCTCTGGTTCACAAATTCCGTATCAATCTGCTGAAGGTGGAGGTGCTAATGCTGTGTCCACTACTGAGTTTATTGATGCCACCTTAAGTCTGGATGTGACGCCAAGTATTACGCCAGATGGTAAAGTGCAGATGGAACTCAATATTACCAGTGATTCGCCGGGTAATCCGACACCGACTGGACAGCTTACTATTAACAAAAACCAGATCAATACCAATGTCTTGGTTGATAATGGTGAAACAGTAGTTCTAGGTGGTATTTTTGAGCAGGAAACCCGTAATGCACAAACCAAGGTGCCATTCTTGGGGGATATTCCTTATGTAGGACGTTTATTCCGTAAAGATTTAAAATCGGATAACAAGCGTGAGTTGCTGATTTTCGTTACACCTCGAATTGTTAATGACAGTGTTTCAAGAAATCATTAATATATTTTGAATTTAACAAAACGAATAGGTGACTCCTTGCCAAGCAAAGAGTTTGAAACCCTACCAAATCTTTATTTGGTAGGGCCGATGGGGGCCGGTAAAACAACAGTAGGACGACATCTCGCAGAATTGTTAGGACGCGAATTTCTAGATAGCGATCATGAAATTGAACGTAAAACAGGTGCGACGATTCCCTGGATTTTTGAGAAAGAAGGGGAACAGGGTTTTCGTGACCGTGAAACTGCTGTAATTAATGAACTGACTTCACGCCCCCATTTAGTTTTAGCCACTGGCGGTGGTGCCATTACTCAGGTCTTGAATCGGGACTATCTGAAACAGCGCGGAATCGTTGTTTATCTTTATACGCCGGTTGAAATTCAACTGCAGCGTACCTATCGCGATAAAAATCGTCCACTCCTCCAAGTCGAAAATCCGGAACAAAAGTTACGTGATTTATTGGCAGTTCGTGATCCCTTGTATCGGGAAGTGGCACATCATATCATTGAGACCAATCAGGGTGCGGCACGAGATCTGGCGCAGCGGATTCTCAATCTCATTACTTCCAAAAACTAAGTTCATTGAATAAAGTGGTTAATCAAACATGCAAACCTTATATGTAGAACTCGGAGAACGTCGTTACCCTATTTTTATCGGGAGCGATCTTGATCCACAGGCCTTATTGGCTCCCTATATTCATGGCAAGCAAGTGATGATTGTGAGCAATACCACGGTTGCACCACTTTATTTGCAGCATTATCAAACTGCGATTGCAGCTTTAGACAAGCATGTTGCGACCTGTATTTTGCCCGATGGTGAAAAATATAAGGATAGCCAGCATCTGAATCTGATCTTTGATGCATTGCTTGAAGCTGGTTTTAACCGGGACTGTACGGTGCTTGCGCTCGGTGGTGGTGTGATTGGCGATATGGCCGGTTTTGCTTCGGCATGTTTCCAGCGTGGCGTGTATTTCATTCAGGTACCGACGACTTTACTGTCTCAAGTCGATTCCAGTGTCGGTGGAAAAACCGGGATTAATCATCCACAGGGTAAAAACATGATTGGTGCGTTCCAGCAACCGCAAGTGGTGCTGGCCGATATGTCGCAACTTTCTACTTTACCCGATCGTGAACTTGCGGCGGGTTTGGCTGAAGTGATTAAATATGCGCTACTCGGTGATGAATCATTTCTGCTCTGGCTTGAAGAGAATATGGATGCTCTGGTCAGTCGTGATGAGAAACTACTGGCTGAGGCCGTTTATCGTTCCTGTGCGCACAAGGCCCGGATTGTCGCCAATGATGAAAAAGAGCAAGGGGAACGTGCTCTATTGAATCTGGGGCATACTTTTGGACATGCGATTGAATCTTATCTGGGGTATGGTGTCTGGCTACATGGCGAGGCTGTTGCCACCGGTATGGTGATGGCTGCGGATCTGTCACAGCGTATGGGTTGGATTTCTCAAGAAGATTTAGAACGTACAAAAAAAATCATTTCTCGTGCCAAACTTCCTGTGGTTTGTCCTAAAATCCCTCTGGATGATTTTCTGGCCTATATGGCCCATGACAAAAAAGTCTTAAATGGACAATTGCGTCTGGTGTTATTAAAGCAATTAGGCGAAGCAGTGATTACCCGAGACTTTGATCTCGAGTTAATGAAACAGGCAATTTTAGCCAGTCAGGCATAGGTTTAGTTTTATGGCAGCATTACATACTCCTTGGCAAAAGATTCAGCATTATTTCTGGCTGGTCTGTGGTGTATGCTGCCTATTTGCTGCCTTGGTCTTTTGGGCGGTGACTGATTCAGATGATGTCGTCGAAATTGAAAAAAAGCCTGAAACTGAAGTTCAGTTGCAGATTCAACCAGAAAAAGTCGCCACAATGACCCATCTTGGTGCACTTTTTCAGGAAGTGAAACCACTGGACCTAAATACGCGTACCGTCGTGAATGCCAGTCATGAGCCGGAATTCCGTGGTACCAAATTTGTCAATGAAGCGAAAAACCAGCACGCCATTGAATTATTTCGTGTGACCAATGAAGCCATTTTAAAAAGTTTTCTTAAAAAACAGTCCGATCGTAAACCTTTTATTTATTTAAGAATCTCGGGTGAAAATCAGCCAGAACAATATGTATTGTTATATGGTCAATATAAGACGGCGGCGCAAGCCAATCAGGCTTTATCTACACTGAAGTTAAATTTACCGGCCTCAGTCAAGCCTGAAGTTGTAGCAATGCAGCAATATGTTAGTCTGGTCAATAATCTGGGTTCAGAGGAATTGGCTAGTAATCAAAAGCTTTACGAAATTCGTTTGAAAAATGTGCCTTTGCCGAAAGTAGATGAATCGGTACGACTTAGACAGCAGCAAACCCAAACTGAGTCCAAGCCGCGTAGCTCTGATGCTGCGACTACCAGTACCACAATTGTGCGCCGTGATTCATCGGGAAATGTGGTCGATGTACAGAAATCTGAAAGTGCTGTAGAAGGCACGCCTCAACCGCAAAATAACAATAATCGACCTGCTCAGGGCAGTAATCCTCGTCCTCAAAATAATGAGATTAGTGATCCATTTAATTAGTCCGGTCTAAAATAGCGCATCCAAAAAATTACAGAATTAAAAATGAGCGCTTTTGGTGCAAAAAATGCACATTAAAATTAACCCTTAGAGTGCTGTTCTGCGCTAAATCTTTGTCATCTGTATTGTTTTAATTTATGCGCTGTTTGTTGGCATGGAATTTGCTTTATTGGTGCATGAATTGAATTAATCTCCCTGTTTTAGCGCGAAAAATGATTCGATGACACCATATGAATGTCATATTTATTCCAGATTTTTATGTTATTCATGAGCAGAATAAACTTTATTTGTTATGCATTTAGTCTAAAAAAGGACTAGTCTGAAGAAATAAAGAAAAATAGTTTTGCTCTACCAAGACGGTCTTCGAAAGTCCATTAGACGCCAGCGCAGAGAAAAATTTAGATTGTTTAACAGCCTGTTGAGGCTTCGTGAAAGAAGGGTACGCTATGCACATGCCATCGCCTAACAATGTAGCTCCCGCTCAAGGTTTATACCAACCGGATGAGTTTAAAGATAACTGTGGTTTCGGTTTGATCGCCCATATGCAGGGTGATGCTAGCCATGATCTCGTCAAGACCGCGATTCATAGTTTGAGTTGTATGACCCACCGTGGTGGTATTGCCGCGGATGGCAAAACCGGGGATGGTTGTGGCTTGCTCTTGGCGATGCCGAAAAAATTCTTCCGTGAAGAAGCGAAACGCTTAAGTGATACCACCTTAAGTGAAGTGTTTGCTGTGGGTTCGGTGTTTCTAAATCTTGATCCGGCACTTGCTGCACATGCCAAACAGGTTTTAAACAAAGAGATTGAAGCTGAAGGTTTAATCGTTCTGGCTTGGCGTGTAATTCCGACCAATGTCGATGCACTGGGTGAAATTGCATTGCAATCGATGCCGGCATTTGAACAGATTATTGTTAACTGTCCAATGGGTGTGACTGAGGTTGAATTTAACCGTAAGTTATTCCTGGCACGTCGTCGTACAGAACAATTGTTGGTGAATGATACGTCTTTCTATGTCACTACTTTATGTTCAACAGTGATCAGCTATAAAGGCTTGATGATGCCAGAAGCGATTGCAGATTTTTATACAGATCTGGCTGATCCACGTTTGGAATCACATATTGTGGTTTTCCATCAGCGCTTCTCGACCAATACCTTGCCACGCTGGCCGTTGGCACAACCGTTCCGTTACCTGGCGCACAATGGTGAAATCAACACTATTACCGCGAACCGTAACTGGGCCATGGCGCGTGTGCCGAAATTTGAAAATCCATTATTGCCAGGTTTAACTGAACTAAATCCAATTGTGAACCGTACCGGTTCAGATTCTTCAAGCCTGGACAACATGCTGGAGATTCTGGTTGGCGGTGGCATGGATCTGTTCCGTGCACTCCGTATGCTGGTTCCGCCTGCCTGGCAGAACGTGGAAACGCTTGATGCTGATCTTCGTGCTTTCTACGAATTCAACTCAAAACACATGGAAGCCTGGGATGGTCCTGCAGGTTTGGTGATTCAGGATGGGCGTCATGCGATCTGTATGCTGGATCGTAACGGTCTGCGTCCTGCGCGTTGGGTGATTACCAAAAATGGTTATATCACGCTGGCTTCTGAAATTGGCGTATGGGGTTACCAACCTGAAGATGTGATTTCTAAAGGCCGTGTCGGCCCAGGCCAGATGCTAGTCATCGACACGCAGACTGGCAAGGTACTGGATACGCAAGATGTCAATAATCATCTGAAACGTATGCGTCCATACCGTGAATGGTTACGTGAAAATTCTGTGCGTTTGCAAGGCAGTCCAGAGCTGGAAGAATATTTATGTGATCAAGGCTTAAAAGGTGATGGCCTGAAAGCGGCACAAAAAATGTTCATGGTGACCTTTGAAGAGCGTGACCAGTTATTGCGTCCGATTGCTGAAAGCGGTCAGGAAGCTGTAGGTTCAATGGGTGATGATACCCCAATGGCAGTATTGTCTCGTCAGGTGCGCCATGTGTCGGATTATTTCCGCCAGCAGTTTGCACAGGTGACCAACCCGCCGATCGATCCGCTACGTGAATCGATTGTGATGTCACTGGAAACCTGTTTAGGTCGTGAACAAAACGTCTTTGAGCAAGGGTCTGAGCATGCAGACCGCTTGATCATTTCCAGTCCTGTACTTTCTAATTCGAAAATGCATCAGATCCGTACGCTGGGTCGTGCCGGTTATGAAATTGCAGATATTGACTTGAACTATGCTGAAACCGAAGGTCTGGAAGCAGCGATTACGCGTATTTGTGAAGAATCTGCACAAGCCATTCGTGATGGTAAAACCTTACTAGTGCTTTCCGACAAGAAAATCCGTGAAGGTTACTTGCCTGCCAATGCCTTTATGATCACCGGTGCGGTGCATCATCACCTGATCAAGACTGGTTTGCGTACCGATGCCAACCTGATTGTTGAAACCGGTTTTGCCCGTGATCCACATCAGTTTGCCGTGCTACTTGGTTTTGGTGCGACAGCCATCTACCCGTACCTGGCTTATGACGTGATCAATGATCTGGTCGCGAAAGGTGAATTATTGGGTGACCCGATTTATGCGCAAAACAACTTCCGTAAGGGTATTGAAAAAGGCTTGCTGAAAGTCCTGTCTAAGATGGGTATTTCAACAGTTGCCTCTTACCGTGGCGGTCAGCTGTTTGAAGCAGTGGGCTTATCCAATGAAGTAGTGGATAAATGCTTCATCGGTGTACCAAGCCGTATTCAGGGTGCAACCTTTATTGATCTTGAAAATGATCAGAAACAGTTGGCGGATATTGCCTGGAAAAATCGTAAGCCAATTGATCAGGGCGGTCTGCTGAAATTTGTATTCGGCAAGGAATACCATGCCTTTAACCCAGACGTGATCAACTCACTGCATAAAGCAGTACGTTCTGGGAACTACGCAGATTTTAAAGAATATGCAGAATTGGTGAACAATCGTCCGATCGCCACGATTCGTGACCTGTTCAAACTAAAAACAGATAATTCGATTCCAGTCGAACAAGTGGAATCTGTGGAAAAGATCCTGCCTCGCTTTGACTCTGCCGGCATGTCTTTGGGTGCACTGTCCCCTGAAGCACATGAAGCGATTGCGATTGCCATGAACACGATTGGTGGTCGCTCGAACTCAGGTGAGGGCGGTGAAGATCCAGCGCGTTACGGTACTATCCGCAACTCGAAAATCAAACAAATTGCATCGGGCCGTTTTGGTGTAACGCCTGCTTATTTAACATCAGCAGAAGTTCTCCAGATTAAAGTCGCGCAAGGTGCAAAACCAGGTGAAGGTGGTCAGTTGCCGGGTGGTAAAGTGAATGGTCTCATTGCCCGTTTACGTTACTCTGTACCGGGCGTTACCCTGATTTCGCCACCTCCGCATCACGACATCTATTCAATTGAAGATTTATCACAGTTGATCTTTGATTTAAAACAGGTTAACCCACAGGCGATGGTGTCAGTTAAGCTGGTTTCTGAACCAGGTGTCGGTACGATTGCGGCAGGTGTGGCGAAAGCGTATGCCGATTTCATTACCATTTCTGGTTATGATGGTGGTACAGCGGCTTCTCCACTTTCTTCAATTCATCATGCAGGTTCACCGTGGGAACTGGGGCTTTCTGAGGCGCATCAGGCCCTTCGTGTGAATGACCTGCGTGGTAAAGTTCGCGTACAGACAGATGGCGGTCTGAAAACCGGTCTGGATGTTGTCAAAGCAGCAATTTTGGGTGCAGAAAGCTTCGGCTTTGGTTCAACCCCAATGATTGCCTTGGGTTGTAAATACCTGCGTATCTGCCACTTGAATAACTGTGCAACCGGTGTAGCAACCCAGCAAGATCATTTACGTCAAGAGCATTATATTGGCGAGCCACAAATGCTGATCAACTTCTTCACCTTTATTGCTGAAGAAACCCGTGAATGGCTGGCAGCACTTGGGGTATCGAGTCTGAAAGACCTGATTGGCCGTACGGATCTGCTGGAAGTTTTGCCGGGTGAAACTGAAAAGCATGCACATCTTGATTTAAGCAAATTGCTGGAGTCGCATCCTGCTGCAGAAGGTAAAGCACAGTACTGCGAAGTACAGGGCAATGCGCCATTTGATAAAGGCATTCTGGCTGAAAAGATGGTAGATGAGATTCTGCCTGCGATTGAAGCGGGAACTGGCGGTGAATATAGCTTTACGATCGGTAACTGTGACCGTTCGATTGGTGCCCGTCTATCTGGTGAAATTGCGAAACGCTATGGCAACCTGAGCATGGAAGCCCATCCGGTGAAAGTTCACCTGAATGGTACTGCGGGTCAGTCGCTGGGGGTCTGGAATGCTGGTGGTCTACATATCAGCCTAGAAGGCGATGCCAATGACTATGTCGGTAAAGGCATGGCTGGCGGTCGCATCTCGATCTTCCCGCCAAAAGGTTCGCCATTCCAAACCCAAAATACCGCGATTATTGGGAATACCTGTTTGTACGGTGCGACTGGCGGTAAGTTATATGCAGCGGGTACAGCGGGCGAGCGTTTCGCGGTGCGTAACTCGGGTGCATTTGCCGTGATTGAAGGTGCAGGTGATCACTGCTGTGAATATATGACCGGTGGTATTGTGACAGTGCTGGGTAAGGTTGGGCATAACTTCGGTGCAGGTATGACTGGTGGTTTTGCTTATGTACTTGATCTGGATAATGACTTCGTTGATCATTATAACCACGAGCTGATTGAGCTGAATCGTATTTCTACGGAAGCGATGGAAGAGCATAAAGCCTTCCTGGGTCGTATCCTGGATGAACATATTAAAGAAACGGGTAGTGCTTGGGCGTACAAGATCCGCCATGAGTTTGACTTCTACAGCCGCAAGTTCTGGTTGGTAAAACCAAAAGCAGCCAATTTGCAAACGCTGTTAAAAACAACTCAAGCTGATCCACAATAATTCCACTACTGCAGAAACATAGGCAGATGTAAGGCAACTGTGAACCCCCTTACATCTCCCCACGGAGAGAGACATGGCAGAACGCCTGAATAATGACTTTCAATTCCTGGATGTCGCACGCCAAGATCCAGAGAAAAAAGAGATTGATGTCCGCAAAGCAGAATTTGTGGAAATTTATAAGCCTTATACCGCGGAAATTGCAGCCAATCAGACACATCGCTGTCTAGGCTGTGGTAACCCTTACTGTGAGTGGAAATGTCCGGTACATAACTATATTCCAAACTGGTTAAAACTGGTGTCTGAAGGCCGGTTGTTTCAGGCGGCTGAACTGTGTCACCAGACCAACACCTTGCCAGAAGTTTGTGGTCGTGTTTGTCCGCAAGACCGTCTGTGTGAAGGGGCGTGTACCCTGAATGATGGTTTTGGTGCGGTAACGATTGGTAATGCAGAAAAATATATTAATGACACTGCTTTTGCATTGGGCTGGCGTCCAGATATGTCTTCAGTAAAATGGACTGATAAAAAAGTTGCCATCATTGGCGCGGGTCCTGCAGGCTTAGGCTGCGCAGACATTCTGGTACGTAATGGCGTTAAACCAGTGGTATTCGACAAACGTCCTGAAATCGGTGGTCTGCTGACTTTCGGTATTCCAGAATTCAAGATGGAAAAAGACGTGATGAAACGCCGTCGTGAAATCTTTACAGGTATGGGTGTTGAATTCCGTCTGAATACTGAAATTGGTACAGATGTGACGATTGACCAATTACTGGCTGACTACGATGCTGTATTCATGGGTATGGGCACCTATACTTATATGAAAGGTGGTTTTGCCGGTGAAGATCTGGATGGTGTGTATGATGCACTAGATTTCCTGATTGCCAATGTCAATCGTTGCCAAGGCTGGGAAAAAAATCCGTCTGAATATATCAGTGTTGAAGGCAAGAAAGTCATCGTTTTAGGCGGTGGTGATACAGCTATGGACTGTAACCGTACCTCAATTCGTCAGGGTGCTGAGTCTGTTGTATGTGCTTACCGTCGTGATGAAGAAAATATGCCGGGTTCACGTCGTGAAGTAAAAAATGCGCGTGAAGAAGGGGTGGAATTCCAGTTTAACCGTCAGCCAATCGAAATCGTGGGTGAAAATGGTAAAGTGACGGGGGTGAAATTCGTTACGACTCAGTTGAGTGAGCCAGATAGCCGTGGTCGCCGTAGCCCGGAACCAATTCCAGGTTCAGAAGAAATTTTGCCTGCGGATGCTGTATTGCTTGCCTTTGGTTTCCGTACCAGCCCAGCGGACTGGTTTGCAGATGTCGAGATTAATCTGGATGGTTCAGGTCGTGTCGTTGCCGCTGAGCAGCAACAATACAAATTCCAGACCTCGAATCCAAAAATCTTTGCTGGTGGTGACATGGTTCGCGGTTCTGATCTGGTGGTAACCGCAATCTGGGAAGGCCGTCAGGCAGCTGAAGGGATTCTGGATTATCTGGATGTTTAACAGTTGAAAATTCACTGAAGTCATTCAAACAACCCGCTACGGCGGGTTTTTTATTTTTGGATATTGTCTAACTTAAAGAGAGGCCCTTAAAAAGATTATAAAAAGTAACAAAACTTTAGAAAATACTGTTTAAAATCAAATTAATTATATAAATATTAATAAAGAATTGAGGACAAGATATCATGCGTGTATTTAAACAATCTCTTATCGCCTTAATGCTAGCCAGTACCTTGACCCTGAGTGGTTGCGGCTATAACACCTTACAAGTCAAAGATGAAGCCGTAACGGCAGCCTGGTCTGAAGTGCAGAACCAGTATCAGCGCCGTGCCGATTTGGTGCCTAATCTGGTCAATGTGGTCAAAGGCTATGCCTCGCATGAAGAGCAGGTCTTAACAGAAGTGACCCAAGCACGTGCCAATGTTGCCGGCCTGAAAGTAGATCGTGAAGTACTAGAAGATCCTGAACTATTCCAACGCTATCAGGAAGCACAGGCCCAGATGACCAGTGCCTTGTCTCGTCTTTTAGCCGTCACTGAGAATTATCCAGATTTGAAAGCGAACCAGCAGTTCCGTGATTTACAGGTGCAGCTAGAAGGAACTGAAAACCGGATTGCAGTGGCACGTAACCGTTATATTACGACAGTACAGGACTTCAACTCTTATGCGCGCCAGTTCCCGCAAGTCATGACCGCCAAAGTGATTGGTATGGACACCAAACCGAACTTTAGCGCCGAGCAAAGTGCACAGAAAGCACCAACGGTTTCCTTTGAATAAGTAATATCTGTAGATAAGTGAGAGATCAGATGCCTGAAATACTGCTGAAATACTGTGCTAGTTTGATTCTTATGTTGGGCATGGGAATGACAACACTTGTTTCAGCAGAAACGGCGACGGCTACAGATACTGAAGAAGTCATCGTAGCCCGTGAAATCTTACAGCCTAAAAATAATCAAAATACTCCAGCCCAAAATACAGAAACTGCAGCAGCATCACAGCCGCAAATTGCCAATGACATGGCGGAAGGGCAGTTTCAGCGCGACTTACCAAGCCTGAATGAACCGGTCATTGATCAGGCAAATTTACTTAGTCCCGCTGAAAAACAGCAACTCAGTCAGCGTATTTTGAAACTTTATAATGAAGGCAAAGGGCAAATAGGTGTAGTCATTGTTCCGACCACAGGGCAAGAAGATATTTTTGATTATTCCATGCGCGTGGCTGACGCCTGGCAACTCGGTTCAGCCAAACGCGATAATGGTTTATTGATGACCATTGCTATTAATGATCGCCGTATTCAAATTTTGACCGGTTATGGCTTGGAGGGGATTCTACCCGATATTGTAGCTGGCCGTATTATTCATGACAAAATTACGCCATTTTTTAAGCAAGGTCAGTATGCACAAGGCATTGATTCCGGACTAACCGAAATTGAACGTATTTTAAATTTAGATCCTGAAATTGCTGCACAGGCAGCGGATGAAATCAAAGAGCGCCAGGAGCAAGCTTATCAAGCTCAAAAAGCATCGCAAGCTACTTTTGGGAGTGTCATCTTCATTATTATTGCGGGTGTCATGGGTTCCATGATTTTTGGCAGAAAACTCAGTGCTGCGACTGCCGCAGTTGCAGGGACAGCTGCCGGTCTGGTCAATGGCATGGGTTTAATTGCCAGTTTAATGATTGGTGCCGGGGTATTCTTTTTATTGGTCACCTCGCTTGCCCAGCTGATTTTACATGCCTTTATGGCAGGTGGTGGCCGCGGCGGTAGTGGTCGTGGTGGTTTTGGGGGCGGCGGCTTCGGCGGTGGCGGTGGTGGATTTGGCGGGGGAGGAGCATCAGGCTCATGGTAACAACTACAGATACAACAGAAATTGTCACGCGGCCGAAGTTGGAAGAACATGCGCAGCCGAGTATTAAGCGCTGGTTAAAACATTTCTTTTATATGCCGGCAACCAAGCGTTTTTTTTCCAAGCAGGATCAGCATGCGATTGCAGTGGCGGTTGAAGAGGCCGAGCATGGACATGTGGGGGAGATTCAGGTGGTGATTGAAGGCTGTCTACCTTCACGATCTGCTTATTATCAGGATACACTTTGTCGTGCCCGTCAGTTATTTGCTGAAATTGGGGTTTGGGATACCGAATATAACAGTGGGGTACTCCTGTATTTGAACCTCTGCGAGCACAAGGTTGAAATTGTGATTGATCGGGGAATTAAGAATGCGACAACCCAGCAGGTCTGGGATGAAATCTGTCAAAGCATCATTCAAAATCTGGCTCAGCAGAAGTTTAAAGAGGGTGTAATTGAAGGGGTAAAGCAAATTGGAGAGGTGTTAGATCAGTACTATGATCGAAAAATAGATGATTTAAAGAATGAATTAGGGAATAAACCGATTATTCTGGGGTGATTTTAGTCAATTAACTGACATTTTTTGTCAGTTAGTTACACAAAATAAAACATAAAAATTACAAAAATAAAAATATTTTTTTAAAGTGCTGTTTTTTCTGTTAATTTTATTATAATAAAACTTGGCACACTTCGTGCTAAATATAAAATTAAGCTAAATGAGCTTTTTCTTTAGGCTTATAAATAAACAAAAAACATTTGTGGAGAATGTTATGAATACAGTACAAAAGGGTTTTACCCTTATTGAATTAATGATTGTTGTAGCGATTATCGGTATTTTGGCTGCGGTAGCGATTCCTGCTTATCAAGATTATACAGTACGTGCCAAAATTTCTGAAGTAGTTGTAGCAGGTGCATCTGCTAAATCTGCAATTAGTGAAGGTTTTCAAACTAATGGTATGGTTGGTGTAGCATCTGCCGCAACAGCTGTAACTCAAGGCTCAGCAACAGCTCCCGTAAGCAAATATTTACAGTCTATTGCAGCTGCACCTCTTACAGGTACATTAACTCTAACTACGACTGCTGATACTAGTTTACCGACAGATGCACGTCAAAAAACAATTGTAATGGCGCCTTATATTAAAGCTACGGCTGGTAGTACAGCTGGCGCAGCATTAGCTGCAGGGCTTTCAGGCTCAGTACAATGGGCTTGTATGTCTTCTACTACTGGACAAGCAACTGCTCGAGGCTTTGCTAAAGGTGCTCCTGCTGCTGCTACTGCTTTACCAGCTAAATATGCTCCTTCAGAGTGTCGTTAATTTTTAGTTTTTAACTAGAGATTAAATAAAAGACTGGTTCGCCAGTCTTTTTAATTAATTATTTTAAAATAAATAGGAGAAAAATAATTAGAAAAGAATTATATCTATATCAGGGACTAAATTTTGAGATTAAAACTATTTCTAAAGCCAATTCTGTTGAAGATAGTGACTTAATTGTTGTTTTAAAACATAGTGAAAAATTATTAGAATTTTATCATGCTCACTCTGAAGTCGTAGGGGATTTTAAACACCAAAATAAAGCTGATTTAGAAGATCTTTTGTATGAAATTACAAAATCTGAAATTAAATCAAAGTTTTTTGAAATGCTAAGTACACAGTAGCAAGGTTGTAATTTGATCATATCTAAACGTATTCGATTCTTTCTTAGTCATTTGGGAATTTCCATATTTATTGTACTAGCAGTAATTGGATTAGTTTTTGGAGTCTGGTATCCACAGCCGTTAGCAACTGCAGTTGGTGTTACACAAATATTTTTGATGTTAATTCTAATTGATATTATTGTCGGACCTCTACTTGGACTTTTGGTTTATAGGGAAGGCAAAAAATCACTAAAATTTGATTTAAGTGTCGTTATTCTTTTGCAAATATCAGCATTGGTATATGGATTGTATAATCTAGAACAAGGTCGTCCTGCATGGTTGGTTTATAATGTAGATCGCTTTGAACTTGTACGCAAAAATGAATTAGTTGATATTAATATTCAGCAAGCCCAGCCACAATTCCAACAACCTTCATGGTTTAAACCGCAATATGTTTCTACTGAATTTGCAAAAGATACACAACAACGCAATAATGAAATGTTTGCAGAAATATTTGATGGTATTTCTGTTGCTCAACGTCCAGAACGCTATGTAGAACTGACTCAAGCCAAAACTCAAATTCAACAACGTGCATTGCCCCTTAAAGAATTGGAACAGTACAACTCAAAAACAGAAGTTGAAAAAACTTTAGCAAAATATCCAAATGCAGATGCTTGGGTACCGCTAAAAGCTAGTGCAGTCGATATGGTGGTTTTAATTAAGAAAGAAACAGCCGAAGTGATCAAAATCGTTAACCTCCGCCCATGGAACTAACTTATGTGTGAAGGATCAAAAAGCAGATTAACCCTTAATCTGCTTTTTTGTTTATCATGTGCCAAACTTCTACCGCCTGATATTTCCATGAAATTCACGCTTGCCCTTATCGCAGCAATCCTCATCTCCCTCGCATGGCTCATGCCGATCCATTACCGCCCTTGGGTGACTTATACGGGTGAATTGTATGCCTTCTTTGCGTTATTCACTCTTGCAGCTATCTGTCTAAAAGAAAAACTAAAAGTCCCAACTATTAGCTTACCTTTATTACTACTTGCCTGTGTACCATTTATACATTTTCTGGCAGGGCAGGTGTTCTTTTTTAGTATCGCCATGATGGGCTATATTTTCGTCTTAAGCTTTTGGCTGGCAAGTGTACTCGGTTATAACTTATCAACAGGAAACTATAACCGAGAAGAAACTTTCGCTAATCTGAGTTATGTGTTTCTGGCTTCAGGTACTGTCACGGGCATCATTGCACTTTGCCAGTGGACAAATCTGGATGCAACTTTACCGGGGATGGTGAATATCAGTGGTACTCAACGGCCCTATGCCAACTTCGCCCAGCCCAATAATATGGCGACTTTTCTCGTCATGGCATTGATGAGCTGTCTGTACCTTTATGAAAAGAAAAAAATCCAGACCAAATGGCTATTTGCCTGCGCTGCTGTGATTGTTATGGGAGTGGCTTTAAGCCAGTCACGTACTGCTTGGGTCGCTGCGATTGCGATTATGCTTTATCTGGCTTTTTATCAATTTAAAGGTATTATTCGCCTGAAATGGTATTACAGTATCGCTTGGTTTATCTTCTTTGTTGCTTGTATTGGTGCTTTTCCATTACTCAGTCAGCTCGCTGCACAGGCGATGGATACGGACGTGGTACAAAGCCGGGATGTGGTGTCGCGTGCCACCGGAGATATGTCACGACTTGCCATCTGGCAGCAAATGCTAGCGGCAATTCAGGCGCAACCATGGTTTGGCTATGGTTGGTATCAGACCAGTATCGCTTTTGTCTCGATTAGCGATACAGTACAAGGCCCGGTCTGGATTCGTAGCGCGCATAATTTTATTCTGGACTTTTTACTCTGGAATGGGTTGATCATCGGTCTGCCGTTTTTGGCGTACTTTGGTTATTTGGGTTATCAGTTGCAGCGCTGGGTCAACACGCCAGAGTCTGTCATCGGGATCTTGATGATCGGGGCTTTTGTGACGCATGCCATGTTTGAGTTTCCACAGCATTATGCCTATTTCCTGTTACCGGTGGGTTTTATTCTGGGTACAGTTCTGGCACAAAATCCAAAAATTAAAATAATAGTTATGCCATCAATCGGCATGAAATTCATTTTTGCTGTCGGATTGCTTTTATTGATTGTGATTTATCGGGATTATGACGTTGTAGTACCAAAACTTGGACAAAGTATTCGTTATGAAAAACAGCCGGAAAAAATCACCAATGAAAAACCAATTTATTTGCTGACCGAGTTTAATCATCGCATTGCCTGGATTCGTCTGAATCCTTATAGCAAGGCATCTGCTGATCAGATTCTGGAAGGTGAACAAATGGTCTTGAGTTATCCGACTAAATATAACCTGATCAAATATGCCAAACTTTTAGCTTTTAATGGATATGAGGCGGAAGCCAAGCACCAGCTGCAACGCTTAAAGACCATTCAGAAAACTGAAATGAGTTATGAAGAATTAACGCAGGATGTACCTCGCTAAATACAAAAAAGCCAGTAGATGCTGGCTTTTTCTTGTCTTAATTTTGAGTTTAGAGCTGACTTTGAATATAGTTTTCAATGCCAATGCTTTCGATCAGATCAATTTGTGTCGTTGTCCAATCCAGATAATTTTCTTCTTTCTCTAGAATTTCCTGAACCAGATCACGCGTCACATAATCCATTTGGGTTTCAGCCAGTGCGACAGCTTTCTGGATGGCTTCAATATTCTCTTTGACTTTGCGCACATCACAATGCAGCACTTCTTGAGTATGCTGACCGATATACAGTTTGCCCAGATTTTGTAAATTTGGCAGACCTTCCAAAAATAAAATACGTTCAATAATTTTATCAGCATGTTTCATCTGAACAATGGATTCTTTATATTCTGCCGAGCCCAGTTTCTCAATGCCCCAGTCATTAAACATGCGCGAATGCAGGAAATACTGGTTAATGGCAGTTAAGTGGTGATACAACACCTGATTGAGCTGATTAATCACATCACGATTGCCTTTCATCGCATAACTCCATTTGGACCTGTTTTATCTTTCTAAGAAAGCGCTCTAATCCTGATAGTAAAGCAAGTCAGGGGCAAATGGCGAGTAATTTATGGAACAGCAAATGAAAATCGACATCGAATCGATCCAGACTCAGATGAGTGGCAATAAAAACCCGCCAGAGTCAAAGGCGGGGGAGGAGTAATGATCGAAGATCATTGTTTTTCATTATGCTTATAAGGAGAAATATTTTTAATTTATGCTGCAACTGCCAGCCGTGCTGCAATTTGTGAAACTTCATCACTGATGATCATACGGGCTTCTGGTGCACAGCGGCCACAGCAAGTTCCCAAGTCCAACATATCGCGGACATCACGATAACTTTCAGCGCCATTTGCAATAGCATCTTTAATGTCTTGATCTGTAATGCCACGGCATAGACAAACGTACATAGGACACAACCACAGTGATTAAATAAGATAAGTAATATTATTGATAATTGTTATCGTTTGTCAATAAAAATCATTTGAAATAGCTTTTATCACGATTGATGATTTAGATAAAAAGTGACCATCTGAGCGGAAATCCAAGTGCTGCTCGGATTTCCACACAAAAGTGATTCGTGATTTAGAATGAGATATTGTGGGTAGATATTGAGTGATTTTTATAACTTATTGATTAATGATGACAATACCATCCATTTCAACCAAAGCATCTTTAGGCAGGCTTGCGACACCTAAAGCAGCACGTGCTGGATAGGGTTGGGCAAAATACTCACCCATAATTTGATTGACCAGTTGAAAGTGCGATAAATCGGTCAGGAAAATATTCAGTTTGGCGATATCTGCCAAAGAACCACCAGCGGCTTCACAGACTGCTTTTAAGTTATCAAACACCCGGCGAATTTGCGCTTCAATGCCTTCAACCAGTTCCATACTATAAGGATCCAGGCCAATTTGACCTGATAGATATAAGGTATCACCCACTAAAATGGCTTGCGAATAAGTACCAATCGCAGCAGGGGCATTTTCAGTATGGATTACTTGGCGGGACATTAATTTCTCCTTTTATCATCGACATACATCATATTCGATCAATTCGGCCGATAAAAGCACTATCGTTTTAAATGATCAACTCGCTTTAGAGGCTTCACTGAAAACGACGGGCTGAGCCAGACGGATAATTCGTGGGAAACCGAAATACATGCGTAAATCCCGGATAATCTGTGCAATCTGTTTACGGTTATGCACCACGATATTGACATAGGTTTTGTCATCCTGAGTACGCACCATTTCCACCCCGGAATGCGCTTTACGGCATTGGTAAATCAGGTCGGAAATCTGCTCGTCATTCATGTCCAAGTCAATGCTGAGATAGGCAGTAAAGCTGATATCTTCTAGATCATCAGAGGTCCACTGCAATAACATGATATTTTCTGGATGCTGATGCTGTTCGTGCAATAGGTTATGACAGCGCGCACGATGCACAATCAGACCACGACGGGTCAAATGACCCTGAATCGGATCACCCAGCACAGGATTGCAGCAATGTGCATATTTGACATCGACACCTTCCGTTCCCTGAATCAGACGATCTGAACTGGCAATATTCTGATGCTGATCTTGGGCAAATAAATGATTGGCCACCAGTTGTGGTAATAAATCACCGACTGCAATCTGTTCAAAGAGCTGTTCTTTGCTGGAAACATGGCGCCATTCCAAGAGGTTTTTCCAGTCTGCTTCAGTCAGATCGCGAATCGAACGATGAAACAGTTTTAGTGCACGATTGAGAGCCTGTTGTCCGACCAGACGCTGTTCGTCTGGGTCCTGATCACGCAGAATATTCTGAATAGCACGACGAGCTTTCTGGGTATTAATAAAACTGAGCCAATCTGGGTTCGGAGTCGCAAGGACATCGGTAATAATTTCGACCACCTGACCACTGACTAGAGGAGTCGACAGTGGTTTGGTCTCATTATTAATTTTTGCACCCACCGCATGGTTGCCCAGGAATAAACTCGCGGCATAAGCAAAGTCGACCGCCGTGGCACCTTGCGGCAATTCATGTAAATGGCCGTGCGGAGTATAGACCCAGATTTTTTCTTGGTGCAGATAATCCAGTAGTTCACTGAAAGTGGTTTTGGCACATTCACCATCGACCAGAACATTCAGATTTTGCATCGAGGCCTGAATCGCAGAGCGGCAGGCTTGCGGCGCACTTTCACCGAGTACAACGCCAAAACGTGCCGCTTTACGCATGAGTTCGGTTTGAATAGTCAAAGACAAAGTGGTCTTTTCGCCTTTCAGGCGCATCATCAAGGACTGGTTGCCTCCCGGTAATGGGCGGCGGATATGATCTTCATAACTCTGGATTTTAAAACTTTGTGTCAGGATTTCTGCCAGTCGGTCACAGTCCGCGATGCTCTGTAAAATAATTTCAAAAGCATGGCTATGAGTTAATTCTTGTAGATCGATATCATTTTTAACGAAGTGGCGCAGTAGCTCAATATTATTATTCTTCTTCTTAATCCGGCCCTGAATGGCATTCTGTTGCAGCAGTTCAGTCAGGTTCTTTTCCCATTTGGCCTGATATTCACAGCGTTTTGGCTTGGTTTCCAGCAGGGCGGCCTGCACATTGTTATACATATCCAGATCTAGATTCTGATAACAAAGATGTTCCAGGTTATCGGCCATTTCATTCATGCCGACAATACGCGCCATCGGAACAAAAATTTCAAAGGTTTCGCGGGCAATACGTGCCCGTTTGTCAGGGCGCAGTGCGTCCAAAGTGGTCATGTTGTGATAACGGTCGGCCAGTTTTACGATAATGACACGTGGATCTTGTAGCGTCGCTTGCAGGATTTTCCGGAAAGAAGCCGCTTTATTATATTCTTTATCACTGGAATGACTGAGTTTGGTGACACCATCGACCAGTTCAGCGACGGTAAAACCAAAAATCTTGCTAATATCATCTTTGTTAAATTCGGTATCTTCAATCACATCGTGCAGCAGGGCGGCCATTAAGGTTTCAGTGTCCAAACGCATATGCGCCAGAATACAGCTGACTGCAATCGGATGCAGAATATAAGGTTCACCACTTTTGCGCACAATCCCATCATGCGCCATATCTGCATAATCACAGGCCGCAAGCACACGTTCGACATCGCTTTCACTTAAATACGCATCGATAATGATCTCTAACTGCTGCTTGGCTTGACTGACCTGTGGGCCTGGCATAAAACACCTTTAAAACTGAAATTCTTACAAATAAAACATGAAAGCATTCTAGAAATGTAAATTTCGTGGCTTGATGGTTATTGGCGCTATAGAGCAAAAAACCCATACAAACTTGATAGCTACCCCTTATGTTATAACCGTTCTGGCATAAATATAAAAGTCACATAACAAAAAAAGCCTAGTTTAGAACTAGGCTTTTTGAGTGACGATCTCTTATTGGAAAGAAAAACCGTCTAAGTTTAGATTATTTGCAGAAAGTGCAAGATCCAGACTTGATGTTTGATAGTCTTGATCACGTTGTTTCAAAATGTCTTTTGATACATGACCTGAAGCGATTTCACGTAAAGCAACAACAGTCGGTTTATCATTGTCCCATTCTACAGTTGGTTCAATACCTTGACGTGCCAATTGACGCGCGCGCTTGCTTGCCACTAGTACAAGCTCAAAGCGGTTGTCTACATGGTCTAAACAATCTTCAACGGTGACGCGTGCCATAAGAATTCTCGTTTGAATAATAAATTTTAACAGACTGCACAGTATAAAAGGCTTTGTCTATAGACTCAAGTTTTAATCACTGCTCAGTCGGCGTTATCAGTTTCTGAATTAGTTTTTCATGACGGTTGGCTTGCTGAGACAAGACCAAACGATTGGCGATAATCACCGCTTCCAGGTCATGCAGTGCTTTATTAAAGTCGTCATTGATAATAATATAGTCAAAGTTGCTATATTGTTGCATATCTTCTACCGCGCAGCTGAGACGATGTTCGATCACATCCACCGTGTCGGTGCCGCGGTTAGACAGGCGTTCACGCAGGTCAAACTGGCTTGGTGGCAGAATAAAGATTTGTTTTGATTCAGGAAATAAGCGACGGACCTGCTGTGCACCCTGCCAGTCAATCTCGAGCAGGACATCATGACCTTTAGCCAGTTGTTCTTTTACAGTCGCTTGCGCAGTACCATAATAGTTACCAAAGACTTCAGCATATTCAATAAAGCCACCTTCATTGACCAGATTGAGAAAATCTTCTTTGGTAGAGAAGTGGTAATGCACACCATCGAGTTCGCCAGGTCGTTGACCGCGTGTCGTATGAGAAACAGAAACATGAAGATTGTTGACACGTTCAAGTAATGCTTTAACGAGGGATGTTTTGCCTGTTCCAGACGCAGCAGAAACGACAAACAAGAGACCCGACATGATATTTTTCCTGATATGATAAAATATCTTCTCTATTTTAGAGTAGAGCGACTTTAAACTAAATAGTTGTACGTCGATTGTTTTACATTTATTTCAATTGAACCGCTAAAAATGGTGTGAGTATTGAGGATTCTATGGAAATTGTTTTAGCCAATCCGCGTGGTTTTTGTGCTGGTGTAGATCGTGCCATTGCGATCGTGAACCGTGCCCTAGAATGCTTTAACCCACCGATTTATGTGCGTCATGAAGTGGTGCACAACAAATTTGTCGTAGATGACTTACGCCAGCGCGGTGCAATTTTTGTTGATGAACTCGATGAAGTCCCTGACAACAATATTGTGATTTTTAGCGCACATGGGGTTTCGAAAGCGGTACAGCTTGAAGCTGAGCGTCGTGGTTTAAAAGTCTTCGATGCGACCTGTCCGTTGGTGACCAAGGTGCATATCGAAGTGACTAAATATGCCCGTGAAGGTGTAGAGGCCATTCTGATTGGTCATGAAGGCCATCCAGAAGTTGAAGGCACCATGGGGCAATATGACAAGAAAAATGGTGGTGAGATTTATCTGGTTGAAGATGAAGAAGACGTTGCTGCTTTAACTGTGCGAAATCCTGAAAAAGTTGCCTTTGTCACGCAAACGACCTTATCGATTGACGATACGGCGAAAGTGATTGATGCCTTGCGTCAAAAATTCCCGCTAATTCAAGGTCCACGTAAAGACGATATTTGTTATGCTACGCAGAACCGTCAGGATGCAGTGCGTGACTTGGCAGAACGTTGTGATGTGGTACTTGTTGTGGGTTCACCCAATTCCTCTAATTCAAACCGTTTGCGTGAACTGGCTGAACGTATGGGGAAAGCTGCTTATCTGGTGGATAATGCTGATCAACTCAAACAGGAGTGGTTTGCAGAAAATGCCCAGATTGGGGTAACTGCAGGAGCCTCTGCACCGGAAATTTTAATTAAGCAGGTCATTCAGCGTTTACAGGATTGGGGTGCACAAGCGCCCAAAGAGTTGGATGGCCGAGAAGAAAATATTACCTTTAGTTTACCTAAAGAGTTACGTATTCCGGTAACTCAAGCCTAAAGTGTTAAGCATTTAACATTCTGAATTTTTTATGAATTGACAGATAATTGCTTTTTGGCAATTATCTGTTTTTTTATACCTTTTATCTGTTGTGTGTAGTTTTTGTAATTTTAATAAGTAATAGTTTACATGGGTCAGTCTAAGGCCTAGGGGAGGGGGGAATATGCGTAAAATTCAGGGGTTTACCTTAATTGAGTTAATGGTGACGATTGCTGTGGTGGCGATTATTGCGACGATGGCTGCTCCTTCGTTTGGGAATTTAGTTGCTCGTAAACAATTGGATTTGACAACGAAAGAATTTGCTTTGCTATTTGGTGAGACTCGAGGGCAAGCAATTGTATTAAGAAAACCTATTACTCTTAAGTTGGAGTGTCCTAGTGATGGAGCAGGTAAACCAAACTGCCCCCAAAATACTTCTACAGAACTTTATTGGGTTTCACCAAATGAAGCAATACAACTTACAAGTGATCCTATAGATGTCATATTTTCAGGGCTAGGTACTGCAAAGCAAAGGGAAAAGTTGGTTGATAATCCAGTTTGTAATCCTACACCACCAATCTCACCAACGCTTTGTGATACAAAGCCAGACGAGAATCCACGGAAAATTCCTCAAGCTGTACCATTAGAATTTACTTTATGTAATAAGAAAATTGGTGAAAGTCGAACAATCCATGTATCAAAAGTTGGAACAGTTGATGCAATAACTACAGGAACTTGCTCATGATGAATAAGTCCGCACAAAAGGGCGTAGGTTTAATGGAGGTCTTAGTAGCCTTATTGATACTTGCCATTGGTGTTTTAGGATTTGCGGCTCTTCAATTTAGAGCAATGGACGCAGCTCAGGAAGCAACAGAAAACACTGTTGCGATGAATGTTGCACGGGACTTAGCTGAGCGAATACGAATAAATCGTACAGCTTTGTCTGAATATAAATCAGCAATTAATAATAAAGCTACTAATGACACATGTTTGGGTGCTAATGATATTTCTACCCCTAAAATGCTGGCGATTCCAAAGTGCAACTCAACTGCTATGGCGCAATTCGATGCAAAGGAAATATTAGAAAAGACATCTCAGAGTGGTCAATCAATTATTGTTGCTGACTGTGTGAAAAGTAGTTTGAATTGTATTTATATTGCTTGGGGAAAAACTAAGATTACTAGTGATGATTTAAGTAATTGTATTGATTCAAGTACGGGCACATATGTGGTTGATTCCAAATGTTTAGTGATGGAGGCATTTTAATGAGAACTTCTACTAAACAAGGTGGTTTTACGCTAATTGAGTTAATGATTGCACTTGTTTTAGGTTTACTGGTGAGTGCGATAGCTGTTCAATTGTTTTTAACTAGTCAGCGTAGTGTGGCTGTGCAGCAAGCTATGATGAATTTACAAAATTCTTCAATTTTTGGTTTGGGGTCAGTTGTGGATTCGATTCGACTGGCAAATTTAAATTCATCTCAACCTTATATAAATGACAAAGTTTTATATGGTGGGGTTGTTCTAAGTGCAAATAATATTTCAAATAATATAGGTGCAGATGGGAGTCTGGATTTTGAAATAAATGAAGACTTTTTGACCCGCGGCGCAATAGGTGAATCAAATCTAAAAGATCAAAACAGTGATCAATTGGTGATTCAATATAAAGTGAATACCCCAAATCAATTTGACTGCGAAGGCACAGGACTTACCGTAAGTGATTACGTTGTAGAACGTTATTTTTTAAGAAAAGATACAAACCGCAATGATCCAAACGAACCACTTGCATTTGCTTGCAAAGCTACACGTTACACTGAAGAGTCAGCAAAAACAAATACGTCTTTAAGTGGTTTAGCTGGTAATGGAGAAATAATTATTCCACGAGTTGATCACTTTAGTGTGCGTTTAGGTGTTGCTTATGATGGTGCAAATGATAGTTGTTCTGCCATTACGACCACCATTAAGGATGCTGAAGATAAAGAGGTGATATCTGGAATTGAGGCAGACTCTAAACTTGACTGCTTTAGCTATATGAATATTGAAGAGTATCGAGCCCTTACAGGTGAAAAACCACAAATTGTCTCGGTGCAAATTGGATTGTTGGTCCGTTCTACGGACAGTGTGAATAATAATAAATTCTTTGATAACGAAGATAAATTTAATGTTTTAAATGTAAATTCTAAATTGTCCGAAGATGATCGAAACGCTTTGTATTTTAGGACAGTCGTTACTCAAACCATCGCTCTTAGAAATGGTTTTGGGATTGAGTGAGGATAAGATATGAAAGCTAATAATCTCAAATGGTCACAACAAGGTTCAGTATTAATCGTTGTTTTAATCATGCTTGTATTAATTACATTAATTGGAACTTGGGCTATACGGGGAAGCATTACTTCCTTGAAAATCTCTACGAATGCACAAGCACAAGCATTGCTTAAGCAGACTAGTGATGCAGTGTTTGTGACCATAGAAAATAAAACTGATGATGATTTGTCTTTAGCCAATATGCGAATTGGTGACGGGATGTTGAATTACACGTTAAGACCTGAAAACAAAGGGAAAGAACTAGTCTTTTGTATACGAGGGGAAACCGCGGATAATTTTGAAGGCAGCCGGTTAGCCAGTGTTGTTTATTGGGAAGGCTCTTTAATTAAGAATAGTGATATGGGTACAAATGGATTTTGTAAGTTGGATCGCTTGACTGATTTTATAAGTGGTCGAAATGCAGTTTTAACTCAAGTGACAGTACGCGCAGCTGAAAATAGTCGAGATTGGGAGCACATGATGGAAGGCGATGACAAGGAAAGCTCGAAAAGTACCGGTATCCAGAAAGTTGTAATTACAGCAACATCAATTCTTCCAAATCTGAGCGAGAGTTCAAAGACAGAAATTAATACATGCCTGAAAAGCTTCACAAGTTTTGTGGATGATGTAATTGATAATGAGACAGTAACAGACTGTTTATCTTCTAAAAATGTTCCATATAGTACGCAGGAAATGGAATATACCATGAAGCCTGTTCGTGCATCGTAATGGGAGAATAAATCATGAAAAAGTATGAAATGAAAAAATCTGACCTAGATGCACTCGAGCAAAAAGTGCAATTTAAAAAAGGGCTAAATCAATTTAAGGTTGGTACAATTGCTGCTGCAATTACATCTTTAGTTTGTGTCAGTATCCCTGCTTTTGCAGCTGATTTAGAAATTTATGTTCCTGGGAATAGTTCGCAAGGAGCAACAACAATTATGTTTTTGCTTGATATCTCTGGTTCAATGGATACACGTTCTATTGAACAGGACTATGGAAATATCTGTACTAAAGACCGTAGGGGAAATGCTACTTTTGAAGGAAATACTACAGATGGTGAATATTGTGTTGCTTCAGGTAACGAAATCACAAACCAGATAATTAAAGATTGTAACAAGTCTGGGAGTGAATATAAATGTTATGACCGTATTTCAAGGTTAAGACAAGGGATGTTAGCGGTTTTAGAGGGTGATACGGCTAAAGGAGTAAAAAAATTAGATGATGATCTGGTCATTGGACTCTCTACTTTAGGTGCATATACAACGACTTACCACGAGGCTGGGGCAGTTAAGGTTCCAGCTCGAGCATTGAACGAAACTGTATCAGGTACTTCAAAAACACAACGTGAAATTCTAATAGAGGAAGTTAAAAAACTTCGTGGTCAAACCAATACACCAACAACTCGTTCTTATGCTGAAGTAGTTGCATATTTGATGGGTAAAACAACACAAATAACTGGTGGTGAGTGGTATTTTGGAGGGGTTTATGATAGGCGAAATATTTATTCAGAATGTTTGAGTATGTCTGGAACAGGTACTTGTTTAACTTGGGGGCAGGTATATTATGGGTCAGTACCTAGTGGATTTACTCGAGGCGCTAGCAAGACTGTTGGTGGGTATCCTGGTAATGTTTATACTGCAAATAATGCTTATAGTGGTTTTGGCTATTCTAGTGACCTTACAAAAAATACTGGTAAAACAGCTTATGCAGCACCCACTACAATCTCCAGACAAATTAGCTATACCGATGATCAGAAAAAATGTAGTGGACAAGGGGTATATGTACTGACAGATGGTAGACCAAACTATGGTAATGGTACTTCGGGTCTAATACGTAAAGCATTGGGAGATAAAAGTGCAGGTTTTGAATGTACTGATAGTGAGGCTGGTTGGAATTGTACTTTAAATCTAGCATCAGCTCTTCTTGACTCTACTAAGAACCCCGCAAATATAAGTTTTAAAACAGCTGTGGTTGGTTTTGGAAGTGACTTTAATACAATCCCTTCATCTGTCCAAACTGAAGCGGGTGTTGATGCTTTGACGAATATTAGTGATGATATCAAACAAGCTGCAAAATGGGGCATACGTGGGAAAGGTGGCTGGTACTCAGGTTCAAATGCAAAAGATGTTGCAACCAGCATAGCTGATTTTGTAGATAAATCAGGTGGAGAAATTCCAAGTATCAGCACTGGATCATCTACAGTACCTATGGATGCATTAAACCCTGAAATTATTCAAAAATATGCTTATTTCCCACAGTTTGAACCAAAAGTTAAGTCAAGTGATAGTATTCAATTATGGTTTGGTAACTTAAAAAAATATTTTGTGGTGAAAGGGGGAGTTTATGCTGATGAAGATGGTAGTGCGAGTCAAACTGTTGTCTTAAAAAGTAAATTACAGGATTTACCAGATCAGTGGGCAAAATCAGGTATTACCTATCCTAAAAATGCACCTGTGTTTTCGAAAGGCGGTGCACTAAGCCAGTTGGCTTTAGGCATTAAGACAACGACAGATAATAATGGTGATTCTATAACGACTGCAGGACGGAAATTGTTAACGAATTATGATTATGATGGTTCTAAAGCCGAAGATGAACGAATTGGGCAAAGTTTTGATTTAAATCGCATCGATTATACCTACACAACGGATACTAAAACCAAAACTGATAATGCAGCACGAGTTAGAGGTTTGATGACATTACTTGGCTATAATATTAGTACAGAAACTGCAACTGAGGGTCTGGATCTTACAAGTGCAATAGCCAGTATTCGACAAATGGGTAGTGTTTATCATTCATTGCCAGTTTTATTGACCCAAGAGGGCAAGGCTGTCGCAACACGAAATGCTATAACCCAAAAGGTAGAAATTAGCTCTGTTGACCGAAAAGATTATGTCATGTTTGGTACAACTCAAGGCTTATTGAGCGTTGTAGATGCTGTAACTGGTATTGAAGAGTTTAGCTTTGTTCCAAAAGAGATGATTGAAAAGCAAGCTGAAACTTTTAGAGCGAATGCGGGTAATCTTACTGGTGGTAAGGATGCTTTGTATTACGGAATTGATGGAGAGTGGACAGCTCATACAGTTTATGTGACTAAATCCGATGGTACTCTAACGGTAAATCGAGCTGTACGTAATGTTATTGGTGGCTCTAAAGATGATGTTGAAAATCTGAATGGAAAACAATGGGTCTATGGCGGTTTACGCATGGGGGGGCGTAGTTATTATTCTCTTGACTTAACAGATTTAGCTAGTCCAAAACTGAAATTCCATATTGATCCAACGACAGGGAAAGTGTATTCGAAAGCTAATGCAAGTGGAAAAGCTTTTAAGGCCATTGAAAATATGGCGCAAAGCTGGTCTAAACCTAAACTGGATTATGTGAACTGGAAAGGGCAACGTAAACTCGTGATGTTTGTTGGTGGTGGTTACGATGCGGGTGGTGATCATGGTGATGGTTTATATGCTGATGACATTCGTACCGGTTATGCGGGTTATGAGCACTATAATTATGAACAAGATAACAAAAAAGGCTCTGGCGTTTATATGTTTGATGCTGACAATGGCGACCTACTTTGGTATGCGGACTCTTCAGATGAATCTGCAGACGAAGGGGTGCAACATTCAAAGAATACAAATTTAAAATACAGTGTAGCTAGTGACATCAAAACGATTGATCGAAATAATGATGGTATCGTTGATCATATTTACTTTGGTGATTTGGCTGGTCAAGCATTCCGAGTAGATTTTCAAAATGATGGAGATGCTACGAATTTTTCATCTCAAGTTACTCAAATTTTAGATTTACACCAAACTAACGGTACCAGCCCTAGATTTTATATGTCACCTGTTTTTACAGCACACCATAGTGCTGGTAAAAAAGAAGGTGCGAATATTGTTGTTGTTAGTTTTGTTTCTGGAAATAAAAGTTCGCCTTTATTAGCGACAGATGATTCTCCTGCCACTACAGGAAAAAAAGATTCTTTAGGGCTGCAGTATGATGCTGTTTATGCTGTTTATGACTATGATATTCATCCGGATGGTAGTTTTTCCCCACAATCGCATATTGGTGCTCGTACATTAGCAACAGAAGATAGTGAGAATGCGTCGCTTAGCCAATTGAAATTTATTGATAATGAAAATGTAGTGCGTAGTGATAGTACCGAAGATCTTATATTAGGTGCAAATGCAAATTCATCTACAGGATGGGGGGGGTGGTACTACCCATTTAAGAAGAAATTTAGTGCTACGCTTGAAGATAGAGAGGATGCTGGTGCGAGCATTATTAAAGGATTGACTCCACTCATTGCTATGGAGGGAAGTCTATATGTTACTCAATATGATGCTTCGAATAAAGGTACATCCTCAACTTGTGGGGCTGGGGTAAAAGGGCACAGCTTTACACAACGACTTTGTTTACCAACGGGTGTATGCCCACAAAATGCTAATTATGTTTACAATTTAGGAGCGGGAATTGTAAATTTAAATGTGGGACCTTATGGGGATTCAGGTAAAAAATCTATAGTAGTTCCAGATCCAGCTGATATCGGTGTTGGTTGTATTGGTGATGATTGTAATAATGATAATAAGTTTATTACTGCTGGAGGTTCTATAAGATTTATCCCTAATCGTTGGTTTGAACGTTATGCAAAAGCGGATTAAGCCTATGATTAAGCTTTGTAAAAAAAAATTAAAACTGAATCAGTTCAATCAAGGTTTTACCTTGATTGAACTGATGGTAGTAGTTGTTATCATCGCAATTCTTGCTGCAATCGCCATTCCAAGTTATCAACATTTTGTACGTCGGGGTGTTGCAGCTCAAGCACAGCAAGAAATGCAAAAGATAGCTGAACAGTTAGAACGCCATAAATCTCGAAATTTTAGTTATCGTGGATTTAATGCAAGCTATTTGTACCCAACACCGAGTGCACCTAAAGTATCTTCATTTGATGCTAGTAAACAATTGTTGACACTGCCATTAGAAAGTTCAACGATCAAATATACATTATCTCTTGTTGATAGCATGACAGGTAACCCACTTTTAATATCTAGCACTTCTACTGGACAAGGTTGGGCTATTAAAGCTGTAAGTGAAGATCCTCAAAATTTTAATTTTTTACTTACGAGCACAGGGGTGCGTTGTAAGCAAAAAGCTACCATAACGGGTTATGCGTCTTGTTCTGCGGGGGATAATTGGTGATGTATAAAACTGGTTTTACATTAATTGAGCTTATGATTGTTGTTGCAATTATTGGAATTTTGGCTGCAATTGCTTATCCATCATATCAAAATTATAAAGTTCGTACTCATCGCACAGATGCTCAAGCTGAAATGATCACTATTGGTAAAACTTTAATGCAATTTAAAGTAACTAAAGGAAATTATTTAAATGCAAACATTACAAATATATATGGAGCAGCGGTAACACCTATATCTGGAGCTGCTTTATATGATTTAACATTAGAGACGAATGCTTCTACTTGGACACTAATTGCAAAACCTATATCAGGAACGATTCAAGCTGATAATGGTTGGATTTGCTTTAATGAACAAGGACAGCGTTCTTGGGAAAAAGGCGTAAACAATTGTAATGGGCTCTCAGCCACCTCTAACTGGGACGGCCGCTAACTAAATCCAAAATTGTAGCTAACCTATTTTTCATCTTTCATTCAGGGCAAAGTTCAAGTAAAATACTGCCCTCTATGAAAGGGGTTTGAAATGTATCGGTGGTCGGTACAGGGATAATCCGTAAAAACTATAAGGTTCTATCATGGTTGTTATTCGTCTTGCACGCGGTGGTGCTAAAAAACGTCCGTTCTATCAAATCATTGTGACTGATAGCCGTAATGCACGTGACGGTCGTTTCATCGAACGTATCGGTTTCTTCAACCCTACAGCTCAAGGTAAAGCAGAAAAACTTCGTTTAGATGCTGACCGTTTTGCTCACTGGGTTTCTCAAGGTGCTCAACCTTCTGATCGTGTTGCTTCTTTAGCTGCTCAAGCTAAAAAAGCTGCAGTTGCTGCATAATTTTTATATAAATTAGGTAGTAGCTTGCCCATGACACCAACACAGAATGTTCCCGAAGATCGTATTCAGATTGGACAGTTGCGTTCAGCATATGGATTAAATGGGTGGCTCTGGGTCTATTCCAATACAGAACCTATGAGCAACATATTTGACTATCTGCCTTGGTACATTGAGACCAAAGCAGGTTGGCAAATTGTCGATGTAAAACGTTGGAAACCACATGGTAAAGGCCTGGTAGTTTCGCTTAAAGGTGTGAGTGATCGCACTGGTGCAGACGAACTGGTTGGCTCCAATGTCTGGATCTCTAAATCGCAACTGCCTCAAGCAGGCGTAGATGAGTACTATTGGTCTGATTTAAAAGGTCTAACTGTGTTAGGTCTGGATGATGAAGAACAAGAAGTCAATCTCGGTCAAATTTTTGAGCTGTTTGAAACAGGTGCTAACGATGTGATGGTGGTTCGCGCAACTGCCGACAGCATTGATGGCGAAGAGCGAATGATCCCATGGCATAAAGATGTGGTGCAACGCGTTGATCTTGAAGCTGGTCGTATCTACGTCAATTGGGGCGTAGACTACTAATATTTTCGGAAATACGGGAGTCTGCGATGTTTTTTGCAGTCATTACGCTTTTTCCTGAAATGTTTGAAGCGATTACAGCCTATGGGATTAGCGGGCGCGCAGCAAAACGTGAGTTGATGCAAATTCATTGCATCAATCCTCGCGATTATGCGACGGGCAACTATAAACGGGTGGATGAACGTCCATTCGGCGGTGGTCCGGGTATGGTGATGATGGCTGAGCCTCTGGCAAAAGCAATCCAGCATGCCAAAGAGCTTGCAACGCAAGCAGGTGCAGTTCAGGTTCCTGTGGTGTATATGTCACCGCAAGGAAAGACCTTAAACGAAACTGCGGTACAGGATTTTGTCAAATATGACGGAATCATCGTACTGTGCGGACGTTATGAAGGCGTCGATGAACGTTTGATCCAGCAATATGTTGATCAGGAATGGTCAATTGGAGATTATGTCTTATCGGGTGGTGAGCTTCCTGCGATGGTTTTATTGGACAGTATTATCCGGAGACTTCCAGGTGCCATGTCTGATGAACAGTCACACGTGCAAGACTCATTTGTGGATGGTCTGCTAGATTGCCCACAATATACCAAGCCAGATCATTTTGAAGGTTTGGATGTGCCTGAGGTGTTAAAGTCCGGGCATCATGCCAATATTGAAAAATGGCGGTTTTTGCAGCGATATCAGCGTACACTTGAACGCCGCCCAGAGTTGGTGGAAAAAGTCGAACTGACCAAGCAGCAGAAAAAATGGCTAAAAGATTTGTAAGATATTGATGAGTGATCATTTCTATCTTCAAGCAAGTACTTAAAATGATTTAAGTATTCTTTAATAGGCTCTTTATGGTTGAGATGGTCAACCATAAAGGGAAAGATAATCGGGTGTATGCGCTTTAGCCTCTATACCCAGCGATGATCAGACCTCTTCTGACTCGCATATATTGGAGATACCCCATGAGCGGTAAGCATCCTTTAGTTCAAGTAATTGAAAACGCACAATTGAAACAAAACATCCCTGCTTTTGCACCAGGTGATACAGTTATTGTTCAAGTTAAAGTAAAAGAAGGCGATCGTGAGCGTTTGCAGGCGTTCGAAGGCGTTGTAATTGCTAAGAAAAACCGTGGTTTGAACTCTGCGTTCACAGTACGTAAAATTTCTAGCGGTGTTGGCGTTGAGCGTGTATTCCAAACTCACTCTCCAATCGTTGCTGGTATCGAAGTGAAACGTCGTGGTGACGTTCGTCGTGCTAAACTTTACTACCTACGTGAATTGTCTGGTAAAGCTGCACGTATTCGTGAAAAATTACCAGCTCGTAAAACTAAAGCTTAATTTTAAGCTTTATACGAGTGAAAAAATGCGCCTTTGGGCGCATTTTTTATGCCTAATTTTTATGTAGATTTATTCGAAATGTTCCTGCAAAGGCAAGATCATAGCATCCAAAATATCCAAGAAAATTTTATGAATAAACATCAGGAATAATACAAAATATCCCCAAGACTGGAATCCTGCATTAAAAAGTTGAATGCAAATAAAACATTGTGTGATAACCAGTAAAATACTGATCCATACATTTGCGATAATATGTCGATGACAATAGGGGCAATAATAAGGCTCATATTTTTTAAATTGAAAAGGATTAATGACTTTTCGTTTGCAACAGGGACAGGTTCTTTTAAATTTGTTTTTGATTTCTATAGAACGTATCTGCATTTATTTTATTTCACAGTTCTTTTTATATTTGATGAATATTTTATATGCAGTTTGATCATGATTAACAAGTAAATTTCAAGAAAAAATTTAGAGAAAAATAAGATAGAAAAAGCCTCTGGAGGAATAGAGGCTTGTGTAACTCTATAAACCTTGCAGTTTTAAGCGGTTGGCATGTTGACGATAGGCAGCAACTGGATCAGGTGCCAAGGTACCTTTAATGCCAAATAGCAAGTTGATTTCATCCAGATGATTCCATGGATAATCATCACGAATCGTTTTACCAAATTTGGCACTACATACCGAGACGATTCCATCATTCGCGCCAGCCTTACTTGCAGAAAGTAGATCCAAGGCTTTCATGGCGGCATCACTGACATCTAGGAGATTAGTCACGGGTTGATTGCCGGTCATTGAATACAGTGCAATGCCTTGGTCTGTATATTTGCCTTCACCACATGGGCTCAGCGAAAGCCCGAGTTTAAAGCGCTGGTTAAATTCGGCTGTGCCTTCAATTGAGGTGCTGTGTCCTGCTGCAAGGGCGTTGTGTGGGAAAGCTTGACCGTCTAAGCCTTGTGCCCACATGATGACGTTGCCAAAACTGCTGATCAGGGTATTAAGCAATTCAGATGTACCGGTTTGATTAGCAAGTCGCATAACATCAGAGGCGACAATCGTCCCTTGGTTGGCACCGCCCACAGTCATCACTGAGGCTACATGTTGCGGCATCACCCCGGCTGCATAACGCACGCTATGTGCACCATGACTATGACCAATTAAATTCAATTTTTTTGCGCCGGTGATCGCCATGACTTCTTTCAGTTGCTCCACATATTGTTCACCTCTGATTTCGCTAGAATTGAAAGGTGAGATGCGGGTGGCAAAGGCAGTTGAACCATTACGGGCTAAATCAGGCAGAATTTGATACCAATAGTCCATGCCTAAGGCATCAAAACCAATGCGATTAAAGCCGACCATGCCATGTGCAAATACAATGGGGTAGTGTGTTTTGGCATAATTGGACACGACAAATCTGGATTCTGCTTGCTGCAAATTGGAAGCCTGCACATATTGGCCCGTAAATAACACGCAGCATAAGGTTATAAAATGCGTTCTAATTTTCATAAAGTTCCATTTTGGCGGTTTAAAAATTAAAAAATCCCTGCACATTGTGATGACAGGGATGAGATTGAATTACAGGCCTTGCAATTTGAGCCGGTTGGCATGCTGGCGATAAACATCGACTGGGTCTGGAGCAAAGATATTCTTTAATCCAAGGAGCTGGTTCACTTCATCCAGATGGTTCCAGTTGTAGTTATCCCGAATCGTTTTACCGAATTTGGCACTACAGCGGGAGACCAGACCATCATTTTCCTTGCCGCCATCAATGAGTAAAGCTGTAACTTTCAATGCTGAATCAGGATCGAGCGGGTTGGTGACTTGACCTATACCTGTGAATGAATAATGGCGAATATCACCGTCTTTTTCCTTACCTTCACCGCAGGCGGTGGTTGGCATACCCAGCGGATATTTCTGGTTGAATTGAGCGGATCCTGCCAAGGTTAGACTGCTACCACCTGCCAGAGAGTCATGTGGGAAACTGTTTGGATCCAGACCTTGTGCCCAGGTGATGGCCTTAGACACCAGGTTGATACCACCGACTAAAGGCCCTTGTATCGGTGTACCTTCTGCTTGCAGGATCAGGTCTCCAACCGGGGAGCCCTTATGCGGAGCACCGACAGAAGTCAGGGAAGCGACTATTCCATTCCCTGCACCTGCGACATAACGAATGGTCGGGCCGCCATGGGAATGACCGATCAGATTGACTTTCTTTGCACCGGTAATGGCCAGAATTTCATTTACCTGCTCTAAAAGTTGCTCACCCCGAATTTCCGATGAGTTAAAAGGCGAGACACGTGTTGCCCAGACATTACCGCCATTACGCGCCAGATCCGGTAAAATCTGATACCAGTAATCCAGTCCAAACTGGTCAGTACCGATCCGGATGAAACCCGCCATACCATGTGCAAAGACAATCGGATATTGGGTCTTGGCATATTGTGAACTGGCTTTTGCTGTGACCTGACTGGCCTGGGTGGATGCCTGGGTGCTGAGACATGTACCCGCCAGCAGCAGGCCGGTGATTAATATTCCGAATTTCATTATATTTTCCTCACTTTTGTTGTTTTAACGGGATGATCCTCATCCAGTTGCCTAAAGTTCCCCTATGTAGCAGGGACTCAGTTTCCTAAGTTTTTTTAATTAATAAAGATGATCTATTCATAAAATAAGTGATTTATAAGCCTTGCAGCTTGAGCCGGTTGCCCATCCAGGAATAGTGGTAAATTCCATTGGATGTAAGTTTGCTGCCTTGGGTCTGACAGTTTTGGGGAATGGCAGAGGAGCCATATTTCACATTGAAGGCCTGAATCGCCTCTGGATTCATGGCTTGCAGTGCCTCGATAATACTGACCGGATACTGGTTAGCTGTAACCAGATTCATGCTATGGCCCAAAATTGTACCAATGGCATGGATAAAGGGTTCAAGCAGTGGCGTCTGGCTGGCATTGACAAAAAACGGGGTGCCTTGCATCGCCCCGGCAATGGCGGTTAAAGAGGCGGCTTTATGCGGTGCAACGCCCTCGATATATTGAATTGTTGGGCCACCTTGGCTATGCCCAATCAGATTGACTTTCTTCTGGCCCGTCAGTGCCAGTATTTCATCAATTTGCATCAAGAGCTGTTCACCGCGCAGTTCATTGGACGCAACAGCAGACAATTCGGCAGAAAACACCCGTGCACCATACCGGCTCAGGTCTTGGGGAATCTGATACCAATAATCTAAACCGATGTGATCTGTTCCAATCCGGTTAAAACCTAGACCAAAACCATGAACAAAGACCATCGGGTATTTTGTCTTGGCATAACTCGAGAGGACAAAATTACTTTTATATTCCTGTAATGCCGAGGCTTGCACAGGACTAGTCAAGATGGAACCCAGCAGCAAAAGGTTTAAGTGATACATTATTTTTTTCATTGCAGCTTCCCGATCGCGGATAGGTCAAATAAAAAGAACCAGAAAAAAAGCCTATATTTCAGCTGAAAATACAGGCACTCTGGGGTTATAAACCTTCTAATTTGAGTCGGTTGGCATGCTGGCGGTAGAGGGCGACCGGATCTGGTGCAAACACGCCTTTCAGACCAAACATCATATTGGCCAGGTCCGTATGATTGAGTTTGTACTGGTCATGAATCACCTTGCCCATGAACGCACTACAACGTGAAACCATGCCATCATTGTCTTTACTGCCATAAGATAAAGGGCCGAGCTGCATCAGGATCGTATCAATATCCAGGGCATTGGTGGCTTGGGCCACACCCGTCCATGAATAATAATGAATGCCTTTACTATCTTTCTGTTTTAAATTTTTATTGCAGTTTTCTGTAGAAGCCAATACGCCATCTTTGACCACCTGCTGTGCCACTGTGGCATTAAAAGTATTTGAACCGGTCTGGCTCAGGGATTTCATGGAAGCATCAAAATCAATTTCCAGTTCAGGCTTAAACTGACCCAGTGCAATCAATGGACCAATAATATAATCACCTAAAATGTTAAAGGCGGTACGCGTCAGGCTATTGTTCTGAATATCATCTGCCACTTTGGAGCCATGGTAGGTTCCTGCAACGCCGGTAATAGAGGCGATATACTGCGGCTGGGTCGCTGCAACATACAGCACTGTTGGTCCACCATGGGAATGGCCAATCAAGTTCAGTTTTTGCTTTCCGGTAATTGCCAGAACCTCTTCAACCTGATGGATTAGTTGTTCTCCGCGATGCATCGTTGTATTTGCCGGCGATAATTGTGCAGCAAACACGGTTGAACCATTACGTGCCATATCTGGCAGAATCTGATACCAGTAATCCAGCCCGATACTATCGGTGCCAATACGTGACCAGCCTAACCAGCCATGTACCATCAGGATCGGATATTTGGTCTTGGCATAGTCAGACCGGCTCTTTTCGATGACTTGTGTTGCACTCGCTGCAGCCTGAGTCTGTGCAGAAAAACTGAATCCCAGAGTGGTCGCTAAAGCCACAGTCAGTAACTGGGCTGTCTTGCTGAAAGTATACATAGCTGTCCCTTTTTAAATTTTATCGTTATTCAAGCAATCATTGCTTTTTGTAGAGTGTTGCAAGCCACAAATCAGACGATGAAAATACAGTTTAGGCCTTCAGTGGCTGAGCAATTTTTCTTTTGAAGAAGCGGTATTTTTTCATTTCAGAGGTCTAAAACCATGTCATTTGGGGACATGCAGGACAGGAGGAATTTACATTGTAAGTATGCGTTTTATTTGCAGATGTATTTAAATAAAAAGTCTTTGAAATCATTATAATTTTTCTAAGTTATTTTGTGTAAATACGAAATATTTGGAAACAACTATAAAAGATCATTTTGAGAAAAAATATAAAGTTATCAAAAGGGCATTTATAAAAAAGCCATCAACAGGTGATGGCTTTTAGGCTTAGTCAGCAAAGGGTAGTTTGGCTCCCTGATCATGAACCTGTTCAAAGGTTTCTACTCGTAGCTGTTCTTGCGGTGTATTAAAATGTTGGCTGCGAAGTTGGGCAATGGCTTGCTGTTTGGCAGTATCGGACATGCTGGACTGGGTAATCTGATCTCGTTCATCTAAATAGCCCGTCACCCGGTTTTTCCAGTCGCTGCGTTTTACATCCAGCTGTTCCAGACGTTGTGTTGCTTCAGCACCGACCAGATTTATCCGCATCTGCCGGATTTCATCACGGGAACCACCACGGGCTTTAATATCAGCGGTGAGTTTGCGCAGATCTTCCAGTTTATTCAGTTGTTCCAAATTTTCCTGCCAGTCCTGCGGAAGCTGCTGAAACAGTGCTTTGAGCTTTTGCGCTTTTTCAATCTCAGTCAAGCTTTTGTCCGCCAGTACGCTCATCCGGTCCAGGGTATATTCATGATAGGCATCTTCTGTACCGAACAAGCCTTCGATTTCATACTTGGAAAAGTATTGCTGGCGCAAATTTTGGGTACTGTTATAGATGCTACGATAATAGGCAGGATCTTCCTGATTCAGCCCAGTCGGTGCAGTGAGCTGGCCTAAACCCTGACGATACTGGAGATAACGATCCCATAAATCCAGAATTTGCGAGAGTGCCGGTTCTTTATGATTCTGGCGAATATAGGCTTTAAAATCCTGCTGGATCTGTTGCAGATTTTTTTCACCGAACTGGGTAATAAAATATTCAAAACAGTTGCGGGTCTGTTCATTCACGAGCAGACGGTTGCTGGCGTCTAGCTGCATCTGACAATTAATTTCGGTATCTTGCTGGCTGGCACTGGGGAAGGCTGCATTGGCAGGACCATTGACCAAGAGTGCGGTTTGCTCTGCCTGAGTTTCGGTTAAAGGCATTTTTGTCCCGGTATCCGCCTGGGTATTTTCTTTTGGGGACAGCCATAAGAGCAGTGTGAGGATGCATAGCACCAGCAACGCCAGAATGATCCATATTTTATATTTCTGCATATCCTATGCACCTATTTTCTCGTTATTTCATTATTTTTAGATATTTAAGCTTTTAGATATTAAAGCTTTTAGATGTTCAAGCCGGCTCAATATGCCATAAAAATCATTAGAGACTATAGAAAAGTTGTAAATCCTCTCGCAGGGTTTTACCATGGCGCCAATTTATAAAATGTCTGATTTTTTGCCATGAAAGCATCATCTCCTAAAATTCAGCGTCGTCATCTTAGTGGTGTCTTCCTGCTCAATAAGCCTTTGGGTATCAGTTCTAATGCCGCATTGCAAAGAGTCCGCTGGTTGTACCGTGCACAAAAAGCCGGCCATACCGGCGCGCTGGATCCGTTGGCATCCGGTTTATTGCCCGTGTGTTTGGGGGAGGCGACCAAGTTTTCGCATTATTTATTAGATTCGGTCAAGCGTTATCAGACGACCGTATTTTTGGGGCATAGCACCACCACGGGTGATGTGGAAGGCGAGGTGCTCTTGGAAAAAGTGGTTCCTGAATTATCCGAGTCTTTGATTCAGGAAACACTGGCGCAATTTGTGGGTGATATCCAGCAAGTGCCGCCAATGTATTCTGCCTTGAAAAAAGAAGGCCGTCCTTTATACGAACTGGCGCGCAAAGGTATCGAGATTGAACGTGAAGCACGTCCGATTACCATTTTAGCGATTGAGCTTTTATCCTTTACGGAGAACAGTATCACGCTGGATATTACCTGTTCTAAAGGGACTTATATCCGGGTATTGGGTGAAGATATTGCCAAAGCACTGGGAACTTATGGCCATCTGACTTATCTGCACCGCATCAAAACCGGTCATTTTGATTTGATCCCGAGTTATACCATTGAATATCTGGAAAGCCTGAGCGAAGCAGAGCGTGATGCACTGTTGTTGCCGGCCTATGCACCGGTTGATCATTTTCCAAAAGTGCAGGTACCCGAAGGTCGCGCAGAATATTTTAGCCGCGGCATGGAAAGCAATATCGAACATGAAGCAGCTGAACAGGTGCTGGTTTTTGATGGCGAGAAATGTCTGGGTCTGGCAGAAATCACCGACAAAAAACGTCTGGTACCCAAACGCGTCCTGAACCTCTAATCGAGTCAATATATGGAAATTGAGATCATCATCAGTCTGGTTGTCTTTGCATTTTTTGCAGGGGCGATTGATGCTGCCGTGGGCGGTGGTGGTCTGATCCAGATCCCGGCAATTATGGGGACTTTACCGCATTTACAGCCTGCTACGGTCTTTGGCACCAATAAACTCGCGTCCATTTGTGGCACCGCTTCTGCGGCATTTTCCTACCTGCGTCAGGTAAAACTGCCCTGGTTGCTCTTGAGCGTGATTGCACTGTGCAGTTTTGTCAGTTCTTTTATTGGTGCAGCCAGCGTTACGCTAATTCCAGTCGAGATCCTTAAGCCTTTTGTGCTGGTCATGTTGATCGTGATCGCAATCTATACCTTGATGAAAAAACAGTTTGGCCAGGTGCATACCGAACAAAAACTGAATCGGAAAATGCTGATACTGGCCGCTTTGGGTAGTCTGGCGATAGGCTTTTATGATGGTATCTTTGGTCCGGGCACCGGCAGTTTCTTTATTTTCTTTTTTATTCGCTATTTAAGCGTCGACTTCCTGCATGCATCAGCCTTATCGAAAATTGCCAATTTCACCACCAACTTGGCCGCCTTAAGCTTTTTTATTCCCAGTGGCAATGTGCTGTTTATGGTCGGGACAATGATGGCGGTAGCCAATATTTGTGGTTCCTTGGTCGGGGTGCGTTTGGCATTTAAATATGGCAGTGGCTTTATCCGGATTTTATTCCTGATTCTGGTCAGTCTGCTGATTTGCCGGATGGCATACCAGATGTTTTTTTTAGATCTAAACCCGATGTAAATCATTCTCGATATTAAAATTTCTTAACAAATCACTGTATAAACTGCGTCTAAACCTGTTCTGAAAATCTTCTAGAATCAATGATATGAAAAATAAAACAATCGGAGAAATATCGGAATGACGACTATTTTTGAAGCATTAAGAGAGAGTCATGAGATTCAGCGTGATCTTGCAGAAAAACTATTACAGACTTCCGGGGATACACCAGAACGCCGTGAGCTGTTCAAGCAACTGAAAAATGAATTATTTGCGCATGAAGCTGCGGAAGACCGTTATTTTTATATTCCCTTGATGATGACTGATTCAGGCCTGAATATTACCCGCCATGCTTTAGCTGAACATCATGAAATGGACGAAATGATCGAGGAATTAACTGTAACTGAATTGAGTAATCCAGGCTGGATTGCCATGGCCAAAAAACTTTCCGAAAAAGTGCATCATCACTTAAAAGAAGAGGAACATGGTTTCTTCCAGCAGGCCGGTAAAATTCTGGGTGAAGAGCAGAAGACCGCTTTAGCAGTGCAGTATAAGAATGAATACCAGCGTTATAAAGACATGAAAAAAGATATGCTGGTACAAAGCTAAGCTTTGCATTCAAGTCGAACAAATAAAAAAGATGGCTGTAGTGCCATCTTTTTTATGTCTTCTATATTTTGCTTTCAAAGCAAGTAAAAACACAGAATGGATAGGATATTTAATCAGTTGTTCAAATTCCAATAAGGCTTTTAGGTATTCTTTTCTGCTGATCCTTGACGGGCGGCACGTACAGTCACACCGACTGATGCTAGCATGATACAGATCAGTGCCACGGCCTGAAGAAGCGTAATTTTTTCGCCTAATAGTACAAAACCGGCCAGTGCAGCCAAAGCCGGAGACAGGCTGGACAGGGTGCCATAGCTGGTTTTATTCAAATGCTGAAGTGCCTTTAAATCCAGAGCATAAGGAATGGCTGTTGCCAGTACAGCAATAGTAATTGCCTTGCCCCAATACTGGGTGTCTATCAAGGCAGGAGCATTGTTATACAGTCCGATTGGTAACAGGCATAAGGCTGAAATACTGATCGCAATAGTCAGTGCATGCATGCCGATATTTTGCTGCACCACGCGTTGCCCGAAGAAAATATACAGTGCCCAACATAAACCCGCACCTAAAGCACAGGCGGCGCCCAGAAGGTCGAAATTACTACTATTGGCCTGTCCCCATGGCACCATTAACGCAATGCCTAAAATGGCCATCAATACCCAAATATAATCACTACGATGTTTGATCGAGAGCAGGGCCAGACCCAAAGGACCAATAAACTCCAGACCGACTGCAATTCCCTGCGGTAATCTTCCCAGAGACAGATAGAATAAAATATTCATGACCCCTAAAGCGGCGCTATAGCAGAGTAAATCCCGCCATTTCAAAAAAGGCAACCGCTGAATGATTTTCCAAGAACGAAACATTACCCCAACAATCATTGCTGCAAAGCACAGCCTTAAAATGGTCACAGTGACCGGATCCAGCACACTAAACAGCTGTTTGGCAAAAGATGCACTGATCTGGTAGGAGGTCATGGATAAGACCATGAACAATACGGCAAGGAGTTGGGCGTTTGGCATGGAAGCAGCTTCTACCCAGAATGGGTGAAAATGAGAAATAGGGGAAAGTGAAATTATAGCAAACTGGTTAATTTTTAATGAGTAGGGCAAGGAAATATTTTGCCGAGGCGAACTTAAATTTTGATTCAATCAAGTTAAGTTTTGGCCCGATCAAATACCTAAAGATTTTAAATTCAAAGTTAACCTTCTATGTAATTGCGGTTACAAATTAATCAATTTTTAAATTGATCTTGTTTCTATATTTATTAAAATATCTTAGACCTCGTGATTCGGGTTAGTTTTAAAATAACAATGAAAACATCTTAGATCCCGTGTTTCGGGACAGCATTAAAATAACAATATCAAATAATTAAGGTAGATAATAATGAAATTAAGAATACTCTCTTGCGCCATTTTTAGCTGCATGCTGGCAGCATGTGGTGGTGGTTCCGATAGTTCTGATAATAATGGACCAGTCACTAGTCAACCGGCACCCACCAATCCTGGAACCCCGGGTGATGGAGCATCAGACACCATTTCGGAATTCTATAACTATCAATTCAACTTACCGAATATTGATGGATCAGAGATGGAATCGCAAAAACTTCTGTTAGCCAGTCATAAAAATAAAATTACTGACGGCATATTATATGCGGATGATAACAGCGCTGTTGATACTGAATATGCGATTGAAGAGGATATTGTTTTTCCAATTTATGTCACAGAGCAAGGCGTGTTCCCTACAGATCGTACACTTACGACATTAGGTTATAAGCTGGAAAAAGTATTGGAAAATACACCGGACAGATTTACGAGCCGCCCTGTAACGATACCGGAAAACAACATCAGTAATCATCGGCATATAGAGTGGTATGACCTGTCTGGTAAGGCATTAACTGAACGCACTAATATTGCTGTGGTGAAGATGTATGATGATACTGAGACCCGGGTATTCTTTAATATTGATAATACGACAGCCGCTGACCGTAAATATTATAATGAGTTTGCAAGCAACTTTGTTGGTTTACAAAAAGCCCGTACCTTCCCGAATGGATCTCAATGTTTCCGTATTCTGGCGGAACACCCTGAGAAAGAATATATTGAATTTGATCCGGATATAAAGGCCGGTTATCGCACACTTGATGAATGGCAGGCTGGCGAAAGAATTGGAGATCTGGCAAAAGATATTCTGGATGAATCGATGTCTAACTTGAAATATAAAAAGGCAGAATATAAAGACGAAGCTATGCAATATTATAAATATTTTGGTGCGATCGAATATCAAGGTGAAATTTATCCAAGTGCTTTCTCTGAACATGGGGAACATATTGATCACGCTGACTATATTGCGCAATCCAAAAGGGTTGCGGTGGACAGCTTAAAGCAAGAGGGTGCAAGTCCTTTAATGATCAAATGGACAGAATACAATTATGACCATCTTGCTTCCGCATGTGATGGCTATAATGTGACAGCAGCAAATGCATTAAATACTGCAATTAAAGACGCAACACCACGTTAAAATTTGAAAATAAGTAATCTTAAATAAAGGCGCTCTAGCGCCTTTATTTTTATTCAATGCTTCCTTTTTTGTGCTGTCACTGTACAGCCTACCGAAGCACTGATAATCGTGGCCAATGCCAGCCACTGTGTCCACAACAAGGTTTCACCCAGAAACAATAGGCCTGAGAGTGCGGCAATAACGGGTTCCAAACTCATCAAGGTGCCGAAACTCAGTGCGCTTAAATTACGCAGGGCAATCATTTCCAGTGTGAAAGGCAGGGCACTGGCCAGTACTGCCAAAGCCACAAAATACAGCAAACTCATCGGTTCAAAAGTATGTGCCGGCATGCCTGCAAAGAGCGAAATCGGCATCAAAACCAGCATACCGACAAACATGCCCAAGCATACAGTATGATTGCCAGAAATGCCTGAAGGTCTTTGGCCGGCAACGATATATAAGGCCCAGCAGGCACCGGCACCCAAGGCAAATGCAATCCCGATCGGGTCAAGTGGCTGGGCAGCCTGATCAAAAGGAAATAGCAGAACCAGGCCCAGAATCGCCAGTCCGACCCAGACAAAGTCGAATTTTTGCCGTGCATAAAACAGGGCAACACTTAAGGGGCCAATGAATTCAAAAGAGACGGCAATTCCCAGCGGTAGGCGATCAATCGATAGGTAAAACAAGAGGTTCATGCCGGCCAGAGCAAGGCCATAACTGATAATGGCCGGCCATTTGATCTGTCTGAAATGGATTTGCCAAATTTTAAAAATCAGTGCCAAAATCACAGCGCCCAAAAGCAGACGCATTGCGGAAACAGTCAGGATCGGAAACTGACCGAACAGATATTTGGCAAAGGAACCACTGCTTTGCATACTGATCATGGCGATCAGCAAAATCAGCGGCGCTTGCACGATGGGTGCAATTTTAAAATTCAGCATGACTAAATAGGTTTCGATTGCTCGAATAACGGAAGAGCAGCATAAGCTGAAAAAGTTTTAAAATAAAAACCTTAAAAAACAAAAAACCACAGCCCGAGAGCTGTGGTTTTTCTACTATATTGAATTAGAACAATACGCGTGCGCGGATTGTACCTTCAACATTCGAAAGCATATCGAGTGCTTCATGAGATGCAGCAGCATCGACATCCATTACCAGGTAACCGACATCACCTTTAGTCATCAGTGACTGACCAGAGATGTTGATGCCTTGTTCAGCAAACAGGTTGTTGATTTTAGACAACACGCCCGGAATATTTTGATGGATGTGCAGTAAACGGTGTTTGCCTTCAGTCAATGGCAATGCGATTTCTGGGAAATTCACCGCAGATAAAGTCATACCTTTGTCAGAATAAGCTACAAATTTCTCAGCGACTTCCAGACCGATGTTCGCTTGCGCTTCCATGGTCGAACCACCCACGTGCGGAGTCAGGATCACGTTTGGCAGGTTACGCAGTGGAGAAACAAATTCTTCACCGTTCGCTTTAGGTTCTTTCGGGAATACGTCAACCGCAGCACCAGCAATGTGACCAGATTTGATCGCATCTGCCAGGTCTTCGATCACGACACAGGTACCACGTGCCGCATTAATGAAGATCGAACCTTCTTTCATTTGCGCGAACTGATCTTTGGTCATGAAGTTACGTGTAGATGGAACATCAGGAACGTGTAGAGAAACCACATCGGCATTTGCCAAAAGTTCGCCTAAGCTACCGACTTGACGTGCATTACCTAAAGGCAATTTAGTCACTGTATCGAAATAGATCACTTTCATACCCATGCTTTCAGCAAGTACAGAAAGTTGTGAACCAATTGAACCGTAACCTACGATACCTAAAGTTTTACCACGTGTTTCGAACGAACCAACTGCAGATTTGTTCCAGCCGCCTGTGTGTGTGTCTGCTGATTTTTCAGGTACACGGCGTAGAAGAAGAATTGCTTCAGCAAGTACAAGTTCAGCCACTGAACGCGTATTTGAGTAAGGTGCGTTAAAGACTGGAATACCGCGACGCATTGCAGCGTCCAGGTTCACCTGGTTGGTACCGATACAGAAACAACCGACAGCAATCAGTTTGTTCGCAGCTTCAAAGACTTCTTCAGTCAATTGAGTACGGGAACGAATACCGATGAAGTGAGCATCTTTGATCGCTTCTTTCAACGCTTCACCCTCAAGCGCAGTTTTACGATAATCGATGTTGGTATATCCAGCAGCATTTAGAGTGTCGATTGCATTCTGGTGAACGCCTTCTAACAACAAGAAACGGATTTTATCTTTAGGTAGAGATAGATGTTGGCTCATTACGGCTCCGCTACAAAGGCCAAATTTAGTCGCGGTATAATAGCACAGGAAAAGCGCACTTATACATTTCCTTGATGACGCTCACATCAGCTATTCTGGCAAGATATATTGATAATAATGATCATGGTATTTGATTTAAATCTGCATTTTCAAAGGTATATTATCAAAATTTTCATTTTTCGAGGGAAACGCTAAAAAATAGCTTATAATATTGCGCCATGCTTTTAAAGCAGCGTGATCCGGTGCTTTAATAATCATGTTTCGCCTGATTTGTATCCATGTTTTTATGCGTAAAAAATGTGCAAATGAACCAGCGAAGTCTCTCTTGTTTAAATCATGCTAGGTCTGTAAACGATGAATGCTCCAGTCGCTTTAACCCCTGAGTTATTGACCCAATTGACTGCAATTGTGGGTGAAAACCGTATTAAAACCGATACGGACAGCCTCCAGAATTGGGGTCGCGATCATACGAAGCACTTTGATCCAAACCCGTCAGTCGTCGTTTTTCCATCGTCCACTGAGCAAGTTCAAGACATCGTTAAATTGGCGAACCAATTTAACGTTGCAGTGACTCCATCGGGTGGTCGTACCGGTCTTTCTGCAGGTGCAGTCGCAGCCAATGGCGAGATCGTGGTCAGCATGGATAAGATGAACCAGATTCTGGAATTCTTCCCGGCAGATCGCATGGTGCGTGTACAGGCAGGTGTAGTGACTGAACAGTTACAAAACTATGCTGAAGAGCAGGGCATGTATTATCCGGTTGACTTTGCGTCTGCAGGTTCATCGCAAATTGGCGGTAACATCGGGACCAATGCTGGCGGCATTAAAGTCATCAAATACGGCATGACCCGTAACTGGGTGCTTGGCCTGACGGTTGTGACAGGTAAGGGCGATGTATTGCGCCTGAACAAAGGCATGATCAAGAATGCAACCGGTTATGCGCTTCAGCATTTATTTATCGGTGGTGAAGGCACGCTGGGTCTGGTGACGGAAGCAGAAATCAAGCTTGAACGTCAACCGCAAGACCTGCAAGTGATGGTACTGGGTGTACCTGACTTTGATGCGATCATGCCGTTATTGCATGCCTTCCAGGCGAAAATTGATTTAACCGCGTTCGAGTTCTTTGGTGAACTGGCAATGCAAAAAGTGTTGGCACATGGTCACGTGCAACGTCCATTTGAAACTGAATGTCCCTTCTATGTGTTGCTTGAGTTTGAAGCGCCGTTTGAACCGATTATGGACAAGGCGATGGAAATCTTCGAGCATTGCATGGAACAAGGTTGGGTGCTGGACGGCGTAATGAGCCAAAGCCTTGATCAAGTAGAAAGTTTATGGCGTTTACGTGAAGATATTTCTGAATCTATCGCGCCATTTATTCCATACAAAAATGACATTTCCGTTCTGATCACGCACGTTCCTGCATTCATTAAAGAAATTGATGCGATTGTATCGACGAATTACCCAGACTTTGAAATCTGCTGGTTCGGTCATATCGGTGACGGTAACTTGCACTTAAATATCTTAAAACCTGCTGATTTGTCTAAAGATGAATTCTTTGCCAAATGTCAGGTGGTGAACAAGTATGTCTTTGATACCGTGAAAAAATATGACGGTTCAATTTCTGCGGAACATGGTGTGGGCATGACCAAGAAGCCATATCTTGAATATTCGCGTTCGGCGGAAGAAATTGAATATATGAAAGCCCTGAAAAAAGTGTTCGATCCAAATGGCATCATGAACCCGGGTAAACTTTTCGATCTTTAATCGATCGGAATTGAAAAAAGCGCATCGAAAGGTGCGCTTTTTTATTGCTGTGTAAATACAGTTACAGAGTCTAAATGGTTTTGTAGTAAGAAGCTCGGCATGATGGGTTGGAATAAGAATGACGATAAAGGGTTAAATAATATGTTCCGGATATTGGCAGTCGCAACTCTCGATTTTGGTATATTGGGTTCAGGCTGTGCAACTGCTCAACAGGTCATTGCAAAGGTACAGTCGTCTTCGGACACGCCTTTGGAACAGGTTTTACAATTAAGAACGGATTTACGCAAGGAACTGGCAACGGTTGAATTACGGCAGTTCTTTGACAAGGTAGAGTCGCCCACGATTGGACAGGTCAAAGTCACTGAAACCGGTTTAATGGATGATTCGGTACATTCGGTACAGACCATTTATTATTTTAAACGGGAAGATAACAGCTGGATGCTGGAAAACACCGAGAAGTTGTATCGTTGTGCAAGAGGTTCAAATACCAAGACTTTCCAGAAAGCGGTCTGTCCATAATAGTGTTTGATCTTTAGGCAGTTTTTGGTTAAAAGCGTATCTAAGGATGCGCTTTTTTGTTTTGGGAAGGGGGAGTTAATGGACTCAAATATATTAGCCGCTACAATTGGCGTAATTGGAGGATTTTTAGCTTCACTCTTATTATTCTATCTAAATAGGTTTTATACCAACTACGATAAAAGAAAATCAGAAAAAATCCTACGAGAAAAATTATTGTATCGTGAGAAAGATAGTGAACTAGAGGCAGATCAAAATTTTATTTTTTCTTTATCTAATTTGAAAAGAGAAGTGTATTTAAACTGTCATATCAATTGGGATAGCGGAATCACTCTTAATATGATGAAAGGTAATGAAGACTTAATCTGGTTTTTAAGATTCTGTTGGCTAAGCTTAGGGCGTGTCCTCATTTGGCTTTACACCAAATAAATATGCAAGCAATGTAAATCATAGACTGGTAATTTCGTGCAAGCTTATCAAATCGGGTTGCAATCGCTCGGAAATGCTTCAATCTCGCAAACACATTTTCAACTAAATGTCTTAATTTATATAGATATTTATCAAACTCCTTATTCGATCTTTTACTATTTGATCTCATTGGAATGATGGGAATCATATCCTTGTTCTGGGCATATATTCTAATGTGCTCAGCATCATACCCCTTATCAGCAATGAGATAAGTTGCCTCGCCTACAGTATCAATCAGTTGTTTTGCAACTTGACTGTCGTGGACGCCACCCCCAGTGATTTTAAAATCAATCGGTAATCCATTCGCGTCGGTTGCAAGATGTATTTTTGTTGTTCGTCCACCACGTGATTGTCCAATTGCTCTTTCGAAACCATTCCGAGCTCCACTTGCATGTTGATGCACGCGTATGTAGCTTCCGTCAATGAATACCCATTCTTGATCCAAGACGCCTCGTAATCTAAAAAAAATTTATTCCACAATCCCTTGCTTGCCCAACGATTAAAACGATTATAAGCAGTTTGCCAAGGACAAAATTCTTGAGGAATATCACGCCATGTGGCGCCTGTACGCAGTTTCCATAAGATCGCTTCCATGATATTTCTACTATTCTTTGAACGGTAGCAACCATGTAATCGCATAGTATCTTGAATTTGCTGCCAGATATCATCGGTAAGAAGAGTACGTGCCATTGAAAATATAGAAATAAAAATAACTCAAAGGAGGATTTTAAGTATTTAAAACCAATTCTTCAAATGAGGACACGCCCTAGTAAGATTTTTTCCTCAAGATCATTTTTCAACAGAAGGACATGTTAATTATATTGATCAATTTATCATGGATAGGGCTAACTATCATTCCTCTAGATTAGACTGTAGTGACCAATTAAAAAGTGGGAGTATTTCAAAAATAACGCTAGGATATTCAATAGCAAAAGATATTGATCAACTAATTATAGACTTGGTAGAACAAATTCTTCATTTTGAAAATGTTAGAAAAGAAAAATGGTTTCAAGAGTGGAATTCAGTAGAGTCTATTTGATTTTTATAAATTATTAGAATATAGATGAATAATGTATCCTCCCTTGATTTGTAATGATTATAAGTACTTTTCATTTCACGGCTTTTCAATAATTTTTATGAATTAGATAATTTGGTTTCAAGTCGCTAAAAGCAAAAATAATATTTTGATTAGGTCATTAAAAAAGAGAACGGACTTAAAAACAGGACTCTGCTAAAATTTCTTCTTTCTATTTTAAACAAAGTTCAGTCTGTTAAAACGGGCAGACTGACAATAAAAACTCCCATGCAAAAAATCCAAACCCAAAAACTGACCCGTGCCACACTCATGTTCCCGCTGGCACTGGTCCTATTTGAATTCTCAGTCTATATCTGTAATGACCTGATTCAACCGGCCATGCTGGCGATTACCCGTGATTTTGGCGTGAGTAGTTCATGGGCACCATCCTCCATGTCCTTTTTCCTGTTGGGCGGGGCATTTGTCGCAGCGATCTTGGGGCCATTGTCCGATCGTCTCGGACGTAAAACGGTACTGCTCGGCGGTGTGGCATTTTTTACCCTCAGTTGTCTGGCCATTTTATTGACACCCAATATCGAAAGTTTCTTATTCCTGCGCTTTTTACAGGGCTTTGGCCTGTCCTTTATTACTGCTGTAGGTTATGCCGCCATTCAGGAAAGCTTTGAAGAACGTGATGCCATCAAAGTCATGGCACTGATGGCCAATGTGTCTTTGCTGGCACCCTTGCTAGGACCAGTGCTGGGTGCCTTTATGATTGATCATATCTCCTGGCATTGGGGCTTTATCGGGATTGCATTTCTTTCATTTCTGAGCTGGTTTGGCCTGAAAGCCAAAATGCCAAACCTGAAAGTCAGTATTCCCAGACAACCGGTCAGCTATATTCTGGATGACTTTAAACAGGTTCTAAAAAATAAACGCTTTGTGATCATGACTGTAGCCTTGCCTTTGGTGAGTCTGCCCTTGATGTTATGGATTGCCTTGTCACCGGTGATTCTGGTCGAGCAATTTGGATTCAGTAGTGTGCAATATGGTCTGGCGCAGTTTCCGGTCTTGGGTGGCCTGATTGCAGGTAATCTGATTTTGCTGAAAATTATCGATAAAATGCCGCTGGGTAAAACCGTATTATTGGGTCTGCCACTGATGCTGTTGGGTGCCGGTTTATTGATGTTGGGCTTATTGATTCCAGAGTATTTTGTTCATTGTCTGATTATCGGCACCACCTGTATCAGTCTAGGTGAGGGCGTAAGTTTCTCGGTACTATACCGTTTTGCACTGATGTCTTCAGAAGTGTCCAAAGGTACGGTGGCTGCGACGGTTTCTATTATCCTGATGCTCAGCTTTTTTGTGGTAATTGAAGCAGTAAGAATGGCATATGAAGCTTATGATATCTGGGCCTATTGCAGTGCGTCTTTTATCTTGATTGCACTCTGGTTTACTTTGCCACGCATGCAACTCAAACAGTTAATGCTGGAAAGACAAGAGCGTGGAGAGTTTTGATTCCTTATTAAGGGAAATTATAAATTATTGAAATCATATGTTCAGTATTGAATTTCCCTCTCCTTTTAGGAGAGGGCTAGGGTGAGGTTAAGTATTTAATAAGTTCCCTCTCTCTAACTCTCTCCCAAAGGGAGAGAGAATTTTCTTTTGACTGATCTAATTATATTAGGATTCTACAATTAAGCTTCAGCGGGCTGTTCCAGCTTCTTTAGTTTCATATCAAACAGGAATGGACCGAAAGGCAGAATCGAAGCGATTAAACCCATCACAAACATGCTGAGAGACCATTTCTGTTTTTCACATACCGCGAATAACACCACCAGAAACAGCACAAACAGTACGCCATGACCCATGCCGACATATTTCACTAAAATCGGATTATCCATCATATATTTCACTGGCATCGCGATAAATAACAGCAGCAGGAATGAAATCCCTTCAAGCAAACCGACCAGACGCAAAGTTTTGATGTTCATAATACATATTGATTTAACCGAATTAGTTTTGAGTGTACCGAATATCACCTGAATATTGAATCTTAATAATAAAAATATATTCAATATTTTTAATAAGTTATAACCAAGTGAGGCAGTTGGTTATTTAATCTCGGCACCTAGTAATTCATGACGTAATTTTAGTAATTCCGGTAAGGTTTCCAGCAATAAACTGATCTGTTTCAGCACCAAAAGCAGATGTGCTGACTGGTTTTCCTGGGTACTTAAGCGTTGAATTTCTGCCAGTTTATGATCAATGTCGTAGGTAGCTAAAGGCTGTTGTTGCAGCAATACCGCAGTTAAGGTCTGCTGGCACCAACGCATTAAATCTAGAATTTGCGCATCAGTGACCTGCTCACGGTGACTCCCCAATGCTGCAATATAACTGAGCTGGCTATGGCTATAAACCAGATAGCGAAAGGCACTTTTGACTAGTTGCGGATCTGGATTCGGTTCGGTACTCAGGCTTGAAATCATGCTGGATAAATCAATCTGTGCATTGTGGGCCAGACGCCGTGCAGTCCTGTAAGCAATACTGTTATCTTTACCGTTTTGATATTGCTCGACCACTGCAGCAAAATAGTCCAGTGTAGCAAGCGATGATTTTTTAATATTGCTGGAAATATTGCGAAAATTCCAGTCAGGCCAGATCCAGCTTACTGCCATCCAGGCAATCAGACAGCCTATGAGGGTATCAATGATACGTGGCAAAATGATCGCGTAACCGGCACCTTTCAGGTTGAAGATCAGGAGTACCATCAATGTCGCCATGAGAGTGGCCATGGCATATTTTTTGGAACGTAGATAGAAAAAACCGACACCAAAAATTACTGTCAGGAGTAACTGACCTTCGACACTTGGCACAAAATACAGAATGGGAACACCCAGCATGACACCCAATAATGTTCCTAGGGTCCGCAATTTGAGCCGGCTTTTGGTGGCAAAATAACTGATCTGACAGACAAACAGGCTGGTCAGTAAAATCCAGTAGCCATTTTTTGCAAAGGGCAATAATGAAATGGCATAGCCGACTAGAAACACAATGGCAATCCGCACCGCATGCCGAAAGAGTGCCGATTGTGGACTCAAGTGCGGTTTGAGTTTCAGCCAGAGATCTGTGCTATCGCGAATATCATCATCAAACAGACTCAGGTCATCAAAATGCTGCTGATAGCGTGGCTTATACAGCGCCTGTTGATCATGCAGGTGTTGTAACTGCTCATATACACTCAGCAGATTGGCCAGAATAAGCTGTAAATTTTTAACTTCAATATTTTGTGGGTGTTGAGCAATCCAGTCCTGCATCGACTCCTGTAAATGTTTTAATGCCAGTTCATCATCTGTAGACAGGTAAAATTTCTCATTGCGCAGTACACATTCTGCCAAATGCTGACAGGCAAGGGCTTGCAGACGGATATTTTTCTGAATCCGGAAAATCAGGTCAGTGCGGCTAAAATGCTGTTCGATCTGTTCATAATGCAGATAATTCGCGGTGGCCTGTTCATGAATATCCTGCATCAAAAAATACAGATTCAGCCAGTAAATGGTATTACGATTGGCACGCGAAGCTTTGAGTCGGGTCAATAGCGAATCTTTGCTGCGGTTAAAACTCTGAATGACTAAAGTATTTTTAAGTGACAACTCATAGAGCAGGTTTTCAACATTCGCATGCTGGTCCGGATCAAACAGTTTGGCTTTACTCAGCAGTAACTCCGACATGTGCTGCAAGCTTTGTGCGAGATTTTCCTGAACCTGCAAGGTAGGACGCAGCAGAAAAAATAGAATAGACGTCAGGCCGTACCATAGCGCCCCAATGACAAAATAAAGCGGCTGTTCATACCAGTGCTGATATTCGCCCAAGCCGAACATGGTATAGATTGATAGTAAAATGGTGCCAAATGAAATTGTGGCATAACGTTGGCCTAATGCACCCATTAGAATAAACAGTGCACTCGACAGTGACAGCCACAGTGCAAACCAGAATTTATGCGGAGCAAGAAATTCCAGAATGCTGCTGACACTAAAAAACAGAATGATGACCAGTAACAGGTTGCGCAAACGCAGGCTTAGCCGGTCATCAAAATCAGTCAGTGCCGTGGCAATTGCCCCTAAAGTTACTGGAACGATCAAGAAGTCATAACCCAGAAATTTCAGACCGAAAGTGGTACCTAAAAACACTAGCAAGATTTGCAGGCAATAAGTCATCAGCGCACTAGACTGAAAGGGCAGCAGGACAGGTTTTATAATTTTAACAAAAGTAGCAGTCGCAGGTCGGGCAGCATTCACAAGGACAGGATCCGGGAAGTAAAAACGCAAAGTTCTGAATGCAATTTAGACGCCAAAATAAAGGAAATGTCTATAAAAAACGGGCATAGTGCCCGTTTTTCTATTGAGTCATTGGCATGAAGGTGTTTAGATCACACCACAGGCAATACGTTCACCGCCGCCGCCCAAGGGTAATGGGTTATCGGAATAATTGTCGCCACCGGCATGTACCATAATGGCACGACCCTGAACATCAGCCAGTTTCAGACGTGGCGCAAGCAGGGTGACACGTGCAGTTCCATCTGTATTGACTTTCAATGCGGGTAAATCACCTAAGTGACCTGTCACTGGTGTACCGTGATGCGGTGCCTGATTTGGATTGTAATGGCTACCTGCAGCCAGTGCTGCACCCATCTTGCCGTCTTTCATGGCAGGCGCGCATGAACCATTTTCATGAATATGGAAACCGCGTTCACCCGCAGGAAGTTGTTTCAGGTTGGTACGAATGACCAGACCGGCTGGGCTGTCACTGAGTAATACGGTCCCAATCTCTTGGCCCACACCTTGAGCATTTACAGCATTCACAGTCACTGCTCTGACCACTTCATTTGATGGAGAGGTTGATGCACAACCGGTAAAAAGTGCGGCGCTTAACGCGCAAAGTGTCGTAATTTTAAACAATGAAGACATGATTTTGGCATCCTGATCTTTATTCTGTTTTGTGGATTCATTTAAACAGAGCAAGATCAGAAGCTCTATATAGAATCAGTACTTAAATGTTTTGTTTTGTTTAAGTCGATTCTATCTATGCTTTAAGGTGCGTTGGGCGGTGTGTCTTGTGTTTCCGGATCAATCTCATGTGCCATAGTGGCTTTAGGCATCATTAAAGGTTCATTCAGATTACTTTCATGTAACCATTCACGCCAGATTGCAAGCAGCACAGCCAGAATCACCGGGCCAATAAACACCCCGACCAGACCAAAACTGGCAATACCACCCAAGACTCCAAACATGATCAGCAGGAAAGGAATCTGGGTTGCACCAGAAATTACCAGTGGACGAATCACGTTATCGGCAGTACTGACAATACAGACACCCCAGACCATGACCCCAATGGCCTCAATGGTTTGTCCTTGTGAAAACAGCCATAGCGCCACCGCACTATAGGCGAGAGGTGGGCCAAAGGGAATCAGGGCAAAAATAAAGGTCACAATGGTTAAAACCATCGGATTCGGCACACCTGCAACAAAATAGCTCAGACCAGCCAATAAGGATTGTGCAATTGCGGTCAAACCGACGCCATATACTACGGCACGTGTAGTCGCAGAAATGGTGGAAAAATAATGATGTACACGTGGACCGACCACCATTTCAAAGGCTTTACGCACCTGATTTAAAATGGTCTGACCATCACGATAGAAGAAAAACAGCGAAAGTATCGCAAAACATAATTTAAAGATGTTTTTACTAACTTCATTCAACACCACTTTGCCGTAATTCAGATGGCCTTGAATCCAGGTCGATACCGACAGTGCAATACTCTGCGGATCCGTATTGATTTCATTTAAGGTTCGGGTAATTTCCTTGCCGACAATCGGAAGCCCGCGAATAAAATCAGGGACATTCAGGTGACCGGAAAACACTTGTCGCTGCAATTCAAAATACAGGTTACGACCTTCGTGCTGCAGCATGAAAATGGCGAAAATAAACGGCAGACCAAAGACTAGAATCACGGCCAAGATCATTACGGTTGCGCTCAATGTTGGTCGATTGCCGCACAGGCGTAACACCGACTGATACAGCGGCCAAGTCATATAGGCAATAATGGCTGCCCAAACTACAGGAATGATGAAATACTTGAGTATATGAAAACTCAAAAAAATCAGGATAAAGAACAATCCAAATAATAAGACTTTTTGTAATGTAGGCGCGTACTGTTGCACTGAATTTAATGACTCATTTTTTAGGTCGTGTTGAGGCATATTAACTGAAAAAAAAGCGATCGAAAATGATAGCTAGCCAAGTAGCGAGATTATTTTCCCAAAGCTATACCACGATTCAGATGATTGACTCAAAACCACTGACTCGGATCATCAATAATGGCATTCAGTACCGGTTGCCATTGAGCCTGCAGCTCCCGATAGATTTTCTGAGGTTTATCAAAGACGGACAGGCCTTCCATAGCCAGTCGGCTATAAGGGGCACGTTCCGAAATCCAAGCCACTGGCTGCTGGTCAATCTTGTCAAAAAACTGCTGTATGTCCTGATTGCTGGCTGCATTTGCTTTGGTGCGATTGGCCAAAAGTAAAATTTCAACCTTGCCCTTACGGATGCGTTTGATGTCCTGCAAATGTTTGAGAAAACGGCGGGTCGAATCGATATCAAAAAAAGAAGGCTGGATCGGGATGATAATCGCATGTGCTTCACTGATCAGCTGTTCGGCATGATCATCGGTCAAAGCACCTGGTGCATCAATAATCAGGTATTCGATCTGTTTCGGCGCATCACCAATGGACTTGCTATTGCGCCAGTCCAGACTTTGGATCTGCGCTGCCTGTGCCGGACGATGCTTGAGCCATTGCAATGTTGATTTCTGGTTGTCGGCATCGGCCAATGCCACCTTATAACCCTTTTGTGCGAGTGCTGACGCCAAACTAATGGCTGTCATGGTTTTGCCACAACCGCCTTTCTGATTCGCAACTAAAATTGTTTTCATGACTCAAGGTGATTTTATTCTGTTCCGGCCTAGCATATCATTCTTTTCAAGTATGCAAATGGCCGAAGTCCTCAACTTCAGTCGAATGCGATGCTATAAAAATCAGGCAAATTAGGAAGATTGAATGTCCATATGGATGGCCATGTTGATTGGCGCATGTATCGGGGTGGTATTGACCACTATTATTTTAAGTCAGACGCGCAATGGACGGATCAAGGCCGAATATGAGCAGTATATTGCCGAGCTGGAACTAGAGCATCAGCAGTCCCTCATTGCCGCGCAAAAACGCAGCGTGAATACCAGCCGTGCAGTTCTCAAAGGAAAAATGGCGGAACAGCTCGCGCCGATCATGCCGGAATTTCAATATCTGCCGAGTGATGCCAAGTTTTTGGGTGATCCGGTGGATTATGTGGTCTTTGATGGTTATACCGATTTTCGTGATGGCGAAGGCGACGCTGAAGATATTGAAGTGGTTTTGATTGACATTAAAAGTGGCGGAGCACGTCTGACCAAAGGCCAGCAAGCCATTGCCCGTGCGGTTCAGGAAGGGCGGGTACGTTTTGAAACCATTCGGATTGATTTTCAGGATTGACCAAAATCCAGTGAAGAATAAAAAATTATGCAAAAATTACTGATCACTGCGCTGCTGTTTATGCTAGGACTCTGGGTGTGGAATGAATTTTTTCGTGCCATTCCGCATCTGCAAGAAAAGGGCGTACTTAAAAACTTTAAAGTAGAACCCGTTAAGCGCATTTCCGCGACTTATATTGTGCATGATCACCGTTTCGTAAAACCTGATCGTCGGGTGCTGCATCAGGCCAGCCCTGTGGTGGGGCATTTTAATGATCTGGCCTATCTGAGTAATATTGATGTGCTGTTGCTGACTCAACCGCTGCCCGCTATACAGGCAAAACTGGAGTTTGATGAAGCAAAACGCTGCTATCAGCTCGAAGGACAAACCAATAAAGCGGAGCGTGACTTCGTCAATACGCATGTACAGTATTTTAGTCTGATTGCTGCCACTGAAAAAATTGCCGATCAGATTCGCCGGCTAAAATCGGGGCAGAAAATCACGCTCACTGGTGATCTGGTGACAGTTCATTCAGGCACGACTGGACAAGAATTCCGGGTCGGGACGGGCTCTGAATATCGTGCTCATTGTCAGTTGCTGCAAGTAACCCACCTTCAGCCACACTAAATATAAGATGGTCGTAAATTAGCTTCCTAGTTTACGAACACGTGCTAACAACATACGTTGGCCAATCTTGGGTATACCTTCCGCATCTACATAATTTAAAGTTTCTATTTCAAAACCGGTTTCCAGCAAGGCGGTCTCAATATCCCGATTCAGATGACAGCCATCTGCGACTTTCTTTTGAATGGGAGTGAGTAAATGTTGTAGACGCTGAATATTTAAATTTTGTCGATTCAGAACATGTTCGACCACATGTAAAGTCCCACCCGGTTGTAGCACACGATAAATTTCCTGCAGGCTCTGTTCCAGCTCTGCAATACTACAAAGCGTCCAGGCAGACACAATATTTTCCACACTATTTTCGGCAAAAGGCAAAGCTTCTGCACTGGCCTGAATATGCTCGACCTGAAACCCTGCCTGTTGAATTCGCGCTTCTGCCAGTTTGAAGATCGCCGGATTTGGTTCTAGCGCATAGACCTTATCAACCGATTGATAAAAAGGCAGATTCAGGCCGGTACCAAAACCAATTTCCAGTACTTCACCGGAAATATCCAAAAGTAGTTCACGACGCAAGTCCATCAAGGATGGCGTTTGCATCACTTGATTCAGCAGATGCGGAAAGATATGTTGTTGATAAAGTTTATACAGCATTTGAGTTATTTTAATTTGATGGAAATACGTTCTAGCTTAACTGAAAAATAAAATGACAGGCATATATCGAGCTGACTAAATACGTGCAGTTTGTTACCAAGTTCAACTGTTTATTCATTAAAAAATCCGTAAGATCAAGGAAGATATCCTTAAAACGTTTGATCAACTTGATTAGGATTAGATTAAAAATTATGTTCAAATACGTTAAACATTATGCTTTGCTGGCCAGCCTGTTGCTGCCTATTTCGGGCTATAGCTCGGTCGACCACAATATTGCCAAAGGTTTGCCTCCTGTCGTTAAAGGCCAGTCAATTTCGGTCTTGCAGCCTTTTAAAGGTGATTTTCGTATTCTGGGTTCCAAGGTTTATAGTTCTGACCCGCAAGCCAAATTCTCTCCGATTGATTATGCTGTCAGTTGGGGGCTGTTTGCCGAACCTGAAATTGCTCGACATATCACGGTCAATCAATATGACCGCTATTTGAACTGGAAAATGGATCGGGTGCCAGTGCCGGTAGAACAAGCCAAGCAGATGGTGTCCAATATGCATATCATTCCCGCTAACCCTGAAATTGCTAAGGCAATTAAAAAGGTAAAGCGTGGCGATCTGGTGCGTATGCAAGGGGAACTGGTTGAAGTGCGTGACAAAGATCTGGTCTGGAAATCGTCTTTAACTCCGACCGATACGGGTGATGGTGCTTGTGAGGTCTTCCGCGTCAGTTCCATTAAATGGATCGAAAAAGTCGGTAAAAGCTAAAACATACTTCATGCACGCTTCTGAGTTGCAGATAAAAAACCGCTCCTTTGAGCGGTTTTTTATCTGCTTAGTACTTACTTCGCAGTTAAAGCCTGACCTTCAAAGGCAATTACATCCCAGCCATTGAGCATAAACTGGCGGATATTCTGATGATCAGTCGCCTCTGGCGTTGCCAATACAGAAGCATAATGCTCAGCAAACAGGCTTAAGGTCTGTGCCTGATCCAGACCATTTAATTGTGCAAAAGAAAAGACTTTGGCGCTGCCCTGGTTTTCTGTGGCCGCATTATTCTGCTGGCCATTTTTAAATGCAGTCGGTATATGCGTATAACGCGATTCGATATAAGCAATCACATCTGCAAATTTTGCTTCGCCTGCTGCCAACTGGGCCAATAAATCCTGTGCCATGCTGTTTTTTTCCTGTACCATTTATGAAAATTCGATGCGATAAATATAGCAATTTTCTTGCGAAGTTCCATGGTATTTCATTGATTTTCGGTTCAAGATAGCAGTGAAATTTATCCATGCTAAATATAAAACTTTGGATAAAATAAACTTGATCAATAAATAGAACAGGGAAAAATATGGGCTGGCTTTGGGTGGCAATGGGTGGGGCAATCGGTGCCAGTCTGCGTTATGCAGCAGGACTTTGGCTGTTTAAACCGCAAATGCAATTTCCCTGGCCCACCTGGTGGATCAATATTCTGGGCTGTTTATGTGCCGGGATTTTTTTTGCCTGTAGCCAAAAGTATCCAGTACTCCAACAAGAAGCTCGTCTATTTTTAATGGTGGGAATTCTCGGGGGCTTTACCACATTTTCCAGCTTTGGCCTGGAAAGCTTTTTGTTATTGAAACAAGGTGCTATGGGCCTAGCGCTGTTATATGCATTATCCAGCTTAATTGTCGGCATTATTGTTCTGGCACTGGGCTTTTATTTCACTTCACTCGTGTTGGCATAGAGTTAAAATAAACGCATAAAAAAGTCAGGAAATTGGAGGTCATTTCCTGACATAAACCGCGATTTAAATCTTAAGATAACCGAGGTTTTTCGGTTTTAACCCCGTTTAAAACGCCCAAAACGTTTGTTAAAGCTTGCCACACGTCCTTCATTGCTGGTCTGACGTTGCTCACCCGTATAGAAAGGATGTGATGCACTTGAAATATCTAGTGTTACATAAGGATATGTTTTACCTTGATATTCTTTGGTTTGACTCGAGTTCATCGTGCTGCCAATCACGAAATAGGCATCGGCATTGGTATCATGGAATAACACTTCACGATACTCAGGGTGGATATCTGAACGCATATCTAACTTCCTCATGATTCTTGATCAAATGTTATAATGTAACATTTGATATTTCAAGTAATCTAGGGTTACAGCGTGTAAGCCTATCGTCTCAACTTAACTTCGGCTCGGCACTAGTTCTTCAAATACATCACTTAAATCATCATGTACTTTGAGATGAATCAGGTTCCAGTATTGTCCTGAAATTGTCCGGTTCACCATCAAGGTATCAGGAGAGGGCTTAAATACATCCCAATATTTCAACGAAGGTTTCAGCAACTCCATCCCATCATGATGCGCTGAGTTTTCGGCAAAATCATAGTCAGTGACCAGAGGACGCATGAGCACTTCCAGCCATTGTTCATATAATTCTTTCGGGAATTTTCCAGTTTCAGTCAAGGAATGCAGCGCATCCAGCTGTTGCTCGATCACGGGAATATTCTTCTCGCGTGCAGCATGGATCAGTTCCCTAAAATGTCCAATCACTTCAGTCGATAAGGTTTTGACGCCACCATAATCATAAACAATCACAGAGCCATCTTCACGAAATGCAAAGTTGCCTGGATGCGGGTCACAGTGAAAGCGTTTCAGATAAAAAATTTCCTGACCAATGGCGCGGAAGAGGCGGCGGCCTAAAGCATTTCGGGTTTCGAGTGGCCAAGTGCTGGCAGTTTCGATACTTTCACCAAGCTCTTGGCTTAAGGTCAAAATATGTCGCGATGAATACTCATGAAACACTTTCGGAATCACAATTTTATTGTCCAGAGGCTCATGGAAGGCACGGGCGATTTCCAGATTCTGGGCTTCAATTTCATAGTTCAGCTCATTGTCCAGACTGTGCTGAATTTCTTTAAATAATTGATCTTGAAGTTTACGGTCAATCTTTAAGACGCCCATCATGCGCAGTGCCAGACGAACTTGTTTCAGGTCGCTTTCGCAGGCTTCATCCACACCAGGATATTGTACTTTGACCACAACTTGCTGGCCATTCGGTAGGGTGGCTTTATGCACCTGACCAATCGAGGCCGCGGCAAATGGCTGCTCATCAAACTGCTGGAAAAGTTGCTGTAAAGGTTTACCCAATTCTTTTTCCACTTGTGCCTGAATTTCTTTAAACGGCATCGGTGGCGCCTGACGCTGTAACTTGGCAATGGCTTTAGCGACTTCGGGCGGGAAAACATCTTTATATTGAGAGGCGATCTGGCCAACTTTCATGACTGCGCCTTTCATTTCCCCCAAGGTATCCGCAATCTGCACACCAATATCCTGAAATAATTTACTGCGCGCAGTGTTTTTCTGCTCGTCATCGGCAGTTAAATTTTTAATGGAATTGGAGAGGGTTTTACCTGCAATACTTGCGGTCATTCCGGCAAGTTTCATAAAGCGACGACCGGGTGTGCTAGCCGTTTTTGCCATGCGAGATTCCTTGAAACCAACTATGAATGGATGTATTTGATCATAGGTGACAAAGGTTCAATTGCCTAGATTTAATTGTAGAGGTTGTGTTGTGATTTCCTTCAGCTTCTCCATGTTTAATGCATCATCTTTGATTTGTTAAAAGATTTATCTTTATTGCTTGCGTTTAAACTATAAGAATATGCCGGAATCCATCATCGTTTTAGATAAGACCGAGTACTAATTCTGAATGTTGTTTTATAGCTAAAAGCTTAAAATAAACAGATTGCTGTAATGAAGAAAATTCAATGAAAGTCTATCGATATTTTACTGGGAAGGATGATGTGCATTTTTGTGCGCGGGTGACCCGTGCCTTAAATGAAGGTTATGAGCTATATGGTTCACCCACCATGGCTTTTAATGGTACGGATGTAATTGTGGGGCAGGTGGTGACCAAAGATGTGGCGGATGAATCGGAGATTCCACAAGGATTGAAGGAGGCTTTGGGAGCTAATTCTTAACTTCTACATCGAAATTAGAATACTCAAGGCTATGCTCTCATCTTTTATTTTTATGCTGTCGCATCGGCAATTTTTACTTTTGTCATGGCAAAAGTAACAGAACAGTTTCGTTGATCTGATGCTACTTCCCTGTATCACAGCTCAACGGTGACATTCATGTCACCTACTTATTATTTAAGATTGCTTGAAAGTCGCTAAGTTTTTACAACTTTAAGCTTAAACGTCTGTTATTGCTATAGAGTCGTGCCAGCAATAAAACACAGGCAACACTCAGACCCACGATCAGGCCAACCCAAACACCGGCGGCGCCCATCTCCGTAAAGCGTGATAAATATACCCCAACCGGGAAGGCGATGACCCAGTAAGCCAGCATAGTAATCCACATTGGCCCCTTGGTATCCTGCATGCCGCGCAGACAACCTGCTGCACTGATCTGCCAGGCATCCATCAGCTGATAGGCAATGGCAAACAGAATCAGATACACCGCAATTTGGGTCACGATCAGATCTGAGGTGTAGAGCGCCACGATTTCATTGCGAAAAACCCAAAGCAGAATCATGGTCAGGATCGCCAGAATAGTGGCAGTGATCAGGCCGAGATATTGCACTTTACGCATCGCTTGCCAGTTCTGTTCACCATAGTAGGTGCCGACCCGAATAGTCAGGGCAATCGCCAGTGACATGGGAATCATGAACAGTTGTGAAGTGACAGAAATAGCAATCTGATGCGCAGCGACAATAGTCTCACCCAAAGGACTCAGCACAATTGCCGCTGTACTGAAAATACTGACCTCAAAGAAAATTGCCAATCCAATCGGAAAACCCAGTTGCAGAATACGCTTCACCCATTCCGGGTTGATTTTTTCCCAGTGAGTAAAAGGCTGAGTACGCTGATAGGCTCTGTTTTTAAAGATATACAATGCCAGAGTCATGAGCATTAACCACTGCAAAATCGCTGTGGCAAATCCACAGCCTGCACTGCCTAGGGCCGGAACAGGACCAATACCATACATAAAGATATAGTTCAGCGGAACCAGCAAAACCAGGGCCAATAAACTAATTACAGTGACCGGGCGAGGATTTCCAATCGCTTCTGAGTAGCCGCGTAAGGCCGCATACATGGTTACCGCTGGCATACCAAAACCAATCGCATGCAGAAATAAACCGGCTTTAGGTTGTAAGCTTTCCGGTACACCTAAAAGTGGCAAAGTGGCCGGCAAGAGTTGCAAAATCAAGCCGGCAATTACCCCAAGAATCAGGGCAACCCAAAGTGATTGACGTGCAATGGTGGCAATTTTTTCAGGTGTACGTGCGCCATTGGCCTCAGCAACCAAAGGCGTCGTGGCAATCATAATGCCACTAAACAGCAGCATCACCGGAATCCAGAGTCCTACTCCGACGGCAATCGCGGCAAGATCGGTAGCAGACAGGTGACCGGCCATAATGGTATCAATCAGACCCAGACCAGCCTGAGAAAATTGGGTCACCAGAATGGGTAACATCAGATGAAACAGTTTTTTTAATTCAAAACCAAAGGTTGTGACTGGTGAAACATTCGACACAAAAATTACTCATCGTGATCATGTGCTTAAATAGAAGGTTTAGCGTTGTAAAGTGAGAAGCACACCAATAAAAATTACCACGCCGCCTAAAAGACGTTGCCAATTAATCGGCATTTTTTCATTACCCAATAATCCCAGATGATCGACCAGCATCGACATCACCATCTGACCAAAAATAATGAGACCGCTAAGAACCAGAAAGCCAAGTTTGGGCGCTGCATAAATGCTCATGCTAATCGCGTATACACCCACGATGCCCCCGAGCCATAAATACCAGGGAACACTCATCAGTTCCTGTAAACCGGGTTTGGGATTGGACTGAAAAAGTACGATTACGGCGAGCACTATTGTACCAATCAAAAAGGAAAAAAATGCAGCTTGAATAGGAGAATATAAATATTCTTTTAGTTGTGTATTAATTGCGGTCTGGAGTGTCAATAAAACACCGATTGCAAAAACCAAAGGAAGTAAAATAATAAGTTGAGAAGATATTTTCATAATTTTAACTGACTAATTCTATTTAAATTTTTAGGCATATCACACGATCAAATTTAATTTTAGCAGTGTTGCCGCCGAGTCATGTTAAAATTCGGCTATATCTTGTAATCGTTTTTGAGTAGTTCTTTGGCTGAATTGAATCCTGCTGCTGTCCCTTTGTCCTTATATATTCATATGCCTTGGTGTGTGCGCAAATGTCCTTATTGTGACTTCAATTCGCATGCGGTTCCGGATGGTCAATTATCACTGGAATTGGAACAGGAATATTTACGAGCACTGGTGGAAGACTTTAAAACTCAGGTCGATTTTGCCCAAGGCCGGCAGATTCACAGTGTCTTTATTGGTGGGGGGACGCCGTCACTGATTTCTGCCCCAGGCTATCAATGGTTATTTGATCAGCTCAAAGCCGTTATTCCCTTTGCCGAAGGCTGTGAGATTACGCTGGAAGCCAATCCCGGCACAGTCGAACATGATCCGTTTGCCGGTTATTTACAGGCCGGAATTAACCGTCTGTCGATTGGGGTGCAGAGTTTTAATACCGAGCATCTCAAGCGTTTGGGACGGATTCACAGCAATGAAGATGCGATTTCTGCCATTGGGTTAGCACGTGAAGCCGGCTTTCAGCGCATTAATGTCGACTTGATGCATGGTTTGCCTGAACAGACCTTGGATCAGGCTTTGCATGATTTAAAATTGGCCGTGGAGCAGGGTGCTACACATATTTCCTGGTATCAGCTAACGATTGAGCCAAATACGGTATTTTTCCGGACTCAACCGATTTTGCCTGTCGATGAAGTATTGGAAGATATTCAGGAGCAGGGTGAGCTCTACTTAAAAGCGCAGGGTTTTATCAACTATGAAGTTTCGGCTTGGCGTAAAGAACTGCCTTCAGCACATAATCTGAATTACTGGCAGTTTGGTGATTATCTGGCAATTGGCGCCGGAGCACATGGCAAAGTCACTCAGACAGATGGCGTGTATCGGTTCCAGAAAACCCGTTTACCTAAGGACTACTTAGCCAAAGTACCTGCCGAGCATGTGCAGTTTAAGCGGATTGAAGATGCCGACATGCCATTTGAATTTATGATGAATGCGTTACGTTTAAATCACGGCGTGGAAGCCAAGCTCTATGCAGAACGTACTGGCCTGAGTCTGGATCGCTTGAATGAGTTGCTGAGTTCTTTGCGTGACAGAAAGTTAATGGTCGATGATCAAGATCGTCTTTCATGTACCGAGCAGGGGCATATCTTTTTAAATTCGGTACTGGAAGAATTTCTTTAATTATTTAATTTCCCCATTGTTCTAAAAGAAACCCTAATAGGATTCTATTGGGTTTTTTTATTGCCTTAAATAAAATGCCTAAATTCTGATTGACGCTTTCTTAGAGAGAAGTTTTCTGAGAATATTCAAAGATTAAATTAAATGAATATTACGCCAATCTCAACTTTTAATTAAGTTTTCCAACTGTAAAGGAGGATTACCTAATTGAGAATTTAAAACGACTGAAATTGTATGTGAAAGAATTTTTCGAGTGATACGATGAGATAAATGCCATAGATCTCTAGCCCTGACTTTTTGTATATTAAACTGCGCTGTTAGTTGTCCTATGACTGTTTCAATTTTCCTTCGGGCATTCATCAGTATTCTCATAGCTTCTTTCGGTCGATGGTCAACCATATTTTTTCTAAATGGTGTTTGTAAATCAACAGACTGTAAATCATAATATTTTTTTAGTTCAGGTCTTAAATACCCTTTATCAGCACCAAGCAGACCATGAATATTCTGTGTAATTTCAGGTGCAACATCTCGTTCATCGCAGTTTGCTGGAGCAAAAGTATAATCTGTAATCATTCCTGAGAAATTAATCACAATATGTCCTTTAAAACCATAATATTTTTCTTGTTTAGCTGCACAATAACTGAAGCCAGCATCGGTTTTAAAATTTCTATGTTTTTTTGCTCGAGCATAGCGACAAACAGGAATAGGAAAGCCATCAATAAAATGAATATTATCGTGCATAAAGGTTTTTCTAATCTTGGTCATAATTTGCTGATTGACTTGCCATAAATTTGCACAGTGTTTACAGAAATTAGGATAAGAACCTAATTTTGGAAACCAGTCTAAGTAATTGTGTTTAAAATATTTCCAGATATTTTTATCAGAATCCAATCCTAAAAATTCACCTACAATTTGTATAGTAATTATTTCAATATCGGTTAAAGCTGGAGGAAATCCTCTCGTTCTTAATGGCTTTGTGACGATAAGTGAATAGCAAGAATCTATGAATAAATACACAGAAATGATAAATTCGTAAATGGACATAACACGAGGTAGTTTTCTTGGTCGAAATCTAAATTGTGTTATGTCCTTTTTATTTCAATAGTTTAGAAAGTTGAGATTCGCGTGAATATTATAATTTCTAGAGGGTGGGCAGGTGGATACATTATGGGATTTTCAACAGCTGGATTTAACTAATACCCGATTCTTTATTTTTGATAGTAAAAGTGATCATCTGGTTTATGAAGATCGGGACTTTAAAGAATATCATTGGGATCAGTCTAAATATAATCGAGTCAGGGAAGGGGATTTCTTTTTATATCGACGACCGCAAAAAGCCTCTGAAATTAAAAATCAATTCTATCTTTATGGTGCAGGCCGTATAGCCAAGATTATTGCACCTACTGCCATTCCTCAAAATCATCAAAAACGCCGAACCAAACCGGTCTTTGCGAAAGTGATCGATGGTATACGTTTTATAGATCCTATTCTGCAGTCCGATTTGGAAGATTTTCAATGGACTTTTAAACCACGCGGAAATACTTGGGAACATTTTTTTCAACAATATGGCATGAATGAGATCACGGCAGATGATTTTTGGCGATTACTTAAATTAGCAGGAATAGGCGAAAAACAGGATGCTTTGTTAGATACGCATTTACGTCAAGAAATCCTCGATTATAGTGTTGAAGATCAATATGCCAATGTAAAAGTTCGCGGTTCGCCACACCAGGAATTTGCTTTACAAGTTAAACTTAATTATCAATATCAATGTGCGATCTCTGGTATTAAGACCAAAGCCTTTTTAGTGGCTTCTCATATCGTACCTTGGTCTGAAAATCAGGTACATAGAAGAAATCCGCGTAATGGAATTTGTTTATCTTCTTTATTGGATCAAGCTTTCGATCAGGGATTTATCACGCTAGATAAAGGGCTTAAAGTGTGTCTTGCGAATCAAGCCAAGCAAGATGCGAGTTTATACGCCTATTTAAAACTTTATCACGGTAAACGAATCGACGTACCAAAACGTTTTGCCCCTGATCCGGTATTTTTAGCCTGGCATAGAGCACACCGGTTTTTAGAACAACCCAATGATCTTTAAAAGCGAGCGGTATGAGAGAAATGATAGGCACAAAAAAAGCACTCTAAGAGTGCTTTTTTCAATATCTTGCTTCTAAATTATAGAGCAACGATATTTACAGCTGTCGGGCCTTTTTGACCTTGAGCTACGCTGAAAGAAACCTTTTGGCCTTCAACTAAAGTTTTGAAACCTGAACCAGTGATTTCGCTGAAATGAGCAAAAACGTCTGGACCTGATTCTTGTTGAATGAAACCAAAACCTTTAGTTTCGTTGAACCATTTTACTGTACCGTTAACTGTATTAGACATAATATAACCTATTGAATCGTATGAATTTATAGCCAAAATTTCAGATGACTAACTGTAACTTTGAAAAATAAAAAGGATGGAGCTTTTTGATCTGTAATACGAAGGTTTATGACTAAAACTGCGATACTTAAAAGAAGACTAACCAAAACAAGAATTTTTCTAGTTGGGATTATCATACCGCTTATTTTGAGATATACAAGCGTTTTATTTGGCTAATTTATTAGGATGTTGAAAAATATAAAATTAAATTTGTATATTTTCTATCCAGAAAGGTTTTTTAAGTTAAACAAGGGCGTCTGCGTCAATAAAAAGAGCGCCGAAGCGCTCTTTTTAACTCAATTTACAACTTAATAGTCAAAGCTAAAGTGTTCTGGAGCGAGTGCCGTCATGGTTTTAGATGGATTCACCATCGCTTCTGCGTGACCTTGGGTACGTGGCAGGATACGTTCAAAGTAGAAATCAGCAGTTTTGATTTTTGCTTTATAGAATTCTGGAACTTCCGCACCATCGCCAGAAGCCAGTTTGGCTGAAGCGACTGCGGCTTGCTGTGCCCAGAAGTACGCCATCATCACATAACCGGAGAACATCAGGAAATCGACTGACGCAGAAGAGACGATGTCACGGTCCTTACGTGCTGCCAGCATGATACGTACGGTTAATGCATTCCACTGTGCACATAGCTTGGTTAAATCCCAGGCAAATCGGCGCATATATTTATTCCGTGCATGCTGACCACAGAATTTCAGGATTTCAGCAGTGTAATCACGAATTACTTTACCTTTCGATGTTAACAGCACTTTACGGCCAATCAGATCCAGTGCCTGAACGCCCGTCGTGCCCTCGTACAAGGTAGAGATACGTGAATCACGTACGATTTGTTCCATGCCCCATTCTTTGATATAGCCATGGCCACCGAAGACTTGCATACCGTGATTTGATGCTTCATAGCCCATTTCGGTCAGGAAGCCTTTCAGGATTGGAGTATAGAACCCCAAATGATCATCATGCTGTTCAAATGCAGCAGTATCGCCACGCAGCAAAGCATCATTCATGTTGTCGGCAATTTGCGCAGCATGATAAATCATGGCACGGCCACCTTCAGCAATGGCTTTTTGCGTCAACAGCATACGGCGTACATCGGCATGATGAATGATCGCATCCGCCACTTTTTCTGGATCTTTTTTGCCAGACAAGGCACGCATTGACATACGTTCTTTAGCATAAGGTAAAGCACCCTGGAACGACAGTTCAGCATGACAAATACCCTGAATCGCAGTACCAATACGCGCCGTGTTCATAAAGGTGAACATAGCGTGCAAGCCTTTATTCGGTTCGCCAATCAGGTAGCCAGTCGCATTGTCAAAATTCAGTACAGCCGTTGCTGAAGCGCGAATCCCCATTTTGTGTTCAATCGAACCGCAGTTCACTGGATTACGCTCGCCGATCCCGCCATCTGCAGCAGCAATAAATTTCGGTACGATAAACAGAGAAATCCCTTTGGTACCTTGCGGCGCATCTGGAAGGCGTGCCAGTACGATATGTACGATATTTTCAGTCAGGTCGTGCTCACCTGCGGAAATAAAGATTTTGGTGCCTGAAATGGCATAGCTGCCATCTTCTTTCGGCTCTGCTTTGGTCTTAACTTGACCCAAGTCAGTACCACATTGCGGCTCAGTCAGACACATGGTGCCCGCCCAAGTTCCTGCAACTAAGTGAGGCAGATACGTGTTTTTCTGCTCATCGGTACCATATTGCATGATAGTGTTGATACAACCCACACTTAAACCCGGATACATCTGGAATGACCAGTTTGCAGTCCCCATCATTTCCGATTTGATCAGGTTTAAAGACATTGGCAGGTTTTGGCCACCAAATTCTTCAGGATAAGACAGACCTTGCCAGCCACCTTGTACGAACTGGTCGTAAGCTTCTTTAAAGCCTTTCGGTGTTTTTACTTCGCCATTTTCAAAATGACAGCCTTCTTCATCACCGCTTTGATTCAACGGCGACAGTACATTTTCACAGAAATCTGCAGCGCCTTCTAAGATCATATCTACCGTGTCGGCATCGGCATATTCACCATTCGACAAATTCTGGTAGTGCGCAGGGTAGTCAAGCACTTCATTCATAAGGAAGCGAATGTCGTGTAAAGGGGCTTTATATGCTGGCATGCGTTTAATCCTGATTGAAATTAGTTTTGGATTATCTGTATCGATTCTTTGATTATTCACATTCGGGATAAAAAAACATTGATGAATTCAGTGAATAAAAATGTCAGAAAAGCGAATCGGTTTTTGAGGCTAATGAATGAAATCCTCGAATTTCATCATTAGGCGTTTACATTACAGGAAGATTAAAAAATTGTTGTATCAATGGACTTTAATGAATTAAAAGGTGATTTGTCCAGTATGTTTTTGTATAAACTGTGCTCGGATTGAAGTCGAAAAATAACTCATTCTAAAATGTCATTAAAACCAATCCATGGTTTTCAGCTTATAAAAATTAGTAGGAGGGAAGTAAAGGGTTGCAGTTGCAACCCGAACTGATTTCATCGAGATAAATTGGACGCTTAAAGAAACTCTTTTAAATCCGGCTTGATACCATTCCAGATGTAAAAAGATTCAATTGCCTGACCGACCAACATGCCAAAGCCTTCGGATGTCGGTACACCGCGTGCCTTGGCCTGATCCAGAAAGGAAGAAGGTTTGCCATAGGCCATTTCATAGGCCCGTTTAAACTGTAGCGTTTCCGGTAAAACCAAAGCATCACCGCTGAGGCTTGCAGAGGTGGCATTAATCACCAAATCAAATTTACCGGCTAAATTATCTAGGGAAATTACCTGTAATTCGACTTGCGGTACGGCATCCTGAAGATCAGCGACCAGTTGTTCTGCACGTGCCAAGGTACGATTGGCGATCACGATTTTTTTCGCACCTGCCTGGGCTAGGGGATAGATTACACCACGCGTGGCACCGCCTGCACCAATAATTAAAATATCTGTATTTTCCAGTGGCCAGTCCAAGGCACGGATGGCTTCAACCAGTCCCTGACCATCGGTGTTGTCGCCATGCAGGATGCCATTTTCCATCCATAGCGTATTCACGGCTTTGGCAATTTTGGCTCGTTCACTCAGTACCTGACAGTGGGCAAAAGCCTGTTCTTTAAAGGGTACGGTGACATTTATGCCACTACCGCCATTGCTAAAGAACTCCTGAATGTTGGCTTCAAAGCCATCTAGTGGCGTCAGACGTTTAGTGTAATTCAGGTCGATCCCGGTTTTGGCTGCAAAGGCGTGGTGCAATTCTGGAGAACGTGATTGTTCAATCGGGTTACCAATCACGGCAAATTTTTTGCTCATTTCACAATGTCCATGTGCGGAAATGGCCATCAATATACGTGAAAAAGCGCAGGGACTAAAGCCTGCGTGATTTTGAATTGCTGCTAAGTTATTAGGATTTTAGGAACTACAAATATCCATAATATGTTCCGCAAACATCAGCGCCATACTGAGAACAACCCCAAACCCAGTCAGGATACTCACCAGAATAGCGGCGCCATCCAGAATCAGGTTGTGACTCAAAATTGCGGTACTCATCGCACTGATGGCGAGAGCCAGAAAAAGCCAAAAGGCCAACACAGGTAGATTTAATTGAAGATTATGCATTGTTATTCTCACTAGACATCAAATGGAATATGATCGATGTAGCGATAGGGTGCCGCGATCAAATCAGGTATTTCTATGCAGCAGTATAGAGGATATATCTATTAAAACAGCCCTCTATTTGAGGGCCGTTTGTATCATTTCATTGCGTTGGATTTTAATTCTGTTAACCAGTTATGTGGTTTCAGGTAGTAATCTGTTAAACGTTTTTCCGGTGAGCCTTCATCCCATTCAGGACGATAAGACCATCCGGTAAGCGGGGGCAGGCTGACCAGAATCGATTCAATCCGGCCACCAGTCTGCAAGCCAAACAGGGTGCCGCGGTCATAAACCAGATTGTATTCCACATAACGGCCGCGACGGTATAACTGAAACTCGCGTTGTGCTTCGGTATAAGGCTTATCCTGATTGCGCTGGAAAATCGGCAGAATGGCTTCTAGATATCCATTGCCTACAGCCTGCATATACTGGAAACAGGTTTCAAAATCCCATTGATTCAGGTCGTCAAAAAACAAGCCGCCAACGCCACGCTGTTCATCACGATGTTTCAGATAAAAATAATCATCACACCATTGTTTATGTTCAGGATAAACCTCTTCGCCGAATGGCGCACATAGATCATGCGCTGTTTGATGCCAAGACAGTACATCTTCATCATTCGGATAAAACGGGGTGAGGTCAAAACCGCCACCAAACCACCAGATTGGATCCTGGCCTTCTTTTTCTGCGACAAATAAACGCACGTTGGCATGTGAGGTGGGCACATTCGGATTTTTCGGATGAATCACCAGCGATACCCCCATGGCCTGTGCTTTGGCACCGGCAATATTGGGATGGCGTTCGGTCGCAGAAGCGGGCAGCTTGGAAATGTTGATGTGGGAGAACATCACGCCGCCTTTTTCAATCACCGTGCCATTTTGCAAAACACGTGAACGGCCACCACCACCTTCTGGACGCTCCCAGTCATCGATGATAAATTCGGCCGTACCGCCGCCAGCACGTTCCTGCTGTTCTAGTGCTGCACAAATCCGTGCCTGCAAATCGAGGAGAAATTCACGAACGCGTTGAATATCCGTAGATGTAGGATGCTGCATCAGAGCCTCGTAAGTAAATAAAAAACTAACGACATCAAAGCATAAAATCAGTCAAAGATTAAGGTGTATTTGGTGATGCAGTTGATCGTCCGAGACTTTAAATTTCAAGATTCGTAAGCAGAATGCATCATTAAATCCGACCAAAGGGCTAGGTTGAATTCTTTTTTCAAGCTCAGCACAATAACTCCCAAGCGCTCATTGGCTTGAGCATTTTTCGATGGTAAAGGTGGGTATCATGTCGGTACAGGTCAATTCCCTGATTCAAAAATATAATGTTCCCGGGCCACGCTATACCAGTTATCCCACTGTTCCGTATTGGGAAGAGCAGAATTTCTCGCTGGAACAATGGAAGCAAACGCTAAAAAAGTCTTTTAATGAATCCAATCAAAGCGAAGGCATGAGCCTGTATATCCATCTGCCATTTTGCGAAAGCCTGTGCACTTTTTGTGGTTGTCACAAGCGCGTGACCAAACGCCATGAAGTTGAACAGCCTTATATTCAGGCAGTACTGAAAGAATGGGATTTATATTGTGAGCTATTACAAGAAAAGCCTCTGATTAAAGAGATTCATTTGGGCGGGGGAACACCGACTTTCTTTTCAATGGCGCATCTGGCTCAACTGATTCAAGGCATTCTGGCCAAAGTAGACGTAGCGCCTGTACATGAATTCAGTTTTGAAGGGCACCCGAACAATACCACACGTGAACATTTGCAAGGATTGTATGATCTGGGCTTTCGTCGGGTCAGTTATGGGGTGCAGGATTATAATGAAACAGTGCAAAAAGCCATTCATCGGATTCAGCCTTATGCACATGTTAAACAGGTGACCGAATGGGCACGTGAGATTGGCTATGAATCGATTTCTCATGATCTGGTGTTTGGTCTGCCTTTTCAGAGTCTGGATGATGTCTTAAATACTATTGAGCAAACCAATTCGCTTTTGCCGGACCGTTTGGCTTTATATAGCTATGCACATGTGCCCTGGATTAAAGGCAATGGTCAGCGTGGCTTTAAAGATGCTGATGTGCCCAAAGATGCAATCAAACGGGAATGCTATGAAGCGGGTAAAAAGAAGTTGCTCGCGCATGGTTATCATGAAATCGGCATGGATCATTTTGCCTTAGAAAAAGATGCGATGTACCAGTCCTTTCAAGCAGGAACATTACACCGCAATTTTATGGGGTACACCGCCTCTAAAACCCAGGTGATGATTGGACTCGGGATTTCTTCAATCAGCGATAGCTGGTACAGCTTTGCCCAGAATGTGAAAACCATTGAAGAATATTATGAATGCCTAACGCGCAATGAAATTCCGGTATTTAAAGGACATGTCTTAAATCAGGAAGATCTGATCATTCGGCAACATATTCTAAATTTGATGTGCAGCTTTAGCACCTCATGGGAAAATTCCGAGCTACGTTTTCCTCAAATTGATGAGGTTTTGGAACAGCTTGAGGAAATGGCACAGGATGGTTTAATTCAATTTTCAGACTCGTCAGTCACGATTCTGGAGAAAGGGAAACCATTTGTACGCAATATTTGTATGGCTTTTGATTTACGTTTAAAACGACGGATGCCTGAGAACCGGATTTTTTCCATGACGATTTAATCTCCCCTTAACCCCATTTTTAAGAAAAAGAGGGAAAGCCTCCCTGAGCAAGACTTAAGTATGGCTTTAAGTCGAAGCGCAAGAAAGGGAGGTTTGGAGGGATGAAGTTAAAATAACGCGGTAAGGAGTTTAAAAATATTAAAAATCATCCTTTTGATAAAGATGTGCCATGCGTTCGTGCTTGGTCTTAAGATATTGTTCATTAAACGGGTTTAAGCCTACTGTTAGCGGTACACGATCGACTACATTAATGCCTTGTGCTTTTAAGGCTTCTATTTTTGAAGGGTTATTGGTCACGAGACGTACCGATTTTACCTGTAAATGATCCAGCATAATGCTACACATGTCGTATTGGCGTGCATCCGCCGGTAGGTTCAGCATCAGGTTGGCATCTACTGTGTCATGTCCCTGATCTTGCAGGGCATAAGCGCGAATTTTATTGGTCAGGCCAATACCACGACCTTCCTGACGCAAATACAGAATGACCCCGCGGCCTAATTCATTGATCAGTTTTAAAGTCGCTTGCAATTGCGGGCCACAGTCGCATTTGAGTGAAGCAAAGGCGTCACCGGTTAAACATTCAGAATGTACACGCACCACCACCGGCTCATCTGATACTTCTTCAAGTCCTTTGGAAAGTGCGACATGTTCTTCGCCAGTCTTAGGGTCTTGAAATACAGTAATTTTAAATTCACCGTGAGCGGTAGGTAATCTTGACGTTGCGACAAATTCGATTGGCACAGCTGAACCCGTTAAATCCTGAAATTGGCTAAAGTATAGCGTAATGCTTGAATATTGGTAGAATTGCAAAGTCGAAATTCTGCAATAGATTTTCTTTTTTGTAGAAAGCGAACGATAATAGTTGATAAATAGTAAGATTATTCAGGATAATCGTAGGCTGCAATTTTTCACCCCGACGAGATCATTGTTTAATATTGCATCGCTAGAAGCGTAGCTGAATTGAAGCTGCTACAATTCAGCTATATGATCGGGTACTCCCCATTGACCTAGCTTTAGATTTGCCAGGCTTTAGAAGGCTTTGCCATAATATGCTGTATACAGAAATCCCAACTCAACGCCCTGTAACACCGTTGCTTGATGCGATCAATCATTCTGAGCAACTGCGTGCACTCGAGCAAAGCCAGCTGGAACAAGTGGCGGATGAGTTACGTCAATTCATTTTGTATGCTGCCGGGCAAAGTGGCGGACATTTTGGTGCCAACCTCGGTGTAATTGAGCTCACCGTGGCCTTACACTATTGCTTTAATACGCCACATGATCGCCTGATCTGGGATGTAGGTCATCAGGCCTATCCGCATAAAGTGTTGACTGGTCGTCGTGAACAGCTCACCACCATTCGTGCCAAAGACGGTCTGGCTGCATTTCCGGCTCGTGAAGAATCTGAGTTTGATACTTTTGGGGTAGGGCATTCTTCGACGGCGATTTCTGCTGGTCTGGGTATGGCGCTGGCACGTCGTTACCAGAATAATCCGTGTGAGGTGGTATCGATTATTGGCGATGGCGCCATGACGGCAGGTATGGCTTTTGAAGCCTTGAATGATGCCGTGGCACACAGTGCTGATCTGATGGTGGTGCTGAACGACAATGATATGTCGATTTCTTGCAGTACCGGTGGTTTTGCCAAACATCTGGCTGCCATTTGGGAGCGCGGTGAGTTCGTTAATGTTACCGAGCAGGGTGAGGCATATGTACAGCCACATCCAGAATGGTTGTATAACTCGCGTTTGCACAGTGCAGCGACCGATGCTGCAGATAACTTATTCCAAGCCATTGGCTTTGACTATTTTGGCCCGTACGATGGTCATGATGTCAAACAGCTGGTGCATGTCTTTAATGCGCTGAAAAAGCGTAAAGGCCCACGCCTGATTCATGTCTATACTAAAAAAGGCAAAGGCTTTGCTCCGGCAGAATCCGATCAAATCAAATATCACGCGATTAGCAAAATCAACGCCGTTGCCGCCAGCAATACTGCACCGAAATATTCGGATGTATTTGGACAATGGCTTTGCGATGAAGCGGCACAAGATGCCCGTTTGCTCGCAATCACACCTGCGATGTGCGAAGGCTCAGGCATGGTCAAATTTGCCAAAGAATATCCAGAACGTTTCTTTGATGTCGCGATTGCCGAACAGCATGCGGTTACCTTGGCTGCCGGTATGGCTTGTGAAGGCTTGAAGCCGGTGGTTGCAATTTACTCGACTTTCCTGCAACGCGGTTATGATCAACTGGTACATGACGTGGCTTTGCAGAATCTGGATGTTACTTTCGGTATTGATCGTGCCGGTCTGGTTGGTGAAGATGGCCCGACGCATGCCGGTGCTTATGACTATGCCTATATGCGTACTATCCCGAATATCGTGATCATGGCGCCGAAAGACGAAAATGAATGCCGTCAAATGCTGCATACAGCGTATTTGTATCCAGGGCCGGCAGCGGTACGTTATCCGCGTGGCAATGGACTGGGCGTCGATATCCAGCAAAAGATGATCGAGATTCCGATCGGTCAGGCGGAAATTGTGGCCAGCTTTAATGGGCAGTATGATGAATATATTTCTGTACTGGCATTTGGTAGCCGGGTACAGGCTGCAGTCGACGCTGCTGAAGCATTTGCCGTGAAACATGAGATTGGCGTGCGTGTGGTTAACATGCGTTTTGTCAAACCACTGGATACTCAAATGCTCGATGATCTCGCTTTAAGCACCAGTCTGTTTGTCACGGTGGAAGAACATGCAGTGATGGGCGGTGCAGGTAGTGCCGTGAATGAATATCTGGCAGAAGCACAGATTGTCAAACCGATGTTGAATCTGGGTCTGGATGATACGTTTATGGCGCAAGCGACCCATGCACAGATGTTGCAGCAAGCGGGTCTGGATGCGCAAGGCATTGAAAAATCGATCAATCAGGCTTGGTCCAGCCTGGGGCAAAGCGTCTTGTCATAATATCTTAAAAATTTTAGACACATTTTTCCCAAAAAAGCCCTGATATTTGCTAAGATATCGGGGCTTTTATGCATTATTCTTTATCAGTGTCTTCAAATTTGTAGTGGGTGTTCAATGGAACCTATGGTGGTGATGGCTGCGCGTGCGGCTCAGTTAGTTGGTCAAGAGCTTTTAAAAGCGCATCAGAATCGTCATAAACTCGATCTACAAGTCGAAGAAAAAGGAATTGATGGTCCGGTAACGCGTGTAGATCGTTATTTGGAACAGTTGACCATCGATACCCTACGTAAAAGCTATAAAAATCACAGTTTCCTTGGTGAAGAGTTTGGCTATCAGGAAGGTAAGGGTCATGACGCCGATTGGTGTTGGGTGATCGATCCGCTAGATGGTACTTTAAACTTCATTAACGGTTTCCCGCATTTCTGTATCTCTATCGCAGTTCAGCACAAAGGCATTACTCAACACGGGGTGATTTATGACCCGGTGAAAGATGAGCTATTCTCTGCCAGTCGTGGTCGTGGTGCCATGATGAACCAGCGTCGTATTCGTGTGAATGTCAAAGACAGTCTGGAAAATACCTTTATGGCTGTTGGTCACGCTTACCGTGCTAAACGTTATGGCGAAGTTGTATCTTATGCCAAGAACCATTTTCAAAGTTTGTTAAACGTGACTGAAGCTGGCGCGCAATATCGTCGTTCAGGTTCTGCGGCATTGGATTTAGCCTATGTTGCTGCAGGCCGTTTTGATGCTTACTTCGAACTTGGTTTAAAACCTTGGGATATCGCAGCGGGCGAATTGATCGTGAAAGAAGCAGGCGGTACTGTGGTTGATGCACGTGGTGGTAGCGACTCTATGGAAAATGGTCAAGTTTTGGCTTGTTCAATGAAAATGCTGAAGCCTTTAATGCAAGCAGTTGTTCCTGCTTGGGGCGAAGCCGCAAAATAATCGGGTTTAGATGAATCAGATCTAATATTGAGAAAAGGCGTCCTTCGGGATGCCTTTTTTATGCATGGGAATCTAGGTCACCAGTTACTGATATAAAGTTGTTGATCTTTGCTTGAATACTGGAAATATCAGGTGAATTGGCGAAAAGTGACTTTTTATACCGCCTGTTACATTTTTTATTATATTTTAAGTATTAGAAATATATAAATAAATTAAGAATAAGGGAAATTAGTTTTAAAACTTAATGACATTGTGGAATATTCTGCTATAATTCCGCCACGCACTTAATTTCTGTTCTTTACCTGAACACTATCTTCTAATCATTGTATGCGCGTGCTGTCCATAGAGAGGACATATCCTTCGCGCCCCAATCGCTTAAGCGATTCCTTCAGGTTTGCGGCCGTAATCATGCGTGCGTTATATCCACATCGTCGTTACTCGGATCGCTGCTGAATCCTAATATTTTCAGCATTATTTGCTGTGCCGCTTTTTGCCGATGTCCATAATTGTTATTTATTAAATGGAGCACCCACTTCAGGGTGAATACTCTCTATGAGCAAAACTTTTGCTGATTTTTCCCTCGACGAATCTCTAACCCAGGCTCTCGACGCTTTAGGCTTTACTACTCCTACTCCTGTACAAGAACAAGCGATTCCAGCTGCGCTTGAAGGCAAAGACCTTCTTGTGTCAAGCCAAACAGGTTCTGGTAAAACTGCTGCATTCTTACTGCCTACGTTAAATGCGTTGGCAAACCAAGATACATTAGTACCGTTTAAAGACCGTATGAAAGCGGTTACTCAACCGAATATTTTGGTGATTTCACCGACTCGTGAATTGGCACAACAGGTATGTCAAGACGCAATCGCATTTGTACGTCACATGAAAGGTGTTCGTATTGCAGCAATCATGGGCGGTATGCCTTTTGGTAAACAAATTCAACAGTTGAAAGGCGCGCAAGTTGTTGTTGCAACTCCAGGTCGTCTACTTGACTTGGTGAATCGTCGTCAAATCAAATTGGATAAAGTTGACGCGTTAATCGTCGATGAAGCTGACCGTATGCTTGACCTGGGCTTCTCTGAAGACTTAGAAGCAATTGGTGAGTTGGCTGCAAACCGCAAACAAACTCTTATGTTCTCTGCGACTTTTGCACCACGTATCATTACACTTGCAGAACGCATGATGAATGATCCAATGCGTATTTCGATCGAAACTGGTCACTCTACAAATACTGATATTACTCAGACTTTGCATTGGACTGACGGTTTTGAGCACAAGAAAAAACTTCTTACTCACTGGTTGAACGAAGAAGACGTTGATCAAGCAGTTGTATTTGCGTCAACTCAAGAAGACACAGATATGTTGGCTGAAGAGCTTGCTGAAGCAGGTTTATCTGTTGTAGCGCTTCACGGTGCTATGCCACAAACTGTTCGTAACCGTCGTTTACGCAGCATCCGTGAAGGTCGTGCGAAGATTCTGGTTGCAACTGACGTTGCAGCGCGTGGTCTTGACGTACCAACTATTTCACACGTAATCAACTTCGGTCTTCCAATGAAGAACGAAGACTATGTACACCGTATCGGTCGTACAGGTCGTGCGGGTCGTACTGGTAAAGCAATTACTTTGGCGACTTACCGTGAACGCGGTAAAATCCGTGCTTTGGAAGACTTCCTTGATGCGCGTCTAAACGTATCTGAAATTGAAGGTCTTGAGCCATCTCCACCTCCTGCACGTGGTAGCCGTGATGGCGCTGGTCGCGGTCGTGGCCGTGATGGCGGTCGTCGTGATGGCGGTCGTGGTGGTTTCGGTGGCGGTCGTCGTTTTGAAGGCGAAAGCAACTTCAAACGTCGTGAAGGCGGTGATGATCGTCCACGTCGTAGCTTCGATGACAAACCTCGTGGCGAACGTCCAGCATTTGGCGAAGATCGTCCACGTCGTGACTTTGGTGATCGTCCTGCTCCACGTCGTGAAGGCGGTTTCGGTGATCGTCCACAACGTTCGTTTGATGACCGTCCAAAGCGTGACTTCGGTGATCGTCCAGCTCCACGTCGTGAAGGCGGTTTCGGTGATCGTCCACAACGTTCGTTTGATGACCGTCCAAAGCGTGACTTCGGTGATCGTCCAGCTCCACGTCGTGAAGGTGGTTTTGGTGACCGTCCTCGTTCTAATGATGACAACCGTGGCAACCGTGTAGATTATAAACCAGCTCGTGAAGGCGGTTATGGTGATCGTCCAAAACGTGATTTTGGTGATCGTTCAGCTCCACGTCGTGAAGGCGGTTTCGGTGATCGTCCAGCGCGTTCATTCGGTGATGACCGTCCAAAGCGTGATTTCGGTGATCGTCCAGTACGTCGCAACTTTGATGACAAGCCACGTGGTGAACGTTCGTTCGGTGGTGAAGATCGTCCACGTCGTAAATTTAACGACTAATTCAGTCGCTAGATGAAGATAAAAAAACCGGTAGAAATACCGGTTTTTTTATGCATTGAGTTTTTTGCTTTTTAACGTAAAATGTCTACTAAATCATATTTTGTCAGGGTTATGATAATTATTAATATGAAAAGCTTAGCTCTTCGATCTCAATTGATAGAGGTGTATATGCCATATATCGCATTGACTTTGATTTTATGTAATATTATCTATTATTTATACAGTCTTTTTAATTAATCAATGTGCTTGAATCAAGCTTAAGTGCATATTTTTATTATAAAAAATACGAAATAATCCATTGTTGTCATTTTTTTATGATATTAAACCATCTTTTTCAACTGCTAACATTTTGAACTTCGTTCCTTTATAGTATGCATGCTGAAAAAATGCAGGAATAAACTCAGCTATGAAAAATCAAACAGCGCGAGATACTCAATCTCTGATTGAAGTCAAGAATCTGAGCTTCAAGCGGGGTGAGCGCGTGATTTATGACGACGTGAGTTTAAATATTCGTCGTGGGCAGATTACCGCCATTATGGGACCATCCGGTACTGGTAAAACCACCTTATTAAGATTGATTGGTGGGCAGCTGGTTCCTGAGCACGGTCAGGTTTTATTGGACGGCAAGGATATTGCCACGATGTCACGTTCCGAACTTTTTTCAGCACGTGCACGGATGGGCATGCTGTTTCAGAGCGGTGCTTTGTTTACCGATATGAGCGTGTATGAAAATGTCGCATTTCCGATTCGAGCACATACTAAATTGCCGGAACATCTGATTAAGGAAATCGTGGCACTGAAGCTGGAATCAGTCGGTTTACGTGGTGCAGAACAGATGATGCCGTCTGAACTATCCGGTGGTATGAACCGACGCGTGGCTTTGGCCCGTGCGATTGCGCTGGATCCTGAGCTGATCATGTACGATGAACCCTTTGCCGGACAAGATCCGATTGTGATGGGCGTTTTGACTCGTCTGATCCGTTCATTACGTGAAGCACTGGACTTAACCACAATTATTGTCTCGCATGATGTTGCAGAAACTTTATCAATTGCAGACTACATCTATGTGGTGGCAGAAGGCAAAATTCAGGGCGAGGGCACACCGGCAGAGCTGAAAGCGCATCCGTCTGCTTTTGTACAGCAATTTCTGACCGGTTCGGTAGAAGGTCCAGTGGATTATCAGTTTAGTCATCAAGCTTATTTAAGTGATGAGGTTCGTTCATGAATGCAATTGCCGCATTAGGTAGACGCGTTATTGAACGTGTACAGGGGATTGGGGTCGCGACCCTGATGCTGTTGCAGATTTTATTTTCCATGCCGACCTGGCTTGGCGTAAAGCTGTTTATTTATCAGATGTATCGGGTTGGGGTATTGTCCCTGCTGATTATTGTGGTTTCTGGCCTGTTTATTGGTGCCGTGCTTGGTTTGCAGATGTTTAGCATCTTGTCGACCTTTGGTAGTGAGTCGATGCTAGGAACAGCGGTCGCGTTGACCTTGCTGCGTGAACTGGCACCTGTGGTCGCTGCTTTGCTATTTGCAGGACGTGCCGGTTCAGCCTTGACTGCGGAAATTGGCCTGATGAAAGCTACTGAACAATTGTCCAGTATGGAAATGATCGGTGTCGATCCATTGAAGCGGGTGATTTCGCCGCGTCTTTGGGCAGGGATTTTTAGCTTGCCAATGCTTTCCGTCATCTTTGCCGCAGTTGGCATTATGGGCGGTAAAATGGTCGGGGTAGATTTCCTGGGTGCCGATGAAGGCGCTTATTGGAGCGGCATGGAAAGCAGCGTGCAATTCTATAAAGATGTCTTGAATGGCACCATTATTAAAAGTTTTGTATTCGCATTAATTTGTACCTGGATTGCGGTGTATCAAGGCTATGCCTGTGTCCCGACATCGGAAGGTATTGCAACTTCTACAACGCGTACAGTCGTGTATTCTTCACTGTGCGTTTTAGGCTTTGATTTTGTGTTGACTGCGGTCATGTTCGGAGGTGTTTAATGAAATCACGTACTAGTGAGCTGGCCGTTGGTGTTTTTGTTATTTTGTTTGGTATTGCCTTATTTTTCCTGGCGATGCGTGTCAGTGGTCTGGTCGGACACAATATTTCCGACAGCTATAAAATGACAGCGACTTTTGAAAATGTAAATGGGATCAAGCCGCGTGCCAAAGTGGCATTGAGTGGTGTGAAAGTGGGGCAGGTGGATGATATTACCCTGGATCCAGTGACGCGTCTGGCGACCGTGCATATGACCCTGGATGGCTCATTGACTTCGTTTAATACTGAACAGTTAAAGCAGGTTCAGCAGGAAGCGTTGGAAGAGTTACGTTATAGTTCGGACTATACTACGGCTACCCCTGCGCAACAAAAAGACATGGAAAAACAACTGTTAGCTAACATGAAATCCATCACCAATATTGATGAGGATGCTTATATTATGGTAGCGACCAATGGGTTATTGGGTGAAAAATACCTGAAAATTATTCCAGGTGGTGGTCTGAACTATTTGAAACGCGGTGATCAGATTGCCAATACCCAAGGCACCATGGAAATTGAAGATTTAGTGACGAAGTTCATTACTGGCGGTGCCGGTAAATCGTCAGATAGTCAAGAAACTGCCCCAGAACAGGCGACAGTTTCAGAATCGACTGATGCAGAACCTGCATTTGTTGAATAATAGATTGAGGAGATTTCAGTGAAGACTTTAGTAAAACAAACGCTTGCAGCAAGCATTCTTTCAACAATGGTTGCTGGTACAGTGTTTGCTGCACCGTCTGAAGCACCACCTGCTTTTATTAAAAAAGTGGCAGATGGTTTGATTGAGCGCCTCAAAGCTGATAATGCCAAATTGCAGAACAATCCAGCGCTGGTAAAAGCGATTGTCCGCCAGAATCTGGATCCATACATTGATTCACAGTCTTTCACGCGTATTGTGATGGGGACTTATGCGACGAACCAGTATAGTACGGCTGCACAGCGCGCTCAGTTTGAAAAGAATTTCCGTGAAACGCTCATTGAAAATTATGGTTCTGCATTTTCCAAGTTCAGCAATCAGACCTATAGCGTACGTCCATACAAGGCTAGCAATAGCAAAAACCCTGTTGTAACCATCGACTTTAATAATAAAGGCGAAAAAATTCCGGTAGCGTTTCAGCTGGTGGACAAAGGTTCACAATGGAAAATCCGCAACATCAATGTATCGGGTATTGATCTAGGTTTGCAATTCCGTAACCAGTTTGCTGCGACAGTCAAACGTAATGGCGGTAACATAGATAAAGCTATTGCTAACTTCAAACCGGATGCAGAAGCTGCAATCGACAAGAAATAATCAGATAGGTGAGCCGTGATTGTATTCAAGGATCAGGAATTGCAGGTTTCAGGCAAGATTGACTATGCTAATGCGCAGGACTATTACTTAGATGGTCTGCGTGTGGTTCAGTCGCAGAGCAAGTTTCCGCTTGTGGTTAATCTGGCTGGGCTTGAAAGTGGCAGTACTTTGGCTTTGGCAGTATTGGTGCGCTGGTTGCGCCAGACTCCTCAAGCGCAAGGACTACAGTTTAAAGCTGTCCCTACTAAAATGATGAATATCATTCAGGCCTGTCATTTACAGGATGATTTACAAATCATTCAGTAAATAAAAAAGCACCGAAAGGTGCTTTTTTATTGCTTTTCCAATAAGCATGAATCAGATGAGGAGCGTTTCTTGCACTTCGCTTTAAAAGCAGTGCTTTAAAGCTCGCTCAAATCCACTTCTTCCATCTAAAGTAAATTAATGGCCCGATTAAAAAGCCGATCAAAATAATACTGACCATAATGAAGCTCATGGTGCCTTGTGCAAAAGGCAGGACTTCGGTATTCATCCCATAAATACTGGCGATCAGCATCGGCGGTGCAAGCATACTTGGCAAGATCGAGAATCGACGAATCGTATCGTTCTGTTCCGTGTTAATGAATCCGGACGTGGTATCGAGCAGGAAGCGCACTTTCTGGAACAGGAAGGCATCATGTTCAACCAGCGAGCGCACATCTTCACTGAGTTCTCGGATATCCGCATCATAAATATGACTGCCCAAGGCGCGTGGACGAGACAGGAAAGTCAGAACACGACGTAAATCGATCAGACAAAGCTGCGCTTTACCGAGCATATCTTCCAGTTGAGCCAGACGGGTAATCATGTCATCCAGATCGAGAATCTGTTCACGATGACGGTTATTCAACACTTCAGTTGAATATTTTTCTAAATCTTTATGGACATCTTCCAGAATGTCGGCCAGTTCATCCAGTTTGGCTTCGAGCAGGCCCAATAAAATCCAGGTCGGATCTTTATAATCGATTTCATAATCATTGCGGCGTGCACGAGCACGGAAGGCACGAAAGGCCACCAGCTTTTCGCCACGCAAGGTAAACAGACGGTCCTTATGCAGAATGAATGCTACGGTTTGCACCGTCGCCAGCATGCTGGATTCATCTTCGTTTTCGTTCTCGACCTGATAGTTTTTATTTTTGGTTAAAAAATAGGTGCTGATATGCAAAATACCGTCATCATCACGGTAAAATCGGGCACTCGAGGAAATATCTTCCAGCGATTTTAAGGTCGGTAAATTTTGCGCATAGGCATCTAGAATCCATTGCTGCTCTTCTTGTGAAGGTGCAATCAGATCAAGCCATACTAAATCTGGATGTAGGTCGAAATCACCGTTAATCGTGATATCTTCTAAGCTACCGCGCTCTGTGGCGTAAAAGGCTTCAAGCATGCTGTCTTTTCTCCCTGGCGCAGTATGTGAATTGGAATGGGTGTATTTTAGACAAGGAATTGAATAAAAACACTGATATTAAGCAGTTATTTTTGGAAAAAATGCGCTTGCAGCGATTTCGTACAATATAGCGTCAATTGGAGAGTGAAATAATGAATTCTATCGCAATTTTTTGTGGTTCAGCACTGGGCTCGGATCCTCTCTATGCCGAGATCGCCGAAAAGGTTGGCCAGACCTTGGCAGCAAGGCATCAGACGCTGGTCTATGGCGGTGGTCGTTCCGGTTTGATGGGTATTGTTGCTGATAGTGCTTTGGCTGCTGGTGGCAAGGTGATTGGCGTAATTCCAAGACAGCTGGTCAATCGTGAACTGGCGCATCCGCATATTACCGAGCTATTTGTGGTCGATAATATGCACGAGCGTAAAACCCGCATGTCGGAACTGGCACAGGGATTTATTGCCATTCCGGGTGGTGCTGGAACCCTGGAAGAAATTTTTGAACAATGGACCTGGGCACAGTTGGGAATTCATAAAAAGCCTTGTGCTTTTTTAAATGTAGATGGTTTTTACGATGATTTACTCAAATTTATCCATATGACGACTGAGAAAGGTTTTACCAAAGCGCGCTTTAGCGATGCTTTAATTGTGAGTGATAATCTGGATGATATTTTGCGCCAGTTTGAAAGTTATCAGCCGCCTGAAGCGAAATGGGGTATGGTCGATCAGACAGATCTTGTAAAATAAGCTGTCCACAGCATGATTTGTAGAAAATAAATGAACGTGATTACGGTGGCTGCGGCCATTATTTTAAATGAAACGCAGCAACTGCTGGTGGTTCGCAAAAAAGGGACGTCCTGCTTTATGCAGGTTGGTGGCAAGCTGGAGCCAAATGAAGCACCAGAAGCAACGATGTTGCGTGAAATTCAGGAAGAGATTGGCACACAGGCGCAGATTCAGCAATTCATTGGGCGTTTTGAAACCCAGACGGCGAATGAACCAGATCATCAACTGGTGAGTTATGTCTATTGGGTAAGTCTGGATCAAGCACCAAAAATTGAAGCGGAAATTGCCGAAATGAAATGGGTCGATCTGGATGAAAAAGAGCTACGACTCGCACCCTTGACCACTGAAATTGTGATTCCTTGGGTGAAGTCGCAGTTACTCGCCCAAGCTTAAATTTTCAGATTTGAGCACCTGCCAGACAGGCTGCATAAACTTTTTGACAGCCCAGTTGTTCAAGTGTTTGGCTCAGTGCTCGAATCGAGCTGCCGGTCGTCACCACATCATCAATAATCAGCACCCGACGATACCGTAGCTTGGAAATGGTACTGATCTGGAATTGTGATTGGATGTCTTCAATCCGCTCCAGCCGGCTTAGGCCCTTTTGCGAGTGTTGTTTCATTCGTCGAACAGGTTGCCAGATGGGTACATTCAACTGTTTTGCCACATGTTTGGCCAGCACTAGAGATTGATTATAACCGCGCTCAGCCAGACGCTCATTCGAGATCGGCATCGGTACTATCGCACTGACTTTAGGTAGGTCTAAACTTAACAGCACACCTGCCAGTAAATTTTGCAAATGCAGCTTCTGTTCATATTTAAACAGTTGAATCAGCCGGTCCATCGGGTAAGCATAGTCGCAGGCAATCTGGAACTGCATTTCCTGCCGTTGAATGGTTTGATGTGCCCAAGGTAATTGTCGCCAGCAATCTTCACAGACTGAATGAATGGACTGATGATCAGTCAGACACAGCTGGCAGGGCTGCAAGCGAGTCAGCCAGGATTTTCCATGTTCCAGTAGTTTAAACATAGGCATAGCGCGGTGCTTCCGGTAGCCAGCGTTGCAATAATGCCTCCGCCTGATCAGGATAATCCTTGAGCATCTGCTGAGCCACATAATGTGCCTGATTGAGCAGGTGATCATCACGTTCCAGTTTGGCCACACGGAAATTCATGTCGCCAGTCTGTTTGGTCCCGAGCAGCTCACCTGGGCCACGCAATTCCAGGTCTTTCTCTGCAATCATAAAACCATCATTGGTTTCGCGCATGATTCTTAAACGTTCCTGACCATTTTGCGAAAGAGGGTGTTTATAGAGCAGGGCGCAGAAACTGGCTTTGGCACCACGACCAACCCGGCCACGTAGCTGATGTAATTGAGACAAGCCCAGACGTTCAGCATTTTCAATCACCATAATAGATGCATTCGGAACATCCACGCCGACTTCGATCACGGTGGTGGCAATCAGGAGCTGTAATTCATTATTTTTAAACTGCTGCATTACCGCCTGTTTTTCATCGGCTTTCATCTTGCCATGTACCAGTCCGATATTCAGCGCAGGAAAGCGCTCGCGAATTTCGGTAAAAGTCGCTTCGGCAGCTTGAGCATCTAGGGTTTCGGATTGCTCTACCAGGGTGCAGACCCAGTAGGCCTGCTTGCCTTCGGCACAGTTGCTGGCAATCCGTTGCAAGACTTCTTCGCGTCGATCTAATGGAATGGTCACGGTCTGAATCGGGGTACGGCCCGGCGGCAGCTCGTCAATCACCGAGGTATCCAGATCACCATAGGCAGACATGGCCAGTGTGCGGGGAATCGGAGTCGCAGTCATCACCAGTTGATGCGGAGACATACCATCTAGCCCTTTATTTCTGAGTGCAAGGCGCTGATCCACACCAAAGCGGTGCTGTTCATCAATAATCACCAGACCCAGTTTGGCAAACTCGACATTTTCCTGAAACAGGGCATGCGTTCCGATCACCAGATGGGCGCTGCCATCACGAATAACCTGTTCTGCTGCGGCACGGGCTTTGCCTTTCTGTTTGCCGGAAAGCCAGGCCACATTTAAACCTAATGGCTCAAACCAGCGTTTAAAGTTCAGATAATGCTGCTCGGCCAGAATCTCGGTCGGTGCCATCAAGGCCACTTGCCAGCCTTCCTCTAAGGCATGGCAGGCTGCGACACCGGCCACTAGGGTTTTACCTGCACCAACATCGCCTTGCACCAGACGCAACATTGGTTTATTGCTTTTTAAATCCTGCACGATTTCTCTGGATACACGTTTTTGCGCACCGGTCATTTCAAAAGTCAGACTCGCTAGTAACTGTTTGGCATAGGTCTGACTGGGCGCAAATGAAGGCGCTTCGACCTGCTGAATAAAAGCCCGACGTGTCAATAAACTGATCTGATGCGCTACCAGCTCTTCAAAGATCAGACGCTGCTGTGCAGGATGTGAGCCTTGTGCCAGCTGCAGCATATTGGCGTTGACAGGCGGGTGATGGATATATTCCAGTGCCTGTTTCAGCGCATAACCGTTACTAAATTTTGCTGGCAGTAGTTCAGGCAGATGGTCGCTGTATTGAGCCAAGGCCTGCTGAATATAATCCCGTATTTTGGGTTGGGTCAGGCCTTCAGTCGCAGGGTAAATCGCCGTGAGCTGGGTTTGAGGTAAAAGTGTGTCCTCAGTAATGACTTGCAGTTCGGGATGATACATTTCCAGACCGCGCGCACCGACCCGCACTTCACCAAAAATTCTTAAACGGTTACCCAGTTTGCAGCGGTCAGTAATACCTTTATAGATATGATAAAAACGTAAAGTAACCTTGCCAAAATCATCATCCAGCAGCACAGCCATAGATTTGCGTTTACCGGGTGGAAAATCTACACCTTTAACGATCCCTTCCAGCAGATAACTGCGTCCCACGCTCAATTGATTCATGGGAATGATCGTGCTACGGTCTTCATAGTCACGTGGTAGATGAAAAAGCAAATCATCAGTATTGAAGATATTTAGTTTTTCGAGTAATGAAGCGGCGGCATTGCCAACGCCTTGTAACTGATGGACTGCAGCCATGTCCCCTCAACCAGATTTGTGATTCGGTGCTCAATGCATATTTTATTTACCGGTTATGGTAAAACATCCCGACGTGTGGCTAAACAACTATTTGAGCAAGGTCATCAAATTAGCACAATTAGCCAGAGTCCCAAAACAGATTCATTCGCAACTCATCTGATTCAGGATGTGCATAAACTGGATTTAACAGCAGTTACACCGATTGACTGGGTCTATGTATTACTTAGTCCAAAACAAAGTACGGTTGAAGGCTATCAGCAAACCTATCTGGATTCTGTTCAGCCTATTGTGGCTGCCTTGAAACAGCATCCGGTGAAACAGATTGTGGTGGTGTCATCCACCCGGGTCTATGGGCAAAATTCCGGTGAAATCGTAGATGACGAAACTGAAATTCACCCGAATGATGCTCAGAGCAAAATCTTGCAGCAGATGGAGCAGGCTTATTTCACTGCTTATCCTGAGAAATGTACCATCATTCGTCCAAGTGGGATTTATGGAGCATCGGTAGAACGCCTACAAAAAATGGCCGCCTCGATGTTGAGATATCCGAATCTGCACTGGTCCAACCGGATTCATATTGAAGATTTATCACGTTTCTTGTCACATATGATTCACGTGGAACATCCGGAATCTTCTTATATTGTGACCGATAACCAGCCAAAATTATTGCATGAAATATTGCAATGGTTCCAACAGCAGCTGGGACTTCCTTTGTTGCAAGTAGAAAGTGAGCAGGTGACAGGTAAGAAACTTTATGCGACTCGAATGCAGAAAATGGGATTTGAGTTAGAGCATCCAGATTGTTATGAGGATTATTTGGAGTTGATGGAAAAATAATCTTTAGCCCCTTCTTTTAAAAGAGGAACATTCCTCCTTTTCTCGAAGGGGAGAGGGAGGATTAAATTCCCTCTCCTTTTAGGAGAGGGCTAGGGAGAGGTGGAGAATTTTTTGAACATTTTTCCTCATCTCCCTTGCGAAGCAGTGCTTTTCACCGCGGAGGGAGAAGGAGCTTAGGGGCTTAAATAATCTTACTTCTTCTTCCGCTTCGCGCGTTTCTTGGCTTGTTCAGCCGCAACTGCATCCAAAGCTTCTTTCAGTTCTTCATCCGTAAAGTCGGTGATGTGGTGCAGCATTTGTAGCTTCACTTCATCCAGTACCAAATCTGCATATTGAGCCACATTGGTTAGCTGCTCATCAAAGACAATCGCATTGTCTTCATTGGTACACAGATAACCTTTTTGGGTTAAGACTTTAATAAAGCTCTGGAATAGGGCTTTGTCGAAGAACTCAGGTGAGTTGAACTCATATAGCACAGACAGGCGCTGTCCCACCAGATAACTCAGCTCTTCGACCTGACGGGTCGAGATATTGCCAGAACCACGCTGGGTAATCAGTGCCAAAGTCATGTAATAACGTTCCAGACTTTGAGTCACGGGTGCAGCCAGAACTTCGAGCTGATGATGCGCTTCCGTATTCGGTGCAGGTGCAATCAGGTTTTCGCCATCTTGCGTGATCAGTTTCAAGGCAATTAAGCTATCAATATGGGCATTGACCTGATTTTGAATCTCATCTTCATGCCATTTTAAAAATAGCTCAGCTTTGAGGAACGGATATAGGGTGCTGCTGATATTGATCACATCATGACGGCGGATGGTGCCGTTATGTTCAGTCAGGGCTGCAATCAGGGATGGCAATATAAAAGTATGCACAATATTATTACGGAAGTAAGTTAGCAGAACCGCCTGATTATCCTCAATCGCAATAATATCTCCCAGTACATGCTTCACCCGTTTGATCAGTTTCAGCTTCATTGCATAGGCAATTATTTCTTTGCCTGACAGCGGTGTAACCTGCATGCGTTCATCATAAGGCAGGGCGGTGAGCAAGGTGCGATAGGTATCCAGCTGTTTGATACAGATTTCTTCATCCAGCGTATGTTTTGGTGTAGCCAGTAAGATTAAAGATAATAATGATACCGGATTGATCACGACCGCACTGTTGATATTTTCCAGAATGGCCTGTGCCGAGCTATTCACTGCATCAGAAACGGCTTGTGGAATCGGATCATCATTCTTTTCGATCTTGATATGTTCTGCGCCATGCTGTTTCAGAATATCATCCAGAAACACTGGGTTACCGAAGTTCAGGTGCACCTTGCCAAAAATGCGTTCAATCTTGCGCAGGGTTTTCAAAATACCAAAAATAGACTCAGCTTCTTTTGGCTTGCCACTCATTTCACCGACATAAGTGCCACCCTCCATCAGGCGTTCATAGCCAATATAGGTTGGCAAAAACACAATCGGTTTAGATTTGCCACGTAAATGACCATGTACGGTCATCGCCAGCATCCCGGTTTTTGGCGGAAGCAAACGACCGGTGCGTGAACGGCCGCCTTCAATAAAGTATTCCAGCGGGGTATTACGTGACAGGACGCTATACAGATATTCTTTGAACACCGTGGTATACAGGGCATTGCCGCGGAAAGTACGGCGAATAAAGAAAGCGCCACCACCACGTAAAATCTGACCGACAAAAGGCATATTGAGGTTATCGCCCGCAGCAATATACGGCACCATCAAGCCACGGCGATAGATCACATAAGACAATAATAAATAGTCAATGTGACTGCGGTGACATGGGGTATAGACAATTTCATAATCCTTGGCCAATTCACGCACGGTACTGAAATTATGGACTTCTACGCCGTCATAAAGCTGGGTCCATAAGCGGGTCAGGGCCTTGTCGGCAAAACGTACGGTAGAATGAGAATAATCGGAAACGATTTCGTTCAGATAACCAATCGCACGACGTTCAGATTCCAGCATCGAGATTTTGCTACGAATACTGTCATTGCGAATCGCTGCCTGTACATCGGGTGACTTGATCAGGCCATGCATGACATTACGGCGGTCGGACAGATCCGGCCCGAGAATGACTTCACGCTGACCATCCAGGTAATCATTTAAAGTGCTGACAATATAGGTGGCCGGCGCTGAATTTGGATGCGTCTCTTTGGCAAAGTTAATCAAGGTGCGTAAAGACTGCGGTTCATGAAACTCTAAATAAGACTGGCGACCATGCAGGCCGATATTGACCAGTTGCTTGACCCGGCTTGGTGTAGACCAGGTATCGGTAAATAGCAGTTTAAACCAAGAATCTTCTTTCTCCGGTTCACGTCCCCAAAGTACTGTTACCGGTACCAGTTCGACATCCAGCTCAGGATGCTGTTCCAGAATTTCAATCAGGCGTAACAGGCGCGGCGGGAAAGCATGCGGTGGTGAGCTCAGCAAATTATTTTCATCATGATGCTGTAAAAACAGTACCGATGCTTTTTCCTTGTTGTTTCCGAGTTGCATTGGATCAAGTGCAGCCGGTAATTTTAAGCGGCGTGTTTCTGCATCGACCACGAGCGCATTACTACGTGAATGGTTCTGTAAAACGTAGCAGACCAGCTTTTGCGATTCTGCTGTAGTCTGATCAGATTCAGGTGCTGTCACTTCACTTGGTACTTCCCCAAGAACATGAGGGGTAACCACAAGATCAAGTAACTTACTTGAAAGCTTGCGATACATTTGACCAAAGCCATTCTTGGACATAGCTGCTCCTAATTTTACTGACCAAAACCACAGGACTTCTGAGGGAATTTATTTTGCCGGTTTCTAAAGCGAAACAATATATCTTTTTTTAACAACTTCAACAGAAGTGCTTCAATTTTAGCGTGAAAGCAGGTGCTTTTCCTAGTCACTTATGACATCAGTATGACAGAACAGTCATGCAAACTTTAGAGTTTCGGTCTGATTTTGTGGCAGAATATTCCAGATCAATTATTTAGATCCTTTTTTCCATTTTGGGATATCTCCAATATTAGATAGGTTGCTTATGAATGCCTTAACACAGGAACTGGTCGAGCTGCTCAGCTTAGAAAAGTTAGAAGAAAACATTTTCCGGGGAATCAGCCGGAATCTGGTGGGCAAGCGCGTGTTCGGTGGGCAGGTTTTAGGGCAGGCACTACGCGCCGCGTCTTATACCACAGACCGTCCAGCACATTCATTACATGCCTATTTTTTGTTTGGCGGGGATGTCAATGCACCGATTATTTATGAAGTGGATCGTATCCGTGACGGCAAGAGCTTTGTCAGCCGTCAGGTGCGCGCTATTCAGCATGGCCGTACCATTTTCATGTGTATGGTGTCTTTCGCGCATCAGGAAGAAGGGCTAAATTACCAGATTTCAGAGCCTGAATATCCACCGGCAGAAAGCCTGAAAAATGAAGCGGAACTGATCAAACAGATTATTGAGTTTATTCCGGAAAATGTCCGTGCATCTTTCACTCGTGATCGTCATGTGGAAATTCGTCCGGTCAATCCGCAAAATCCATTCCAGCCTCAACCTGAAGCACCGTCTTATGCGCACTATATCCGTACGCATGACCGTATTGCTGCAGAAGTCGATCAGATCTCCTTGCATCAGGCTATTGCTGCTTTCTATTCTGATTTTACCTTGATGACCACAGCGCTTCGTCCACATGGTCTGAGCTATATCTCGCCAAGTTTGCAATGTGCCAGTATTGACCATGCCATGTACTTCCATAAACCGTTCCGTGCGGATGAGTGGATGCTTTACGATATGGATGCCACCCAAAGCGCCAGTTCGCGCGGCCTGAATTTTGGCCGGATGTGGCAGAACGGCGAGCTGGTCTGCAGTACCTCTCAGGAAGGCCTGATCCGCTTACGTGAAATCGAAACGCAGTAATTTTTTCTTGCTCAAAAAGCCGAATCCTAGATTGGATTTTTTGTTTTTAAGCCGGATGAAAAAGGCCATTTGATATCATGTCCTCACGCCGCGTTTATAAAATATTACTCGATTCTGTAGAATTCGCATGGCATAGTGCGGCTTAAGATCAATATTAAAAATGCATGAAAAGATGAGCTTAAATACGCAAATTCTAATTGCCGCCGTATTGGGGGTGCTGTTTGGATTTCTATTGACGATATTTCCGCAGACCTCATTTTTTGATGTCAGCTTATATGGCATCGGTATCGTCAGCAGCATTTTTATTGGCTTGTTAAAAATGCTGTTAGTGCCGCTGATTTTTAGCTCGATCGTGGTCGGCGTATCCAATCTGCAGGCGGGTGGGCAGCTAAGCCGCACCTGGAAAATCACCCTGATGTGCTGTGTGACCACCACTACCTTAGCACTCATTTTGGGGCTGGCGTGTGCGCATTTGTTTAATGTCGGTAAGGGTGTTGATGTGCTGATGTTCCAGGATGCTATGGCGCAACATCAAACACCGGATACGCTTACGCCATCTTCTTTCTTTACCAACTTTATTCAGAATACCCTGATCAATCCGTTTAAAGCATTTGCCGATGGGAATGTCTTGGCGGTGGTAGTCTTTGCCTTATTTGTGGGTGTAGCACTAGTCGCAGGTGGAGATAAATTCCGTACTGTGCGCAAGCTGAGTCACCAGTTTTTTGAAATCATGATGTTGATGATTGGCTGGGTGATGAAACTGGCACCGCTCGGTATTTTTGCCTTATTGGCTAAATTAATTGCCACTGAAGATGTTTCAGTTCTCAGTCGTCTGGCTGAATTCGCTGCGGTAGTCACCGGTACGACGATTTTTCATGGCATCGTGGTTTTGCCTTTATTGCTGTGGATTTTCGGCAAGATGGATCCGGTCACGTTCTTTAAAGGCACACGTGCTGCCTTGATTACTGCCTTTGCCACCAGTTCCAGTTCGGCCACCATGCCCTTGTCGATGAAATGCGCGCAGGAAAATTTAGGGGTACGTCCACATACTGCAGGCTTTGTGATTCCACTTGGTACACAGTTGAATATGGATGGTACGGCGCTGTATGAAGCAGCTGCAGCTCTGTTTATTGCCAATTTAATGGGGCTGGATCTGAGTCTGGGGCAGCAACTGGTGGTCTGTGCAACTGCGATGATTGCATCCTTAGGTGCACCGGGAATTCCGAGTGCCGGTATGGTGACCATGATTATGGTCTTGCAATCGGTTGGTTTACCTGCCGAGGCGATTGCCATTCTTTTACCGATCGACCGTTTACTGGATACCGTACGTACAGTGGTGAATGTTCAAGGGGATATGATGATCAGTGTGGTGGTGGACCGGCATACGCGTGAACCCGATCTTCAAGCTACAGATAGCTAAAACATTTAAAAAATAAAAAAAGCAGGCCATTGGTCTGCTTTTTTTATAAGGTAAGTTTTAATAAATCCAGAACGATCCCAGACCATTGCGGTGATATGGATCTTAATCCGGTGAATGCTTATTCTGATTCAATTCATCTGCCGCTTTAAGCTCGGATTGATCCTGCTCAAGTAATTCCAGCGGTTCTTCAGCTTCATTTAAATCATGAGTCGATACTTCAGCATGCTCAGAATCAGCTTCACTAAGCTCGAGCTCTTCAAGCGGTTCATCAGATTCATTCAAATCATGCGCTGATGCTTCCGGAATGCTGTCCAGATCATATTCAGATGCTTGATCTAAGGTAAAGTTCAAACGGCCACCCATGACGCTGGCCAGTTCTTCTAAACCTTGTTTGTTCATGGAGGAAAACAGTTGAATCGAGAAATCCAGCTTCATCTTTTTCAATGCCGCTTTGACTTCCTGCAAGGCTTTGGATGCAGGACCACGGTTTAGTTTATCTGACTTGGTTAACAAGACATGCACGAACAACTGGCGGGAATAAGCCCATTCCAGCATCATCACATCAAAGTGTTGCAGTGGATGGCGGATATCCATCAGCAATACCAGGCCTTGCAAGCTTTGACGGTGAATCAGGTAATTTTCCAGTTCTTTTTGCCAGACCAGTTTCATTTTTTCAGGCACAGCCGCATAACCATAACCGGGTAAGTCGACCAGACGCTGATCCGGATTGCCCAGGCTGAAAAAGTTGATCATCTGGGTACGGCCAGGTTTTTTCGATGCACGTGCCAACTGTTTCTGGTTGGTCAGGGCATTAATCGCACTAGACTTACCCGCATTCGAGCGGCCGGCAAAAGCAATTTCATAGCCTGTATCTTCTACACAAAGACTGAGTTTGGGTGCACTCATTAAAAATTCGGCTTTGCGTAGCCAGTTGAGTGCGCGCACAGAATATTCAGTAATGGCAGAATCAACTTTTTTCTCGTAGCTGATCTTTTGCTTAGGCGCATGGGCTGTCTTACTGTTTTTGGATTTTCCTCTGCTGTGGTGCATAACTCAACTTCAATAAATGATCTACAATGAAACATTATAAAGGAAGTCGCACAGGCAAGCGAACTTTGCCGCAAGAATAAGTCACAAGACATGACCCTGAAGACTTTAAAGATTAATCAGGCTGATCGGAGAATTTGTGCTGAAACGCGCATTTCGTGGCGTAATCACATCTTTAAGTACATAGTGATCCAGACTGCTATAAAACTGTTCCACGGCATCATCTAAAATGCCTTTTAAGCCACAGGTCGGACGTAATACGCAGGGTGGGCTATTGCATTCCACTACATTGTTGTCGCGTTGCAGGATCCGCACAATCTGTCCCAGCTGGAGGTTCAGGCTGGCCGGATTTAAACGTATGCCGCCACCTTTACCACGTATGGTAATCAGCCACTCCTGTTTCGCCATAAAATGCACGATTTTCATGGCATGATTTTGTGAAACCTGTAATCGCTCGGCAAGTTCTGCAATGGTATAGGGGAGATCACGTGGCTGTGCGACATACATCAGAATCCGAAGCGCATAGTCAGTGAATTTATTGAGTTGCATAAGGTCAACAGCTAGAAAATGAAAGAATTGAATGTTAAAAGCTCCACGAATGGAGCTTTTAATCAGAATCTGATGCTAGTCTAAACCGTTTTTGCAATTAAAGCTTGAGCGGGGCAGACACTTCAACTACATCACCAACTTTGTAGTGGTCGATCAGTGTCTGTGCAACCGAGAATGCGGTTGGATTTTCTTCCGCTTTCACAGTAATTTGATATTGCTCGTTTTGAGCCTGATCAAAGCTAAACTGTTGTGGTTGACGAATGTGCTGTTCAGGCACCTGTACACGTACTGAAATATGTTCACCGGCTTCAGCACTTGCAATCGCTGCACCATCTTTAGCTTTAAGTGTAAAGATTTTACCTGCGTCGGTATCATTCACTGCTGCTACTTCAAATTCGCGCCAGCCCGCCCAGCCACCATTTTCAGAAGCTAGGGTGGCATATTTAGATTTTTCCACACCAATCAAAATATCTGCCAGTTGCATATACGCTTCTTTCCAGGCTGCAATCAGGTCTGAGTCCATGGGTACATCTAAAACTTCGCTGATCGAGTGCAACAGATTCTCACCGACAATCGCATATTGATCCGGTTGAATATCCAGGCTGACATGTTTAGTGGTAATGCGTTCGATGGCTTTGGCCAAAACGCCCGGATTGGTAATGTTTTCGGCATAGGCAAGTACTGCGGCAGCCAAGGCACGTGGTTGACGGCCAGTACTTTGATGATCCATGTTGAAGGTGTTTTTCAACTCTGGATGGTTTTTCAGCATGCGGTTATAGAAATACGTGGTAAGTGCTACGCCGTTTTCACGTAAAACAGGAACAGTCGCTTGTACAAGTTCAATATGTTGTGGAGTCATGAGAGCTATCTACAGATGTTTTTTAAAAGATGTATTTAAATTACATCTTTTAAAACGGCTTTACAATAGCGCATAGTCATAAAACCATAAAAAAATTACGGGATATAAAAATATCCCATAAAAAGTGTGATGATGATCGGAAAAGGAGGGGGATTATTTGCGGCCAAACAGCGAACCCAGTAAGCCGCGCACAATTTTCTGCCCCGTACTCCCGCCCAGGCTGCGGGCAGCACTTTTGGCAAAGGTGCCGACAATATCCTGAGTCAGTTTTTCTCGTTGCTTGGCTGCGCGTTCAGCTTCTTTTTGCTGTTCTCGTGCCAGACGTTCCTGTTCTTTAATTTGCTGCTTGGCAAGAGCTTCTTGTTCCTTGCTTTGTTGTTTGGCAAATTCGGCGGCCTGAGCCTGTTGCTGGCGTTCTGCGACCTTGTTTTGCAGCATTTCGTGGGCGCTGTCCCGATCGACTGGCTGCTCATAAATACCGGCGACAATACTTTGCTGCATGAGAGCCTTGCGTTCTTCAAGCGAGATCGGTGTAAAGGATGAATGCGGCGGCATGACCCAGCCACGCTCTACAATTTGCGGAATGCCCTTTTCATCCAGGCAGCTAATTAGAGCCTCACCTACTGCTAACTCAGTAATCACCTGATCGACTTTAAATTCAGGATTGGCTCGGAAAGTCTCTGCTGCGGTTTTCACTGCTTTTTGATCTTTGGGAGTGAAAGCCCGCAAAGCATGTTGAACCCGATTGCCGAGCTGGCCTAAGACACTTTCCGGCAAGTCCAACGGATTTTGCGTGACAAAATAAATCCCTACACCTTTCGAGCGAATCAGGCGCACCACCTGCTCAATTTTATCCTGTAGGGCAGGGCTGGCATTATCAAACAAGAGATGGGCTTCATCAAAGAAAAACACCAGTTTAGGTTTGTCCAGATCGCCGACTTCGGGAAGCTGTTCAAACAGCTCGGAGAGCATCCAGAGCAAGAACGTGGCATATAGCTTAGGCGTATTCATCAGCTTGTCAGCCGCCAACAAATTGATATTGCCACGGCCCTGACTGTCCGTTTGTAAAAAGTCCATCAGATCCAGCGCCGGCTCGCCAAAAAACTGGTCACCGCCTTGGTCAGCCAGAGCTAACAAATTACGTTGAATCGCACCGAGACTGGCGGGTGAAAGATTGCCATATTCAGCTTTAAACTCAGCCGCATGCTCAGAGACATAACTCAGCATGGCTTTCAGGTCTTTAAAGTCGATTAGCAATAAACCCTGATCATCGGCAATCCGAAACACGGCAGATAAAACGCCTTCCTGGGTGTCATTCAGATTCAGTATTTGCGCCAGCAGCAGCGGGCCAATTTCAGAAATGGTAGTGCGAATCGGATGACCCTGTTCGCCAAATAAATCCCAAAACACCACTGGTGAGGCTGCAAAAGGAATGGACTCGATATTGAGACTTTTAATCCGTTCATCAAACTTGGGGCTGCTTTCACCTGCTTTGGCCAGGCTGGACACATCGCCTTTGGCATCGGCGAGGAATACAGGTACACCAATTCGAGAAAAGCTCTCCGCCAATACTTTTAAAGTCACAGTCTTTCCGGTACCAGTGGCACCTGCAATCAAGCCATGTCGATTGGCAAGTTGGGAATGCAGCACAATATCCTGTGTGGTATCCGCAGTTTTTTTAGCAATAACAATTGGTCTACCCATAGCTGTTCCTGTTATTTATTATTCGTTTTTAAGTTTTTTCATTTGTTCTAGTGCATGCTGAATATCTTGAATCAAATCTTCCGGATATTCCAGTCCAATACAGAAACGAACCAGCAAGCCGTCTTTTAAGTGTGAATGTTCCAGCACACGCATGTCTTTTAAGTTATATAGCATGACCAGACTGACAGGGCCACCCCAACTAAAGCCAAGCTTAAACAGTTTTAAGCTATCACAGAAATTCCGGATATCCTGCATTACGTATGTGCTGTCAAAGATCACGCTGACCAGGCCGGCACTATCACCTTGCTTGCAAATTTCTTTCCAGTACTGATGGCCTGCACTGTCCGGATCTGAAGGATGCAGCACCTGTACAAACTCGGTTTGCTGTTTAAGCCATGTCATTAATGTCAGCGCACTTTTCGACTGGTGTTCATAGCGAAGTTGCATCGAAGCCAGACTGCGTTGTACCTGTGCCACATCATCACCAGAAACACTAATGCCCTGAATGGCATGCGCACGGAACAGTTTGTGATGCAGGGTCTTATCTCGCGTAACCACTGAGCCCATCAGGATATCACCACCGCCGCTTGGATATTTGGTCAGAGCATGTACCGTCATATCTACACTTAAATGCTCTTCACTAAAATCAAAGGCATCAAAAGCCAGACCTGCGCCCCAGGTATTATCCAGTGCCGTCAGAATATGATGTGCCTGGGCTTTTTTCACCAAACCAGCCAGATCCGGAAATTCCAAAGTGACTGAGCCAGCAGCCTCGAGCCAGATCAGTTTGGCTTTATCTGTAGGCTGAAATGTATCAAGCTCTATGGAATTGTAGACTTTAACCGTAATTCCATAACGCTTTTCCAGATTGCGTAAATGCTCCATGTTTGGACCATAAATATTGTCAGCCACCCAAACCTCATCGCCCTGGCTTAAAAAGCAAGAATTCACGAGATTAATCGCGGATAAACCACTCGGTGCGAGCAGGTGATATAAACCACCTTCGAGCTGTGCGATGTTATCGCCCAGCGTAAAGGTCGTAGGCGTGCCATGCGTGCCATAACTATAATCATAGTCATCGGTCCAATGGCGATTAAACAGGGCATCGGTATTGTTAAAGATAATGGTCGATGCACGATAGAGGGGAGGCTGAATGGTGGAAATCGCTTGAGGAGCCTTTCGTGGTGCATGAATCAGGCGAGTTTGAGAGTCTTGTTTCACGTGAATGCGCTCAAATGTAATCAAATATTACTCTAGCTTAAGAGAATCTGTGACTCACTGCCAGTTACGTTGTGAATTGTTTAAAAACAACAAGTCTTATAAAAAGTTGGCTTCATTTTTGCAAAACCTAAATCTATATAGCTAATAAAATAGGTTGAGGAGCATGAAGTCGCATTTAAAAGTGCATTATTTTCAGCATATTGCTGGTGAAGGTTTTGGTAGTTGTTATGAATTTTTAAAGCAGCATCAGGCGCACATTACCGCGACTGAATTTTTTGCTTTACCCGTGGATCGGCCGCTGGAGATCGAGGCGCTGCCTGCAGTGGAAGAGGTGGATTTGCTGATCATTATGGGGGGAACCATGAGTGTGAATGATGAAGCAAATTTCCCTTGGTTAAAAATAGAAAAACGCTGGTTGCGTCGCTATCTTTCGCATGGTAAACCGGCAATTGGCCTGTGTCTGGGTGGGCAGTTGATTGCAAATGCTTTGGGTGCAGGTGTTAGTCGCAATCCAGAACAAGAACTGGGGTGGACCACGGTGCACAGAGTGGCGAATCTACCAGAGACGTGTTTTAGCCTGCCGGAGCAGTTTAATATTCTGCAATGGCACAATGAAACATTTGAATTGCCCAAAGGTGCAGTCCATCTGGCAGAAAATGAAGCCTGTCGTAATCAGATGTACCAGTTGGGCAGAAATGTATTGGGCTTCCAGTTTCATCCTGAAATCACGCCGGAAACCCTGGCATTGTTTTTGGAAAATGAAGAAGAGCTTGCGCAATTTTCAGGAAAATATGTGCAAAATTTATTTGAATTAAAAAAAACCACGAAGCAAAAATTTATTGAAGGAAATCAGATGTTAAATCGTGCTATAGAATATGTTTTGGCAAAAACTGCCTAATATTTAAACAATAAACTATTGTTTTAAGTCATAAATTGAAAACTTGGATAAAACCATAAAAGAGATTTGCTTATGCATTAAACAATGGCTATAATAAGCGACCCTTCAATAGGAAGGGGGTTAACTGCGAATAAAGTAGTTAACTATCGTTACAGTCGTGGCATCGATCATGACCTTAGTGATATTTCACTGCTCTTGACACTTGCCCATATAAAGTGGGGTGAGATGCGTCAAGAGTGATTCTTTATATATTTGGCTTGGAGTTTACTGGTATGTCTAACCAGAGAATTCGTATCCGTCTTAAGTCTTTTGATCATCGCCTGATTGATCAATCAGCTCAAGAAATCGTAGAAACCGCAAAACGTACTGGCGCACAAGTGTGTGGTCCAATTCCAATGCCAACACGCATTGAACGTTTTAACGTTTTAACATCACCACACGTAAACAAAGACGCGCGTGACCAGTACGAAATCCGTACTTACAAGCGTTTGATCGACATCGTTCAACCTACAGACAAAACTGTAGATGCATTGATGAAGTTAGATCTTGCAGCTGGTGTTGATGTTCAGATCGCATTGGGTTAAGGCTTTCGGGTTAATTAACACTCTAAGTTAATTAGGCCGCTTTTTTAGAGGTTTATGCACATGGCTATTGGTTTAGTCGGTCGCAAGTGCGGTATGACACGTATCTTTACAGATGCTGGTGTTTCTGTGCCTGTTACAGTGATTGAGGTTGATCCTAACCGCATCACTCAAATCAAAACGCTTGAAACTGATGGTTATCAAGCGATTCAAATCACTACTGGTGAACGTCGCGAATCTCGCGTAACTAACGCTCAGAAAGGCCACTTCGCGAAAGCGGGTGTTGCAGCTGGTCGTCTAGTTCAAGAATTCCGTGCTACAGAAGCTGATCTTGAAGGTCGTGAAGTTGGTGGTACGCTTACCGTTGAATTGTTCCAAGTTGGTCAAGTTGTTGACGTAACTGGTCAATCTAAAGGTAAAGGTTTCCAAGGTGGTGTTAAGCGTTGGAACTTCCGTACGCAAGATGCAACTCACGGTAACTCAGTTTCTCACCGTGTTTTAGGTTCTACTGGTCAAAACCAGACTCCTGGTCGCGTATTCAAAGGCAAAAAAATGGCTGGCCATTTAGGTGCTGAACGCGTAACTACACAGGGTCTTGAGATCGTTGCTATCGACACAGAACGTTCAGTTCTAGTTGTTAAAGGCGCGGTTCCTGGTGCTACTGGTGGCGACGTAATCGTTCGTCCTACGATCAAGGCCTGAGGGGAAATAACGTGAATTTAAATACTGTTTCCGGCTCTGCTGTTGAATTATCAGAAGTTGCGTTCGGTCGTGAATTTAATGAAGCTCTTGTTCACCAAGTGGTTACAGCTTATTTAGCTGGTGGCCGTCAAGGTTCAAAAGCTCAGAAATCACGTGCAGACGTTTCTGGCGGTGGTCGCAAGCCATTCCGTCAAAAAGGTACTGGCCGCGCTCGTGCTGGTTCTATTCGTAGCCCAATCTGGGTTGGCGGTGGTAAAACTTTTGCTGCTCGTCCACAAGACTGGTCTCAAAAAGTAAACCGTAAAATGTACCGCGGTGCTATGCAATGCATCCTAGCTGAACTTGTTCGTCAAGATCGCCTAGTTTTAGTTGAAGAGTTTGCTGTTGCAGCTCCAAAAACTAAAGAATTGCTTGCAAAACTTAACGACTTGAATGCGACTCGCGCATTGATCGTTACTGATGCTGTTGATGAGAACCTGTATCTTGCTGCGCGCAACATTCCACACGTTGATGTGGTTGATGCTGCTGCAATCGATCCGGTTAGCTTGATTGCGTTCGACAAAGTTGTTATGTCTGTAGCTGCTGCTAAGAAAATTGAGGTAGAACTCGGATGAACAACGAACGTATCTATCAAGTCCTGCAAGGACCTGTATTCTCAGAAAAAGCACAAGTTTTAGGTGAAACTGCTGGTGTTCAAGTGTTTAAAGTTGCATTAAATGCAAACAAGCTTGAAATCAAAAAAGCAGTGGAACAACTCTTTGGTGTGGAAGTTGTTAAAGTTAACACGACTATCACTAAAGGTAAGTCTAAACGCTTTGGTAAAACATTAGGACGTCGTTCTGATGTTAAAAAAGCATACGTCACCCTGAAAGCTGGCCAAGATGTTGAAATGGCTGACTTGGGCGATACCGCTGAAAGCACAGCGGAATAAGGACGAGAATTATGCCTATTCAAAAATGTAAGCCAACGTCTCCAGGACGTCGCTTTGTAGAGAAAGTGGTTCACGATCACCTTCACAAAGGCGCACCATACTCTCCGTTGGTTGAAGCTAAAAAACGTACTGGCGGCCGTAATAACAACGGTCACATCACGACTCGTCACGTTGGTGGCGGTCACAAGCAGCACTACCGTCTAGTTGACTTTAAACGTAACAAAGATGGTATTCCTGCAACTGTAGAGCGTATCGAATACGATCCTAACCGTACTGCACACATTGCACTTGTATTGTATGCTGATGGTGAGCGTCGTTATATCATCGCTCCTAAAGGCCTTCGCGCTGGCGATAAAGTACAGTCTGGTAACGATGCTCCAATTCGTCCAGGTAACTGCTTGCCGCTTCGCAACATGCCTATCGGTTCTACTCTTCACAACATCGAACTTAAAATCGGTAAAGGCGCGCAGTTAGCTCGTTCAGCTGGTACTTCAGTTCAGCTGTTGGGTCGTGACGGTTCTTACGCTATCGTTCGTCTGCGTTCAGGCGAGATGCGTAAAATTCACGTTGAATGCCGTGCTGTGTTAGGTGAAGTATCTAACTCAGAAAGCAACCTTCGTTCACTAGGTAAAGCGGGTGCATCACGCTGGCGTGGTGTTCGTCCTACCGTTCGTGGTATGGCGATGAACCCAGTTGACCATCCACATGGTGGTGGTGAAGGGCGTAACAAAGGTATTCAACCTGTAAGCCCATGGGGTCAAAAAGCTAAAGGGTACAAGACACGTACCAATAAGCGTACGACTAAGATGATTATTCGCGACCGTCGCGTTAAGTAACAAGTAAAGGAATCTGACAATGCCTCGTTCTCTGAAAAAAGGCCCATTCGTCGATGCGCACTTGTTCGCTAAGGTTGAAGCGGCTATCGCGGCTAATAACCGTAAGCCGATCAAAACTTGGTCGCGTCGTTCGATGATCCTCCCGGATTTTGTTGGTTTAACAATTTCTGTACACAATGGCCGTAACCACGTTCCTGTGATCGTTTCTGAGCACATGGTTGGTCACAAGCTTGGTGAATTTGCACCAACTCGTACCTATCGCGGTCACGGTGTTGACAAGAAATCTAAACGTTAATGGGTGCTATGATGGAAGTAACTGCTAAATTACGCGGTGCCGCTATCTCGGCACAAAAAGCTCGTTTGGTTGCAGATCTTATCCGCGGCAAATCTGTTGCGCACGCTCTTAACATCCTTAACTTCAGCAACAAAAAAGCTGCAGTTCTAGTTAAGAAAGCGTTGGAATCTGCGATTGCAAATGCTGAACACAATAACAGTTTAGATGTAGACGACCTTAAAGTTTCTACGATCTACGTTGATGAAGGCATGAGCCTGAAACGTATTATGCCACGTGCTAAAGGCCGTGCAGATCGTATTACTAAGCGTACTTGTCACATCACCGTTAAGGTAGGGGTTTGATATGGGTCAGAAGGTTCATCCAATCGGTATCCGCCTAGGTGTTGTGAAACGTCATAACGCTAACTGGTATGCGAATCCGAAACAATACGCTGAATACTTGCTTAAAGATCTTCAAGTTCGTGAGTTTTTGATCAAAAAACTTAAAAACGCGATGATCAGCAACATTCTTATCGAACGCCCTACAGGCGCTGCTAAAGTAACTATTAGCACTGCTCGTCCAGGTATCGTAATCGGTAAAAAAGGCGAAGATATTGAGAAACTACAACGCGAATTGACATCTATCATGGGTGTTCCTGCGCAAGTAAGTATCAATGAAATTGATCGTCCAGACTTAGACGCGCGTCTAGTTGCTGAAGCGATCGCTTCTCAATTAGAGAAACGTGTAATGTTCCGTCGTGCTATGAAGCGTGCGGTACAAAACACAATGCGTGCTGGTGCTAAAGGTATCAAAGTAGAAGTTTCAGGCCGTTTAGGTGGTGCTGAGATTGCTCGTACTGAGTGGTATCGTGAAGGTCGTGTACCTCTACATACGCTTCGTGCAGATATCGACTATGCGACTATGCGTGCTGAGACTACTTACGGTACGATCGGTGTTAAAGTTTGGATCTTCCGTGGTGAGATCTTGGGCGGCATGAAACAAGTCATGAACCCAGCTCCAGCAGAAGAGCGTCCAGCTAAACGCGGTCGTGGTCGTGGTGAAGGTCAAGAGCGTCGTGGTCGTCGCAATGATCGTTCTGCTGAAAAAGGAGAATAATCCATGTTGCAACCTAAGCGTACTAAATTCCGTAAAGTGCAGAAAGGCCGTAACACTGGTCTAGCACACCGCGGTAGCACAGTATCTTTCGGTACTATTGCACTTAAATCAGTTGAACGTGGTCAAATGACTGCGCGTCAAATTGAAGCAGCGCGTCGTACAATTAGCCGTCGTATTAAGCGTGGTGGTAAGATCTTTATCCGTGTATTCCCGGACAAGCCGATTACTTCTAAGCCTCTTGAAGTGCGTATGGGTAAAGGTAAAGGTTCTGTGGAATATTGGGTTTGCCAAATCAAACCAGGTAAAGTCTTGTACGAAATTGATGGTGTTAACGAAGAATTGGCTCGCGAAGCGTTTACGCTTGCAGCAGCTAAGCTTCCGTTTAAAACCGCTATCGTGACTCGGACGGTAATGTAATGAAAACTAAAGATCTACGTGAAAAGTCGGTAGAAGAGTTGACAGCTTTGCTTGATGAGCAACAGCTTAACCAATTCCGTCTTCGTATGGCGAAAGCAACTGGTCAATTGGGTAAATCGCATGAAGTTGCACTTACTCGTCAGACTATTGCTCGTATTAAGACCCTCCTTACCGAAAAACAGGGGAACGGACAATGAGTGATAAAACAGTCCGCACGTTAACTGGCAAAGTTGTAAGCGACAAGATGGATAAATCTATCGTTGTTCTTATTGAACGCCAAGTTCAACACCCGTTGTATGGCAAATTAATCCGCCGTTCAACAAAATTACATGCTCATGATGAGAACAACACAGCGAAAGCTGGTGATGTTGTAACCATTAAAGAAAGCCGCCCAATTTCTAAAACTAAGTCTTGGACTTTAGTTGAAGTTGTTGAAGCAGCTGCTGAGTAATTAACGTTCTTGTTGCATCATCGGTCAATTTCGAGTACTCTTTGAGCCTTTCGAAATTTCGACCGGTGTTGCTCGGTTTTGGAGTAGGGCAATGATTCAGACCGAAACTATGCTCGACGTAGCAGACAACAGTGGTGCACGCCGCGTACAATGTATTAAAGTACTTGGTGGCTCGCATCGTCGTTATGCTTCTGTTGGCGACATTATTAAAGTTACTGTAAAAGAAGCAATTCCACGCGCACGTGTTAAAAAAGGTGACGTGATGAATGCGGTTGTGGTTCGTACAAAATTCGGTATCCGTCGTGCAGACGGTTCAGTGATTCGTTTCGACGATAACGCTGCTGTTATTTTGAACAACAACAAAGCGCCGATTGCAACTCGTATTTTCGGACCAGTGACTCGTGAACTTCGTACTGAACAGTTCATGAAAATTATTTCATTGGCTCCTGAAGTTCTATAAGAGGCGATCATGGCTAAGATTAAAAAAGGCGATCAAGTAATTGTGATCGCAGGTAAAGAAAAAGGCAAACAGGGTACTGTTCTGTCTGTTTCTAATGACCGTGTTAAGGTTGAAGGCCTTAACTTGGTGAAGAAGCATCAGAAGCCGAACCGTGCTACAGGCGCTGAAGGTAGCGTTGTAACTCAGGAAGCTTCGCTTCATATTTCAAACGTGGCAGTTTTTAATGCTACAACCCAAAAGGCTGACCGTGTTGGTTACCAAGTGATTGATGGCGTGAAAACTCGCGTATTCAAATCAAATGGTGAATCAGTGGCGGTAGCGAAGTAATAGGTTGATATAGGCCATGGCCAGACTTAAAACACGTTACAACGACGAACTTAAAGCTCAATTACAAGAAGTATTGGGCGTTAAGAATGTGATGGAGATTCCTCGCATCACTAAAATCACGATCAACATGGGTGTTGGCGCAGCTGCTGCTGACAAAAAACTCCTTGATGGTGCTCTTTCAGATATGCAAGCTATCGCTGGTCAAAAACCAGTACTTACGTTAGCTCGTAAATCAATCGCTGGTTTTAAAATCCGTGATGGTTGGCCGATCGGTTGTAAAGTTACTTTACGCGGCGAACGTATGTACGAATTCTTGGACCGTTTGATCTCGATTGCGATCCCTCGTATCCGTGACTTCCGTGGTTTCTCTGCGAAATCATTCGACGGTCGTGGTAACTACTCAATGGGTCTTAAGGAACAAATCATGTTCCCTGAAATCGATTTTGACAAGATTGATCGTATTCGTGGTATGGATATTACCATTACTACGACTGCTCGCACCGATGACGAAGGCCGTGCGCTTATGCGTGCATTCGGCTTCCCGTTCAAATAAGAGGTCGATATGGCTAAGAAAGGTATGATTAATCGCGAATTGAAACGCGAAGCTACTGTTGCTAAATACGCTGCAAAACGTGCTGAATTAAAAGCTGTTATTGCAAACGTAAATGCATCAGACGAAGAACGTTTCGAAGCGATGATGAAATTACAAGCATTACCACGTAATGCATCTCCAGTACGTCTACGTAACCGTTGTGGTTTAACTGGTCGTCCTCATGGTTACTTCCGTAAGTTCGGTTTAAGCCGTAACAAATTACGTGAAACAGTAATGCAAGGTGATGTACCTGGCGTTGTTAAGGCAAGCTGGTAAGGAGCACTATAGATGAGTATGCAAGATACCGTTGCCGACATGCTAACACGTGTTCGTAACGCACAAATGGCAAAGAAACAAACTGTTTCTATGCCTAATTCTAAGTTGAAAGTAGCAATTGCTAACTTACTTCAACAAGAAGGTTATATTTCAAACGTAGAAGTTGCGGATGCTGAAGGCAAACCAACTCTTACTTTGACTTTAAAGTATTTCGAAGGCAAACCAGTTATCGAAACTGTGAAACGCGTAAGCCGTCCAGGTCTACGTCAGTATCGCGGTAAAGATGCACTTCCTAGCGTTAAGCAAGGTTTAGGTATTGCAATTGTTTCTACAAGCAAAGGCATCATGACTGATCGCGCTGCACGTGCTGCAGGCGTTGGTGGTGAAGTTATTGCTTTTGTTTCTTAATAGGTGATTCCTCATGTCTCGTGTGGCTAAAGCCCCAGTAACTGTACCTAACGGTGTAACAGTTACTCAGAACGGCCGGCAGGTCGAAGTGAAAGGCACTAAAGGTACATTGTCTTTCAACCTGCATGCGCTGGTCGAGCTTAAACAGGAAGACGGTATTCTAGCTATTGCTCCAGTACAAGAGTCAAAAGACGCTTGGATGCAAGCTGGTACTGCTCGCGCTGTGCTTAACAACCTTGTAAAAGGTGTTAGCGAAGGTTTCGAACGTAAGTTACAGCTTATCGGTGTTGGTTATAAAGCTGCGGTTAAAGGTGACGTTGTTCATCTTAACCTTGGTTTCTCTCACCCGATCGATTATGCACTTCCTGCAGGTGTAACTGCTGAAACTCCAACTGCAACTGAAATCATTCTTAAATCTGCTGATAAAGCAGCTTTAGGACAGGTTGCTGCAGATATCCGTGGTTACCGTCCACCAGAGCCATATAAAGGCAAAGGTGTTCGTTATTCTGACGAAGTTGTACTTCGTAAAGAAGCTAAGAAGAAATAAGGCGCGAGGTTCTTATGAACGAAAAGAAACAATCCCGTTTGCGTCGTGCGAAAAGCACACGCTTGCACATCCGTGCATTGGGTGCGACTCGTTTGTGTGTAAACCGCACTCCGCGTCACATCTATGCTCAAGTTATCTCTGCAGATGGTGGCAAAGTATTAGCGCAAGCTTCTACTTTAGACGCTACTCTACGTGCGGGTACAACTGGTAACGTTGAAGCAGCTCAAAAAGTAGGTGCTTTAATCGCAGAACGCGCTAAAGCAGCTGGTGTTACTAAAGTTGCATTTGACCGTTCTGGTTTTAAATATCATGGTCGTATCAAAGCCTTGGCTGATGCTGCTCGTGAAAACGGCTTGGAGTTCTAATCATGGCTAAAGTTGAACAAAACGAAGGTCTTGTTGAAAAGCTGGTTGCCGTTGATCGTGTAGCCAAAGTTGTTAAGGGTGGTCGTATCTTCTCTTTCACAGCATTAACTGTTGTGGGTGATGGTAATGGTCGCGTAGGTTTTGGTCGTGGTAAAGCACGTGAAGTTCCAGCTGCTATCTCTAAAGCACTTGAAGCTGCTCGTCGCAATATGATTACTGTTGACCTTGTTGATGGTACGTTACAGCACCCAATTCATGCACGTCACGGCGCTAGCCGCGTATTCATGCAACCTGCCTCTGAAGGTACAGGTGTAATTGCTGGTGGCGCTATGCGTGCAGTTCTAGAAGCTGTAGGCGTACGTAACGTGTTGACTAAATGCCGTGGTTCTACTAACGCTGCTAACGTAGTAAACGCAACTTTCAATGGTTTGCGTGATATGACTACTCCTGAAAAGGTTGCTGCGAAACGTGGTCTTTCAGTAGAACAAATTCAAGGGTAATCAATCATGAAAACGATTAAAGTTACCCAGACTAAATCTGCATCGCACCGCTTGAAAAATCACAAGCTTAGCCTGCAAGGTTTAGGTCTGCGTCGTATTGGTCATACTGTAGAAGTGTTAGACACACCTTCTAACCGTGGTATGATCAACCAAGTCTACTATATGGTTAGTGTAGAGGAATAAGCCATGACTCTGCGTTTAAATACAATTGCACCTGCAGAAGGTGCTAAACGTGACAACCTTCGTTTAGGCCGTGGTATCGGTTCTGGCGTTGGTAAGACCGGTGGCCGTGGTGTCAAAGGTCAAAACTCACGTAAGAGCGGTGGTACTCGTCCAGGTTTCGAAGGCGGTCAAACAGCACTTTATCGTCGTTTGCCTAAATTCGGCTTCACTAGCCAATTGGCTTTGAAAACTGCTGAAGTACGTTTATCTGAGCTTGCTAAAGTTGAAGGTGACATCGTGTCTCTTGAAACTTTAAAAGCTGCGAACGTTGTACGTAAAGACATGATCCGTGCTCGTATCGTACTTTCTGGTGAAATTACTCGTGCATTCACTGTTCAAGGTGTTGCATTGACTAAAGGCGCTAAAGCTGCTGTTGAAGCTGCTGGCGGCAAAGTCGAGGAGTAATCCCCAGTGTCTATGACTCCTAGTTCTTCAGGTCATGTCAACATGATGAAAGGCCAACCATTTCATGTGAAATACCGTGAAATTATTCGTCGAATGATGTTTCTCATTGGTGCGTTGTTGGTGTTTCGACTAGGAGCGCATATTCCAGTACCAGGCATCAATAATGCTGCGTTAGAAAACTTGTTTAATGCAAACCAAGGTACCATCCTTGGTTTGTTTAACATGTTTTCTGGTGGTGCATTAGAACGAATGTCTATTCTTGCTCTCGGGATCATGCCATACATCTCTGCGTCGATTATCGTGCAGTTGATGTCAACTGTGGTTCCTTCGCTGGAAGCTTTAAAGAAAGAAGGCGAGCAAGGCAAACGTAAAATTAATCAATACACACGACAAGGTACATTATTCTTAGCGCTGGTACAGGCGATAGGTATGTGTGCAGGCCTGATCAGTCAGGGGATTACCCTGAATACTGGTTTGGCTTTTTATGTTCCTGCAGTAACCTCACTGGTTGCGGGGACCATGTTCTTGATGTGGTTGGGTGAACAGATTACCGAGCGTGGGGTGGGAAATGGTATTTCCATGATCATCTTCGCGGGTATTGTTGCCGGATTGCCTAATCTGATTATGCAATCTTTCTCCTCTGTAGATAATGGCCAGACCAGCCTGATTGGCTTGGTAATTTTTGGTTTGTTATCTTTGGGTGTTTTGGCAGCGATCGTGTTTATTGAGAAAGCGCAGCGTCGTATTCCGGTAAACTATGCTCAAAAACAACAAGGTCGTCGTGTATTTACTGCACAGCAGACACATTTGCCATTAAAAATTAATATGGCGGGTGTGATTCCGGCAATTTTTGCCAGCTCATTGCTTTTGTTCCCTGCGAGCTTAGGTCAGTGGGTGGGTAGTGCAGATCCAAATGCTGGATTTATTAAGCGTAGCCTGCAAGATGTCGCATTGGTATTGTCGCCTGGTCAGCCGTTGTATTTGGTGCTCTTTGGTGCGTTAATTATCTTTTTCTGTTACTTCTATACAGCACTGGTATTTAGTCCTAAAGAAGTGTCAGAGAACTTGAAACGCAGCGGAGCTTACGTGCCTGGTATACGTCCAGGTGAGCAAACTGCTCGTTACTTAGATCATATTCTCAATCGTTTGACCTTTATTGGCGCGATTTACATCGCAGTCATTTGTTTGATGCCGATGGTATTGCAAAGTTCATTTGGTATTCCATTCTATTTGGGTGGTACCTCTTTGCTGATTGTTGTGGTAGTGGTGATGGACTTTATGGCTCAGCTGCAATCACACCTCACTTCGCACCAATACGATAATCAAACGTTAATGAGAAAAACGACTGCTCATCCTAAGGGATAAGCGCACTTGAGGTTTCATCATGAAAGTACAAGCTTCTGTTAAGAAAATTTGTGGTAGCTGTAAAGTTATCCGTCGTAATGGGGTTATCCGCGTAATTTGTAGCGCAGAACCTCGTCATAAGCAGCGTCAAGGTTAATCTGATTAAGACCTGTTGATTTCTGTAGGCGAATTAGGTTATTATCCGCCCCTCAAGATTTTTGTGGGGCGGTTGATTATCTACTGCCTTTTTGGAGAAAATTGAATGGCTCGTATTGCCGGTGTAAACATTCCGGATAACAAGCACGCTGTTATCTCTCTAACGTATATCTTTGGTATTGGTCGCCATACTTCAAAAGCTATCTTAGCTGCTGCTGGTATTGCTCCAACTACTAAGATCCGTGAATTAGATGACGCTCAGCTTGATGCGATTCGTGCAGAAGTTGCTAAGGTTCCGACCGAAGGTGATTTACGTCGCGAAATTTCCATGAACATTAAACGTTTAATGGATTTAGGCTGCTACCGCGGTCTTCGTCATCGTCGCAGCTTGCCTGTCCGCGGTCAACGCACCAAAACTAACGCTCGTACCCGTAAAGGTCCGCGCAAACCTATTAAGAAATAAGATTTCTGGAAGCTAAAAGATGGCTAAAGATACTCGCGCACGCAAGAAGGTCACTCGTACCGTCTCTGAAGGTGTCGCACACATTCACGCTTCTTTTAATAACACCATTGTGACTATTACCGATCGTCAAGGTAATGCACTGGCTTGGGCCACTTCAGGTGGACAAGGCTTCCGTGGATCACGTAAATCAACTCCGTTCGCTGCTCAGGTAGCTGCTGAAGTTGCTGGTAAAGCTGCTTTAGACTACGGTTTGAAAAACTTGGACGTCCTTGTAAAAGGTCCTGGTCCTGGTCGTGAATCTGCGGTTCGTGCTTTAGGTGCAGTGGGTTATAAAATTAACAGCATTACCGATGTGACGCCAATCCCGCACAACGGTTGCCGTCCACCTAAAAAACGTCGCGTGTAAGGAGAAACATTCATGGCTCGTTATATTGGTCCAAAATGCAAACTCTCTCGTCGCGAAGGGACAGACCTGCAACTTAAATCAGGCGTTAAACCGTTTGATGTTAAGACAAAAAAACATGCGAAAGTTCCTGGCCAACACGGCGGGGCTCGTGGTGGTAAACAATCTGAGTACTCACTACAATTACGTGAAAAACAAAAAGTACGTCGCATGTACGGTGTTTTAGAGCGTCAATTTAGTAACTACTATAAAGAAGCTGCTCGTGTTAAAGGCGCAACTGGTGAAAACCTGTTGAAGCTACTTGAAAGCCGTCTTGATAACGTTGTTTATCGTATGGGTTTCGGTTCTACTCGTGCAGAAGCTCGTCAGTTAGTATCTCACCGTAGCATCACTTTGAATGGCCGTCGTGTTAACATTGCGTCTATCCAAGTTAAAGCGGGTGATGTGATCGCAGTTCACGAAGGCGCTAAGCAACAATTACGTATCAAAAACGCAATTGAATTAGCTACTCAACGTGGCATGCCTTCTTGGATGGAAATTGACCATTCTAAATTAGAAGGTACGTTCAAAGCTGCACCGGATCGTTCTGATTTACCTGCTGAAATCAACGAAAGCTTGATTGTAGAATTGTATTCTAAATAATCCTTGAGGAAGCAATATGACGCGTACTGCAAATGAGTTTCTAACTCCGCAAGCGATCAAGGTCGAAGCGGCAAGCGGGACCTCGGCAAAAGTTATTCTAGAACCATTAGAGCGTGGCTTTGGTCATACTCTTGGTAATGCTTTACGTCGCATCCTTCTTTCTTCTCTACCTGGCGCAGCTGTGGTAGAAGTTGAGATTGAAGGGGTCGAGCACGAGTACAGTACTTTGGAAGGCTTGCAGCAGGACATCGTCGAGCTCTTGCTGAACCTAAAAGGATTGTCGATTAAGCTGTTCGATCAAAATGAAGCTTATTTAACATTAGAGAAACAAGGTGCAGGCGACGTAACTGCGGCTGACCTTCGTTTACCTCATAATGTTGAAGTGGTTAACCCTGAACATTTGATCGGTACTTTAAGTGCCTCAGGCTCATTGAAAATGCGTCTGAAAGTGGCTCAAGGTCGTGGCTACGAGACTTCTGATTCACGCTTCCCAGAAGGCGAAACTCGCCCAGTGGGTCGCTTGCAGTTAGATGCGTCTTACAGCCCAATCAAACGTGTTTCATATACCGTGGAAAACGCGCGTGTAGAACAACGTACTGACCTTGATAAACTGATCATTGATCTTGAAACTAACGGTACTGTAGATCCTGAAGAGGCGATCCGCAAAGCTGCAACTATTTTGCAGCAGCAAATTGCGATCTTCGTTGACCTTCAGAAAGATCAAGCACCTGTTGCTCAAGAGCCTCGTGAAGAAGTTGACCCAATCTTGCTTCGCCCAGTAGATGATCTAGAGCTAACTGTTCGTTCTGCTAACTGTTTGAAAGCAGAAAACATTTACTACATTGGTGATCTTGTACAGCGTACCGAAGTTGAGTTGCTTAAAACTCCTAACTTGGGTAAAAAATCGCTTACTGAGATCAAAGATGTTCTGGCTTCTAAAGGCTTACAACTCGGCATGCGTTTAGAGAACTGGCCACCGGCTAGTCTCCGTATGGACGATCGTTTCGCCTATCGTAGCCGTTAATTAAGTAGGACTATCACCATGCGTCATCGTAATAGTGGTGTGAAATTAGGCCGTACAAGCAGTCATCGTAAAGCGATGTTCCAAAACATGGCTAACTCTTTGTTCGAGCACGAGTTGATCAAAACAACTGTGCCTAAAGCAAAAGAGTTACGTCGTGTAGCTGAGCCTTTAATCACTTTAGCTAAAAACGATACAGTAGCAAACCGTCGTTTGGCGTTTGCTCGTACTCGTTCAGCAGCAACTGTTGGTAAATTATTTACCGTTCTTGGCCCTCGTTACAAAGAGCGTAACGGCGGTTATCTACGTGTTCTTAAAGCGGGCTTCCGTGCAGGTGATGCTGCACCGATGGCTTACGTTGAACTAGTAGATCGCGAAGTTAACTAATTTCGTGAAGAATAACGCAAGTTGTTCGAAAAGGTCGGTTGAATAAACCGGCCTTTTTTAATGCCTGTATATTTTAATTTAAAGTGATTGAGTTACAGATAACTGATCTGGCCTCAAAAGATAAAAAAATAACGCCTTTTTAATAAACTTGACATTGTGTATTGTCAATTTTGTGATTTAATAAAAATAGATAGCATCGCTTAGGTAAAAGAACAACATGGAAAAGCAGGTAGATATTTTAATTGTGGGTGCGGGAATCTCGGGGATTGGTCTGGCAGCGCATCTTTCTAAACATTGTCGACAACGCTCTTTTGAGATTATTGAACGCCGCGAAAGTATTGGTGGAACTTGGGATCTGTTTAAATATCCGGGAATCCGTTCTGATTCGGATATGTCGACTTTTGGTTTTAATTTCAAACCCTGGAAGAAAGAAAGCGTGCTTGCCGATGGCGCATCCATCAAAAATTATCTGGCTGAAGTGGTAGAAGAGTTTAAACTTCAGCCAAAAATCCATTTCCAGCATCGGGTTCTGAGTGCTAATTATGATTCTGCCACCTGCAAATGGTCAGTAGAGATTGTGGACGCACAGGGTAAGACGCAGATCTGGATCGCCAACTTTATATTGGGTTGTACCGGTTATTATAATTATGATCAGGGTTTTCAGCCGGAGTTTCCAAATCAAACTGCATTCAAAGGTGAGTTTATTCATCCGCAACATTGGCCGGAAAATTTAAACTATAAAGGCAAAAAGGTGGTCATTATTGGCAGTGGTGCGACCGCGATTACATTGGTTCCTGCGATGGTGAAAGGTGGAGCAGGGCATGTCACCATGTTGCAACGTTCCCCAACTTATATTGCTTCTGTACCCTCGGTCGATTTTATTTATTCAAAAATGCGTAAATATCTGCCCGAGGAGGTCGCTTACAAGCTGACACGTGCGCGTAATATCGGCATGCAGCGCGGGATTTATGCTTTGGCACAGAAACAGCCAAAATTATTAAAATCGCTTTTGCTTAAATCGGTGCAACTTCAGCTAAAAGGTAAAGTGGACATGAAGCACTTTACCCCGAATTATGAACCTTGGGATCAGCGTCTGTGTGTGGTGCCAGATGGGGATCTGTTTAAAATTTTACGTGAAGGGCAGGCATCAGTTGCAACGGATCAGATAGAAATATTTACCGAAACGGGAATTCAGCTGAAATCAGGTCAACATCTGGATGCTGATATTATCGTCTCTGCCACCGGTCTGAATATCCAAATTCTTGGCGGGATTCAGGCGACGATGGATGGTCAGCCTATCGATACCTCACAGCATATGTTGTATAGAGGCATCATGGTCAGTGATATACCGAATATGGCGCTGATTATTGGCTATATCAATGCCTCCTGGACGCTTAAAGTCGACATTGCAGCTGAGTATATTTGCCGTCTGCTGAACTATATGGATCAGCAAGGTTATGCGCAGGTGATTGCTCAGGGAGATCAGAGTGAATTGCTTCAGGATACCGTCATGGGTAGTCTCAGTTCAGGTTATATTGCCCGGGCTGCAGATGTGATGCCAAAACAGGGTAAACATGCCCCATGGAAAGTCAGCAATAATTATCTGGCAGACCGCAAGGAACTCAAGCAGGCTTCGTTTGAAGATGGCGTGCTGAAATTCAGGAAAAAGAGCAGTACGCTCAATCAGAAGCCGCGTCTGGTTTCTTAAAATTATATTTTTGCATACAGAAAAAGGAGTCCTGAGTGACTCCTTTTTGATACGTCGGTTTTACAGTGAACGTGCGATGAGTTCTTTCATGATTTCATTGGTACCCGCATAAATCCGGTTGGCACGGTTGTCGATATAAGCCCGGGCAATTGGATATTCCAGCATATAACCATAGCCACCATGCAGTTGCAGACATTCATCTACGACTTTGCTGTACATTTCTGAAATCTTGTATTTGGCCGCAGCAGCGGCATCTACGCCTAATTCGTGCTTGAGTTGCAGCTGCATACAGCGATCCAGATAAGTGCGGCACACATCGATCTCGGTACGTAGTTCTGCCAGTTTAAAACGGGTATTTTGAAAATGGCTGATGCTCTTGCCAAATGCCTGACGTTCCTTGGTATATTTCACTGTATGGGCAAAAGCGGCTTCAGCGCCTGCCTGACAGATAATCGCCACAATCAGGCGTTCCCAAGCCAGTTCTTTCATCAGCATCATAAAGCCCATGCCTTCCAGACCGAGCAGGTTTTCTGTGGGTACCCGAACATTGTCAAAGAACAGTTCGCAGGTATCCTGACCTTTCATGCCAATTTTATTCAGCGGCTTGCCTTTACTAAATCCGGCACGCTCTGCTTCGACCATAATCAATGAAAGATTGGCTGAACCTTTGTCATTATTGCCGGTTTTACAGACCACAATCGCCATGTCACAGAGATAGCCATTGGTAATAAAGATTTTGGAACCATTAATCACATAGTCATCGCCATCGAGTACTGCCGAGGTACGCACTGCTTGCAGGTCAGAGCCAGTTCCCGGTTCGGTCATGGCAATCGCGGTGACGACCTCTCCAGACGCCATTTTCGGTAACCATTGTTGTTTTTGAGCTTCATTACCAAAATTCAGCAGATAATTGGCAACAATATCTGAATGCAATGAAAATCCAGTCGCTGAATCTCCGGCATAGGCCTGTTCCTCAATCAAAATCATGCTATACAGCCGGTCTACGCCAGAGCCGCCATATTCTTCGGGCATGGTAGCGCAGAGCAATCCAAGCTCACCGGCTTTATTCCACAGCTCTCGATCTACATGCTGTTGACTTTCATAACGCTCGGTATGTGGAATGACTTCTTTCTCATAAAATTTACGTACCGTCTCGCGAAAAGCATCATGTTCGGTACTAAAGAGTTGGCACGGCAGCATCGGGGCAAGTGGGCGAATGGCTGCAGATTGCATCTTGTTATTCCTTATTTTGATTTGTTTGGTTTAACTTAGGTCATGCCAAGATCAGCAGCAATGAGCGGAATGTTCAAATGACTTAAATCTGCTGATGCTTTTGGTCATTTCTATGAAATCCCTCGAAATTCAGCCAGCGCTTCAGGTAAACTATTCGGGTTTATAACGAGTTGGGGAAATTCGATGACTGATGACATCAGCTTAGAAGAGCGCAAAGTGATTTATCGTGCGCGTCGTGGTCTAAAAGAACTGGATGTATATTTTGATCCCTACGTAAAAAACCATTACCTGAATGCCGAGCCTTTCGAAAAACAGATGTTTGCAGAGCTGGTTGAGCAGGAAGACCCGGATTTGCTGGACTGGTTTATGGAAGTGTCTGAGCCACCGCGTCCTGAACTGAAAGATTTTATCAAGAAGCTTAAATTTTACGTTCATGGATAATCGTTGCTTTAAGCTGAAACGCAGTCTGTGTGCATTGGCGTTTCAGCTTTTTATTTTTGCACTGCTGATGTATCTGTTGTATCAGTTATTACCGATTGCACTTTGGGCAGTGTGTGCTGTCATAGGCTTGGTGATTTATCAGCTGTTTTACCGCAAGACACCACAGATTGAGCAGTTTGAATATCTGGATGGACGCGAATGGTCATTGACCGCCAAAGCACGGCCGACCCGTCGGGTATGTATTAGTCACGTGATTGATCATCAGGCGTATATTGTGGTGTATTTCCAGCATGCCAAGGCGCGACCTTTATTGATCTGGTGTGATCAATTGCCCTTCAAACAATGGAAATCCTTAAAATTATTGACTAAATTAATTTAGTTGTAAAAAAAACGCATTTTAATGATTTAATTAAAATGCTCATAAAACAAATATTTAGACCAAATTCCTATTTTTATCGTCAGACAGAAATCAAGGTTAATCCATGACTTAGAGGAATTGTCTGACAATTTATTCCCTATGTTTTATTTTTAGCCTGTACATTTAACTCACCAACAGCAACTACGGGAGACCTTAATGGAATTTCCAGTATGGATGTTTCTGATCGTAGCGATTGTTTTAACGCTGGTGATCGGACGACTCGGGACAGTGTTGAAGGATAAATTTTCATCTTAATCAAGCAGGGTTTATTATTTTTCTGCTTGTACAGTTAATAAGTAGCATGTGCTGAACCGTCGCAATGCTACTTTTTTTTGCCCAAAATTTGGTATTCTTCTAAATACAGTCAATTGCAGCGCGGCTATTTAATGGCAAAGTGTCTCGTCTAAATTAGAGTAAATACTCTTTTATTCACAAAATGCTTCTGATATCTTTAGCAGAAAGATGGACATAATCACAATTATAGAGGACAGGAAAATGTCAGACGTCCGTAAAATATGCCAAGGTATGGCGACCATTGCAATAACAACAACAGTTTTGACGGGGTGTTCTCAGGTCATTAAAACCGGTGCCAATGTTGCACTGGGTTTCACCGAAAACCATATTGTACCGCCGATTTTAGCGATGGATGATGCTGAAATGGTGTGTAATTCAGGGAATTCTTTAACGCCGGCCATTATGGCGACCAAAGAAATGGGGGCGGATCCAACACGGGTGGCCGTGCTGATGTATTCGGCTGCCGGTATTTGTGCCGAGCAAAAAGCGCTGGAAGCCGAGTTACGCTATTTACGTGCTTCAAAAACCAATCAGGTGGCAGAAGCTCAAGATGCCCGAATCGAGCAGAAGCGCTGGGCGGCACTGGCAGCACAGCGTCAATATACCGGTTATCAACTGTTCCAGAGCCGTTATGAAAAGAAATACCAAAAAGCCCTGGGTGAAGAATGCCCACGCATGAACAGTGATATCGAGCAAACGGTTTATCTGTTGGGTATGCTCAGTGGCTTGCAGGCCATGACCAATGATATTAACTCGGGTGGTGCAGTGCATGTACCGAAAGATATTGCTGCCGTGGTCGAGCGTGGCATGGTGTGTCTGGATAACGCGAAATTCTGGGGTGCGCCGAATGCCACCCGTGCGGTGATCTGGACTTTGTTGCCAGGCGCAGGGGAAGGCAAGCCTGACCCTTACCAAACATTAAAACAATCTACACAAATTGGTGAGCAAAAAGGTGTACGTTTATCTCATGCCTTGTATGCCGTAGCGGCTCAGGCCAGTGGCGATGATGCCAAAGTTCGGGATGCCTTGAAAACCTTTGCTCAGGCCCGTACGGAGGAAAAACCGGTCAATCCGCAATTCAAGCTGATTGACAGCATGGCCGCGATTATGGTCAGTGGCATATCAGATCGTTACTGGACAGAAAATACTGGTATACGTAGTGGCGATGATGGCATGCAACGTTTCTGGGATGAATCCGACAGTTCTTCCGAGCTCGATGATCTGTTCAGTGCGGATCTGTAATGCAGATACCCTGTATGAAGCTTCAGGGATGAAGTCAAACTAGAGGGTCGGGGAGGACAACAGGCCGATGCTAGATCAACATTTTCGACGAAAAATTATTTTTCTAGCGGCTTTTGTCTCTTTCTCTGCATGTCTGCAAATTTTTCACGATCATTTCATTTACTGGCAAGAAAGTCTGCTGGGTGAATTCTGGCGACTCTGGACGGCGCACTGGGTACATGTGGGCTGGATCCATTATTTTCTGAATATTCTCGCCTTTATCTGTTTACCTTTTATTTTTCCACGCGCCACGGTCTGGCATTTCTGTGCCATTTTGCTGATTTTGCCGCCGTTGATCAGTTTAAGTTTTTATTTTTTCTTGCCCAATATTGAAGCTTATGCGGGTCTGTCGGGCGTGCTGCATGGTGCCTATGTCGCCGTAGCCTGTGTACATTTGCTGTATAAGCGGGAACGCGGCTTTGCGGCGTTAGTGTTATTTTTGATCTTTGCCAAACTGGTCTGGGAAAACACCATTGGCAATGTCGGGACGGCGCAGCTGATTGGCAGTCCGGTTTTGGTTGAGGCACATTTACTTGGGGTGATTTGGGGCGTGATTCTGGCGCTGATCTATATTGTGAGCAATTATTTTCGGGATAATTAAAGTGCAGAGATAAATAATTTACTTGGCAGAAAATACAAAAAGAAAATATAAATTGTCATTTTTATTGTGCCAATTTTCATGCAAAGTCAAAACATAGAATAAAGATCCTGACCTTTGAAAAGGAATTTTCGGGGCAGAAGGGAAGATCAGCGTCCTAGACCAAGCATCAGGCCGCTAAAATAAAAATAGGAATACACATGCAAAATGATGATCAAAACAGATCAGGATTAGGTCTGTTGCGTTATATATGGACAGAGTGGATCTCGACCTTCGTCGTGCTGGTTTTACTTTTGCTCACTTTAATTATTGGCACCGGGGAAATGATTCACGGCCAGTTGCTGCGTATGGGTGAGCGTATTTACGGTGATCCGGCAACAGGAATGCAATATTCATTTTTAAGGGCTGAACCGACGCGCCCACAATGTGAACGCAATATCAATGTCGATCAGCGTGTTCAGCAGCAGATGAAAGCCGATGCAGCCGATGAATACGCCGATTTCTTCGGAGTGCGTTCGGAAGCGGATGTCCGTGCTGCGGTGTTACAGGCACAGCAGGTCTGTGAAGAATCCTACCTGTTTTATGATAAAGCCATTCAACATGTGCAAGCACATCCAAGTATTCGGGCTTATCGGACCTTTGAAACTTCTTTCTTTGGCATCTTCAAGTTTGGTACGGAAAACCGGGCTTTGCTTCTGGTCATCATGGTGGTCTTTGCTGCGATCAGTGCCACTCTAAAAACCCATCATATTGGCTTGCGTAGCCCGAGCACGCGTATCGACTTTAAAGTTTATTCGGTCGCCATGCTGGTCGCTAATGCTTTCCTGGCATTTTCATCCTATAGCCAATATCAGTCCGTATTGAACTCGGGCGTGCCGATGGGGGAGATGAAATACATCTACTGGTTGTGGATGATTCTGTTCAGCGCACTCACCCTGATCAGCTTGTATCAGGTGATCAAACAACCAAAACCAACACGTGAGGGTGGCAGTTTTGGTCTGGCCTTTCTGAGTGTACCGCTATATGCCTATATGGCCATTACTACCGGGATAAACTTCACTTTCTTTATGGACTATCCAATGGGACAGGGGATTTACCTCGGTCAATTGGTGGAGTTTTCTAGTATCTTTCTGAACTTGGCCTTGTTTATCTGGGCCGGTATGTTGCTGAAACAGACCCGTGTCGTGGACATGTTTCTGAATATTCTGCGTCCATGGAATCTGGCCCCTGAAACCCTGACTTGGTTAATCTTGCTGGCAGCTGCATTACCGACCGCCTATACCGGAGCATCAGGGATTTTCGTAATTGCCGCAGGTGCGATTATTTATAAGGAAGTCTGGAATGCGGGTGGACGCCGTCAGTTTGCACTGGCCGCCACTGCAATGTCCGGTTCACTGGGCGTAGTCTTACGTCCTTGCTTGCTGATTGTCGTGGTGGCATCACTGAATAAAGAAGTGACCACCGACTTGCTCTATCACTACGGGATTTATGTCTTCCTGCTCAGCTCGACTTTATTCCTGGTAATTTCCCTGTTCTTTGCAGAAAATAAATTCCGCATTGCCGCACCTACTGTGGCCGCTCCTCAATCCAGTCGTGCCTTTATTGCGATTATTCCTTATATCGTGATTTTTATTCTGATCTGGTTATTCTATAAATATGCCTTGTCGACTGACCTAAATGAATTTACCGCACCGGTAATGATGCCTGTGATTCTGCTGATGATTGTCTTGTTCGACAAGTTACGCCATGAACCTGCGCCGTTGCCGGCAGTGGGGCATTGGGATGAAACCTTGACCGCAACTTTAAACTCAAGATCTACACCAGAACTGGCGACAGCCGGTGCCGCAGCCAATGCAGAATATCGTGAGGCTGAACATAGCGAACAACCAGGCAAAGAACTGGCTGTTGATCATGCTGTGCAGCGTTCGAAAGCGACAGAAATTCTGCGTCATGTCGGTTTCTGGAAGTCTATGCATATTTCGACCAGTGAGACCGTGGGGCATATTGGTGCCTTGGTCATTCTGATGGCACTCTCGGTGAGTGTGGGTGGTTTGCTGGAACGTATTGAAATTATGGAAGCCTTCCCGACCGATATTAGTAGTACCATTCTGGTGATTTCACTGATTGTCGGCTTGATGATTTTTGTCGGGATGATCATGGATCCATTTGGCGCGGTCATTCTGATTTCCGCGACCGTTGCGCCAGTGGCCTATCAATACGGCATTCATCCGGTACATTTCTGGATGATTACCCTGATAGGTTTTGAGCTGGGTTATGTGACGCCACCGGTTGCGCTAAATCATCTGCTGGCCAGACAGTCGATTGGCGATGCCGAAGTGGCCGAGGCGGATGCAGAAGTACGACACTTGTCTTTCTACTACCGTTATGAACGCTGGATTTTGCCGATGATAGTATTGCTGCCTGCGATGCTGATCATTGCCTATGTGCCTTATATGTTTAAGCTGTTCGGCTGGTATCAATAAAAGAAAAGCAATAAAAAAGCACTTTCGGGTGCTTTTTTATTTATTTGATTTAAATTCGTTAATCAAATTTTGGATGAATTCAGGCGCTTTTGTAGGATCGGGCTACACAATAGAATCGCACAGAAAATCAGCCCCAGCCCAATCACGCTATAGAGGTCCGGAACTTCCTGCCAGAACAGAAAGCCCCACATGCCGGCAAAGAAAATCGCCACATAGTTGACCGGCCCAATCTGTCCTGCCGGAGCCAGCTTGTAAGCATTGGACATAAACAGTTGACTGAAATTGGCCAGTATACCGGCAGTAATCAGATAGCTGAGTTCTGTCAAGGTATAAGGTCGCCATAGCCAGAACATCGGAATCACTGAAATCAGGGTGCCAATAAAGCAGAAATAAAATACGATTTTTTCCGGAGACTCGGTTTTGGTCAGCGCCCATACCGTGACAAAGGCCATCGCTGCCAGAAAGCTGGCACTCAAGCCAATGACCGACATCAGGTTAATTAGACCCGAATCTGGTTTGGCGACACAGAGTACGTCGATGAAACCAATCAGAGCTGCGGCTAACATGCTTGTGGTGATTTTTTCCTTGAGAAATAGCCAGGCAATCAAAGGAATAAAAATCGGGGAAGAGTAGGTGAAGACCATGGCATTGGAGAGTTTTAAATGAGCAATGGCATAGAAAAAGCCGTACATGGCAGTCAGGCCGACCACTGCGCGCCAAGTGTGCATCCATAGTTTTTCAGTTTTGAAAAAACCAATGCCTTTATTGAAAATGAAAGGCAGGAAAATAAACAGCCCAACAAAATTGCGAAAGAAGACCACGGTAGCATTATCAACCGTTGCCGAGGCATAACGGATACAGACGCCCATGACTGAAAAGAGAAAAGCAGAGCAGGTCAGTAACAGAATGGCTTTAAGCAGATGCGGAGCGGCTGGGACAGACATGGAAACAACTGAGCTAGAAGATCTGACGATATTCTAGCTGAAATGCTGTCGAGATTTACTGGCTTTGAGCAAGTTGTGCTTCAAGTAACTTGATCTGTTCCTCTTTCAGTTGGATCAACTGGTCGGCATCGCTATGCTGCGCATCCAGTGTGGCTTTTTGTTCATTGAGCTGAACTTGGATGTCATCTAATTTAGCCACTTCTTCTTTGGCCAAACTGGCATTCTCCGGCACTGGTGCATCTAACAGCTGATTTGATACCAGTGCTTTAGCTTCGATCGTCTCAGGTGCTTTCGCTGCCGCCGTATCTTCTTCAGTTTTCGCCGCAGGTTTTGCTGCCGGAACAGCCGCGATATCTTCCTGATGTATGCGTTCCGCTTCACCGGAAGAGGCATTCAACCACTGATATAGCAATACCAATGCAACGACAGTAACTAAAGCCCCCATAATTCCCATTAAAAGTTTGGGGTTATTTCTTTGTTCTACTGACATAGCTTGAACCTTGATTTTTATTTTACTGAACGAGGTTTAAACTGAATCACGCCAACTTCATCTGGAACAGCTGGTGTTTCTGGTTGATCAACATGTGTGGGACGATTTTCTTCATAACCACATTCAATACATTCGATCCATTCATCTTCACCAGAGGTCAGCATGACGACGCGATCTAACGCCTGACATTTTGGACATTTTGCGCCTGCAATGAAACGACGTTTAATGGTCATCATACTCACCTTGTGATCAACTTAAAAAGCTAGTTTAAGCGTTTTTAGAGGGGTTCGTCCAACCTTGATGACGCAGCAACGCATCTATTTTTGGCTCGCGTCCGCGGAAATTGATAAATGCGTCAAGTGCTGTGTCTTTTCCGCCAACTGCGAGGATATTTTCCCGAAACTGCTTTCCGGTAGTGGTATTAAAAATACCTTCATCTTCAAAGCGGTCGAAGGCATCACTGGCCAAAACTTCGGCCCATTTATAGGAATAATATCCTGCTGCATAACCACCGGCAAAAATGTGACTGAAGCTGTGCTGGAAACGGTTATAGTCGGTGGTCGGTAGGACCGCATACTTTTCACGGATCTCATTCAGAGTAGCCTGAACCTGTGTTGCATTTAAAGCCGGATTGGCTCGGTGAATACTCAGGTCAAACAGGGCAAATTCAAGCTGACGCAGGGTTTGCATGCCAGACTGGAAGAAACGTGCATCCAGCAGGGCTTTCAGCAACTCTGCCGGCAAGGATTCTTGAGTTTCAATGTGCTCGCTGAGCAGATCCAGACTTTCCTGATCCCAGGCCCAGAATTCCATAAACTGGCTTGGCAGTTCGACCGCATCCCAAGCCACGCCATGGGTACCTGCTACCGCAATATTGTCCACTTCTGTCAGCATATGATGCAGGCCATGACCAAATTCATGGAACAAGGTGATGACTTCATCATGGGTCAAGAGTGCAGGGCGATTGCCGACGGGTGGAGTAAAGTTACCGACCATATAACAAATCGGTTTTTGCAAGCCATCACTGGTCTGCATACGAGAACGGAAACCGCTCATCCATGCACCGCCACGTTTGCCTTGACGTGCATACAGATCAAAATAGAAACCGCCAATCACCTGACCCTGATCTTCCAGTTCAAAATAACGTGCATCCGGATGCCATACAGGCGCTTCACGTTCAATCACCTGAATGCCATACAGACGATTCACAATACTGAACAGACCTTGCAGGATTTTCGGTGCAGGAAAGTAAGGTTTCAGCGCTTCCTGTGACAGGTTAAATTGCTGCATTTTCAGCTTTTCAGAATAATAGCCGCTGTCCCAAGGTTGCAGATCACGGATGCCATCTTCAGCAGCAATCGCTTTCAGTTCAGCAATTTCTTGCTCTGCCGGTGCGCGGGCATGTTCTGCCAGTTCATGCAAGAATTCATCTACTGCCTCTACACTTGGTGCCATTTTGCTGGCTAAGGACAATTCCGCATAATTATTAAAGCCAAGCAGTTTTGCCATTTCCAGACGCAGACTGAGAATTTCTTCGATCAATGCAGTATTGTCAAACTCGCTCTGTTCAGCCTGATCTGACGCACGCGTGGTGTAAGCTTTATAGAGTTCTTCACGCAGAGGACGATTTTCTGAATGGGTCATGATCGCCAGATAAGACGGGAAATCCAGCGTAGCCACCGGTTGATCCAGTTCACGTTGCTGACCATATTGTTTTAACAGCTCAATATTACTGGTAGATAGACCCGCTAACTCCTCTTCATTTAGCGGTCTGAAATAGGCCTGAGTCGCATCCAGTACATGGTTGGAGAAGTCGGATGATAATTGGGACAGACGAGCCGAAATTTCCGCATAACGTTTTTTCGCTTCACCCTCTAATGCCACCCCAGACAGTTTGAAATCACGTAAGGCCAGTTTAATGGCGCTTCGCTGCGCTGCCGGCAGTTCATTATAAATCGACGCATCATAAATATGCTGATAGGTCTGATAGAGCGCCGTATGTTGACCCAGTTGCGTATAGTATTCGCTAAGACCCGGTAAGAGTGCTTGATAGACATCACGGGTTTTGGCATTGTTCATCACGGCATTTAAATGTGACAGGATGCCCCAAGACTCACTCATATTGTTTTCAAGTGTGTCGACATGTTCAAGAGTAGCCAGCTGCTCCTGTACTGAAGTAGGTGTTTCGGTAAGTTCATTCAGGAACTTTTGCCCTTCAGCGATACAGCTTTCAATTTTTTGTTTTAGCTCAGCCAGCGTAATCTGATCAAATTGCGGAACAGGCAAAGTTGCCTTTTCTAAAGTCATGTCGGTCTGCCAAATTAATTTTCAGTGTTAGTTCTAGAAGTAAGGCTTCTTGATCGAGAAATCAAGCTTGACCGGTGATTTATTCTGAAGCAGGAGGTATCGAGATTTATTCAATCTCGTTCACAATGATGTCCAAGCTACTTTTACTAATGTTGAGTTATAGTTCAACTGATTGGTGTTGCTCGCTGAAACTCCGAAACAGATAGTTTAAGAATAGGCAGAATTCCATAGTCTGTTTCAAAGAAATAGGAAATATGTCTTTGCAGATCTTTGAATTTCACTGCTTGAGTGTAGATCAAAATAGGAGGCAGTTTTCCTGTCAGTTTTGTTTAGAAATAGGGAAGGTACCTGATCAGACTGATCTAAGTTGATGATTCGATGCGGTAAGTATTTTTACTCTAATCGTATTTATTCTGGATAAGGTTTAAAAGAAAAAAGAGCGCCGTAGCGCTCTTTTTAAACCATCAAAAATTATTCAGTCTTGGCTTTTGCATTCGACTTTTTCTTTTTGACCTTGGCCTTTTTCTTTACTTTATCTTTAACCTTTGCTTCAGACTTTCCTGCAGATGGTTTAGCAGACTTTTTACTGTAAGAGCTGGGTTTTCCTTTTCCTTTTTTGCGTCGTATGGGCTGTTCTCCATCGGTGCTCAGGTTGGATTTAGATTCACGTTCATTGTTGCCGAACACTTCTTCGGTTGCTGCTGGACGTGATACTGGTTTTTTCTCGCTCACGCGCGGTGCACGGGCACGAACTGCACGGCCGGCATGACTGAGTTGTTGCACCAGTTCAAAGTCGATCTTGCGTTCTTCCAGATTGACACCGGCAACCTTGATTTTGACTTCATCGCCCAGACCAAAGACCTGACCACGGTTCTGGCCGATCAGATTCTGGCTGCTTTGATCAAAGACAAAGAAGTCATCCCCTAGCTGGCTGACATGCACCATACCATCGACATACAGATCTTTTAACGTGACAAACAGGCCAAATTCTGCCGTTGCACTAATAATGCCGACAAATTCTTCGCCCAGATGCTGCTGCATATAATGACATTTCAACCAGGTCGTCACCGAGCGCGACGCTTCATCTGCACGACGTTCTGTGGCAGAGAAATGGTCACCAGCTTCATCTAAAGCACCGCCTGAAAGCGGAGATGGCTTGTTATTTAAATGTGCTTTGATTGCACGATGCAATAACAAATCCGGATAACGGCGAATTGGTGAAGTGAAATGTGTATAGGCTTCATAAGCCAGACCATAATGGCCTGCATTACTCGCACCATAGTAAGCCTGCATCATGGAGCGTAATAACACGGCATGAATACTTGGTGCATCAATCCGTTCTTTGGTCGCTTCAATCACCGCCTGATAATCTTTCTGAGTCGGCTGTTCCGGGAAATTCAAACCCAGCAGCTTGACGAAGTCACGGACTTTCTGGATACGTGAGAACTCTGGTGGCTCATGCACACGGTACAACATTGGCATTTCATTTTTCAATGCATATTCTGCGGCTGCCACGTTGGCCAGCAACATACACTCTTCAATCAGCTTATGCGCATCATTACGGCTGCGTGGAAGAATTTCTTTAATTCCGCCCAGTTCGTCGAAGGTCATGTAAGTTTCAACAGTTTCAAATTCCATGGCATGGCGTTCAGCACGTAAACTTTTAAGAACTTGATAAAGTTGGAACAGGGTGTTGATCGACTTGCGAACTTCGCGATCTTCGGTAATCGCCTGGCTGTCACCTTCCAGATACTGTGCGACCTGATCATAGGTCAAACGTGCCTTGGAATGCATGACAGACGGATAGAACTCAAAACCGGTGACTCGGCCAGCACGTGACAGTTTTAAATCACAGACCATACATAGGCGGTCAACGTTCGGATTTAACGAACACAGGCCATTCGACAATGCTTCAGGCAGCATCGGTAAAACGAAGTGCGGGAAGTAGACTGACGTCCCGCGTTCCTGCGCTTCATCATCTAGCGGTTTGCCTGGACGTACATAATGGCTGACATCGGCAATGGCCACGACCACACGATAGCCACCACCCGGACGTTTTTCGGCATAAACGGCATCATCAAAGTCACGTGCATCTTCACCATCAATGGTGACCAAGGCTAAATCACGTAGATCCACACGACCTTCACGGTCTTTGGCCGTTGGCTCTTTAAAGCTTTCGGCTTCTTTAACCACTTCTTCCGGGAATTCATACGGCAAACCATATTCTAAAATGGTTTGTGGAATAATGATTTCAGTATCGGCCTTGTCTGCCATGGACTGCACAATATGTCCAGTCGCGAATTCTTCACGGGTCGGATAGGTATCAATCGCCACACGAATAGAGTCACCCAGATTAGCCTGGGCATGTTCGATCAGTTCTTTTTCAAGGGTGATTGGCTGATGCGCATTTGGGTTGGCTGGCTGGATAAAGTATTCACCATCATATTCTGACACTTTACCAATGATCTGTTTGACACGATGCTGCACAACTTCAGTAATATAGCCCCAGGCTTTACCTTTACGGTCTACCGAAGTCTGACGCACTTTAACGCGGTCACCATTAAAGACCAGGCGCAGTTCACGCTCAGCCAATAATAGGTCGTCCTGGCCGGAAATGTTGGCAGTTCCCATCCCTCGGGAATTGATATAAACCGTCGCTTCGGATTCAGGTTGCTCGACGGCAATCTGAAACTTGTAGCCATCTTTCATCAGTTGCCCGTCACGCACCATCGCAATTAAACGATGGCTCAGGGCATCAATACTTTTTTGATCAGCAATTTCAAAATGTTCGACCAGGTCTGCATGGGACTGGGCATTGTTCTTTTCGATAGTTTCTAAAATCAGCGTGCGGCTAGGGATAGGGTTGTCATAACGTTCGGCTTCAGCTTTTGCTTCAGGATCGACCCAGTTTTTCATCATGTCTTTAAATTTATCTTAGGAGATTGGTTTAGCATAAAACATGTATGCGCAGACTGCACGTAAATGATTGCAATAATCCATTTAAGTTTTCAATTTTCTGTTAATTTTCGATAACTGGAAATTTATGCAGTTTTTTCGCTATCAAAATGCACGAAAAATCGAGGAATTGCTTAAAAAGTATTTAAACGAGCAAAAATATGCACTTTTTTTTGATGCTGCGCTTGCAGTGCCATGCCGAAATTTGTATTATGGCCGCACGTTACGGTGAGATGGGTGAGTGGCTGAAACCACGTCCCTGCTAAGGACGCATACGGGTAACTGTATCGAGGGTTCGAATCCCTCTCTCACCGCCACGCTTATTTACATCGCGCGCTCATAGCTCAGCTGGATAGAGCACTTGGCTACGAACTAAGGGGTCGGGAGTTCGAATCTCTCTGAGCGCACCAAGTAAGTTAAGCAGAAAAATGTATCGCCAACCTAGGCACACAAGTTACGCGCTCATAGCTCAGCTGGATAGAGCACTTGGCTACGAACTAAGGGGTCGGGAGTTCGAATCTCTCTGAGCGCACCAACTTGAACAATCAACCGCACATGTTGCGGTTTTTTTGTGCCTAAAATTTACAGAAACACCAGACATCACGTGCTAAAAATAAGTCTCAGGCGATTTAATAAAAATAAAGGCAGTCGTGATGAGAAAAATCATTGTCCAGGAATTTTTGACCCTAGATGGCGTGATGCAGGGGCCCGGAGGCCCGAAAGAAGATCTATCTGGTGGTTTTCAATATGGTGGCTGGGTGGCGCCGTATTTTAATGCGGAACCTGATCCGGCATTTGATGCCATCATGCAAAACTGGATGCAGCCCTCCGATATTCTTTTAGGAAAAAATACTTTTCAGATTTTTGAATCTTACTGGCCCACACATGCTGAAGACTGGCCGGGAATTAATGATGTCAATAAATATGTTCTTTCTACCAGTCTGGAGCACTCGGACTGGCAAAATACGATCTTTCTAAAAAGTATTGATGAGATCATTAACCTGAAGGCTTCAGGGGAGGGGAATATTCGTGTATATGGTAGTGCTGCAGTGGTACAGGCGCTTTTCAAATATGAGCTTGTGGACGAACTTCGTCTGCTGACTTTTCCAATTATACTGGGTGTTGGCAAACGCCTGTTTAGTCATGAATCAATACCTGCCGCTTTTCAGTTGATAGATCATCTGGCCAGCTCAAATGGTATTGTGTTTACGCATTATCAACGGGCAGGAGAAGTAAAAACCGGCACAATAGGCGAGTGATAACGCGTACAAGTGACGGTCGTTTTATATTTGAATTCTATTCTGGCTGAATACCTGCTTGTGAATACTTAAGGCTGCCTCATTGCATGGTGCTGGAATTTTTTGGAAAATCTGGCTTCTTGGTTGAATTAATTAAGTGCTTTTAGCTCTAAATCCGTAGAAGTTTTCAGCAGAAAACTATAAATATTGCTGCATCGTTTAATTACTGTACATTCAGTTGTGATTTTATTAAAAAACACTTAACAAGACTGAAAAAGCTCGTATAATGCACCCCATCAAGACGTCGCGCTCATAGCTCAGCTGGATAGAGCACTTGGCTACGAACTAAGGGGTCGGGAGTTCGAATCTCTCTGAGCGCACCAATTTTGATAAGAATTCTGAAAAAACCGCACGTTGATGCGGTTTTTTTACGTCTGTGATTTTTAACTATTTTTCATACAAAAAACCAATAACTCTCTGCTTCCTGCTCATCTTAATTTCTGCTGCACTTTCAGTGCATAAACGGTATTGCCGCCTACCGCAGGTAAAACATCGTGATAGGGCATACTGCGCATGGCTCTTAATAAGAATGGCGCCTGATCGTGAATCTTCATGCTGCTGGTGATTTGAAATAAGGTACCTTGTGACTGCGGCAATAAGCGCATGCCACCTTTCACAAACTTTAAGTCACCGCCATTGGCATTGAACTGGTTTTGCAAGGAATCAGGCTGGTAAAAACGCATTTTGAAGTTAAATGGAATCTGAATCACCCCTAAACCGACCGACACCTTATAGTTGGCATCTATATTCTGGGTATTGACCGGATTCAGTTCGACCTTCTTGATTTGCCGGGGGAAAAGTTGCTGCGTCGCTTCAGCAGCCAACCATGGCCGCAATTTTTTGACCGGATGCGCAAAATATTGATAGGTGCTGCTAAATCTTAAATTTTCTGAGGCTTTTCCTTCTTTGACCTGATAGCTCGGTAAAATGAAACTGACCGGTTGCCCTGATTTTTGGCTGATCTGGGCAATTTTTTGTAGCTGTTGAGGGTTGAATCTCATCTGCGGAATTGGAGTTGCTAGTGCCGCTGTATGATCGGTTTCAAAGCGCTGTTGTAGTGCTTCCAGTAGAAATGCATTGGTACTCGGCGGAATGCCGAGTTTGGCTTCAGGCAGCGCATTCAGGATTTTACTGAATAAAAAGCCTTTGGGCTGATTCAGGTCGCCCCATTGGGTGACAGTCACCAGCGTTTTATGCGGACCTAGTGCAAACCATTCCAGTTTTCCTGCACCATAGGGAATTGGCGCATCGATAATTAAAGTACTAATGCTGTTATCACCCAGATGATGCTGCATCACCACGGTTTCTTTAAAGTTCAAGACCGAAATCGGGGTCGGGATATGAACCTGATATTTAACCTGCTGAATCGAACCCTGCTGCTCCAGCACTTTGGCTGACTTTAAGGTCGGAAACAGACCCACATAATTCGGATAATGGCGCAGCAATTTTTCAACTTGAGCTTCAGCCACAGGCAATATCACAGCCGCACTATAAAACTGTGTCTTGCTGGCTGCATTACTGTTTAAGGTGGGAAGCTGGGTTTTAGTCGAGGGATGCGCATAAATCAGAATTCGCTCGCCGGTTAATTCTGCCAGTTGCTGGGCATTGCCCTGATAAGCACTCAGACTGCTCGGCAGTTCGGCATTCCAGGGAATGATTTTGGCCAGTGCTGGAGCAGAAACTGCCAAACAAACACCGATGAGCATGCATTGCTTTAATCCTTTCATTCAACATCCTGTTGCGTATTTTTTGTTTTAATTGCTGTTTATTTAAAACCAAATGCACGTATTTCCAAAGCAAAGTTATGTAATTGATGCGACAGGCCATAAGCGCTATGGATATTTTGGTATAGTATTGGGCAAGATTTTATTTTTGATGTGATGCTATGACTGAGTCAGCACCGACTTTATCGACCCGTTATTTTCTGACTTTAGAAGAATCTCAGGATGGTTTTGCCCTGGCGACGTTTGGTAAAAAGCAGATTTCACGTTTTCTGACCCCTTTGGTCAGTATCGGGATCATCATCTGGGGTTTCTCGATGGGCTTTGATGGCGTCGGACGTTATTACGTGGCTTTGGGCGCATTCTTTCTGCTCCTGCAAGGTATTATGCGTTACTGGTTCCTGCCGATGATGTTTAAACGCCAGTTTGTTAAATATCAGTTTGGTAAAAGCGAACAGGGTATTGATTTGTATCAGGACTATGCGGAAATTTTTACCAATGATCGTAGCAAGCTGGTGCCATATAGCGAAGTGCAGAATTTTGCTGTTGGTAAACTGACTTATATGCTGGAATTGAAAAACCGTACCGTGGTTATTGTGCCGAAGCGTGCATTTAAGGACGGCACTGAACAGAGTATGTTCGAGCATACATTTAAAAAATAATTCAGATATCTATAAAAGGAAAAGGGAAGTTTTGATCATGAGCACACGTCCATCCAAAATCGTTTGTGTGGGTCGCAGTTATGCCGATCATGCCAAAGAACTCGGCAATGCGATCCCTGATCGTCCGGTATTGTTTATCAAGCCACCGAGTGCCTTAAGTTCGCTCGAAGCAGGCATTGAGTGGAATCCGGAATGGGGCAATTGTCATTATGAATGTGAACTCAGCTTGCGTATTGACCGGACTTTAAGCAAAGAAAGCGATCCTGTGAAAGCACTTGAAGCTGTGGGGGCGGTGACTTTAGGTCTGGACTTAACTTTGCGTGATTTACAGGATGATCTCAAGAAAAAAGGCCAGCCTTGGGAACGTGCCAAAGCCTTTGATGGTTCTTGTCTGTTGTCGGACTGGGTGCCTGTCGCCGATGTAGTCACTGACTGGAAAGATGTGCATTACACACTCGAAGTCAATGATGAGATGCGTCAAAAAGGCGATACTGCATTATTGATATTTGATATTGCGACGTTGCTGGCTGACATCAGTCAGGTCTTTACTTTGGAAGAAGGCGATGTGGTGATGACCGGTACCCCGGCAGGCGTTGCGGCATTGCATTCAGGCGATCAACTGAAAATGACGCTGAAGGGGCAGGCTCAGGATTATGTCTGGACGACTTTTGTGAAATAACCAAGATTTTGAATCAAAGGAGCCAATGGGCTCCTTTTTCATATGCATCATTTTATTCATTAACAGTATAACGCTTGCGAAACTGATCAGGGGTGCTTCCCATCCAGCGTTTAAACATATTGATAAATGCCGAGGCATTGGCATAGCCCAGATCAAAGGCAATGCTTTCAACGCTATGACCTGAATTTAATAAAGACATGGCCTGCATCACTTTCAGGCGTTGCCGCCATTCATGCAGTGACATTCCCAGTTCTTTCTGGCTGTATCGGGCTAGCGTCCGCTCGGTTAAATTGACGCGTTCGGCCAGTTGCTGCAGCGAGCTTTGATCTGCCGGATGCTGATGTAAATAATCTAAAATCTGTTTCAGCAATGCATGTTCTGAATGCGGTAAATAACTGCTGACCAGTTGGGCTTGCTGGAGCTGATCGAGCAGCACCTGTAGCAGACGCTGATATTCAGCTGAATTCTCGAATCCCGGATGATCTTGCTAATGTAGTTGTTTCAGGTGGGTAAATAAAGCAGTGACCAAGGGGGCGCTGAGCAGGATGCCCGGTTGAGTGGGCAGTTGGCTACAAAGTGATTCATGCACATACAGAGTGCCATGAGAAACTGCGGTACGGTTCAGACCACGATGCTCTAAATTCGGTGGGAGCCAGATGCCGTGAGGTGAAGGCGTCACATAATTTATATGATTAATATTCACTTCCATCACGCCATGAAAAGCATAGACAAATTCTCCCCAGGCATGACCATGCAGCGGATAAACAGATTGCGCAGGATCTTCCCTGAAACTGATCCACAGAGGTGCTTTAATCAGATCATGGGTCGGAAGTTGCTTGAGCGAAGCTGAATCTGCTTGGATTTTTTTATGCATCACCGAAATTGCCTGAATAACACCATCATTTGTCTGTTTTGAAGTATATCTTTTATTTCTGACACTTTTATAGTGTACCTTCCAAATGAGCAACAGGACCGTATGTGAGCCAGCGTCAGGCATTAGATGCCAAAGCATCTGCCATCATGTTTGTATTGTGTATGTTGTGGGGTTTACAACAGGTGGTATTGAAATGGGCCGCCAGTGATATTTCAGCCCTGATGCAAATTGCCTTGCGTTCAGCCTTATCTGCGCTGATGGTTTATCCCCTGATTCAGCAAAGCGTACGCCGTCAACTGTGGAATGCACGCTATTTACCTGCAGGATTGCTGGTCGGTGTGTTGTTTGCAACCGAATTCTATCTGATTGGTGAGGCACTGCGTTATACCTCAGCCTCGCATACGATTGTTTTACTCTATACTGCACCGATTTTTGTGGCTTTGGGTTTGCACTGGAAATTGCCGGCAGAGCGTTTGTCTGCTGTGCAATGGGGCGGAATATTTCTCGCCTTTAGCGGAATTGTAGTCAGTTTTCTGTTACGTCCACAAACGGGGTCAGGTCTACAGACTGATGCCTTGTGGGGAGATTTTCTGGCCTTGCTTGGCGGCGTATTCTGGGCAGCCACCACAGTCAGTGTACGTCTGAGCCGGCTGGCTGAAGCACCTGCAACCCAGACTTTGTTCTATCAATTATTGATGGGTGGAATCCTGTTATTGCCTCTGGCTGTTCTGACTGGGCAAGCAGCTATTCAATGGACGGTGTTGTCTATTTCCAGTCTGATTTTTCATACCGTACTGATTTCCTTTGCCAGTTATCTGATCTGGTTCTGGATGCTGAAGCATTATCTGGCATCGCGTCTAGGGGTATTTTCCTTTTTGACCCCTGTATTCGGCATGCTGTTCGGCGTACTGATTCTGGATGAACATATCGAAATCAATTTTATTATCGGCACCTGTATGGTCATGCTGGGTGTGATTCTAGTGAGTTTGCAGGGATGGCTGAAAAAACCGAATATCAATAAAAGCATTCAAGAGCAAGCATGAAAATCTGGTCTGTAAATTTAGCGACCTGGATTGGTCTGTCTTCTATTCTGATCTGGGCCAGCCTGGTCGCCGTAGTGAAACTGATTACTGAATCCACCAGTGCAGTGCAGGGGATTGCTTTAATTTATAGTTTTAGCAGTCTGGCGATTTTTGCGTTCACCGGCTTTCCAAAAATCATGCAAATGTCCAAGCGTTATCTGCTCGGTTGTGGCGCTTTATTTGTGGCTTATGAGATTCTATTTCTGGTTGCTGTGGCATGGTCGGATAATCGTGAACAGGTGATGCTGATTGCCATGATCAATTATCTGTGGCCACCCTTGATGATTGTTTTTTCGATTTTTGCCCGACAGTTGCAGGCTCGCCTCTGGGTGATTCCAGGCTTTCTGCTCGCTGTGATGGGACTGATGCTGGTGGTCAATCCAGAAATCACTAATCTGCCGAAGTTTATGCAGGCTTTAGCTGAAAATCCTTGGGCCTATGGCTTTGCCTTTCTCGGCGCTTTGTTATGGCCTTGCTACTGCGTTCTAACTAGGACCTATGGCCGCGGACAAAATGGTGTACCGATTTTCTTTTTGGTCGCTGTAATTAGCTTATGGTTCTTACATTTAGGATTAAACGAACCTTTTATCATGCCCACATTCAAGCTATGGTTGGGAATTGCAGTGGTGGGTAGTCTGATTGGCATCGCCTATAGTAACTGGAATCAGAGTATGCAGTTCGGCAATATCAAGGTGCTGATTTTAGCCACCTATTTTATGCCGATTCTTTCTTCGGTCATGTCAATGCTGATTCTGGATGTCAGACCCGAACTCAGTTTTTGGATCGGGACGGGTTTGGTGACTGCAGGCGCTATAGTCTGCTGGAAATCTACCGCTATCAGTTAAAAAAAATCCTCTCAAGCGAGAGGATTTTTTTATTTATGTCGGAACAGTTCGGACAATGGAAAATTGAGTTTTTCTTCCAGATATTGATCGGTTTCCTGTAATCTAGGTGAGAAATTTTGCATCCAGATGTCATCAGTCTGGGCATTGGTGAGATGGTTTTTGCGTGGCAGTGGATAGGGTAATTGCAGATAAAAATTCCAGAAGCTGACCTGATCCAGATCACGAACCAGCACATATTCATTTTCATCGGTACGTTTGATCAAATTCTGCTTTTCAAACATGGCGACATAGCTCGGCCAGCGTCCAATTTCATCCCGGCCTAAGACCTCAAGTGCTTGGGCTTCACTGATGCTTTCACCAGTTTTCTGCTTTTTATAAAATAATTCTAACAGATCCAGCAGCATGACGATGGGATGGCGTTTATTGTCCTGCCCAGATTCAAACGCCGTCAGGGCATAGCTGATTTCAACCCCCAGTAATACAATAATCCACGACAGATAAATCCAGAGCAGGAAAATCGGCACGGCGGCGAAGGCACCATAGACGATCTCATAGCTGGTAAAGTTTGACATGATATAGCCAAACAGATTTTTTAGCAGCTCAAACACCACGGCACTAAATAGACCGGCAATAAAGGCAGATTTAAGCGGTACACTGCGATTCGGGATGGTCCAGTTCAAAATGAAAAATCCGAGTACAGTCAAAGAAAAGGAAATCGCCCAGAGAACAAAGGCACCATCCAGCTCATAACCGGCAAAGTTATTGCTGAGAATGCTCATGGATGCCACGGTCGAGGAAATCACAAACGCACTGCCGAGTAAAATCGGCCCCAGCGAAATAATGGTCCAGTAACGCATAAAGCCCATAATTCCGCCCCGCGTTTCAGTCACGCGCCAAATGCGGTTAAACACCGTTTCGATACTGCTGAGCATCAATACTGTGGTCACAAATAAGAACAGAATACCAATGATGGTGAGATTGCTGGATTTATCGGTAAAGGCATTCAGGGCTTTATCAAAGGCAATGGTGGTTTTGGGTAAAAAATTACTATAAATCAGCTGCTGTAATTGCTGCCGCGCAGGTTCTAGGGCTTTAATGGAAGAAATAATCACCAGAAAAACCGTCAGCATCGGCACTACGGCGAACAGGGTGGTATAGGTCAGGGAACCTGCCTGTTCGCGACAGCGGTCTGTTTCAAAGCGTCGAAGTACAAATAAAACAAATTGAAACCAGTGTTTTTCATAGAAAGGTAATTTCTTTAAATACTTAACAATCATCTGCATCCAATCTCAATTTTTTTAATCATCATGAATTTTCATCATCAGCTTAACCAAAAAACTTGCAAAGTATCGTATAGTTTTATTTTTTAAGTAATGAATAAGAACCATGATGCAACCTTATGTCCTTGTTTTATATTACAGCAAATATGGCTCAACCAAAGAAATGGCGCATCTGATTGCCAATGGAATTGAAGCGGCAGGCGTGGCAGTAAAAATCAGGACAGTTCCAAATATATCCAGCATGGTAAAAGTCGCTGAACCGAGTATTCCGGCAGAAGGGGATATTTACTGTACTCTGGACGATCTGGCGCAGTGTGCCGGCCTGGCGCTCGGTTCACCGACCCGTTTTGGTAACATGGCTTCTGAAATGAAATATTTTTGGGATCAGACCACGAGTCTGTGGCTGAATGGAGCGCTACACGGTAAACCGGCTTGCGTGTTTACGGCATCAGGTTCCATGCATGGCGGACAGGAAAGTACTTTGCTGACCATGCTGCCGCCGTTGTTCCATCATGGCATGATGATCATGGGGCTTAGTAACTCAACACCGGCACTCTCGAATACCAAAACTGGTGGTACGCCTTATGGCGCTAGTCATGTCAGCGGCCCACGGCATGATCAGGGCCTGAGTCAGGATGAAAAAATTCTGTGTGAAGTACAAGGCAAGCGTTTAGGTGAAGTGGTACTGAAACTCAATCGAGTCTGACAAGCACTCACAGGAAATGAAGCATGAACTTCATTTCCTGAATTTTATTAGGCTTCTTTTTGATCTTTTTGATCTTTTTGATCTTTTTGATCTTTTTGATCTTTTTGATCTTTTTGATCTTTTTGATCTTTTTGATCTTTTTGACTAAATCTGTATTTGCATTTCAGACATTGATAATCCTGAAACAGATTACGGTCGACAGAAACCCCGGCTTTTTTCCCCAGAAAATTACCGACCACACCGCCGGTAATCCCGACACTGATTGCACCGACAAAAGTGCCTACGGTTCCGCCGACAATCACACCTAAAGGTCCGGCTACTGTACCAATTGCAGCGCCAATCGATGCACCTGAAGCAGCGCCACCCACAGTCCCTGCAGTTGCACCCGCTGAACTCATGAGAATGCCGCCAATTTTCTTTAAATTCTGCTCATGATCGCGCTGTTCGATATCAGCTGAGCCACATTTAGGACATTGCATAGATTGTTCCATCAAGGATTGAGATGTGCTTGTTTTAGGTTTGTCGGGAATAGGATGTGTGCCCTGATCAGCACGTATTCATAACATACAACAACACACTAGATAAGTTTTGAATTCGCAAATCAGAAACATTGCATACTCACTTGATTCTAGTTGAGTTCACGCTAAAACATTGTATTTCAGCTGTAAATATATGCCTTCTTGGTTGATTAACGCAATTCTTAACCTGTCATTGAGGAAATGGCAAATCTCAAGATCATCAGAAATGTTCTTCTCTCATCAGTCTAAATATTGCGATCTTAGGTAGGCCATTTCTGGATTCGAAATGAAAAAGGAAGGGAAGTCGAAAAATATGTAAACGAGTTCTTATCAGGTCTATTCAAGTTTTCAGCCAAAATACATCTGAATATTGGCGTTTCTTTATAAGTCACCTTCATTGTAATTGATTAATTATATTTTAAATAAATCGTGACATTTATCCTTATTAAATAGAAGTTCTAATAAAATAAAAATTTACGACTTTTAAAATATAAAAAGTATAATAATTCTAATCTTTATTAGATAAATTTTTGATTATTGATAATATAAAAAATATATTATCTTAATCAAGTTTTTTGGATGAATTTTATATTCAAAAAAAATTTATATAATGATTTCTTACAAATCACAAATAATAAACAAATATATATTAATTTAATAAAAACAATAATTTATATTTTTAAATAAAACAAAAAAATATGTGAATAGGGATATTTTCTACATTTTATAATTTTATGTGATTTAATATTTTTCAGATAAATTTAATCTTACTTAAACGAAAAATTAAATAAATATCTTAAATCAGAGGATATTAAGATTATGAGAATATTAGTTATCAATCTGGGTTTATTAGGTTTATGTTTTCTGAGTAACGCTTATGCCACCTCTGATGAGTGGACTCAGCGTTGGAAATCATCCAGTGCCCGTTCCAATGAGAATCTAGTTCAAGCCAATCTGATCGAACTTAAGGAGTCAGACTATTATTCCGGATTAGGTAAAACCACCGTTCATAGCACTTCGACCACCTCCATCGGGACGGTAAATACCCCGACCAACAATATCAATGTAGAGGGTACAGACAACAGTATCGATATTACGAGTGAGTTGCTGAATGAAGCACCAGTCAATTCAAATACCAACCAAAATCCTCAGCGCTGTCTTAATTTAAGTAACAGACCAGGAGAATCACAATGTTGAATTTCTCCTCGACCAGAAGACATATATCTTTCGTGAGTGCCACTGTCCTTTTCAGCTCTTTTTTAACAGGCTGCACAGGCTTGGCACCTTCAAACAAGAAGCCAGTTAGCCTGGTACAAGGCCCCCCAATTACCGATATTTTTACCCCTTTTGATATGGCTTTATCCTGCCTAAAAGGACAATTACGTAGTGATGTGAGTTTCTCCGTGGGGGCAATTCTGGATCAAACCGGTAAGGATGTAGTTACCAATGGTGGTAGCGGAAAAATGGTGACCCAAGGTGCGGGAGATATGGTGCAATCTGCCTTGTTTCAGGCGGGGGTAAGCTTAATGAACCGGCGTGATCCCCGGATTATCGAAAGCGAAGCCAAGTGGGGCATTCGTGATCCAAGACAAATCCAGGCTTCTGATTATTATGTGACAGGCAGTATTAACAGTCTGGATTTTATTCCGGGTGGTGGTTTTGACATGCAGATCGCTGGTGTCGGTCCGAATTATAGTCAAACCCGGATTATGGTCGGTCTGGATTTATCTTTGACTGATACCCGCAGCAGTAAAGTCGTGGGCAATGTTTCATTGCAGAAGCAAATTGCTGCACAGGATTATGGCTTAAGTGCAGGCAGATTCGCTGGTCGTACACTCTTAAATATTCAGATTGGAAAAGGAGAACGAGAGGCAACTAACTTTGCCTTGCGGCAAATGTTGAATCTGGCCACTTTTGAATTGCTGAGTCAGGTTGTCCCACCCGCCGTATTTGAAAGTTGCCGTGCGCAGATACCGCCAGAGTTTGGTCAATTGAACTTAACCCGAAGTTCTGTCGCTCTGCATAAATACAAGAAAAACCAGCAACAAAATAGTACAGCTTCAAGCAGTGTTGTTCAGGAGTCAGTCTCAAGCCAGGCAGACTCATCTAATGAAAAAAATAAGTCAACCAACTCACCGAGCAAAGATACGAAACCGCCAAAACAGAAAGAGTCCGAGGTGATTCAAAACCCTGAAGCAGAGCCTGAAATGAGCAAACAGGACTTGATTAAATATATTAGCAAGAAGCAGCATCCACCTTCTTCAAATGAAAAGAATGAAGAAAAAGATACTCAAGAAAAGGCTGATAAAGAACAAGAAGATGAAAAAACCACAACGCTATGGGAGGCCAATCCTGAGGTGGTCGAAAATTACTGGTCTAGCACCCAGCGTGATTAAAAATATTTAAAAATGGGCTCGCTCCCATTATAAGAAGGAGTACTTAGCGAGAGGTACTTCAAAACAAAAGTAGGAAGAACAACGATGAAAAACACGATCAAAACAATCGCTTTATCCGTCGCCTTTCTGTCTAGCGCAGGTATGGCATATGCCCAAGGAGATGAAACACCTACTGACGTCACCGTAGATACAGGCTTGCAAGCTACCTTGGATTCTATTTCTCAGCAGGTTGAAAATGGTTCTGCTTTGAATCTTGCAGTGAATACAGGTGATGTTGATGCAAGCGTTGATTTAGAAGCAATTGCAGAAGCTACAAGAGAAGCACCAGAGGCCATTAGTTCAATTGAAGGTACAATTGAAACTACTGCGATTGGTGCCGCGAATACAGGTAGTATCAGTATTGAGCAGGGTAGCTACAATAAGGTGGTATCAGACATATCAGATGCCACGGATAACTACGACTACAGTGCAGTAACCAGTGCAACTAATAATTCTGAAACTCTAGAGGAGCTATCAGAGGTTTCGGATAGTTCAGATATCTCGGAAGTTATAAGTTCGACACTGAGTACTGACTATAGTGAGGAAATCAATGAAACTTTAAGCAATTATAGTGTAGCGAATATTGCCTATAATGCGGGTGCTATTGATGCATCTGTCAGTGCTATTTCAGAAGGAACTCAAACTGCTATTAACAACAGCATCACAACTACCGCTATCGGTGCTGTGAATAGCGGTAGTATCACTGTGACTGTTAAATAAACTCTTTTTTCGAGGTGAACACAGGTCTAACTATTGGCAGATAGTTAGGCCTCTTTATTTTATAATAACATCCACATAAATTGTTGTTTATTCATCGGATAAAAAAGTACTTATTGTTTGACACTCTCTATTTCAGAAATTGAGTAGTCTGGAGCTTAAGATTAAGTCATTTATCTAGGATCAAATCTGGAAGAATAAATAAGAATTTAGGCTGAGCTATAGCCGAGTTTTGGATATTTTAAATTTATATCATCAGAAAAACGCAATAAAAAAAGAGCGCATCAGCGCTCTTTTGAAATTCATTGGCGAGCTTAGTCGCGAACAAATTCAACTGTGCCATTTGCTAAAGACTTCACACGTGCCAGTGATTCCACACGGTAGCCTTTTTCAAGCAGCAGATCACGACCTGGCTGGAATGATTTTTCAATCACAATGCCAATACCGACTACTTCTGCATTTGCCTGATGAATCAGGTCTGCAAGACCTAAAGCTGCTTGACCATTAGCCAAGAAATCATCGATCACTAAAACCTTGTCGGTTGAGCTGATGTGTTTATTTGAAATCGCGATCGTGCTTTCAGTTTGTTTGGTAAATGAAAAGACTTTAGAACGATATAAATCATCTTTCAGGGTCAGAGACTGGTATTTACGTGCAAAGATCACCGGTACGCCAAGCTCTAGGCCGGCCATTACGGCAGGTGCAATACCTGATGCTTCAATCGTAATAATTTTGGTAATACCAGCATCCTTAAACAGACGCGCAAATTCTTGACCAATCAGTTGCATCATGACTGGATCAATCTGATGGTTTAAGAAAGAGTCTACTTTCAAAACTTCTTCAGAGAGGACGATGCCTTCAGCCAAGATTTTCTGTTCTAGTGCATGCACGGGAGAATCCTCAAGAGCAGGTGCTTTTTCAAGCAAAAGCGTATTGTAAAAAGCACCCGGAAAAAATCAAGTGAAATTCGCCAAAAACTTAGTTGCTTGCACCTTTATAGTCAGTTAACAGTAAACCATAGGAGGTTTTCTTGTCGACATGCGAAACTTTGACTGGAAGATAGTCAAGTTTTGGTGCCAGCCAGAAAATGGTTTCACGACCTGGTTTGCTATGTTTCATCACCACTTTAATGGTATTAAAAGATCCGTATTTGGTACTTATAGTCTCTGAACCCTGTTTGACAAACTTGCGGCCTTCAACTTCTTTAGCATCAGCGATGTAGTAATTTGCTTTCAGGCCTGAATTTTTTAAATCTTCACGGATCTGCAATTCCGCATTCAACTCATCCAGAACATCTGCTCTCCAGGCAAAAGAACGTTTTTCATCATCTTTCTTGGTACTGATAGTTTTGCTGGAAGGATTGAAATTAATACTCATAGTGTTGTTATGCACCAATACTTTACTACTGCGACTGAAACTGCTTGAGCCGATCTTGCCATTATTAAAAGTAAAGCGGCTGGTTTCGGTTGCAGAGGCAATCCCTCCAGCTTTTGCAGCAAAGACATAAGTCCAGTTATTGCCAGATTTACTTAGAGTCCGTGTTGCAGAACCCATGTTCTTGCCATTATAGCTAAATTGATAACTGGCCTGAAAAGGAGTCATGGCAAAAGCCTGGCTAGAAATACCAGTGAACAGTATCGCGCTGCTCAGACCCGTGGTCATCACTAAAGTTTTGAATACAGTCTTCGCCATCAGTTATTTTCCTATATTGGTTAAACGGGCAAAAAATATCATTTATTGCACCCTTTATTATTTGGGCAAAATATGGAAGTTGAAGGGATATTTCTGCCAAAAATGTATATTTCATGTAGTTTTATGGAACTTTTTTTCAAAAACTACGTTTGACATGATTTAAGAAGGATCTTTCTGTTTGATAGGGGTGACCCGGTTGTCATCCATCTTGTCTTCATCCCAGTTCTCTTCCTGATCTTGGGAAAGTTTTCTAAACAGGGCGGCCAGATTGACATTACCAATCACCACCAGTTCGGCTTCACGAAGTACTGCGTGATTCACATGAACTTTGCCCAAGGTATCAATGACCGATCGGCTTTTACCTAACCAGCGATTTAAATCTAGATAAAGCAAGTCATCGATGACTTTAATTACGCCCAGTTTTTCCAGAATCATTCCCAAAGGATCTTTATTCAAGATACGTTGATAGAAGAACAAGCCGAAACGCACGCCCAGTTTATACAGCATATTTGGATATTTGGCTTCAATCAGCTGAGTATCACTAATTTGCTCGAACACGATCAACTGGGTGGTTTTATTCAATTCCATCTGTACCAGTTTCAAATCAACCGATAAAGTGACAATCAGGCCTTTATAATCCAGTGTTGCATACAAACGCAGCCAGTCTTCGTGTAAATCTGCATGTAAGTCTTTTAATGCATCGACATTGTCTGTGACAAAGCGCTGAAAGGTTGCATTCAGGAAGACTTGCGATAAGGGAAATTCACGTTCATCTTCAATAAATCCTTCCGCCCTCTGATACACTTGGCGGATTCGGTTGGAAATATTGGAAATTAGCGTTTGCATACTGAAGCGTCCTGGCAACTTTATTTTTGACTCGGGATGTATCTTGTCGAATTGTATGAAAAATACAAGCGTTCATGCTTGAAGTTTAGCAAAATAAATAGCACCATTTTTATAGTTTTAGTTATGTAACGTTGAAGATTTGATGGATTTGGCATTTTAAAAAGATAAATGACGAATCCGTTTATTTTTAATCTTTCAAATACTTTTTTGGGGAGCTGAACTCAGTATTGAGTTTGGGCGAATGTGAAAAAACGATGATACTCATGTCTCTGGTCAGAACTTGGTGGAAAGATCCAGTGTTTAGCAGTGCGGTGGTTGCCGCAGGCATTCTGCATTTGATCGTGCTGACACTGGAATTTGGTATGCCACAAGATCTGGATACCAGCACCAAAGAAATTGCGGTCAGCTTGCGCCAGACTGATGAAAAAATTGAGCATGCCGATTTTCTGGCCCAGACAGACCAGCAGGGTTCCGGTCAGTTTAGAGAGGCGCATCGCATGTCGAGTGATATGCCCTCGCCATTAATGGAACAGCAGGCAGGTGAAGAGCTGGAAAAAAGTCTGGATATGCTGCAACAGCAACAACAGCTCAGTTTTGAAGAAAAGGTCCTGATGACCACTTTGAGCTGGCAAAAGCAGGCGGAGGAAAATCAGCGTAAAAAAATGCAGGAGCAATTACAAAGCCAGTTTCAGGCCAAAGCGGCCATGGTCGCCAGTCTGGAAGCGCAATATTTACAGCGTCAACAAAATTTCAGTCGTCAGCAAAAAATTAAAACTGTAGATGGGATTCAGGCCAAGCAGGATGTTTCGGCCGCCTATCTGGAAAAGTTCCGCGAGAAAGTGGAATTCTATGGGAACCGTTATTATCCGGAAGCCGCCAAACAACAGAATCTGGCAGGGGAAGTGCGGCTGATGGTAATCCTGAACCAGAATGGCGGAATTCGTGCCATTCGGCTGATTGACAGTTCGGGACATGCCATGCTGGACGAAGCAGCCAAAGCTTCCGTGCGTAAGGCAGCCCCATTTGGTGCTTTCGACAGTAAAATGAAAGAAATTTCCGAACTGCGAGTGATTCGTACCTGGCGTTTTGACCCGGCAGAAGCGGAGTTTGAGGTACGTTAAAATTGATATTTACCAAGACCTCTCCCTAACCTACTCCTAATAAGGAGAGGGAACTATATCTATAATGTTTAACAATCATAGGATTCTAATGAATGTTCTCCCTCCCTCTGGGAGGGAGTTAGAGGGAGGGCAACTTTCATTAAAAAAAAGCGAGCCTTGGCCCGCTTTTTTTAATATTCAAATTTTAGTTCTGTTCCAGATAAGGGTTTTCAAAACCCAGCTTGGCTAAAATCTCAATTTCAATGCTTTCCATTTCTTCGGCATCTTCATCCGAGGTTTCATGATCATAGCCCATCAGGTGCAAGGTGCCATGAACCAGCATATGGGTAAAGTGAGTCAAAGGCGCTTTGCCTTGTTCACTCGCTTCACGTAATACCACCGGAATACAAATCACCAGATCACCAATGGGAAATGCATCCAGAAACTGTGCCATTTCATCTGGAAGTTCACTTGGGAAAGACAGTACATTGGTCGGTTTGTCCTTGTCTCGATATTCCAGATTAAGCTTATGACTTTCGTCATTGTCGACACAGGCAATTCCGATTTCGCAATTACTCTGAGTGCCGATATGACGTAAAGTGGTTTCTACAACCTTTTTAATATAGGCACGTTTCGGTACCAGTTCAGGCGACTGAAAGTCCTGTTGTAAGGAAAGACTAAGTTTCAACACAAATCCTTAAGTTTAAAGCTTAATGCTGTGCATCTGCCGCAGCATCATTTTCAGCGATCAAGGCTTCCTGACGTGCTTTTCGTTCGGCACGTGCTTCAGCACTTAAACGCTGCTGTTCACTGTCCCAGCCTTCGTAGGCTTCAACAATTTTCTGTACCAGCTGATGACGTACCACATCACGCGAATGGAAACGGGTGATATGAATTTCAGGAATTTTATCAATCACACGCAAGGCATGTGACAGACCGGATTGCTGACCACGCGGTAAATCTACCTGAGTTACGTCGCCGGTAATCACGGCACGTGAACCAAAACCTAGGCGGGTCAGGAACATCTTCATCTGTTCAGGGGTGGTATTCTGCGCTTCATCCAGAATCACGAAAGAATGATTCAAGGTACGGCCACGCATATAAGCAAGCGGAGCCACTTCAATCACCTGACGTTCGATCAGCTTGGCCACTTTTTCAAAGCCAAGCATTTCATACAGCGCGTCATACAAGGGACGTAAATAAGGATCGATTTTCTGGGTTAAATCTCCCGGCAGGAAACCGAGTTTTTCACCGGCTTCAACCGCAGGACGAACCAGCAGAATGCGCTGGATTTCATTGCGCTCCAGCATATCCACTGCAGCTGCAACGGCGAGATAGGTTTTACCTGTACCGGCAGGGCCAATACCAAAAGAAATATCACTTTGCAGAATGCGCTGTACATAGCGTTTCTGGTTGGCACCACGCGGGTTGATCCGGCCTTTACGGGTTTGCAGCCAGACATTGTCCAGCCCCGTATGTTCCTGATCATCCAGATCTTGCTGAAGTTCACGGTCAGTCTGGCTGCCCTGAATCATCAGATGTAAAATATCTGCACTAATCTGCTGACTATGTTCAGATTCTTCATGAAGACGTTGCAAGAGCATTTCGGCTCTCTCAACGGCATCGATTCCACCATCAATAATAAAACTTTCTCCACGATGGGAGATTTTGACGTCTAAACGTTGTTCAATTTGCTTCAAATGGCCGTTATAGGCACCTAACATGGCTTGTATACGGTCCATCGAAATTCCAGGAAAAGCTACTGTACGTCGAATCGCTGCAGTCAAGAGTGTTCCTTATGAAGTGTGCGTTATATGCTCTACATTACGCCACGTCAGGCTCAAGATTCAAGAGCTCACCGTAAACTAAATTCAAAGTTTTAATTTCGGTAATTTCAATCTCGGCAAAGCGGCCTACCCAGGCAGGGTCACCAATAAAGTTAACATAACGGGTATTGTCCGCCGTACCAACCAGAATATTCGGATCTTTATCAGAAACTTTTTCGATCAGTACACGCTGGATAGTCCCGAGCATGGCATCCGTCTTGTCAATGCTTGAACGCTTAATCCATTGCTGAACTTTGGCCAGACGTTCTTTTTTCACATCTTCAGAAATCGTATCTTCCAGTTCTGCCGCAGGCGTACCCGGACGCTTTGAATAGATGAAACTATAAGAATGGTCGAAGTCTAAATCCTGAATAAACTGATAAGTCTCTTCAAAGTTTTCGTCAGTTTCACCAGGGAAACCAATGATAAAGTCTGAAGATAAATGCATATCTGGGCGAACTGCACGTAACTTTTTAATCTTCTCGATATAGACATCGATGGTGTGGTTACGCTTCATCGCTTGCAACACATCATTGGAACCGCTTTGTACCGGCAGATGCAGATGTGAAACCATTTGTGGCAGGTCACGATAGCACTGGATCAGGTCATCATTAAATTCCAGGGGATGCGAGGTGGTATAGCGAATACGGCCAATACCCGGAATGTCTGCAACCAAACGCAGCAAATCGGCAAAAGTACAGATATTGCCTTCGAAGGTTTCACCCCGGTAGCCATTTACGTTCTGACCCAACAGCGAAATTTCACGCACGCCTTTTTCTGCCAGACCTGCAATTTCAGCCAGGACATCATCTAGTGGACGAGAAACTTCTTCACCACGCGTATACGGCACCACGCAGAAAGAACAGTATTTGGAACAGCCTTCCATGATCGAGACAAAAGCTTTATAGCCTTCAACACGCGGTTCTGGCAGAAAGTCGAATTTCTCGATATCGGGGAAGGAAATATCCACCAGTTTGATTTTTTCTTTTTTCGGCTTTTCGATCTGCTCAAAATGCTGATCCAGCATTTGCGGCAAACGGTGCAGGGTTTGTGGACCAAAAATCATATCGACATAATTGGCACGTTTCTGGATGTTGTCGCCTTCCTGAGATGCCACACAGCCACCGACACCAATAATCAGATCAGGATTTTTATCTTTAAGCTTACGCCAGCGGCCTAGCTCGGAGAATACTTTCTCTTGGGCTTTTTCACGGATCGAGCAGGTATTCATCAGTAGAATATCGGCATCTTTAGGATCGGTGGTCAGCACATAGCCATGAGAATCGCCTAACAGGTCTGCCATACGGTGACTGTCGTACTCATTCATCTGACACCCTTGTGTTTCGATGTACAGTTTCTTGACTGAAGCATCGCTAACAGGGGTGTGCGCTGGCTGGGTAACAGTGTTTTCTGAGGCAGCTGGGGCACCATTCGGAATGAAGGTTTGAACCGTCATGTAGGCTCCTACAAGGTAATACGTTGAAAGAGTGAACGAACAGCCTGATTGATGCATCAAACAGGTGAATAAAAATTCAATTCACGGACTGAAATCTTGGAAAGGCGCATATTTTAGCAGGAAAGTTGCTTAAACTTATAGTTCAAATTAACTGTGGAAAAATATTGATTTATGGGCAAAAATTGTCTGTAGATTAATATTGCTTAATCATAAGGTTACATAACTGAACAATAGAGTTGGTTATAATCTTCAAACTAGCTCTTATGATATGCAACATGGGCAAAGCACAAAACCGATGATAGAAGGCAAAGGGATGTTGAAACACACTAAAACTATGTATAAATACTATAAATTAATTACTTTAAGTGTGGCATGTATCTGTTCAGCGAGTACACAGGCAGCAGAAGAACAATTTAATGATGCCTTGCGTGCAGCCAATGCAGGTAATACTGAACTGTTACAGCAATATCGTCTGTCTATGCAGAATGATGCCTTGGGCTATTATCCGGAATACTGGATTTTAAACCAGAATCTTGCCATGCAGCCTGTTAGTCAGATTATCAGTTTTGCCCAGCGTTACCCTCAATCCGCCATGGCTGAAAAGCTGGCAGCAGACTATGTCGAAGAAAAGGTAAAAATGGCAGACTTTAGTACTGCTCAACCGGTATTGCCTTATGTAACTAATGCTGATCCTGCCGAAGCCTGTGCAGTGGCACAAGTGCGCGCCAAAGCTGGCGATGAACTGGTCTATGCCGAGTTTAAAGAAGTCTGGTTAACCACCAATAGCCAACCCGATTCTTGTACTGGTTTAGGCCGGATGATGCTATCCAGTCCACTCATGACCTCAGAAGACCGTCAGCAGCGACTCTGGGGACAACTTCGTGCCGGACAGTCAGGTCAGGCCATTGCGACAGCGCAAGGCATTGGTCTAAATCTGTCTCTGGCACAACTGAATTCGATTCAGGCCAATCCCACTAATTATTTGTGGTCTGCGCCTAAAAGTACTGCGGCAGAGCATGCCTATCTGATTTATGCGCTGGGACGTCTGGCCGATAGCGATTTGGACTCAGCTTTGTCTATCGTCAAGCGGACCGCGGAAGGTACACCAGTACCGGTACAACGCGCCTTATATCGTGCTGTCGGTTATATCGGTGGTACCACAGTCATGAAAAACAACTTCAACCGGGAAGTGTTAAATGCGCTAGATGCCAGCTATGGTCTGCCATTTAGCCCGGAAGAAGCCGAGATTTATGCGCGTCAGGCGATTCGTTTTAGTGCCTGGGAAAGCCTGATTCGTGCGATTGACAGCATGAGCGTCAACCAGAAGCAGGAAGATCGCTGGCAATATTGGCTGGCTCGTGCTAGTGAACAACGTGCTGACCGTGCTTCCAAGCAGGCAGCAGAAAGTATTTATCGTAAGCTGGCGACCGGAGATGACTATCACAATCTTTTGGCACGCGACAAGCTGGGGCAGGTGACCGCGAGTACACCAACCCCGGCACAGCCATCCAATCAGGCTATGCAGCGCTTGAATCAGGATATTCATTTCCGCCGTGCTTTCACTTTACGTAATATCAGCGCCCCAGAGAACTACATTAACCGTGAATGGAACTGGGCAGTACGTCAGGCTTATCTAAAGAAAGATGATGACCTGTTGCTGGCTGCGGCAAAGCGTGCCATGGACATGGGTTGGCATGATCGGGCCATTTATGCCGCTGACCGTACCGCGAACAAACATAATTATAACTATCGTTATCCAATGCCACATCAGAATTACGTGGTCAGCCATAGTCGCAATGCGGGGATTGATCCGGCCTGGGCCTATGGTTTGATGCGTCAAGAAAGTCGTTTCAATACCGTCGCACGTTCACATGTCGGGGCGGGTGGTCTAATGCAGATTATGCCGGATACGGCCAAGTTGGTGGCGCGTCAAATGGGTGAGGCTTATAATCCGGCAGCACTCACCGATATGAATACCAATATTCGCTACGGAACATTCTATTTATCTACCATTCAGCGTCAGCTCAGCAATAGTCCAGTTCTGGCAACAGCAGGCTATAATGCCGGACCAAACCGTGCCCGCCGCTGGCAGCCAGAATTTCAGGGAATGGCCGCAGATCAATATACTGAAAGTATTCCTTTACTTGAAACCCGAGATTATGTGAAACATGTCATGACCAATGCCACGCATTACGGTATTTTATTAGGACAGGGGGCACAGTCAGTGGGTAAACGCATGCAACTGATACCATTACGAAATACACAATAAAATTAAAATTATTGGGGAATGGTAATTTATTCATGAAAATAATGAAGGATCGTCGAGTCTGGGCTGGATCGGTTGCGCTTGTAGTATTGGCCAGCAGTCAGGCAGCATTTGCTGCACCAACAGACTATGTCATGGATGTACAAATGGTCCCGGCCTTATGTAGCTTGTACCCGGAATATGCCAAGAAGCGAAAATGTCTGGAAGGTTATTCGCTGAATATCTCCGGCTTATATCCTCAGACTACATCACAAAATTGTACGACCAATAGCTCCGCGAAACTGTCACCACTGCAGTCCAAGGTAGTGGCCAGGATCATGCCGGATGACAATACCCGGACAATCTTATGGCGCAATATCGGTGGCTGCGTGCCGATGAATGCCAGTCAGTATTTCCGGACGATTATCAATTATGCAGATCGTCTCAAAGTTCCTGCGGAACTGACGGAACAGGAAAATCTTACGATTTCTGTCGATACGCTGCGGGCCAAATTTCTGAAAATTAATCCGCAATTACCGGGTAATGCCTTGCGATTCAACTGCCAGCAGACCCAGTCAGCCAGCGTGCTTACCTCGATCAAGGTCTGTTATCGTCCCAATGGCAATTACAAATCCTGTCCTGCCAACATTATTAATACATGCCCAAAAACTGTCACAATAAAAGGAACATACTGAGCTTTTTTGCCGATTTAATTTATATTTCCTATCAGACTTTAGGTGAAATCCGTCCTCTTTTATATGCATCTGGCAAAGGATTGGAGTACAATCTTTCGCGTTTACGATTATTAGATTAAATACTAACTATTTAATCGCATTGAATATCCTCAATTGGAGATAATTAGATGAAGCAAGCAGTTCGTGTTGCCGTTACTGGCGCTGCAGGTCAAATTGGTTACAGCCTATTATTCCGTATCGCAAGCGGCGAAATGCTAGGTAAAGATCAACCAGTGATTTTGCAATTGCTCGAAGTTCCTTTTGAGAAAGCTCAACAAGCGCTTAAAGGCGTAATGATGGAGCTTCAAGATTGTGCATTCCCATTACTAGAAGACATGATCGGTACTGATGATCCTAAAGTTGCATTTAAAGATGCTGACTATGCGTTATTAGTTGGTTCACGTCCACGTGGTCCAGGTATGGAACGTGCTGACCTGCTTAAAGTGAACGGTGAAATCTTCATCGGTCAAGGTCAAGCATTGAACGAAGCTGCAAGCCGTGACGTTAAAGTTCTAGTTGTTGGTAACCCTGCAAACACGAATGCTTACATCGCAATGAAATCTGCTCCAGATCTTCCAGCGAAAAACTTCACTGCAATGTTACGTCTTGACCACAACCGTGCTGCATCTCAAATTGCTGCTAAAACTGGTAAAGCGGTTAAAGACATCAAAAATCTTACAGTTTGGGGTAACCACTCTCCAACCATGTATGCCGACTACCGTTTTGCAACAATTAACGGCGAAAGCGTTAAAGACATGATCAACGACCAAGAATGGAATGCAAATACATTCCTTCCGACTGTTGGTAAACGTGGTGCTGCGATTATCGAAGCACGTGGTTTGTCTTCTGCTGCTTCTGCTGCTAACGCTGCAATCGACCATATGCGCGATTGGGCTCTTGGTACAAACGGCGAATGGGTAACGATGGGTATTCCTTCTGACGGTTCTTACGGTATTCCTGAAGGCGTAATGTTCGGTTTCCCTGTAACGACTGAAAACGGTGAATACAAAATCGTTCAAGGTCTAGAAATCGACGAATTCAGCCGTGAACGTATCAACGTTACGTTGAACGAACTTGAAGAAGAGCGCGCAGCAATTGCTGACATGCTTAAATAATTTAATCTGAACAGATTAAGTTGAAAAAGCACTCCATTTGGGGTGCTTTTTTTATGCCACTCACTTTAATCAACAAAAAATAACAAGCTGTGAAGGAGAGACAACTGAGTTTTCGCTATGAGCCATCTAAGGTAGAAACAAGATTATAGATAAAAAGATGGAGGTTCAGATGTTAGAGCAACGCGCCACCTTCGAACTTTTCTTTGAACAATTGGGTTTGGATTCGAGTCCGGAAGCGATTGACGAGTTTATTAGCACGCATCAAATTGGTATGGATGTGCCACTGCATAAAGCTCCTTTTTGGAGCAAATCACAGCATGACTTTCTGATCAGTCACTGGAAGAAAGATGATGACTGGGCCATTTTTGTCGATGTATTGAATGAACAATTACATATTGAGGCAGAGGGTTCAGGTACCTGTGACATACCGAGCCATAAATCAACCTAAGAATTCGAATCTCAACACGCTCATAATTTAACACTACGATGGAGTCTATTTATGCTTACGGAACAACAGTTAACTTTAGAATTATTATTTGAACAATTGGGTTTGCCTTCTGATGAAGCCTCAATTAATCAATTTACCCATACCCATCAATTGCCATCTGAAGTCGCATTGCCAGATGCCGAATTCTGGAGTGAGGGACAAAGTGCCTTCCTTCGTGAACATTGGCACCAAGATGATGAATGGATTGTCATTATTGACAAGTTAAATCAGCTTTTACATGTGGAAAGCGACAAACAAAGCGTTTAAATGCATTCGTACAAAATGAAACAACAAACCTAGTCAAATGACTAGGTTTTCTTTGTCTTATCTTATAAGTTAGATCTATAAATAATTGCAATTTATCTGATATAAGGAGGGCGCGATGCTCGCAAAGAACCAACCATGCTTAGAGCTCTTGTTTTCTCAGCTCGGTCTCGCCAATAGTCCTGCGGCTATTGAATTGTATATACGTACCCATCAACTGCCAGCAGGGTTGTCCTTGCACGATGCGCCGTTTTGGAATAAAGCTCAACGTTCATTGTTGATTAGCCATTTGGTACAAGATGATGATTGGGCAATTTGGATCGATGAACTGAATCAGCAATTGCACATGGACGCCTATAGACGCCAACCTGCTTAATCATTTTTCCTGTGCTTTTCTGATATTTAAAATAAGATGATATAGATTGCATTAAAAAACGCCTCATCTGAGGCGTTTTTGTTCTTTGGCTTAATGCATTTTGCTTTTTAATATTTTGTTAAACCATTCGTGCTGACGATAATCATTAAATGCATGATGCTGCTGTAATAATTCAAGCTCAAATTCGGCAGTCGTAGTGTATTTACCTAACCAGTGACGGGTCAGAGCAGGCTCATTTTTACTGGCGCTGGCATAGGCCAGGAAGAAATAAATATCGCCATGTTCATAACTGGCCATTGGTTTTAGAATTTGCTGGGTAATCAGGGCGAAATGGTGCTCTTTGGTCAATTCAAAGAACATCATATAGGCCTTGGCCAGATGCAAAGATAGGTTGATATACATGCGCAGCGGCATTTCTTCAAATTCTACCCGGCCTTGTTCCAGCAACACTACGGCTTCTTGCAGGAAATGTCGCTGTTCCTGACGCAGTTCACTTAAAGTCACCAGCTGTAAACGAAGATCAGCACGTTCAAGCGTTAATTCCGGCGTATTGCCTTTTAAATACAATTGGTCAGTTTCACCCAGACGTTGAATAATCTGTTTGGTCGTTAATCGCATCAACGCAATCCTCATTTCTCAATAATGGCTATATGAGGTTAAAAATTAAAATTTAAAGCGGCAGGTCGTCTTAGAGTAGTGAGGTATCACTTCTTAGCCAGGCGGTAATGGATAGGCGTTGCTGTTTAGAGATTAAAACTTCATGTAATAAATCGCTCTGGAACAGCGCCATTCGGTTTGGTTTTGGCTGGATAATATGCCACTGGCCATGTTTGTCCTGCAGGCGCAGTTCACCGCCCCAGTCCTTCTGCCATTGTTCATGTAAATAATACACAGTGGAAATCATCCGGCCATTTTTATCTTGAGGATTGTCGCGGTGCAGGGCATAGAACTCACCCGCGTGATAGCAAGCGAAATGTGCTTCGACATCTTTGATGCCTAAATAAAACGCGCGGTTTAAAATTTGAGAAAATTGTTGAAGGGTTTGGATGTGTCGGTGGGAAATTTGAAATTCAGGTTGTAACCAAAGAATATGATCACTACGGATGTTGCTGACGACGCCATTTTGAATGGCTGCATTACGAAATTTGTTTAAGTGGTTCAGGCATTCTTGACTCACCGCATGTTGATATTCGCTAGAGTAAGCATCGTCAATAATACTAAAGCCATGTTGATCTAAATCATCTAAGATTTGATCAACATTCCAATCCCCTGGGATGATAACTGCTTCCATTTTTTCAATTCTCGATAGTGTGGTAAAAAAAGGTCCGCTATTTTAGTTCAATAATCGTTTCTGAACGAAATAGTTTTTCATGTTAAAATAGCAATTGATCTTAGGAATAATTGAAACATGAATTACCGTCACTCTTACCACGCAGGCAACTTTGCCGATGTCATGAAGCACGTTTTATTGCTTCAGTTGTTGACTCGACTGAATGCAAAAGACAAACCTTATCGCTATGTAGATACACATGGTGGTGCAGGTAAATATGATTTGTCGACTGCCGAAGCGCAAAAATCAGGTGAGTTTTTAAACGGTATTCATCGTCTTATTAAGCTGGATGATTCGATCAAGCGTAATGCACCTGAAGGCGTACAACAATACTTGAAAATTGTTGAAAACATGCGTGAAAACTTTGGTAAGGGTGCTTATCCGGGTTCGCCGTGGTTTGCGCTAGAAGGCATGCGTGAAATTGATAAAGCGACCATTTTTGAAATGCAGCGTGATGTATTCCAGCAACTTCGTCATAATATTTTTGACAAGCGTGCCGGTTTGCATGAGCGTGATGCATACGAAGGTCTGTTGGCAGTCATTCCGCCAAAAGAAAAACGTGGTCTGGTGATGATCGATCCGCCATATGAACTGGAACGTAAAGATTTTCCGCAGTTGGTTGAGCTGCTGGTTGCCGCGTATAAGAAATGGCCGACAGGTGTATTTGCCGTTTGGTATCCAATTAAAGACCGTGCCATGATCGAACGCTTCGAGAAGAAAATGTTCAAGACTGGTATCCGCCGTCAACTGGTGTGTGAAGTTTGTGTATGGCCGGATGATACCCCTGTCGGCTTGAACGGTTGTGGTTTGCTGGTGATTAACCCGCCTTGGAAATTCTCTGAAGATGCAGATGAAGCGCTACAGTGGTTATTCCCGCATCTTCGCATGAGTGAAAATGGTGGTCACGCTGCAGTTCGCTGGTTAGTGGGCGAATAATTTTTTTCAAAGATCAGGTCATAGCTAGGATCGTCAAGAATGACAAATATAAGCAAACCGGAACGCGACTCTTCAACTGAAGTGCCTTTTGATGGCATCACCTTTGAGGTAGAAGAAGAGGAGCATACTCAGGAAGGGCAAAAAGTTAAGCGTCGAGGCATCTATCTATGGCCGAACCTGATTACAACAGCAGCGTTGTTGTCAGGTTTCTACTCGATTATTGCCAGTATGAATGGTGATTTTCAACAAGCGATTTATGCGATCTTTATTGCGGCATTGCTGGATGGACTAGATGGCCGTGTGGCACGTGCCATTGGTGCACAAAGTCCGTTTGGTGAACAGTTTGACTCGCTTTCTGACATGCTGGCTTTTGGTGTAGCTCCCGCTATTTTGATGTATAGCTGGGGCTTAAGTGATTTGGGCCGTATTGGTCTGGCAGCCTGTTTTGTCTATACCGCATGTGCTGCTTTCCGTCTGGCACGTTTTAATGTACAGATTGGTGTGGTCGATAAACGTTATTTTATTGGTGTCGCAAGTCCTCTGGCTGCCATCATGATTGTGTCACTGGTCTGGGTCGGTCTGGATTTTCCAGAAATCTTTGATATTCGTGAACCTTCTCTTCAGGTCATTAATGCAGTGGTCATCATTGCGGTAGGCTTGTTGATGATTTCCAATATCAAATACTATTCATTTAAAACTGTAGAACGTAAACGGGTTCCATTTTTTGTCCTACCAATTGCCGTATTCGTCTTTGCAGCGATGACTTATAATATTCCTGTCGGCATTCTGGTCATTTCTATTCTCTATGCCTTGTCTGGTTTTGTAACCACCTTTATGGCAAAAAGATCGAGTACATTATAAAAAGATAAGGAGTCTGAGATGCGGTTTCTTCAAGATTTTTTAGATCGTTCGAAACAGCTGAATCAGACTCCTACTGTTTCGCGCCATCCCGCCTATCATGGCCCCACCTCAAAATATAAAATTATTCATCAGGGTTTGATGATCCCCGGGCTTCCGGCACCCCTCTATTATTTAAACTTTCTGAGTATTATCGGGCAACCCAATGCACCCATGCTGGCAAACCCGAGTGCAATCGAAACCACAGCCTTAGACACCGCCACCGTGATTTGCAGTTCGAGCCCACATATGGTGGGACAATTGCATCACTATTCGGTCAAGCAGGACTGTCATTTTAGATCAGGTCTGTTTCAGTTTCTGGATCGTGAGCAATTGAGCGGAAGTTTTCCAAATTTTCGTTTGCAGCGTTCTGACTCGGAACTCAGTTTTGATTTAAATATTCAAACCACTCAACTGATTTCTCATTTTACCCAAATGCGGTTTTCCTTGGCAGATCACTGGTCTTTGCTATGTCATTGTCAGGGAACGGTGAACTATAAAGCGCAGCAATATACGATCGATGGTCTTGGAAGCTTTGAATACGCGCGGAGTTTTAACTTTCCTTATCTACCTTTGGCCTTCCTGACTTATCAAATTATTAATCTCAGTGAAAACAGGCAACTGTTGTTGGCGCAGATTCGGGATGGTTTTAATCGTATTGTTCAGTCGCGGATATATCTCCGTGATTTAAAAAACATGCGGACCCAAATGTTCGATCGAAAAGTTTATTTTAAAGTTCATCGTGTTTATCCGTGTGTCACGACACCTAATGGGCAGAGTATGTATTTGCCGCGCGAATTTGAATGGTGTTATGAAAATGCAGACGGTACTTGTATCTGGGTACAAGGGCAAAGTCGTGGAGATTTTAAATTTGGCCTGGCAGCGGGCTATGTAGGAAGTTTTAGTTATCAAGTGAAAATAAATGAAGAAACCGAAAGTGGGGAAGGGGGCTATTGTGAATACATAGATTGTCGGCCTTTACGCTTTCAGGAACAGAATAAAACAGAAAAAAGATTAAGTCATTTATCCAATTCAGTCCCTTTACTGCTCAAGAAATGAAGAAAAGTGCGATTTTTGTAGAATAAATAAACAGTCGTGATATTTTTGCTGAATTATTTAAAAATAGGTGTTGCAAGCGTTCTGAAATGCTGTAGAATGCACATCCATCGGCGGTGATGAAGATTAAAACTTCTGATAAAACAGTGACTTAGTTAAGTTTGATTGAGTTGGGTTTTAGAAATAAAGTTTAAAAATAGTTTTCATTACTGGTTGACTTTCTAGAGATAGAGAGTAATATAGCCGACCTAGCTTGCTGGTGACGAATCAGCAAGAAGATCATTAAGAGATTATGAAGAACAACTTGTGTGGATTTTTACTGGTTGATTGATCGAAATTATTTTCATTGATTGATGGTAGAAATTACTCGAAGTTTATTTGAGAAATATTTGTCAGAAAATTGATGAGCCAAGATTGGTGCCCTTTAAGGCACTACATAGTATTAAACTGAAGAGTTTGATCATGGCTCAGATTGAACGCTGGCGGCAGGCTTAACACATGCAAGTCGAGCGGGGAAGAGTAGCTTGCTACTTGACCTAGCGGCGGACGGGTGAGTAATGCTTAGGAATCTGCCTATTAGTGGGGGACAACATCTCGAAAGGGATGCTAATACCGCATACGTCCTACGGGAGAAAGCAGGGGACCTTCGGGCCTTGCGCTAATAGATGAGCCTAAGTCGGATTAGCTAGTTGGTGGGGTAAAGGCCTACCAAGGCGACGATCTGTAGCGGGTCTGAGAGGATGATCCGCCACACTGGGACTGAGACACGGCCCAGACTCCTACGGGAGGCAGCAGTGGGGAATATTGGACAATGGGGGGAACCCTGATCCAGCCATGCCGCGTGTGTGAAGAAGGCCTTTTGGTTGTAAAGCACTTTAAGCGAGGAGGAGGCTACCGAGATTAATACTCTTGGATAGTGGACGTTACTCGCAGAATAAGCACCGGCTAACTCTGTGCCAGCAGCCGCGGTAATACAGAGGGTGCAAGCGTTAATCGGATTTACTGGGCGTAAAGCGCGCGTAGGTGGCCAATTAAGTCAAATGTGAAATCCCCGAGCTTAACTTGGGAATTGCATTCGATACTGGTTGGCTAGAGTATGGGAGAGGATGGTAGAATTCCAGGTGTAGCGGTGAAATGCGTAGAGATCTGGAGGAATACCGATGGCGAAGGCAGCCATCTGGCCTAATACTGACACTGAGGTGCGAAAGCATGGGGAGCAAACAGGATTAGATACCCTGGTAGTCCATGCCGTAAACGATGTCTACTAGCCGTTGGGGTCTTTGAGACTTTAGTGGCGCAGCTAACGCGATAAGTAGACCGCCTGGGGAGTACGGTCGCAAGACTAAAACTCAAATGAATTGACGGGGGCCCGCACAAGCGGTGGAGCATGTGGTTTAATTCGATGCAACGCGAAGAACCTTACCTGGTCTTGACATAGTAAGAACTTTCCAGAGATGGATTGGTGCCTTCGGGAACTTACATACAGGTGCTGCATGGCTGTCGTCAGCTCGTGTCGTGAGATGTTGGGTTAAGTCCCGCAACGAGCGCAACCCTTTTCCTTATTTGCCAGCGGGTTAAGCCGGGAACTTTAAGGATACTGCCAGTGACAAACTGGAGGAAGGCGGGGACGACGTCAAGTCATCATGGCCCTTACGACCAGGGCTACACACGTGCTACAATGGTCGGTACAAAGGGTTGCTACCACGCGAGTGGATGCTAATCTCAAAAAGCCGATCGTAGTCCGGATTGGAGTCTGCAACTCGACTCCATGAAGTCGGAATCGCTAGTAATCGCGGATCAGAATGCCGCGGTGAATACGTTCCCGGGCCTTGTACACACCGCCCGTCACACCATGGGAGTTTGTTGCACCAGAAGTAGGTAGTCTAACCTTAGGGGGGACGCTTACCACGGTGTGGCAGATGACTGGGGTGAAGTCGTAACAAGGTAGCCGTAGGGGAACCTGCGGCTGGATCACCTCCTTAACGAAAGATTGACGATTGGTAAGAATCCACAACAAGTTGTTCTTCATACGATGTATCTGAGGGTCTGTAGCTCAGTTGGTTAGAGCACACGCTTGATAAGCGTGGGGTCACAAGTTCAAGTCTTGTCAGACCCACCACTACTGACGAAGTACGGAAAATCAGAAACATTGACTTATTGATAAGCTGGGGACTTAGCTTAGTTGGTAGAGCGCCTGCTTTGCACGCAGGAGGTCAGGAGTTCGACTCTCCTAGTCTCCACCATACATTCCTACGGAATGTATAAAGACAAAAGCTAATAAATAGACAATCAGTTGATTGTTAGTTTAGTCCTTAAGCGATCAAGTGTTTAGATCCTAGAGATTAGCAAGTACAAGCGTTATGATACGCGCACTTGATAATCTCTGTGATTTATCACAGTTTCCTGACCTGACGAAGGCTGGAAAAATCATTAACAGAATATATTTGAGTTGAAATAATTTGTTCAAACTCGTTTCAAGTAGGCAACTACAAGAAATGAGTTCTAGCGAAATTAACTGAATCAAGCGTTTTGGTATATGAATCTAATTGAAGCTGTACAGTAGTTAAATCTACGAAACGCCAACTGTATGAGAGTGTTGAAAGACACGATCTGTTGCTTATCCTACTTGTAAGGATAAACGACTGTTTGGGGTTGTATAGTCAAGTAATTAAGTGCATGTGGTGGATGCCTTGGCAGTCAGAGGCGAAGAAAGACGTGATAGCCTGCGAAAAGCTCCGGGGAGGCGGCAAATATCCTGTGATCCGGAGATGTCTGAATGGGGAAACCCACTTACCATAAGGTAGGTATTGCAACATGAATACATAGTGTTGCAAGGCGAACGAGGGGAAGTGAAACATCTCAGTACCCTTAGGAAAAGAAATCAATTGAGATTCCCTCAGTAGCGGCGAGCGAAAGGGGAAGAGCCCATTAAGTCATATAAGTTCTAGTGGAACGCTCTGGGAAGTGCGACCGTAGACGGTGATAGTCCTGTACACGAAAGGGCTTATATGATGATGTCGAGTAGGGCGAGGCACGTGAAACCTTGTCTGAATATGGGGGGACCATCCTCCAAGGCTAAATACTCCTGACTGACCGATAGTGAACCAGTACCGTGAGGGAAAGGCGAAAAGAACCCCTGTGAGGGGAGTGAAATAGATCCTGAAACCGCATGCATACAAGCAGTGGGAGCCGGCTTAGTCCGGTGACTGCGTACCTTTTGTATAATGGGTCAGCGACTTATATTCAGTAGCGAGGTTAACCGAATAGGGGAGCCGTAGGGAAACCGAGTCTTAATAGGGCGTTTAGTTGCTGGGTATAGACCCGAAACCAGGTGATCTATCCATGAGCAGGTTGAAGGTTGGGTAACACTAACTGGAGGACCGAACCCACTGTCGTTGAAAAGCCAGGGGATGACTTGTGGATAGGGGTGAAAGGCTAATCAAACTTGGTGATAGCTGGTTCTCCCCGAAAGCTATTTAGGTAGCGCCTCGGACGAATACCATTGGGGGTAGAGCACTGTTTCGGCTAGGGGGTCATCCCGACTTACCAAACCGATGCAAACTCCGAATACCAATGAGTACTATCCGGGAGACAGACTGCGGGTGCTAACGTCCGTAGTCAAGAGGAAAACAATCCAGACCGCCAGCTAAGGCCCCAAAATTATAGTTAAGTGGGAAACGATGTGGGAAGGCATAGACAGCTAGGAGGTTGGCTTAGAAGCAGCCACCCTTTAAAGAAAGCGTAATAGCTCACTAGTCGAGTCGGCCTGCGCGGAAGATGTAACGGGGCTAAAACTATATGCCGAAGCTGCGGATGCATAATTTATTATGCGTGGTAGGGGAGCGTTCTGTAAGCCGATGAAGGTGGATTGAGAAGTCTGCTGGAGGTATCAGAAGTGCGAATGCTGACGTGAGTAACGACAATGCGAGTGAAAAACTCGCACGCTGAAAGACCAAGGGTTCCAGTCCAACGTTAATCGGGGCTGGGTGAGTCGACCCCTAAGGCGAGGCCGAGAGGCGTAGTCGATGGGAAATTGGTTAATATTCCAATACTTCTGTGTAATGCGATGAGAGGACGGAGAAGGTTAAGTCAGCCTGGCGTTGGTTGTCCAGGTGGAAGGTTGTAGGCATGTATCTTAGGCAAATCCGGGGTACTCTATGCTGAGAACTGATAGCAAGCTGTACTTGTACAGTGAAGTGGCTGATACCATGCTTCCAGGAAAAGTCTCTAAGCTTCAGTTACACAGGAATCGTACCCGAAACCGACACAGGTGGTCAGGTCGAGTAGACCAAAGCGCTTGAGAGAACTCTGCTGAAGGAACTAGGCAAAATGGTACCGTAACTTCGGGAGAAGGTACGCTGTTGTCGGTGATAGGACTTGCTCCTTGAGCGGGCGACAGCCTCAGAAACCAGGCCCCTGCAACTGTTTATTAAAAACATAGCACTCTGCAAACACGAAAGTGGACGTATAGGGTGTGATGCCTGCCCGGTGCTGGAAGGTTAATTGATGGGGTTAGCGTAAGCGAAGCTCTTGATCGAAGCCCCAGTAAACGGCGGCCGTAACTATAACGGTCCTAAGGTAGCGAAATTCCTTGTCGGGTAAGTTCCGACCTGCACGAATGGCATAATGATGGGGGCGCTGTCTCCAGCAGAGACTCAGTGAAATCGAATTCGCCGTGAAGATGCGGTGTACCCGCGGCTAGACGGAAAGACCCCGTGAACCTTTACTGCAGCTTGACATTGAACTTTGATCTTACTTGTGTAGGATAGGTGGGAGGCTTTGAAGTCGCGACGCTAGTTGCGATGGAGCCGTCCTTGAAATACCACCCTGGTAATATTGAGGTTCTAACTCTGTCCCGTTATCCGGGACGAGGACCATGTCTGGTGGGTAGTTTGACTGGGGCGGTCTCCTCCTAAAGAGTAACGGAGGAGTACGAAGGTGCGCTCAGCGTGGTCGGAAATCACGCGTAGAGTATAAAGGCAAAAGCGCGCTTAACTGCGAGACCCACAAGTCGAGCAGGTACGAAAGTAGGTCTTAGTGATCCGGTGGTTCTGTATGGAAGGGCCATCGCTCAACGGATAAAAGGTACTCTGGGGATAACAGGCTGATACCGCCCAAGAGTTCATATCGACGGCGGTGTTTGGCACCTCGATGTCGGCTCATCTCATCCTGGGGCTGAAGCAGGTCCCAAGGGTATGGCTGTTCGCCATTTAAAGAGGTACGCGAGCTGGGTTTAGAACGTCGTGAGACAGTTCGGTCCCTATCTACCGTGGGCGTTGGAAATTTGAGAGGATCTGCTCCTAGTACGAGAGGACCAGAGTGGACGAACCTCTGGTGTACCGGTTGTCACGCCAGTGGCATCGCCGGGTAGCTATGTTCGGAAGGGATAACCGCTGAAAGCATCTAAGCGGGAAGCCTACCTCAAGATAAGATTTCCCCGAGACTTTATGTCTCCTAAAGAGCCGTTGAAGACTACGACGTTGATAGGTTGGATGTGGAAGCATAGTGATATGTGAAGCTGACCAATACTAATTGCTCGTGAGGCTTGACTATACAACACCCAAACAGTTGTTGTACGAACTTCGAAAGAAGTGAGGATCAATTGATTCGATATTAAGCAAAACAGCTTGATTTAGTGAACGCTAAAGAACAAAATACCCAACTCAGATATATCTGTTAATGAACGATGTTCAAAACACTGTTTTGAACGAGTGCAAGATTTGGAAAAAGCATTGGCATACACTGAAAAGTGACTAAATAAGACCAAAGCAAGTATCCATAAACAGTTGTGCTGGCGACCATAGCAAGAGTGAACCACCTGATCCCTTCCCGAACTCAGAAGTGAAACCTCTTAGCGCTGATGGTAGTGTGGGGTTACCCATGTGAGAGTAAGTCATCGCCAGCTCATTATTCGAAAATCCCCCTCCGCCAAGGCAGAGGGGGATTTTTTTATGTGGAATAATCATCTTGTATTTGAGATATATAAAGTTAATCTAATACAGGGTTCAATATTAAGATAGAGCGGTAGCTAACTTTACTGAGTAATAGTTTGCAACTCTTTAACTTTTTTATGACAAGCTATCAAACTGACGTCGAGCATGTTTAAATGCAGTTCTGAGTCCTTCTTCCAAAGTCGGATGATAAAAAGGTTTCTTTAAGATCTGATAAATATCCTGGTCAGCATCAATCATCCAGGCCAGTAAATGGGCCAGATGTTCTGCTTGGGAGCAGAAGAGTTCTGCACCAAGTAATTTACCTGATTTCTTAGCAATATAAACTTCTATTCCACCTGAGTTTTCTGCCAGAACCAGTGCACGTCCTTGATTTTCATAAGAGACGAATCCCCGAATAAATTCAATTTGTTGATCTTCTAGGTGTTTAAAGCTTTTTCCGACAATCGCCATTTCAGGATGACAAAATACAATCGCCAATGGGATTAAGGCAGAAATAGGTTTTACCTCGGGATAATTCAAGCAGTTATGAACAACCTGTTTACCAGTATGCGCGGCTTCATGTTGAATGGGTGCATCAGGGGCGGCATCACCGACTATAAATATAGGTAGGTCTGCAAGTTGTTTGGTTTCTTTATCGATAGGAAGGTTCTTGATATCCTTAAATGTGGGATCTAGCTGGTCTAGACCTAAACGATCTATATTGCTTTGCCGACCTGTGGCACCTAAGACATATTCAACATCAATACTCTTAGTCTGATCATTTTCTGTAAAGTTAATCTTTACTTTATCAGCTTGGATCTCAACTTCATCTGGTAAGGTTTTAAATTTGATATTGAGTTCTTTACTTAATTGCTCTTGTGCCAGTTTTTGTAAGATCGGGCTAGTTAAAGCACCTACTTTTTGACTACGCGCAAACATTGTGGTTTGTACACCCAGGCGTTGCATGGCTTGAGCTAATTCAATTGCAATGATGCCACTCCCGATCACTGCTAAAGATTTGGGTAATTGGGAAAATTCAAATATTTCATTAGAAGTGATGTATTTTTCTTTTAATTGTTGCTTTAAAGTTTCATCAATATTAGGGCGTGAACCTACAGCGACAATAAAACTTTTGGCCCGATAGGATTGTCCATTGACTTCGATCGTTTGGGGATCAATAAATTTGGCTTTTCCGGAAATTTTATGTGAGCTGTCCCATTGATCGACACCTTTCAAGGTTGCACGAATAAAACGTTCTCTAAGGACATGCACACGTTGCATAACATCTGAAGTATCAATGACAGCGTTATGCTTTAAAGCAAGTTCTTCAGCAGTTTGAATATCATGCATGCGATTTGCAGAAGAGATTAGCAGTTTGCTTGGCATACAACCTACACGTGCACAGGTCGTATCCCACGATCCATCATTGATAATTAAAATATTTTGGGTGTATTTGATGGCTTCGTTATAAGCACTGATCCCTGCAGTGCCTGCACCGATAATGATGAGGTCGTACATTAATTGCTCTTATTGAAATCAATTTATGAATATAAGCTAGCATACAAAACATTTAGCTTACCTTTATTTACATAAATGCTTAACTATGATTACATATCGCATAATGAATAAAGATTGATAACAAACTCTATAATAGAGGGTCTTGGGGATTTAAATGATTAGTAAACAATTAGGTATTAAATTATCTACTCTTACTTTAGCACTAATGTTAGCAGGCTGCGGGGGCGGTGGAAGTGATGGTTACTATAATAATGATGGCTCTAGTTCTGGAAATATTACTACGAACCCTAGCACAGGTGAAGAAGTAAAATCTGTTAATATTAGTACTATACAATTGATTGATCGAAATGGTAACTTTACTCAGGCAATCGCTGCAGAAGGTGTGAGCGCTCAAGTCAAAGTAACTGATCAGTCGGGTAAAGGAATTAGTGGTGCATTAGTTACATTTACAGTGACTGGTGGTGTTGTTTTAGGTAGTTCCAATGGTGCTGTTTTAACAAATACAAATGGTGAAGCGAGTATCTCAGTTAAACCTGAAAACTTAAATACCAATGGTGCCTATCAAATTTCTGCAGTTGCAGATTTTGATGGTACCGAAGCATCAACACCAGCACTTAATTTCTCACTTCAAGCAACCAATATTATTTTAGTCGATTTAACGGCAGCTAGTACTCAATTAGAATCTGGTGGTTCAACAAATATCACGTTAAAAACGCAAGATGCAAATACAAAAGTCAATCAGAATAATGTCAATGTCGAATTCACTGCACCATGTGGTAAATTTGAACCTGCTACAGTTGTTTCATCAAATCAAGGAAATGTTACGACAACTTATAAAGCGATTGGTACAGATGGAAAGCTTTGTACAGGAACACAAAAAATTTCGGCAACAGGTTTAAATATCCCAGAAGTTGGAATTGATGTCAGAATTAAGGCACTTGAAGCTAATTCACTAGTATATACATCTAATAAAGTTAATTTGGGGATTAGAAAAAGTGGCTCAGCATCATCTGGTCAAATTGAATTTACTTTGTATGCAAATGGTGTACCTATAGCAGATCAAGATGTTTTGATTGAGAAAGTACAAGCACCAGAAGATTTATCGTTCGTATCATTTGGAAATCAAAATAACAAAACTATAAAAAGTGATTCAAATGGTAAAGTGATTGTGAATCTTTATCCAGGAGATAAACCTGGGCCTGTAGAGATAAGAGCAACTTTAGTTTCAGACAAAAATGTTTCGGCTGTATCTAAAAATGTATCTGTATCCATTGGTCGAGTAACTCAAGATGGATTAAGTTTATCAGTATCTAAAAATTCATTACAGAATGTAATTGATGGTGACACTGCAACTATTACAGCGAGAATGGTTGATCGTACACGGAACCCTGTTCCAGATGGTACAGTAATTAGCTTTGTTTCTGAGGGAGGGAAGGTTGAACCTAATTGTTCAACAGTCCAAGGAGTATGTTCTGTAACTCTAACAACACAAGAACCTCGTCCTTTAGATAATCGTGTGACTGTATTGGCTTATGTTGAGGGTGATAAAAGCTTTACAGATTTAGATGGCGATAATCTTTATACTAAAGGCGTAGATCGACTTCTTAGTAATATTGGTAGCTTTTTCCGTGACGATAACGAGGATAATCAATATAACAAAGATTATGGTATTGGTGAATTTCTTTATAATCGTGCGGTATTAGGAAACAAAGCGACCTGTGCTCCATCTACAATTAGACAGCCGAATATCGCAGACACATGTGACGATAATTTAGATACGGTCATCCGTCAGCAATTATTATTTGCATTTGCTGAAAATACACCAACCTTTACTAATGTAAAGGCAAGTGGAAGTTTATTGTCTTTTAATATGTATGGAAATAGCGCTCAAAGTGTGCCTATGCCAACAGGTACCACAATAAGTGTTACGCCTGAGGATAATACAAAAGCTAATAATTTATCTTGTACTGCAGAGTTAGCAACAGGAAGTTCACCTGTCGCAAATGTCTTTGATCTTTTGACACCAAGCACTTTCAAAAATAGTAATCAAAGTTATTATGGCTATCGTCTAAAAGAATGTGCGGTAGGAGATACGTTGAAAGTTTCTGTTTCTTCGCCAGATAGTAAAGTATCAACAATTTATGTAGATTATCAATAGAAATTATATTTGTATAAAAAACAGCGCCGAAGCGCTGTTTTTTTTTATGGGAACTAAAATTTAAAAAACTAAATTGATGTTCCCACACTCACACCCACAGTCGGCTTTAGATTCATCGAGCTACAGCCTGTAAAAGCCAAACTACAACATAAAATAATCAATAACTTACTCATGAATCAATCCTTGAGATTTAGCCTGATTAAACAAGGCCGCTGAACGAGCACCACTACGACAGACCATCAAAATTGGTTTTGGCAGCTCATTATAATAGCGTGCAAATTCCTCAATATTGGCTTGAGAGATCTGACCACTATTCACAGGCTGATAAATCACACTCACTTGAGACTTTTCAGCAATTGAACGCAGCTGTCCAACCTTGACCTGATTCCCTTGTTCTTGGTCGGGTCGATTCACGATTACAGACTTAAAGCCTTGTTGAATCAATTGCTGGAACTTGTTGGTGGTCATTTGCCCTGAAACACTGACTGTAGAGGTCAGTGCATGGCTTAGATTATTTGCAGCAACAACCAGTGAGGCACAGCTTAAACAGCTGGCCAGTACCACACCTTTCCAGAACAAATTAGTCATCCAGCAGATCCATCTGTTTTGCCAGTTGATATAAGTTATTGGAGCGGTTTCCAGTACGACAGAACATCAAGATCGGTTTTGGTAACTCATTATAATGATTGGCAAAAGTGCGTACATCAAGCTCAGTAATCTGACCGGCTACTACTGGCTGGAATACATAATCCAGACCGGCATTGCGTGCAGCTTCCTCGATTTGTGCACTGGTCGGCTGCTCGGAACCCCCTTCCATGTCCGGACGGTTGTTGATAATCGATTTAAAACCTTTCTCAACCACTTGAGTTACGTGTTCCGGACCAATTTGACCAGCAAAACCTACATTTTCGCTCATGACGCCACTCCATCATTTCATTTATATCGATATGCTTTATGATAGCATTAAGCTGAAAACATGCTGAACCTGTTCTGAAATTTTTATAAATGATGATAACCATAAGATAACGCAATGGAGCGCGTATGCAGGCTTATACAGTTGAACCACTGTATGTCAAAAGCGGTCAGGAAGTGATTGCTGCAGATTTTTATCGGCCTAAAAATATAGAAAAACCGGCCGTAATCCTGATGGCTCATGGTCTGGCTGCCTTACGTCAATTTAAACTGGTGCAATATGCCCAGCGTTTTGCCAGTGCCGGCTATGCGGTGGTTTTATTTGACTATCGCTATTGGGGCGGCAGCACTGGGCGTCCACGTGAACTGGTGTCGATCAATGCCCAGCTCGATGACTGGCGAACCATGATCAGACATATTCAGGAACGCAAATCGATTGACAGTAAACGGATCGTGCTCTGGGGTACGGCCTTAAGTGGTGGGCATGTATTGACACTTGCAGCAGAGCTGAAAAATATTCAGGCGGCGATGGTACAGGTGCCTTTTGTCGATGGGGCTGAAAGTGCCCAACTATATCCTTTACAGCAACTCCCCAAGGCGCTTAAAGTTTCCAGTCAGGATTATATGGGGGCCAAGGTTGGTATGGCACCAAAAACCTTACCTGTAGTTGATCCGCATGAGCTATGTTTTATGCCGACACAGGACAGTTATGAAGGTTATCTGTCGATTGTCAATCCGGATTATTACTGGAGTGGTCATATTCCTGCACGGGCATTCTTTAAACTGATGCGCTATCGACCGATTCAGGAAGTCAGAAAGATTAACATTCCAGTCCTGTTTATTGCGGCAAAACTGGATAGTCTGATTCCAATTGAATCCAGTCGGGAAACTGCGACCAATATTGCACCATTTGTGCAATATCATGAGTGGAATATCCGGCATTTTGATATTTATCATGGGAAATGGTTTGAAAAAGCAGTTTCGACCCAATTAGAATTCTTACATCAACATATTGGAGTGCGCTAGATGATTATTGTATGTCCGGAATGTCTGGCCAAAAACCGTGTCCCTGAAGATAAACTCACTGCCAACCCTGCTTGTGGTCAATGTCATCAAGCCCTGATTCCACTGGTACCAATTGAGCTGAATGAGCAGAATTTCAGTCAGTTTGTCACGCATAGTGACTTGCCAATCCTGATTGATCTCTGGGCAGACTGGTGTGGTCCCTGTAAAATGATGGCACCGCATTTTGCAACGGTCGCGAAGCAATATCCAAATGTGGTTTTTGCCAAAATTGATACCGAAGCGAATCCGCGCTTAAGTTCGGCATTTAATGTTCGCAGTATTCCGACGCTGGTGTTGATGAATAAAAGCAACGAAATGGCTAGAATAAGCGGTGCATTACGGTCAAGCGAGCTGCAAAAATGGCTTGATCAGCAGTTAAATACCCAACCCTAATTCAAATGCCTGGAGTGAAAGTGTCAGATTTTCAAGTAAGACCAGAGGGGATTCTTTCCCTACAGACGATCGCAATGCCTGCAGATACCAACTGGAGTGGTGATGTCTTTGGTGGCTGGATCGTTTCACAAATGGACTTGGCAGGCGCGATTCACGCAGAACGATTTTCAAAGGGACGTTGTGCCACGATTTCGATTAACCAGATGACCTTCCTGGTTCCGGTAAAAGTCGGTGATGTGATTAGCTGCTATACCAAAATTTTAAAAGTCGGCAATACCTCCATCCAGATGGAAATTGAAGTATGGGATAGCCATGACGACTCACGTCCGCCTGTACGCGTGACTGAAGGGGTATTTACCTTTGTGGCAGTGGATGTGAAAGGCAATAAACGTCCGATTCCAGAAGAAGCAAAACAGAAGTTTCTAGAATCTCAGCAGAAGTCATAATTCGTCTCATAAAAAATCCCAGATTAATGATCTGGGATTTTTTTTGTCTGTATTGATATCAAGTCTGCTTCAATTGCTTTTTGGCAATCCAGGCCCAGAGCATCTCGCATTGAATCGGTGCTTCACCCGATTCGTCACGTACCACAACTTGAACTAGAGTTTCACCCTTGTCTGAACTTTGCATAAGCTGTTGCTGTTCAGCAGTCAAGGTAGCAACTGCCGTCAGGGCACCTTTGGTCGGACGTTTAAAGTCTACTTTTAGACTCTTAATCAAAACCACTGCGCTATCCGGTACATTCATTGCGGTTACAAACCCGGTTGCTGTTTCTGCCAGCAGGGCCATTGCACATGCATGGATTTGTCCGATATGGTTCTGCATGGCTTTATGATTGGCCATACTTACTACCACTTTGGACGCACTCATTTCCTCATAACGAATCTTGGCAGAGCCGACCATCGGGACCACCCGGCCAAAAGTTTTACTTAACAAAGCAGTACGAATGCCTTGCGGTAATCGTGCAGTGGCTTTGACTAATCTGGCTAATCGGTTGTTCTTTGCCATAATTCCTTCTACAGACGTTGCTGTCTTAATCTTTAAAGTTATTGAACTGTAAAGGCAAACCAAATTGCTGTTCTTTCAAGAATGCCATTACTTGCTGCAATGTATCGCGTTTTTTATCAGTCACACGAATCTTGTCGCCCTGAATAGAAGATTGCGCCTTAATCCCACTTTCTTTAATGGCTTTATTAATTTTTTTTGCGGTATCTGAGTCAAGACCATCTTTAAGCTTGATGACCTGAATCACATTTTTGCCAGAAGCTGTCATTTTTTGTGGGTCAAGCGCCTGAATATCGACTTTGCGTTTAAAGAAATGACTTTCCAGCATGCTATAGACTTGTTCACACTGGAAATCACTTTCAGTCGAGATTTTGATTTCCTTGTTTTTTTCATTCAGTTCAATAGAAACGTCCTGACCACGGAAATCAAAGCGGGTCGCGATTTCTTTTTGGGTGTTTTGAACTGCATGATTTACTTCAAAAATTTCTAATTCAGAAACAATATCGAAAGAAGGCATAGTTTAGACCTTTACAAAGGGAAAGAATATCTGAGATGCTAGGGATGTTTTCTTCATTTGCCAAGTGTTGTTTACATCAAAGGAGTGCGCAATGATCCGTAAACAAGAAATTACAACATTTGAGTTCCCAGAAAATGCAATTATCTGGGATGTACGCGATTCAAGTGCTTTTGCTGAAGCACACGTGAAAGGGGCGGTGAATCAGCCCATTAACGATCTTTCAGCAGAAAGCCTAACTCAGGTGTCAGCGGATCAACCCATTTACATCTTGTGTGGTGGGGGCAGTAAAGCTCCACGTGCTGCGGAAAAACTAGAGGGTTTTGACAGCTCACGTGAATATGTCATTCTGATGGGTGGTACTCGTGCTGCCCGTGATGCAGGCTTACCGCTTGAACAGGGTGTATAAGCATTCTGTCAAAAAAAGCGCCGCAAGGCGCTTTTTTAATGGGTGAGATTTAATGCCTCCCAACCTCCATTTTCTAAAGGGAGGAGCTACATCTATTCTATTTATTCATAAAAGTAGAGAAAAGTCCCCCCTTTTTTAAAGGGGGATTTAGGGGGATTCATTCAAAATAGTAATTAAATTTGTAGTTTAAAATACGGTTTCTTCATTTTCACTTTCTTTTGAAAACGAGTCACACTGAGTTTTTTTACTAAACTGGATGGCACCGGACAGGCTTCACCGAGAATCTGGGCTGCCAGAATTTCACTGCAGAGCGGCGCAAACAGAAAGCCTTTAGAACCGAGACCGGCAAAGCTGTAAATTTCCTCATCCGCTTTCATTTTACCGAGCAAAGGGAAATAATCCTGACTTTGCGCGCGTACCGATGCACGGCCTTGCCAGGTATCGGTAGAAGCTAATGACTGTGCATATTCTGGGAATACACTGTGGATCAATTCGTAGTTGTGTACATGGTCTTCTGCTAACACCTCGATATCATCTCGACCTGGATAGAAAGAAGCGCCCAAGATCAGATGTTCAGCATCCAGTTGCATACAATAACCGCCGTAACTATAGGCAATATTTTGACTTAAAGGCTGGGCTTGATTATTCATCCAGCTGACCTGTCCGCGAATCGGTTTCAGAGCTGGATAATCTGCAAAGAATTGTGCTGTTTCTCGCGCAGTACAGACAATGACATGATCAAATTCACCTAGATCCTGTTCATCTGAAAATAGCTGAGGTTTTGTAGCCGCTTCAATATGGCTAATTTTGGCCTGTTTATATCGGATATTTACATTCTGTAGAATTTCATCACGCAATTGATGAGGAGAAACCGCGCCAGCTTCTAGTAATTTTAAACTTGGAAATGCAGTTTGAAGCTCTTGCGACTCTGTATCTTGTACAGCAAGAATTTCTTCAGGATATTCATCTGCCAATCCTAAAAGCTGTTCAGGATTTTTTAAGGCAAGCTGATTGACCTGAATCGGGCGGAAAGCTTTAAATTTTTGGTAATGATTTAAGGCATGTTGCCAGGCCAATGTCATCAGATGTTCAGCACTTTGCTCAACCGGACAGAGTTTGGGATTGAGCAAAGCCAGTGGATTGCCAGAACCTCCTGAGAGTGGCGCTGACTGGTCGTAAATCGTGACTTGATGACCACGTTGAGCGAATGCCCAGGCTGTACTTAAACCGGCGATTCCAGCGCCAATCACAGCGATTTGGCTAGGTCTGATATTGGTCTCTGTATCTCGCTCAGTTTTTTTTTGAGTGATTTCTTGTATTAATGAACTTTCAGTCTCTTCAGCCGGATTCCAGATCGCTTTCAGCATTTCACGCTTATGCTTAAAACCACGTGGACGGGAAATTGAAATCCCATGATTTTTTAAGCCACGTTTTAAAACGCCAGCAACACTGAAAGAGGCGAAAGTTGTCCCAATCTCGGATAAACGTACAATATTATTTAAAACATTTTCTTCCCACATGTCTGGATTGCAGGAAGGCGCAAAACCATCCAGGAACCAAGCGTTCACCGGCGCAGTTTTTTCAATTACCGGGAAAACATCATGTGCATCACCCAGCCATAGATCCAGACTGAATCGCTCTTCAGGAAAACTGAGACGATGACAGCCGGCAATTGGCATCGGATATTGAGAGATGAGTTGATGAGCTAAAGGCTTGAGTTCTGGCCAGGCATTTAAGGCTCGAATCAGATCGGTTTTAGAAAGAGGGAATTTTTCAACTGAAATCGCATGCAGATGACTGTGATTGTCCGGACGCACCTGTTGCCAGAGCTGCCACAGGGCCAGAATATTTAAACCAGTACCAAAACCCGTTTCACCGACACAGAAATATTCAAAAGGTTTTAAATCTGCCAAACGCGTACTGAGATCATTGCCATTTAAAAAGACATGCCGGGTTTCCAGCAAGCCATTGTCTTTGGAAAAATACACATCACCAAATTGCTTGGACACAGGCACATCAATGCCATCCACCAATTGCCAATCCAGATCGGCAGTTTGAATTGCATGCGACAAAACGGGTACAACCTTAAAGATATCGGGAAGGGCTATAGCTTACCATTGACGACGACGTTTGGTATAAACATAGCTCGCGATCAGAAAGCCCAGCAGCACACCTACTGCCAATGTTGCAGCGCCGTAGAGGAACATCTGCGCACTGCGTTCACTTTGCAGCACCTGTACCTGCACCCCAAGATTATCATTCTTGAGCTGTAATTCTTGATTTTGCGATAGTGCTTCCAGATTGGCTTTTTCCAGTTGCTGCAAACGGGTGGCCTGATCTTTGACCAAGGCTTTGACCTTGGCCTCTTGCTGGGCTTTGAGCTTGGCGATTTCTTCTGCGGTTAACGGTTTATTTTCAGCAGGTGTCACCGATTGGGCAGAAGACGCTACGGCAGGAATAATGGCAGGTTTCGGCGTAGACTGGGTTTGGACAGTCACCGCTGTCCCTTGAGGTTGTGCTGTCTGATTTCCCTGAGTCACAGGAGCAGGCGCAACTTCGACTGCCCATACTGGAGAAATCATAAAACATAGGCCAATGATACTGGCAGTAACAACACGCATGAACCTTATCCTTGAGGGAATGCTTTATTGAATGGTTTGACATCGATGTGTTCGTATACACCTTCTTTTAAGAAAGGTTCATCCTGTAGCCATGTGTCCAGCGCTTCACGACTGTCAAAATTGACAATAATGGTACTGCCATAAAAACCGGCCTGTGGATTGGCCGGATCTTTAGGCATGGCACCTGCAACAATCAGGCGGCCTTCAGCATTTAACTGTTCCAGACGTGCAAGATGTTGTGGACGAATCGCGAGGCGTTTTTCAACTGTACCTTCCCGATCGGTACAGCTAACGACGAATAATGGCATGATGACTCTCAATCGTTTGTAGTTGGACTTATTCAGCGGTCTTAAAGTATTTGCGCAATACAATAAACTGAATAATGATAAAGGAAAACATCACGATCATGTCACCGAATGCGGTAAATTCGCCCCAATATTTTCCATCCATCCACAAATAGGCGAAAAAGGTATGCAGAAATGACATCAGTACGAACATGGCAACCCAAGCATAGTTCAGCTTGAACCAGCCTTTTTCACTTAGATTGAATACTGGACCAAATAACCGCTGGATCAGAGGCTTTTTATCCTTGCTAAACCAAGGGGACAGGAAGAATACACCTGCAAAGACCAGATTCAATAACACGGCTTTCAGACGAATATAGAAATCATCGCTGAGGATCAGAGTGATGCCACCAAAAATCACCGTCATAAACAAGACAATCCATTGCTGCTTGTCCAGACGGAATTTTTGTATGACAAATAACGCACCATAGACGACCAACATGGAAATAATCAGACCTGTGGTTGCAACAAGAATATTATTATTGTCGACACCCCCCGCAGAACCGATCAATTGCAGCAATTGATGGTCAGTGTCTTTTGGATCTACAGTTTTATATAAATAAAAGAAAATAATGAGTGGCACAAAGTCTAAAAGTGCTTTCATGTTAGAGTATCTAAATCTGATCAAATAAATGTCATAGTATAGAGATGCACGGCGTAGATTTACATACACATAGTAATATTTCTGATGGAACTTTCAGTCCTCAGCAATTGGTCGAAGCGGCTGTGGAAAAACTTGTCCATACTTTGGCCCTGACGGATCATGACACCATGGACGGTTTGGTATTGGCGGAAGAAGCTGCCAAAAATCATGAGATTAAGATCATTTCCGGGGTGGAAATATCCAGCCAATGGTCACGTCCTGCCACCAAGAAAAACTATGGCGTGCATATCGTCGCGCTAAATATGCAAAATCCTGAGCCTTTACAAAAAGCCCTCAATCAGCAAAAGAAAATCCGGGCTGAACGTTCTAAACAGATTTGTGATCTGCTGGTTCCTTTAATTGGTGAAGATATTTATGCTGATGTACTGGTCAAAGTCGACCATATCCCTGATCGGGTGACACGGACCCATATTGCCAAAACGCTGGTAGAAAAGGGGATTGTGACGCGTCCGCAACAGGCTTTTGATAAATACATCAAGGAAGGTAAGAAAGCCTATGTCAAATTTGATGGCTTGAGTCTGGAAGATACCATTCAGGTAATTCATGAAAGTGGCGGCTTCGCCGTGCTGGCACATCCGACCAAATATGATTTATCTGCGACCAATATCCGCTACCTGATCGAAATCTTTGCCAAGTTTGGTGGAGATGCCGTCGAGCTGCCACCGGCGATTGAACCAAGTTCCACCCGGCAGATGGTGGATCGAATGATTACTGAATATGATCTTAAAGTTTCGATTGGCAGTGATTTTCATGGCGATCACATGCCCTGGATTAAACTGGGCAATGTCCCGAGTCTTAAACCGGGGCAGGTCGGGATTTGGGAGAGTTTTGTTTAGTCATTCCTTTACCTCGATCTTTTTCATTTGAGAGAAGATTTTCCCTTCGCTACTAATAACAAAGGGCGAGGAGAGAATTATAAATTAAAGCAAATTATGATCTTGAGCCTGAATCGGTGGTGGCGTCGGTTTACCTAAAGTCCCTAACAGTTCAATTTCAATCGTACGTACCATCGAGTCCAGCGGCAAGTCATTACTCTGAGTACCAAAAGGCTCTTCAATTTCCGAACTTAGAGCATCTAATCCTAAAAAGGTATAAGCCAAAATTCCAACCAGTAAAGGCGTAAACAGACCAAGCGTTGAACCTAAACTAAAAGGTAAAATAAAACAGAAAAAATAGACGGTACGATTGAGCAAGACCGAATAGGCAAAAGGCAAAGGCGTCGTCGCAATCCGGTCACAACCAGTCTGGACAATACTTAGTTCCGCCACATGATTATTCATCTGCATATAGATGATATCGGAGATTTCACCTTCTTTAAGCGCCTGCATTAACTCCCATTGAATCAGGCTTAAGGTATATTGCGGCGCATTGGCCTGCTGATAGAGTTGGGTCACCGCCTGCTGGCTCATGCCGCTGGTTTCAACCAGTTCAGTCGGATTGGCTGTTTGATGGCGTAGGCGATCGCGGAGTACATTGGCAAAGACAATCACATGCTGAATCACACGCTCACGGCGACCTTGGGACAGCATCCTGCAATCACGGTCAAAATGACGTGAATTGGCAATTAGAATTCCCCAAAGTTTGCGCGCTTCCCACCAGCGGTCATAACAGGCCGAGTTCTTAAATCCGAGAAAGATCGACAGTACCACTCCAATCAGGGTAAAGCCGACCAGGGGTAATTCTGGAAAATGAAAATAACCAATATGTGACAAGCCACCGATGATGGCTGACATCAGCATCACTACGCCTAAAGGTGGCAAAACTTTAGGTAAAATCGTCCCCCGCCAGGAAAACAGCAGTTTAAAAACAGTCGGCTGGTCACGTACGATCATTTATTGGAATCATCACAATTTTTTTCATGATCTTGTGGAGTTGTGCCTGCTTTGTCAAGTGCTATTCAATACTGCATTTCCGGTTTGATGAGTTGCTGCTCAGCAAAGGAAAAGCTGCCTTCCAAGGCGATGATGCAATGGTCAATCAGATGGATATCTACCAGCTGGCAGGCTTGTTGAATCTGACGGGTCAATGCCAGGTCAGCCTTGGATGGAGAGGGCCGGCCCAGTGGATGATTATGTGCAATCACAATGGAAGTAGCCTGTTGGCTAATGGCATAACGCAACAATTGATTAATGGAAATATCACATGCATTGATGGAGCCATAAAACAGTTTTTTAAAGGCAATTTTTCTTAGACTGGCATCCAGACACAGCACGGCAAACACTTCTTGAGTTTCACCGAGCAGTTCAAAACGTAAGTAATCTCTCAGCCGTTTGGAATTGGTGAGTTCCAGTGCATCCTGTTTCAGGTGCTCGGCAATGTAACGCCGTCCGAGTTCCTTGACGGCCATCAGTTGGGTATATTTACTGATGCCCATGCCATGAAACTGGCTGACTTCCTGTAAAGGTGCATCGAGCAACGTAGTCAAATGACCAAAATGTTGAATCAGCAAGCGCGCCAGATCAACTGCCGAATGCTGCTGTGAACCGGAGCGTAGAAAAATGGCCAGTAGCTCGGCATCGGATAAACTTTCTGCGCCATATTGAATCAGGCGTTCTCGCGGCCGTTCTTGTTCCGGCCAGTTTTTAATAGAAAATTGCATAGTTATTAGACTTATTTATTATGAATTATCAGTTTTCCCGCAAGCCGATCTCTTGGGAATGCGATTATTTAATGCTATTGTGAGCCCCACTGCAACAGCGAGGTAATCTGTTCGTGAGCTTTGATCTAAGTGTAATTCCTCATAAAAATATCATTTTGGCCGTCACTGGCGGTATTGCTGCCTATAAAAGTGCAATTCTGGTCCGCCGTCTAAAAGATGCCGGATTTGATGTGCGGGTCGTCATGACTCACGGTGCACAGGCTTTTATTACACCTTTAACTTTTCAAGCCTTATCGGGTAATCCCGTACATACCGAATTGCTAGATACTGAAGCAGAAGCCGGCATGGGTCATATTGAGCTGGCACGCTGGGCGGATCTGGTGCTGGTAGCACCGGCCAGCTGTGACACCTTGGCAAAGTTTGCCGCAGGTTTGGCTGATGATCTCTTAAGTACTCTCTATCTGGCAACAAAAGCGCCGGTCTGGGTGGCACCCGCCATGAACCAGCAAATGTGGGCGGCGAAAGCAACGCAGCGTAATCTTGCGACACTGATCGAAGATGGTGTGCATGTGATCATGCCGGACGCAGGATCACAGGCTTGTGGTGATGTAGGTTTGGGCCGGATGCCTGAGCCGGAAGATTTAGCGCATCAGGTAACCGAATATTTCCATAAAGCCCAACGTGCGATTGCGGAAAAATTTGGCCTGCTTGCTGGTAAACAAGTCACGATTACCGCAGGCCCGACCCGCGAAGCGATTGATCCAGTGCGTTATATTTCCAATCACAGTACCGGAAAAATGGGCTTTGCATTGGCTGCCGCCTGTTATGCAGCAGGGGCAAATGTCACCTTGATTGCAGGGCCGGTCAGTCTGGATACCCCAAATGGCGTAAAACGTAAGAATGTTTCTTCTGCCGTACAAATGCTGAATGAAAGCATGCAGATGCTGGAAAATGGTTGCGATATCTTTATTGCGACAGCTGCAGTAGCCGATTACCGTGTGGCAGAAGTAGCCGAGCATAAAATCAAGAAAGCTGGTGATGAACTGAATGTAGCCTTGGTGAAAAATCCGGATATTGTTGCCACCATTGCCCAGCAGGAAAAACGTCCATTTATGGTCGGCTTTGCTGCAGAAACCCGCAATATTGAAGAATATGCTGCTGGAAAGCTGGTCGCGAAAAAGCTGGATATGATTGCCTGCAATGACGTTTCACGTACGGATATCGGATTTGCTTCGGATGAAAATGCCATGACAGTATTCTTTGCCGAGCATTATCAGCTGGACAAACGTGATCTGGAAAAAGCCTCCAAGCAGGAAATTGCCCAGCAGTTGATCGAAGCCATTCATGATGCCTTACATCGTGATCCATCCAGTGATGATGATTTTTAAAACGATCTGTATCGAAAAAACCCTGAATCCATCAGGGTTTTTTTATGGCTGATTTTTTATCATTAATTCAAAAAAACTATAGAAACCATAAATATTTAGTCTTAATCGAAGCGCCGTTTGTTTATTGTTTTTGCAAAAAAGCATAAAATGGATCACAGAATAAGCAAAGATAAAAATACTGCGTATATCAGCTATAAGCAGGAAGTGGAAAGAAAAAAAGAGGGGCGCTATGAAAAAAATCATGATGTTATGGATGGTCGCCTGTCTGACTGGATGCAGTTATTTTGTCTCGATGGATGAGCTGGCCAAAAATATTCAAACGCAGATGCAACGTGAATTTAATTCCAATCGAGATTATCAACACTATCGTTTTACCGTGAAAAAGGTCAAAATTGTCCAGCGTCAGGGGAATGAGTTTCAGGCCATTTCTCATCTGAATTATCAGGGCGAGGAATATCCCATTCATGTAAAAGTCTTTAAGGTAGATGGCGGGTATAGTTGGTCGATTGAAGATGATGCCTTTGCTTTTATTGATGAAATTGAAATTGAAAAATATCGTCAGCAACTGGATCGAGAATTACAGCAACTGGCCTCAGCCTTGGATGATCTAGAACCTGTAGATGAACCAAACCAGAATGTCTCCGGCTCTCTAATCACACCAGTGGCTGAACCTGCATTACAAGATGTTTCTTATCAGGAAGAGCCGATTCCGGTCGGTAATATCACGGCGTATACGCAATAACTCATGCGCAATCGCTATAAAAAAGCACCGATGATCGGTGCTTTTTGTGTTTAGGATTCAACTTGTTGATGTTCACGTACATAATCTTCGGTACGCTGCATCGCTTCCTGAATATTAAAAAGTGCAGTCTCTACATCTTTCAAGGTTTTGGCATTACCACCGCTTAAAGCCTGACGCCATTTACGTGCACCCGGCAAATTCTGGAACAGTCCTAAAATATGACGGGTAATAATGGATAAAGGTGCACCTTCGGCCATGCGCTGGGCAATATAAGGCAGCATCTGTTGCATAATGTCAAAACGGTCTGGTGCATCCAGATTCCATAACTGGCCCAGTTCAGCCAGTAAGTAAGGATTATGATAGGCTTCGCGGCCAATCATCACCCCATCCACATGTTTGAGATGTTCCAGCGTTTCGGCATAGGTTTTAATTCCGCCGTTGATCTCGATGAGCAGATCAGGACGATCCTGTTTTAAACGGTAGACATCTTCATAACGTAGGGGTGGCACGTCGCGGTTTTCTTTAGGTGATAGACCTTTTAATAAGGCAATCCGCGCATGCACGATAAAATTATTGCAGCCGGTTTTGGCCACGGTATCGACAAAATGCAGCATCTCTTCATAAGATTGCATATCATCAATTCCGATCCGGTGTTTTGCGGTCACTGGAATATCCACCGCATGACGCATTTCAGCAATACATTCTGCGACTAGATCAGGCTCCGCCATCAGACAGGCACCAATTTTATTATTTTGTACCCGGTCACTTGGGCAACCTACATTTAAATTGACTTCGTTATAGCCCCAGTCCTGCGCCATCTTGGTACAGATTGCCAGATCTTTTGGATTCGAGCCGCCGAGTTGCAAAACGATTGGCTGCTCTTCTGCATTAAAGTCCAAATGACGTTTGGCATCACCATAAATGATCGCACCTGTGGTGACCATTTCAGTGTACATAATCACATTCGGGTTAAACAGACGTGCAAAGAAACGATAATCTTTGGTGGTCCAATCCATCATTGGCGCAATACTGATTCGTGGTTGAAGTTTATTTTCAATGGTGGTCAGATCAGTCATTCAAAATCACGCCTTAACGAAATGGAAGAAAGAAGAAGCAATTCATGCGATCACTCAGCTATTGGTTTTTGGCTTAAACTGGATCGGCTGACGTCGCAAAAAGAGGGCGTAATACTAGCATAAAATCAGAAAAACCACCCGGCGAACTTGAGCTAGCTCGGTAAATCCAGGGAATGAAACAAGAAATAAAATTGGAATTCCCAGTCAGGTTGGAATGGTATATTTTGATAGGAGAAAGATGAAGATAAAAACGCTAGAAATAAGGAGAATAATCATGTTGTTATTGGAGGAAATTTATAAAAGCCATAAAGCACAAAATTCGGCACATTTTAATTTAAGAATTCATCGGGGCTTAGGCTGGTTTAAAAAATCGCTAGACCTGGATCAGGATCTGGATTTTAAGTTTATCAGCCTGTGGATCAGCTTTCAGGCGATTTATGCAGATGAGAGTGATCTAGTTCAAGATCAAAGCAAGCTACAGCAGTTTCTGGAAATGCTCTGCCAAAAGGATCTGGATCAGAAAATTAATCATATTCTCTGGGACAAATACCACCAGCCGATTCGCTCACTCTTGGCCAATCCCTATGTGGAACAAAGCTTTTGGGATTATCGCCATCAGAAAATTAGCCTGGAAAGCTGTCAAGCCGATCTGGAAACACAGAAACAGAATATAGAGAATGCTTTAAAAGAACGAAATTCTGTTGAAATTCTAGCTGGAATATTTCAGCGTTTATCTACCTTGCACCATCAGATAATGCAGGGTGGCGCCATGTATCACAGCTCGCTGAATTATAAATCATTAGAGGAGAGCTGCCGGATTCTGGCAGCTTTATTACCGGTTTTTATCTGTATTTTATTGGAAAACTCACAAACTCTTGATCTGAATAAGCCTTATTATCCGGCGGCGCAAGTCAGCTAAATAGAGTTAAAAATACTTATGCAGTTGTTCTGGCCTGATACCATTGATCCAGCAGGGCGAATAAGGTAGCGCACAAAGCTAGCCCAAGTCCTGCCAGACAGGTCATGCTCCAGCCACCGTGATGCCAGGCATAAACCCCTAAGGCTGAACCACATGCACCACCAATAAAATACAAGGTCATATAGAGTGAATTGACCCGTGATTTGGCATCCGGGCGCAGGCGGAAAATTACGTTCTGGTTACAGCTGTGCGTAATCGCGAGTCCAAGATTTATCAGCCCATAACCCAAAATATAACTCAGCAAAGACACTGCACCAAAATATAAAAACAGCCAGCTCCCCATCAGGATAGAGCAGCCGATCCAGCTCAGTGTTTTGATATGGCCACGATCGGCCCATTTGCCAATGAACTGCGTGGAAAGTGCGCCAAATACACCGACCAGCGTGACCAGTCCGACCATGACATCAGAAAGCTGAAAAGGTTCTTGCGTCAACAGCAGAGCGATGGTGGAGAACAACATACTCATGGCAGCAAAAGCACACGCACCTGTAAGTGAACGCAAAACCAGTCGTGGTTCCTGCTTGAGTAATATCCCCATAGATTTAAAAATCGCTGTATAGCTGATTCTCAGACGTGGCAGGCTCGTTAGTTTTCCTCTCAAATAAAAACTTAAGGCCAGCATACTTATGCCACTGACGATATAAATCATTTTCCAGTGAAACAGGTCGGAAAGTAATCCGGCAATACTGGTCGAGAGCAGAATACCGACCAGTAATCCGCTCATCAGGAAGCCCACCACTTCTCCGGTTTTTTCCGGTTTGACCGCCATGGTGGCTAAGGGAATCAGAATCTGTGCAGCCACGGAAAACAGTCCGGTAATGATAGTGCCGACCCAGAGCATTGGCAGATTTACCGCACTGGCACAAATAAATAAACCTGCTGCTGCACCCAGCATGAGAAAGGGGATCAGTTTGGTTTTATTCAGCATGTCACCTAAAGGCACAATAAACAGCAGGCCCAAGGCATAAGAGATTTGAGCAAAAGTGACCGTGAGCGCCACTTGTGATTCAGGTACCTGATAATACTGCTGAATCGATGAAATCAGTGGCTGGCAATAATAGTTCGCGCCAGCACATAAACCGCATGCAATCGCCATCAGCCATAATAAGCGCTTATTTTGACTAATATCGAGAGGCGTGTGCATAGGGCTAACCTTGTATTCAGACCGGAAGAATTGAAATGAGGAATAAGAATAATGTTCAAATTGAGGGCACTATAGGCCAGAAGTTCTCGCTTTAAAAGTAGAAAAATATTGCCAGCATTGAAAATTGTCAGAACTCAGGCAGCTTAACGAAAGAAGTGCAATTTCAAATAGAAAGTATGAGTGAATATTTACAGAATTTTTTATCTTTTAATGAGGGGGGTTGCTTCATTAAAGCGCAGCTTGAGGTAAAAACAATAAAAAAGAGCACTGAGGCCAAAAAAGTGGAATATTTACTCTATTTTATTGCGCAAATTTGGTGCAAAAATGAGATTTTCCATTTTGAATCAAGTTCAGTACATTAATATAATAAATAGTCATCCAGCTTTTTTTCTACCCTTTATCTGACTGTTTGAGAACTGAGTCTTATAAAATTTTGGCGATTATTTTTTGTCAGATCTATCAATTCTGTCTGATGAAGATCTGCTCAAAACGAATTCTATCATTTCATAAAATACGATTTTAACATCTAAAAACAATGCTCTTGCTTGAGTGCTAAATCTGTCAAAAAAGTCAAAACTAAAAAAACGGCGCAGCTAAAGTGCCGCTATCTATAGGGACTAGAGAAATTGAAAGTCTGCTTCTGAATCAAGAAATACAGCAATCATTGTCAGAATCATCAATGTAACAAAATAAATCAGAAATCTGCGCTTATTTACACCAGCGAAATCTGGATATTTCATTCAGTGGAATGAATATCGTTTATAAAATCATCGAATATGAATATCTAGAGAATTAAATAAATGTGCTATCACAGCATCATTTTTATGAATCATCAGTTCAAAATATAGGTATTTATTAAATAAATAGTAGGTGGTAATTTCAAACAGTTTGATTAGAATCCAAAAATTCAACAAGAACACATCCTGAGGGGAAGCATCGTTTACACGATGTTTACTTAAGAAAAATTAGCTTGAGGAACGCTCATGCAGATCGGAATTCCAGCCGAAACTGTTGTCGGTGAAAATCGCGTCGCTGCGACGCCAGAGACAGTAAAGAAATTGATCAGCGCAGGACATAGCGTGATTATCGAACGTGGTGCAGGTGTTAAAGCTGCCTATATCGATAGTGCCTATGAACAAGTTGGTGCCAAAATTACGGATGATGCCTACACCGGCAGTCAGTTGATTTTAAAAGTTCGTGCACCGAAAGGTGAGGAAATTCAAAAACTCAACCCGAACACCACTATCGTGGCAATGTTTGATCCTTACCGTAATACTGAGCTTGACCAATTCGCGGCACAAAACGTGTCTGCATTTGCATTGGAACTTTTGCCACGAACCTTGTCTCGTGCGCAGAATATGGATGTCTTGTCTTCTCAAGCCAACCTTGCAGGTTACAAGTCGGTGCTTTTGGCTGCGGCTGAATACCAGCGCATGTTCCCGATGCTGATGACTGCTGCGGGTACGGTTAAACCGGCTCGTGTGGTGATCATGGGGGTCGGTGTAGCGGGTCTGCAAGCGATTGCAACAGCAAAACGTTTAGGTGCCATCGTTGAAGCCACGGACTTGCGTCCAACTGCCAAAGATCAGGTTGAATCTTTAGGTGGTAAATGGCTAGACGTACCGATGTCTGCTGAAGAGCAGCAAAAAGCGGCTGATGCTGCCAAAAATGGTTATGGCTGGATGCCGGGTGAAGAATACATCCGCGATCAGGCTGCAATTGTTGATAAAGCGGTATCAAATGCTGACATCGTGATTACCACAGCGCTTTTACCGGGTCGTGATGCACCGCGTTTAATCCGTGCTGAAACAGTTGCGAAAATGAAACCGGGTTCAGTGATTCTGGACATGGCAGTAGAATCTGGCGGTAACGTCGAAGGTTCGAAATGCGGTGAAACAGTCCATACCGACAATGGCGTCAAAATTCTCGGCATTCCAAATATTCCGTCGACTGTATCAACTGAAGCCTCTGCTTTATACGCTCGTAACGTATTTAACTTCGTTGAAACACTATTTGATGCGGATAAGAATTTTGTTCTGAATCCAGAAGAAGAAATTCAAAAAGCCCTACTTGTCACTCATGGCGGCCAAGTGCTGCTGAAACGTGGTTAAGGAGAAGACTCATGGTTGAAACAATTACGATTTTTGTCCTTGCCATTTTCGTAGGTTACTACGTGGTGTGGGGTGTAACACCAGCATTGCATACGCCGTTGATGGCGGTCACCAATGCCTTGTCATCGATCATTATTGTCGGTGCAATGATTCAGACTGTTGGCCTGCCGGTGATTGGCGTTGAAGGTAGCGTGGATTTCCAGACCATTAACGTGGTGAGCGTACTTGGCGCGATTGCAGTATTCCTGGCGAGCATTAATATTTTCGGTGGCTTTGCCGTGACTGCTCGTATGCTGGAAATGTTTAAACCTAAGCAAAAGAAAAAAGAGGGTTAATCCATGGAAATGATTCGAGAATATGCGGATTGGTTCTACCTGATTGGTGCCGTTCTTTTTATCCTGACGCTACGTGGTTTATCAGGTCCTAAAACTGCGATTGCCGGTAACCGTTACGGAATGATCGCGATGGCCATTGCGGTCGTGACTACCTTCTTTGTGGCTGAGAATCCGGTTGTCTGGATGATTATTGGTGCAATGGTGCTGGGTGCAATTGTGGGTATCGCCCGTGCACGTACAGTTCCAATGACGCAGATGCCTGAAACTGTGGCGCTAATGCACTCATTGGTGGGTCTGGCTGCGGTCCTGATTGCTGTCGCTGCCATTATTCACAACAACAAACTGATTGAACTAGGTCCAGACCTGTTGGCTGCCAATGGTGTCAATTTCCATGAAATGAGCCGTGTTCATTTATTTGAACTGTTTGTGGGCTGTTTCGTGGGTGCGATTACCTTTACAGCATCAGTCTTTGCTTACGGTAAACTGGCTGCAAAGAAATGGGCAAAAACCATTTCAGGTGCATGGGTGAAACCGGTTCAGGCGATCATCTTTATTGCTATGTTAGGTTTTGGTGTTCACTTCTTCCTGACTGGCAATATGACCTCGTTCTGGGCGATGACAGGCCTTGCGCTGGCATTCGGCTGGGTATGGATTGCACCAGTCGGTGGTGGTGATATGCCAGTGGTGGTATCGCTACTCAACTCATTCTCGGGTTGGGCAGCAGCTGGTATTGGTTTTACCCTAGAAAACAACATGCTGATTGTTGCAGGTTCACTGGTGGGTTCTTCAGGTGCGATTCTTTCTTACATCATGTGTAAAGCGATGAACCGTTCCATCATCAACGTTTTGTTTGGTGGTGCGATGGGCGGTGCAGCTGCGCCGATAGCAGGAGCAGGTGAACAGGTTCAACGTAATCACCGTTCAGGTTCGGCAGATGACGCAGGCTTCCTGATGTCAAATGCGGACAGCGTGGTGATTGTACCGGGTTATGGAATGGCGCAAGGTCGTGCACAGAATGCGGTCAAAGAACTTGCGAACATCTTAAAAGAGCAGGGCGTAACCGTACGTTTTGCAATTCATCCGGTGGCAGGTCGTATGCCAGGTCATATGAACGTATTGCTGGCTGAAGCTGATGTGCCGTATGAAGATATTTTAGAGATGGATGAGATCAACTCTGACTTCCCGGCAACGGATGTGGTGCTGGTGATTGGTGCGAACGACGTTGTGAACCCTGCGGCGAAAGATGATCCAACATCGCCAATTTATGGTATGCCAATTCTGGAAGCCCATAAGGCACGTACGATTATGGTGATCAAGCGTTCTATGGCAACCGGTTATGCGGGTCTCGACAATGACTTGTTCTATAATGACAAGACCATGATGATCTTTGGTGATGCCAAGAAAGTGGTGGAAGATATGACTAAAGCCATTAATGGTACGGGTCACTAATCATCTAAATCATTAGAATCCTCCTAAGTCCCCCTTTTAATAAAGGGGGATTTTTTATTTTATATCTTGGGAAAAGGATGATTGAGTGATCATCGAACGTCTATGTTGATGATGAATTGATCCTAAAATACCAATCAAATCGGTGCATAAGACAAGAGGGAAATTAAAAAATAGCGAACAGATTGAGTTGTATTAATACTTATAAAGTTAGATGAACAGGCAATAAAAAAGCGACCTACACAGGTCGCTTTTTTGAATATTCGGTTTTTACGCTACAGAGTCAGTATCTGTAGGATTGCGCCATAAGCTTTCTAGGTCATAGAATTTACGCGCTGTTGGAAGCATACAATGAACCACCACATAACCAAGGTCGATGAGGATCCATTCAGCATCACGTTCGCCTTCAATACCAAGAGGGCGGAAGCCAGCTTTACGTGCTTCTTCAGCAACGTTATTGGCCAATGATTTGATGTGACGTGTCGATGTACCGCTTGCAATGACCATAGCATCAGCCACATTACTGATACCGCTGACATCAAGCTCAACAATTTCTTTTGCTTTTACATCTTCAAGTGCAGCATGTACGACTTTTAAGCAGTCCTGTACAGCTTGAGAATTTGAATTCATAGTAAGATCGTGAGAATTAGAAGCGCTGGGCGATGGTTCTAAATTCATGGGGAGTGTAATTTCCTAACAATTATGCATGGTCTAATATAGCGGTTTTAGTCCTGAATTTCAAATGAAGCCGCAGTCCACTCAGTCATGCTCCGGAAAGAACTCAGCTTTCCAGTCAAAGGAATCGTTGGAATGTCCGCTGGGTTTATACTCGGCAGCGACATAACCTTGATATTGACTATGTTTTAACCACTGAAATATATCATGATATCGAATTGAGCCCGTATTGGGTTGATGTCGTCCCGGACAATCCGCAAACTGGATATGACCAATCGAGGCAATATTTTCTTGCAAAGTTTCCAGGACATCTTCGCCCATCATTGCCATGTGGTAACAGTCATACTGCATTTTTAAGGCCGGATGATGTACCGCTTCCAGCATTTCCTGGGCTTGGGCAACATTTTGAATCAAAAAACGTGGCATATCGGTGCCATTGATCATTTCGAAGACCGGTTCAATTTGATGCTCAAGCAGCATTGAACAGGCCATTTTTAGGTTACTCGCCAGCGTATTCAGGCAGGGTAAAAGATCACAATCTCTAGGCTGTTTTCCTGCCAGAATGTTCACCCGAGGTACATTCAATGCGGTAGCATACTGGATGGCCTGCTCAACCGCATGACGAAACTCGATTTCCTGTCCTGGAATGCCAGCCAGACCATGACCGCCCTGCATTAAATTACCTGCCGGCACATTAATCAGGCACAAGTTTAGCTGATGGGTGCTGAGCTGGTTTTGAATCTGGCCAATCGTAAGTTCATAAGGAAACTGGATTTCCGCATGATTAAAGCCCTGTGCACGAGCCAGCGCGAAACGTTCGATCAGCGGCACTTCGGTAAAAATCATCGACAGGTTGACGGCAAGTTTAATCATGTCTTTCTCTTCAATATTCAAGGCCGCATCAATCAAGCGTTATGAATGTTTTAGTTGCTGGATTACAGTAGCCAGATCTGCTTCGGCAAAGCCTTGGGCTTGATGAGCATGTAACTGCGTTAAAGCTTGAGTCGCCACCGGAACATCCAGGTCAAAGCTTTGTGCCAGTTGCACGGCATTATTCAGATCCTTGGATAAGGTCTGTACTTTCCATTGCACCGGTTCAAAAGTTTGCGTGGCCATACGCGGTGCCAGAATCTGAAAAGGCTTGGAGTCGGCAAAACCACCCGCCAGCGCAGGCGCCAGTAAACGTGTATCCACCCCGGCAAGTCCAGCAAGGGCGACCGCTTCTGCGATCAAGGTGCTATTGGCAGCCACAATCAGCTGATTACAGATTTTAGTCGCCTGACCGGTACCCGTATCACCCATGCGGGTCACGCGTTGTGAAAGTACTGCATAGATCGGATTAAGATTTTCAATAGTCGCGGCATTACCACCGGCAAAAATCACCAGACTGCCTTGTTCAGCTCCGGCGGTACCGCCTGAAACTGGAGAGTCAATCCAGATTACTTTCTTGGCCTGTGCTTGCGCGGCAAGTGCTTGAGTTTGCTGTACCGAAAGACTAGAAAAATCCACAATCACTTGCTCCGCAACCAAATACGGTTCGATCTGAGCAAAAACAGATTGCACTGCCTGATCATCTGCCAAGCAGCTGAGAATGACCGGATAATTGGCAATCTGGTCTAAAGACAGCGCAGTCGCGCCTAAGTCTAACAGCGGATAACAGGCCGCAGGTGTGCGGTTCCAGACTGCCACCTGAAAACCTGCTTGAAGCAGACGTGTGGCCATGCGAGTGCCCATCAGCCCCATACCTAAAAAGGCAATTTTAGTATCGCGATTCAACTGCATGCTTTGGTTTATTCCTTTCCTAGATTCAGACTGGGTTTATTTGTATTGGCGCGGTACAAACTGAACCTCTGGGTTTTTGTCCTTTTTACGGGCCAATTGACTGTTTTTACCCAGTAATAATTTCAGCTGCCAGATTTTTTCCATACGCAGGGATTTATTCGGACGATGCTGCATGGCATCCAGTACAAATTTAGAAGCCATCAGGGCATCTGGAGAACGTTGCAGCATTTCTTCAGCCAAGGCTTGTGCTCTCGCCAATGGCTGTTCATCGACATGGGTGATCAGACCGATTTCTTTGGCATATTCGCCCTCAAAAATCCGGGCAGTCAAAGTCAGCTCTTTGGCCAGATCAATACCAATCAGGCCTTTCAGTGAGCGGCTGAGTCCCATGTCTGGTACCAGTCCCCAACGGGTTTCCATAATTGACATTTTGGTCTCAGGATGGGCAATGCGGATATCTGCGGCCAGAGCAAGCTGCATGCCGGCACCAAAACAGAAGCCTTCCATCGCTGCAATCACCGGGACTGGCAATTCCTGCCAGACCAGAAATGCTTTTTGAAACAGGCTTTGACCCGGACGAATAAGTTCCCATGCGGCATAAGCACGATTTTTAGGATTATTTAAATCGGCCAGATCAATACCGGCACTAAAGACCTGGGCTTCTCCCGTTAAAATCACACATCGGATGCTTTTATCTTTTTTGATTTTTTGTGCAGTCGCGACCAGTTCGCGCAGCAGGGCAAAGCTCATGGCATTGCGTTTATCCGGACGATTCAGTGTAACAGTGGCAATGCCGTTATTTTTTTCCAAGCGCACGAGTGACATGGCATTCTTCCTTATTTTTCCTGGCTTGAGCATAGCATGCAGCCTTTGGGCTTGCATGACAGCTCAGTCACACTTCTTAAGTCATGGACTGAGCCACTTCAGAGGTTTAATTCAAATGTTGCTTCAAAATTTGCTGGGCAGCCTGTTCAACCTGTTCAACCACGGCTTTGAGTTCATCAAAATATTTCAACACGTCTTGAACAAAGCTTTCATCGGCCTTACGACGTTCTTTACGCAAGGTCGAAACGAACTGTTCAAAGCCACCCGTAACTTTCTGTAAAGTGGGGGCACCGACATAGCGGGTTGCACCGTAAAGACGATGCAGCACATGTTCAAGTTGTGGAAAATCTTCCAGTTCAATCAGTTGCTGCATTTCATCGAGTTCATCTGCAAAGCTGTCCACCAGCATGCGTAACAGGTCTACCGCTAGATCTTCCTTATTGGCTGCCAGTTGAAGGCTTTGCTGCCAGTCCAGAATATTTGGATCCAGGGCATCAATCACATTGGCACGTTCCAGTACCGGAATCCGTTTAAAATGCTCGGTGGTCCAGTGCGTCAAAATTTGGATAATCTGCTCGATCTGGATCGGCTTGGTGACATAATCATCCATGCCGTTTTGCAGCAGTTTATGTTTTTCATCAGAAAGTGCATGCGCCGTCAGGGCGATAATTGGCAGGCGACTATGATTTTCAAAGGTCGATTCCAGCGAGCGAATGGCACGGGTGGTATCGATCCCCGACATCACCGGCATCTGAATGTCCATAAACACCAGATCAAACGCCGGTTGTTCCTGTTCATAACGGCGCTGAATAATATCGATCGCTTCCTGTCCGCTGAGGGCTTTGGTCGTGGTGACATTGAGTTCGCCCAGCAAGGCTTCCAGAACAATCAGGTTGGGCAAATGATCATCCACGGCCAGAATATGCAGGCCTTGACCATTGAATTCTTCATGCTGTTCCTGATCGAAGACCGGCTGATTGCCGAGTAATTGAATCAGCGCGCTGCGGCTGAGTGGCTGATGCAGGGCACGGGCACGATGGTCATTGAGCATGCTTGGATCCAGTTGCATCTGATAACCATAGACAGCCAGATGACCCTGATAACGTGAACGGATTTCGCGTAACAAGACTTCACTGTCACCACTATGATCGACGATCAGCCAGGTATTTTCGCTATTCTGTAAATGATTCAGACGGCTAAACAGATCCAGAATTGATGCACATTCAATATGTTTAACCTGATAATTTTCCAGATAATGCCGCAGCACATTCGCAGTTGCCGGATGTGCAAGATAAGACACCACGGTCAATTCGCTAAAATCTGGATGCTCAATCACGGTATCTTCATCGACCAGGAACTGGGCAGTAAACCAGAAGGTCGAGCCTTTTTCGGTTGGGGCACGTTCCTGATTGTCTTCAAAGCCAATCTGGCCATGCATCAGGCTGACCAGCTGTTTGGAAATTGCCAGACCAAGACCGGTACCGCCAAACTGACGGGTTACCGAGGTATCACCCTGCGAGAAGGACTCAAACAGCTTTTTACGGTCGGTACCACTCAGGCCAATGCCGCTATCCTGTACACTAAAATGCAGCACACACTGATCCATTCCATCATGTTCCATGCGTGCCCGGACAATGATTTCTCCATCCGGAGTGAATTTGATCGCATTGGAAATCAGGTTGGTCAGAATCTGTTTAAATCGTAGCGCATCACCAATAATGTGTTTTGGCACACCATCTGCATAATAGAAGGCCATATCAATATGTTTTTGTGCTGCCAGAGGTGACAACATGTCCATCACATCAAAAATCGCTTCTTCCAGATCAAAAGGTGCCGTTTCCAGTTCCAGTTTGCCGGCATCAATTTTGGAAAAATCCAGAACATCATTGATCAGTGCCAGCAAATGCGCCGAAGACTTACGAATGGTCTGCAAATACAGGCTCTGCTCGTTGCTGAGATTGCCCTGACGTAACAACAGATGAATAAAACCATCAATACTGTTCAGCGGGGTGCGCAATTCATGGGAAATATTGGCCAGAAACACCGACTTGGCCTGGTTGGCCGAGATCGCCTGGTCGCGTGCCTGACGATAGGTAATATTCTGGACTTCTAAAGTGTCGAGGGTGCGGCGTAAATCGTCTTCGGTCTGTTCGGTATGTTCACGCAGTTCCAGAAAGCTGAAATGCAAACGCTTCACCACATTGGCGATATCACGTTGCAATAAACGCAGCTCGCCGGTGCTGTTAATCACCATATGCTGGCCGAGGGTATCGGCATTCAGGCGTTGCAATTGCATGCGAATCTCATACATTGGGGCGATCCAGCGCCGTGAGTAGAAATTCAAGCAAAGTAATAACAATAATAAGGTCAGTAATCCGGTCGCAATCAGTACGATCAGTACTCGGTAACGGGCAATTGCTAGCGGCTGGTTATCCAGTTCGATCGCCAGCCAGCCGGTAGAAAAAGTGTTTTCATTCACTTTAATGGCATAGATATGATTATCTTGATGCAGAATCGGGCCAATAAAATTGCCGCTTTTCTCAAATTCTGGCCAAGGTGCCTGTTCCTGAAAACCGATGCCCAAACGGTTCTTGCCATTTTCGTCCAGAACCGCTGCCCGAACCAGATGCTTTTCATTCAGCATGTTCTGCATGGCATTGTGGGCCTGGTCATATTGCCATGGATACAGGTTCAAGATATCCAGTGCATATTCTGAAGTACCTTGAAAGCGGGTCAGAATCGCAATGGCCATCTGCTTCTGCTGGGCACGTGCGGCATTCGAGGTTTCAGTCAACACCAGCATGGCACCGACACAGGCCAAAATGGTAATCGGCACAAAAATCAGCGCAATCAGCTGTCCATAGGCATGATTTAAGTGTAGGCGTTTAAACAGCTTTTTGTTGATCGTTGACATGATTTAAGCAGTATTTTCTTTATGCCTGGCATATTAGCATGCTTTAAATCGACAGTTAAAATTTAAGCATAATTTTTATAAAGCTTCGGATTAGCAGTTAAAAATACAAGAGATTTCAGTTAATTTTGCTCAGGTACAGCAAGACTAAGACGCACGAAATTTCAATCTGTAAAAGTGCCAGACTGAAATAGTATTTTCATCTTCATTAGCGAGCTGCTTCATCTGGCTAAATTATCGGGAAATGTAGTTTATGGCTTGATAGTGTGTGAGTTTTAGTGAGTTTTCTGAAAAAGCCTTGCTAAATGGGTGCAGGGAAAAGCATTTTTTCATACAATAGCCGCACCTCGATATAGGTGCAAATAATGAGTAATACCATCCCTGATTTTCAAGCAGATGAATTTTTGTTAGACCATTATGTAGGCAAAACGCCGCTGGTGCGTTTACAGCGTCTGGCAAGTCACACTCAAGCTACAGTACTCGCGAAACTCGAAGGCAATAACCCAGCAGGTTCGGTCAAAGACCGTCCGGCCTATAATATGATCATGCAGGCCGAGAAGCGTGGGCAGATCAAACCGGGTGACACCCTGATTGAGGCAACGAGCGGAAATACGGGGATTGCATTGGCGATGGTCGCAGCAATGCGTGGCTATAAAATGAAGCTGATCATGCCGAACAATATGAGTCAGGAACGTAAGGACGCGATGCTTGCGTATGGTGCCGAGCTAATTGAAGTAACCAAAGAGCAGGGCATGGAAGGTGCACGTGATCTTGCTGCTCAAATGCAGAATGATGGTGTGGGTCTGGTGCTGAATCAGTTCGGAAATCCGGACAATGTCGAAGCGCATTACCTGACCACGGGTCCAGAAATCTGGCAGCAAACCGGTGGCAAAATTACCCATTTTGTCAGTTCTATGGGTACCACCGGCACCATCATGGGTGTGTCGAAATACCTGAAAGAAATGAATCCTGATATTCAGATCGTCGGTTTACAGCCATCTGATGGTTCAAGCATTGCCGGAATCCGTCGCTGGCCAGAAGAATATCTGCCAACCATTTTCGACCGCAGCCGAGTCGATCGCATTATTGATATTCCACAAATCGAAGCTGAAAAAACCATGCGCAAGCTGGCACAGAAAGAAGGCATCAGTGCCGGAACCTCTTCTGGTGGGGCAGTGTGGGCCTCGATTAAACTGGCGGAAGAACATCCGGATGCAGTGATTGTGTGTATTATCTGTGACCGTGGTGACCGTTACTTGTCTACAGGGTTATTCTCTGTACAAGATCCTGAATAATTATTTGAGCACTGTTTTATGCGCCTGCCTGTTTTAACTTTCGATATTGAAACCCAAACCGATCTCAAATCAGGCGCGCATCTGTTTGGTCTGGACCTGCCCGAAGCAGATCTGGATCAGGCCCTGACCAAATTACGCCGTCAGGATTCAGGCTCTGATTTTCAGCGTTTACCGCTGCATGAAATTGTCTGTATTTCCGGTTTATGGATGGATGAACAGGGTATGAAGCTGTTTTCCTTTAGTCGAGAACAGCATTCTGAAGCAGAAATTTTGAAAAAATTCTTGTCCATTTTTGACAAGCGACATCCGACTCTAGTGAGTTGGAATGGCTCACAGTTTGATTTACCAGTAATTTTATACCGCGCCATGTATCATGGACTCTCTGCACCGAGTCTGTTCGATCAGGGCGAAATTGATACGCAAAAGCGTTATAATAACTACCAGAATCGTTACCATCATCGTCATGTTGACCTGATGGATGTGATGGCCATGTTTCATGCCCGTCATTTCCAGAAGCTGGATGATGTTGCACATTTGCTGGGTTATCCAGGCAAGCGCGGTGACGGAGCCTATCGGGTTCCGGAATATGTCCGCAATCAGCAATGGACCGAACTGACGTCTTATTGTGAAGGTGATGTCCTGAATACCTGGCTGGTGTATATCCGCTGGTTGCTGTTAAAAGGCCAGCTGTTACTGCCGGATTATCAGCATCTGCTGCAAAGCACGATTCAATATTTGCAGACTCAACCGCAGCATGCGGACTTTTTATCAGTTTGGCGTGAGACTTCGCAACGAACTGAATTTACCCAATTTGATTTTCCCATCTCCATACCCTAGGTTTTCATGAAACATCGAGCACAAGCACGTCCTATCCAGCAACCCGAGTACATTTTTCAGGTTGAGTCACTATCGCATGAGGGACGTGGTATCGCTCATTATGGTTCACATCCGGATCATCCGCAGCATAAACATGGCAAGAAAGTCTTTATCCGTTATGCCTTGCCGGGTGAAACCGTGCGTGCCCGCATTACCCGTGAAGTTAAAAAACTCGAAGAAGCCGACAGTCTTGAATTGTTGAGCGACGCTTCCGAGATTCGCGTGAAGCCGGTGTGTCCGCATTTTGGGATCTGTGGTGGCTGTAATATGCAGCATATCGCTGCGGATGCGCAGATTGAACTGAAACAGAATGTGCTGAAATCGCATCTACAGCATTTTGCTGGAATCCAGCCTGATCAATGGCTATCGCCTTTACGTTCACAACGTGAAGATTATCGCCGTAAAGCCCGGATTGGGGTGCGTTATCTACCTTCCAAGGATCAGCTGGTGGTGGGTTTTCGTGAGAATCAGTCCAACAAACTGACACCGATTGATCGCTGTATGATCTTGGATCGCGAGTTTGGCTCGGTTACACGTCTTAAACAATTGCTGCAAGGTCTGAATGGTAAGGCCGACATCGGTCATATAGAATTGGCCATGGGGGATCAGGACATTGCGCTGCTGGTGCGTGAAACTGCAAAATTATCTGCCGATGATGTCAACCAATTGCGCGAATTTACGTTACAGAAAGGCTGGCAACTGTATCTGCAGCCTGCCGGCAAAGAAACGCTTTCGCGAATAGATGATACAGAAGCATCTGCACGCTTACACTATGGTCTTGATGACTTTGATGTGAAATTCGGCTTTAATCCTCTGGACTTTACTCAGGTAAATTCAAGCATCAATCCGCAAATGGTACGATTGGCATGTGATTTGCTACAACTGCAACAGGGTGAACGGGTTCTGGATCTCTTTTGTGGATTAGGAAACTTTTCCTTACCTCTTGCGCGCTGTGTTGGTGCGTCGGGTCAGGTGATTGCGGTCGAGGGAAGTGATGAAATGGTTCGACGTGGTGCGGAAAATGCCAAAAACAATGGTATTGCACAAATATCGTTCTATTCACAAGATTTAACCAAAGATTTCTCGCACCACACTTGGGCAAATCAAGGTTTTGATGCATTATTAATCGACCCGCCACGTGCTGGGGCAGAAGAAGTGATGCATTATATCCCTCAGTTTGGAGCTAAAAGAATCGTTTATGTGTCATGTAATCCTGCGACACTCGCCAGAGATGCAGGACTCTTGGTACAACAGGGCTATCGTCTCACCCAAGCGGGCGTGATGGATATGTTTACACATACTGGACATGTTGAATCAATCGCATTGTTCGAAAAAGAAAATCAAATAAACGATTAAAGAAATGATGTTTTTAAAAGTAGGAGACGGGTATGGTCACAGTACGTGAGCAACTCCCTGGACGACTCAATGAGTTGTCACAGGAGACGACTGTAGAACATGCCGAACAAGCACACCAGGATCTGACTGAATGGTTGGATCGGGTTCGTGGCATATTAGATGGCGCACCTTTAACGCAGCTCGAAGAAGTCGCCCACTTAACATTAGAAAGAGAGCTGCAAAGTACGGTTCAGCACCGCTCCAATACCTTTTATACTGGTATTGAGATGGCGGATATTCTGGCGCATCTGCATGTCGATGAAGATACTTTGTCCGCAGCCATGCTGTATCGTGCTGTTCGTGAAGGCGTCATGCCACTCAGTGAAGTATTGGAACAGTTCGGCGAACAGGTGCATAGCCTGGTCAAAGGTACGCTTGCCATGGGTAAGCTGTCTGAGCTGATCGAAAAAAATAAACGCCTGGAAGATCATTTCAATAATAACCAGCGTGAACATCTGTCTGGCATTTACAAAATGCTGATCTCGGTCACCGAAGATGTACGTGTCGTTCTGGTCAAGCTGGCCGAACGTACCTATGCCTTGCGTGAACTGGCCAATTCCTCGCGTGAGCGTCAGGAACGGGTGGCCCGAGAAATTCTGACCATTTACTCGCCACTGGCACACCGCTTGGGCATTGCTCAGTTGAAGTGGGAGCTGGAAGATCTGGCTTTCCGTTATCTTGCGCCGGAACGTTATAAAGAAATTGCTTCCTTACTGAATGAAAAGCGTCTGGAGCGTGAACAGTATATTCAGTTTGTGATTGATAAATTACGCAATGAATTGGCTGAGCATGGCATCGAAGCTGAAATTAATGGCCGGGTGAAACACATTTATTCGATTTATCGAAAAATGAAAAGCAAGAACCTGAGCTTTGACCAGCTCTATGATATTCGTGCGCTACGGGTACTGGTGAAAAGTGTACCGGAGTGTTACCACACTTTAGGTATTGTGCATCAGATCTGGCGCCACATTCCGCATCAGTTTGATGACTATATTACCAATCCGAAAGCCAATGGTTATCGTTCTTTACATACTGCGGTGATTGCCGAGAATAAGTCACTTGAAGTGCAGATTCGTACTCATGCAATGCATGACGAAGCTGAACTTGGGGTGTGTTCACACTTTAATTATAAAGAAGGCGCGAAAACCACAGATCGCTCCTTTAACCATCGTCTGCATTCCTTACGTGCGGTACTTGAGCATTATCAAGAACGTAATGAAAGCAGTGCACATAAAGAATCTGAAGATGAAATAGAGAATTTTGAGCATATTCAAGATTTTGAAGGCTTCGAAAAGATCTATGTGTTTAGCCGTGATGGCGATATCAAAGAGCTACCACGTGATTCGACCGTACTCGACTTTGCTTATCATGTGCATACCGAGGTCGGGAACAAGTGCTATGCCGCACGGGTAAATCAGCGCTATGTGCCGCTGACCTATACTCTGAAAACCGGTGAACAGGTTGAAATTCTGACCAAAAAAGACCGGGAACCGAACCGGGACTGGCTGGTTAATTCGCTGGGTTATATCAAAACTGCCCGTGCGCGGGACAAGCTGCGCCACTGGTTCCGCCAGCAAGATCGCAGCAAGAATCTGGAAGTTGGCCGTGAAGTACTGAACAAGGAACTATCACGTCTGGCAATTCACCCGAAATCGATTGATCTGAGTGATTATTGCAACCACTTCAATGTCAAAACCGGTGATGACATTCTGGTGAATCTGGTCAATGGTGATATCAGCCTGCATGCCCTGATTAATCAGGTGAACCGTCACATGCATCTGGATCAGGACGAGCCTGAGCTGGTGCTGAAACCTGCCTTGAACCCGCGTGCCAGTCATACACTGTCAGCGCACGGGATTCTGATCGACGGTTTAGATAACGTGGAACTGCATGTCGCGCAATGTTGCCAACCGGTGCATGGTGAATCGATCGCTGGCTATATCACTCTGAATCGTGGAGTGAGCATTCATAAGGTGGCCTGTCCGGACTATGTGCGCATGATCACCCAAGAGCCTGAGCGTGCGGTAGAAGCCGATTGGGAAATGCAGCCGACTCGTGGTCAGAGCGTACAGATTGTGGTGGAAGCTTATGATCGACGCGGTTTGCTCAAAGATCTCACGCAAGTGATTTTCTCGGATCAGATCAATATCCGTCAGGTGAATACCATTTCGGAAGCGGATGGTATTGCCAATATGAAGCTGCTGATTGAAGTCAAAGGTCTGGCACAACTTTCCAAGCTGCTGGCCCGTCTTGAGCAGCAACCGGGAATTATCAGCGCGCGTCGTCTGGTACAGGGTACTTAATTCCTGTTACCTAAGTTTAAAAAGCCTGCAATTCAATTGCGGGCTTTTTTATTGTAAGGTATTTGAATCACATGCATAAAAAATAGACCAGCAAACCAAAATGAGCGCGACCGAAATATTTGAACGTAGACGAAATAATCTGGCCAAGGTGATTGATTTGCTGATCGAGACGCAGCAATTTAAAACCGGCAAAGAGATCTGTGAACATTTCAGCTTGTCAGCCTCATATATTGCGCAATTGCTGAATAGCAAACGCCAGATCGGCGAGAAAGCAGCAAGGGAGTTGGAACAACAACTGGGTCTAGATGTGCTCATTCTAGATCAGTCGGCTGAACCAAAAGTTGAATTAGCTCCGGTTCCAGCGCAAGGTACTCTGTTTCAAATGCAGGTAATAGAACAGCAGGCATTTGCACTTATCTCCCTGGATTCAGCGCTCTCATTCAATCAGGATATTTTTCATCTGCAAGCACAGCATTATGCGATTCAGGTAGCAGGGCCGTATTATTTTCCCAGCTTAAAATCAGGTTGGTGGCTGATTTGTGACAAACAGGCCGGGTTGCCAATTTCATGCATGCTCTGTATATATCTGGTCAATGGCCTGCAGCTAATTTTGCAGTTGGTGAGCGAAGCTCAGGATCATTATGAATTCCAAAGCCTGGATGAACACCGACAGGTGATTTTTCAAAAAACCGATATTGAGAAAATCCATCCAGTCATTTCGATTATTCCCACTGCCACATATTCAAACAGCAGAAATAATTCAGCCCATCATAAGACGGGCTGAACGATGAACATGAAACAGAACAGATTATGGAATCTGGTTCTCGTCTTCAAATTCTGGCTTCACCTGAACAATAAAGTCCTGACGGTTTAGACCACGCCACAAGGCAAAGGCTGTACCAATATAGATCGACGAATAGGTCCCGACAAAGACACCAACAAACATCGCGATCGAGAACCATTTCAGACCATCACCACCCATCAGCATCATGGCAAGCACCACGAGCAATAAGGTCATAGAGGTATGAATGGTACGACGCAGGGTTTCAGTCAGGGCAATGTTAATGATTTCGACCGGTTCTGCACCACGAATCTTACGGAAGTTCTCACGGATACGGTCAGAGACCACGATATTATCGTTCAGTGAGAAACCGATGATTGCAAGGAGTGCTGCAAGTACAGTCAGGTCAAATGGCCACTGCATCATCGCAAAAATCCCGAGGGTAACGACGATATCATGGAACAGTGACAATACTGCACCCATAGCCAGCTTGACCTCAAAGCGGATGGTGACATAGACCAGCATCAGCAGGAGCGCAAGTGCCACAGCACCGCCAGAACGGACATAGAGCTCATTACCGACCTGTCCACCGACGACATCAACCTTCGGTACTTCTGCGGCATTATTTGGCAGTTGAACTGCGGCTGTAACAGCTTTGGTCAGGTCTTCAGCTTCGATATCTTCCTGAACCGGCATACGCACCATCAGGTCACGTTCAGAACCTAAAGTCTGAACCACAGCATCATTAAAGCCTGCCTGGTTCAATGCCTTGGAGACATCTTCAGGTTTGACCGGATTGGTATAGTTTAATTCGGCTGCCACACCACCGGTAAAGTCTAAACCGAGGTTCAGGCCTTTGGTGGCAATAAAGAAGATACTCGCAACGGTTAAGAGGATTGAAAACAATGCCGCAGGCATCGCAATCTTCATAAACGGAATAATGCGTTCGTCTTCCGGGCGACCGTACTGTTTTTGATTCAGTTGAGTATTTTCAGTCATCAGTGATCTCCTTAAATGCTCAACTTTTTCAAGTTACGTTTTTTGCCATAAATGAGCTGTACCACGGCACGCGTTACTGTAATGGCAGTAAACATCGAGCAGACAATACCAATCATCAGGGTTACGGCAAAGCCTTTGATCGGACCTGTACCAATCGCGAACAGAATGAACGCCACCAGGAATGTGGTCAAGTTCGAGTCGAAAATGGTGTTATAGGCACGATCATAACCGGCCACAATCGCCTGTTTTGGCGAAGCTCCCCATTTCATTTCTTCCCGTATTCGTTCACAGATCAGTACGTTGGCATCGACCGCCATACCGATGGTAATGACGATACCGGCAATACCCGGAAGGGTAAGGGAAGCGCCAATCCAAGACATGACTGTCAGAATCATCGCCAGGTTAAAGACCAAGGCAAAGTTGGCAATCACACCAAACAGACGGAAGAATACCACCATCCAGATGGCGACCAGAAGGAAACCGATCTGAGTTGAAAGTACACCTTTATCGATGTTTTCTTGACCCAGACTTGGACCAATTACACGTTCTTCAACAAAATACATTGGCGCAGCCAACGCACCTGCACGCAGCATCAAGGCAAGTTCAGCAGCTTCTTGCGGCGAGTCCAGGCCAGTAATACGGAACTGAGAACCCAGTACTGCCTGAATGGTTGCAGCGTTAATGACTACAGATTCAGTATACGGGGTACGAACTTCAGTCTGAGTGCCGGTCGCAGGGTCTTCCACATAATTAATACGCTGCTTGTTCTCGATGAACAAGACGGCCATACGTTTGCCGACCGCATTACGGGTGGCATCCGACATCAGTTTGCCGCCTGCGCTGTCCAAGGTAATGTTAACTTCAGCACCGCCTGTGTCTTGGCTAAAGCCACTTGATGCATTCTGAACACGTTCACCGGTTAAGATACGGTTACGGTTCAATAGGAGCTGACGACCACTGTCCAGTGACTCATAAGCAAAGACTTCTGTGCCTGGTGGCAATGCACCCGTTGCCTGACCGGTATATGGATCAATATATTGATCATTCAGGTCAGACACCAGACGGAACTCGAGGTTCGCGGTACGACCTAAGACACGTTTCGCTTCAGCGGTATCCTGCACACCAGGAAGCTCAACCACAATACGGTTGCTGCCCTGAGTTTGAACCAGTGCTTCTGCCACACCTAACTCGTTAATACGGTTACGTAAAGTGGTCAAGTTCTGATTGACAGCATAAGATTCAATTTCTTGCTTACGCACATCAGTATAGTTTAGACGTAAGGTCGAACCGGTCTCGGTCGCAACAGCCTGCTGGGTAAACTCATTGCCATTACGGCGCAAGAAGTCCATCGTTGCAGAACGATCATCATTGTTGGCAAACTGCATCACAATGGTGTTGTTGCTTAAATTCAGGCTATTAAATTTCAGGTTGTTATCACGCAACTGACGACGTAGATCCGTCGCAGAGGTTTCCATGCGCTGGGAAATGGCCTTGTCCATATCCACTTCAAGCAAGAAGTGAACACCACCACGTAAATCCAGGCCAAGCTTCATTGGTTTGGCACCAATTTTTTGCAGCCATTCTGGGGTGGTCGGGGCAAGGTTCAGTGCAACCACGTAATCATCACCTAAACCACGACGTAAAGCCTCTTTGGCTTTAAGCTGTGATTCACTTGAATCTACACGTAATAAGGCTGCATTGTTGCCAAAGCTATTGTCATGGGTGGCAATATTTTCAGTTTTTAAAATTTGCTCTGCTTTTTGTACGATGCTTGCATCAATTTGAGTACCGGCTTTGGCACCCGAAATCTGTACAGCAGGTTCATCTGGATACAAACTTGGCAGGGCATATAAGGTACTGATCACCAGGACAACCAGGATCAGTACATATTTCCATGCTGGGTAACGCATTCGTTTTCTTCTTAAAATGAAAAAGTCGTGCGAGGGCACGACTATTTTTGATTAAAGGTTATTTAAAGTGCCTTCAGGGAGGACTGAAATCACACTTGCACGTTGAACTTTGACTTCTACACCACGGCTCAATTCAACCACTGCGAAGTCACCTTCAATCTTGGTGATTTTGCCCATTAATCCGCCTGCAAATACCACTTCACTGCCAACGCCAAGGCTGTCGACCAAAGCACGGTGTTCTTTGGCACGTTTAGATTGAGGACGCCAGATCAAGAAATAGAAGATTGCAATAAAAACAGCAATCATCAAAAGGTTCGCCATCATGCTTGGTTGTTGTGCAGCTTCACCTGCAGCGTGAGCAGTCGAAATAAAAAGGCTCATTACATTTTCCTAAAATAAAAAACTGGTGATCAACTCGATAATAAATTGACATATTCTTGCAATTTACATTGTCTTTTTCCTCAGCGCAAATGCTGATGGATTAATCTTGCGGACAAGGTGGCACTTCCAGGCCACGGCGGGCATAAAAGTCATGAACAAATTCGTCAAATGTACCGTTGTCTAATGCATCACGCATTGTTTCAGTCAAACGCAGGTAATAGCGCAGATTATGAATCGTACCGAGCATAGAGCCGAGCATTTCCCCACATTTCTCAAGATGGAATAAATAGGCACGGGTAAAGTTCTGGCAGGTATAGCAGTCGCAATGCGGATCGAGTGGGCTTTGGTCATGACGGTATTTACTGTTACGGATTCGCACCAAGCCGTCTGTCACAAAATAGTGACCGTTACGTGCATTTCGGGTTGGCATCACGCAGTCAAACATATCCACACCACGACGTACCGCTTCCACAATATCTTCGGGCTTGCCGACACCCATCAAATAACGCGGTTTATCTGCCGGCATTTTTTCTGGAAGATAATCCAGAACCTTGATCATTTCCTCTTTGGGTTCGCCAACGGACAGACCGCCAATCGCATAACCATCAAAGTCGATTTCAAGCAGGCCTTTTAAAGATTCATCACGCAAGTCTTCATACATGCCGCCCTGAATAATCCCGAACAGTGCATTACGGTTTTTCAGCACGTCATGATGCTGGGTTTTACAGCGTTTCGCCCAGCGTAAAGACAATTGCAATGATTTTTGCGCTTCTTCATGCGTCGCAGGGTACGGCGTGCATTCATCAAAAATCATTACAATGTCAGAATTCAGCGTATGCTGAATATCCATTGAAATTTCAGGCGATAAAAATACTTTTGAACCATCGATTGGTGAGCGGAAGGTCACACCTTCTTCTTTAATTTTACGCATTGCGCCCAGACTGAAGACCTGAAAGCCGCCTGAATCGGTCAAAATGGGACTATTCCATTTCATGAATTCGTGCAGGCCGCCATGTTCACGAATCACATCCAGTCCTGGACGTAGATACAAATGGAAAGTATTGCCCAGAATGACTTGAGATTTGATCTCTTTAATATCGCGCGGCAACAGGCCCTTGACCGTACCATACGTACCCACAGGCATGAACATCGGGGTTTCCACCACACCATGTTCAAGCGTTAAACGACCACGACGGGCACGGCCCGACTGACCTAATTTTTCAAACTTCATAGGAGTTCCACATCAAGGCGAAAAAACAGTTCGCTGATTGTTATAGCTAAAGGGCGCTATTTTCCTTGATTCTTACACTAAACGCCAGCATTGTAGAGCATTCGCTCTGTAATTTTATTTATCGCTGAAGCTAGGGAACATCCGTAGAAATGAGTGGATGTGTAGAAAACTGCTGCAAACGCTGCTGGATATCTTCCCGGCTGAGGGCGCAGCTGCCATCCGGTTCTGAGGCCATTGCAGCGATATGCTGGATCAGTTTCTGGATATAAATATTGCTATCGACAAAGTAGGATTCCAAGGTTAGCAAATAGGTATCTTGCGCCACTTGCAGATAGTCATAAGGTTCCATTACCAGCATCTGCTCCAGATCAATCAGAATACCCTTGTCGTTTTGCGAGAGTTTCAAGCGTTTCTGCATGGCAGGTAAATGAGTAGTTTGTCTGGATGCCAGAAATTTCTGTAAATGAATATGGGCCGGATTAAGTGTCTGCGCAGATTGGCATTCAAATTCGACTTGGGTGGGCAGGCTCATGAAAAACAGGATGCGATCCAGATCCAGACCATAGGCCTCAGAAAGACGATGTTTGGCCTGTTTAAAACTATCCAGCAATAAATCCAGATGCGTCGCGTGCAGCTGTTTTTGCTGTGTCAATACCGGATGGCCAAAGCTGTGCTAGGTTTTAAAATAATCGGCCAGCAAGGTTTTAAAGGGGGTGAGTCCTGAGTCGGGCGAAGTGTGGGCCCGATAACGCCATTTCTGGACATTCCAGCGATCCTGTTCCGCCAGATATTGCTGAAGATATTCCGGATCTTTAAAAATACTGCGTTCAGTCGAAATGGCCAGATCATCCAGCAGTAAAAATTCGTCAAAGACCAGACTACAGGCATAGATTTGATCATCCTGATAATGGTCGTATAACCGATAAAATTCCTCGACCAGCCTCTGTTGCAAGTGCTCTAAATAATCCAGCATAATTTTTATTCTTTATATTATAAGTTTTAGATAGGTACAGCCGCATCCTTGGCTATTTTTATAATAAGTTAATGCGCCAAGGATGCAAAATTTTATCAGATCTTACTGTTCACTCAGTGAAAGTTCGGACGGTAATCAAAATTCTGTGTCACGCTTTGATCACGGAATGGACGTACCACTTTTTTTCTGAGTAACATATTATTAATGATGTTGTGCGGAAAAATCTGGATCTGGTTGTTAAACAGCTCGACATTGCGATTATAAATGGTAATCGCTGCACCGACATTTTCATTCTGTTCTTCAATTTCAGCCATCATTTTCAGATAGATGTCATTGGCTTTCAGTTCCGGATAATTTTCAATCACGACATTCAGGCTATGCATTAACTGTTTGTTCAGACTTTCAATGCGTTGTAATTGTCCAATATCGGCATCCTTGATATTCAGGTTCATGATGTTCTGACGCAGTTCGGTGACTTTTTCTAGCGTGCCTTTTTCAAAACTCGAGTATTGCTCGACCAGCGGTTGCAGCCCATCCAGAATTTTCAGTTTTTGCCGTTCATAACTGGCGACATCCGACCAGGCGCGAATCGTGGCGTTGTGATGACGGACAATACTGTTGCGGATCATGATAATCGTGACAATCAGCGCCACAATGATCAAACATAAAATCAAAAATCCCATCCGAGATCTCCCCAAGCTATATCTATATTTTAAAAATGATGCGAAAAATTTATTTTAAAAACTGCAGCAGATCATGTTGTAAGTTTTCGAGCTGTTTTAATTTAAACGTTCTCAGGTGGCCGCGCAATGTGGAAATATCGCTAATATTCTGCTGCTTGCTCGATACCTGAAATAAATCATGGGGCCCTAGATAGCACAGCATCTTATTTTCTGGGTGAAACAGTAAATCACCCTGACGCTGTTCAAAAAAATCGGCCAGTCGCAGCACAAAACCCGGACTGAGTAATTTGGCAGTTTGCAGCGGATCACTGCCATAAAAGCTTAATCTCTGGTTGGTGCGAATATCGCTGCTGTGCCAGGGATGGCTATAAGGATAATAAAATTTCTTTCTGGAAGTCGTAACGGCCAGTCCCTGAATCTGGATATCAAACGCAAATACGCCCCACAGGTCTTTATGGACCTGCATCAGTTTGACTGGCTGACCTTCCTTATTTCGGGCCTGTACTTCATCAATATAGTGGTATTGGAACAGTAGCACCTGATGTTGCTGGCCATTTTCATCTTCCCAGACCGTGCTGGCATAACGCTGAATCTCATTACTCAACGAACCTTGATTGAATACTGGAAATAATTGTTTTAAATGCCGGATAAAGTGCAGGGGATTGAGTGGCATGGAAATATGCAGTGGCTGTTTTTGAAAGGCAAGCTGATATTTTTTGGCCAGTGCCTGTTCTTCCAGAAAAGCAATGACTTCCTCTAAGGGCTGCTGCTGTTCATAGCAAATATAGGCCCAGAAAATGCAGAGACAGCCGAGAAAAACACTGCCCTGAATCCAGATATTTCCCGGCGCAATAAAAATGCTGCCAATCAGAAAAAGCCCAATTCCGGCAAGCGCAAGCGGCAGGTTATTTTCAAACTTGAGCGTAATCGGGCCATTCCAGGGATGCAGCCCATCCAGCAATTGCTGATGCGTTTTGGCCTGTTGACCCAGATCCCAAAGCCGAGCGATATTTTGAAACACCACTGCATTTTTCTTGCGGCGAATATGAATGGACTGTTGTACAGACTCGATCGGCATGGGCAATGGTTCTCGCTTATTTCGCCTGATCAATCAGCATGGCATCGCCATAACTGAAGAAGCGATACTGGCTGTCTACTGCATGCTTATAAGCATTGAGAATATTGTCACGATTGGACAAGGCAGACACAAGCATTAACAGGGTCGATTCTGGTAAATGGAAGTTAGTGATCAAACGATCGACCACTTTAAACTGATAACCCGGATAGATGAAAATCTGGGTATCACCTGTCCAGGCTGCCAGTTCACCGTTATGTGCTTGTGCTGCACTTTCGACTGCACGGGTGGCAGTCGTGCCTACAGAAATGACTTTATTACCGCGGGCTTTAGTCTGACGAATCATCTCGACCGCAGTTTCAGGGACGTCGCACCATTCGCTGTGCATGATGTGATTTTGAATATCATCGGTACGCACTGGCAGGAAAGTACCTGCACCAACATGTAGGGTCACAAAAGTTTTTTGAATCCCTTTGGCTTCCAATTTTGCCAACAGATCGGCATCAAAATGCAGGCTGGCAGTAGGTGCTGCAACGCTGGCCAGTTTGGTTGGGTCATTAAACACGGTTTGATAACGTTCAGTATCAATCTCTTCCGCTTCACGGTTGAAATAAGGCGGAATCGGCAAGGCGCCGTATTGATCCAGCACATCGAGAATTGGTTGTGAAAATTCTACAATAAACAGATTTTCATGACGGCCTTGTACGGTCACTTTCACTGCATCCGGGCCAATAAAAAGTTCTGCACCGGCTTTCGGAGTGTTGCTGGCCTTAATATGACAATAGGCAATAAAGCGATCTTGCATACGCTCAACCAGCACTTCTACCGCACCGCCTGAAGCACGTTTACCTTTTAAACGGGCCTTCATGACTTTGGTGTCGTTTAATACCAACAAGTCGCCGTCTTCAAGTAAATCCAGAATGTCGGTAAATTGATGGTCATGATATTGACCTTGTGCATCGAGGTGCAGCAGGCGAGAGGCACTGCGGGTTTCCAGTGGATAGCGAGCAATCAGCTCATCGGGGAGATCAAAATTAAAATCAGAAAGTTGCATGATGATTTACGCTAAAAAAACTGCGGCTAGTATAAACTTTTTTCTTTTTTATGGCGGGAATTGCTCGATTTTAAAACGAAAAAATGCCATTTGTTTTAAAAATAAACAAATGTAAATATTCTGCGTTGACAGTGCTGAGAAATCGCGTATTATACCTTTCATCCACTCCCGAGGTGGTGAAATTGGTAGACGCGGCGGACTCAAAATCCGCTGTCAGAGATGACGTGTCGGTTCGAGTCCGACCCTCGGGACCAAAATTCTAGAAAACCCCAAGCGCATTCAGTCTTGGGGTTTTTTATTGTCTAATGAAAAATATAACAACTAGTTTATAATGAAGAAACTGTTATCACTAATTTAATAAAACAATTATCAAGCTTAAATTAAAGAGTTAAGTATGACCGTAGAGAAAATCGAATTGATTCAAAAATTAAATGAATTTAAAAATAGGCTTAGCGAAGAAGTATATAGTGCTTATAAAGAGAAAGGCAGGGAGTATGGGCGGGAAAGATTTAAATCATGGGAAAGAGCAATACAAAAATTTTTAGAAAAATATTTTCCTGCTTATACTAGTAAATTACACTCAAAACTTCATCCTCTAGTGATGGTTGGTTATCATGATCCAATTAAGCAATTTATGGAGGACGAGTATAAACCCTCAATCTCCTTTATTGATTCTCTAATTATGGATATTGAGAATGATGAAGTACTAGCTGATGATTCTAGTAAATTAAAAGTCAAACTTAGTAAATCTGATACAAATTCGAATACACCATTAAGAAAAGCTTTTATTGTTCATGGTCATGATAAAGCTAAAAAGCTTGAGACAGCACGCTTCTTAGAAAAAATAGGTTTTGAGGCTATTATCTTGCATGAGCAAGCTAGTAGTGGGAAAACTATTATTGAAAAATTAGAAAAATTTATCGATGTTGGATTTGGTATTGTGCTATATACGCCAGATGATGTTGGTGAGGCAGTTTCTAAGCAGGCTAATCTAAAACTGCGAGCGAGACAAAATGTTGTATTTGAACACGGTCTTTTAATTGGAAAGTTAGGACGTGATAAAGTAATTCCATTAGTTGTTGATCATAATATTGAACTTCCAGGAGATATCAGTGGAATGGTTTACATGTCTGATAATGGCTGGGAAATTCAACTTGCCAAAGAAATTAAATCCCTTGGTTACGAGGTAGATTTTAATAAATTATTTTAAACACATTAAAAAAACCGGCGCCTAGACGCCGGTTTTTCTACATCACTGACTCAGTTAGTTCTTAAAAGCTTAGATCGTTTCAAGCGCTGCATTCAAAGTTGCACTTGGACGCATCACTGCATTTACTTTTTCTTGATCAACTGCGTAGTAACCGCCGATGTCTACTGATTTGCCTTGAACTTCTGCAAGCTCAGCAACGATTTTCTCTTCATTTTCAGCTAAAGTTTTTGCAAGTGGTGCAAATTTCGCTTTCAATTCAGCATTTTCGTCTTGAGCAGCAAGTTCTTCAGCCCAGAATTTCGCCAGGTAGAAATGGCTACCACGGTTGTCCAATTCGCCAGTACGACGAGAAGGAGACTTGTCGTTATCTAGCAATTTACCAGTCGCTTGGTCTAAAGTTTTAGCAAGTAACTTGATGTCGTCATTGCCTTCTTTAATCCCCATTTCTTCTAAAGATACCGCCAACGCCATGAATTCACCGAGTGAATCCCAACGTAAGTGGTTTTCTTCAACTAACTGCTGTACGTGCTTAGGAGCAGAACCGCCTGCACCTGTTTCGTACATGCCACCACCTGCCATTAATGGCACGATTGACAACATTTTCGCAGATGTACCCAATTCCATGATCGGGAACAAGTCAGTCAGGTAGTCACGCAGAATGTTACCTGTTACAGAAATAGTATCTAGACCGCGAGCAACACGTTCAAGCGTATAACGCATTGCACGTACTTGTGACATGATCTGGATGTCAAGACCAGTGGTGTCATGATCTTTCAGGTATTTTTCAACTTTCTTGATCAGTTCGTTTTCGTGTGGACGGTACGGGTCAAGCCAGAAGATTGCCGGCATGCCAGAGTTGCGTGCACGAGTAACTGCAAGTTTTACCCAGTCGCGGATCGGTGCGTCTCTCACCTGACACATACGCCAGATATCGCCTTCTTCCACATTTTGAGACATTAACACTTCACCTGTTTCTAGGTCAGTGATGTTCGCAACACCTGCTTCAGGAATTTCGAAAGTCTTGTCGTGTGAACCGTATTCTTCCGCTTTTTGCGCCATCAAACCAACGTTAGGTACAGTACCCATGGTTTTTGGATCGAAGTTGCCATTCCACTTACAGAAATTGATCATTTCCTGGTAAATACGTGCGAATGTAGATTCAGGCATGACTGCTTTACAGTCATAAGGCTTGCCGTCAGCGCCCCACATTTTACCGCCACCACGAATCATTGCAGGCATAGAAGCATCTACAATCACGTCGTTTGGTGAATGGAAGTTAGTGATGCCTTTTGCAGAATCAACCATCGCTAAAGCTGGGCGGTGTTCTTGACAAGCATGTAAATCAGCAATGATTTCTTCACGTACAGAGGTTGGTAAAGTTTCAAGCTTTTCGTAAAGACCCGCCATACCGTTATTGACATTAATGCCAAGCTCATCAAAAAGCTTGCCATGTTTTTCGAATGCTTCTTTGTAGTAGATTCTTACACAGTGACCAAATACGATTGGGTGAGACACCTTCATCATGGTTGCTTTAACGTGTAAAGAGAACAGGATGCCTGCTTCACGACAGTCTTCAAGTTCTTTCTCGTAGAAGTCGCAAAGTGCTTTTTTGCTCATGAACATTGAGTCGATGATCTCGCCGTCCAGAAGCGCAACTTTTGGCTTAAGAACAATGGTTTCACCAGACTTGGTGATCAGTTCCATTTTCACATCACGTGCGCGGTCTAAAGTCATTGACTTTTCGCCGTGGTAGAAGTCACCTTCGTCCATGTGTGAAACGTGAGTTTGAGACCACTGTTTCCACTCGCTCATAGAGTGCGGGTGTTTTTTCACGTAGTTTTTAACGGCAGCAGGCGCACGACGGTCTGAGTTACCTTCACGTAGAACAGGGTTTACTGCTGAACCAAGACATTTGCTATAACGTGCCTTGATTGCTTTTTCTTCTTCAGTGGTCGGGTTTTCAGGATAGTCAGGGATTGCATAGCCTTTAGACTGAAGTTCCTTGATACACGCTGTTAGCTGGCCAACAGAAGCACTGATATTTGGGAGTTTGATAATGTTCGTGTCTGGATCTTGTGTAAGACGACCTAGCTCAGCTAGAGTGTCAGGCACCTTTTGCTCTTCGCTTAGGTAATCTGTAAATTCGGAGAGCACGCGCACAGCTACAGAGATGTCACTTTTGACGATCTCAACGCCAGCTGGCTTAGTAAAGGTCTCAATGATCGGCAGCAGAGAATAAGTCGCCAGTAATGGCGCCTCGTCGGTCAGTGTGTAAATGATAGTTGACTTTCCACCAGCCATATATAGCCCCTTGCGTTGGATTGAGTTTCTGAGGACCGAACTTTTGGCCCAGTCTCTTTGAACCGATTTGCTTAAATAAAAACATTGAGAGTATCGTCTTTCAGCGCATTTCAGTCAACGAAATATGCCTTTAGATTGAAATTTGGGCGAAAATTTGTACAGATTTGTACAGATTTGTGCGGTTTAGCCGTGTTTGTATTTTGTACAAAAAAATAATCCTCTATCGCTGTAAATCCTGATGAAAATGATCGGAAATGCTCTGTTAGCCAATTGTATTCACTGAAAATGAGTTTTTGGTCCTGAGACAGGCTTAAACTGATCCTCGAGATGTATATCGGTACCGAATGACTTCATGCTGTTTTGCGCAAATTCAGTCATGCTGATGATGCAAATTTGTCCTTGGCAGATGGCTACATCATCATGGAATAGCTTTGCGCTATACTGGCAAGCATCAATGAAATGATCTTAAAGATTGACGCTAACAAGGAAATGTAATGCCCAGCCTGTTTATTGTGATGCTCGGTGGTCGTCATGCCCGTGCCAATACAGAAGTTCATGATGTGGTTTTGGCAATAGGAGAGAGTCTGGAAGATACCTATGCGCAATTGAAAAATGCCTGGTTTGCGGAACAGAAAGGCTTGCATATTGATGCCTGGGCGCAAATCAATGGGCTAGAGTTTGAAGGCAGGTCCTATGCGCTGCAATTTACTGATGCACAGCCACAGCAATCCGATGAAAAACTTTGGCTGATTAATCTGGGTGGTTATGATCCACGCGAATTTGGCGAGTTGCATCGTTATGTGCTGGTGGTTGCGCAGAATGCCATGGTCGCTAAACAGCGCGGTAAAGCTTACTTCGCCAGGCACTGGCAAAAACAGCATACTGACCGTGTTCTGGATGTAGATGACTGTATTGCCATCGATCAGGTTTATGGCCGCTACGTCCAACTGCTAGAGGGCAGCTTTAGTGGCAATCGCTGGGAAAATACCTATCTCACGATTTAAAGCAGTTTGCGATTGAATTAAACCTGCGGCTGGCTTGATGATTCGATAAGCGGTTTAAAAAATCTCTTTATCAAAATTTAATAATTGGCATAATACTGCCAAGGAAAAACAGTTTTGACTGAGATGGAATGTCTTAAATGGATTTAATTCAGGCAAATGGACAACCGCGTTATGGACGTTTTAAGGAGCTTCCAAAAAGTATTGACTATCAGGCATATCAATACAAAAATCCTTATGGTCATGTGCTGTCAGGCTGGCGTAAGCATCTAAAATATAAAAAATTCAAATTCTGTAGTATTCAGCACGAGCATTATACGATTGGACTGGCAATTGCCGATATTGCATGGGCAGGGCATGGTTTTGTCTATGTCTATAACCATATGAGCAATGAAGTGCTGGAATGGAATGCGATTAATTTCCTGTCCCGTAACACGGTGCTGGACGAGCAGCCACTGTTTAATCATAGTTATTTTCACAAGTCACCTTTTCAGATCGATATCCAGCATGCCAACGGCGTGCGTTATATCAACGTCAGCAAATATGGTGAAATTAAACTCAGTGCCCGGATTTTCTGTGCTGGCACAGACCCGCTGAGTATGTGCAGTCCGATTGGCATCAACGGCTGGACCTATACCCAGAAACTGACCACTTTGGGCTGTGAAGGCTTTTTCATTAACAAGCAGGGGCAAACCATCCAGTTTAATGAACGCAGCTTTGCCTCATTAGATGATACCTGCGGCTTTTTACGTCCGGAAACCGCCTGGTTCTGGCTGTCCTGTAATTTCTGGGATGTGAACCAGAACCGGATTGGGATTAATCTGGCCTCTGGCGTAAATGAAAGCTTCGGTAACGAAAACTGTCTGTGGATCAATGGGAAAATTTATCCCTTGGCCGATGTGCTGTTTCAACAGGAATCGGAAAACCAATGGACGATTCAGTCGCTGGATGAAAAATTGAATCTGATGGTGAGTATAGGCTGGCGCCGTTATGAAAATCTGAACCTGCGTCTGGTCGGAAGTCAGTTTAGTCAGTGGCAGGCCAAGGTTTCAGGAACGATTCAGCAGGATGATCAGGAAATTATTTTACTGAATGAATATGCCTTGCTTGAGCAGCATTATGCCAAGTGGTAAATCAGATTGAGTCATTTAAAAGCCTTCAACATTGAATAATGCTGATCAGTTAAAGAATTTAGAAATAGGCTCTTTAACTTTTTAGTAGTTCACGATGGATTCTTACGTTTTAAATCAGATATTAATGAATCATTTGTTACTTTGGTTTCGCCCAAATGAGAAGCGGAGCTTCGCAAGGAAGGCATCTTGCGGAGTAATACTCCTCACCGCAAAACTTGTCAGCCACCATCCACTAGTAAATTTGTCGCAGAAATAATCATTTTTTAATGTAGTCCTGCCTCAAATAGTTGCGGATGACTTTTCCATCTATCAAATATAATACTGAATTTAAAAAATAAAATTCCAGTCAATTGCTTAACTGACGGGCACTATCAACATTAAAGGCTTTTTGACTTGAGCTTAATCTTTGGCGGCCTGCCAGAAGGCTTCACCGGCCTGAATTGGATCATTGGTTTCGGCTAAAGTCTTCACCCAGACATCATATTGCGCAATCACAGGATGCTGACTGGGATGAAAATCTTTTTTAAACCAGTCCCGATATTGTGGGCCCATACGAGTCAAGGTGCCGTTGCGGCCAAACAACCAGGGCAATCCTTTTAAGTTCATTTGCAAACGCTCTAAGACACTGAAGCCATCATGTTTCAGCATGACATTGGCGCGATAGGCGGTATAACTAAACATCAAAAATGTCGTGCTGAGCAGAGTCATTTTGCGCATCCATTCAGGTGTTTTTGCGACATCTTTCATCACGTCAAAAGCCACATCACGATGTTCCATTTCTTCAATCGCATGCCAGGCAAACATGGCACGTACATAAGGATGACCGTCTTTTAAGGTGGATTTCTGACCGTAAAAAGTTTCAGCCATCAGCGCGGTCAAGTGTTCTGCCGCTGCCGTCGTTGCAATATTGAACTGTGCTGAACGATGTTTGAGGTCATAAGCGAACATATTATTCAGACGCTCAATAAAATCATCGACAGGCATGCCTTGTTCACGCATCAGCTGGTTCATTTTTTCATGGGCAATGCCATGCTGTGCTTCCTGACGAATAAAATTTGCCACACGTTGTTGCAGTTCCAGGTCTGTGATCTGATCGCGGAACAGGCGCACACTTTGAATAAAATAACGCTCGCCATCTGGAAAGGTCAGGCTCAAGGCATCGAACATGCGGGTCAGAAAGGGATCGCCGCCAAACCAGTAGCGCGGAATTTCATCCAGTTTAAAATCAAGCTGGGTCCGGACCACGGGCTTTATTGAAGATTTTAATACTGCATTCATCTTAGAAGTTCTTTTTTGTGACGATGCTGACAGTATGTCGGGGAATGCCGTAATTGTTTTGACAGTGCTTGCCAATTTTTATACATTTTATGCCAAATGAAAATAAAACTGCTTAGACTAAAGCAGGCAGCGGGAAGCGCGCATGCAAGAAATTAAAATATCCAATGGTTATATTCAGCTTTGGGCGACTTATCTGCGCAGTCTGCAAATTGAGCCTTTGGAAGCTGACTTTCTGCAAGATGTACATGAAGCGCTTGTCCCCCTGATTGATCAGCCTTTTGCCACGCAAGTGCCGCTGGAATTATTAAATCAGCTTCTGTTAAGAACCCGGCAACATTTAAACTGTCCACAACTAATTTTCGAGATCGTGCAGGTTATTCGTCCAGAACATTTTGGCGTGCTCGGCTATATGGCTTCGCGAAGCAGCAGCGTTGCGGAAATGATCCGGCATATCATTCGCTTTCAACGACTGGTGATTGATGGCAGTGAGTTTGTACCTTTGCAATTGAAGCAGCGTGAACACAGTCTTGAATTATTTTGGGCCTATCTGGATGAAAAATATAATCTGCTCAATGAGCTGACCATGGCCGCGATGGTGCAATTGGGACGCGTCATTTTGCAGGATCATCAACTGTTACTGCATTGTGTACGCTTTGCCCATGCGCCCGATAGGGGACAAATGCATTATCAAAAGTTTTTCGCCAGCGAGGTGATATTTTCCCAAGCCTACTACGGCATAGAACTGGATTTACAAGGACTGGCACATCGGTCTGAGCAGGCAGATCCTATGCTGTTGCAGTTGCTGGTACATCAGGCAGAACAGGCCATTGCAGCCAAGCCACTAGTTGAGGGTCATCTGGAGCAGGCCCAGCAAATGATTGCCGAACAGCTCCGTACCCGGCATCAGGTCATTAAAGTTGAACAGCTTGCCCGGCAGCTGCTGATGTCGACACGGAGTCTGCAGCGCTTGTTCAGCACCCATGGCACCTCATTTAAAAAACTGCTGGAACAGCAGCGGATCAAACGTTGCGAGCTGTTGTTGCAGAAGGGATTAGGTCTGACCGAAATCGCCGAGCAGCTGGATTATTCTGACCAGTCGGCATTGGCACGGGCCTACAAGGCAGCCACCGGACAGACATTATTAGAGCGCAGAAAGCAGTTACACAAACAGCGCAGCTAAAAAAAGCGACCCGTATCGGTCGCTTTTTTATTTGAAGAAAATGGTGAGGTTAAGCGTTGGCTTTGATTTGAGGGAATCTAAACGCAATCGCCGCAATCGCAAAAATGGCCAGAATCCAGCAATAGTACACACCACCAATCAGTTCAACCGGTGAGATTTTTGCAATGGAACAGGCCAGTAGTAACTGTGCGCCATAGGGAATCAACCCTTGTACCACACAGGAGAAAATATCCATCAGTGCCGCAGAACGCTTAGGATCTACGCCGTATTCTTTGGCAACTTCACGTGCCATATCACCAGACAGAATAATCGCCACGGTATTATTGGCCACAAAGATATTCGAAAACACCACCAGAAAACTAATCCCGATTTCGCCGGCACGTTGCTTCCCAACTTTAAACAGACGGGTCAGGCTATAAATACGCTCGATCAGCCAGCGTAAACCGCCTTCACGCTGCATGATCGCCGACAGGCCACCCAGGAACATCGACAATAACGCCACTTCAAACATGCCGACAAAGCCGTCATAAATTGAAGTATTCAGTTTGAGCAGATCAAATTCAGCTGTGGCAAACAGGCCAAACAAGCCGGAAAGTAACACCCCAATGCTCAGCACAGCCAGAACGTGTAAACGGCTAAAGGCTAAAATAAATACGGCGATATAAGGTAAGACCAGAAGCCAGTTGAAGTCCCTGTATTCCACTGCATTGCTACTACCGCTACTCAACACGTAAATCAAAATAGTCACGATTGAGGCTGGAACCGCAATCCAGACATTGACTCTGAATTTGTCACGCAGTTGTACGCCCTGACTGGTCGTTGCAGCAATGGTGGTATCCGAGATCATTGAAAGGTTGTCACCGAACATGGCACCACCAACGACCGCACCAACCGCATAAACTACATTGATCTCGGTGACCTCGGCAAATCCAAAAGCGATCGGCGCACAGGCTGCAATGGTGCCCATAGAGGTACCCATCGCCGTAGCAATAAAGGCCGAGATCACAAATAACATCGGCAGAATAAATGTGGGTGGAATCACCGACAGGCCCATTTGCACGGTGGCATCCACACTGCCAATGGTGCTACTGACGCTGGCAAAAGCACCTGCCAGCATAAACACCATAAACATCAGGATTAAGTTCGGATGACTGGCACCTCTGAGGAATTCCTCAATGCCCTGGTTGAGTTTGCCGCGATACACTAATGCAGCCAAGATAATCGCAGGCAGGGCAGCCACAGGCGCTTTCACCTGATAGAACGCGAACTCGGTTCCGATCAGGGAATGATAGATCCCGCTACCCAAAAATATGGTTAAAAATACAATAAGCGGCAGCAGTGCAATGGCGCGTGCCTGCACTGTAGCCTCAGAATCAGTCTGCATAGGAGATAAAAAAGTAAGAGAATAGGACTAGTATAAAGCAGGTTTTGCTATTTCAGAAAACTTTAAATGAATGCGCTAACATCTGCATTTTTATTAATTTTTATATGATAAAAATAAGTTTATCTAAATATTCAGGATTTTAGGTAAGAGCAAAATTAGGCATCTTTGATCATTGTGAAAAAAATCAAAATAATCGTAAATAGACCCTTCCGAATTGTTTTGAAATCTTCGCACAGGAAATGAAGTACTCGAGGTCGGTATCGCAGACTGTTCATTGGACAAAAAATAGCGTTACAATGCGATGTCTTGTATTTCTACATAGTCAATGCCTCAAGTTTGAAACACGTTAAGGAAAATACCTCTCTATGTCACGTTTAGCCACACGATTTGGACAACTTAAATCTCAACAGCGTAAAGCTTTAGTTTCTTATGTCATGGCGGGTGATCCGCATCCAGAAGTCACAGTGCCTTTGCTGCATGAGATGGTGGAAGCGGGTGTCGACGTGATTGAGCTGGGACTTCCTTTCTCGGACCCGATGGCAGATGGGCCAGTGATTGCACTAGCTGCTGAACGTGCTCTGGCAGGTGGAACCAATACCCTGGATGCCCTGCACATGGTGAAAGAATTTCGCTTGAAAGATCGCGAAACACCAGTGGTGCTGATGGGTTATCTGAATCCGGTTGAAGTAATTGGCTATGAAAAGTTTGTGGCTTATGCCTATGAATGTGGAGTAGACGGTGTGTTGCTGGTGGACTTGCCACCAGAAGAAGCAAAAAGTCTGGGTGAAGTACTGGAAAAATATGACATGGATCAGATTTTCCTGCTGGCACCCACTTCAACCGATGCACGTATTCAACATGTAGCAAAACAGGCCAGCGGCTTTATTTACTATGTGTCACTGAAAGGCGTGACCGGTGCAGCAACTTTAGATGTTTCTGAAGCCGCTGCACGCATTCAAAAGATTAAAGCTGTGACTGATGTTCCTGTAGGCGTAGGTTTCGGTATCAGTGATGCTGCATCTGCGAAAGCGATGGGTGTTGCTGCCGATGCAGTTATTGTGGGTAGTGCGTTTGTAAAGCAGTTTGCAACGCTCGCACCAGAACAAGCCGTTATTGCGACGGTGAATAAAGTCAAGGAGCTTCGAGCAGCGCTCGATGAGTTAGTATGAGTCAACAAGTGAAATCAGGCAAAATTCTGAGCCCATCGACCCCATGGACGGAGCGTACTGTTCCGGGCATTCAGGTACCCGATGAGCAAACGGCATATAAAGCGACATTTACCGAGCCTACGATTGAGTGTCCTGAATGTCATGCATTGGTGACCCGTACTGCCATGTCATTTAATGCCTATGTCTGTCCGCAATGTGATGAACATTTGCGTATGAAAGCCCGTGAACGTCTGAACTGGTTCTTTGATCAGGTACAAACAGAATTGGGTCAGGAATTTATAGCCAAAGATCCCCTGAAATTTGTCGATAGTAAAGCCTATCCAGACCGTATGGCTGAAGCGCAAAAGAAAACCGGTGAAACTGAAGCACTGGTGGTAATTCAGGGTTTGCTGAAAGGCGTACCGATGATTGCCTGTGCGTTTGAGTTCGACTTCATGGGCGGTTCTATGGGCACAGTGGTCGGTGACCGCTTTGTTCAGGCTGCAGAACATGCGATTGAAGCTCGTCAACCTTTGATCTGTTTTGCTGCTTCGGGTGGTGCTCGTATGCAGGAAGGCATGTTGTCCCTGATGCAAATGGCGCGTACTTCGGCTGCGATCCAGCGTTTAAAAGAAGCAGGTCTGCCTTATGTCGTGGTACTGACTCATCCAGTGTACGGCGGTGTGACCGCATCATTGGCAATGCTGGGTGATGTACATATTGCTGAACCGAAAGCGATGATTGGCTTTGCCGGTAAACGTGTGATCGAACAGACTGTACGTGAAAAACTGGAAGAACCGTTCCAGCGCGCGGAATATTTGCTTGATCATGGGGTAATCGATCAGATTGTTCACCGTCATGCATTACGTGATACAGTTTATCGTATCGTTACGAAGTTGATGAATTTGCATTGAACACAGCACCCTTAGCAACAGATTCTTTAAATACATGGCTCGATTATTGGAGCCATGTTCACGTTACGGGTATTGATTTAGGTCTGGAACGGGTTATTCCTGTGGCTGAAAAGCTGGGAGTAACATGTCCGGAAGCCAAAGTGCTGACGGTGGCAGGAACCAATGGTAAGGGTTCAACCACCACTACGCTGGCCGCGATCTTGAATGCACAAGGCTTCAAGGTCGGATTATATCAGTCTCCACACGTGTACCGTTTCAATGAACGAGTGAAATTACGCGGCATTGAAGTGGAAGATCAGTTGCTCATTGATGCTTTTGTTCAGGTCGATCGGGCTCGTCGCGAATGCGGTTTGAGCCTGTCTTTCTTTGAAGCCACCACACTGGCTGCTTTTGTGATTTTTAAAGATCAGTGCTGTGATGTCTGGGTGCTGGAAGTTGGTTTAGGCGGCCGTCTGGATGTGGTCAATGTGGTCAATCCGGATGTTGCGGTGATTACCAATATTGGTCTGGATCATACTGACTGGCTTGGTGACACCATCGAGAAAATTGCTTTTGAAAAGGCCGGAATTATTCGCCCGGATATTCCAGTCGTGTTTGGTGGACAGCAACAGATCCCGCAAGCCATTCTAAATAAAGCTCAAGAATGTAATGCATCTTTGTATGCAATCAACCGTGATTATTTCTATAAAGCCTTTGAAGATGGCCAAAGCTGGGCTTTTGCTTCATCGGGTACGACCTTAAAACTCCCAACAGGTTCGCTGGCACTGGATAATATTTCTACCGCCGTGGCCGCCATTCTGCTGAGCGGATTAAACGTCAGCCAGCAGGCAATTGCACAAGGCATTCAAACGGCAAAATTGCCGGGACGGTTTGAAATCCGTCAAATCCAGAATAAAACCGTGATTTTTGATGCAGGACACAACCCGCATGGGGTCGAATTTCTACTGAAACAATTACGAGATTATTTAAATTACAATCAAAAATATAATGAAGTTATTTGTGTATTTTCAATGCTGGCAGATAAAGATATAAATTCTGTCGTCAAGTTATTGAAAGACACGGTTCAATTGTGGAAAATTGCACCATTATTCGTCCCACGTGCGGCAGAGGTCACAGTTTTGGCTGATGCTTTAAACGGTGAGGCGGTAGAACAATTTGACAATGTAAAATTAGCTTTTAAATCAGCACTGGATCAAACAGATAATAATCAGCTGATTTTGGTATGTGGATCATTTCATACCTTAGAAGCGGTATGGGAGTATTTGGAAGAATGTCAATGAATAACAAACAGCGCTGGATGGGCGGTGTTGTTTTACTCGGTGGTGGTGTTTTATTGGCAGCATTACTCCTGAAAGGCCAAGATGAAATCAATCAGGACCGTCAGCAAAATCCGGCACAGGCTGCGGAAGTTGAAAATAAAGAGACAGGCAATCATTCGCTCGGTTCTTTGACGGTCGATGTGGAAACAGAAAAGCGTTTACTTGAACAGCAACGTCGTGACCGGGAAAAATCGGTTGCAGAGCAGGAAGCACGTGCAGCCGAATTTTTAGCGATGCAACAGCAGGCTGAAGCAGATGCTGCGCGTAAAGCGGCTGAAGAATATGCTGCCCTGAATGCACACCGCCTGGGACAGCAAAGTTCCGATAATATTCCGCCAGAACTGGTTGAAGACGAACAGGCCAAGCAGAAACGTCTGGCTGAAGAAAAAGCGGTGCAAGAAAAAAAGTTAGCCCAGCAGCAGCTGGACCAACAAAAAGCCAATAGTTCTACTGATGCAGCCAAGAAAGAAGCAGAGCGTAAAGCTGCTGAAAGTAAAGCTGCTGAAGAAAAACGCAAGTTAGAGCAACAGCAAAAAGCCGAAGCAGAACGTAAGGCGGCTGAAGCAAAACGTAAAACCGAGGAAGAGCGTAAAGCGGCTGAAAAGAAAGAAGCTGAACGTAAAGCAGCCGAAGAAAAACGTAAGGCCGACGAAAAGCGTAAAGCTGAAGAAGCTAAGAAAAAGGCTGCAGCCGAAGAAGCCAAGAAGAAAGCAGAAGCTGAACAGGCGCGTAAGTTACTGGAAGGTGAAGAGGACAAGCAATGGATGGTGCAGGTGGCACTGGCAGCGAATGAAGCCAATGCAGATGCTGTAGCAGCCAAACTGCGTGCCAAAGGTTATAAAGTAACCAAAAGCTCAACGTCTAAAGGTGTACGTATCATGGTGGGTCCGTCCAAAGACCGTGAGACTGCAGATGCACTTCGTAAGAAAATTGCGTCTGATGCCAGCCTGAATATGAAATCAGCTTGGGTGAACGATTGGGTGCCGCTAGATAAGCGTTAATTCTTTGCATTAACCAAAGTTTCTGTAGATGGATTCGTGAGTTGCTCGCGAATCCATTTTACATTTTCAGGGGTAAATAAATTTTCAATATTGTGCCAAATGGCATGAAAACCATATCCGCCATGTTTCATTTCCTGTAGTGCCTGCTCAATCGGCCAATGTTCAAAAATAATCCGGTACATGGCGACACTTGCACCAGTTCGGTCTGAACCGTGATAACAATGCAAGAGCACCTTCTGGTGATTTTGTTGTGCTTGCTGAATCAGTAGCATAATTTTCAATAAATCTTCCCGATCAATTGCCCAGGTATGTATGGGTACATGATGTAGCTGAAAGTTTTCATTGCTCAAAACAAAGCTGTCTTGATCCCGTGAACGTAAATTAATAACTACATCGATTTGATGCTTTTTTAATAAAGGAATGAGTTCAGTTGAAGGCTGCTCACTACGATAGACAAAATTGCTGATTTGATGAAAATTATGATTCTGATGAATGGGCTGTCCCCAATGCTGAGGACGTTGCTGCTCAGGCAGGGCGGGCGTAGTCATGCAACCTGTGGTTAGGAGGTAGCCACTCATGAGAATTGGAAATATGCAGATTTTCATACAGAGCGTAGATGTTGTTTTTGTTATTTCAAGTTTAAAGTGAATACGAGATTTTGAATATAAAAAAGCCTATCCGAAGACAGGCTGTATCAACAAATCGAATCCGTGGCACGTCAATGTCGTATTCGATAAAGCATAAAATGTGGAAAATAGAGTTTCTCTTATCCTTTACTTTGCTTGTCTTTCGCAAAATTAAAAAGGAGTCCTTTTAATTTTGCTCAGGATGGGGCGTGAGGCGTAAATAAGGTTTAACCGCGGTATAACCTTTTGGAAAACGTTGCTTGATTTCTTCTTCATCTTTCAGTGAGGGAACAATCACCACATCATCGCCATGCTGCCAGTTCGCAGGCGTTGCTACTTTATGGCTATCGGTGAGTTGCAGGGAGTCCACCACACGCAAGATTTCATGGAAATTACGGCCGGTCGATGCAGGATAAGTAATAATCAAACGGACTTTTTTATTGGGATCAACGACCACTAAAGAACGAACTGTTAGCGTTTCGCTGGCATTTGGATGAATAAAGTCATATAGCTCGGAAACTTTACGATCCTGATCGGCAATGATCGGGAAATTCACCGTGGCGTTCTGGGTTTCATTAATATCTTTAATCCAGCCATGATGCGACTCCACATCATCAACTGACAAGGCAATCGCTTTAACACCACGTTTTGCAAACTCATCTTTCAGTTTTGCGGTATAGCCAAGTTCAGTCGTACATACCGGTGTATAGTCGGCAGGGTGTGAAAATAAAATGCCCCAGCTATCACCCAGAAAATCATAAAAATTAATCAGGCCTTCACTGGATTGTTGTTCAAAATTCGGTGCGGTATCGCCTAAACGTAAACTCATCTTTTTAGCCTCAATTGGTCTTTTAATGTCGAGATAGGATTTAATATGAACCAAATTTTTTATGATTAAAAATAGTGTTTTTTGCTTTCTTTATGATTAAATTGCATAAGTGGTATATCCATCTATCCAGAAGCGCAAAAATCAGTCACTTAATTGACTATGTTGCACAGGGAAAATTTGCTACATTACTTTGCCTTAGATCTTAGGGCTAGAACTAAGGATCAGATTTTTTTAGCGGTTTTACAGCAAAACCCTTGTAGTTCAAATTTCTAGCACCATAATAACGACTAAGAACATATTCATTTGACAAGCAAGATTTAGAGAGTCTATTCATGTTGGCAAGTCTGATCGGAGGAATCTTCGGTACCAAAAATGAGCGCGAACTCAAACGCATGCGTAAAATCGTAGACAAGATTAATGTGCTCGAGCCGACGATATCTACCCTGAGCGATGCAGACTTATCTGCAAAAACTGAAGAATTCAAACAACGATATAATAAGGGTGAAACCCTCGATAAATTACTGCCTGAAGCATTTGCAGTCTGTCGTGAAGCCGCAAAGCGGGTGATGGGCATGCGTCATTATGACGTGCAGCTGATCGGTGGTATTACCTTGCACGAAGGCAAAATCGCAGAAATGCGTACCGGTGAAGGTAAAACCCTGATGGGTACTTTGGCCTGTTATCTGAATGCTATCAGTGGCCAAGGTGTACATGTCATTACCGTGAACGATTACCTGGCGCAACGTGATGCCGAGTTAAACCGTCCATTATTCGAGTTTTTGGGTTTAAGCATCGGCATTATTTATTCCATGCAAAATCCGATGGAAAAAGCGGAAGCTTATCGTGCCGACATTACGTATGGTACCAATAACGAATTCGGCTTTGATTACCTGCGTGACAACATGGTGTTCTCGCTGGCTGAGAAAAAGCAGCGTGGTTTGACCTATGCCATTATCGATGAGGTCGATTCGATCCTGATTGATGAAGCGCGTACCCCGTTGATTATTTCCGGTCAAAGTGAAGATTCTTCACAGCTTTATGCAGCCATCAATAATATTCCACCAAAATTACAGGCACAGAAAGAAGAGAAAGTGCCGGATGGCGGTCACTTCTGGATTGATGAAAAACAGCGTTCAGTTGAAATTACTGAAGTGGGTTTTGAAACCATTGAAAGTGAACTGATTGAAATGGGCTTGTTGGCAGAAGGCGAGAGCTTGTATTCAGCGTCGAACCTGAACCTGTTGCATCATGTCACTGCAGCGATCCGTGCGCATTATCTCTATCAACGCAATGTGCAATACATCATCAATGATGGTGAAGTGATTATTGTCGATGAAAATACCGGTCGTACCATGCCGGGACGTCGCTGGTCTGAAGGTTTGCATCAAGCCGTAGAAGCCAAAGAAGGTCTGGAAATCCAACCAGAAAACCAGACACTGGCAACCACAACCTTCCAGAACTATTTCCGTTTGTATAAGAAACTGTCCGGTATGACCGGTACTGCTGATACTGAAGCAGCGGAAATGAAAGAAATTTATGGTCTGGATGTGGTGCTGATTCCGACCCACCGTCCAATGATTCGTCAAGACCATAACGATTTAATTTACTTAAATCGTGAAGGGAAATATAACGCGATTATTCAAGAAATTCAGCGTGTACATGAATCTGGTGTTGCACCAATTTTGATTGGTACAGCCACCATTGAAGCTTCTGAGATCCTGTCGGATAAGCTAAAAGCTGCAGGTATCCAGCATGAAGTACTGAATGCCAAACAGCACGAACGTGAAGCCGATATTATTGCGCAGGCCGGTGCACCACGTGCAGTGACGATTGCCACCAACATGGCCGGTCGTGGTACCGATATTTTGCTCGGTGGTAACTGGAAGGCGTTGCTGGCTAAAATTGAAAACCCGACTCCTGAAGATGAAACGCGTCTGAAAGCAGAATGGGATGTTAATCACCAGGCCGTGCTGGATTCTGGCGGTTTGCATATTATCGGTTCCGAGCGTCATGAATCACGCCGTATCGATAATCAGCTGCGTGGCCGTGCCGGTCGTCAGGGTGACCCAGGTGTGTCGCGTTTCTATCTGTCACTTGAAGATGACTTGATGCGTATTTTCGCCGGTGATCGCGTGGTTGGAATGATGCGTGCCATGGGCTTGCAGGAAGATGAAGCGATTGAGCACAAAATGGTGTCTCGTTCGATTGAAAATGCGCAGCGTAAAGTGGAAGCACGTAACTTCGATATTCGTAAGAACTTGCTGAAATACGATGACGTCAATAACGAACAGCGTAAGATCATTTATAGTCAGCGTGATGACATTCTGGCAGAAAATTCACTGCAGGATTATATTGAAGAAATGATCCGTGAAGTGATGCAAGGTGTAATCGCCAACTATATTCCACCTGAATCGATTCATGACCAGTGGGATATTGAAGGTCTGGAACTGGCGCTGCGTGAGGATCTTTCGATGGATCTTCCTATCGGACAATGGCTGGAACAGGACCGTCGTCTGGATGAAGAAGCTTTGGTGGTGCGCATTACCGATGAAGTGCTGAATCGCTACCGTTCACGTCGTGAACAAATGGGTGAGGAATCTGCAGCTTCGCTTGAACGTCACTTTATGCTGAATTCTCTGGACCGTCATTGGAAAGAGCATCTGGCGGCTATGGATTACTTGCGTCAGGGCATTCATTTGCGTGGTTATGCGCAGAAGAATCCAGAGCAGGAATACAAAAAAGAAGCTTATAACCTGTTTGTAAATATGCTCGGTACGATCAAATCCGATGTCGTGACAGATCTGTCGCGCATTCACGTACCGACCCCTGAAGAGCTAGCGGAAATGGAAGCACAGCAGCAGGCACAGGCTGAGGCAATGCGTTTGCAGTTATCTCATGAAGAGTTTGACGGCTTGCTGGCAGGTGAACATGAGGTGACGACCGAGCAAAATGCTCAGGCGAATCCTGTAGCACCAGTCTTTGAAGCACCGGCAAGTCGTAATGCGCCTTGTCCATGTGGTTCAGGTCTGAAATACAAACAGTGTCATGGCAAGATCTAAACGCTATTAAAAATCAGAGCCCCATGGCTCTGATTTTTTTATGTATGAAGATTTTTCAGAAATTGAATACTGTTTGCAGTCTTAGGAATTAAATGCTATTTAATGGCTCATTCAACACCTCAAAGTGGAATAACCTGAATGAAAAAAGTATTAAAAACGCTCATAATTGCCGCTTTGGCAACACCTGCCTTAAGTTTTGCACAAACTGCAGCGACTACAACAATTGATAAAGTTCAGCAAGCGGTGGGTACGACTACTGCTCAAGTACAACGTACCGATGCACAAGTGACTGTGGCAAGCCCACGTACCGGCATCCGTTATACCTTTGCCAATCAGAATCGTCCGATTGTGTTGCAGACCGCTGCGATTGCAGCTGCTAATGCGGCAAATGCAGACCGTATTGTTGCTACTAATCCTGCACTTTCTAGTGCAAGTCAACAACAAGCGAAACAGGCTTTACTAAGCGAATCTGGACAACTTGCACAAAATTAAAAATATCTTAATTTTAAAAACGTAGAAACCAGTCTTGATGACTGGTTTTTTATTGTGAAAACCCATAACAAATCTCAGGCTGGCTCAGGCTTTGGCTCGATTTTTTGTTGCAGATCAACTAAGCTGTATTTTTCTAAAACTTCAATATTGGACTTTAAAATGGCAGTTGGTGACGTATCTATGCCACAGATGCATGTGGTGAAAGGGGTTAAAATTGGTTCGGCTGAAGCCTATGTGCGCTATCAGAACCGACGTGACCTGGTGATATTTGAACTGGCTGCAGGCTCCAATGTTGCTGGGGTGTTTACCCAGAATGCCTTTTGTGCAGCACCTGTGCATGTATCCAAAGCACATTTGCAAGCGGGAAATCCACGTTACCTGGTAATCAATACCGGCAATGCCAATGCAGGAACAGGTCCTACAGGCATGGCAAATGCAGAAGCCACCTGTGCCAAGTTAGCTGAACTTGCAGGCGTACAGGCTGCTGAAGTGTTGCCATTCTCGACTGGTGTGATTGGTGAGCAGCTTCCAATGGAGCGTTTGCTTACAGGTTTACAGCCTGCGCTGGATTCATTGCGTGATGATGCCTGGGGCGATGCAGCGACTGGAATCATGACCACAGATACCACTCCGAAAGGTGCGTCAGAACAGTTCGAGCTGGATGGTGTGACTTATACCATGACCGGTATTTCCAAAGGTGCAGGCATGATTCGCCCGAATATGGCGACCATGCTGGGCTATGTTGCGACGGATACACCGATCAGCCGTGAACTGGTTCAACAGTTATTAACTGAAACAGTCAATGTATCGTTTAACCGTATTACAATTGATGGCGATACCTCAACTAATGACTCGTGTATTTTTATTGCCACAGGTCAGGCCGGTGGTGCTGAAATCACTTCGACTGAAGATCCACGTTATGCAGTGGTGCTAGACGTATTGACACGTACCATGAAACGCCTTGCGCAACTGATTGTACGTGATGGTGAAGGTGCGACTAAATTCATTACCGTGACTGTAGAAGGTGGTGGCAATACTCAAGAGTGCTGCGATATTGCCTATAGCATTGCGCATTCACCGCTGGTCAAAACCGCAATCTTTGCTTCTGACCCAAACTGGGGCCGTATTCTGGCAGCGATTGGTTATGCCGGTGTGCCAAATTTAGACGTTGCAAAAATTCAGGTTTGGTTAGATGATGTACAAATCTGCAAAGATGGTGGTGCGGCAGCAGACTATACTGAAGCAGCCGGTGCACGTGTGATGGCCCAGGCTGAAATGACGATTCGTGTTGATCTTGGACGAGGTCAGGCAAAAGATACGGTTTATACCTGTGACCTGTCGTATGACTACGTAAAAATCAATGCAGATTATCGCTCATAATTCAGATCGTTTCTAAAGCCTCCGTTGTGGGGCTTTTTTTATACTTAATGATTTTTAATGACTGGTCAAAAATAGCATTTCGCCAGAGCTGACCGGGATGTAGGGTGAAAGGTTCATTGAATAGTGAACCATGAGGGTAGAGTAAGAATTGTGATGAATGATGCGACCAAATTAATAGCCAATGAAGCTAAATCGATTGTGCAGGCGCATTTAGATCGTTTAGGTGTTCCACAAGAACATCAAATGAGCCAGCAGGAAAAATTGGACAAATTTGCACAGATCAAGGCAGAGCTGGAAAAACAGGATGCTGTTTTGGTGGCGCATTATTATTGTGATCCTGAAGTGCAAGAACTGGCTGAACTGACCGGTGGCTGTGTTTCCGATTCACTGGAAATGGCGCGTTTTGGTCGCGATCATCCAGCTTCAACGCTTGTGGTAGCTGGTGTGAAATTTATGGGCGAAACCTCTAAAATTCTTTCACCCAATAAAACCGTGCTGATGCCAACTTTGGAAGCGACCTGTTCACTGGACTTAGGTTGTCCTGTCGATGAGTTTACCGCTTTTTGCGATGCGCACCCGGATCATACCGTGGTGGTTTATGCCAACACGTCAGCGGCCGTGAAAGCCCGAGCCGATTGGGTCGTCACTTCAAGTTGTGCAGTGGAAATTATCGAACATCTGGACAGTCTGGGCGAAAAAATCATCTGGGCACCCGATCAGCATCTGGGTCGTTATATCCAGAAAAAAACCGGTGCAGAGATGTTGCTCTGGGATGGTGCCTGTATCGTGCATGAAGAATTCCGTTCACGCGGTATTGCCAATATGAAAGCACTCTATCCAGATGCTGCGGTTCTGGTACATCCTGAATCACCGATGTCTGTAGTCGAGATTGCTGATGCCGTGGGTAGCACTTCGCAACTGATTAAAGCAGCGCAGACTTTGCCACATCAACGTTTAATCGTAGCTACTGATCGCGGTATTTTTTATAAAATGCAGCAGGCAGTGCCGGATAAAATTCTGATTGAAGCACCAACCGCAGGAGAGGGGGCAACTTGTCGTTCTTGTGCGCATTGTCCTTGGATGGCCATGAACGAGCTGGATGGTATCTTGCATGTGTTACAGCATAAAGATCAGGAAGTGCATGTCGATCCGGTACTTGCTGAACGAGCTAAACTGCCTCTAGATCGCATGCTGAACTTTAGTGCCGGACTAAAACGTTAAAATTTGTATAAAAAATGTCTGAAGCGATTGATAAATAAACGCTTGAAGCGTTTTTTCGGTTTTTTTTAAATATAGGTGTTGACGTCTCCGGGCGTCGCGCCTAGAATGCACACCGTACCGAACGATGTTCGATACGAAAGCTGAGATGAATCGGAGCATAGCACAGCCTGGTAGTGCACCTGGTTTGGGACCAGGGGGTCGTAGGTTCGAATCCTACTGCTCCGACCAATTCTTCAAGGCAAATGATGTTTGCATCAGTAACGCGCTTGTAGCTCAGTTGGATAGAGCATCCGCCTTCTAAGCGGATGGTCACAGGTTCGAATCCTGTCAGGCGCGCCATTTGGTCGCTTGATTTTAAGAATCAAAATGATGGTGGATGTAGCTCAGTTGGTAGAGCCCTGGATTGTGATTCCAGTTGTCGCGGGTTCGAATCCCGTCATTCACCCCAACTTTAAAAGTTGAAATCGGAGCATAGCACAGCCTGGTAGTGCACCTGGTTTGGGACCAGGGGGTCGTAGGTTCGAATCCTACTGCTCCGACCATCTCCTTCAAGATGGTCGAGATAAAAGATACCGCGTTAAGCGGTTTTTTTATGCCTGAAATTTGATAATACTCTAAAAATAATTTTACTCTTACATGAAAATCATTATAAAAATCTTGCGATTGTATAAATAATCATCGATATTTGTTTTTATGCTTCTAATCATTTATTTAAAACAATAAGAGGTGGTTTAGTGTCTGACTTAGCTCGATTTTATTTATTACATTTGCATTAAGAGCCTTGTATCAAAACCGGTTGATAAAGCCAATCAATCTATCTATTCAACTCAATTCAATGCGCTTACATCACGCACCCACTCTATATAAGAATTTAGTTCGTATCTATCTCAGGCAGCTCTTTCAACCAGCTGAATTAGGCAAGCGTTTAATTTTGGCTGTATGTGTAATATTGCCTGTAATAATCATTCCCATAGTAAGTACAGGAGTGATTTTTGATAATTTTTATGGATTCAATGGGAAGGAGGTAAACAAAATGTATTTTTCCTTAGTTTCACTATCTCCATTCTTGTGTATTTGGTGGCTGAGTTACAGGTTGAACTGAAAAGTAAATTTTTACAGCAAAATTGCTTTATGCGATTGCAAGGCGTTTCTCAGTGCCAGATTGGTCAAGCGCGATACATGACCTTATGTGGGCTGGGCTTTTTTATTTTGCTTCCTTGTTTGGGCGTGGTGATCTATGAGGTGAGCATGTTGCATGCTGTATTGTCACTATTTATGGGGTTGATCTTGCTATGTATAAATATTTTGATTAACTCTAAACCAGAGAAGTGCATGCAGTAGCAAAGTTATTCATGTTTATCCTGTATTGTATTGCCTTAAGGTTAATTTTAGGTCTAAATTTTTAATAAAGATTAAAACTTTTAATCCAAAACATTTCTTAAATAAAAAAAACATGGATGGATTTAAACTGATTCAGTCCCTTTACTGCTCAAGAAATGAAGAAAAGTGCGATTTTTGTAGAATAAATAAACAGTCGTGATATTTTTGCTGAATTATTTAAAAATAGGTGTTGCAAGCGTTCTGAAATGCTGTAGAATGCACATCCATCGGCGGTGATGAAGATTAAAACTTCTGATAAAACAGTGACTTAGTTAAGTTTGATTGAGTTGGGTTTTAGAAATAAAGTTTAAAAATAGTTTTCATTACTGGTTGACTTTCTAGAGATAGAGAGTAATATAGCCGACCTAGCTTGCTGGTGACGAATCAGCAAGAAGATCATTAAGAGATTATGAAGAACAACTTGTGTGGATTTTTACTGGTTGATTGATCGAAATTATTTTCATTGATTGATGGTAGAAATTACTCGAAGTTTATTTGAGAAATATTTGTCAGAAAATTGATGAGCCAAGATTGGTGCCCTTTAAGGCACTACATAGTATTAAACTGAAGAGTTTGATCATGGCTCAGATTGAACGCTGGCGGCAGGCTTAACACATGCAAGTCGAGCGGGGAAGAGTAGCTTGCTACTTTACCTAGCGGCGGACGGGTGAGTAATGCTTAGGAATCTGCCTATTAGTGGGGGACAACATCTCGAAAGGGATGCTAATACCGCATACGTCCTACGGGAGAAAGCAGGGGACCTTCGGGCCTTGCGCTAATAGATGAGCCTAAGTCGGATTAGCTAGTTGGTGGGGTAAAGGCCTACCAAGGCGACGATCTGTAGCGGGTCTGAGAGGATGATCCGCCACACTGGGACTGAGACACGGCCCAGACTCCTACGGGAGGCAGCAGTGGGGAATATTGGACAATGGGGGGAACCCTGATCCAGCCATGCCGCGTGTGTGAAGAAGGCCTTTTGGTTGTAAAGCACTTTAAGCGAGGAGGAGGCTACCGAGATTAATACTCTTGGATAGTGGACGTTACTCGCAGAATAAGCACCGGCTAACTCTGTGCCAGCAGCCGCGGTAATACAGAGGGTGCAAGCGTTAATCGGATTTACTGGGCGTAAAGCGCGCGTAGGTGGCCAATTAAGTCAAATGTGAAATCCCCGAGCTTAACTTGGGAATTGCATTCGATACTGGTTGGCTAGAGTATGGGAGAGGATGGTAGAATTCCAGGTGTAGCGGTGAAATGCGTAGAGATCTGGAGGAATACCGATGGCGAAGGCAGCCATCTGGCCTAATACTGACACTGAGGTGCGAAAGCATGGGGAGCAAACAGGATTAGATACCCTGGTAGTCCATGCCGTAAACGATGTCTACTAGCCGTTGGGGCCTTTGAGGCTTTAGTGGCGCAGCTAACGCGATAAGTAGACCGCCTGGGGAGTACGGTCGCAAGACTAAAACTCAAATGAATTGACGGGGGCCCGCACAAGCGGTGGAGCATGTGGTTTAATTCGATGCAACGCGAAGAACCTTACCTGGTCTTGACATAGTAAGAACTTTCCAGAGATGGATTGGTGCCTTCGGGAACTTACATACAGGTGCTGCATGGCTGTCGTCAGCTCGTGTCGTGAGATGTTGGGTTAAGTCCCGCAACGAGCGCAACCCTTTTCCTTATTTGCCAGCGGGTTAAGCCGGGAACTTTAAGGATACTGCCAGTGACAAACTGGAGGAAGGCGGGGACGACGTCAAGTCATCATGGCCCTTACGACCAGGGCTACACACGTGCTACAATGGTCGGTACAAAGGGTTGCTACCTCGCGAGAGGATGCTAATCTCAAAAAGCCGATCGTAGTCCGGATTGGAGTCTGCAACTCGACTCCATGAAGTCGGAATCGCTAGTAATCGCGGATCAGAATGCCGCGGTGAATACGTTCCCGGGCCTTGTACACACCGCCCGTCACACCATGGGAGTTTGTTGCACCAGAAGTAGGTAGTCTAACCTTAGGGGGGACGCTTACCACGGTGTGGCAGATGACTGGGGTGAAGTCGTAACAAGGTAGCCGTAGGGGAACCTGCGGCTGGATCACCTCCTTAACGAAAGATTGACGATTGGTAAGAATCCACAACAAGTTGTTCTTCATACGATGTATCTGAGGGTCTGTAGCTCAGTTGGTTAGAGCACACGCTTGATAAGCGTGGGGTCACAAGTTCAAGTCTTGTCAGACCCACCACTACTGACGAAGTACGGAAAATCAGAAACATTGACTTATTGATAAGCTGGGGACTTAGCTTAGTTGGTAGAGCGCCTGCTTTGCACGCAGGAGGTCAGGAGTTCGACTCTCCTAGTCTCCACCACGTATCCTTCGGATACGTAATAAGCAAACGATCAGATAGCTTATAGAGCTTAGTGATAAAGCAGCGTATAATGCGCGGCATTGTTATTAACCTCTGTGATTTATCACAGTTTCCTGACCTGACGAAGGCTGGAAAAATCATTAACAGAATATATTTGAGTTGAAATAATTTGTTCAAACTCGTTTCAAGTAGGCAACTACAAGAAATGAGTTCTAGCGAAATTAACTGAATCAAGCGTTTTGGTATATGAATCTAATTGAAGCTGTACTGTAGTTAAATCTACGAAACGCCAACTGTATGAGAGTGTTGAAAGACACGATCTGTTGCTTATCCTACTTGTAAGGATAAACGACTGTTTGGGGTTGTATAGTCAAGTAATTAAGTGCATGTGGTGGATGCCTTGGCAGTCAGAGGCGAAGAAAGACGTGATAGCCTGCGAAAAGCTCCGGGGAGGCGGCAAATATCCTGTGATCCGGAGATGTCTGAATGGGGAAACCCACTTACCATAAGGTAGGTATTGCAACATGAATACATAGTGTTGCAAGGCGAACGAGGGGAAGTGAAACATCTCAGTACCCTTAGGAAAAGAAATCAATTGAGATTCCCTCAGTAGCGGCGAGCGAAAGGGGAAGAGCCCATTAAGTCATATAAGTTCTAGTGGAACGCTCTGGGAAGTGCGACCGTAGACGGTGATAGTCCTGTACACGAAAGGGCTTATATGATGATGTCGAGTAGGGCGAGGCACGTGAAACCTTGTCTGAATATGGGGGGACCATCCTCCAAGGCTAAATACTCCTGACTGACCGATAGTGAACCAGTACCGTGAGGGAAAGGCGAAAAGAACCCCTGTGAGGGGAGTGAAATAGATCCTGAAACCGCATGCATACAAGCAGTGGGAGCCGGCTTAGTCCGGTGACTGCGTACCTTTTGTATAATGGGTCAGCGACTTATATTCAGTAGCGAGGTTAACCGAATAGGGGAGCCGTAGGGAAACCGAGTCTTAATAGGGCGTTTAGTTGCTGGGTATAGACCCGAAACCAGGTGATCTATCCATGAGCAGGTTGAAGGTTGGGTAACACTAACTGGAGGACCGAACCCACTGTCGTTGAAAAGCCAGGGGATGACTTGTGGATAGGGGTGAAAGGCTAATCAAACTTGGTGATAGCTGGTTCTCCCCGAAAGCTATTTAGGTAGCGCCTCGGACGAATACCATTGGGGGTAGAGCACTGTTTCGGCTAGGGGGTCATCCCGACTTACCAAACCGATGCAAACTCCGAATACCAATGAGTACTATCCGGGAGACAGACTGCGGGTGCTAACGTCCGTAGTCAAGAGGAAAACAATCCAGACCGCCAGCTAAGGCCCCAAAATTATAGTTAAGTGGGAAACGATGTGGGAAGGCATAGACAGCTAGGAGGTTGGCTTAGAAGCAGCCACCCTTTAAAGAAAGCGTAATAGCTCACTAGTCGAGTCGGCCTGCGCGGAAGATGTAACGGGGCTAAAACTATATGCCGAAGCTGCGGATGCATAATTTATTATGCGTGGTAGGGGAGCGTTCTGTAAGCCGATGAAGGTGGATTGAGAAGTCTGCTGGAGGTATCAGAAGTGCGAATGCTGACGTGAGTAACGACAATGCGAGTGAAAAACTCGCACGCTGAAAGACCAAGGGTTCCAGTCCAACGTTAATCGGGGCTGGGTGAGTCGACCCCTAAGGCGAGGCCGAGAGGCGTAGTCGATGGGAAATTGGTTAATATTCCAATACTTCTGTGTAATGCGATGAGAGGACGGAGAAGGTTAAGTCAGCCTGGCGTTGGTTGTCCAGGTGGAAGGTTGTAGGCATGTATCTTAGGCAAATCCGGGGTACTCTATGCTGAGAACTGATAGCAAGCTGTACTTGTACAGTGAAGTGGCTGATACCATGCTTCCAGGAAAAGTCTCTAAGCTTCAGTTACACAGGAATCGTACCCGAAACCGACACAGGTGGTCAGGTCGAGTAGACCAAAGCGCTTGAGAGAACTCTGCTGAAGGAACTAGGCAAAATGGTACCGTAACTTCGGGAGAAGGTACGCTGTTGTCGGTGATAGGACTTGCTCCTTGAGCGGGCGACAGCCTCAGAAACCAGGCCCCTGCAACTGTTTATTAAAAACATAGCACTCTGCAAACACGAAAGTGGACGTATAGGGTGTGATGCCTGCCCGGTGCTGGAAGGTTAATTGATGGGGTTAGCGTAAGCGAAGCTCTTGATCGAAGCCCCAGTAAACGGCGGCCGTAACTATAACGGTCCTAAGGTAGCGAAATTCCTTGTCGGGTAAGTTCCGACCTGCACGAATGGCATAATGATGGGGGCGCTGTCTCCAGCAGAGACTCAGTGAAATCGAATTCGCCGTGAAGATGCGGTGTACCCGCGGCTAGACGGAAAGACCCCGTGAACCTTTACTGCAGCTTGACATTGAACTTTGATCTTACTTGTGTAGGATAGGTGGGAGGCTTTGAAGTCGCGACGCTAGTTGCGATGGAGCCGTCCTTGAAATACCACCCTGGTAATATTGAGGTTCTAACTCTGTCCCGTTATCCGGGACGAGGACCATGTCTGGTGGGTAGTTTGACTGGGGCGGTCTCCTCCTAAAGAGTAACGGAGGAGTACGAAGGTGCGCTCAGCGTGGTCGGAAATCACGCGTAGAGTATAAAGGCAAAAGCGCGCTTAACTGCGAGACCCACAAGTCGAGCAGGTACGAAAGTAGGTCTTAGTGATCCGGTGGTTCTGTATGGAAGGGCCATCGCTCAACGGATAAAAGGTACTCTGGGGATAACAGGCTGATACCGCCCAAGAGTTCATATCGACGGCGGTGTTTGGCACCTCGATGTCGGCTCATCTCATCCTGGGGCTGAAGCAGGTCCCAAGGGTATGGCTGTTCGCCATTTAAAGAGGTACGCGAGCTGGGTTTAGAACGTCGTGAGACAGTTCGGTCCCTATCTACCGTGGGCGTTGGAAATTTGAGAGGATCTGCTCCTAGTACGAGAGGACCAGAGTGGACGAACCTCTGGTGTACCGGTTGTCACGCCAGTGGCATCGCCGGGTAGCTATGTTCGGAAGGGATAACCGCTGAAAGCATCTAAGCGGGAAGCCTACCTCAAGATAAGATTTCCCCGAGACTTTATGTCTCCTAAAGAGCCGTTGAAGACTACGACGTTGATAGGTTGGATGTGGAAGCATAGTGATATGTGAAGCTGACCAATACTAATTGCTCGTGAGGCTTGACTATACAACACCCAAACAGTTGTTGTACGAACTTCGAAAGAAGTGAGGATCAATTGATTCGATATTAAGCAAAACAGCTTGATTTAGTGAACGCTAAAGAACAAAATACCCAACTCAGATATACCTGTTAATGAATTCTATTTGGTAGAAAGCAAGGCATCTCAATAAGACCTAGCAAGTATCCATAAACAGTTGTGCTGGCGACCATAGCAAGAGTGAACCACCTGATCCCTTCCCGAACTCAGAAGTGAAACCTCTTAGCGCTGATGGTAGTGTGGGGTTACCCATGTGAGAGTAAGTCATCGCCAGCTCATTATTCGAAATCCCCCTCCGCATACGCAGAGGGGGATTTTTTTATTCAAAAATTATTAGTCGTAAAAGACTAGAAATTTAAAATCCAGTTTGTATGTTTTTTGGTAAATCTGTGTTATAAAAAATAAAACGGCATAAAAATTGCTTATAAAACGGGATTTTCTATTAAGGGGGGTAACAATGAGATTATCAGTGGGCATAAAAATTGCGAACTCGCTGTCATTAACTCCACAATTACAGCAAGCAATTCGGCTATTACAACTTTCAAGTCTGGAATTGGAACAAGAAGTTCAGTTGCAACTTGATAGTAATCCTCTATTAGAAAAAGTTGAAGAGCAAATTACCCTTGAAAGCTTATCTACAATTGAATCAAATAATGAAAATAACGATCTAACCAATCAACTTAACGCCGATCATCTTCCTGATGACTTACCTGTAGATACCGATTGGGATGATGTTTATACCCATCAACCTACAAGTCTGGGGGCAGCCGAGTTCGAAGAGCGTGAAGATAATCGTCAAGGACATCAGAGCCTGCAAGAATATATGCTAGAACAAATTAATCTGTTGAATTTTTCACAGGTTGATAAATTAATCGCTTATTGCATCGTGGATTCTTTAGACGACAAAGGTTTTTTAGATGCAGAGTTGAGTGAAATTACTGCATCGGTACAACATTTACTCTCTTCTATAGGGTCTGAAGAAGAAATTGAAGATGATGAGGTTGCCGTTGTATTAAAGCATATCCAGCGTTTGGATCCGGTAGGTGTAGGTTCTAGAAGCTTGGCAGAATGCCTATTGGTTCAACTTGATAATTTACCTGCGTCAACCCCTTGCCGAAATGATGCGATCAAACTTCTGCAACATTATGAATTGTTGATTACCAATGAGCTTCCTAAGCTGATCAAACAGACTGGCTTAAATCCAGAACAGTTGCGCTGTGCTGTAGATTTGCTAAAAACCTTAAAACCGCATCCAGGTCTGGAATTTGAAAACAAGGAATCGGATTATCAGGTGCCAGATGTTGTGGTGATGAAAAAGAATAACTGCTGGCAAGTCAATTTAAACTCGGATGTACTGCCAAAGTTACGCGTCAATTCTTTTTATGCCAAAATGATTCGTCGTGCAGATCAAAGCGATGATAATCAGTACCTGCGTAATCAGATGCTGGAAGCGAAGAACTTTATCAAAAGTATCGATGAACGGCATAAAACATTATTGAAAGTCGCGACTTGTATTGTAGAACATCAAAAAATGTTCTTGGAAATTGGGGCGGAAGGCATGAAACCTCTGGTTTTAAGAGATATTGCCGAAGAAGTCGAATTGCATGAATCTACAGTTTCTCGTGTAACCACCAATAAATATATGCTGACCCCACGTGGATTGTTCGAGTTGAAATATTTCTTCTCGAGTCATGTCGGGACTACATCAGGTGGTGAAGCATCTTCTACTGCTATCCGTGCCAAAATCAAAAAACTGATTTCCGAAGAAAATGCCCGTAAGCCTCTGTCTGATAATGCACTTGCCAATATGTTAAAAGATGAAGGCATTGATGTGGCACGACGTACGGTGGCGAAATATCGTGAATCGTTACATATTCCTTCATCTTCTGAGCGAAAAGTCTTGATCTAAAATTTGAAATCTGGCTATTCTAGAGATTCATTATGACAACATAATGAATCTTTTTTCTTTTGAGGATCAGTAAGATTGATTTGATTCAGGACTTAAAATACGGATATTTTATTTATAAGTTACTGTATTTAAATTATTTTATATTGAGACTCTTCTAATCCTAACGAAGGTGAGGGATAGAACTATGCAAATAACAATTCGTGGACATCATTTATCGATTACGCCAGCTATTGAAGAAAGTATAAAAACCAAGTTTTCACAGATGACGAAGCACCTAGATCAGGTGAATAGTATGCAAGTGAAACTCTCGAAAGATCATCAAATTGATAAACGCTCTAGAAAGGGCAGTAGTAATCATATCGCAGAGGCTATTATCCGATTACCGGGCATTGAATTTTTTGCTCACGCCACCGCAGATGATATGTATACCTCAATTAAAATATTGACCGAAAAATTGAAACGGCAGATTGATCGATACCGGGAAATGCATTTACAGCAGCATCCTTTAGCTCTATAAAGGACAAATGATGAAAAAGAGGTTTTAAAAGCCTCTTTTTTTTATATATATAATGTATGGATCCATGAATTATTTTTGCTATTTATAGTAAAATGGCTCGTTTTACACCCTTAGTCCTATAAGAGGTCTTGTGATGAATAATGAACAGCTCGCTGAAATTTTAGAAGCCGCTTTTCCAGAGGCGGATGTTGCTGTGAGTGGTCAGGGCGGAAAATTTGATCTCCGTATTGTGGATGATCAATTTGAAGGTAAGCGTCCAGTTGCACGCCAACAAGCTGTTTATGCTCCTCTCAATGCCCATATTGCCAGTGGTGCAGTTCACGCAGTAACGATTCGCGCGATGACAAAAGAAGAATGGCGCAAAGCAAGCTTATTTGGAGCTTAATCATTTAATGGATAAATTTTTAATTCAGGGCGGTATCAAGCTCGAAGGTGAAGTGCGCATTTCTGGTGCAAAGAATGCAGCACTTCCATTATTGGCAGCAATGATTCTTGCTGATACCCCGATTACGCTCAGAAATGTTCCTAATCTAAAAGATGTCAATACGTTGGTGAAGCTGATTGCTGGTCTTGGGATCACCATGACTTATGAAGGCGATACGGTTGTTGCTGATACTTCTACATTAGATAACCAGTTCGCACCGTATGAGCTCGTAAAAACTATGCGTGCTTCTATTTTGGTGCTTGGTCCATTATTGGCGCGCTATGGCAGTGCAAAAGTGTCTTTACCAGGCGGTTGTGCGATTGGTTCCCGTCCTGTCGATCAGCATTTGAAAGCTTTAGAAGCTTTAGGCGCCGAGATTGAAGTCGAAGCCGGTTATGTACATGCCAAAGTCGATGGTCGCCTGAAAGGTGGTGAAGTTGTCTTTGATATGGTGACTGTGGGTGGGACAGAAAATATTCTGATGGCTGCCGTGTTGGCCGATGGTGTGACCACGATTCGCAATGCAGCACGTGAACCTGAGATCACTGATCTTGCGCAAATGCTGATCAAGATGGGTGCCAAGATTGAAGGTCTGGATACCGATACTTTAATTGTGACCGGTGTCGAACGTCTGCATGGCTGTGAATATGCGGTTGTTGCTGACCGGATTGAAACCGGTTCATATCTGGCAGCAGCAGCGATCACTGGCGGTCGTATCAAAACCACGCATACTGATCCGTCCCTGATGGAAGCGGTGCTGGACAAGTTTGAAGAAATGGGCGCAGAAGTGACCCGTGGTGACGACTGGATTGAACTGGATATGCTGGGTAAACGTCCGAAAGCTGCCAGCTTCCAAACCTTACCACATCCAGAATTTCCAACCGATATGCAAGCCCAGATTATGGCTGTGAATGCCATTGCTCAAGGCTTTGCGACAATTTCTGAAACGATTTTTGAAAACCGTTTCATGCATGTTCCTGAATTGGCACGTATGGGTGCCAATATTCAGGTAGAAGGTAATGATGCTGTGGTAACGGGTGTAGAAAAACTTTCTGCCGCACCCGTAATGGCAACAGATTTACGTGCTTCGTTCTCTTTGGTGCTGGCAGCACTTGCCGCTGAAGGTGAAACGCTGATTGACCGCATTTATCATATTGACCGCGGTTATGAAGATGTAGAAGCAAAGTTACAAAGTTTAGGTGCCCAAATTAAGCGAGTAAATTAATGAGCGATATGAGAAACGATGATCCAAACTTTGACGTAATGGGCAATTTTGATCATGGTTTAACTTTGGCATTAAGTAAGGGGCGTATCTTAAAAGAGACTTTACCTTTGCTAGAAACAGCAGGGATTAATCTTTTAGAAGATCCTGATAAATCTCGTAAACTGATTTTCCCGACCACGCATAAACAGGTTCGTATATTAATTTTACGTGCTTCAGATGTACCGACTTATGTTGAAAATGGTGCAGCCGATATTGGTGTGGCCGGTAAAGATGTATTGATGGAACATGGCGCGCAAAACGTCTATGAACCATTGGACCTGAAAATTGCGGTATGTAAATTGATGACTGCCGGTAAGGTAGGGATGCAACGTCCTAAAGGTCGCTTAAAAATTGCGACCAAGTACGTGAATTTGACCCGTCAATACTATGCCAGCCTGGGTGAGCAAGTAGATGTGATCAAGCTGTATGGCTCCATGGAACTTGCGCCACTGGTTGGTCTGGGTGATTACATTGTTGACGTCGTAGATACAGGCAATACCTTGCGTGCTAATGGTTTAGAGCCACTTGAAGAAATCTGTAAAGTATCTTCGCGTTTAATCGTAAACAAAGCTAGCTTCAAGCGTAAGCAAGCATTGTTAAATCCGATTCTGGCACAGCTTGAAAAAGCCGTGGAAGAACGTGAAAAGGCCAAACAGGCCTAAATTTGTTGCATAAAAAAACCGTCCTCTTAGGGTGGTTTTTTTATTCGATTGAACATAAATATGATGTGAATTCTTTCATCAATTTTACCAAAAGTTATTTCCAATAAAACTCATAGGGCTAGAGCACTATAGCTGCCGACAAAAGTCTGGAAAACAGGTAAACTAAAGCCTTCGAATTCAAACCTGATGGGTAAATTGATGCGACGTTTATCGACCCAAGATCAAAACTTCAAGCAAGCTTTTGCTGACTTGTTGGCTTTTGAAACTGTTAATGATCCTGAACTTTTAAAAACTGTAGATCAAATTATTGCTGATGTTCGTCAGCATGGTGATGCTCAAGTTCTTAAACTCACTCAACAGTTCGATCGACATCCGGCGCATCAATTTTCAGAGCTTGAACTGACCCAGGAACAATTGAAAGCAGCATTTGATGGTCTAAGCACGGAAGTCCGGGAAGCGCTTGAACTTGCAGCGAATCGTATTCGGGAATTCCACCAAGCACAAAAGCAAGATGGCTGGACTTATGTCGATGCCTTGGGCAATACGCTCGGTCAGAAAGTGACTCCACTGGATCGTGTGGGGATTTATGTACCGGGTGGTCTGGCGTCTTATCCATCTTCAGTATTGATGAATGCGGTGCCTGCACATGTGGCGGGTGTTCCTGAAATTATTATGGTGGTACCTGCGCCGAATGGTGATTTAAACCCATTGGTACTGGCGGCTGCATATCTGGCAGGCGTAACGCGTGTCTTTACCATTGGTGGCGCGCAAGCGGTTGCGGCATTGGCTTATGGTACAGAAACTGTCCCAGCAGTAGATAAAATTACTGGCCCGGGCAACCGTTTTGTTGCTGCAGCAAAACGTGCAGTGTTTGGTCAGGTCGGCATCGACATGATTGCAGGGCCTTCTGAAATTTTGGTATATGCCGAAGGCCAAAATAATGCTGAATGGCTGGCCATGGATTTACTTTCGCAAGCTGAGCATGACACTGTGGCACAGGCTATTTTCATCACACCAGATGAACAGTTGCTGAATGATGTTGAGCAGGCGATTGAAATGCATCTAGCAACATTACCGAAGGCAGAAATTGCCCGTACCTCGATTGCCAATCGTGGTGCTTTGGTCTTGGTGAAAGACCGTCAAGAAGCGTCAGATTTGATTAATCAGGTGGCGCCTGAGCATTTGATGTTGTGTTTAGATGATGCAGAAGCAATGTCTGATAGCATTCGTCATGCAGGTGCGATCTTTATGGGGCGTTATACGCCTGAAGCCATTGGTGATTACTGTGCCGGGCCAAACCATGTCTTGCCAACTTCAGGTACTGCGCGTTTTTCATCGCCACTTGGTGTCTATGATTTCCAGAAGCGCTCAAGCCTGATCATGTGCTCACAAGAAGGTGTAAAAACTTTAGCAAAAACCGCGGATATCTTGGCGCAACAAGAAAACCTGGATGCGCATGCGCGTTCAGCACGTTATCGTTATCAATCATAAATAGCATTACCACCTCTCCCTGACCCTCTCCTAAAAGGAGAGGAGAATTTAAACCACAAAAATCTTGTGTCTTTAGTAATGAAAATTCCTCTCTTGCGCCATATATGGCTCAGGGAGAGGTTAGGAGAGGGTTTAAAGAGAATACAAAATGAATATCACAACAGAACAAATGCGTTTTTGGAGTCCTGAAGTACGTGAATTAGAACCGTATATCCCAGGCGAACAACCAAAAATCCAGAATATTTTAAAACTTAATACCAATGAAAATCCGTATCCGCCATCACCCAAAGTGGTTGCGGCAGTACAACAGGTATTGGCAAATTCAGCAGACGTTTTGCGTTTATATCCAGATCCGGATGCGTCTGAACTGAAACAGGCGATCGCTAAACAGCAAAATGTACCTGTTGAAACTGTCTTTGTCGGCAATGGCTCAGATGAGATTTTGGCACATATCTTTAAAGCATTTTTTGTTCAAGAACGGCCTGTACTTTATCCAGATATTACCTATAGTTTCTATCCGGTTTATAGTCAGTTTTTCGGCGTCAAAACCAAAATCTTGCCACTGAATGATGACTTTGAAATTGTTGTAAATGACTATAAACAAGCTAATGGTGGCATTATTATCACTAACCCTAATGCACCGACTAGTATTGATCTAGGCTTGGTAGCCATTGAGGAAATTCTGCAAGCCAATCCGGATTCAGTGGTGGTGATTGATGAAGCCTATGTGGATTTTGGTGCCGAATCAGCAGTCAAGCTGGTTGAAAAATATGAAAATTTAGTCGTATGTCAAACTACTTCGAAGTCACGTTCTCTTGCAGGGTTACGTGTTGGTTTCGCGATTGCCCAGCCACATTTGATTGCAGCACTTGAAGCAGTCAAAAATAGCTTTAACTCCTATCCGATGGACCGTTTTGCGATTGCTGCAGCGGTCGCTTCATTTGAAGATCAAGCCTACTTTGAAGCACAAAATGCAAAAGTGATTAAGAGTCGTGAAAAGTTGGTGTCCCAATTAAATGAGCTTGGTTTTAAAGTTTTACCATCGAGTGCCAACTTTATTTTTGCCTCATTGCCATCTAAGGATGCGGGCGAACTTGCAAGTGAGTTGCGTGAACGTGGCATTATCGTGCGTTATTTTAACAAGCCACGTATTAACCAGTTCTTGCGAATTACTATTGGTACAGATGAGCAAAATCAGCGTTTAGTCGATACACTAAAAAATGAGATTTTGGTGTGATTAAAATCCCTCTTAGCCTCCCTTTGAAAAGGGAGGATTTCCCTCCTTTACTAAAGGAGGGTTAGGGTGGATTTGTAGAAAAAAGCGAGTCAAATGATTCGCTTTTTATTTATTTAGGCTGATACCACGTATTTAACAGATCCAGCATCGCTGAAACTTTATCAAAACATTCTTGATATTCTGCATCACAATCCGAAGAAATGGTAATACCACCACCCGCCCATAAAGAAACATCTTCTTGATATTTTTGGATGGAACGAATCAGAATGTTCCAGGAACCGGTACCATCAAAATTAAAATAACCCATTGATCCACAATAAGCCCCACGTGCTACACCTTCCAGTTCAGCAATAATCTGCATGGCACGAATTTTAGGCGCACCCGTAATTGAGCCACCTGGTAGGGCTGACATTAACACCTCGAAAGGATTGATATCTGCTTTTAAGGTCGCTTCAACTTCGCTCACCATATGATGTACTTGATTAAAACTTTCGATATTAAATAATTTGGGTGTTTTAACCGAACCTGTTTCCGCATACACACTTAAATCATTACGTAATAAATCCACAATCATGACATTTTCTGCTTGATCTTTTTCCGATGCTTTTAAGGTTTGTTTAGATTGTTCATCCAGCACTGGATCTGTATAGCGTGGCATGGTGCCTTTAATTGGTTTGGTGATAATTTTCCGATTTTTTTCGAAGTCAATAAATAACTCGGGTGAGCAGCTGAGTAATTCAAAATCACCAATACGCAAATAACCGGCATAGGGCGCTTCGGTTAATGTCCAGAATGCTTGGGCAGTTGCTAAGAGGGAGCCTTGGGCACGACCTTTAAACTCTTGGGTCAGATTAATCTGATAGCAGTCACCTGCAACAATATAGTCCTGAATTTTCTGAAAAGCCTGAGTATAAACAGATTTAGTCCAGCGTGAGATACAAGGATTTTTTAAATGAAATGTCGAGTGAATTTTATCTTGATTAAGTAAGTTCTGAATATGATTGAAAATTTGTTCTGCCTGTGGATCATCACTATAGAACATCCAGCCATCAGAGATTGGTTTAATGTAGGAAGGAAATTGACCAATAAATAAACCAGGTTGAGGACGGTCTGGATACTGAATATATTGTTGAGCCGCATAATCGTAGCCGATAAAGCCAACATAGCCTCCATGAAAGCCATTCTCTTGAGGAGTTTTTAATGCATTAATCACTAAATTAAATTCAGATGGGCTGGGTTGATACTGTTCAATCCCTATTCTTTTAAAAGACTGAATTTGTGATGTCTGCGCAACAAAATATTCTTGAGCGCAGCAGGCAATAAAAGGCCGACCATTATTATTTAAATACACTAGATGATTCAATGTCTTCAATGCGGATAATAGATCTGTAACCAGACGTGATTCAAACTTTAAGGGACGATGATAGAGAGCTTCGGTCATTCAGTTATGGAGAGTTCGATATGACTTACTATTTTATATCAAGAAGCCAGGAAAATATTTTTAAATCATGAAATACCGTTTATCGGTAAGCGACAGATTGCGACCAACAACAGTTGATCAAAATTTGACTCGACGCTAATTTAAGTGGGCTAACAAATTACTCAAGGAAAGATGCTTAAGCTGTCAGAAAATAAAAAATACAGCCTAAACACTGAGTAATTCACAACCAAAAAAAATAGTACTCTTGGGAGAGTAAACAATGAAAAAATTTACAAAATTAGTTTTAGCGACTTCAGTTGCATTTAGTGCCAATGCGATGGCGATGCAAGCAATGGATGATGCATCTCTAAGCGAAACAACGGGTCAAGACGGTTTGACAATTGGTATCGGCATCTCGAAAATTGCTATTGAAAAATTATTTATCCATGATAACGACGGTTTGGCACCTAAAGGTGTTGCAAATGAGGCGGGTTTCGGAGGTACTTCTACAGCAGGTGCGATCGTAATCCGTGGTAAGACTGATGTAGCTCCTGATGCCGCTGCTCTTGCTAATCCGACTACTGCAACTCATGGTGTAGTAATTGGTGCTAACTATGATGATGGTGGTGCTTACTTACTTGCATCCCGTAACCTTGCTGACTTGGTGATTGATTCAGATGCTGGTGCAGGGGGGGCTAATCCTTTCATTAATATTGCAGCACAAGTATCAGGTCTTGATATCAAGATCGGTCGAATTGGTGTAACTGCATCTGGCGTAAAAGGTGTAGGTGATAATGTAGATACAATTCGTCGAGGTGGAGGTGCGGTTATAAATGATATCCTCAGTGGTTTTGACGTTAAAACTGGTGTGATAAATGCCAATATTCAACTGGGTGCTGCTCCACAAGGTGCGATGATCAAACTGAATACTAAAATGGTTGGTGGCCTAGAAATTAAAAATCTAGGTATTCTGGATAATTCAACTAAAGGTGTAACTGTGGGACTTTCAGGTACAACTCCAGTAACTACACGTGAATCTGGTGAGATCTTCATTGAAAGTATTAAAATTGCAGATTCGAAGTCTAATGATTTAACGATTAGCCAAAACATTTCAGTATTTAATGATGCTTATGTAGGCACATCTAATACTGTGGGTAAAGCAGCACATATTCGTATTGTAAGTAATGATACGGGTGCTAAAGATCAATACATTCAAGGTATTCATTTAGGTAACCGTGAAGCAAGATCATCAATTGGTGATATGGAAGTTCAAGGCTTACAAACATTCTACTCTCAAGCTCAGGGTAGTTATACAAAAGGCGCAATTATTACTATTTCAGGTCACTAATCTTTATTTTAAAAAAAGCGCGTGTTTACACGCGCTTTTTTATGACTATATCACTTATCTAAAAAATAAAAAAAATACTGTATTTTTTTGAAAAAACAGGTATCTTTCTAGTTACAGGGAAGTAGAGTGAATGCTCTATAAAAAGAAAAATAGGCACATCATGCCCATTATAAGAAAAGTTAATAATTATGTTAGAGATCGCGTTGGGCTCGGCATTGATGTATTACGCTGCCAAAGAAGCTCTGGATATCAAAAAACAGCCGAATGGTGCTGTTCACTATACTGAAGTTCTTGATTCAAGAAATGACTCTTTTGTACGTATGCACCGTGAAGCTGTGGAAGTAAAACCGGCACTTCTGGATCAATTTCAGGGCATTGTACGTCAAGCTTATGATTATAGTTGTGGTTCAGCAGCACTGACGACCCTCCTCAATGGTTATGTCGGTACGCAGCTGGATGAGCAGCAAGTCATGAGTGGGCTAATGAAATTCGGTGAAACGGATAAAATTGTTGAACGCCGTAGTTTTTCTCTGCTTGATATGAAGCGCTTCGTTTCAGCCTTAGGATTGGAAAGTGGAGGATATCGAGGAGAGTTCAAAGATTTAGTCAATCAAGATCAGCCTGCCATTGTTCCGATTTCTTATGCGGGATTTAAGCATTTTGTAGTTTATAAAGGTTATAAAAATGGCCGGGTTTATGTTGCAGATCCGGCACTTGGTAATATCAGTTTTGAGGAACGGCGTTTTCAGGATATTTGGGAAAATAATACTTTGTTCCTGATTAATGTACCTGAACAATATCGTAAAAATTTTCTAGCATTAAAAGAATCAGATATGCGCCATGTAGAAGATGCTACGATCAATCGCTATGCCTTGGTTGACATGCAGTATCCACAATTTTATATGGACAAAATTGCTGATAAAGCTTCTACGATCCGTATGGACCGTAATCGTAATACAGAGTCAGAAAAATTTGGGGAATATCAACATAACTTCCTGAGACTGTATTACAAGAATAAATAAAACGAAAAACAGTAATAAAAATTAAAATGGTGAAATGGATATGAACAGTAAATGGATGAACAAGACGTTCTTGGCACTGAGCATTCAAATGGTAATGGGCGTTGCATTTGCTGCAGAAGAACCAGCACTAGGTGAATACGAAACGGTTGATGAAGAAGTTGTTGTTGAAACTGCTGCATCTGTACCGGCTCAAACCGGGCAGGTCGAAACGCAGACTGCAGAAGAATCGGAACTAGGTGGATATGAAGCAGTTGAAGAGGCTGCCGTGGAAACAGCAGCACCTGTAGAGACTCAGGCTGGCCAGGTAGTAGATGCATCTCAAGCTTTACAGCAACAAGAAGGAGATGCTACTCAGGCAGCTAACCTGGAAGAAGTATTTACGTCAAATGAACGCCAATACTCTCTGATAAAACAAGGTGAAATTTCATCATATTACGATATTGATTATACCTATTATCGAGACACTCAACTCGATATTGAAATGGCTCAGGGCCAATTGTATCAACTACGTGTTCAAGAAAATGCAACACATAGTATGACTAATACTTTTACTTTCCAATATGGTGTGAAAGATAACCTGACCTTGACTGCATCTCTACCTTTAGTGGCCAAAACTGACTTGTTAAAAGATACGTCTACTGCAGGTTTGGGCGATATTAGTTTGGGCGCTCGCTGGGAACCCTTTCCACTAAAAGCGGGTCGTCTGCCTCTGATTTTATTTGCAAATTTGTCGACCAAAACGGGTGACAGTCCTTATGAAATTAATGCTGCGACAGATCTGGCAGCAGGAAAGGGCTATTACTCTGCTGGAGTAGGTGCTAGTACACGTAAATATATTGATCCTGTCGTATTGTTTGCATCAGTTTCTGCGAACTATGGTTTTAAAGAATCGGGCCTGAATCAGCGTCGAGGTAGCCGGATTATTGAGGAGTTTGAACCGGGTGTTAGTGGAGGCTTTGCCTTTGGTTTCGCATATTCATTTAACTATGATGTTTCGATGACCATGTCCTATCAGCAAAGCTTTAATACTGGTGCGGAATTTAACTATAACACGGGTGAAAGTTATTCTGCTGCGGATCAGACCAGTTCTACCTTTGCAATTTCCTTAGGTGTGCGAGTTTCTCCAGAAACCATTGTTAATGGTACCGTTGGCTTAGGGCTGACCGAAGATGCACCGGATGTTTCGTTGGGACTGTCATTCCCACTTGATATTTTAGGTTTTGGTAAAAGAATCAGTTAATAGGGGCGTCGTATGAAAAACATTCGACTTAGCCCGTTATTGACAGGAATCATTCTTGCGGGCTGTTCAAGTTATACCTTTGCACAATTGGGAACCAACCTTTCAGTTGATTTACGTGCACTATCCATGGGGAATGCCGTCACCGCAGATCCTCCAGGGGTCAATGCCATCCACTTTAACCCGGCTGCACTGACTAAAATTGATGGTCTGCAAACCGAACAGCAAATCATTGTGGCTAATTTTGATATCCAGCGTGAGTTTTCAGTACCGGCCGGATATAACGTATTTGGCTATTCTGATGATCCTATTGTCTGTAATGACGGTCCTGAAGTTTCATCTGATTTGTGTACTGACTTTAAAGGTCCGGTAAAAGGCGATGTGGAATATGTCAGTCTTTATGTCCCTTTTCTGAAAAAAATGGTGGATTTAGGGGAAGGCCTTCCTTTGACTGCACCGACCATGGGGATTGCATACAATCCCCCTGGATCGAAAGCCACTTATGCGACTGCTGTTTATGCTCCTCTCATGGCAGGTTTTGGTCATGAAGATGGTAACCCGGCAAACTTTATGGGACAGCAGGTTGCTTTAGAGCGGATTACTTATCTGTCACCATCCATCGGTTATGAGGTCAATGACCAACTGTCGATTGGTGCTTCTATCGGGATGTCTTATCAAGCCATCGGGATGAAAACGGACTTGCGTTTCCCGAATGAGTTGATTGGGATGTTGCGTATGATCGACGAAGTCGTGTGTACGCCTTTTAAAGAAAATTCCGACATTATTACAGATATTCTTTTGCTCGGGATCTGTAATGCTGATGAGGGGATGAACCCATTTGGCAAGTTTGGTCAAATGCAACTGGAGCTTGAGCAAAACTTAAGCCCAAGCTATAACCTGGGAATATTGTGGGAACCACGCGAAGATTTTAGTTTTGGTATGGTGTACCAAAGTGCTGCAAAAATGCGCTTAAAAGGGAAATATCATATTGATAATGCAAAAGCTCCTCAGGAAATGATCAAAGGTTTAATGACCTCACCGACCGGCCAGATTCTGGCTGCAATTCTTGGATTTCCTACTTACATACCATCGAGTGAATCTGGTCTAGTGTCGCAGGATTTTGAATATCCGGCGCATTTTCAGGCAGGTATCAAATATAAAGTGATGCCAGATTTGCAAGTGAATTTTGATATTGGCTGGACAGATTACAAGGTCTGGGACGAATTTAAATTTGAATTTGATCGGACTATTTCAGCCTTAAAAATTGCCAAAATTTTGTCTGCCAATGTTACAGACTCAACCTTGGCTTTACCGATGGGATTTGAATCGCCGTGGAACTTCGGTATCGGGATTGAGTATTCCGCTACAGACCGTTTGAAGCTTCGGGCAGGTTATGAGCCACGTACCAGTGCTATTCCGAAAAATAAGCGTAATACCATGGTACCGATCAATGGTGCGCAGTTATTTGGTTTAGGTGTTGGTTACCGTTTTGATGCAGATACTGATCTGGATCTATCAATTGGTTTCTTGCGCAGCAAAGATCAGATTCCAGCAAATACCAGTAGTTTAGCCAACCAGACCGGGGTAAATAACCTGTTATTAAACCCATATGCAGGTTTGAATGTAAAAACAGATACCAAAATTACCATTTTAGGTTTGAACTATCGCACGCGTTGGTAAGGAAGAAATGATCAAGACAGGGAAAGTAGGATTGACAACGGTACTGGTATTAAGTCTGGTCCCCTTGTCTTTTTATACAAGCGCTAAAGAATTTATTACGATTATTGGTCCGGATGGGCGACCATTAGTCGTACCACGTAATAATGCAGAGAAAAAAACTGAGGAAAAATATCGATTGTCGAAAAAAGTAGGAGCTGCAGCAGTTCAGCCTATACCTGTAAGACAAAACATAGAAAAATTGCCCGTCGTAGAAAATAGGCAAGTTAAACCTAAGCATGACCATAATATGGTTGTACAACCAGTACAACCAGTACAACCAGTACAACCAGTACAACCAGTACAACCAGTACAACCAGTACAACCAGTACAACCAGTACAACCAGTACAACCAGTACAATTACATACCGCGCAAGAAAAGATTCAGTCTAAACCACAATTAAAACCGGAATCTCAAGCTATTCAAAATCCTGATGCTGGAACTGAATCTTCTGTTGCTACTATACACAAACCGGGATTTAGCCAAGTTGAAGGCATTGAATATGTGGATAGTGAGTATCTGGAAAATAAAGAATTTAATTTGGAAGGCAAAAAACGTTTCTATAGCATGCCCGAAGGAGTAGTAGATAAAAATATTGGAACTACCCGGATCCAGACAATTGAACGTGAAAAAGGGGTGGGACAATCCGTATTAAAATCCTTGTTTCAAACGCCAGAAGTAGATTCTGGTCCTGTGGTACTGGCTCAAAGTTATTATCGTATTTCACAGTCGGAGACCATCAAGAGCTTAGGCAAGCAGTGTTTTAATGATAAGAAAATTAAAAAAGCGAAAGAAATCAGCCTTAAAAAAGCAGTTAACCTGTGGCCTCGCGCACCTCTTAAAGCAGACGAATTTGATTTTGAAGTGGTAAAGCTTCAATCCGATATCCAGAATATTCAGATCAACTCTTATGCTTCTAGCCAGAAAAATCCAACGTATTATTGGCCTTTTGTTGTGTTTTTAGACAGTCGCGGCTGTGTGCTTGAAGGAGCGGGCGGTTATAAAAATCAGGAAGAACAGGCGAATATTATTCAACATGAGCGTATCGAAGGGGTTCTCCAGATTCCTGCACAAACTGAATATGTATTATTGACGCCTTTGGCCTCCGCGATAGATGTTGAAGACAAGATGCTGACAAATCATGGACAACTAAAATTAGTCGCCATTCGATAAGGACTATTCGAGTATAAAAAGATGAAAAATAAAATATTATTTCCATTTGCTTTAACCACACTTTTAACGGCACTGAGCGGGTGTGGTGGGGAAAGTGCCAATGTCATTCCAGAAAAAAACGATGAAGCCACGACCAATGGTACTTGTACCCCAGGTACAACGAACTGTGTGGAATGGGGGCTGGAATATCCGCTCGATGGTTTGAACTTTAACTGTAGTAGCGATACAGAAAATACCTTTATTACGTTATTTGACAGTAAAAATGGGGTTGCTTCTGGAACCTGTCAAAAGACGGATAATATTGAGTTTTATATTCAAAGTTTTGCTTCGCGCAAGATTAATTTAGGTCAAATTAAACTCAGCGATTATGCCAGTTTTAGTGCCCAGACCCAGCTGCCGCGTTTAAGTGTAATCGATATTGCAACTGGGATTGCTCGACGTCCGGTAGGTGATTTGGTGCCTAATGATCCTACCGTTCAGGTGGCCATGCGTCTGGTTAAAATTCTGCAAGCTTTGGCGTTAGAAGAAGGGCGTATTATTAATCCATCTGATGTACAACCTTTGTATATTACTGAAGAGATGCGTAAAGACCTGGCGAAAACCAGTGAGAATATCAATCTGATGGATGCCGATTTGGCGACCAAAATTAAAGATTTTGTTGATATCAGCACAATTTCGGATGAGGTGGCTTTTGCCACCGTTAAAAAACTGGTGACGATTGCTAACGCAGCCGTGTATCAGCCAGAATTTTCATTATTCTCAACTTCAGGCGTAATTGGTAGTAACCTGACGGGTTCAGATGGACTGGTGGGCTGTAATCAAAACCCTTGTGATATTAAAAATAAGAATACTAAATATTTATTTGGCCATTTTATGCTGATTACCGATCGCCAGGGCTATACCTTTGGCAGCGGCTTACAATGGCGTGATAATGAGTTAACTCTGGCTAAAGAAAATTTATCTTCCTTAGGGGGGATTAATGCTCAACTCATCCGTAAGATGAAACCGGTACAAATGACCGCTGATCCGCAAAGTTCATGGATTCATCCAACCAGTAAAACCATTAACACGCCTTACCGCTTGAATGTTGCAAATAATGCGACTCCGCTTGAGTTGTATCAAGGCAGATTATTGAATGATTATGTGATCGCGGGTAAAGAAGCTTTCTATAAGATGGTGACTGACAAAAAAACGCTGGATACTTCCGATCAAGCCAATTTGGGGTTGTGGCGTTTGCAGGCCGATGGTGAAAACTATAGGGGAAGCATTGATCTCTATAAGATTTTCCCAATTAGTTATCTGGATCGTCAGGTCTTTAAAACAGCACAGAACGTGGCAGATAAGGAGAAATATATCTTCCCAATGTATGCCAATCTGGAATTTAAATTTACAGATACCACTGTCAGCCCAATTACTTTAGGAATTGTAATTGACAGTAATGGTGATGTACGCACCAATATGCAATCCTCTAGTAATTTTGCGACTGATCCGGTGAATGGCTGTCAAGGTGATGTATTGGCAGCTACGCTCTTAGATCATCAAGGCATACAACAATATCGCCTTGGAACTTTAGGACGTGCATTTGTGGCTGATAAAGCGGTTTCCATGCGCCTGATTTTGGCTAATGAAAAGTTTGGTAATATCAATGGCGCATTGGTAGGGGTAGACTCACGCATCCAGTCTTCACCGGATTCTAGGGATTCGATTGTGATCGGTGGTGCACTGCTTAATTTGTCTAATGTGTTGGATACTAATGTTGGCCAGAATGGGCGTGTAACTTTCCTGAATTCGGCAGGTGATGGGGTACAATGGGCCAATACCTATGCGAGTTTTCAAAAAGTTTATAATAATAACAATGAGGGTGAAACACCGGCAGATATTAGCTTGGCAAAATTAAATGGTGGTTCGGTTGAGTTTAAACTCGCGGATTGCTATCAAGTCAAAGCTAAATAATATTCCTTAAAAATAAAAAAAATCCCATCTTAGTATGGGATTTTTTATACAGATTAGATTTAACCCGTGTGGTCTAGACGTGTGCCTAAGGTTTCCAGATGCATTGGGAAAGTGTTGCTTTTACGATCTTCAAAATAATGTCTGAGGGTGTGTTCTACACTCGGGAAGGCAAGTTCAGTCCAGGGAATATCTGCTTCATCAAATAAACGTGTTTCGATGGTCTCTTCACCCGCACCAAATTTTCCATCAATCAGATTGGCTTTAAATAGCACATAAATCTGACCAATACGTGGAATGTTATACATACAGTACAACTGTTCAATGTCTACTTCAGCTTCGGCTTCTTCGCGGGTTTCCCGGGCAGCCCCTTGCTCCATAGTTTCAAACAGTTCCATATAGCCGGCAGGTAAAGTCCATAAGCCGTAGCGTGGTTCAATGGCACGACGGCACAGCAGTACTTTGTTTTCGAATAAGACTAAAGCGCCACAAATCACTTTCGGATTAATGTAATGAATAGAGCCGCATGAATCACATACGCTGCGAATTTGCTGATCGCCCAAAGGAATTTTAGCAGTGGTTTTATGTCCACAATTCACACAGAAGTTCATATTCATCATCAATGATAAAAGTAAGCTCAGGATAACTGAAAAAGCAAAATTTGGCATCATTTCTCTCCCGCCCCGACTAAAATCAGCTATGATGAAATTATGATCATCGTCAGGGCTGAGAGAATGGATGCATGTGAATTGACACACAGGTTGCAGCAACGATTACGTTTTTCCAAGCGTATCCGATCTGCCCATGCTGCCGTGTTGATTGCAATTACAGATGAAGCTGACCCGAAAGTATTGCTGACGCGCCGTTCAGCTTATTTGAATAATCATGCTGGAGAAGTCTCATTTCCGGGTGGCAAGCGCGATCCGCAAGATACCAGTAATATTGTGGTGGCTCTAAGAGAAGCCTATGAGGAAACGGCACTCAATCCTTTTGATGTACATTTAATGGGTGATTTGCCGATGCAAAAAGCCCGCAATGGCATGCTGGTCAAACCGATTGTGGGACTGATTCCTCCGCAAGTGAAGCTGATTCCACAACCGACGGAAATCGACCGGATTTTCTTTGCCTCATTGCAGCATTTACTTGAAGTGACACCCACGCCCTATGAAGTCCGTTTTGCCCAGCAATCTTTATATTTTCCGAGTATGCGGGTAGAAAATGAAGTGGTTTGGGGCTTGACCGCACGTATGCTGATTTCTTTATTTCAATATGGGCTGGATTATAAGAAAGACTGGCCATTTTTACTTAATTCTCCAACGTTTAAACGCTCCAAATTTTTTTAACCATTGAACAGGATTTTATCAATGTTGTATAAATTTCAGGGATATATACCCACTGCTACACATCAGCCCTGGGATGGCTGGGTGGCACCAACCGCAACGGTGATTGGACAGGTTGAACTTGGACGACAAGTCAGTGTTTGGTTCGGTGCAGTAGTGCGCGCAGATAACAGTAAAATTAAATTGGGTGACTTTAGCAATGTGCAGGAAAATGCAGTACTGCATACGGATGCCGGCATTGAGATGAGTATTGGCAATTATGTGACAATTGGGCATCAGGCCATGCTACATGGTTGTACCATTGGCGATAACAGCCTGATCGGGATTCAAGCAGTCATTCTAAACAATGCCGTGATTGGCAAGAATTGTATTATTGGTGCCAATGCCTTGATTCCGGAAGGCAAGATCATTCCAGATAATTCAGTGGTGATGGGCTCACCCGGTAAAGTGGTAAAAACGCTGGATGAGGACAGCATTCAGAAACTGAAAATGAGCGCCATGCATTATGCCGAGCATTTTCAGAAATTTCAGGACTTGGAAGAAGTGCAACTCTAAGGCACTCTTTTAATAAGTGAATCATAAGCCTAGATTTTCTAGGCATTTTTGTATCTGTTTCGGGAAAATCTCGCGTAGCGGATATGAGTGGAGTATCATATCCGCGTTTTTTATATTCTCTGAATTAAGGTTGTGCATGAAAGTGCTGGCATTGGAGACTGCCAATGAGCAGTGTTCCGTTTCTGTAATCGATGATACTCAAGAACTATTTTTTCAGCTTGATGCGCGCGCCAAGGCACAAACGCAAACGATTCTCCCAATGATTGAACAAGGTCTGCAAGATCTTGGGCTGGCCATTGCTGATTTGACCGCGATTGCCTTTAGTCGTGGTCCGGGTTCTTTTAGCGGTGTCCGCATTAATGCTGCCGTGACTCAGGCCTTGGCTTGGTCCAATGATGTGCCGGTGATTCCGGTGTCAACTTTGCAGGCTTTGGCACAAGCAGCCTACCGTTTGCATGGTCTGACTGAAGTGTCTGCGGTATTGGATGCCCGCATGAGCGAAGTCTATATCGCGAGCTATCAACTGGATGCGAAGGGGATTATGCAACCGGTCGATGATGAGCAACTATTAAGTTATGCAGAAGGCAGCCAAGCTGTGTGCTTTACCCCGGTAGGTTCAGGTGCTGAACTGGTACAAAGCGAAACTTCAATTTATAAAGATGTGCATGCGACCGCACAGGATATCGCCAGCATTGCACGCGCAGCGGCACAAGCAGAAAACTGGGTCAGTGCAGAATTGGCATTACCCGTATATTTACGCGATAACGCGTGGAAAAAAATTCCAGAACAAGGCAAAGCATAATTAATTAGGATAAAGCATGGATCTTTTACTGCTACTCAAAGCGGCCATCATGGGTATTATCGAAGGCATTACCGAGTTTTTGCCTATTTCCAGTACCGGCCATTTGATTTTGGCATCAGAATTAATGAATTTCTGGACCAAGGAAAAGAGTGATGTATTCGTCATCGCGATCCAGATGGGGGCAATTGCTGCCGTTATTTATGAATATTGGGCACGTCTTTGGGGGGCAGCGACCGGGATTGTCAGCGGTGAACCGCAAGGTCGCCGTTTAGGCATTGGCCTGATTCTGGCTTCTATTCCGATTATATTGATTGGTCTGACTTTGGGACAAACCGTCAAACAATTATTGTTTAATGATATTGCGATTGCCATTGGTTTGATTGTCGGTGGTTTGATCATTATCTGGATTGAAAAGAATCCACCACAAGTCCGTGTACATGAAGTTGAAGAACTCAGCATTAGAGATGCGATCTGGATTGGCCTGATTCAGGTTTTATCCTTAATTCCGGGTACTTCCCGTTCAGGCGCAACCATTATCGGTGCGATGTTTTTGGGTGTGTCACGTAAGGCAGCGACTGAATTCTCATTTTTCTTGGGTATTCCGGTGATTATTGGCGCTGGCCTGCTAGATCTTTATCAAAGCTATGATGTCTTAAATACCACTGAAGACTGGACCGTGATTGGGGTTGGGCTTCTGGTTTCCTTTATCTCGGCATTGATATTAATCCGTGCGCTGGTCGCTTATGTGGCCAAACGCGACTTTATGATCTTTGCCTGGTATCGTATTGCTTCGGGTCTGCTGATTTTATTATTTGCCTATACAGGTTGGAAATTATGGTAAGCGCGATTCGCTTATATGCCGAATCTGACGATCAAGAGAAAGCACAGCACTTCGAGGCTGTGCTTTCTTCTCGTGGGGTACAGGTCGAGATTGAAACTGTTGAAAAACTCAATGCACGTTTTTTCCGTTTAAATCCTGAACTGGCCCTTTGTGTTGATGCTGACGGACTCTGGTTATGTGCCAACGGCATGAAGATGCAACCGGACTGGCAAGCGGAAACCGGGCGTTTAAAACGCGCATCTTTAAAGTCAGAAATGATTGCACGTGCCTGTAATTTAAGTGAAAAACCAAGCTTAGTTGATGCGACTGCAGGTCTGGGACATGACAGTCTGTTGATGGCACATTTAGGTGCGCAAGTGACCTTGGTTGAACGGCATCCGATTTTGTTCACCTTGCTTGAAGATACCCATACGCGTGCCCAGTCGGATGCATTTCTAAGTCAGGTCGTATCACGGATTCATTTGGTTTTTTCTGATTCAGCCGATTATCTGCAACAACAGGCCCAGCAGCATAAAGTTGTCGATGTAGTTTATCTTGATCCAATGTTTCCACAGCGGGATCAAAATCAGCAGGCAGTCAAAAAGCAGGCACAGGTCAAAAAACAGATGCAGCTGTTGCATATGTTATTGCCTGAAGATGGTGAAATGGATCTGGGCGATAACCTTTTAGAATGGGCGCAGAAAATTGGCAAGCGTGTCGTGGTCAAACGTCCACGTTTGGCGGTATTTCTGGCCGGAAAAGAGCCAAATCATCAATGGCAAGGCGATGCTTGTCGCTTTGATGCGTATTTTCAGCATGAACTTGTAGCTGAATAGGATAATGGCTTCTTTATTAAGCAAAGATTTGTTATATATTTAAAATTAGCATTGATTAAATGCTTATCAAGCATAAACTTATTCAGCACATTAGCGAGCCACTCATCTCCTTGAAATCCTATGATCGACTTTAAACCCTCCATTAATTTTTGGCACGATTTTAAGAGCAACCAAATTGCCGGGATGTGGTTATTTCTGGGGTCGAGGCGTTCTTTACAACTGGTCCGTCCATCCATCATGCAACTGGTGTTCTGGGGGATCTTAGGGGGCTGCGCCAACAGTTTGTTTAGCTGGCTCAGTTCAGGCCGTATGGGAGATTTTAACTCTCAAGGCCTGATCAGTTATGCGCTTTGGCCTTTCATTGCCCTGATTGTCGGTATTTTTCTTTCGCAACGGGTCAATAATCCACGCTTGATGCTGGTGCCAGCCTTGTTATGGTTGGTGTTAGATACTCATATCATGCTGTTCCAGTGTCTGATTCAGTATCTGGGTGATCTGGATTATCTGCCTTATATCCTTTACGACTATATTCCAACGCTCTTTGTCATGCTGTTTGTCTGGCAAAGTCTGGCAGTGGTCTGGGTGATTTCACATGAATTAAAATGGCCGTGGTGGGAACGTGCGCTGATTATGCTGGCGACTTTGTTTACGCTAGTAGTTTGGCAGATTTCAGTCAAAGATCAGCCGATCTGGAAAGTCGAAGAAATTCCACCGAGTTTTGCCGAAGATGCTTTCTATGCCCAGCCAACTTTGCTGAATAAAGCGCTGGAAAATATCGAGTATGGTGAATTTGCACAGTCACACTGGTATTTCATGGGAGTAGCTGGAGCGAGCTATCAGGATGTATTCCATTCTGAAGTTGAGCGGATTAAAGAGCAGTTTGATACCCGTTTTGGTACTTTTGGCCGATCGATTGCCTTGGTCAATCACCCAGCGACACGTACCACTATGCCGATTGCTTCCAAAACCAGTATGGAGCTGACATTGCGCCGTATGGGGCAGCAGATGAACCGTGAAAGTGACGTATTATTTTTATATATGACCTCTCACGGTTTGCCGAATGTATTTGAAATGGAAAATGCCCCACTGGATCTGGCGCAGGTTGATCCAAAATGGTTGCGTGAAACACTAGATGCATCAGGCATACGTTGGCGCGTGATCGTAATCTCGGCCTGTTTTTCAGGCAGTTTTGCTTCTGCTTTACAGAATGACAATACCTTGGTGATTACGGCTTCGGCAGCTGATCGGCAGTCTTTTGGCTGTTCGAATGAAGCGGATTATACCTATTTTGGTCGTGCGTTCTTTGATGAAGCCATGCGTGAAAATAGCAGCTTGCAAAGCGCTTTCGCACAGGCCACAGATACCGTAGCAAAATGGGAATCAGCTCAAGGTTTTGAGCCATCAGAACCGCAATGGGTCATCGGTAAGAATATGGAATTGATGTTGCCGCAACTGGAGCAACGTTTATTTCCACAGACCACTACGGCGACATCATCTCCCTAGATCAATGTCATCCACAGACCGGTTGCAATAATAAGGAATAGCCATGGAACTTATACAGAACAATAGAAGCTTTGAAGGTGAACAGCGGATTTATCGTTTTGATTCACGCTATCTTAAAACACCGACTAAATTTGGCATTTTTCTGCCGCCTCAAGCTTTAGAAGGTCACAGCTGTCCGGCATTATTCTATCTGGCAGGTTTGACCTGTACCGAAGAAACCTTTGCCATCAAGGCGCATGCACAGCGTTTGGCGGCGCAACTTGGCTTGATTCTGATTACACCAGATACCTCACCACGTGGTGAAAGCGTGGCAGAAGGCGACAACTGGGATATCGGTCAGGGTGCAGGTTTTTATATTAATGCCACTCAGGCACCATGGGCTGAACATTATCAGATGGAAAGCTTTATTGTCGATGAGCTTTATGCACTGGTCACTGAGGAGTTCGTGATTCATCCCGGCAAGATCGGCATCTTCGGCCACTCTATGGGCGGTCATGGCGCATTGACCTTGGCATATAAATATCCAGAAAAATTTAAATCTGTTTCAGCCTTTGCACCGATTTGTGCACCGAGTCAGTGTCCTTGGGGTGACAAGGCATTCTCGAATTATCTGGGTACTGAGAAAGAGGAATGGCTGAAACATGATGCGACCGCTTTGGTTCAGGAAAAGGGCGCATTGTTTGGCGATATCCTGATTGATCAGGGTTTTTCAGACCAGTTCTATAACCAGCTTAATCCAGCCCTGTTCCAGCAGGCTTGTGATGGCGTGAACCAGCCGCTAACTTTGCGTGAACATCAGGGCTATGATCATGGTTATTACTTTATTCAAAGTTTCGTAGATGATCATTTGCAATTCCATGCCGTGCAGTTAAATCCTTAAAGTAGGACTGCAGATATGTAGCAAAGCCAAAAAGATTAAAAAACCTCCAAAATGTTTTTACATTCTGGGGGTTTTTCTTTTAATATCAGATGTATAAAAGTATAAAAAATTGGGGTCGTCATGCAGCAGACAGCAGACGGTATTCGTGTCAGTGAGTCATTATTTCCAGCTGCTTCAAGTTTTTCGACTGAAGCCACGCCTTCGGTCAGACCGAAATATCAGCGATATGGATTCAGATTTCATGGCAGTGCATCCGAATATTTTGGTATCTGGATGGTGAATCTGATGCTGACCATTGTGACATTGACCTTGTACAGCCCTTGGGCCAAAGCACGCCGTATGCGTTATTTCTACGGCAATACCCAATTTTTAAAACATCGCTTCGACTTTGTGCCCATGCCGAGCCGGATCCTGCTGGGTCGTCTGTTTGCACTGGAACTGTATCTGGTTACCGTCGTACTGACCAACTATTCAATCCTTGCTACCAGCTCTTTATTGATGGTCGCTGCGCTGTGTTTGCCCTGGCTCATTCGGATGACCCTGAAATTCAAGGCCCGAAATAGCAAATATGGCAATGTGCGCTTTTATTTTAATGGCAGCAACCGCGAGGCTTACAGGGTCTTATTTCTGGCCATCCTGATCAATATCTTTACTTTGCTGCTGTTTAGTCCGGTGATGATCTGGCTCTACAAACGCTATTGCTTTAATCATTTATCGATTGGTCAGCTGCAATTCAAGCTGAATATTAACTGGTCCAAGTTTATGTCTGCCGTTTATCTGCCCTTGAGTCTTTGCCTGCTGGTTGGTATTGGCTGGCTTGCAGCAGTGGTGTACTGGGTAGACCGGATAGGGACCAATTTGTTTAGTCTGGGTTTACTGCTTAGCTATCTGCTTTGCCTGGCGCTGGTCTGGCCGGTCATTTCTGCACGTTTATACCTCATTACCTGGAATCATGTGGAGCTCGGTCAAAGTTACTTTAAAACACGGGTCACGACATGGCGTTATAGCTGGATTGTGCTGAGCAACTGGATAGTGCGTGTTCTTAGTCTGGGCTTAATGACGCCTTGGGCTGCCATCCGATTATATGAGTATCAGTTGAACCATCTGGAACTCTATGTAGCAGACGATGAAACTAATCTTGAGCATATCTTGCAACCTGACCCGAGTGCTTTGGCTGATGAAATCCTGGACGTATTTGATTTCGATGCATCGCTATAGGAGTAAATGTGATGAAACGACCTGTCGAAGTTAAGTTTTATGACGGAATTCTCGCTGAAGCCCGCCGTGCCTGGATTGTACCGGATCAGCAACAAGGGATTGCCCTGAAACTTGATGAGGATGTTCCAGCACAAGTTAGCGATGCAGATTTTTATTTTGCTTATCCGGACATGGCCTACATTGGTGGTGTCGGTAGTCGTAAACCGATTATTGAGCTGCCTGAAGAGCGTCGGATTGAATTTTTAAGCAAAGCGCCGCATTGGCTCGGCATTAAACATAAAGATATTTATCATGCGATCTGGAAGTTTGAACGTTCACCGATCCTGATTTTCTTTTCCATGATCATCGTGATTAGTGCAGTGATTGTGATTTTAAAATGGGGGATTCCTTATACTGCCAAACAGCTGGCAAAGCTCCTTCCGGAGCAGACTTTAATTGAAGTAGGCAACCGGACAGAGCAGCAATTAATTGTCCAGACCCAACCAAGTACACTCCCGGCAGAACAACAGACGCGATTGAAAACTTTGTATGAACAAAAGATTGCTGTAGGAAAACCTGCAAAAATTATTTTCCGTCAAGGTGGATCAAGCATGGGCATGAATGCCGCAGCCATCCCGAATAACACCATTATTGTGACCGATGAACTGGTGAAAATCAGCGGCACCGATGAAGAAGTCCTTGCAGTATTGGCCCACGAACAAGGCCATCTGGTACAGAAGCACAGCATGCAAAAAGTGATTTCTAATCTGGGGGCGGCGGGACTTTTTGCCTTGGTAACTGGAGATTTAAGTGATGTGGTCACCGCATCTGTAGTCGTGTTGACCGATGCCGGATATTCGCAGGCGATTGAACTGGATGCCGATGACTATGCCATGCAGCATTTGCATCAACAGCAGATTTCCAGTATTTACTTGTCTAACTTTTCGCAGCGGGTGGAAAATGCCAGAATACTGGCAGAGGAATCGCAAACCTTAAAAATGAAAAATTTCACTCTCAATATTGATGGAAAAGACCGGCACCTGACAGAAACCGAACTGAAATGGATTCGCCTAATCGGGAAGTTTAAAAAATATCTGGAATCACATCTCGAACTGGATAAAAGAATTCAGCGTATCCATGCCTTTAATGATCAGGCGAATCATCGTATCTAGTTTCTGATCATTGCTATGCCCTGATCACTAAGGCTTTTTAGCCCCTATCTTTGCCAGTCGGCAGTCAGATGTTCCTGTCCCATACGGATCAGATGATCCAGAACCACATTTTCGAGTTTATTCAGGTCAGTAAATTCATCTGTGCTTTGAATCGTTACGGTTAGATGATCCTGTTCAGGAGCCAATATCACTTCAGCATTTGGAAAATGAATCAGGAAATTTTGTTCGGTTTCATCAATATTAAATTTATGTTTCCAGTGATTGGCCAGGCGTTTGGCAATTCGTGAAGCTTGTTGCGTCTGGATATGGGCAATACTTTTCATCAGTCTTCTACACTATTCATCATTATCCTGTACTTTAAACCAAGCGGTGATGCCGGCATAAGCCTCAAAGCGTTACACAGCGTTTTAATCTTGCAACATCGAATCACAGTAGCCGGAGCGGATTTGATATAATGGGAAAAATCCAATTTCAACAAGCCAGGTTCTCCCATGTCCAAGCCTTATTTAATTGCCCCTTCTATTTTATCTGCTGACTTTGCCCGTTTAGGTGAAGAAGTCGAGAATGTGTTGGAAGCAGGTGCAGACGTTGTTCATTTTGATGTCATGGACAACCATTATGTACCGAACCTGACTTTTGGTGCAGGTGTTTGTAAGGCCTTGAAAAATTATGGGATCAAGGCGCCCATTGATGTGCATTTGATGGTTAAGCCGGTGGATCGCATGATCGGGGATTTCCTTGAAGCGGGTGCTGATATCATTACTTTTCATCCAGAAGCTTCTGATCATATTGACCGTTCTTTACAGTTGATCAAATCAGGTGGTGCAAAAGCGGGACTGGTATTTAATCCGGCAACACCATTGCATTACCTGGATTATGTGCTGGATAAAGTCGATCAAATCCTGCTCATGAGCGTGAACCCGGGCTTTGGCGGACAGAAATTTATTCCAATGACTTTGGATAAATTGCGTCAGGCACGCAAACTGATCGATGCTTCAGGTCGTGATATTCGTCTGGAAGTCGATGGTGGCGTTACGCCAAGCAACATTCGTGAAATTGCCGAAGCGGGTGCCGATATGTTTGTAGCTGGTTCAGCTATTTTTGGCAAGCCGGATTATAAAGCTGTGATTGATGAAATGCGTACGGAATTAGCGAGAGTAGGGCAGGTTCAACTGTAATCGTTAAAAACTCATAAGTGCATAAATATGTGGATAACTTTATGGATAAGTGTGTAGATATCTATGTTGATAACCATATGGATATGTTGCATAAAATGTAATCGTTTGTAGCCTGATTGATTGCGATTTAGACAAAATTTGTATAAAAAGAACTCAAATTGGGTTCTTTTTTATCGCCTATAACTCTTGTCTTTGGTGGTTGTTTATTCACCATAGGTTGATAATGGAACCAGGCAAAAAGTGATCAATGTGTCGTATATTTGTGTTTCATTATGTAATTTCTCCAGACAAAGTTTAAATTTAATTGATGTGTATAACTTAATATTCTGAGTCCATTCTCATGTAATTGTTGTGAATGAATTGCCCGATTATTAGAACTATTTCTGACTTGGCATTTTCAAAATCTACCATAACCAGAGTAGCCATGAATGTCGTGAAGATTTGAGTAAGACAAAGTTAAGTTGTATCTCGATAAGTGATGTTTTGTAAAAATAGCCAGATTGCTGAAACGCGGTTTTATCAAATTTTTACACCTAGGAGGAACGACCTCCCTTGTGAATTACGTATCGGAATTTACAGGAAAAATCGTCAGGACGGCCTGATTCTTATATAAAAGGAGGAGGGCTGCATGGCCTGGATCGTACTTATTCTTGCGGGTATTTTTGAAATCGTTTGGGCATATTCGATGAAGCTGTCTGAAGGCTTTACCAGACTCACTCCAAGTATTATTACCATTGTCTTCATGGTACTCAGTTTTGCTTTACTGGCTTATGCGATGCGTACTTTGCCGCTAGGTACAGCCTATACGATCTGGACCGGGATTGGTGCAGTGGGTTCATTTCTCATCGGTATTTGGGTTCTGGGTGAACCTGCTACAGCATTGCGTATGCTGGCTGCCGTACTCATCATTTCCGGTCTGGTACTGATGAAAGTATCCTCTTCATAATTTGTTTCTGCCTGTCTCGGTGAACTGGGTTAATATAGAAAATGAACTCAGTGATTGGGACAGGGCGCCATCATGAACTTAAGTTATCTCTATATGGATTCTCCCGTAGGTCAGCTACAACTGGTCGCGAATGAAACCGCGCTGGTGGCTGTGCTTTGGGACTGTGAACAGCCGAATCGGGTGAAACTGGCGACCTTGGTTGAAGATCCGCAGCATCCGGTTTTGATTGAAACCAGACGTCAGCTCCAGGAATATTTTGCCGGTCAGCGCAATGTTTTTGACCTGCCTTTGGACTTTGCCGGTACTGATTTTCAGAAAAAAGTCTGGCAGGCGCTACTGAATATTCCCTACGGACAGACGCGAAGCTATCGCGACATTGCTGAACAGGTGGGTAATATCAAGGCTGTACGCGCCGTGGGTGCAGCCAATGGCAAAAACCCGATTTCGATTATTGCACCCTGTCATCGGGTGATTGGTCGCAGTGGCAAGCTGGTAGGATTTGCCGGTGGTTTGGATAAAAAAGAAATCCTGTTAAATATTGAGCGGACGCATTCATAAATCTCTTTTATAAATCAAAAAATGATCGTTCTATTCATTTTAAAATGAATATTAAAAGTTCCTTCTCCCTCTGGGATAAGAAGCACTGCTTAGCAAGGAGATGAGGGGGTAAAAACCTCTCCCTCGCCCTCTCCTACAAGGAGAGGGTATTTCCTTTGTAGTGATTATAAAAAATGATTTATGAAAGAACTTTAATATCTAAAAATTTAAAACAAATGAAAAATTAGAATATGGATGTTCTGCTAGTAGAAATTAATCTATTCATACTTTGTGATTGGATTTATTTCGAAGTGGTATTCAAAACAGCCTAAGCAGTCATAAGCTTTTACGAGCCCATAAAAAAGCCTTTGAATGATTCAAAGGCTTTTTAGTTTTAAATATTTGAAGCTTTCAGTTTTTCGGTAATCTCGGCCAGAACTTTAATCCGTTTTACTTCATCCCATAATGCTTTGGCTTCAGGATAATGTTTCGACATCATGCCCAGCCATTGCTTGTAACGGCCGACCATCCCGATCTCAGTTTTGGCGGGACCGTTAATAAAACGGATTTGCAGTTGCAGCAGTTCATTCCAGTTCATCAAAGGTGCATCCGAATTTTGACGGATACATTGGGTCAGGTCGGGTGTGGTCACTGCACCCCTGCCAATCATCAGGTCTTCGCAACCGGATTCTAGACGGCACTGTTTGGCATCGGCATTGTTCCAGATTTCACCATTGGCGATTACATGGATCTTGAGTGCTTCACGAATCGGTTGTAACTGGTCCCAGAATGCGGGCGGAGTATAGCCATCGGCTTTGGTGCGCGCATGAACGGTAACCCACGCTGCTCCAGCATCTTCAATGGCATGCGCATTTTCCAGCATGAAATTACGGTCCATATAACCCAGACGCATTTTGGCAGAAACCGGAATATGTGCAGGAACGGCATCACGCACGGCTTTAACCAGCTCATGTACGACTTCGGGTTCATCTAAAAGGACTGAGCCCCCGCGATGACGGTTCACGGTTTTGGCCGGACAGCCAAAGTTCATGTCAATTGCCGGTGCACCCATGGCTGCCACTTTGGCGGCATTCGCTGCCAGCATCTCCGGATTATTTCCTAAGAATTGCACATGTACCGGTGTACCTGCCGCCGTCTTGCCATCATTCAACAGTTCAGGGTAGTAAGTATGATAAATATGATCGGGCAGAATGGAGTCGGTGACACGAATAAACTCGGTCACGCACCAGTCAAAGCTACCTACGGATGTCAGCACATCACGCATAATCGGATCGGTTAAGCCTTCCATGGGAGCAAGCACAAGTTTCAACGGTGCACACCTGTAAATTTAAAACGGTGTTATACGTTTTTTTAGGCAGCCTGTCTAGGCTGGATGGGAATTGAATGATGAGTACCTGAAAATTGAACTTTTTGGGCGGATATAAAAAGGCCCTTAATGTGGATTAAAGGCCTTTAAAAGTGAAGCTTAAGAAGGTTTAGCAATATCCAGCCATTTTAGTCAGCCAGTTTCTCGACTTTCATACTTTCACGATAATACTGACAGCCCTTGTACAACAGGAAGCAGCCAATCAATCCGGCAATCGCATTGACGATCGAGATCGAGTTACCAACCATTAAGGTATTCTGGAAATATTTATCCGTGATTAATGCCACAGCGGTGGTTCCGACGCCTAAGGCAATCAGGTTTGAAACCAGTAGGAACTTGGCAGATACCTGTGCGCGTAGCTGATTCGGTGTCAGCATTTGCGTGGCAGCTGCCGATGCAGGAATCGGGAAAGTGGAGAAGAACATCGCCACAAAAATCAGCACAAATGAAAGCTGCATATTATCGACCTGAGTAAATAGCACACTCGGAATAATCAGCGCTGCACAGCCGATGGCACCGGTACGAATTGCAGCATCGCTATAGCCACGTTTCGAGAAGAAGTCGATCAGCCAGCCACAGAACAAGGCACCTGAAGTATTCGCGACTAGAATAATCGTACCGAGGATATAACCGGTTTGACTCGCATCCAGACCGAAATTACGCATGTAGTAGGCAGGTGCCCAGCCCAGCAGCGAATACAACATCATGGTATAAAAAGAAAAACCAATAAAATGACAGAAGAAGGTCTTTTTATGTGTCTTGATAAAACCGATCGAATTTTTGAAAGAGGCTTTAATGACTTGGCCATCCTGACCGACTTTCATCCCCTTACGTGCAGGTTCACGCACCGTCAGCACCATGAGTAGAGCCAGCAATACGCCCGGTAGACCCACAATCATAAAGGTGAGTTGCCAGGTTTTCACTTCACCAATGAGGGGTAAGGCTACGAAGCTGACATCTTTTAGCAGGCCAATCACATAGCCGCCAATCAGGAAAGCTAGGCCCGAACCAATAAAGGCACCAATCGCATATACACCGAGTGCACGGCCTAATTTATCTTTCGGAAATAAATCGGCAACGATTGAATAAAAGGCAGGGGAAAGCGCGGCTTCACCGGCACCGACACTCAAACGTGCAATAAACATTTGAATAAAGTTTTTACTGAGACCACATGCCGCTGTGGCGAGACTCCAGAATGCAATCCCGGTCGCAATGATTTTAATTCGGGACTTTTGATCCGCCAGCGCGGCAATGGGCAGACCCATAATGGCATAAAACAAGGAGAAGGCCAAACCTTGCAATAGACTAAACTGGGTATCGCTTAGCATTAAATCGGCTTTAATCGGTTCAATCATGAGCGATAAAATTTGACGGTCTACAAATGACAGAATGTAAGCCACCATACAAATGACCACCACATACCATTGATAGGTGCTGCTTTCCGGTGGTGGTTCAATCTGTTCAGACAGCGGTACGGCCGTTTCTGTCGGTATAGGCTCAAAATTTTGATCTGTTGGTTGAATCGTCCTTTCAACCATTTCTAGGTTCAGCGATTTATCATTCATCATGCAACATCCTGTGCTGATCGTTTAAGATATTTATTTGATACTTTTAATCTGATTATTATTTTTATGTTGTATCGCATTTAAATAATCTAGAGCCTAAATAGATAGATGTCAATCTGTTTTTAAAAATAGATACAAATAATTTTTAAAGATAAAAAAAAGGAATCATAATTATTCCTTTTTTTGGTGTGAATTTTTAGCCACGTTCAACCAGCGTTAAAATATCGTAGGTTGCAACCAGTTCATTGCGCTGGTTTTTCACTTTAATATCCCAGACCACGACACCATGTGGTTTCTGGGCCGGATCGCGCAGTGCTTTTGGAGTTTTCTGTTTACAGGTCAGTTCCACCTGAATGGTATCGCCAATTTTCACCGGTTCTACAAAGCGCAAGTTGTCCATGCCATAGTTGGCAATGACTGGACCCTGGGCGGCATCAACGAATAAACCGGCCGCAGCAGACACCACGAAATAGCCATGTGCCACACGTTCACCAAACAGGGATTCTGCTGCAGCAATCTTGTCCATATGCGCATAGAAGTGATCACCGCTCAGACAGCCGAAATTCACCAGATCCGCTTCGGTCACGCTACGTCGTGCAGTCAGTAAACGCTCGCCGATACGCAATTCATCAAATGATTTTTTAAAAGGATGCACGCGGTCTTCAAAGACTTGAGCGCCAGCTGTCCAGCTATGGCCGACCTGGGTCATGGCATTTGGCGAGCCTTGAATCGCAGTCCGTTGCATATAATGTTTGACTGCACGCAAACCGCCGAGTTCCTCACCGCCACCAGCACGTCCCGGTCCGCCATGAACCAGCAAAGGTAATGGAGAGCCATGTCCGGTACTTTCTTTGGCACTTTCTGCATCCAGAATATGGACACGGCCATGCCATGGCGCAATTTTGCTCAGCAGTTGTTCAATATTTTCATCGGTATTGCGTACGATGGATGCTACCAAGCTACCTTCGCCACGTGCCACCAGGTCAGCAAGCTGAGCCAGGTCAGTATATGGCATTAAAGTCACTACAGGCCCAAAAGCTTCAATCTTATGAATATTTTCTGCCTGAGCTGGCGCTTTGCAGACCAACACAGTAGGTGGATAGCATGCAGACTTCTCCGTATTTTGTACTTGAATCTTAAAGTCCTGACGTAAGTGGCTACCGAATACGATCTCTGCATCCTGGCTGAGCTGTTCAACTTTTGCCGCGACATCGTGTTTCTGTTTGACGCTGGCCAAAGCGCCCATGCTGACGCCTTCTTGAGCCGGATCGCCCACAACCACTTTTTTCAGTTTTGCAATCAGACGGTCTTGTACTGTATCCAATAGCTCGGCTGGCACAAAGGCACGACGAATGGCGGTACATTTCTGTCCGGCTTTGCTGGTCATTTCACGGAAAACTTCACGGACAAATAAATCAATCGTTTCATCATTGGCTTGCGCCGTCAAAATTGCACTATTGACTGAATCTGCTTCCATGGTGAATGGAATCGAGTAGGCATTTAAGTGTGGATGCGAACGCAGTTTTTGCCCTGTTGAAGCAGAACCGGTAAAGGTGACCGTATCTTGAGGATTTAAATGATCAAATAAATCATAGACCTGTCCGCAAATGAGCTGCAATGAACCTTCTGGCAAGAAACCGCTTTCATGAATGGCTTTGACCACGGCATGAGTCAGCTCGGCACCTTCAGTGGCCGGTTTGACAATACAGGGTACGCCTGCCAGCAGTGTCGGTGCGATTTTTTCCAGCATGCCCCAGATCGGAAAGTTAAAGGCATTGATATGCACGGCGACACCGGCTTTAGGCGTCAGAATATGTTTCGCGCCAAAGCTACCTTGCTTAGAAAGAGGAATCCAGGCATCTTCGACCCATGCTGTTTCATCACTCAGTTCACGACGCACCAAACTCGAATAAGCATATAAGGTGCCAATCCCGCCTTCAATATCAATCCAGGCATCTTTACGGGTACAGCCGGTTGCTTTGGCAAGCTCATAAAAGTCTTCTTTGCGTTCCATCAAATACTGAGCCACTTGCTTCAGTGCATTGGCACGTTGATGGAAGGTCCATGTGGCAATAGTCGCGCCTTTTTGTTTGGCATACTTCACCACGGCTTGGGTATCGATGCCCTGACTGCCGACCTGATAAACCGCTTCACCGCTAATGGCATGATAAACCGTACGTAAATCGGCTTGCGCTGCGTATTCCTGGCCGTACACCAGTGAAGCTAAGCTTTTGATGGCAATAGGATTATGGGTTGATGCAGTATCTTGATAATCCGTTGTGCTTGAGCTGCTGTCTAACTCTAACATTGTAAAAACTCCATTTATGATACGTTTTGAGATGTATTTTAATTTTGATGTTTCATAATTTGTGTTGAAAAATTGAAAATGTCAATCATAAATCTGTATTTAAAAATGCGTAACAATAAAATAAAAAATATTAAGTTATATAAAACAAATATTTATTAAAAATAAGGAGTGAAAATTAAATGATACCAATAAATAGATATTGATTTTAATTACGTATCGTTTTAATTTGAGTGTATCAACACTTGGGATAAGTGAGGGAACAATGAATAATCAACAACAAATCTTCGATCAAAAGATTGAAAAAGATATTTCCATCGAGCCGAAGGACTGGATGCCGGATGCTTATCGTAAGACCTTGATTCGTCAGATTGGTCAGCATGCACACTCTGAAGTGGTGGGCATGTTGCCGGAAGGCAACTGGATTACCCGTGCACCGACCTTGAAGCGTAAAGCTGTGCTGATGGCAAAAGTTCAGGACGAAGCCGGTCATGCTTTGTATCTGTACAGTGCTGCAGAAACCTTGGGTGCGGATCGTGACGACATGATGGATAAGCTGATTGCCGGTCGCATGAAATATTCTTCAATTTTCAACTATCCAACCCTGAGCTGGGCCGATGTTGCCGCGATTGGCTGGCTGGTAGATGGTGCAGCAATTGTCAATCAGGTTGCGCTGTGCCGTACATCTTATGGTCCTTATGCCCGCGCTATGGTGCGTGTGTGTAAAGAAGAAAGTTTCCATCAGCGTCAGGGCTTTGAAGCCATGATGGAATTGGCCAATGGTACGCCGGAACAAAAGCAGATGGCACAGGATGCAGTGAACCGTTTCTGGTGGCCGGCACTGATGATGTTTGGTCCAAGTGATGATAATTCACCGAACAGTGCACAAAGTATGCAGTGGAAAATTAAATTATTCAGCAACGATGAGCTACGTCAGAAATTTGTCGATAACACCGTGTCGCAAGTCTTACAGCTAGGTTTAACCGTTCCAGATCCAGACATCAAATTCAATGAAGCCACCGGACATTACGAATTTGGTGAAATCAATTGGGATGAGTTTTTTACGATTCTTGCAGGCAAGGGACCGTGTAACCATGAGCGTATTGAAGCACGCCGCAAAGCTTGGGAAGGCGGCAAGTGGGTACGTGATTCAGCAGCCGTCTATGCGCAGAAACAGCAGCAACAGTCAGCAGCACAAAAAGTTGCTTAAAAAATAGTTTGATCGATATAAGGAAATTTGCTCATGAATAACAAAAATAACTGGTCACTTTATGAAGTGTTTGTGCGTAGTAAACAGGGTCTGAGTCACCGTCATGTCGGCAGCCTGCGTGCGCCGGATGAGGAAGTCGCACTACAAAATGCCCGCGATGTATATACCCGCCGCAATGAAGGCATCAGTATCTGGGTGGTGAAATCTGAATTGATTACCTCTTCCCAGCCAGATGAAAAAGCAGAGTTTTTTGAACCCGCTTTGGACAAGGTTTATCGTCATCCAACCTTTTATAACATTCCAGCTGGCATCGAGCACATGTAAAGGGAAAGGTGAAGAATATGACAAATCAAGTATTGGCAGAATTTCTTTTACATGTGGGTGACAGTCAACTGATCCTGTCTCATCGTTTGGCAGAGTGGTGTGGTCATGCACCTGAACTGGAGCTGGATATTGCCTTAGCCAATATCGGACTGGATTTATTGGGTCAGGCACGTACTGCCCTCAGTCTGGCGGGTGAAGTGGAAGGACAGGGCCGTGATGAAGACAAGCTGGCTTATTTCCGTACCGAACGTGAATACCGTAATTTGCTGCTGTGTGAACAGCCGAATGGTGACTTTGCCCAGACCCTGGTGCGCCAGTGGTTGATGGATCACTACCACGCTTTATTGTTTAGCGCCTTAAGTCAAAGTCAGCATGCTGAGTTGGCGGCTTTTGCAGTGAAATCACTCAAAGAAGTGAAATATCACCAGCGTTTTTCCACCACCTGGATGGAACGCTTAAGTTTAGGTACCGCAGAAGCGCATGAAAAAACCCAGCAAGGTTTAAACCAGTTATGGCGTTTTACCGAGGAACTTTTTGTTCTGACGGCTGATGAAAGACAGTTGGTCGATAGCGGTGTCATTCCAGATATTGAAAATTTAAAAGCCCAGTGGCTGGAGACCATTACATCCGAGTTAGCGCGATTTGAATTAAGCCTGCCAGAGCTAGGCGCTTATCGCAGTGGGGCTAAACAGGGTTTACATACAGAACATCTCGGTTTTGTTTTGGCTGAACTGCAATACATGCAGCGCTCATATCCAAACATGAACTGGTAATTCGGCACAATCACAGGGAGTGAGTCGCATGAATCTGATTCGACACGTAGAAGATCAATGTTGGGACGTTTTACAGCAGGTTTCTGATCCAGAGATTCCGGTATTGTCAGTGATTGATCTGGGTATGATTCGTGGCGTCGAGCTGAATCAGCAGGATGAAATTGTGGTGCGACTCACGCCGACCTATAGCGGCTGTCCGGCCACGGATTTATTAAAAGCAGAAATTACCCAGGCTTTCGAGGCCAATGGTTTGACGCCGGTCAAAGTCATTGTGGACCTGTCTCAAGCCTGGACCACGGACTGGATGAGTGAATCGGGCAAACACAAATTACAGCAATATGGTATTGCCCCGCCGCAAGGCCAGTCACATAGCTGTGGTACGCATGTGGCATTGACCGATGGCATCACCTGTCCACAGTGCTTAAGTAACAACAGCAAATTATTAAGTGAATTCGGTTCGACCGCCTGTAAAGCTTTATATCAATGTCGGGACTGCTTAGAAACTTTTGACTATTTCAAATGTATTTGATTGTAACGATTGCGCGGTGGGCAGGGTAAACCAATAACAAGCCTGAACACCGCCACCTAAAAGAAGGATTTTGCCATGAGCCAATTTATACCATTAACCATTAAATCGATTCAGCCACAAACCGAGCAGGCGATCTGCATTGCCTTTGATCTCGCGCCTGAGCAGTTGGATACTTTTCAATATCAGCCGGGTCAGCACCTCACCATTCGTCATTTAACTGATGACGGCGAGCTGCGCCGCTGCTACTCGATCTGCAGTGATACTCAGGAAGACATGAGCATTGCGATTAAAAAAATTGATCAGGGTCAGTTTTCAACCTGGGCCAATACGCATCTCAAAGCGGGGGATGTACTAGAAGTCATGCCACCGCAAGGGGTGTTCTTTCAGAAAGCCGCCAAGGCTGGTGGCCAGAATTATCTAGGATTTGCAGCAGGCAGTGGCATTACGCCAATTTTATCGATTGTAAAGTCGGTGTTGAACCGTCAAGCGGAAGCAACATTCACTCTGGTATATGGCAACCGCTCCTGGAAACAGACCATGTTCTCTGAACAGATCATGGACTTGAAAGACCGTTTTAAGGAACGTCTGCAACTGGTAAATATTTTTTCACGTGAACTGAATGACAGTGACATCTTTAATGGTCGGATTGATGCAGACAAATTGCAGCAGTTATTTCAGGCCAATCTGATTTCTGCCGAAGCAGATCACTGTTTCGCTTGCGGTCCTGAAGAAATGATGACAGCAGTCGAAACGGTATTACCGACTTGGGGCATTCAACGCAGCAAGATTCATACGGAACGCTTCAATACGGGTACTGCACCGAAAGCAACCGCCCAGCAGATGGAAAGCCGCAGCGAAGAACGCGTCAATATCATCCTCGATGGTCGCGAGCTGATTGTTGAAGTCTCTAAGCAGGATGACAGTATTTTAGATGCTGCGCTACGTGCCGGAGCCGACCTGCCATATGCCTGTAAGGGCGGCGTTTGTGCCACCTGTAAATGTAAGGTGTTAGAGGGACAGGTTGAAATGGCGGTGAATTACAGTCTGGAGGAAGATGAAATTCAGAAAGGCTATGTGCTCAGTTGTCAGGCACGTCCAACCACGGCCAATGTCCGACTCAGTTTTGATGAATAAAAGCTGAATTTACAGCACCGCGAGCATAGCAGGAGTTCAAGGATGACCTACATTAAAACCAGCTCACCCAAGCCGGGTGTGGTACTGATCGAGCTAAATCGTCCAGAAAAGCGCAATGCTTTAAACAATGCCACCTTGCAAAACATTGCAGCCTGTCTACAGGACTTGGAAACAGATGCTGCTGTGAAAGCCGTGGTCATCACCGGAAATACGCAATGCTTTGCTGCCGGTGCTGATTTAAATGAGCTGGCGCAGTTAGATGTGGTCAGCATCCAGCAAGACCAACGCCCACTGCTCTGGAAAAAAATTGATGAATTTTCCAAGCCTTTAATCATGGCCGTAAATGGTTATGCTTTTGGTGCAGGTTTCGAGTTGGCTTTGCATGGTGACATGGTGCTGACCGGAGAAAATGCCCAGTTTGCCTTGCCTGAAATTGGTTTGGGTATGTTGCCGGGTGCCGGTGGAACCCAGCGTCTGGCCCGTCTGGTCGGTCAGCAATTAACGATGCGCTGGGCCATGACTGGTGAAATGATTTCGGCACAAACAGCCTTGCAACATGGCATTAGTAGCCAGGTTTGTCCGGCAGGATTGACCGTGCAATACGCACTGGAACTGGCAGAAAAAATTGCCAAGCAGGCACCGCTGGCCATTCGTGCCATCAAGCAATCTTTAAAGTCGATCCATGAAGTGACTTTAAGTCAGGGGTTGAAATTGGAACGTCAACATTTTGTCTGGCTGGCTGCAACCCAAGATCGCCAGGAAGGCATTAATGCATTTTTAGAAAAAAGAAAACCAGAATTTAGAGGTGTGTAATGGATTATCAAACAATTATTGTCGAAGAAAAAAATGCAGTGGGCTACCTGACCTTTAACCGTCCAAAACAGCTCAACAGTTTTAATGAAACCATGCATCAGGAAGTCTCCAAGGTCATCAAGGCCTGGGCCAAAGACAGCCAGATTCGTGCCGTGGTGATTTCAGCTGAAGGCCGTGGTTTCTGTGCCGGTCAGGATCTGAATGACCGTGTGGTCGATCCGAATGCCGATGCACCGGACTTAGGCCTATCGATTGAAAAATATTACAACCCTTTGATCAAGCTGATTACTGAAATGCCTAAACCGGTGATTTGTGCGGTGAATGGTGTGGCAGCAGGGGCAGGCGCCAATATTGCCCTGGCCTGTGACATTGTGGTGGCAGCAAAATCGGCTTCCTTTATTCAGGCCTTTTGCCGTCTTGGCTTGGTGCCAGATTCAGGCGGTACCTGGTTCCTGCCGCGTCTGGTCGGGCGTGCTCAGGCGATGGGCCTTGCCATGCTCGGCGATAAAATTCCGGCTGAGCGCGCAGTACAACTGGGCATGATCTGGCAAGTGGTTGAAGATGAAAAACTGCAAGCAGAAGCGAAAAAACTGGCAGAGCATCTGGCACAGCAACCGACCTATGGTCTGTCCCTGATCAAAAAAGCCATCCATGCCGCAGCCGACAATAATCTGGATGAGCAGCTCATTCTGGAACGTGACCTGCAACGTCTGGCTGGACGTTCAAGCGACTATAAAGAAGGTGTACAAGCCTTTATGCAGAAGCGTACCCCTGAATATAAAGGATGCTAAATCATGCAACAGATCAATTTAGAGCAAGTCAAAGTTGCTGTGGTCGGTGCGGGAACCATGGGGATTGGCATTGCACAACTGGCAGCCATGCACGGGCATCCGACCTATGTGTTTGATCTCGATCGCAGCAAAGTTCAGAGTGCCTTAACTGCTTTAGAGGCACAGCTCAGCAAGCGGGTACAAAATGGAAAAATGACCCAGCAATTGCTGGAAAGTACCTTTGCCAATCTGATCGTGGTAGAGGACATTCAGCAGCTTGCCGATGTGGGCTTAATTATTGAAGCCATTGTCGAGAAGAAAGAAGTCAAACAAAACCTGTTTCAACAGCTGGCTGCCATTTGCCCGGAACAGACGATTTTTGCGTCCAATACTTCTTCGATTTCCATTACCGCCATTGCCTCGGCGATTCCACATCCAGAGCGAGTGATTGGTCTGCATTTCTTTAATCCGGCGCCGGTGATGAAACTGGTCGAGATTATCCGCGGACTGAAAACCTCAGCAGCGATTGCCGATGCAGTATTTGATCTGATGAAGGACTGGAACAAGGTTCCGGTGCGAGCCAAATCGACCCCCGGTTTTATCGTCAATCGTGTCGCACGACCTTATTATGCCGAGGCCTTTCGTGCCTTGCAGGAAAATGCCACCACCCCGGAACAGCTCGATTACATCATGCGCGAATGTGGCCGTTTTGCCATGGGGCCGTGTGAACTTACAGATCTGATTGGGCAGGATGTGAATTTCTCGGTCACACAAAGTGTCTATCAGGAATTTTTCTATGAGCCACGCTACCGCCCGTCCTTGATTCAAAAAGAACTGGTCGATGCCGGTTGTTATGGTCGCAAGTCCGGTCAGGGTTTTTATGATTACGCTCAGGCCAAGCCTACGCCTGTATATGAATTGCCAGTGTGTTATGCCAAGTCGCTGAATAAGCTCAAAGTCACAGTAAAAGGTGAATGGCTACATTCCTCAGTACTGATTGAACGTTTAAAACAGGCCTCTCATGTAGAGCTGAGTTTTCAGGCAGCAGAACAGAATGAAATCCTGATTGGTGACCTTTCTCTGCGATTATCGCTTGGCGAATCAGTTGAACTTACCTATCCGCATGAGCCTGTGGTGTTGATGGACTGGCATGCAGATTGGACAAATGCTCAAGCGATTCCAGTCGTTGCATCACCGGCGTGTAGTGCTGAACAGCGCCAGGCAGTGGAGCTATTCCTCATAGGTATGGATATGATACCTATTTGGTCTAAGGATCATCCCGGTCTTTATGTTATACGTAGTATTGCCATGTTGGTGAATGAAGCCTGTGAAGCAGTATTGCATGATATTGCATCAGAACAAGATATTGATTCTGCTATGAAATATGGCGTTAATTATCCTTGTGGTCCATTCGAATGGGCAGATAAAATTGGATATTACGTAATTTTACAAATTTTAGAAAATATGTATCGTATTTATGGTGAAGACCGCTATAGAACTAGTATATATTTAGCAAAGAAAGCGGTGCAGGGACATGCACAGAAAACTCAGCAGCAACCATTACGCGTTGCTGGCTAAAAGGAAGAATCATGGAACAGGTTTATATTTTTGATGGAATTCGCACCCCGATCGGACGCTATGCCGGTGGACTGAGCAGCATTCGTGCTGATGATCTGGCAGCGCTACCGGTTCAATATCTGAAAGATCAGCATCCGGCCTTGCCATGGGCAGAACTGGATGAAGTGATCCTAGGCTGTGCCAATCAGGCCGGTGAAGATAACCGCAACGTGGCGCGTATGGCTGCTTTACTCGCAGGGTTGCCTGAATCTGTTCCAGCACTCACCGTAAACCGTTTATGTGCCTCAGGTCTGGATGCCATTGGACTGGCAGCCCGTGCCATCAAATCGGGTGAAGCCCAATTTGTTTTGGCTGGTGGCGTAGAATCCATGAGCCGAGCGCCTTTCGTGCAATCCAAACCCACGACTGCCTTCAGCCGTACCCCTGAAATTTATGACACCACCATTGGCTGGCGTTTTATCAACCCAAAATTTAAAGCCCAGTTTGGCGTCGACAGCATGCCGGAAACAGCCGAAAACGTCGCTGAAAAGTATCAGATTAGCCGTGCAGACCAGGACCTGTTTGCCTATCACAGCCAGCAGAAAACCGCAATAGCCCAGCAGAAGGGTATTTTTGCCGAAGAAATTCTGCCAGTAGAGGTCAAAGGTCCGAAGAAAAGCACTCTGACCATTTCCCAAGATGAGCATCCGCGCGCAGAGACGACGCTGGATAATCTGGCCGCCTTAAAAACCCCATTTCGTAAAGAAGGCGGCTCAGTCACCGCTGGCAATGCTTCGGGTGTCAATGACGGGGCGGCTTGCGTATTACTTGGGAATCAGCAGTTTGCCGAGCAGTATGGTTTGAGCCCGAAAGCTAAAGTGATCGGGATGGCCAGCGCCGGTGTCGAAGCTAAATATATGGGTATTGGGCCGGTTCCAGCGGTACAGAAAGTCTTGAAACAGACTGGCCTGAGTCTGGAGCAGATGGACGTGATCGAGCTGAATGAAGCATTTGCAGCGCAATCGCTGGCCGTGATCCGTGAACTCGGCTTGCAAGACGATGATTCCAGAATTAACCCGAATGGCGGTGCCATCGCTTTGGGTCATCCGCTGGGTATGAGTGGCACCCGTTTGGTGATTACCGCCATGAAAGAATTAAAACGTCGTAATGGCAAATATGCACTCTGCACCATGTGTGTGGGTGTTGGTCAAGGTGTTGCACTGGTTTTAGAAAATATGGATTAAACACATCATTCAATCAATGAATTAAACCGTGGTCAGGAAGACTGCGTCAGGAGTAAGAATATGAATAACAATGCAATGGAAAAAATTGAAAAAGTATCGGTTGATGAGTTACGCAGTGTTCAGCTACAGCGTATGAAAAAGACGTTGCAACATGCTTATCAGAATAGCCCGGTTTATAAAAAGAAATTCGATGATGCTGGCGTGCATCCAGACGATTTTAACTCGCTAGAAGACCTGGCTAAATTCCCGTTTACCACCAAGCAGGATTTACGCGATAACTATCCGTTTGGTATGTTCGCTGTTCCACAGGAACAGATTGTACGTGTGCACGCATCTTCTGGCACCACCGGTCAGCCGACCGTGGTGGGTTATACTCAGAATGATATTAATGTCTGGTCGGACGTAGTGGCGCGTTCGCTTCGAGCAGCGGGTTTAAGCAGTAAAGATATCATTCAGGTGTCTTATGGTTATGGTCTGTTTACGGGCGGTTTAGGTGCGCATTATGGCGTTGAGCGTTTGGGTGCAACCGTGATTCCAATGTCTGGCGGACAAACCGATAAACAGGCGCAACTGATTCATGATTTTAAACCGACAGCACTGATGGTTACGCCATCTTACTGCCTGAACATTATTGAAGCGCTTGAAAAGAAATTTGGCACAGCCAAAAACTGCTCGATTAAAACCGGTGTATTTGGTGCAGAGCCATGGACCAATGAAATGCGCAAGGAAATCGAAGAACGTCTGGGTATTGATGCCCTGGATATTTATGGTCTGTCTGAAGTGATGGGGCCGGGTGTCGCAATGGAATGTCTGGAATCCAAAGATGGCCCAACCATCTGGGAAGATCATTTCTATCCTGAAATTATCCATCCGGAAACTGGAGAAGTGCTGCCAGATGGCGAACTGGGTGAACTGGTATTTACCACCATTACCAAAGAAGGCATGCCGGTAATCCGTTACCGTACCCGCGATTTGACCCGTTTATTGCCAGGCACGGCACGCACCATGCGTCGTATGGACAAGATTGTGGGCCGCAGTGATGACATGATGATTATTCGTGGAGTGAATGTGTTCCCGTCGCAGATTGAAGAGCAGATTTTACAGATCCAACAACTGATTCCGAACTACCAGATTCAGATTTGCAAACAGGGACATCTGGATACATTGCATATCCGTACAGAAATGCGTAAAGATAGCAGTGACATTATGGCGCACCAGCTGGCAACTCAGCTTAAGGGCCAGATTAAAACTATGGTCGGAATCACCGTAAGTGTCGAAGTGTTACCTGAAGGAAGTCTGCCACGCTCTGAAGGTAAGGCACAGCGCGTGTTTGATATCCGCAAGTCTGCATGAAGTACTATTGGATGATAGCCAAATGGTCTATCATCCAGTTTCTATAAGGTAAAGTTAAACGTAATGAATCCGAAATTAAAACAAATAATTGATGACTTTATTCAAACTGAAGCACTCAGCGGAACCTCATTAATCATGACCATCTTCGGTGACTGTATTTTTCACCGGGGTGGCATTATCAGTCTGGCCAGCCTGATTCAGCTCATGGATGTCTTCGGATTTAATGAACGATCGGTACGGACTGCCGTATTCCGTCTGGTCCAAAATGGCTGGCTGATGTCTGAAAAAATTGGTCGCACCAGCTATTACCGCGTCACTGAAAGCAGCCGCCAGCGTTTTATTATGGCGGATCAAAAAATTTATAGTTTTCAGCATACCGAATGGGATCAGAAATGGGATCTGGTGCTGCTCAGTTCGGTGGAACTGGAAAATAAACTGGTTCTGAAAAAAGAACTGGAATGGCTGGGCTTTGCCAATATCGCCACCAATGTCATGGCCTATCCGGGCTGTGATCACCAGAAGCTACAAAACCTGCTGCTGAACTTAAAAATGACCGATCAGGTGGTAGTGTTTAAGGCCGAAACCTTGCAGCTCTGGCAGGAATCCTATCCAACCGTGAAACGCATGGTTGCCACCAACTGGCCGGTGCAGGAACTGCATCAGCGCTATGAAAAATTTATTGCAGATTTCCGGGAATTCTTTCATCTGGTGGAACAGGAAGATGAACTGGATCCGGTTCAGGCTTTTCAGTTGCGAATTTTGCTGATTCATCAATTCCGCCGGATTTTATTAAAAGATCCGAATCTGCCTTTTGAATTATTGCCATCCAACTGGCTTTCCCTGAATGCCCGTAATCTGAGCAGTAATTTGTATCAAACGGTGGTTGCGGCAGGGGATGAATTCTTTATGGAGATCGCCCGAACTTCGGAAGGTTCGATGCCGCCGGTACATCCACAATTCTATAAACGCTTTGGCGGTTTGCGACTGGAAGCCGTCAGCTAATCTAATTCTGCATTTTTAAAGGAATAAAATAATGCCGTGTTATGCCATTGATGGGGTGATTCCTGTGGTCAGCCCTCACGCTTATGTGCATCCGCAAGCCGTTCTGATCGGGGATGTAGTGATTGAAGAGGGCGTATATATCGGGCCTTTCGCTACTTTAAGAGCCGACTTCGGCGGGATTCACATCCAGAAAAATGCCAATGTTCAAGATTCCTGTACCATCCATGGCTTTCCCGGTAGCGTCACGCTGGTCGAAGAGTATGGCCATATCGGACACGGCGCGATTTTACATGGCTGTATCATTCGTAAAAATGTACTGGTCGGCATGAACAGCGTGATTCTTGATGAAGCCGAGATTGGTGAAAATACCATTGTTGGTGCTAATAGTACGGTTAAAGCCAAGGCCCAAATTCCGGAAAATTCATTGGTACTCGGTAGTCCAGCACGGGTCATCCGTCCCCTGGACACCAAAGAAATTGCTTGGAAAAGCAAAGGGACACAAGAATATATTCAGCTGACAGAGCGCTGCTTGTCCTCCATGCAGGAAGTCAATCCTTTAACGGAAGTCTCCGCAGACCGGCTGAGCTACAAAGCCTTCAAGGCAGAGTATCAGATCAAGCAGAATAGCTTGAATGACTAAGTCAAGAACATGATTCTATTCATTGGATGAATTCTGCATTTTAAAAACAGGAAGTGACTGAAACCAAATTCCAACTGCATTCCCTGACTGGCTATTTAGACTGAAATAAAACTGGTCTGGAAAGCATATATGGAAAACAGGGAATTTAAAGATCATTTCTCCCAGCAATCACAGGATTATGCCTTGTTTCGTCCGCATTATCCGGATGCATTGGGAAAGCTATTGGCAGAGCTGTCACCAAGTACTAAATTGGCTGTAGATATCGGCTGTGGTTCTGGACAGCTTTCAGAAGTTTTGGCGAATTACTTTGATCAGGTGATGGCTATTGATGCGAGTAGTGAGCAGATTGCTCAGGCCAAACCGCATCCAAAAATTCAGTATGGTCAGGCATTCGCTGAAGATATCCCGTGTGCTGACCAGAGTGTTGATCTGATTTCGGTGGCTCAAGCAGCGCATTGGCTCGATCTGGAAAAATTTTACGCAGAAGTTCGCCGTATTGCCCGGCCTAACGCCATTCTGGCTTTAATTAGCTACGGCGTGTTCAGTGTGGATGAGCCACATCTGAATCATTATTTTAAGCCTTTTTATGAAGTCACGCTTGCACCGTACTGGCCGCCCGAACGTCGCCATGTAGATGAAGGATATAAAAATCTCCCATTTCCATTTCAGGAAATTGTGATTCGGCCACCGGTATTGCAGGTTGAATGGAACTTTTATCAGTTAATTGGTTATATAAGTACTTGGTCAGCCGTGAAAGCAGCCACTCAAGCACTTGGACATAATCCATTAAATGCACTGGCAGATGCCTTATTGCCAGAATGGGAAGATCCAGAATTGCCCAGAGTCATTCGCTGGCCATTATCAGTGCGTGCGGGGCGTATAATCGTTTAAAAAAATATTAGAGCTAGAATCTGTTTATTGAACAATGAATTGAATATTCACGGCTCAGAATTATCGCCCTAGAATCATTTCCAGCACAAATTTAGAACCAATAAAACCCAGTGCCAGCAAGCCAAAACCGAGTAGGGTAAAGCGCACAGCTTTTTGGCCACGCCAGCCAAACTTCCAGTGTCCAATTAATAGTGAACCGTAAACAAGCCAGGAAATGATACTGAACGCCGTTTTATGTGCCAGATGTTGAGCAAAGAAATTGTCGATAGTAAAAAAGCCAAAGCCCAAAGCGAGGGTAAGTAAAACAAAACCGGTCATCAGCATATCAAACAGCAATGATTCCATGTCTTGATAAGAGGGTAGCAAACTGACCCAAACGCGGCGTTTTTGCTTCTTTTTCAGCTCACGATCCTGAAAGCGTAAAATTACGGCCTGAATGGTCGCCATGAGCAATACCGCATAAGCAGACAAAGACAGGATAATATGAATATCCAGACCCAAAGAGTTTTGTGTGATGATTTTTGCAGGCTGAGTAAACGCAAAGCCAAGAATTAATCCGGTCGCAGCCACCGGAATCCCGATCAGGTTCAGGGCAATAATCGGACGATAAGTGCTGTAAATAATGCTGAGTAACAGCATCAGACCAGAGGTAAAGGAAAACAGGGCAAAGACATCATAATTGATGCCCAGCGGGGTATGCATATCGCCATATAAAACCAGCGCATGCAAGCCCAGTCCAAGCAGTGCGGTTAGCGAGACAAACCATTGATTAGGAGCACGTTTAGACATTAAATGAATGAACAGATACCAGAAGGAAGCGGTATAAGCGACTAATGCTAAGATCGTATAAACCAAGGGGAGGCTAACCATGTCAAACCTTTTTAAGGGTGATGAATATTCATTTATATAAATTCGCTGCGAACTACAGTATCCTATAGCATTCTATGCATAAATTTTCTATTTTAAGAAACAATTTTTTGCTCATGGCTATTTTAAGCGGATTTTGCAATGTTTGATACCTTAACAGAACGACTCACGCAGAGTTTAAGAAATGTTACTGGCTCAGGGCAGCTAACCGAAGACAATATTAAAGATACGTTACGTGAAGTGCGTATGGCGCTTCTTGAGGCCGATGTTGCGTTACCTGTAACTCGTGAATTCATCGCGAAAGTTAAGGAAGAAGCATTGGGCCAGGAAGTGATGACTCAGTTATCTCCTGGGCAGGCTTTTGTCAAAATCGTTCATGACGAATTGACCAAAATGATGGGCGAGGCCAATGAAAGCCTCGACCTCGCTGCAAAACCACCTGTGGTTGTCCTGCTGGCAGGCTTGCAGGGTGCAGGTAAAACAACAACTGCAGCGAAACTTGCACGCTTCTTACAAGAACGTCAAAAGAAAAAAGTCGTGATGGTCTCTGCCGATGTGTATCGTCCGGCTGCGATCAAACAGCTACAGACTGTCGCGGGTGAAGTCGGTGCGATTTTCCTGGAATCTAGCGCAGACGAAAAACCGATTACGATTGTGAATCGCGCGATTGAACAGGCAAAAATCCAGTTTGCCGATGTGCTGATTGTCGATACGGCAGGTCGTTTGCATATCGATGATGACATGATGGGTGAAATCAAAGAGCTGCATGCAGCGATTAACCCGACTGAAACCCTGTTCGTGGTCGATGCCATGACCGGTCAGGATGCGGCAAACACCGCCAAAGCATTTAATGATGCCTTGCCTTTAACTGGTGTGATCCTGACCAAAACTGATGGTGATGCGCGCGGTGGTGCAGCGCTTTCAGTACGGGCGATTACCGGCAAGCCAATCAAATTCTTGGGTATGGGTGAGAAACTCGATGCCTTGGAGCCATTCCATCCTGAGCGTGTTGCACAGCGTATTCTCGGTATGGGTGATGTACTTTCTTTGGTCGAAGAACTTGAACGCAAGGTCGACAAAGAAAAAGCCGAAAAAATGGCGAAAAAACTGCAAAAAGGCGGCAGCTTCAACTTTGAAGACATGCTGATGCAGTTTGAGCAGATGAACAAGATGGGCGGCATGATGGGCTTCCTGGACAAACTTCCTGGCATGAGCAATGCCGGTCTGCAAGATGCGTTGGCGCAAGCCAATCCTGAAAAGCAGGTCAAGAAAATGGAAGCGATTATCCAGTCGATGACTATCAAAGAGCGCCGTAACCCGGACTTGATGAACCCAAGCCGTAAAAAACGTATCGCAGCAGGTTGTGGTATGGAAGTGGCAGAAGTCAACAAGCTGATCAAGCAACATGCCCAAATGGCCAAGATGATGAAAAAATTTGCCAATCCATCCGGTATGGCAAAAATGATGAAGTCACTCGGCGGCTTGCAGAAACAGTTTGGCGGCGGGGGTGGTATGGGTCCATTGTTCGGCGGCAATGACAAGAAATAAGTTTTGTTTTAAAAAAAGGCGCAATATGCGCCTTTTTTTATTGCGAATAAATAGTCAAACCGGTTTAAACAAAACAACATTTACTTACCCAAAATAAAAATCCGATCAGGCAGACTCGGGAATATCAGCACAAAATAAAGAGAAATTTCAAATGAACCAAGTAATTGTCGTACATGGTTATACTGCAAGCCCGGAAGAAAACTGGTACCCATGGATTCAGGAAAAAGCCCAACAGGAAAATGTCAGTTTAAAAGTCCTCCGGCTGGATCCATCAACTACACCGACACTGGACACCTGGGATCAACAAATGCGTGAACAGATTGATGCAATTGACGAGGACAGTATCTTTATTGCACATAGCTTGGGAACTGTGGCCGCATTGCACTACTTATCCAGAGAATTAAAACAGCAGAAAATTCAGCAACTGGTACTGATCGCGGGATTTAATGGTCGATTGGGTCGTCTGGATGAAATAAACCCTTTTATTGATGCCGCGGATATCGATTTCGATTTACTCAAACAACAGGTTGCAGAGCGTGTGGTGATCTACTCCGAGGGAGATGACCGGGTTGCACCAGAATTTAGCCTGGAACAGGCGGACAGTCTGAACGCGATTGTGGTGAATGCCAAGCATCACGGACATTTTATTGATTCTCAAGGTTGTACTGATCTGCCGGAGCTCTGGAAAGTGATCGAGCCGTATCTGATTAAATCCGAAGTTTAAGCATGTTGTTGTATTCGCTAAATTTTAAAATTTAACATGAGATGGCGTTCAAAAAGAGACTTGAATTCCATCTCCAGACTGTTTAAAACTAGTTTTTTGTCGACGCAATTTGCGTTCAATGATAATAAGTAAATCACTATGAAAAATATAATAAAGAAAGTTTATATCGTGCCGGATTATCAGGCGACCTCCAATGATCACTGGTATCCGTGGCTGAGTCGTCAACTTAAAAATGCCGGTTTTGAGTCCAAGCGGATTATGCTGGCCAACCCCTTTCAGCCCAATTTAGAAGAATGGCAGCAGAACCTGAAATTGCACATTCCGCACATGGATGAACATACCTTTTTAGTTGCACATGGCCTGAGTTGCGTCAGTGTTTTAAACTTTTTACAGGAACATTATATTCAGCAGCAACGCAAGATCGGCGGGGTAATTCTGGTCTCAGCCTTTGATACGCCTTTGGTGGCCTGGTCAGAACTGAATAAAATACTGCAGGCTGTGCGACTCGATCTGAAAAACTTACCGTATAGCTATAAACGTGCGGTGATGCTGATCTCCAGTAATGATCCCTATGTGCCTGCACCGATTTCCTTGCGTTTAGCACATAGCTTGAATGCACAAATTTTTGAGATCAAAAAAGCCGGGCATTTCAACAAGTCCGATGGCTTTGCCGATTTTCCGCAATTGCTGGACATTATCAAACAGTGTCTGGCAAATGAGCTGCAAAATGCTGCAGGCCTTTAAGCAAAAGATCCGGTTCAATCCGGGGCTGATACTGAGCGAGATGCTGCGCAAATAGCGGGGCATCTCCACCGGTTAAAACCAACTGTGCTGGAAAATCATGTAGTACTTTCTCAATCGTGCTGAGCAGACCCAGTAGGATGCCATGATGAACAGCATCGATGGTGTTGCGTCCAGGATTGAGTTCAGAAAAAGCGGCATCCGGGATTTTAATGCCTTTGGTATTCTGAATTAGGGAATCACGTTGCAAGTATAGATTTGGCAGAATAAAACCGCCCAAATGTTGTTGCCCTTGCGCCAAATCAATAGTCAGCGCCGTACCGCAACTAATCACACAATAATTTTCATGCGCTTGCGTCGCGACCGCAAGTACCTGCAACCAGCGGTCAATCCCTAGTTGTGAAGGTTCATCATAACCACAGATCAGACCTGCATATTCTGCCTGTACCTGAGCAAAAATGACTGGAATATGCAGGCTTTCTAAAATGCTGAGAATGCGCTCATTATTGATTTTATCCTGGACTGAGGATAGACCTACCTGATGCAAGCCCAGCGCTTTGAAATGCTGAATCAGGCCAAGTAACAAATCAGCAGGGGACTGTAAATGTAATTCTGCTGCCTGTTCAATAATCTGATCATGCTCGGTAATCCAGTATTTAAGCCGGGTATTGCCGATATCCAACCATAATTTTTTCATTGCTGTATGCCTGTTCATCCACCGTGTTTAAGGCGGAGCTGTCCCTGATAAAAGGTCTGGATTCCCTGATCGGTCAAAATCTTGACCGCACCATCGTCCTGAATCCCGAGAAAAGTACCGGAATATTGCCCTTGCACGTCAGTAAATTCAACTGCTTGTTGCATAAATGCAGCCGATCGATTGAAACGCGCCGCCAGGTTTTGACTGCCATAATTAAACCATTGCCCGGCTTGTTGAATCGCCAGATATAACTGGGCAATCAGCTCGACTCTTGAAGTGCGAGATAAACCCAGCTCGCTCAGGGAACTGACCAGCTGGTCTGGAAGGTTGGTGGGCAGAGGATCAATATTTAGCCCGACCCCGACCACCACCTGCGTGGTTGAAACCGGCTCGACCAGAATACCGCCCCATTTTCCATGCAGGCTATACAGGTCATTCGGCCATTTTACCTGTAATTCCAGGCCTTTTAGACTTGGCATTTGCAGGATATTTAACGCAATTTCTAGCGCCAGACGACCATCAATGGGTTTTTGTGTATGCAGCAATGTGCTTAAATAGATGTTCCCTTCAGGTGATATCCACTGACGTTGACGCTGTCCACGGCCTTGGGTCTGCACATGACTGCATACCAGAACCTGCTGTACCCCTTTCGTTGCCAATTCGCGCACATCATCATTGGTCGATGTGGTAATCGGTTTGATGAGTAATACTTCCGGGAGTTGGCCTGCATCGCTTAATCGTTGTTGCAGTTCACGAGTTTCTACATCCATTTGAATCTAAACGTGGTAAATATCGTTATGGAGTTAATCATATATTTATTGATTGGTGCAATTGCCGGATTCACCGCAGGCCTGTTTGGGGTCGGTGGTGGTTTGATTATTGTGCCGATCCTGTACATTGTTTTTACCCAGCTTCAGTACGATCCCAGCGTGATTATGCATATGGCGGTGGGCACTTCCTTGGCAACGATTATTGTGACTTCTATCAGTTCGGTGATGGCGCATCATCAGCGAGGGGCAGTACTATGGCCTGTGTTTCGTAATCTGGCGCCAGGTCTGATTATCGGTTCTTTCCTAGGTGCGGGGATTGCCGATTATTTATCTGGTCAGGGTTTGCAGTTAATGATTGGCTTCTTTGCGGTCTGGGTGGCATTTAGAATGTTCAAGGGAGCGCATATCCAGATTGATCCGAATCAAAAATTGCCTTCAACCCCGGTACAAATTGCTGCAGGTGGTGGAATCGGTGTGGCATCGGCGATCTTTGGGATTGGCGGGGGAAGTCTGACCGTCCCATTTCTGAATCGCTGCGGAATCGTGATGCAAAAAGCCGTAGCGACCTCTGCGGCTTGTGGATTGCCAATTGCAGTCGCAGGTGCGCTGGGTTTTATCTGGTTTGGTAAACAGGCGCAGGTTACCGTACCAAATACCATTGGCTATATTCATATTTATGCCTTTATCGGGATCAGCATGATGAGTTTTTTCACGGCCAAGCTGGGGGCAAAAGTGGCACATCTGCTTTCACCGGCCGTATTAAAAAAATGTTTTGCTGCACTACTGACTACCGTCGGCCTGTATTTTATTTATCAAGGTTTTATGGCTTGATTTAAACCTTTTAGGTTGAAGTGATTTACCGTATAAGGAGAATAGATGACTATTCTCCTTTTTTATGGCCTTGAGTTGGCTATATAGACATAAGATTGTCTGACAATGTCAAAGTATTTATGGATAAAAACCCGTTTAATAGCAACATAGTCCAAATAAAGGGCTAAACCAGTATCCATAAAAATAAAGACAGGAACGGTATGCCATTAGAACAAGCGCAGAGTTTGTCTGAGCAGATTGCCAAGCACATTAGCGAACAGATTATCCGCGGTGAACTGGTCGAAGGCGAACGTATACAGGAGCTCAGGATTGCCTCGGAGCTTGATGTCAGTCGGGGTTCGGTTCGTGAAGCCCTGCTTTTGCTGGAACGCACCCAGCTGATTGAAATTTTCCCGCGCCGGGGAGCGATTGTCTCGGAAATGTCGGCCTTGCAGGTGCGTGCCTTATTTGACATGACATCGTTATTGCTCGGGCAGATGGTGCACCGCATGGCGGAAACCTGGCGGGTGCATGAAGCTGAGCACATTCAGCTATTATTAGAGCAATTGGAAGCAGAAACCCGCCAAGGACACACTGAAAAGTTTTATGATCTGATCTTTCAGGGCATGGCCCAGCAGCATGAGATGGTCGGGAATCCTTATCTGATGCGCTATTATCAGGAACTGCTGCCTTCTTTGCGTCGGAGCTATTTTCTGACCCTGAATATTTCCAGACGAGAGTTACAGGAATCTTTCGACTTATTTAAACTGGTCACTGAAGCAATTTTGATACGAAAAACCCATCAGGCCACTTTATTTATGGAAGATTTTTGTCGACACTTGCGCAACCTTGTGTTGGAATCTCTGACACGGATGAAACAAATTGAACTCGCGTGGGCCAGACGCTCACGACGTTAAATCAGGACATTATGCGTTTAAGCAGTTTAAAACTTTCAGGCTTTAAATCTTTTGCCGACAGTACCACTTTACATTTTAAAGATAATCGTACTGCGGTCGTGGGACCGAATGGTTGTGGTAAATCCAACGTCATTGATGCCATACGCTGGGTCATGGGCGAGTCCAGTGCACGCCAGTTGCGTGGTGGCAGCATGCAGGATGTCATCTTTACCGGAACTGCCAAGCGTAAACCGGTGGGCATGGCCAGTGTAGAACTGCGCTTTGACAATACCTATGGCAAGCTGGGCGGTGCTTATAATGCCTATAATGAACTGGCAGTACGCCGTCAGGTCAACCGCGATGGCAAGTCTGAATATTTTCTGAATGGCAGCAAATGCCGTCGTCGTGATATTACCGATATTTTCCTGGGTACTGGTCTTGGTCCGCGTTCCTATGCGATTATTGAACAGGGCATGATCAACCGTCTGGTCGATGCCAAGCCCGATGAAATGCGGGTCTATATTGAAGAAGCGGCTGGGGTATCGCGCTATCAGGCACGTCGCCGTGAAACCATGCTACATCTGGATCACACCACACAAAACCTGTCGCGTCTGGAAGATATCGCCTCCGAACTGAAATCCCAGCTAAAAACCCTGAAACGTCAGTCGGAAAGTGCGATTCAATATAAAGAACTGGAAGGACAGATCCGCACAATCAAGATCGAAATTCTGTCTTTTCAATGTGAGCAAAGCCAGCGTTTACAGGAAGAATATACCCTTGAGATGAATACGCTCGGGGAAAACTTTAAGCTGGTACGTTCCGAACTGACCACCGTTGAACATGATTTGGGCAGCACCAGTGGACTGTTCCAGCGTCTGATTCAGCAATCCACTCCTTTGCAAAGCGAATGGCAACAGGCCGAGAAAAAACTGGCTGAACTGGAAATGACCCTGCAACAAAAGCAGTCTTTGCTGGAGCAGAATTCCACCAGTCTGATCAAGTTGGAACAGCAAAAAGTCCAAACCAAAGAGCGTTTGCAGTTGATTGAACTGCAACTCGAAACCTTGCTGCAGCAACTTGAAGATCAGCAGGCACAATTGCAGCAGCAAGATGGCCAGAGTCAGGCGCAAAGCCAAAACTTGACTGAGCTCAAAGCTCAACATAGCACTGTGGCAGCGCAATTTACCCAGATCAAAACCCAGGTCGAACAGCAGCAACAGCGTAAATTACAGATGTTGGCTCAAAGCGAGCAACTGGCAAAGAATATTGAGCGGATTGAACAGCAGAAACAGACGCTCCAACAGCAAAGTGCACAGATTCAGCAACAGGCGCAGCAAGATGAGCTGGAGCAGTATCAGGCAGACAAAGCCCAAGCTGAACAGCAAATCGTTGGCTATGAAATTCAATTAACAGATTTAAGAACTCAATTCGAGCAGATTCAGGAAGAGCAGGCGACCCAACAACAGCGCTTGATGCAGCTCAAATCTGAAATTCAGGTACTTCATTCAGAAAAGAAAAACCTGAGCCAATTACTGACCAAAGCTAACCCAAATGCCAAGAGTGATGCGGTCCAGTTGATGCATGTGCTTAAGCTCAATGATGCAGGCAAAGGACATGCCAGCCTGATCGAAAAGTTTCTGGCCAAGTGGCTGTCTGCCCAGATTCTGGCAGAGGGCGAGCATTTCCTTGAAGATCGTGCGCGTCAGTTAAAGCAACGGGCTGTTCAGGATGAAATTCAGATTGCCAATACGATGTGTCTGGCCGACTGGATTGAATCTCCGCATTATTCACTGTGGCAGCAAGTTGGAGTCGTAGATACATTAGCACAAGCATTACCGCTTCAAACTGAGTTATTACAAGGCCAGACATTACTGAGTTTGGATGGCTATCAGGTTGGGTCAGACTGGGTCATTGCGCTGGACTATGATGAAGCCAGTCAGGCCGGACAAGGTGCATTGAGTCATCGAATCCGTCTGGATGAAATCGAGCAGCAGCTTGCGGAACTTGAACCTAAGTTTATGCAGCTGGAGCAGCAGTTACCTGAATTCGCCGATCAGGTTAAAGCTTTGCAAAACCAGATTCAGAGTATCAGTGAGCAGCACAAGCATACCCAAAAGCAGCTGCAGCAACTCGATATTCACATTGCCAAAGTACAAAGTAGCGCTCATGCTTTCGCCTTGCAAAAGCAGCAATTACAGCATCAGTTACAACAACTGGATGAGCAGCTTGAAGAAGATGCCATGCAGAAAGATGATCTGGAAATTGATCTGCATGCCTTGAATATCAAACTGGAACAGGCGCTACCAAATTATAAAACCCTGCAATTCCAGCTGGAAGAATTGAGTACTCAGCTGGATGACTCACAGCAGCTCAGTCAGCAAGCGCAGCAGGAATTAGAAGTGCTGCGTAGGCAAAATGTGCAAAGCCAGCAGCAAATTGAATTGCTGGAAAAAGATCAGGTATTCCTAAAAGAACAGTCTCAACAAATTACTGCACAAATCGAGCAGGCCAAGAAATTTGTTGATCCGGTACAGCTGGAATTACCTGCTTTACAGAGCCAGTTTAATGAACAGGCGCAGATCACTGAAAAGCTGCAAAAGACCTGGGCCGACTGGCAGATTGAATTAAATCAGGTGCAGAGCAAACAGCAGCAGCTGACCGAACAGCGTCACAGCTTTCAGCAGCAGGATGAAAAACTCCGCAGTACACTGGAAGAAAAACGTCTGGCCTGGCAGGCAGCCAAATCTGATTTGCAGCATTATTCTGAACAGCTGAAAGAATTGAATAGTGAAGTAATTTCCGGACTGAATATTGACCTTAAAGCACATCAGGCGAAACTGGAAAAAGCTCAGGCTCAGTTCGATAAACTTGGTGCAGTCAATCTGGCGGCTTCTGAAGAATATGAAGAAGTGTCAAAACGTTATGAGGAACTGAGTCACCAGATGCAGGATCTGGAAAATACGGTTGAACAGCTACAGGCCGCGATGAAGAGTATTGATCAGGAAACCCGTAAACTGTTTATGCACACGTTTGATCAGGTCAATGCTGAACTGCAAAACCTGTTCCCGAAAGTGTTTGAAGGCGGTGAGGCGAGTTTAAGCCTTGAAGATGGCTGGCAGTCGGGTGTAAAACTGATGGCCCGACCACCGGGTAAACGAAACAGCTCATTGGCCTTACTCTCTGGTGGAGAAAAGGCCTTAACCGCATTAGCATTGGTATTCGCGATTTTTCGCTTAAATCCGGCACCATTTTGTGTACTGGATGAAGTCGATGCACCGCTGGATGATGCCAATGTGGGACGCTTTTGTAATTTAGTCAAAGAGCTTTCTGAACACGTGCAATTTATTTATATTACCCATAACAAACTTGCAATGATGATGGCGACTGATCTTTTGGGTGTAACCATGCCTGAACCGGGAACATCAAAATTAGTGACAGTTAATTTGGAACAGGCAAAAGAATACGGCCTAGCTGCGGAGGTATAATATGGAAATCACCACCATTATCGGGATTGTTATCGCAATTGTGATTATGCTGTTTGGTATAAGAATGCTGTTCAAAAAACCTGTAGAGGCTGTACCTTCACTGGATGCCAACCTGCATATTGACCCGGATAGCCAGACACCGATCATTCCAAGGCATGTACGTTCTCAATTGGCACAACAGGATGTCGAATCTGATCGTATCGAGCCAAGCCTGGGTATAGATGAACCGGCTCCTGAAAAGCCTTCAGTATTTCACAAGGCTGAATCAACTCCGATTGAGCCGGCAGCGGTCGAAACTCTTGCAGTTGTCCCGTCAACAGAAGCTGAAGGAGTGGCAAAGTCGGTAGGAACGGCAGCAGATATTCCGCAAGTAAAAGCAGAGAGGGAGAATAGCCAGACTGAAACCAAGGAAGAAACGCCTGAATTCAGCCTGAACAGCAACATCGAAAAAGCAGAAATTTCTGAATTTAATGATGAAAGTAGTATTCTGGATGCACATCTGCATGAGCAAAAAATAGTGGATGAAGAAAGTGCTTTGTCCAATGCTGAAACCATTATTTCTTTGCATATCTATCCGCAAGGCCGTGTACTTTCAGGTGATAAAACCCTGAAAGTTTTACTAAAATATGGCCTGCGTTATGGCGAATTGGCCTGTTTCCACCGTTATAGTGAAGACGGTTCAAAACTGCTGTTCTCGGTATTGCAAATGACCGATACTGGAATGGAAGGCTTTGATCTGGAAACCCTATCAACTCAGGAAGTGAAAGGTCTGGCATTCTTCCTGGCTTTACCGCATAGCGATGTACAAAATGCGTTTGATACCATGGACAGTATTTCACGTCTGATTGCCCGTGAAGTGGATGGTCTGGTCTATGACCAGAACCAGCAGGAATTTACTCCACAATTACGTGAATTCTGGCGCCATCAGGCCATTGATTATCGTGCTGGACAAGGTACGGTAGTTTAAGGCTGCTTTGTTCAATCTCCAAGTTGAATCTGTAGACTGCAATTTTTATAATAGCTAAAAGCTGAATATTCTACAGGGCGGATTTTCCGCCCTTTTTTATGGTGAAATTATGACCCAAGATGCCACTGTCATTGCGCAAATGCGTCAACTGATTCAACTGCTTGCCAAGCATAACCATGCTTATTATGTGATGGATCAACCGAGCATTGAAGACAGTGAATATGATCAGCTCTTTCATCAGCTCAAAGCCTTAGAACAACAATATCCTGACCTGATCCAGTCCGATAGCCCGACCGATAAAGTGGGTGGGCAGGCGCTTTCAAAATTTGTGACCGTAACACACGCCGTGCCGATGCTGTCATTAGGCAATGTCTTTAATCAGGAAGATCTGCTGGCTTTTGCCCGCCGTATTGAAGAACGTTTGCCGAATCAAAAAATTGAATATGATGTTGAACTGAAATTTGATGGTCTGGCCATTTCACTCTGGTATGAGCATGGCGTATTGACGCGTGGGGTGACACGCGGCGATGGGGAAACCGGTGAAGACATCACCCAGAATGTCAGAACCATTCGCAACCTTCCGAAACTTTTATCTCCGGTGAATGGCATCATTCCCGATTTGTTGGAAGTCCGCGGCGAAGTGTTGATGCCGAAATCCGGTTTTGAAAAATTGAATGCTGCCAATGCCGCCAAAGGTGAAAAGACCTTTGCTAATCCGCGTAATGCTGCGGCAGGAAGTTTGCGTCAGCTGGACCCGAATATTGCTGCCTCGCGGCCATTGGCTTTTTATGCTTATGGGATTGCTCAGTGCGTGCCGCATCATGGACAAACCACTATGTCCGCCAGTCTGGAATGGTTACATCAGTTCGGTTTTGCGGTTGGCGAGCGTCACTTTATCTGTGACAGTATTCAGGACGTGCAAAAGGTCTACGAACAGATCATTGATGAGCGTGCCAGTCTCAGTGTCGAAATCGATGGTATGGTGATCAAGGTCAATGACCTGAAACAGCAACAACAGCTTGGTTTCCTGAGCCGTGAACCGCGTTGGGCCACCGCCTATAAATTTCCGGCAGTTGCAGCACTGACCACAGTAGAAAATATTAATTGGCAAGTCGGTCGTACTGGAACATTAACGCCGGTTGCGCGTTTAAATCCAGTCGCTGTCGGTGGAGTAACAGTTTCCAATGTGACGCTGCATAATATTGGCGAAATTCACCGTCTGGATGTACGTATTGGCGATACGGTCAGTGTTTATCGTAGTGGCGATGTGATTCCCAAAGTCGAAAAGGTCTGGCCGGAATTTCGCCCGGTTGATGCAGTCGAAGTGCATTTACCTGAGCAATGCCCAGTCTGTGATTCACCCGTGGTCATGCCGGAAGGCGAAGCCTTGGCACGGTGTTCGGGTGGGCTGTATTGTGCCGCGCAGCGTATTGAGGCCATTCGTCACTTTGTTTCGCGTAAAGCTATGGATATTGAGGGCCTGGGTGACCGTTGGGCAGAGTCACTGCTACATCTAAATCTTCTCAAAGATGTATCAGATATTTACCATCTGCATGAGCACCGTGAGCAGTTACTCCAGATTGAAAAAATGGGGGAAAAATCGGTCCAGAATTTAGTTGATTCTATCGAGAACAGCAAGAAAACTACACTGGCTGCTTTTATCTATGCACTCGGTATTCGTGGAGTGGGAGAAACTACGGCACGTATGCTGGCCAATACTTTCCAGACACTGGAGGCATTGCGTCAGGCAGATCTGGAGGCTTTAAAGAAAACTCCGGATGTAGGCGATATTACTGCGGAATGGATTCTGGATTTCTTCAAGGCGCCACATAATCTGGAAGTTCTGGATCGTTTACTGGCTGCCGGTATTCACTGGGATGCACCGATTGCACCAACGCGTCAGCCATTGAACGGCGAAAGCTGGGTGGTCACCGGAACTTTAAGCAGTATGGGGCGGGATGATGCAACCCAGTTATTGCAAGCCTTAGGTGCGCGAGTCAGTGGTAGTGTGTCCAGTAAAACCAAATGTGTGGTTGCAGGTGAAAAAGCTGGCTCAAAACTGGATAAAGCAGAAAAACTGGGTATTCCAGTGATCAATGAACAACAGTTTATTGGCTTGATGCAGGATTACGGTCAGCTTGAGGCCTAAATCTCTGGATATTTCATGAAAGAATAAGAGTTAAAAAAGCCACCTTCGGGTGGCTTTTTCGCATAGAAAGATTAAGGAATATATTTTTTCACGACACCATCATCGAGCAATTGCTGGAAATGATCCACCAGACTTTCTTTCACCGGACGATACTCAATGCCGAGCTCATCTTTACTTTTCTGGGCATTAAAGAAAATTGGATAACCCATATTCAACTCTACAAATTTGCGGCTAAAGCCTGCTACAGGCCCGAACATTTTGAAAGCTGCCTTCGGCAATTGATTGCGTGGGAACGGAAATTTATTGCCAAAATGCGCCCGTAGAATTTGGCCCATTTCCAGCAGGCTCAAGCTTTCACTACAAATGATATAACGGCCATGCGCTTGCGGATTAAACGCCGCACGGATATGCGCTTCAGCGACATCCTGAACATCGACCACGCCATTCCACATCGGTGGAACGCCAAGTAAAGTCATACCATTGGCAAACTGTTGCAGGACTTCTACACTGCCAGATTGGGTATTTGGGGTTAAGGATTGACCAAAAACCAGTGCAGGATTGATACAGACTAGATCCCAGCGATCTTGTGCTTCAGCCATTTCCCAGGCTTTACGCTCTGCCATGACTTTGGAATAAGGATAAGGCTGATGCGTGGCCGAACTGGTGGTATTCCAGTGTGATTCATCAAAACTGTTATTTTTAGTTTGTAGAATATCAATGGCATCGCCATAGGTGGATGCGATACTCGATGTCACGATCACGCGTTTCACTGATTCAGTCTGATTGACACTATTCAGTACATTTTCAGTGCCTAACACCGCAGGTTCGATAATATCTTTGACTGCATCTTTATAGTTGGTGACCACAAAAGGTGAGGCCATATGAAAGACAATTTCACAACCTTGCATCGCCTGATCAAAAGAACCTGGGCTTAATAAATTGGCCTGAAATAACTTGAGAGTTCCCGGTGTGCTGTCGGCAATTTTTTCTAAATGGGCAAAGCTTTTACTTTTATTTAGGTCACGTACCGTGGCATGTACAGTATAGCCTTGCGTGAGTAATTTCTGGATGACCCAGCTGGCAATATAACCCGATGCACCGGTAACCAGAACAGGCGCTGTTGTTTGTGGATGTGTCATATCGGAACCGTTGTTGTTTTAAATTTGTGTGAATGATAAGCGAAATTTAAGCATGAAGTACGCCAATGCAGTGATGTTTATACAAAAAGAATGAATCTGTCTGGTCAAAATTAAGATTTACAAATTTTAACGCATGTGTTTATTTGCCGGTTTTAGGTTATTGCCAAGCGTAATGAAAATGCAAAGTGTTGTTTTATAAATGGGATTTCATTAAGAACGAAGTGTAAATGCAAGTACTTCTCATTTTAATTATATAAAAATCAAATATTTAACCATGGTTAAGCTTTGCAAATTCAATTGCTTTTCGCCATAATAGCAAAATACAGGTAGGGAGTTATTCAAATGCGCGGAAATCCAGAAGTCGTAGATTATTTAAATATGTTGATCGGTGGCGAACTGGCTGCTCGTGACCAATACTTGATTCACTCTCGTATGTATGAAGATTGGGGATTGACCAAAATCTTTGAACGTATTGATCACGAAATGCAAGAAGAGTCCCAGCATGCGGATGCGATTATCCGTCGTGTTCTGTTCCTTGAAGGAACGCCAAACATGCAGCGCGATGACGTTGAGATTGGCGAGGATGTGGTGAGCTGCCTGAAAGCTGATCTAAAACTTGAATATCATGTGCGGGAAAAACTGGCGCAGGGCATCAAACTGTGCGAAGAGAAAGGTGACTATATCAGCCGTGATATGTTACGCCAGCAAATGTCGGATACCGAAGAAGACCATACTTACTGGCTAGAAAAACAATTGCGTTTAATCGAACTGATTGGTTTGCAAAATTATATTCAGTCACAGATGTAAAACCGAATGAATAAAAAACCCAGCACATGCTGGGTTTTTTTATATCTTGAAAATGCTTAGTTGTTGTTACTCATAATGCCAATTTTTTTGACTTCCAGCCGTTGAGCTGCAGCCATGACCATCGCAATATGCTTGTATTCAGTGGCACGATCCGCCTTGATTTTAATCTGATCCTGATCCACTTTTTGCGCTACTGTCTTGAAAAAGTTTTCCAGAGCTTGGGTATTTGCTACCGGCTGTTCATTCCAGAAAATCTTACCTTGTGCATCCAGACGTAATTCCACCAGCTCAGGCGGTTTTTCATCGGTTACAGGAGGCGTTCCATTCGGTAGATCGATATTAATCGAGTTATTCGGCAAAGGAATTGTGATAATAAACATAATCAGCAAGACCAGCATGACATCAATTAGTGGCGTCATATTGACATCTAACATCACATCATCGTCTTGATTTGAACCAACATTCATACCCATAAACTTAATCCCTCTTTGTGCTTAAGGTGTAGCGGGCGGAGTGGTGACAAAAGCAATTTTGCCGATACCGGCCTGTTGGGTGGTACTAATCACCTGATCAATTGCCTCATAAGGTGTTAACTGATCACCACGGATATGCACTTCAGGCTGAGGTCGCTTTTGAGCTTCTGCCTGTAATCGGCTCAGTAAAACCGTCTTATCCGGGATATAAGACTCATTCCAGAAAATATCGCCGGTTTTATTGACGGCCAGCTGAACATTTTCTGGCTTGGTTTCATACGGGACATTACGTTCTTCTGGCAGATCGACTGGTACGGTATGAATGGCAACCGGTACAGTAATCAGGAAGATAATGAGCAGAACCAGCATAATATCAACCAAAGGTGTGGTATTAATGGTTCCAATTACCTCATCATCGTTGTCGTTTGAATTGACCATCATTCCCATGGCTGATACCTCACTCTTACTTCACGTCACGATTAACAGGATTGTTGGTCGTAATTTCGCCGCTGAGTAATACTGCGTGTAAATCAGAACCAAAGGTACGTACTTCTTCCATGACCGCTTTATTACGGCGAGTCAACCAGTTGTAGCCGAGTACCGCAGGAACTGCGACTGCCAGACCGATCGCTGTCATGATCAGTGCTTCACCCACTGGACCTGCTACTTTATCAATCGAAGCCTGACCAGAAACACCAATCGCGGTAAGTGCGTGATAGATACCCCAAACCGTACCAAACAGGCCAACAAAGGGCGCAGTAGAACCTACTGTCGCAAGGAAGGCCAGGCCACCACTCAGATGGTTCTGGATTTTGTCGATTGCACGGGAAATCGAAATGGTGACCCAGGTATTGAAATCAATACGCTCAAGTAATGTGCCACCATGATTTTTGGTTGATTTAATCCCTTTTTCCGCAATAAAACGGTAGACGCTGGCTTCATCCAGATTCTCGGTTGCATTATCTAGAGAAGATGATTCCCAGAATTGGTGTTCAGCTTCCTTGGCTTGCTTACGGATCTTACTTTGCTGTAAACATTTGCTGATCATGATGTACCAGGTACCGATCGACATGACCACCAGAATAAACAAAGTGATTTTAGAAACAATATCACCTTCTTTCCACATGGCTTCTAGGCCATAAGGATTGTATCCAGCTTTTTCATCGCTAGCTTCAGCAGGCAGTGGTGGCGGGGTCGGTGTAGCCGCTGTTGCAGGTGTTGTTACCACTGTTTCAGTGACAGCACTGGTATTGGGGGTAGCGGACTGTTCTGCAAAAACTGTTTGCAGAGGTAATAAAGTGCTCATGGCAATTACACCAGCAGCAGTCATATTTTTTAAAGGTTTGAATGATTTTTTCATAGTGGATCTCCTGATTTTTCTTTATCTTTTGTATGTGTTAGTCAAGGACAAATTCATATGGAATGTCATACCAAGATTCTTGCGGTTCGCCATTTTTCATTGCCGGCTTGAAAGTACATAAGCTGAAGGCCTTGGATGCTGCACGATCCAGCGCACGACTACCGCTCGACTTTTTCACTTTGGCATCTTGGACCTTGCCGGTGGTATTTACATATACAGAGATCAAGACTTCACCTTGTTCTTCATTCATCAGTGCATCACGTGGATAGTCTGGGCGTTTACAACCTGCTTCACCTTGTGAAACACCACGAGTTACGCCAGCGGGTGGAGGAGCTGGGGCTGGAGCGGCTGCGACTACTGGAGCCGGTGCTGCTACCGGACTTGGTGAAGGACTCGCTGCAACGGGAGTAGGTACTGCAACAGTTGTCGGTTGGGTTGGTGTTGGAAGTGTTTTCTGTACAGGAACGACTTTTTCAACCGGTTTCACCTCAGGCACTTGTGCTACTTTTTCCACGATTTTTGGTGGTTCAGGTGGTGTTTCTTTTGGTGGCTCAGGTTCAGGCGGCTTAATATCTTGAATAATCATTAGCTCAACTGGCTGTTCCGTTGGTTTAATAATGTCTTTTGCCATACCAGCCATGAGTACCAGGCCAACCAGGATATGCAAAAAAACAACGACCCCAATACCAGTCAGTTTTTTGGCGGAGTTTTTTTCTAAGTCTTCAAACTTTGTGCCCATCATGACTCCTAGAATTTAAGACAAACAGGAAATAGTGCACTGATGAGAATTTTTTTTGATTACAGGCAGCATTATTTTTTGTTTGGCTAAAATTAAACGGGGAAAACCGCAAACACCGCTTGGCAGCAGTGTTTGCGAAGTAATTAATTAAAAGAATTTATAGGTACCACGTAAGAAGTAAGCGCGGCCTGTTGGATCGCTATAACGTGGGTCATAACCGTATTGGAAGTTATCCATTACGTCAGAGGCAGGTGGTTCTGCATCGAACATATTTTTAATACCGGCAGTTAGCTCCAGATTTTTAAATCCTTTGTAAGTGCCAGAAATGTTGTATACGGTGTAGTCAGCAACATCGCGTTCTTCTGAATAGTCTTCATAACCACGAACGAACTGTTGTTCAAACACCATTCTCCAGTTTTCATAAGACCAGTTCACGTTTGCAGTATGTTTCCAACGAACCACTGCTGGGTCATCATAAACACCGACATAACCTTCCCACTCGCCGCCTGGTTCGCTTTGGTAATCCATTTTGATCACATAAGTACCGTCAATACCAAAACCGAAGCGGCCAGTTGCCGTCATTGGAGAAAGATAGTTCAAACTCAAATCAATACCTTGGGTTTTCAAGCCACCGGAGTTAATCAAGTTAGTTGAGATATGGTCAATACGCCCTTCTGCATTACGAACAAAGTATTGAGCATACTTTTCTGGATCACCAAAAATTGATGATTCACCAATCGTTCCAATTAGGTTTTCAATTTCGATATTGTAGTAATCGGCAGTGAAAACTAAGTTTTTGATCGGTTCAAAGACAAAACCAGCCATGTAAGATGTTGACTCTTCTGGACCTAGTTCAGAATTGCCGCCTTGTGTACGGATAAACTGGGTATTACATTCAGTTTGGTATCTGGTTTCAGTTGGTGTACCACCCGGGCAAAGAATCGGGTCGTTATATCTTGCACCAGTCCAGGTTCTGACCGAAGGAGCATTGACGTCATATAAGCTTGGTGCACGGAAACCGGTACTGTAAGAAGTACGGAACATGAGTTCTTTAACTGGTTCCCAGCGTAAGGCCACTTTAGGATTAAAGGTGTCACCAAAATCGCTATAGTCATCATAACGAGCAGCCAACTGTAATTCCAGGTTGGTCAATAAAGGTACTTGGAATTCAGTGAATACTGCGCTAATGTCACGATCGCCTGAGCTTTTTGGTTTATTTGGATCAATACCAGAACCTGGAACTTGAGCAACAATTTCAGAATTTACAGTTGCTTCCCAGTCTTGTTTGGAGAAACTACCGCCGAAAGCAAAACCAACATCACCTGCAGGAAGTGTGTAGATTGGACGACTCACGGTAAAGTCAATTGTAGTTGAATCTAAAGATGCCTGATTGGTATCGCCTTTGACATCAAAAGTGTTCCAAAGACCTTGATCCTCTGGCGCTTGTGGTCCAAATGGGTTCAAAGTTCCATTATCAAGTGCAGCCTGAACTCGACTACGGTTTAAATACCCACTTACGAAACTATCGGTTGCCTCACTTTTTGTGTAAGTGATACCCCCGTTCATGTCCCAACCGTATGCTTCACCTTCGATCCCAGCAAAGATACGGTTCGATTCGTTAATTGACTTAGAAACACGGTTGCCGCCTTGTGAACGTAGATACAGTTGCAGGGTGTTAGTCGTCAAACCATCAAATGCTGGGGTAATGCCTTTACCTGGATAATATTTACTAGCATAAGGCAAGGTCACACTACGGCTATAAACATCAGGCGCGATTGAAGTGGTTACTTCATCACGTGCATAGATATATTCACCAATTGCATTAAAGTTGTCTGATAGTTTGAAGGTTGCACGACCTAATGCAGAAAGATTTTCTTGTTCAGGCACAATACCAATAACAGTTTGGGTATTTAGATAACAGAAGCCATCTTCAGGTACAGTATCTTTGGTATTTAAACAGTCATCGCCATAAGGGTTGCCTAATATCCCTTCAGGATTACCATCTTCATCCAATGGACCACCATTAGGATCGTAGAAGTTTGCAGGGAAAGCATTTGCTGAACTGCCATCAATTCCTAATTCAGGAAGTACCCCACCACGGCGGCTGACTTTACGGTCTTTTGCCCAAATCGTATCTTGTTTTCGGTAATCGATCACACCGTAGACATTAAAACCCTGTTCATCTAGATCGCCATATCCCCCAAAAATCGAAACGTCAATTTTTTCGCCGCCTTTTTCTTCAGGAATTTGACCACCTAAAGTAATGCCCACGCCTTCATATTGCTTTTTCGTAATAAAGTTGATTACACCACCCACTGCATCTGCACCATAGACTGCAGATGCGCCGTCACGTAAGACTTCAATGCGCTCTACCAATGCGAGAGGGATGTTGTTTAAGTTGGTTGAATCGGTACCAAATGCACTGCTTGCAACACGGCGACCATTAATTAAAACTAAAGTTTTATCCGAACCAAGACCACGTAAATTTGCTGTTGAACCACTGGTATTACTGGCACCGACATTTTGTGCTGTGACATAACTTGCTTGGTTGGCACTGACTTTCATCAATGCTTCTTCTACAGTGGTTACCCCCTGATTCACCAGATCTTCACCTTTAATAATCGTGATTGGTGAGGCGCTTTGTGCGGCTACACCTTTAATAGATGATCCAGTAACTCGCACTTTCTCTACCTTGGTAGGTTGTGCAGCGGAGTTTTCTGGTTCATCTGCTGCATGTGCCAGCGAAAGACACATCATGCTTAAGCTTAACGCGCTTAATTTGATGAGTTTTTTTCCAACGGTTGGAGCCCCCATAGATCCGACCAATTTGTTTTTTTTCATCGTAATTTTCACCCTTTTGTTATGTGAAGTAGTGCTGGGAGGACTTAAGCAAAGCGAATGCCAACTTATAAATTATTAATTTTAAAAAATATTAAGTGATTGAAAAAATTATATTTAATTTAGTTTTTTGGGAGGTTTACTAAGTTTTGATGAAGAAAAATTAAGAGAGTGGGGTTTAAAATCTGAAGAAAGTCTCTATAGGAAACCATGAGAAAGTAAAAAATAAATATTTAATGAATAAGAAAGGAATCTAAAACTGAAAGATAAATTGAATAAAGTTTAATCATGGTGCATGATTTTTACATAAAATATACAATAATTTAATAAGATAATAATTATATATTTCATTTGCTTATGTATGTATTTTCTTGGGTTGAAGTAGTGGGAGGATGCAATAATATGAAACAGGTCTGGTTTATTTTTGTGCAGACTAGGCTTGGGACTAGATTTTAAGAATAAATATTAAATTAATGATTCATGGAAAATATTATGTTATTGATAATGTTTTAAATGATTAATAAAAATAAGCTTTTTTGAGTTAATAACAGGAAAAAATCGTTATTTTTCGAGGATGGCATGAAATTCGCTTTGTTCAGTTTATTCCATCTGTCCAGCTTTGACCCATCCATTGAAGCAAATATGGGATGATGTGTTAAAGACTTCCTATAGTAATAAAACTTCAAGATCAAGAATAGGTACAAATTTGAAATCAGCATTTTTCAGTATGACAATTTTGGCTTTGGCCATGACTACGGGGCAAGCCTCCTGGGCAAAATCATCTGCACATCCGGATAAAGTTTTAAACCTGGCTTTCGAAGCGCCTGATGATGGTTTTGATATGGTCAAAACCTATAATTTTTATAGTGGTAGCGTTGCTGAAGCCATTTTTGAACCTTTATTGCGTTATGACTATCTGGCGCGGCCGGCAATTCTGGTACCAAATACCGCCGAATCCTTACCCAAGGTTGAACAGGATGGCAAAGTCTATACCTTTAAAATCAAGCCAGGAATTTATTTTAGTCCTGATCCTGTATTTCAGGGCAAGAAGCGTGAACTGGTGGCACGTGATTATATCTACTCCATGCAAAGGATCATGGATCCCACAAATCATTCTCCGTCTTTTTCTTTTATTGAGGGAAAAATCCTTGGGGCAGATCAGGTCATCCAGCAGGCTAAAAAAACTGGCAAGTTCAACTACGATGCGCCTATTCCCGGTTTAAAAGCACTAGATAAATATACTTTACAAATCACCTTGACCCGTTCCGATCTGAATTTTCCATATATTCTGGCCTATGTCGCTTTTGCTGGTACTGCACGCGAAGTCATCGAACATTATGGCGATCGGGTAGGTCAGCATCCAGTCGGAACAGGGGCATATCAGTTACACAAATATGTGCCGCGTAGCCGTATTGAGTTAATTGCTAGTCCAAATTATCGCGGTTTTGTCTGGAACTTCAAGGGAGATGGTTCAGAGTGGGATCAACGGATTGTCAAGGCTATGCAAGGCAAGCAGATGCCGCAAATCGGCAAGGTCAAGATCAGCATCATTGAAGAAGAACAATCACGCTGGCTGGCTTTAAAATCTGGACAATTAGACTATGACAAACTGACTGCAAGCGGCGCTGAACAGGCACTGGAAAATAAGCAGCTGAAAAGTGAATACAAGAAAAAAGGCATCCTGCATTATCTGAATAAAGAACCGGAAATCACCTATACCATCATGAATATGCGTGATCCGGTGATTGGTGGGAACTCACTGGAAAAAATTGCACTACGCCGTGCCATTGCCTTGTCCTATAACCAGAAAGAAGCCATCCAGCAGCTATATAAGGGCCATGCTGTTAAAGCTGAAATGATTCTTCCTGAAGGCGTGGGCGGATATAACCCGAATTATAGAAGCAGCATTGCCTACAACCCATTGATTGCCAATAAACTGCTCGATCGTTTTGGCTACAAGAAAGGAGTCGACGGTTACCGCACCTTGCCTGATGGCAAACCATTGGTTCTGAAAATGAACTCGACTAGCTCAAGCTCTTCCATTATTTCTGCGGAGCTATGGAAAAAGAACCTGGATGCAATCGGGGTAAAAGTTGAATTTAAAGTCAGTAACTTTGCCGACAATTTAAAAGAAGCCACTCAATGCAAACATATGATGTGGGGTGGCGCCTGGATTGCAGATTATCCGGAAGGGGAAAACTTTGCCCAGTTGCTGTATGGCCCAAATGCCCAGCAAGGTAACCTGAGCTGCTATACCTCTAAAGCCTATGACGCGCTGTATCAAACTGCGATGAAACTGCCGCCTCAGCAACGCACTCCATATTATGAGCAGATGAACCGCCAGATGGAGGCCGATAATCCATGGATTTTGCACAATACCCGGGTACGTAACTGGCTGATTCACCCACAGGTACAGGGCTTTAAGGCACATCCGGTGACTAGAGCAGTTTGGCAATATCTGGATATTGAACCTGTTAAAAAATAACTTGAGAAGATTAAGAACCAGTATGAATGTGAATACAAACGCTTTAAAAAAGCTGGCCAGTGGTGTCTTAATGGCCAGTTTAATGATGGCCGGTGCTGCACCCACATGGGCTGCCAATCCCGCCAATCCAAATAAAGTCTTAAAAACGGTCTTTCCCGCGGCTGAAACCGGTTTCGACCCCGGTTATATCCATGACCGTTATTCGGCCAAGATTAACTCGGCGATTTTCGAAACCTTATATACCTATGATTATCTGGCTTCCCCAGCGAAACTGGTGCCATTGACTGCGGTAGATATGCCTCAGGTCAGTGCGGATGGCCTGACTTATACCATCAAAATCAAAAAGGGCATTTACTTTGCCGATGATCCTGTTTTCGGCGGTAAAAAACGTGAACTGACTTCGTATGACTATGCTTATAGCTTAAAACGTCTACTGGACCCAAAACTGCATTCACCGAACAGCTGGTTGCTGGATGGCCGAATTAAGGGGCTGGAAGCATGGTTGGCCCTAACCAAAAAGAATGGCAAAGCCTATGAAAATCCGTTTGAAGGTATTCAGACCCCAGACCGCTATACCTTGGTATTAAAGCTGAATAATCCGGATCAGAACTTTCCGATGTTGCTGGCACATGGGCCTGCCGCTGCAGTAGCTCGTGAAGTGATTGAAAAATATAAAGACAAGGCGGGTTGGGTCATGAATAGGCCAGTGGGAACTGGTCCTTATGTGCTCAGCCGCTGGACACCAGGCTCACGGATTATCTTAAAACCAAATCCGGCTTATCGTGGTTTTGTCTGGGACTTTAAAGCCAGTGGTGCAGAAGATCAGGCGATTGTAAAAGCCATGCAGGGCAAAAAAATGCCTCAAATCGGCACTATTGATGTGCGTGTTATTGAAGAAGCGCAATCCCGGATGCTGGCATTTAAGAAAAATGAACTGGACCTGCTCGAAATTGAGGGTGATATCGTCGTACAGGCCCTCGATGGCGATAAATTAAAGCCTGAGCTGGCCCAGCAGGGGGTGAAGCTGTCACGTATTTTAGAGCCCTCCATTAGTTACCATTACTGGAATATGCAAAACCCGGTTGTGGGTGGTTTCGCGCCAGAAAAAATTGCCTTACGTCGTGCCATGGCGATGGCATTTTCTGTGGAAAACATGATCAATGTATTACTTAAGGGAGATGGAGCAAAACTGCACATGCCTATTCCCCCAGGAGTAGCAGGCTATTCACCGTCCTATAAAAGCAGTATTCCCTATTCAGTCAAAGCAGCCAACATGTTGCTCGACCGCTATAACTACAAGATCGGTGCAGATGGCTGGCGAAAGACGCCTGAAGGTAAACCTCTGGTGATTGAACTGATTACTGGGAATACCAGTCGGGGCCAGCAACAGGGTGAGTTCTGGAAAAAGACCCTGGACAGTATTCATATTCAGCTGACCAGTAAGGCTATGCCATTCGCTGAAGGCATCAAGCTGGAAAAGCAATGTAAAACCATGTTCAAGAGTTCTGCATGGATTGCCGATTATCCAGATGCTGACAATTTTATGCAGCTGTTCTATGGCAAGAATGTCAATGTCACCAATAATTCCTGCTTTAAACACCCTGAATTTGACCGTCTGTACGAACAAACCCAGAGCATGCCACCAGGTCCGGAGCGTGATCTGCTTTATCGCAAAATGACCCGGATTCTCGAAGTCAACATGCCGACCCTGATGCTCTATAGCACCTACCGTAATGCCTTGACCCAACCCCAAATTATTGGACATAAGTCCCATCCGATTCTGTCTTCAGAATGGATGTATATCGATATTAATACGAAAAAGTAAGAAAAAATCTGGAGATGAATATGAAATCAAAGTCTTTAAAATTAAGTACCTTATGTTTAATGATAATGGGGGGATATCAAGGTGTAGCGGCAGAAACCCAAGCGCAGCTGCTGCCATTATTCAAGGCTGCAGAAATTCCGTCTTTATGTGATGCCAGTCTGGCTTCCATGCAAAAAGATATCCAGATATTTGAAAATAAGAAAATTAAAGATAATGTCAAGGCAGGACCTTATCTGGCTGAATGGGATGAATTGCATGCCAAAGCCCGTGATTTCGGTGCGGCAGTAGGGTTGTACAGTAATGTCGATCCGGATCCTGCATTGCGTCAGGCAGCCGATGACTGTGAACTTAAAATCAGCAAATACCAAACCACCCTGTATCAGAATCCGAAACTGTATGGACAGTTCAAAAAACTGAAAGCCAGTGATCCGATTGATCAGAAATTTTTAGAAGACATTCTGGAACAGTTTGAGAACACCGGGGTACAACTCAGTGCAGAAAAACAGAAACGACTGAAAGAAATTATTGAAGAAAGTACCAAACTGGGGCAGGATTTTTCCAAAAATGTGCGGGATAACCCTGAAAAAGTTGAATTTACTCCAGCTGAAATGAAAGGCCTGCCAGAAAGTTACATCGCAAATTTAAAGAAAAATGAAAAGGGCAATTATCTGCTCGGCTTTGATTATCCGGAATACCAGCCTTTTATGGAGCTGGCAGAAAGTGATGAAGCACGCAAACGTTACCAGACCGCTTACACGCGTCGCGGGACCGAAAAAAACCTGCAATTCATGAAAAAAGCCATTGATCTGCGTTATGAAATGGCACAACTTTTTGATAAGGAAAGCTATGCCCATTCTGCGCTTGAATTCCGCATGGCCAAAACTCCGGAAGCAGTGAACGGTTTTCTGGATGAGGTTTATGCCAAAGTTGCACCTTTAGAAAAGCAGGATGTAGAACAATTACGTCAGTTCAAGGCTGAAACTTTAAAAGTTCCACTAGAAAAAGCAGAAATTACACGCTGGAATCAGGGTTATTGGAGTGAAAAACTGCGTCAGGCCAAATACAAGGTTGACCAGGAAAAATTGCGGGATTATTTCCCGACAGAAGCATCGCAAAAATGGTTATTCGCTATTTCTTCGGAACTCTATGGCATTGAGTTCAAGCCGGTGAAAGTCAAGGCCTGGCATGATGAAGTGGAATATTATGCGGTACATGACAAAGCAACGGGCGAATTCTTGGGCGGATTATATGTCGATAAATACCCGCGTGAAGGTAAATATGGGCATGCAGCTGTCTGGGGAGCTTATGGCGGCAGTACCCTGAATCAGCGTCGTCCGGTATCGGTACTGGTGACCAATTTTAACCGTAAGGGCTTGAATAGCAACGAGCTGGAAACCTTTGTGCATGAAATGGGTCATGCCTTGCACGGGATTCTATCGAAAACCCGCTATACAGAACAGTCTGGTACCTCGGTAGAGCGTGACTTTGTAGAAGCACCATCACAGATGTATGAAGAGTGGGCACGCCGTCTGGAAACCTTGTCAAAAGTAGCGGATTACTGTGAGCCGGCATGTCCTCGGGTGGATGCTGCCATGACCGAGCGCTTAAAGAATGTGAAGAATTACGGTCGAGGCCTGCATTACGCCCGTCAGGCTTTATATGCCCAATATGATATGGCCTTGCATGGTAAAGATGCAAAAAACATTGAGCCTTTAAAACTCTGGCAGGATATGGAAGGCAAGACCGCCTTGGGTTATGTCAGCGGTCAGCAGTTCCCGGGACAGTTCGGGCATCTGATGGGCGGCTATCAGGCAGGTTACTACAGCTATATGTGGTCTGAAGTCATTGCCCTGGATATGCTTTCATCCTTTGGTGATCAGCTCATGGACAAGAAAGTCGGTGCGCATTATCGTAATACGGTCCTGGCTCAAGGCGGACAAAAGCATGGCGAGCAAATGGTGAAAGACTTCTTGGGTCGTGATCCGGACAGCAAAGCTTTCTTTAATGAAATCTCTGGAAAAAATTAAGGAAGGCAAGCGATGCTGGCATATATTATTCGACGGCTTTGGCAAATGATCCCGACCATGCTTGGGGTGATTTTGCTGATATTCCTGCTGTTTAACTGGGTAGGTGGAGACCCTGCCTATATTCTGGCCGGTAAAATGGCCAATGCGGAACAGATTGAGAACATCCGTCAGCAACTGGGTGTGGATCAACCGTATTACGTACAACTCTGGATCTTTATCAAGCAGATTTTAACCTTTGATTATGGGGTGAGCTGGAGTACCGGGGAATCGGTGGCACAGATTATCACCACCCGTTTGGGGCCCTCACTGACCATTCTGATTCCACTGACCATTCTGCAAACTATTATTTCTATCATTTTGGCTTTGGGGGTGGCTTCGGTTCGTGGTTCTTTGACTGATCGCATGATCATGATGCTGTGTACGATCGGTATGTCGATCAGTATTCTGGTATACATCATCGTGTTCCAGTATTTCCTGGCTTATGAATTGAGCTGGTTTCCGGTACAGGGCTGGAGTGATAATTTCGCCGATAATCTTTTCAAATATGCCTTGTTACCTGTGCTGATTATGTTGGTGGTAAGTATTGCACCAACACTACGCCTGTATCGTAGTTTCGTACTGGATGAAGTTAATCAGGACTATGTACGTACTGCGCGTGCCAAAGGCCTGGGTGAAAACCGTATCATGGGCGTGCATGTCTTGCGCAATGCCTCGATTCCGATTATTACCGATGTCATGGCAGGACTTCCGGCACTGCTGATCGGTGCTTTCCTGATTGAACGTTTTTTTGGTATTCCTGGAATTGGCCGTGAAGTCATTATTGCGGTAGAACGTTCCGATTTTCCTGTGATTAAAGCCATTACGGTCTATGTTGCTGCTGCGACCATGATATTCAACCTGATTGCCGATCTGATCTATAAATGGGTCGATCCGCGTGTACAGTTGAAGTAGGTGAATTATGCTGAGTGCGATATTTAAAAAAGAACAAGCGGCTGAAGCAGCACCTGAATCGGCTTCAACAGGATTATGGCAACTGGCCATGCGCCGTTTGAAACGTGACCGGATTGCCATGTTTTCCCTGTATGTGGTGCTGTTTTATCTGCTGCTGCTGGTACTGTCAATGAGCGGCCTAATTGCCAAAGACTGGAATAAAGAAGTGGCGGTCAGCTATGCACCGCCGAGTTTTATCAGTGCAGCGCCAGTTCCGGCTGTATCTGATACAGAGCAGGGCGCAGAATCTGTACCTCTACCAGTCAATCCAGTTGATCCTTTAAAAGATGTCATTGCTGAATTGAATGCTGAAATTGCTGCTGAGCAGGGTGCTGGTGCAGGCATCGATTATTATGGAGTGGTCGATCCGCTGGCAGAAGACATGAAGGCCATTAATCAGGAACTCGGTGGCCAGCTGATGGATGAAAGTGGGGAACTCAAGCAAAGTCTGGTCTTCGGTGCCGATAAATGGGGCCAGGATGTTTTACAGAAAACCATTAAGGGGGCTGAAACCTCGATTCTGGTTGGACTGATTGCAGCCTTTGTCGCTGTACTGATTGGGACTGCACTGGGTGCAATAGCAGGTTACTTTGGTGGTTGGGTCGATGATGTCCTAAACTGGTTCTATAATATCTTTACCTCGATTCCCTATCTGTTGCTGGTTTTGGCCATTGCCGCAGTGTTACAGCAGAAAGGTATTTTATCAATCATCCTGATTTTAGGTCTGACTGGCTGGACCGGGGTCTTCCGTTTGGTTCGTGCTGAATATATGAAACATACAGCACGTGAATATGTGCTGGCTGCCAAGGCGATTGGCGTGAGTAATATGCGTCGTATGTTTGTCCATATTTTTCCCAATGTCAGCCATATTGCCCTGGTACAGATGTCTATTCTGGTGGTGGCATTTATCAAGTCCGAAGTCATTTTGAGCTTCCTTGGTTTTGGTGTGCCTATCGGGGTAGTGTCATGGGGCAGTATGCTAAATGAAGCACAAAGCGAGCTGATTTTGGGTAAATGGTGGCAACTGGCGGCAGCCTCAATCGCCATGGCGGTATTGGTAACTGCTTTCTCGATGTTTACCGATGCACTCCGTGATGCATTAGATCCAAAACTGAAATAGGAGCGCAACGATGTCTGAAATCAATCCAAGCACAGCACCTGCGCTACTTCGCGTAGAAAATCTGCGAGTCAGTTTTAAAGGTGAAAATAAAGAATATATTGAGACTGTAAAAGGGGTTTCTTTCGAGATTCCGGCCAATACCACAGTTGCACTGGTAGGCGAATCGGGAAGTGGCAAGTCGGTCACTTCCCTCGCCACTATGGGCCTGCTTCCGGCAGAAAGCGCACGTATTTCAGAAGATAGCCAGATCATCTTTGAAGGGAAAAACCTGCTCAAGCTTAAAACCCGTGAAATGCGCAAGATGTGTGGCAAAGACATTGCCATGATTTTTCAGGAGCCAATGTCTTCGCTAAATCCGGTATTTACGGTAGGCATGCAGATTGCAGAAATCTTGCAACTACATTTAGGCATGAATAAAAAACAGGCGCGGCAACGTACCCTGGAGCTCCTCAAAGAAGTGGGGATCCCTGCGCCAGAAACTAAAATTGATGCCTATCCGGGGCAGCTTTCCGGTGGACAGCAGCAACGGGTCATGATTGCCATGGCTATTGCCTGTGAACCGAAACTGTTGATTGCAGATGAACCGACCACGGCCCTGGATGTGACTATTCAAAAGCAGATTCTGGACTTGCTGGAATCGCTACGTCAGCGTCGTCAGATGTCGATGCTGTTTATTACCCATGATCTGGCATTGGTTGGTGAAATTGCCGATCAGGTTATTGTGATGCGCCATGGGGAAATCCGTGAACAGGGTCCGGTTCGGGAGGTGCTGGACCGGCCTCAGGACATGTATACCAAAGCCTTGTTGCACTGCCGCCCGCAACTCTCGCAACGTCCGTTACGTTTGCCGATGATCAGCGATTTTATGAAACAGGATGGTTCAACCTGGCTGGAAGATATCCGTCTGAATACTCAGCTTCCGCAACGTTCACGTGGGCTAAAGGGTGGAGAGGAAATTATTCTGGATGTACGGGATCTGAAGAAATCTTTTTATAGTCGTAAAGGACTGTTTGGCAAAGATGAATTTCAGGCAGTAAAAGGAGTTTCTTTCCAGCTGGCCAAAGGAAAAACCTTGGGGCTGGTCGGGGAGTCCGGTTCGGGTAAAACCACCATCGGTTTATTACTGATGCGTCTGCAACAGGCTACAGGTGGTAAGGCACTGTTTCAGGGGCGGGATATTCTGGATATGTCGGAAAAGGAATTTACCCAGTATCAACGTAAAATCCAGATCATTTTTCAGAATCCCTATGCTTCGCTGAATCCACGTTTTACTGTTGGACAAATCCTGATGGAACCGATGCAGATTCACAAGATTGGTCAGGATGATGCCGAACGCAAACAAATGGCTTTAGACTTGTTGGAGAGGGTCAGCTTGCCTGCACAGGCTTTTTATCGTTATCCGCATGAGTTTTCTGGTGGTCAGCGTCAGCGGATTGCAATTGCACGTTGTCTGACTTTAAAACCTGAGATTTTAATCTGTGATGAATCGGTCTCGGCGCTGGATGTATCAGTACAGGCGCAAGTGCTGAATTTACTGCAAGACTTACAGGATGAATTTGGTCTGAGCTATATCTTTATTTCGCATGATTTATCGGTAGTGAAATATATTTCTGATCAGATCATGGTGATGAATCATGGGGAGTTGGTAGAAATCGCCAATTCAGATGAACTGTATCAATCGCCACAGCATGAATATACCAAGCGTTTACTCGGTGCTATTCCGCAAGGGATCCCACAAAGTGCCTGATGCATAAGGCATAAAAAAGTCAGGCAATGTGCCTGACTTTTTTATTTATCTTAATTAAAACTTTTTAAAGCCTTTGTTGACGCCATATGGACGGCGCGGCGCATTTTCATCACGCTCTTCACGGCGGCCGAAACCTTGATCAGGACGGTTTTCACGACGTACAAACTGAGTGCCATTCTGGTTTTCAGCTCTGTCACGACGACCATAAGCATTGTCATCACGACGCTCACGGCCAGTATTATTTTGTGGTTGCTCATCACTGTCACGACGTTGCTGACGCAAGAAACCGCCACGGCGCGCAGCCATCGGCTTGTCCTGCATACGTTCATTACGGCGTTTCGCCATACCAAACAAACCTGTACCTTGACGTGGTTTCAATTCCACAGCTTTGGTCAGGTTGTCGATATCGTTTTTATCCAGTTCAATCCAGCGACCGGTACGCAGTTCACGTGGCAAAATCACAGTACCATAACGGGTACGCAGTAGACGGCTAACTTTCAGACCTTGCGATTCAAAGATACGACGTACTTCACGGTTACGACCTTCTTTTACTACTACCTGGAACCAACGGTTGATCCCGTCACCGCCCAATTCAGAGAAAGATTCGAATTTTGCCGGACCATCGTCAAGCACTACGCCTTTGAGCATGTTGTTGCGAATTTGTGGTGTAACTTCACCCATGACACGAACTGCATATTCACGTTCGATTTCATTCGATGGGTGCATCAAGCGGTTGGCAAGTTCGCCATCATTTGTGAACAAGAGCAGACCGGTCGAGTTAATATCCAGACGACCGACCATCACCCAGCGATCGCCTGGAATAGCAGGCAGCTGTTCAAACACGGTCGGACGGTTTTCAGGATCGCTACGTGAACAAATCTCGCCTTCAGGCTTGTAATAGATAATGACACGACGACGGATTTCGTCTTCAATCTGAAAGGCAACTTTACGACCATCGATGCGAAGCTCATCACCTGGTTCGATTCGTTCACCCACTTGGGCAATTTGCCCGTTGACACTTACACGACCCGCGGCAATGACTTCTTCCATATAACGGCGAGAACCCAAACCAACGCGTGCAAGCACCTTTTGCAACTTTTCACTCATGACAGCATAACCTTAGAAATAATTATCAACAGTTCACCTATTTATGACTTCGGTGCATTCGCATCGAGGGCCATAAAAGCTTCCTTGGCATCCTGCAGGGGAGGCAATTGGCCCAAACTATTCAGGCCAAACGCATTTAAAAATTGTGGCGTTGTCATTAACAACGCAGGTCTTCCAGGGAGTTCACGAAATCCGGACTCTTTAATCCAGTTCCAGTCAAACAGCGTACGCAGGTTTTGACTGTTATTCGTAACACCACGAATCTGTTCAATATCCGCTCGAGTCACTGGCTGGTGATAAGCAATCACTGCAAGCGTCTCCAGTAATGAAGGCGATAAGCGAGCCGGTCGCTCAGGCCAGGTCTGTGCAATAATATTACGATATTTTGCACGCACTTGAAAACGATAACCTTGTGCTGTTTCAATCAGTTCGATCGAACGGCCATGCATCAGCATGGAAAGTTGTTGTAAATACTGACGTAATTCCTGCTTGCTATAGCGATCCTGAAAAGTTTCTTTCAGACGAGCCAATGAAACCGCGGAGTCGCTGGCAAAAATAATGGCTTCAAGCTGCATCAATACTTCATGCAGATTATCTTCTGCAGATAACAGCGTATTTTGATCGAGTGTCATTGACTGGCTCCTTGAATTGCGAGCGGGGCTTCAATACCTGTAGCAATAATCTGAATTTTTTGTTGTCGGGTCAGTTCCAGCACCGCCATAAAGGTTACCACCATACCCATACGGCCTTGGCTCGGTTTTAACAAGTCCTTAAAGCTGAGTATTGCGCCAGTTTCAATACAACTTTCAATATAGGCAATACGTTCTTCCAGCAGTACCGGTTCCTGTTGCACCTGATGAATCACGGGTTCAGGACGATTAAATATACAAAGCAAGGCATCACGCAATAAATCGCTTGAATAGCCTTCATTCGGCTGCTGGATTTCGCCCAAACTGACGTTGGTGGTGAAAGTGTCACGTTCCAGAATCGGCATCTGGCCCAGACGTTCTGCTGCCTGTTTAATTCTTAAATAATTTTCTAAACGGTCAATCAGTTCTTGTTTTGGATCCTGTTCAATCGCAGTCAGGCTTTTCGGTTTCGGCAAAAGCAAACGTGATTTCAGATCTGCCAGTAAGGCCGCCATCACCATATAGTCGGCCGTCAGCTCGATGTTCAGGGATTTCATCGCGTCCATATAAGACAAATACTGCGCTGCAATCGGCGCGATATCGACCTGTAACAGATCAAAACCGTTTTTTTGAATCAGGTAAATTAAAAAGTCGAGTGGGCCTTCAAAATGTTCTAATAAGATTTCAAATGCCGCTGGAGGAATGTACAGATCCTCTGGAATTGTATCCTGCCATTCATCCAGAACCCGAATGTGCGGAGCAGATTCCATAGTGTTATGGATAATTTGAGTCATTACAATTATAGGCCACGCGAATTTTCAAAGGCATGCAAAGGCTTGATTTTCGGTATCTCATCGAAAGAAAAGCACAGGATTAAGCGTTGTCATTGTACTGGAAAAGTAACTTTAAATAAATTAAATAAGCCGTCAAAGCCATAAAAACTTAAAAAAATAATGGAATTTATCTGCGATTTTAAAATAGCACAAAGGAAAATGGCAGAATCGGGCGGGAAATGCAGCGGTGATTTTCATGCTAAATTGGCTCTCATAATTAAGCTTATCTGGTAGATGATGCCAGTTGATTCACTTCAAAACTCGATCAATACAGTGATTCTCCTCAAAAGAGTAAATAAGCTAGCTGGCAGATATCGAATGATTTTCAAACGGATTTCCCATTAAAAAACATAAAATTAATAAGTATTAATAAAATATCTCCCTATAATTTTTGGTCAAAAATACCGCTATACTCTCGAAAAATAGTCAAGAATCACAAAAATCAATAAAAAGGTGAAGAAAGCATGCCACTTATTCTGGTTGTTATTGGGATGATCGCATTCGGGGGATTTTGGGCTTATCCCAAATATCAGATTATGCAGCTTGAAGATGAAGCACGCACAGGGCTGAAATCAGGCGGATTTTCAGCTTTTGCGGAACAGGCCCGACCTGTCATGCAGGCCATGAAAATGGATTTTAGTGTGCTGGATCAATATCCCAATATCCGTTTTTACATGCGGCATATGGCCTATGAGGGCGACCAGCTGGATGAGCGGATTAAACTGGATATGCAAGCTATGTCTTGTGAGTCAATCAATTCCTTTAAAGTCATGGAACCCAAGGCACGCACAGCGATGTTGAATGTACTGGAAGAAGATCAGATTATTTTTCATGTGTATCTGAAAAATAAACTGGGTGAAGAGCTCATGCATCATGAACAGAAGCTATCGCAATGTCCAAATTTCATTGCGGTTCGTCATTATGAGCGTAGTTCAGATTCCTAAACTGTTTTTGGCAACCATTGCATACCTGTCGAATCGAAAAGAATAGAACTGCAACATCTCACCATATGCTGTTTTAGATTTTCATGGTGAGGAATGATTGTATTCCTTGGTCGCAAATTCAATGATACGTTGGCAAGACTCTGCCAGGCATACATTTTGGTTTGAATAGATCTGCAACAACTGTCTCACTAGAGCCAACGTCAGGAAAAATTGGTACTCAGTATGATCAATATTTATAGTGAGATGGGAAGGAAAATGTGCTTCGACCATGACTGCCTTGGATTGCAGTGTCCAAGGCAGTTCTGCATAGATTAAATCCTGTGCAGAAAATTCATGCTGATTTAGCAGGAGATAAAATAAATCCATTCATTTTGACTCCCCGAATGTTTGTAGGAATTTCTCAAGCGTCGTTTATTCAAAGGCGCTGACATCTCCCATACCACGACGAATCACTTCTGGATGATCACCGGATAAATCTACAATAGAAGTTGTGCTCAACGTGCCTAAACCACTATCTACAAAAACATCAATGCGTTTGCCCAGCTGCATTTCAATATCATAAGGATCATCGAGTGGGTCAGTCTGACCCGGTAAAATCAGGGTAGAGGTCAACAGCGGTTCACCGAGTTCTTTCAGTAACATTTGACACACCGGATTATTTGGAATGCGCAGACCAATGGTTTTTTTCTTGGGATGCATCAACCTACGCGGGACTTCGCTGGTCGCAGGTAAAATAAAGGTCGTAATAGCCGGTGTATTATTTTTCAGCAAACGGTACATGGCATTGTCCACCTTGGCATAAGTGGCAATATCGGACAAATCACAGCACAGAATCGCATATTGATGCTTTGGGCCCAGACCACGAATTTGCGCAATCCGCTCCATGGCACTCTTGTTCCCAATCTGGCAACCAATCGCATAGGCCGCATCAGTGGGATAGACCACCACATCACCCGCACGGATACGTTCCACTGCCTGACTGATTAAGCGGGGTTGCGGATTGTCTGGGTGTACGCGTAAATGCAGCATAGAGACTACTCCAAGCTTGGGCTGATGGCTTATTATGTGGCGCTCAGGCAAGATCTGGCAATCATAAAAAAGGTAGATTTGTGTAATTTAATCAAGCATTTCACGTATAAATTCATCAGATTGTAAACTTTTGCCACCTCTAATGCAGATACAGATACATTGGATAAAGTGCGCTGCATCACGTGGAAGTTTGGCTGTACCATTAAAATAAGCCTGAACTTGAGCGTAGACATTATCTTTAAAGCTGGCGCCATCACCGCCGTCGCCAGTCAGGTTATCCAAAGAAACCCCGAACTTACGGCCAAAAGCCTGGGCAAACATCCATTCAATTGCCTGTGGTTTGATTTCGACTTGTTCAAATAAAGCCTGCTGTTCGCGGGTCCGCCCATCCGGGGCATACCAATAACCCAGATCAGGCAGCAGGCGGCGTTTGTCTCCGGCAATGGTCCAGTGGCTGATTTCATGCAAAGCGCTATTAAAGAAACCATGCGCAAACTGGATGCGGGCAGGACGGTCTGCGCTAGCAGGGAAATATTCTGGTTCAAATTCGCCACGCACTAAAGTGACATTTAAATGGGAAAACCAGTGATTAAAGTGTAAGATGAGCCAGTCCACCTGCTGCGCTTCTGACGATAAATTCGCCCATGGCGAGAGTTGCACTTGTTGTGTTGAACTGTCAGAATCAAGGCTTGGAATTGTGCTAACGAGTGATGAAACATTCACTTCTGTTTGCGGCTGCAACAGATGCATGACTTGAGTTACCCAAATGGTCTGTCGAAATAAGTACAAAATTGTATCTTAATCTTTGACAGAGTACTGATGAATTTGTAGAATTGCCGCCTTAATTATGTCAGCAAATACCTTTCCGGCACAGATTGAGCCGTTTAAATGGGCTGAACAGGGCTTTAAATGGTCAGGTCAACTGCCTTTATCTCGCTTTGTTCGTATCGCTCGTGAAGCTGTTGGATCAATTGATGATCAATTGATTAACATAGACTGTAAGCTATCAATGGATGCCTATCATCGTATTGCATGGCTAGATGGTCACGTTGAAACAAAAGTTCCTATGGAATGCCAGCGTTGTCTGGAAACTGTAGAAATTGAACTGGTTTCATCGTTCCATTTAGCACTTGTGGATGATGAGTCACTGATAGAGCGCTTGGATGAGGATGCTGATTTCATCGTCCTAGGTGAAAGTGAAGCAACGACCAAAGGTGATTATGATGCACCTGCGACCGCTGATTTGCTCGCGCTGATAGAAGATGAACTGTTATTGTTGATGCCGTTGTCGCCTAAACATGAGTTTTGTGAACATAAGCATCAACCTGCCGTAGAAGAAGTGGCTGAAGAAAAACGGGACAACCCGTTTGAAGTTTTGGCTGCTTTGAAGGGTAAACTTAACTAATTTTTGTGTTATACTCTTGTGTATAAGACAATCGAATTTGTTCTGATCCATTTTTTCGATCTTTGTAAGGAGCCATCATGGCCGTTCAGCAAAACCGTAAAAGTCGCTCTCGCCGTGACATGCGCCGTTCACATGACGCTTTAACCGAGAATGCATTAACTGTAGACCAAGCTACTGGCGAGACTCACCGTCGTCACCACGTATCTAAAGATGGTATCTACCGTGGTCGTCAATTATTCGCTAAAGCATCTGCTGAATAATTGGTGATGTATTAAGCGTCAAGCTTAGTAGAAAAAATGGGAGCATTTAGCTCCCTTTTTTTTGTCTTTGATTTTTAGGTGTATCGGTTTTTTGTTGTATTTGGCAATTACCGCCAGCAAAATTACATGCTAAATTGCGCTCCACAATGATTTAGGTGGTCTTATTGGTCAGTCTTCTTGTTAGGATTGAAGAAGCACACCTCTTGAATGAAAGGATTTTATTATGTCTGCTACACCACTCGAACAAGCAGCGCCAGCAACAAAAACTGCATTTGTGTTTCCGGGTCAGGGTTCCCAAAAAGCTGGTATGCTGGCTGAGCTTGCAGAACAGTTTGCAAGTATTCGCGAGACATTTGCAGAAGCATCTGAAGCCGTCGGTTTTGATCTGTGGCAGATTGCGCAAACTGGCGAAGGTCTGGATCAAACTGAATTTACCCAGCCGGTATTGCTGACTGCAAGTATTGCCTTATGGCGCGTGTGGTTAGAATCTGGCGGTGTAGCACCGAAATATCTTGCAGGCCATTCACTGGGTGAATACAGCGCACTGGTTGCATCAGGTGCTTTAAGCCTGGGTGATGCTGCGAAGCTAGTGAACTTGCGTGGCAAACTCATGCAGACTGCTGTACCTCAGGGTGTGGGTGCGATGGCTGCCATTTTGGGTCTGGACGATGCCAAAGTGATTGAGCTGTGTGCACAAGCAACTGCAGCAGGCGAAGGTTCTGTCGAAGCGGCGAACTACAATGCGCAAGGGCAGGTTGTCGTTGCAGGCAATAAAGATCGCGTTGAAGCAGTGATGGCATTGGCCAAAGAAAACGGCGGAAAAGCCATTGCATTGCCAGTATCGGTTCCATCGCATTGTTCATTGATGAAACCTGCGGCTGAACAGTTTGCGCCAGCATTGGAACAAACCGCCATTGAGCTGCCACGCATTCCTGTATTACAAAATGTAGGCGCGCAAGCGGCAACCAATGTAGATGAATTGCGTCAGGCGTTGACCGCGCAACTTTATGAGTCGGTACAATGGACTAAAACCTTACAATTCCTTCAAGATGAAGGCATTGAGTACATCGTAGAATGTGGTCCGGGTAATGTATTGACTAACTTGGCGAAACGCTTGCCGAATATTCAAAAAGTACTTCCACTGGACAGTCAATCTCGTCTGGAAGATGGATTAAACACCGTATTGGCGGCAGAAGGGAAAAGTGCATGACACAGGAACGTAAAGTTGCTCTGGTAACAGGTGCAAGTCGTGGTATTGGTGCTGCGATCGCACAGCAATTGATTCAAGACGGTTATTTTGTCGTAGGTACTGCAACGTCTGAAGCAGGTGCGGAAAAATTATCTGCACAGTTTGCTGAAAATGGCGCTGGAAAAGTACTAGATGTACGTGATGGTGCTGCGATTGATGCGCTGGTAACGGACATTGAACAGAACTATGGTCCAGTCCTTGCGTTGGTCAATAATGCTGGTATTACCAAAGACAATTTGCTGCTGCGTATGTCTGAAGATGACTGGGATGATATTTTAAATATTCACCTGAAAGCAGTTTACCGTTTGTCTAAGCGCGTACTCAAAGGCATGACCAAGGCGCGTTTCGGTCGCATCATCAACATCAGTTCTGTGGTGGCACACTTTGCCAACCCGGGTCAGGCCAACTATTCTGCTGCCAAAGCAGGTATTGAAGCATTTAGCCGTAGCCTTGCCAAAGAAATGGGTAGCCGTCAGATTACCGTAAACTCGGTAGCACCAGGTTTTATTGCGACTGAAATGACTGAGCAGCTAAGCGAAGAAATTCGTAAAAAGATGACTGAGCAGGTGGCATTAAACCGTTTAGGTGATCCGCAGGATATCGCAAATGCCGTAAGTTTCTTGGCTTCGGATAAAGCCAGTTACATTACTGGTACAGTTATGCATGTAAATGGGGGCTTATACATGAGCTAAGCTCAAGTATAAACTTTCCAAATTTTTTAGATTCAATTAAACTAACGGCATTAAAAACGCCACAAGCAATGAGGAGAATTCCTGTGAGCGATATCGAACAACGTGTTAAGCAAGCAGTTGCAGAACAACTTGGTATCAAAATCGAAGAGATTAAAAACGAAGCGTCTTTCATGGATGACTTAGGTGCAGATTCTCTAGATCTAGTTGAACTTGTTATGTCTTTCGAAAATGATTTTGACATCACGATTCCTGATGAAGATTCTAACGAAATCACAACTGTTCAATCTGCAATTGACTACGTTTCTAAGAAACTGGGTTAATCGCCGATTTCAGCTTTGCTGAACAAAAAAACCACCCTTGAGGTGGTTTTTTTGTATCTGCTTTTTATATGAATGGAGGTTTTACAATCGATTACCTTTCTGTCACCAATGACTAACTATACCTTGGCTAATTTCATTATAAAAATAAGAGTGACGTGACATTAACAACAAGAATGGAGTCCGCTATGGGTCTTTTTGATTTTGTAAAAGGTATCGGTAAGAAGAATACAGCTGCTGCGGAACCACAGGCTGCACCTGCAACGACAACGCCGGCTGCAGCACAACCTGCAGAGCCTTCTGCTCAGGAAGTGGCAAATAAATTACTCGGCCATGTGAAAAGTCTGGGCCTTCCGATCAGTGGCCTATCCATCAGTTATAACTCCGCTTCGGATCTGGCGACGGTTAGAGGTCAGGTACAAAGCCAGGCCGATCGTGAAAAGATTGTTTTGGCCGTGGGTAATATTGATCATGTCGCAAAAGTGGATGATCAGCTTACGGTAAGCAGTCCTGAGCCGGAAAGTAAGTTCTACACGGTGAAATCAGGTGACAGTCTGTCAAAAATCTCAAAAGAATTTTATGGTGATGCCAATCAGTATAATAAGATTTTTGAAGCTAATCGTCCCTTGCTCAAAGATGCAGATGATATTTTCCCGGGACAGGTACTCCGCATTCCTGCTTAAGGTTTAATAAGTTCAATCAATGTTCGATCTCAAAGCCCCGTTTGGGGCTTTGTTGTTTCTGCCCGTAGCTTTAAAAAGCCATCATTACTAAATACCCAAGTCCAGATATAAACTTTCTTTAACTTCTTCCATCACCACATAACTGTGCGAGGAGGCAGAGGCGGGCAGTTTTTTCAGTAAATCTCCCAACAGGCGGCGATAAGCACTCATTTCTTTTAAACGCGCTTTGACCAGATAATCAAAATCACCGGAAATTAAATGGCATTCCAGTACTTCTGGAATCTCAGTTAGATTACGTGCCACCTGATCAAAGACATCACCTGATTTGGCGGAGAGTTTGATTTCCAGAAAAACCAGCAGGTTGCGCTCCAGCATTTCCGGATTTAAACGGGCGTAATAGCCCATGATAATGCCTTCGCGCTCTAGCCGTTTTACCCGTTCTGAACAGGGTGTGGTCGATAGATTGACGTGTGCTGCAAGTTCGCTAATGGCAATCCGGCCATCGCGTTGCAGGATATCCAGAATCATGCGGTCAATGCGGTCTAATTTGCGCATCAATATTTCCCTCTTTTTTTTAATTCTGCCCGAAAAAATATTTATTTCACTGAATATACAGTCTGAATATAGTGAATTTAACTATTAAAGCAAAAATATACTAGTGAAATAAACTGAAAAGATGTTTGAGGGTTAAGGTAATGCGCGTATTGGTTTTAGGTAGTGGTGTGATTGGTGTGGCAAGCGCTTACTATCTGGCGCAGCAGGGAGCAACCGTGACTGTGTTGGATCGTCAGGCAGGTCCGGCGCAAGAAACCAGCTTCGGTAATGCCGGGCAGATTTCTCCAGGATATTCGACCCCTTGGGCTGCACCAGGTATTCCATTTAAGGCAGTCAAATGGATGTTTCAGCATCATGCACCGTTGGCGATTAATGTCGATGGCAGCTTGTGGCAATTGCAGTGGATGGCACAAATGCTGAAAAACTGTAATGCCCAGCATTATGCAGTCAATAAAGAACGGATGGTGCGTGTGGCTGAATACAGCCGTGACTGTTTACGTAATTTGCGCCGGGATATTGGCATCTCTTATGAAAACCGCGCGAAAGGTACTTTGCAGATTTTCCGTAAAGATGCGCAGCTGGATGCAGTTCAGCGCGATATCGAAGTTCTGAAGGAAACTGGAGTTGAGTTTGAACTGCTGGATCGCGATGGACTGGCGCGTGTAGAACCGGCATTGGCACAGGCAAAAGACAAACTGGTGGGTGGTCTGCATTTACCCAATGATGAAACAGGTGACTGCTATCTGTTTACCAATGCCCTGGCAGAACATGCCAAAGGGATGGGTGTAGAGTTTAAGTTTAATCAAAACGTTGAAAAGCTGATTGTAGAAGGTGACCAGATCAAAGGTGTTCTGGTCAATGGTCAGGTGCTCACAGCAGATAAATATGTGCTGGCCTTTGGTAGTTATTCACGTGATTTCCTTAAACCGCTTGAACTGAATTTGCCGGTATATCCAGTAAAAGGTTATTCATTAACCATTCCTATTCTAGATCCAGCCTTCGCTCCGCAATCTACCGTGCTGGATGAAACCTATAAAATTGCAATCACCCGTTTCGACCAGCGCATCCGCGTAGGGGGAATGGCTGAACTGAGTGGTTTTAACTTGGGTCTGAATGAAGACCGTCGTGGCACGTTGGAAATGGTGACCCGTGATTTATTCCCGGGGGGTGACATGAATCAGGCCAGCTTCTGGACAGGCCTGCGTCCAATGACCCCGGACAGTACGCCAATTATTGGGAAAACCCGTTTTAAAAACCTGTTCCTGAATACTGGACATGGCACGCTGGGTTGGACCATGGCCTGCGGTTCAGGGAAATTAATCAGCGATCTGGTCTTGGCCCGTGATCCTGAAATTAGTACCGAAGGATTGTCATTGGCGCGCTATCACCACGCGGCTTAGAGCCATCTGAGGCGGAATATTCAAGGAGGAATGTATGCCACGTCCGATTACTGCAATTATCCATCAACAGGCGCTTGCGCATAATTTAAGTGTGGCGCGCCAATGTATGCCCAATAGTCAGGTATTTGCCGTGGTCAAGGCCAATGCCTATGGGCACGGGATTGAACGGGTCTATGCGGCACTTCACGGGGCGGACGGTTTTGCTTTTCTGGATATTGAAGAGGGCAAACGGCTGCGTGCACTAGGATGCAAGAAGCCGCTAATGTTGCTCGAAGGTATTTTTGCTCTCGAGGATTTATTCGAATGTGCCAAGCATGAAATGAGCTTTGCTATTCATTCCTCGCATCAAGTGCAATGGCTAAAACAGTTTGCTGCAATAGCACCGGATGCACAGTTTGATGTGTACTTGAAAATGAACAGCGGCATGAACCGTCTGGGTTTCGAGCCACAGCAATATGCAGAAATCTGGCAGGAGCTGCACCAGCTAAATAATGTCCGTTCAATCACGCATATGACCCATTTCTCCGATGCAGATGGCCAGCGTTTCGGACAGGATGGGATTCAGTATCAAAACCTGATTTTTAGCCAGGCCATTCAGGGGTTTGAGGGTAAAATCTCACTCAGTAACAGTGCGGCCATTCTGCGTCATCATCAAACCCTTCATTCCGATATTGTACGTAGCGGCATCATGCTGTATGGCAGTTCACCAGATTATCCAACACACACGATTCAAGACTGGAATCTGCAACCGAGCATGAGCTTACGCAGTGAAATTATCGCCATTCAAATGATCCAGTCAGGTCAGAGCATTGGCTATGGTTCCAAATTTATTGCCACGCAGGAAATACGGATCGGGATTGTGGCCTGTGGTTATGCCGATGGTTATCAACGACTATCGGAGACCGGTACACCCGTGCTGGTAGATTCAATCAAAACGCACACATTGGGTCGAATCAGTATGGATATGCTGGCGGTAGATCTGACTGCACTGCCGCACGCAGATATAGGTAGTGAAGTGGTACTTTGGGGCCAATCTTCCCAAGGTGTGGTTTTGCCGATTGATGAAGTGGCGGCCAGTTCAGGCACCATCGGCTATGAGCTGATGTGTGCGGTGACCGCTCGGGTTCATTTCCAGATTGACGCTTAAATTTTTAATTTAAATTTTATTTAAATATCCCAAACAAGGAAGATCAACATGACACAGGACAATACAGCCATTCAGCGACTCAACAGCAATCAAATCATGAGTGCGGTGACGATTCATCATCAAACCGTCTATCTGTCAGGTCAGGTGCCAAATAGCACGAATCTGGATGTACGCGGCCAAACACTGGAAGTCTTTGCAAAAATTGAAGAATTGCTTGCACTGGCAAATACCGATAAAAGCCAGCTGCTTTCTGCACAATTATTTGTCAAGCATCTGGATGATTTTGCTACCGTAAACCAGCTTTGGGTGGAATGGCTGCAAGGTCATAGTACACCCGCACGTGCTACGATTCAGGCGGATCTGGTGAACCCTGACTGGCTGATTGAAATTGCAGTCATTGCAGCTCAAGCTTAGTTTCATTTCTAATGTTGAAATCTCCCATGCAATGATTTAAGTCGTTTTAGTGCAGTAAATCTCACTGAACAGCGCAGTAAAAAGTATGAAAATGTCATAATAAGCGTTCGAGGACTGAACGTTGTAAATTCAGCTTGATGCTGTTGTAAAGATTAAAAAGGATGTAAAAATGAAAACCACCCCGGGCACAGAAGACGTAAAATCGTCGCCGCATGAGTTGCAACGAAAACTCTCTAACCGACATTTGCAGTTAATCGCCATTGGTGGCTGTATCGGTACCGGCCTGTTTATGGGATCGGGAAAAACCATCTCCCTGGCAGGCCCTTCAATTTTGATCATTTATATGATCATTGGTGGCATGTTCTTCTTCCTGATGCGTGCGTTGGGTGAAATGCTGTTGTCCAATCTGCATTACAAATCCTTTATTGATATGGCCCATGACCTGATCGGGCCGGGTGCTGGCTATTATATTGGCTGGTCGTACTGGCTGGGTTGGGTGCTGGTAGGGATTGCTGATCTCGCGGCGATTATTAACTATTTGAGTTTCTGGCTGCCTGAAGGCATGGCCTTTACCCCGATGGGGCAGGCCATGATTAGTGTGGGTTGTGTGCTGTTTATTCTCGCGATTAACTTGGTCACGGTAAAACTGTTTGGTGAGATTGAATTCTGGTTCGCACTAATCAAGATTTTAGCCATTCTTGGTTTGATCTTTGTCGGTGGTTATATGGTGTTTAGCGGTTTTCAGGCACCGAGTGGTGCCGTCGCCAGCTTTAGTAATGTCTGGGCGCATGGTGGCTTATTTCCCAAAGGCTTTACTGGTTTTCTGGCAGGCTTCCAGATTGCCATGTTTGCCTTTGTCGGGGTGGAACTGCTCGGTACGATGGCGGCAGAAACCAAAGATCCGGAAAAGAATTTACCCAAAGCGGTCAACGCCATTCCTACGCGGATCATTCTGTTCTATGTATTGTCATTGCTGATGATCATGTCGGTCACACCGTGGCATCTGATTCCTGCGGATCAAAGTCCTTTTGTGAGTTTGTTCCTGTATGCCGGTATTCCAACTTCAGCCATTATCATGAACCTGGTGGTGTTGTCGTCTGTGATGTCCTCTATGAACAGTGGTGTATTCTCGACCAGTCGTATGTTGTTTGGTTTGGCACGTGATGGACAGGCGCCTCAAGCTTTAGCGCGGTTATCTAGTCGGGCAGTACCAGCCACAGGGTTATTTTTCTCCTGTGCTTTTATTATGTTAGGGGCAGCATTTCAGTATTTTGTACCAAATACCATGGAAGCTTTTACTCTGGCAAGTTCGCTGTGTGTGATCCTGTTTATTAGTATCTGGAGCATCATCATGGTGTGCTACATTCGTTACCGTAAGCAGCAACCGCAAAAACATGTGGCTTCGACCTTTAAAATGCCGGGTGGAGTATGGATGTCTTATGTGGTATTAGCATTCCTGTTATTCGCCTTGATTATTTTAAGTCTGGAACCCGATACCTTAAAGGCTCTGATGATCAGTCCTTTATGGTTGATTATTCTGGCAGTGACCTATCGTCTGCTGTATAAGCCACGTATGCGTCAGCGTGGTAATCCTTAAATATTCAGACATAAAAAAATCCCCGACTGATCGGGGATTTTTTTATTGTGCAGGTGAATTAGAAAGTAGGTTTAACTACGACTAAAATCACCACTGCAAATAAGATCAGGGTTGGCATCTCATTAAAATAACGCCAAAACTTGTGTGACTTGTAATGTGCATTATCAATCAGCTTCTTGCGGTAATAACCACACACCAGATGGTAAATCACCAATAAGCCGACCAGGCCGACTTTAAGGTAAAACCATAAGGCTTCATGATAGTGACGCGTTGCATCACCCCAATCCACCAAAAAGTGCGCCGTAATCAAGGTAGCCAACATGGCTGGCCACATGATGCCACGGTACAGCTTACGTTCCATGACTTCAAAGCGTTGATGACTGACGGCATCTTCGCTCATGGCATGGTAAACATACAGCCGTGGCAAGTAGAACAAAGCCGCGAACCAGCAAACCACTGCAATAATATGTAATGCTTTTACCCACAAGAAAGCATCAGAAGGAGCATCCATCAAGTCACCCTAAATTGGGCAGCTTAGCCTTCCCACTTTTTGAAAATGAGACAAGCATTTACGCCGCCGAAACCGAAACTGTTACTCATCACAGTATTCAATTTTGCGTCACGTTTTTCAAGCACGATATCAAACGGTTTCGCGCCTTCATCCAGCTCGGTCACGTTGATGTTTGGCGCAATAAAGTCATTTTGCATCATCAGAACCGAATAAATCGCTTCCTGAACACCAGCAGCACCCAGACTGTGACCCGTCATTGATTTGGTTGAGCTTAATGGAGGAACCTGACCTTCACCGAAAGCACGTTCCATTGCTTTAAGTTCTGTGATGTCGCCCGCTGGAGTAGAAGTACCATGTGTATTTACATAGTCAATTTTATCGACACCGTGTTGCTTTGCTTCTTCTAAAGCCATCAGTACGCAACGTGTTGCACCTTCACCAGATGGTGCAACCATATCAGCACCATCACTGTTTGCAGCATAACCAACCACTTCAGCTAAGATATTTGCGCCACGCGCTTTCGCATGTTCCAAAGACTCAAGGATCACAAAACCACCACCACCGGCAATCACGAAACCGTCACGGTCTGCAGAATAAGGGCGTGATGCTGTTTCAGGGCTGTCATTGTATTTAGAGCAAAGTGCGCCCATCGCATCAAACAACAAGCTTTGTGACCAGTGATCTTCTTCACCGCCACCCGCCAGCATTAAATCTTGTTTGCCGAGTTGAATCAGGTTGTAGGCATAACCAATCGCATCCGCAGAGGTTGCACATGCGCTGGTAATAGTATGCGCCACACCTTGTAATTTGAATGCAACGCCAACGTTAGCCGTAATGGTGTTGGTCATATTACGTGGTACAAAGAAAGGACCGACTTTACGCGCACCTTTGGTTTGCAATAATTCGTTCATTTCAATAACGGAAGCAGTTGAACCGCCACCTGAACCACCCGCGATACCATAGCGTGGGTTGCCAGCTAGGTCTTCAACCTTTAAACCTGCATGTTCAACCGCAGCAAGAGCTGAGTTATATGCATACATCGCACATACACCCATAAAGCGTTTCAGTTTGCGGTCGATCCCATCAAAATCCTGCTCGGCTGCAGCACTGACATGACTTTTGAAATTGAGTTCAGCATAAGTCGGATTAAAACGTGTTCCTGAAATCCCGTTTTGTAAAGAATGGTTTACATCCTCTAATGTATTACCAATACACGAGTTAATACCCATGCCAGTGATGACAACACGTTTCATCTACAGATCCTTATAGTTTGCTCTATGCTCAGCGCAGATATCTGGGTTTTAAAATCGCCCAATCCAGCGCTTAGCCTTATTTCATGATGGGGAACATGATAGCAGAAAGACTTTTGAAATCTTATGGCAAATGTTATGCCGTGTGACAGTCGGTTGAGTTTGTGAGTCGGCATGTAGAGGTTTTACTAAATGAAACAGAATAAAGTTGAGATAAACGCTGACTACACCTAGTATTTATACCAAATACAAGCACATGAATGCTGAGGTAAAAAATGGTAAATGCTAATAATAAACAATCTAATGGTCTGATTTCGAATGCCTTTGGAGTGGCGAAAAAGTTCAGTTCAACCGGATTGGATTTGTTGAATCATGTTGCGCCGGATTCGGTGACTAAAGCGCTGAAGCCTTCTAACTCCGATCAGGTGATTGACGGTTCGGCGAAGACGAAAAGCGCTTTTTCAGCTAAAAAATATGATAATCCTCAGCAAATGCTTCGCGAGCATCTTCCAAATGTCTCTCGTCAACTTCTCGGGCGCCGCTTTAATACCGTGAATAATGTCGCGCATTTTGTTTCTCCAGACTTAACCGAAAAAGTGTCTAACTACTTTTATGAGCGTCTGAATCAATTTAGTAATCAAACCAGTTCGGTTGATGCCATTCTGAATGAAGCTGGAGCGAAAGATTTAGAAGAATTGACTCAGGACGTCGACCGATCCAAGCGAATTTCACAGGCTTTAGGTGAACAAAACAAATGGATTGCGACGGTTCAGGGTGCAGTGAGTGGTGCTTCAGGGATGCTTGGCACCGCGATTGATATTCCCGCTTCTTTACTGATGGCGTTGCGTACCATTTATCAAGTCGGTCGCTCTTATGGTTTTGACCTGAGCAAAGAAGATGATCAGGAAATCGTCCAGCATATCTTTAGACAGATCGACCTGAGCCTGATTGCAGAAAAGCAAACCTTGTTATTGGGTTTAAAAGCGTTAAGTAATACCCTTAAAACTCATGATATCTCCCAGCTACAAGCCATGCTAGGTTCTGATAATGATGTCAGCGCTATCAAACAATGGCTAAGTCGTCATGAGGGAGAGGCTAAATGGGAATGGATGAATCATCTGCCAAAAATTTCGATTCTGGAGCGATTAACCAAACTAACGCCTCTGGCAAGTGCAGGTATTGGTGCAGTATATAGCCACCGTTTTGTCGAGGATGTAAATCAGAAAGCTCAAGAAGCATTCTCACATGCACGCCAATACCTGGTTCAGCATCAGGATTCGCAATTGTCTCCTTATGCTGCCTATGAAAAAGCAGTCAGTTTGTTACAACAGGCAACTCCGAAACTCCTAAATGGTGCCTCTCACGACGTTGAGCCTGCGAAAGATAAGCCGATCATGGATAAAGATATTGCGATTGAAGGCAATAACACGATTACCCAAGTCAAGCTGGTCAAAAAAGAGCAGAATGATCTAAGCTCTGAAGAAGCAGAAGTGAAGAAAGATGAAAAGGTGAGTAAAGGGCTGGAGGCACTCAACGATGAGTTGGTTGAACCTGCGGTAGATAAGCAGTCGCAACAACCGGCTTTATCCAAAACTTCATTTGATCCGGAAATCGAAGCTGAACTGCATCCAGAAGCTGCTGACGAGGCGGAAGCTGCTACAGAGACTTCACAGCAGGGTGCAGAGGATCAAGAAAACTCGGAAACTAAATCTGAAGCTCAAGACGTGACCAAAAAAGCTGGTAAAAATTCAAAAAAATAAGCGAATTTTGAAGGTAAATAAAAGCAAGCAAATGTCGTGAGAAACGGCATTTGCTTGGCTTGAGTAGGTTGACCAATTTTGCATCTTGAATTACAATTGCATGCCCTCAAAAAGTAGTAGTTTTTTGGGGCTTTTTATTAACGGGAGAATTGCCAAATGGCAACAACAAATCAGTTGATCCGCAAGGGTCGTACGACTTTAGTTGAAAAATCTAAAGTTCCTGCGTTGAAGGCTTGTCCACAGCGCCGTGGTGTTTGTACACGTGTTTACACAACTACACCTAAAAAACCTAACTCAGCAATGCGTAAAGTTTGCCGTGTTCGCTTAACTTCAGGTTTCGAAGTTTCTAGCTACATCGGTGGTGAAGGCCATAACCTACAAGAGCACAGTGTTGTTCTTATCCGTGGTGGTCGTGTTAAAGACTTACCAGGTGTACGTTACCATACCGTTCGTGGTTCTTTAGACTGTGCTGGTGTTAAAGATCGTAACCAGTCTCGTTCTAAATACGGTACTAAACGTCCTAAAAAATAATTCGTTAAGAATTAAATTTTAAGAACGTAGAACCGCAATCCTTTATCGTCTCGCTTGTCTGATTTCTGCATTAATTTTGTGAAAATTCCAAGCGACGTATAGTAAGGCCAGCGAGTAGTACATGACACTTTGTACTCATGCTGGATAAACCTGAAGTGTCATCTTTATAGGTAGTTTAAAATGCCAAGACGTCGCGTAGTCGCTGCTCGTGAAATCCTTCCGGATCCTAAGTTCAGCAGCCAAACAATCGCTAAATTCATGAACCACGTAATGCAAGATGGTAAAAAATCTATTGCTGAAAGTATCGTTTACGGTGCTTTAGACCGCGTTCAAGAAAAATCTAAAGTAGACCCAGTTGAATTTTTCGAGACTACTCTTGAAAAAGTTCGTCCTATGGTCGAAGTAAAAGCACGCCGTGTTGGTGGTGCTACATACCAAGTTCCTATGGAAGTACGCCCATCCCGTCGTACTGCTCTAGCGATGCGTTGGTTAGTAGATGCTGCTGCTAAGCGTTCTGAAAAAACTATGGCTTTACGTCTTGCTGGCGAGTTGCTTGATGCATCTGAAGGCAAAGGCGCTGCGGTTAAGAAACGTGAAGATGTGCACCGTATGGCTGAAGCCAACAAAGCATTCTCTCACTACCGTTTCTAAGCAGATAAAACAGGCCCTATTCAGGAGGGTGACAAGACCGTCATGGTTCTGTCACCAAAGCGCTTTAAGTTGCTATGCAGCTTAAAGCGTCCTGTTTTAAACAACAAAATTTAGGAATGCTAGAAATCATGGCACGTCAAACCCCAATTTCTCGTTATCGTAACATTGGTATTTCTGCGCACATTGATGCGGGTAAAACCACAACTACAGAACGTATTTTGTTCTACACAGGTGTATCTCACAAAATTGGTGAAGTACACGATGGTGCAGCAACAATGGACTGGATGGAGCAAGAGCAAGAACGTGGTATTACCATTACTTCTGCTGCTACGACTACATTCTGGTCAGGTATGTCTAAACAGTTCCCTGAACACCGTATCAACGTAATTGATACACCGGGACACGTTGACTTCACAATTGAAGTTGAACGTTCTATGCGTGTTCTTGATGGTGCGTGTATGGTTTACTGTGCTGTAGGTGGTGTACAACCTCAGTCTGAAACTGTATGGCGTCAAGCGAACAAATACCAAGTGCCTCGTTTAGCATTCGTGAACAAGATGGACCGTACTGGTGCCAACTTCTTCCGTGTTGTTGAACAAATGAAAACACGTTTAGGTGCATCTCCAGTACCTGTAGTAATCCCTGTTGGCGCTGAAGAAAACTTCCAAGGCGTAATCGACTTGATCGAAATGAAAGCGATCATTTGGGACGAAGCTTCACAAGGTATGAAGTTTGAATACGGTGAAATCCCGGCTGAACTTCAAGAAACTGCTGAAGAATGGCGTACAAACATGGTTGAAGCTGCTGCTGAAGCTTCTGAAGAGTTAATGGATGAATACCTGAACAATGGCGATTTGACTAAAGAACAAATCGTTGCTGGTCTACGTGTCCAAACTTTGGCTTGTCAAATTCAACCAATGCTTTGTGGTACAGCATTCAAAAACAAAGGTGTTCAACGTATGTTGGACGCAGTAATTGAATTCTTACCGTCGCCTACAGAAGTTAAAGCGATTGAAGGTGTTCTTGACGATAAGGCTGAAACTAAAGCGATTCGTGAAGCATCTGACGAAGCTCCGTTCTCTGCACTTGCGTTCAAAATCATGAACGACAAATTCGTAGGTAACTTAACTTTCGTACGTGTTTACTCTGGTGTTCTTAAACAAGGTGATTCTGTTTATAACCCAGTTAAATCTAAACGTGAACGTATCGGCCGTATCGTGCAAATGCACGCGAACGATCGTCAAGACGTTGAAGAAATTCGTGCGGGTGATATCGCTGCGTGTGTAGGTCTTAAAGACGTAACTACAGGTGATACACTTTGTGATGAGAAAAATGTCATCACACTTGAGCGTATGGAATTCCCAGAGCCAGTAATTGCATTGGCTGTTGAACCAAAAACTAAAGCTGACCAAGAAAAAATGTCAATTGCTTTAGGTCGTTTGGCTAAGGAAGATCCATCATTCCGCGTTCGTACTGATGAAGAGTCAGGTCAAACAATCATCGCTGGTATGGGTGAACTTCACCTTGACATTATTGTTGACCGTATGAAGCGTGAATTCGGTGTTGAAGCAAACATTGGTAAACCAATGGTTTCTTACCGTGAAACGATCAAAAAGTCAGTTGAGCAAGAAGGTAAATTCGTTCGTCAAACTGGTGGTAAAGGTAAATTTGGTCACGTATACGTACGTTTAGAGCCAATGGATGCTGATGCTGGTAAAGACTACGAGTTCGTTGAAGAAGTTGTTGGTGGTGTAGTTCCTAAAGAATTCTTCGGTGCTGTGGATAAAGGTATCCAAGAGCGTATGAAGAATGGTGTCCTTGCTGGTTACCCAGTAGTTGGCATTAAAGCTACATTGTTTGACGGTTCTTACCACGATGTCGATTCGGACGAATTATCGTTCAAGATGGCTGGTTCTTATGCCTTCCGTGACGGTTTCATGAAAGCAGATCCTGTTCTTCTTGAACCTATCATGAAAGTTGAAGTAGAAACTCCAGAAGACTACATGGGCGATATCATGGGTGACTTAAACCGTCGTCGTGGTATGGTTCAAGGTATGGATGACTTGCCTGGTGGTACTAAAGCAATTAAAGCTGAGGTTCCACTTGCTGAGATGTTTGGTTACGCGACTCAAATGCGTTCTATGTCTCAAGGCCGTGCAACATACTCTATGGAATTTGCTAAATATGCTGAAACTCCACGTAACGTGGCTGAAGGCATCATTTCTAAATTCCAGTCTGGCGGTAAAAAAGGTGACGACGAGTAATCTTTCGATTACTATAAGCCCAAACTAATTCATAGTTAAAAACCAAGTGCTCATGCAGTGATCCTGCATGAGTAGTTTAAAAAGGAAGATCTCATGGCTAAGGCTAAGTTTGAACGTAATAAGCCACACGTTAACGTGGGCACAATTGGTCACGTTGACCATGGTAAAACAACTTTAACAGCTGCAATTGCAACTGTATGTGCGAAGAAATTCGGTGGCGAAGCGAAAGACTACGCTGCAATCGACTCTGCACCAGAAGAAAAAGCACGTGGTATTACAATTAATACTTCACACGTAGAATACGACTCTCCAACTCGTCACTACGCTCACGTAGACTGCCCGGGCCACGCCGATTATGTTAAAAACATGATTACTGGTGCTGCTCAGATGGACGGCGCGATCCTTGTATGTGCTGCGACTGATGGTCCTATGCCACAGACTCGTGAACACATCCTGCTTTCTCGTCAGGTAGGTGTACCTTACATCGTTGTATTCTTGAACAAATGCGACCTTGTAGACGATGAAGAGCTTCTTGAGCTAGTTGAAATGGAAGTTCGTGAACTTCTTTCTACTTACGACTTCCCGGGTGATGACACTCCAGTGATCCGTGGTTCTGCTCTTCTTGCGCTTAACGGTGATGACAGCCAATACGGCGAGCCAGCGGTAGTTGCGCTTGTTGAAGCACTTGACTCTTACATTCCAGAGCCAGAGCGTGCAATTGACCTTCCATTCCTTATGCCAATTGAAGACGTATTCTCAATCTCTGGTCGTGGTACAGTAGTAACTGGCCGTGTAGAGACTGGTATCGTTAAAGTAGGTGAGTCTGTAGAAATCGTTGGTATCCGTGATACTCAAACTACTACAGTAACTGGCGTAGAAATGTTCCGTAAACTTCTTGACGAAGGTCGTGCGGGCGAGAACTGTGGTGTTCTTCTTCGTGGTACTAAGCGTGAAGACGTACAACGTGGTCAAGTATTAACTAAGCCAGGTGCGATCAAGCCACACACTAAATTCGATGCGGAAGTATATGTACTTTCTAAAGAAGAAGGTGGTCGTCACACTCCATTCCTTAACGGTTACCGTCCACAGTTCTACTTCCGTACTACGGACGTAACTGGTGCGATCGCGCTTAAAGAAGGCGTGGAAATGGTTATGCCTGGTGACAACGTTGAGATGTCAGTAGAGCTAATCCACCCGATCGCAATGGACCCAGGTCTACGTTTTGCGATCCGTGAAGGCGGTCGTACAGTTGGTGCTGGTGTAGTTGCTAAAGTAACTGCATAATCGCTGATTGTGTAAGAAAAGCGCCTCTTTGAGGCGCTTTTTTTTGATTCAAACTTTTTATAAAACTAAAAATAGATTGTCGGACAATGATTTTAAAAGCTGTCCTTATCTGATATTGGCTTGACCTAAACTGCACTTATGTAAAAAAAATTACCACGTAATATACAGATAAGAATATGAATATTACATTTTCGGGCCTGGATTGGCCCGATGGGAGTGGTCACATGAATGCGAAAGTAAATATTACCAATCGTGCGGGTGCAAGTTTTCCAGTTCGTCGTATGAACTTTGATTTTGATGCTGTACCGGAATATTGGATGAATGGTTCAGCAGGTCTCACTCATTTTATGACGGCATTATCTGCGCTATTTCCAGCAGGTGAAAAGTTTTTTATAGATTCAGTCCGTGCGGTACGTAAACATCCTGCGATTGCCAATAATGAAGCATTACAAAAAGAAATTTCCGCTTTTATTGGTCAGGAAGCGATGCATACTCACGAGCATATCGGCTTTAATGCATCTGCACAAAAACATGGGCATGATGTCGAGACGCTTGATCGTTATACCGATAAAGTCATTCAAACGACACGTAAAGTCATGGCTAAACTGGGTAAGCCTGTGGGAATTACCCAAGAAATGGTAGATTTGACTGCAACCACGGCACTTGAGCATTTCACTGCAACCATTGCCTCACAGCTTTTGACCAATAGCCACATTCAGGAATTGATGACAGATGAAACCATGAAAACCATGTGGTTATGGCACGCCATCGAGGAAAATGAACATAAGGCAGTGGCTTATGATGTCTTCGAAGGGGTTTTTGGCAAAGGATTAAAAGCCTATACACTGCGTACTTCATCCTTGGTCATCGCAATGGCAACCTTATTTGTGGTGCAAAGCTATTTCCTCGCCCGTTTGCTTAAACAGGATCAGCAGTTTAATCTTGAGTCCTTAAAAGCCATTTATACCTATGCCTATAGTCCTTCTAAAGGTGTCATTACGGGTATGGCGAAAGAAATGCTGATGTATTTTAAACCGGGATTCCATCCGAATGATCATTATACAGATCAACTGTTGGCGACCTGGAAAGCCAAATTGGGTTTGTGACAGAACTGAAGATTGGAGAGCGACTAAAATCGCTCTTTTTTTTGCTCGATTTTTTGGATGAAGTTTCTATAATGCGGAGGTTGATTCTATATAAGATGAACGAAGATGATTCGTTTAATGCAAGCAGCGGATGTAGAAGTCGTTGCAAAGATTGAAAAATCAGTTCAATCACATCCCTGGACTTTAAAACAGTTCGAAGATGCTGTAACGGCTTATCAAAGTACCGTGATTGAAGTGCAAGGGCAGGTGGCCGGATTTTGTATTTTACAACCAGTGCTGGATGAAGCCAATTTATTGCTCATGGCAATTGATCCGGCACAGCAAGGTCAGGGCTTGGGCTATCAGTTGCTGGAGGCTTCAGTGGCGATGCTAAAAAATAATCCGGTGCAGATTTTCCTGGAAGTGCGCGAGAGTAATCTGGCTGCGATCAAGCTGTATGAAAAATCAGGCTTTCATCAGATTGATCTGCGCAAGAATTATTATCCTAACAGTAACGGAAGCCGTGAACATGCCATCATTATGGTGAAAGCATGTACGGATGATTTTGCCAGTCTGTTTAAATAATACAAACTGACGACCTTATTTAATAATCTGGTGATTCCATCCACTGGGTAAGGTCGTCATTAATGAGTTTCCCAATTGCTGAATCTCCGTGGCACTCAATGCATGATTTAAACGTCGCCATTGTCCATCGATCAAGAGTTCCAGTGGCAGATACTGAGATTTGTAATTCATCTTGTTGGAATGTGGCACCCAATATCCCAGATAGATAAATTGCAAGCCCAGCTTTTGTGCATGTTCAATCTGTTTCAAGATTGCAAAAGCACCAAGTGAGCGGCGATTTTCATCTGGGTCAAAGAAGGTATAGACGGCAGAAATGCCATCATCCAGCAAGTCACAGGTTGAAACACTGATTAGACGCTCATCTTGCCATAATTCTAGAAAGAAGCTGTCGGCACAGCTTTGTAATAAAAATTTTTCGAACTGATCCCGAGTGGGTGGGAACATGTCGCCATCTGAGTGGCGTTCATTAATATAGCGTTCATACAGCGCATAATGTAGATCACCGGCGTGCTCTGGACTGGTAATTTTCATCACCAGGTCCTGATTCCGTTTCCAGGCTTTTTTTTGTGAACTGTTCATGCGGAATTCAGCAACGGGTACACGCGAAGACAGACATTGACGACACAGATGACATTCGGGTCGATAGACGAAATCACCACTGCGGCGGAAACCGGTACGTGACAGTTCCGATAAAGTGACTACATCAATTCGATGTGCAGGATCCAGAAAAACCATGCGCGCCGACTTGTTGGGCAAATAGCTACAATCATGCGGCGGCGTAATATAATACTGTAAATCGTTCAGTAGGGCCTTTGGCTGATAAGAGTTCATAACAACTACCCTCTGTTATTTTCATTCACTTAAGCGCGCGTTTTGCGCTATTGTTTTACTTGAAAATACACCTTCCTGATACTTTTTCCAATCGATAGCAGGCTTTTTTACAATATCTTGTAAAGAATTAAGATAAGCTTGGCGAGAAATTGTGCAGGCACCCAGGCTTAACAGATGATCGTTGACCAGTTGGCAGTCGATCCAGGATAGTTTATTTTCCTGTCCAATCAGCATTAAAGTATAGAAAGCCATTTTAGAAACATCGGTTTGCGTACTAAACATGGATTCACCAAAACAGCCTTGACCGATGGTCACACCATAAAGTCCACCGACGACGCGATCTTCATCCCAGACCTCAATGCTATAGCCATATCCTGCGTCAAACATGTCGCAATAGCCTGCGATAATATCTTCACTGATCCAGGTGTCGTCTGCATAAGCACGAGGCAATGAACAGGAACGAATCACTCTTTCAAAAGCATGATTGACCGTAATCTTATAGTCCTGCTTTTTCATATTACGTAGCAGGGATTTGCTAGGATGATAATCTTCGGGGCGAATAATACAGCGTGGTTCCGGACTCCACCAGCAAATCGGATCACCTTCTGAAAACCATGGAAATAATCCATGCATATAGGCTTCATAAAGTGTGGAAGGGGAGAGGTCTGCACCAATACAAATCAGTCCTTCACCTTCAGGATCAACCTCGACCGGATTGGGAAAAATGAATTCTGAGGGAGGAAGTAAAGACATGGCAGACCCGACATAAATCTATAGATAAATCATCATCTCATTCTAGCAATAAAAAAGCCGTCCATAATGGACGGCTTTTTTATTCTTGCTGCTTAGTCTAGTTTGCCCATCGCATCAAGATATTTTTCTGCATCAAGCGCAGCCATACAGCCTGAACCGGCAGAAGTAATGGCCTGACGGTAAATGCTGTCCGCAATATCACCGGCTGCAAATACACCCGGTACCGAAGTTTGGGTTGCATTACCTGCAGTACCGCTTTGTACCTGGATATAACCGTCACGAAGCTCTAACTGACCTTCAAACATGGTGCTATTTGGCTTGTGACCAATCGCCACAAACATACCCGTCACATCGACGTTTTGAGTAGAGTCATCTTGAGTTGATTTAAGACGAACCGAGGTCACGCCAGATTGTGCGTCACCGAGTACTTCATCGACTTGATGGTTCCAGATAATGCTGATCTTGCCTTCTTTTTCTTTGGCAAATAAATGATCTTGCAAGATTTTTTCAGAACGTAGTGAATCACGACGGTGAACCAGAGTCACGTGAGACGCAATATTGGATAAGTACAACGCTTCTTCAACAGCGGTATTACCACCACCTACAACCATGACTTTCTGGTTTTTATAGAAGAAACCATCACAGGTTGCGCAAGCACTGACACCTTGACCCATATAGGCTGCTTCAGATTCCAGACCGAGGTATTGGGCAGTTGCACCGGTACAGATAATCAGGGCATCACAGGTGAATTCTTCCATATCGCCTTTTAACACGAAGGGGCGCTGGCTAAGATCCACTTCATTGATATGGTCATACACGATTTCAGTGCCAAAACGCTCTGCATGTGCCTGCATACGTTCCATCAATGCTGGACCAGTCAAACCTTCGGGATCACCCGGCCAGTTATCGACGTCAGTCGTCGTGGTCAGCTGACCGCCCAGTTGCAAGCCTGCAATCAGGGTAGGTTTCAAGTTTGCACGCGCTGCATATACTGCTGCGCTATAGCCTGCAGGGCCAGAACCTAAAATAATCAGTCGTGAGTGACGTGCGCTCATCAGCTGTATCCTTTTTTATTTAGAAATTTATTGAATTATACGTGAAACTGTATAACAGTGGTGTGAGATTAAAGTCGATATTATTGATCATTGAAATCGATTTGGGCTATATAGCATAAGTAACATTGTGCTTGCACAATAGTGCATCTTTTTTCACAGAACAGGTGCATAATATGTATTTTATTGCGTCGCTTTTTTCAAGCATTGAAGCAAAAGAATATTCATGAAGAATTGGTTACAGGACAGTATATGACAGCGGTGTCGAGTGCCTATGCACAGCGCTTAGTAATGACATTATTTTTAGTCTCATTTGGGATTTATCTGTTTCTTGCAACAGTGACCTATACGCCATTTGATCCGGGGTGGATGCATATCTCCAGTGATACGCAGACCGTTTCGAATGCCAGTGGGGTAGCGGGTGCCTGGATTGCAGACCTTTTGTTTGGCTTTCTCGGTTGGGCAAGTCTGCTGATCCCTGTCTATCTGTTTATGGAAGCGATTCAGGTCTGGTGGCCGCGTAGCTTCCTGAACCGGCCATTTCGCTATGCTGCACAATTCTTCCTGTTGCTGACCACCTCAGCGCTGTTGTTTTTATTCTGGCAAGTCCCTGCTGATACGCTGGATAATTCTTCCGGCGGTATTATTGGCTATGAATTAGGTCAGAGTCTTGAACAATTGCTGACAGTCTATGGTGCAGCATTCTTCCTGCTGGTGCTTTGGGTGGTGTTATTTACCTTGGCTTTTGGGGTGAAGTGGAACAAGACCTGGAGCAGCCTCAAAGCAACGCCTGCTTATCTACAAGACCTGTTCTACCGTAATGTGCCTGAAGGCATGTCTGATTTTGATCGGACTGCACCTGTCGCCAAAAAAGAGCCAGTCATTAGTGCAAAAAAAGTAGCGGTTGCAGTAACACCTGCGCCTGAGCATCAACTGGTAGAAATAGATCCGGTGGTGCGTGATCAGGTGGCTGAACGTTTATTTGATGATTTTGCCGATAAAGAATCACAACAACCGCAGTTTTATGATGATCTTCCCGAAGCTGAGCAGCAGACTGCTGAACCAGTCGAGACATTTAAACAAGTACAGCAAGTGCCTCAACAGCCGGATCGTGTGGTAGCGACAGGCGAGGTGTGGCGTGCCTTGCATTCGAATGAAGATCAGCGCCATAAACAGGATATTGACGCCTTACTCAAAGCAGCCGAAGAAGAACAGCTTAATTCTCCAGTCTCACACATAGCCGCTCCTCAACCTGTTTCAGCACAGACTCATGCTCATACCAGAACAGCACCTACTCCACATACAGGTCTGGACTGGGATGATGATGAAATCTTTGATGAACTTCTGGCTGCAGTTCCGCAAGGCAAAACTGCGACCGATGTGCATAGTCCATTCAATACAGCGCCAGCCGAAAAGACCTCAAGAATTGTAGAAGACATGACCAATGTTGCACCTGCCATGGCATCCATGGCGACTGCACATGTCGTGAAAAATAGCGCATTACAGACCGATCTGGATGACCTGGGTGATTTGCTGATTGAAGAGGAAGAGCCAAGCCAACCGGTACGTAGTTCTAGCTATGCCCAATCTTCTGCTTTTGTTCAGGCACCAATTCAGCATCAGGGTATAGAGCAACCAGTATCTCCTCCTTCTGCAACTCATGCAGCAGTACGCGAGGCTTTATCTAAAGAAGAATTTGTAGAAGCCTGGCAAGAAACGGCTGGTAAACCACAAGATGAAGACGAGTTTGATTTTGATGCTCCTTTAACTGATGCTTCAGGCCGTCCGATGTCACGTGCCATGCAGGTGGTGGAGCGCCGTAAAGATTTATCACCACTTCCAGGGCTAGATTTACTGGATGAAGTCGATCCGAATAAAAAAGTGAATTTTACCGAAGAGCAGCTGGCACGTTTATCTGAATTGCTTGAAATCAAGCTGCAAGAATTTAATGTCAAAGCCAAAGTGGTAGAAGCACAGCCAGGCCCAGTCGTGACACGTTTTGAACTGGATCTGGCGCCAGGGGTGAAAGCTTCTAAAGTGACCAATATTTCCCGAGATCTGGCACGTTCGATGTCGATGGCATCGGTGCGTGTGGTTGAAGTCATTCCGGGCAAGCCGTATATCGGAATTGAAGTACCAAACAGTACCCGTGAAATGGTCCGTTTGATCGAACTTTTGACTATTCCTGCTTTCACTGATCCGAATAGTATTCTCTCCATGGCAATGGGTAAGGATATTTCCGGTAATCCGGTAATTGCTGATCTGGGGAAAGCGCCGCATATGTTGGTGGCGGGTACCACGGGTTCGGGTAAATCGGTGGCAGTGAACTCGATGATTCTATCGATGTTGCTGAAATATACACCGGATGAATTGCGTCTTATTCTGATCGATCCAAAGCAGCTGGAACTGGCAAACTATAATGATATTCCACATTTGTTGACGCCTGTAGTCACTGATATGAAAGATGCAGTCAGCGCATTGAACTGGTGTGTCAATGAGATGGAACGTCGTTATAAACTGATGTCTTTCCTGAAAATCCGTAAACTGAGCGATTATAACCGCAAGGTGGAAGAGGCGATTGCCAATGGTGAAGATCTGATCGATCCAACATGGAAAGCCAGCGATTCTGTTGTGGGTGAGCGTGCGCCGCGTTTGACGCCGTTGCCTTCCATTGTAATTGTCGCGGATGAGTTCGCGGACATGATCATGCAGGTCGGTAAGAAAGCCGAAGAAATGATTACCCGTCTGGCACAAAAATCACGTGCTGCTGGTATTCACCTGTTGCTTGCGACCCAGCGTCCATCAGTAGACGTGATCACCGGTTTGATCAAAGCCAATATTCCAACACGTGTCGCATTACGGGTTAACTCCAAGATCGACTCGCGTACTATTCTGGATGCGGGTGGTGCAGAGGACTTGCTCGGTCACGGTGACATGCTGTTCTTGGGCCCGGGTAAAATCGAACCTGAGCGTGTGCATGGCGCTTTTATTGCCGATGACGAAGTCAACCGGATCTGTGATGCATGGCGTGAACGTGGTTCACCAAATTATGTCGACGAGATCCTGACACCATTCGATGAAGAACCATCTAGCCGTGGTTTTGAAGATGGTGGCGACGGTGGATCAGACCGCGATGCGCTGTATGACCAGTGTGTAGCTTTTGTTTTGGAAACCCGTAAGGCTTCTACTTCATCCTTGCAGCGTAAATTCAGTCTGGGCTATAATCGTGCTGCGCGGATCATTGATCAGATGGAAGAAAACGGCATTGTCAGCGGCATGGGTGCCAACGGCAAACGCGAGATTCTGGTTTAGTTTCAGTGTATCTTCAATAAAAAAGCCTGCTTTCAAAGCAGGCTTTTTTATGTATTTTTGACTCAGGCAAATTTTGCCAATACATCCAGGAACTCGGCACTTTGACGCGGGAAAGTGGCAATCACGTCATGAATGCGTTGTCCTTCCGGATTGGTTGCATTGACATCACGGCCATCAGCGACAAATTTCGTCAACAGGCGTTCATAATCGAATGGACGCATATGCTTGAAAGCATGATACAGCACGTGAAAATCAGCATTAACACCTGCAGGAGGAAGCTGATTTAAATAGGCAAATACACGCTCATCTGACCATTCTTCGTTAAAGGTCGCTGGTTGAGATAATGCCATCGCAATTTCCTTGATCTAATGTAGTTTTTTCGGCATGAAAAAAGGCAAAATATGAGACTAGATTAGCAAAGCACTGCTTTGCCTAGTCGCAAGACTTGAAGCTATGCTTCAAGTGGGCGGAATATAGCTAAACTACTATTTCTACCACTCTCATATTTTGCCTTGAATCAATTTACTTGACCAATCAAAAATCAGATTATCGTTCTTCAGGTAAATTGATATTCATTTCAAGCATTTCAATATTGGCTTCAGAACGAACCTGCATTTGAATATGCTGTTCATCGACACCGCGAACATAACGATTGACCACCTGCATGATTTCAGTTTTCATCTGGTCAATTTTGTCCTGGCTCAAGCGACGACCCAAGCCTTGTTCGGATGCAACGATCACCTTCAAACGGTCTTTAGCAGTCCGTGCGCTTGATGGTTTATCCTCGCCACTAAAAAGTTTACTCCAGAATCCTGCCATGTCTACGCTCCAAATAGTCGTGCTAACCAGCCCTTAGGTTTTACCTCGATATGACGGTAAGGACGCTCTTCGCCAAGGAAACGTGCAACCAGATCATCATAGGCCTGACCTGCTGCAGCTTCAGTGAAAAGAATCACCGGCTTACCTTCATTCGATGCCTGTAGAACGCTTGGACACTCAGGAATAACGCCTAAGGTCGGTACACGTAAAATATCTTTAGAAATATCGTCAATCGTCAGCATTTCCTGTTTATCGGCACGTTCCGGATTGAAACGGGTAATACACAGATGCTTACGAATGCGACCTTCGTTTTGTTCTACTTTTTTTGTTTTGCTATCGAGCATGCCAATGATACGGTCAGAGTCACGTACTGAAGAAATCTCAGGGTTGGTCACAATGATGGCTTCATCCGCATGATACATGGCCAAAATAGCACCACGCTCAATACCGGCAGGTGAATCACAGATAATATAATCAAATTCCTGCGAAAGCTCATCCATTACACGTGCCACACCTTCATCGGTTAAGGCATCTTTATCGCGTGTTTGTGATGCAGGTAAAATATATAAATTTTCAATATCTTTATCGCGAATCAGTGCTTGTTGTAATCGTGCTTCGTTATTTAAAACATTCACAAAATCATAAACTACACGGCGTTCACAGCCCATAATCAAATCAAGGTTACGTAAACCTACATCAAAATCAATAACAACAGTTTTGTGACCGCGTAGGGCTAAACCTGTTGCAAAAGATGCACTCGTTGTAGTTTTACCTACACCACCTTTGCCTGACGTTACGACAACAATTTTCGCCACCGAATCCACTCCTGTTATGGTTCAAATCCCCTGTTTAAAATGGGGTTTTTGGTGTTTATTTATACATTAAAATTGTAGAGCTTCAAATACAAGCTCTAGTTGATCATTCAAGTAAATATGCACAGATTTTTTAACTACATGTGGTGGAATATCATCCGCTACACAGTAGGTTCCTGCAATTGAAATTAGTTCAGCTTCGAGGCTATGACAGAAAATACGTGCTGCAGTATTACCACCCGCACCCGCAATGACCCGGCCACGCGCGCTGCCATAGACATGAATATTGCCAGAAGCAATCACTTCTGAACCACTGTTGATACCAGCATTAATAATAATGTCGCCATTATGCTGCACGATACATTGGCCAGTACGCAGGATTTCATCATGATATGAGGTGATATGCGCGACGATCGGGGCAGCAGGGGCCTGATCATCATTCACCGCTGTAGGTTCTGGTTTAACTTCCACGACCTGTTCTTTGGTGGCTTTAATTTCTTCTAACTGGCGATCAGGTGGCAGTACCGGGAACTGAATGGCGCGCGCCTGATCTCCAAGTAAGCCTTCAGTAACAGCCATAGGCTGTACATCCAGACTGATTAATAGTTGAATCAGCGCAATGAGTTCCTGTTCAACTGAACTTTCAATGACTGCCAAAGTGCCGGGCGGAAATGCTGCTTGTAATTTTGGGCTAAGTTGCTGGCGGATTGCATCATGATCATTGGTATCTAGGCTAATGCGTATCGCATTGACCATTCTGCCTTTTATCCGTATATCAGCCATAATTCTTCCTTAAATACTTCTGACGTGCTGGTTTTGTGTCGAAGCAATGTTGTAAATAGTGCAAATCCTAGAACAAATTGCAGTAATTCTCTAGCGATCTCAGTTATTTTTTTATGCGAATAGGACCGGACGGATTAGTCTGATTCTGTACTTTAAACTTTACTTATCTATTGAGCTCTGATTTTGCTCATGTTCTTCTAAAATCTGTTGCCACTGTTTGACTTTTACCTGTTTTCGGATTGCTTCAAGTGTTTCAAAAACAGCCGATTCGACCAATTTATCAATATGTGGATTATGTTCAATCTGAATCTGGCTGATTTTATCTGAAATTAGGGTAAAAGTCGGATTTTCTTTTTGACCTGTGTGGGTAAATGGTTCAATCAGTCCTTGCGTGATATTTTCTCCGAGGCGTTGACCAATACTTTGAATTTGCTGTTCAATCCGGCTACCTACGATTGGAATCAAACGTAATAATTGGGTCAGTTCTGGAGTATCTTCAATCGCCTGATTCACTACTTGCCCTACATTTTTAGCGATCATGGAACGTTGTGACTGTAATTCCCTACCCAAAGACTCCTGCAAGATATCTGCTAAGGCAATGGCCAGTAATTTACGATGATGTTCCACCAGATCATCAATTAACTGTTTATGTGATGTGCTTGTGGTCAGTTCACGCTTGATGCCGTCCAGTACGGTCAGGACCACCCGGCTGGAAAGCTCTTCCATCAGCATGTTGTAATAAAAGTTGCCTTGGCGATACCAGCGATTGGGAATTACTTTATAACCATGGCTATGCAGGTTGTAGCCAATCGCGACCGCACGCAGCAGGCGCAGGAAACGTAGCTGAGGGATAATGGATAAAATTTCATACCAGTGCACAAAAGGGAAGAACCACCAGCGTCGATGATGACGCAGGACAATTGCGATAACCCAGCGGGCCAGTAATTCACAGACCAAGAAGGTGGTAAACCAGCCCTCGGTAATGATGACCCAAGGGCGTAAATCACTTTTATAAAACTGCAAGATTTCCGGTAAACGAATAAAGTCAAACAACCACTGACCAAAATCGCTCATTAAAATGGCGTTGGCACTGAGACAGAACAGATTGATGATGATTAAAACCATCATGAAAATGTCGTAAATCAGTGCAATTTTCCAGCCCCAGGTTCCTTTACGAACAAATTTAAAGGAGCTGGACGTAATGTCCGGGTTGTCGTTCTTCATAATTACTCAGTTACAGATCCGACCGGGGCTTGGGCAAAGTTCTGCTGCATTTGTGCGATGAGCTGATCTTTTTCGGTCCAGATTTGATCAATCCATTTTTGAAAGCGTGCACGATATTCAGCATCATCTTCATAATTGCCGCCCAGTACCCAGTCTGGAATATCAATTTTTCTTAAATTTACCGCAATACGTGGTACTTCACCTAACCAGAATTCACCATAGCCCGGAATACCGTCAGGATAAACAATGGTCATGTCGACCAGCGCATCAATTTTATCGCCGAGAATACTGAGCGCCGATGCTAGACCACCGGCTTTAGGTTTCAGTAAATGTGTATAGGGAGACTGCTGCTGATCATGCTTTTCCTGGGTAAAGCGCGTGCCTTCCAGATAATTTAACAGGGTAAAAGGCTGACTGATCAGCTGCTCACAGGATTTACGTGCTTCTTCCATATCCCGATATTTCAACGCAGGGTTTTTGGCAATCTGTTCCTTGCTATGCCGTTTCATCATCGGGAAGCCTAAGATTTTAAAAGCCTGACCGACAAAAGGAATAAAAATAAGTTCCCATTTAGTAAAGAAGCGCGTCAGGGGCATACGGGTCAGACCGAAGTACTGATTGACAGTAGTATCGACCCAGCTTTGATGATTACAGGTCATCAAATAACGTCCCTGCATATTCAAATCCAGTGATTCATCTACACTGATTTGCCATTGCGTGTTTTTCAGCACATGCTCAATCAGCCAATTATTGACCCCTAACCAGCTGTTGGTAATCTTGATATTGGTTTCATCCACTTTTGCGGATTTTTTAAAAAGTTTGGTTAAACCCAAGGCCAGCACCGGGGGACCATGAAAAAAAGTACTGCCCGTCATGACGGATGTGACCGTCAGGCCACGCGCCAGTTTTTTTAAAGTCGGTTGCTTGTTGCTATTCGATGACATATCCAAACAGTCCCCAGAGATTAATCACTTAAATTTTTTCATATTTTGAGTAATATAGAGACAGTTAGGCAAATAAAAAAGCCTAAACAAGAAACTATGAAGATATTGTGACGAACTACTTGGTTTTAGTTACATATAAACATTACAAAATATTACTAAACGATTTATTATTAACAAAAATTCAATGGTTAGCCCATTCAATTTAAATCATTATCTCGCTTAACAACAAAGCATACAACAAGGAGTCATGCGATGCGTGCACTAGTCATTTCAGCAGCTGTAGCAGGGGCCGTAGCACTTACAGGTTGTCAATCAACTGGTAATAACATCGGTGGTGTGGAATATGATAAAGCTGCTCTAGGTACTTTAATTGGTGCTGCAGCAGGTTACGGTGTTTCTAAAGGCAATGCGAATACCAGCCGTCAAAATAACCGTGCAGCAGCGATTGGTGCTGTTGTTGGTGGTGCAGCGGGTGTGTATCTTGATAACAAAGAGAAAAAATTACGTCAAGCAACAGCGGGTACGGGCGTAGACGTTAACCGTAATGCAGATGGTTCGATTAACCTTGTGATGCCAGGCAGCATTACATTTGATACCAACAAATCAAATATCAAACCAAACTTCTATGGCACTTTAAACAAAGTGGCGCAAGTATTAACTGAAGATAACAAGAGCGGTATCCTTGTAACTGGTTATACAGACAGCACGGGTAATGACTCAATTAACTTGCCATTGTCTCAAGCACGCGCAAACTCTGTAGCGACTTACTTGGCAGGCCAAGGTGTTTCACGTACACGTATTAATGCTCAAGGTTTAGGTTCAGCGAACCCAATTGCAGACAATACAACTGCCGCAGGTAAAGAGCAAAACCGTCGTGTAGAAATCGCGGTATATGCAGTTCAATAATTCTTGAACGCTTAAGAAAAAACCACCTTCGGGTGGTTTTTTTATATCTGAATATTGATCTGATTAATCGTATTTTAAATTAGGCAACTGACGCAGAGATGACTATAATCGGAGCCGAATCTAGAAGAGGAAGCCATATGTCACTCGCCAGTCAGTTAAATGACAAGCAACTTGAAGCCATGAAATACACTCAAGGACCCTTGTTAGTACTTGCAGGAGCGGGTTCAGGCAAGACTTCAGTGATCACGCGAAAAATCGCGTATTTAGTCAAGCATTGCGGGATTCCCGCACATCGTATTACTGCGATGACTTTTACCAACAAGGCAGCACGTGAGATGAAAGAGCGTGTCAGCAAATTGTTGACGCGTGAAGAAAGTAAAGGCGTTTCAGTTTCGACCTTCCATACTTTTGGCCTGAATATGCTGCGCCTGGAGTTGAAACATACCCCACTGAAAAATAATTTCTCGATTCTGGATGCTGACGACTGTAAACGCATTCTGATGGATCTGATGCAGCGTGACAATTTATCCGGTGCAGAAAGCAAAGAACTGATTGCCAAAGCCATGAAAATGATCTCGGACTGGAAAAATGATCTGATTCCACCCGAGCAGGCACATACTACCTGTGAAACTGCCGAAGATGTGCAGTTTGCGCATTTATATCAATTATATGAACGTAATTTACGCGCTTATAACGCCGTGGATTTTGATGACCTGATTGTGATGCCGACGCGCTTGTTGCAGGAAAATGCCGAAGTCCGTGACAAATGGCAAAACCGGGTACGTTATTTGCTGGTGGATGAATATCAGGATACCAACACAGCACAGTATATTCTGGTGAAATTACTGGTTGGTGTGATGGGACAGTTCACCGCCGTAGGCGATGATGATCAGTCGATTTATGCCTGGCGTGGGGCTAAACCGGAAAATATGGCTTTGTTGCAGCAGGATTTTCCTAATCTGAAAGTGATCAAACTGGAACAGAATTATCGTTCGACCAGTCGTATTCTTAAAGCAGCCAACACCGTGATTGGTAATAATCCGCATATTTTTGATAAAAAACTCTGGTCGGACAAAGGCCATGGTGAAGTGATCCGTGTGATTACCTGCCGCAATGATGATGACGAAGCAGAACGCGTGGTCAAAGACCTGATCACGCATAAATTGATGAACGGTAAAAGCTGGAAAGATTATGCGGTGTTGTACCGCGGCAATTTCCAGGCGCGTATCTTAGAAACCCATCTACGTCAGATGCAGATTCCGTATAAATTATCTGGCGGACAGTCCTTCTTCGCACGTGCCGAAATCAAGGACATGATGAGCTATTTACGCTTGATCATTAACCCTGAAGATGACAGTGCATTTTTACGAATTATCAATACGCCAAAAAGGGCAATTGGTCCGGTAACGCTGGAAAAGCTCGGTCTATTTGCTCAGGAAAATAATCTGTCGCTTCTGGCTGCGGCTGCGGATCAGCGTCTGACCATGGCGATTCCGAAAAAGGCCACGACTCAATTGGCTGAGTTTGCCGATTTTATTGAGGGTTTTACCCGCAATTTACTGGATGATGATGAACCAGTGCCAATTATCCGCCAGATGATGATTGAAGCCGGTTATATCGATTACATCAAGGAAACTGCAGCCACACCAGCGCAGGAAAAGACCAAGCTCGACAATATCGAAGTGCTCTATAGCAGCATTCAAAGCCTGATTAACCGCGCTGAAGATGTTGATGAAAAAAATATTGAAAGTGTGATTCGTAAAATGGTGCTGCTGGACATGCTCGAGCAGCAGCAGGAAGAAGAGGACACCGATAAAGTCAATTTATTGACTTTGCATGCGTCTAAAGGTCTGGAATTTCCTTATGTCTATCTGATCGGGCTGGAAGAAGAAATTCTGCCACATAAAAACTCGATCGCTGCAGAAACGGTCGAAGAGGAACGCCGTCTGATGTATGTGGGTATTACCCGTGCACGTCAGGGCTTGACCATTACTTTGGCAGAACAGCGCAAGGCGGGCGGGCAGATGAAGCAAATGACCCCAAGCCGTTTCCTGGATGAATTACCAGAAGATGAGCTGGAATGGTTAGGTCGTAAGAAAAAGCTGGCAAGCAACATCGATCCGAAATTACAAGCCCAACATTATCTTGATAATTTGCGTAACCTCATCAAACGATAAGGCGCAAGGCTTGCTCTTATTTTAAATGAAACAACAGGAATGAATACATGAAAGTTCAGGTGAAAGTCCTTGACTCGCGTCTTGGTCAGGAATGGCCATTACCGACTTATGCTACGACAGGTTCAGCGGGGCTGGATTTGCGTGCGTGTGTTACAGAAACTACGATCATTGAACCAGGCCAGACTGTTTTGGTAAAAACTGGTTTAGCAATCTATATTGAAGATCCTGCATTTGCTGGTCTGATTTTGCCACGTTCGGGTTTGGGGCATAAACACGGGATCGTGTTGGGTAACCTGGTCGGTTTAATCGATTCTGATTATCAGGGTGAATTGATGGTATCCGTTTGGAACCGTAGTCAGACTGCATTCAGTTTAGAGCCAGGTGAACGTTTGGCACAGTATGTGTTGGTTCCTGTGGTGCAGGCTGAATTCGATCTAGTGAATGAATTTGAAGCGACTGAACGCGGTGCTGGCGGTTTTGGTCATACGGGTAAAAACTAAGTTTTAATCATGGTTTACATTCATTAACTGGATGTAAGCCATTTTTTTTAGTTAAGTGATTCAGATATTAAAAATGAGCTGATTGAAATATATTTAAAAATAAAACCCTATTTTCTAGTTCAGTAGAGCCATTTAAATCTAAAATTTATGTAATGATCAAATATCTAATCAGATGAAACTCAAAATAAATATAATTAAATAATCATTGTTTAATTACAAGAACCCTATAATTCTAAAGTTGTAGATTATATTTTTATAATTGATTGTTACATTGAAATCGTTTAAAAATAGCGAGTCTTAAAACAAAAACAAATGTTTAAAGTCATTATGATGAAATCATCATTTTAAATCTCCTTATTTTAACGAATAGTGAAAAGACAGTTTTATGGGATCTATGAATCATCCATTCCCCATGCATATCTTTCGTGCCTATGACATACGCGGTAAAGTCAGTCTATTAGGTGCCGGGATCATTGATGCAATTGCCCACGGTTTAGCCCAGCAGTATCAGGCTGCGGGACAGACACGTGTCGCCATTGGTTATGATGCACGCATCAGTAGTCCGGCTTTTGCCGACATCATTGCCCGTATTTTTAAAGACTATTCGCTGGAAGCCACTATTATAGGCTGTTGTTCCAGCCCGATGCTGTATTTCACCGCACGCCAGTTTGATGGCAATGGCATTATGGTCACCGCCAGTCATAATCCTAAAGAAGATAATGGGATTAAATGGATTATTGATGGTGAACCACCTTGTCCTGAGATGATTCAACAGGTGGCCCAACTGGCAAAGTCGCATTGCGATAGCCAGCTACTTGGTTTAGCCGAACTGCCGCATCAGATTATTCCAGAGTTTTGCCTGCAGTATCAGCAGGGAATATTAGAAGATATTCAATTAAAGCGCTCATTTAAAGTGATTCTGGATGGTCTGCATGGCTCAGCCGGACGTTGTGCTGACTTGGTACTCAGAAAAATGGGCTGTGAAGTGATTGCTTTACGTTGTGAGGCGAATGGACATTTTCCGGATCATGCGCCGGATCCTTCGCAGGACAAACATCTTGAGACTTTACGCCAAACTGTCATGCAACAGCAGGCTGATCTCGGTATTGCCCTGGACGGTGATGGCGATCGCCTGGTTCTGGTTGATGAACAGGGTCAGATTATCACAGCCGATCAGTTATTATGTCTGTTTGCCGAAATTTGCCTAAGCGATTCAGCACCACGCCAATTTGTTTATGATGTGAAATGTTCAACTCTGGTTCGCGATACAGTGCAACGTCTGGGCGGGGAACCGGTGATGATTCGTACCGGCAGTTCATTTCTCAGAACTTATCTGAACCACTCTCAGCATCAGGCGATTTTTGGTGGGGAATATGCCGGACATTATGTCTTTAATGATGGTCGCGGCTGGGGCTATGATGATGGCCTCTATGCAGCGCTCAGAGTCATGGAATATCTCGACCAAACGGGGCAAACTCTCGCGCAGGCCTTGGCGGCTTATCCAAAACGACATGGTACTGAAGATCTTTATATTTCAACGCGTCAAGTACGTCCTGTTGAGCTTTTAAACTTCGTTGAACAACAATCCGCAAGAATTAATGCGCAAATCAGTAAAATTGATGGGATACGTCTTGATTTTGAGGATGGTTTTGGCATCATTCGAGCATCCAATACAGGTGAGTATTTCACAGTGCGCTTTGATGCCAATAATGCCCAAGGTCTAAATGAAATTCGTCATCTGTTTGTAGCCATGTTGCGTGACCGTTATCCAGAGATCGCTCAAGACATTTTAGATGCTCAATAAGGAGAGGCGAATGCCAAATCAACAAACAGGCATCGACAAAGCACAGATTTTGACAGAAGCTTTGCCGTATATTCAACGCTTTGCGGGTAAAACCCTGGTGGTAAAATACGGCGGTAACGCGATGACCGATCCTGAGCTGGAAAGTTCATTTGCACGTGATATCGTATTATTAAAAACAGTCGGTATTAATCCGATCGTGGTACATGGTGGTGGCCCGCAAGTCGATTCCATGCTGAAACAGCTGGGCCGCGAATCAGACCGTATTGACGGCATGCGCGTGACTGATCCTGCGACCATGGAAGTAGTCGAGATGGTACTTGGCGGTAGCGTTAACAAATCTATCGTGAACCTGATTAACCAGCATGGTGGTCGTGCGATTGGTCTTACCGGTAAAGACGGCAACCTGATTCGTGCGCAAAAGCTGCTGATGGAAAAAGTGGCTGAAGATGGTTCAGTTGAGCAAATTGATCTGGGTCTGGTCGGTGAAGTCGTGGGCGTGAAAACCGATGTTCTGGAAATGTTTACCAATAGTGACTTTATTCCAGTCATTGCCCCGCTAGGTGTCGATGAAGAAGGCAATACCTATAATATCAATGCTGATTTGGTCGCTGGTAAAGTCGCTGAAGCCCTAGGTGCAGAAAAACTGATTCTACTCACCAATATCACCGGTGTCTTGGATGAAAATAAAAACCTGTTGACTGGTTTGACCACTCAAGAAGTCGATCGTCTGATCGAAACCGGCGTGATTTATGGCGGCATGATTCCGAAAGTGGGTTGTGCCCTAGATGCCGTAAAAGGCGGCGTCGTAAGTGCACATATCGTCGATGGCCGTGTACCGCATGCAAGTTTGCTGGAAATTTTCACTGATCATGGTGTTGGTACCCTTATTACCAACCGTGTAAATCCGCATCGTTCATAATCGATTTTTTGTGAAAAAGAGTCTCTATGCAGGCTCTTTTTTATTTGGATTTCTTATAGCCAGCTATTTGAAATGGCAGGGACAGTCATGCACAATAAGCTTCTAAGTGAAATAAAGAGCTGAAATCAGACCATGTGCCAACTGCTCGGAATGAATTGTGCTACGCCAACAGATATTACTTTTTCTTTTCGCGGGTTTTCCCAGCGGGCAGGCATTACCTCTGATCATGCCGATGGTTTCGGGATAGCTTTCTTTGAAGATAAAGCCTGCCGTCTGTTTGTTGATAACCAGTCGGCGGTTGAATCTCCGATTGCTGAACTGGTACGTAATTATCCGATTAAATCCCGCAATGTGATTGCGCATATCCGCAAAGCCACGCAAGGTAAAATCAATCTGGAAAATTCCCATCCTTTTAGCCGCGAACTCTGGGGCCGGCAATGGATTTTTGCTCATAATGGTGATTTGCATGATTATTTCCCCGCACTAAGTGGACGTTTCACTCCAGTAGGGAATACGGATAGCGAGCGGGCTTTTTGCTATCTGCTGGACCAGTTAGTGAAACGTTTTGGCTATCATGAACCAAAACTGGATCAGGTTTTTGATCTGCTGGCCGAAATTTCACCTGGAATCGCGGAACATGGTACCTTTAATTTCTGCCTGTCGAATGGTCAGGCGCTATTTAGCTATGCGATTACCAAACTCCACTGGCTGGTACGTGAATACCCGTTTAGACCGGCGCAGCTCATCGATATTGATGTCGAAGTAGACTTTAGTCAGGTCACCACACGTGAAGACCGTGTGGCAGTCATTACTACTGAACCTTTGACCCAGAATGAAGAATGGACAGCCTTTCAGCCCGGTGAAATGATCCTGTTTCAACATGGGGCGAAAGTGCGTTCTCAAGTGACGCATGTCGAACGTTTGGAACGTGAACGGCTGGATCCTTCCCTAAAACGCATCACGCGCGCTGACCAATATTAAAAATTGCATCAAGACGGAGTTTAAACTCCGTTTTTATATTAAAAAATAGAGAAAAATTTAAGAATAAATAATGGTTTAACACTCATTTTTGGTTAATTAATATCTTAGCTTTTTACTCAAGATAAATTATTTTTAACTATATATAACAGAAACTTAAAATGAAAATACCGGCTTTGGGCTGAAAGCCGACTAATTTGCTTCATTTTTATTTGAATCAATAAGCTATATGCTCATTTTCACGTTATAAGTCCTTAATATTTCTAGGTGGTCGTATGAAAATGAAATGGGTCCCAGATTATAATACTGGTATCGATGTGATTGACGATCAGCACAAACGAATTCTCGATTATATCAACGAAATTGATGGAATCGATGCAAATACCGAACGTGCCCGTATTAAACAGATTCTTGACAATATTATTGATTATACCCACTCACATTTTACCTTTGAAGAATCTCTTCAGGAAGAAGCCGGGTATAAATACCGGGTGCCGCATAAACGTGTGCATGATCTGTTTATTAAGAAAATTGAATCTTATCGTGACCGTTTTGAACTAGGGCAGTCAATTGAAAATGAACTGCATGAAGTATTATCGAAATGGCTCATTAACCATATTCAGCATGATGATGCCGATTATGTGGGTGCAGTCAAAGAAAATATGATGGGTATCATTAAAGAAAAAGAACAGAAAAAAGGTAAAAACTGGTTCGCCCGGTTTTTCTCATAATAAAAAATTTCAGCAAATAAAAAGAATTAAAATTTAATTATAAATTTGGCGTGGCAAATCATCCTCATGATGGTTTGCTTTTTGTTTTTGATTTTCACTGCTTCACAAGGCAAAATAGCGCTAGATTTTTATAGGAATGCATCATGCAGGACAATGCTATGTCAAAATGGTTATCGCCGCTGATGGCTTTCTGTCTATCGTTTATTATCATCGCGACACTCGCACCGATAACCGGTATACAGATTGAACGTCAGCTGGATTTCTGGATGCTCTGGTTAGCCACCATGCTGATTCTGGCGCTTCCAGTCTGCTACTTGGAAATTGCTTTGGCCAAACGCTCCAAAACGACGCCATTACAGGCGCTGTCGTCGCTGACCCGTGAAGCTGATGCGTCACAGAAATGGCGTATTGTCGGCTGGTTAAGTGTGATTTTTATTCCGTTTTTGGCAGGTGCAATGCTGAACAATGCCAGTAATGTTCTGGCAGTGGCTGCCCTTGATCTTGCACCAAATCTTTTGTTAAGTGGATTGGCAATCGTGTCGCTAGCCCTGTCACTGCTACCGCGTCAAATTCTGTTAGTAATCACCACGATTGGAGTGCTGGCATCTTTGATCTTGGCAAATGTAATGGGAACTGCGCTACCTGCATGGCAAGTTACGCCAGTTGAGTTTTCTGAATGGGGAAATGCGACGGTATTGGCACTGGTTGCAAGTGGTCTGGGCATGGGCTTGTACTGGCAGTCTAGCCTGAACACTGTGCGACAACAGGATGTCGCCAGCAAGACGGTATTGCCGATCTGGATTGCGCAGCTAGTTGCTGTCATTGCATTTGCTTTCTTTGCTGTGCAAGCACAAATCCCTGCATTCACCTTGGTCGCAGCGATGGTGGCAGCTGCCGCATTAATTTTGCAAATGGCACGTGAACAGTTACAGCAACGTCAGCTTCATCCTGCGATTCAATGGGCGATTGTGGCGGCGGTTACGCTGATCTGGGCTATTCCAAATCTAAGCCCAATTTTCAATGTGGTCTTGCTCGTCTGGGGCTTATTGATTTGTTTGATCTATGCATTATTTGCCGGCTGGATCATGAAGATCAGTCATTTGCGTAAATCAATGAATTTCAGCTCTGAAGCGTTTTATAATATTTGGCGTATTGCAGTACGTGTGGTGTTACCTGTCGGGATTATTCTGGCAATCATTGCTGTCTTAGGACAATTGGTCTGATGAGTGAGGCGATGATCTGGGTGGCGTATGCGACGCCAGAAAAACAATTTCATCTAGCCCTGCCATTTCAGCCCGGCATGACAGCATTGGATGCCATCCAGAAAAGTGGCATAGCAGAGCAGGTCGAATTGCCTGAACCGTTATCTCTGGGCATTTTTGGCGTGCGCTTGCAGGATCATCAGCAACCACTGGCAGCAGGGGACCGGGTGGAAATATATCGAGCACTGACCATCAATCCTAAAGATATCAGGCGTAAACGCGCCGAGAAAAATCCGGTGGGTCGTTATGCCAGAGGCAATCTTTTAAAAAAGCTGAAACCATCTTCCGAATAGAGAGCGGCTTGAATGAGCAGTAGTTTCAATGATCTGCTCAATCAATCAGCTTAATTAAAAAAGCCCCTGATGATTCAGGGGCTTTTTCATGAGAAACCGACTATAGTGGAGGAGCATTTAAAATCGCTTCTTTTGATCCTGGTAAGCCGGGTTGAGATTCTGGAATCGTCTCCAGACCTTCAACACGTTCCACGATACCAGACTGGTTAAAGTAGATTTTCAAATGCTGGCCTTGGGCTGCCGGGATCTTGGCTTTTTTAGCGTAGGTTCCTGGGGTATAGTTATAGATGTAGTCCCAACGTAAAGGATTCAGTGGATCGCTTACTGTTGGACTGCCCAGTAAGAAACGCACCTGTTGATGGCTCATTCCTACCTGAATTTTAGCGGCTTGTGCTTGGGTTAAAGGGGTTCCTTGTGGAATATCTACTTTATAAACACCTAATGTCGAACAGCCGACGAGCAATGAAGTGACGAATAACGTCAACATGATTTTTTGCATTTTGCTAAACTATCCCAAATTAATTATGATGCATTTGATCCAAGGATAGATCATACTGCATCTAAACTTTGTTGCATATTCCAACTTTGATTTTGTTGAGAGACCTTTTTACATGACTATTTCAAACCAAGATTTACGAAAAGCTGGGCTGAAAGTTACCCTTCCACGAATTAAAATATTAGAATTACTAGAAAATTCAAAACAACATCATTTAAGTGCGGAAGATATTTACAAGACTTTACTCGATCAGGGCGAAGATGTAGGTTTAGCAACTGTGTATCGTGTGTTAACGCAGTTTGAAGCAGCGGGCATCATCGAACGTCATAATTTTGAAAATAATCATTCAGTTTTTGAAATTATGCAGGAAGATCACCACGATCACCTAGTATGTTTAAATTGCAGCAAAGTTGTTGAATTTATTAATGACACGATTGAAAAAGAGCAGCATGACGTTGCTGAAAAATTTGGTTTTGAATTAACCGGTCACTCACTGAATCTGTATGGCTATTGTGATGCGACTGCATGTCAGGAAGTGTTCCGTAAAAAATAATTTGAGCTCTGGTTCAAACAAAAAAAACAGGCTTCATGGGAAGCCTGTTTTTTTATGCGCTCAATCTGATCAGGACTGACCGTCAAAGGTGATATTGGAATGTGCACGCAATAAATGGCTGCCACCTTCTTCTGACAGTTTGATTTGCAAACGCAGGTCGTTTGGTGAATCTGCATGTTTCAGTGCATCTTTATAGCTGATCTGTTTGGCTTTATACAGATCATACAGCGCCTGATCGAAGGTCTGCATGCCCAGTTCACGGGAACGCTTCATCAGATCCTTGATCTCATGCACATCACCTTTACGAATCAAGTCGGCAATCAGTGGTGAGTTAATCAGAATCTCAATCGCTGCACGGCGACCATTACCATCGATGGTTGGAATCAGTTGCTGTGCCACAATGGCTTTCATGTTCAGGGACAAGTCCATGAACAGCTGATTATGTCGGTCTGCTTCGAAGAAATGGATAATCCGGTCAATCGCTTGGTTGGCGTTGTTGGCGTGCAGGGTAGCAAAGACCAGATGACCGGTTTCGGCAAAGGCAATCGCATAATCCATGGTTTCACGTGAACGGATCTCACCGATCAGAATCACGTCTGGTGCCTGACGCAGGGTATTTTTCAGGGCAATTTCAAATGAATCCGTATCGATGCCGACTTCACGCTGGGTGATAATACAGCCCTTATGCTGGTGAATAAATTCGATCGGATCTTCAATGGTAATGATATGACCTTTGGAATTTTCATTACGATAACCGACCAAAGACGCCAGCGAGGTTGATTTACCGGTACCCGTTGCCCCGACAAAAATAATGATGCCACGTTTGGTCATCGCCAGTTCTTTTAGAATCGGCGGTAACTTGAGTTCATCCATCGTGGGAATAACAGTTTCAATCCGACGCAGCACCATCCCCGGTTGATCTCGTTGCTGAAAGGCACTGACACGGAAGCGGGCACTTTTATCCGGCGTGCTGATGGCAAAGTTACATTCACGACTGTCAGCAAATTCTTTACGCTGCTTTTCGGTCATGATGGAATGGAGCAGTTGTCCTACTGCCGCACCGGGTAATTTTACCGAACCAATCGGTAAAATCTGCCCATTAATCTTGATGGACGGTTCGACATCGGCAGTAATGAACAGATCCGATGCTTTTTTCTCCACCATATAATCGAGTAAGCCGTTAAAATCCATGTATATAAACCCCAATACAATTCAATTTTTTTATAAAAATGCTTCTGGCTGTTTGGCTGCAGTACGTGCAACTTGCGGGCTGATCAAACCTTTGGACACCAGTGTTTTCAGGGTCTGGTCCAGTGTGGTCATGCCATAGTTGGCGCCTGTCTGAATTGCTGAGTACATTTGTGCGACTTTGTTTTCACGGATCAGGTTACGGATCGCAGGAATACCGATCATGATTTCATGCGCCGCCACACGCCCACCGCCATTTTTCTTCAGTAGAGCCTGTGAAACTACGGCTTGTAGGGATTCAGACAACATGGCGCGTACCATGTCTTTTTCTTCAGCAGGGAATACGTCGATCACACGGTCAATGGTTTTGGCCGCTGAGGTGGTATGCAGGGTGCCGAAAACAAGGTGACCCGTTTCTGCCGCAGTTAAAGCCAGACGAATGGTTTCAAGGTCACGCATCTCACCGACCAGAATAATATCCGGATCTTCACGTAATGCAGAACGTAATGCTTCATTAAAGCCATGCGTATCACGATGCACTTCACGCTGGTTAATCAGACATTTCTTGGACTGATGCACAAATTCGATCGGATCTTCGACGGTCAGAATATGGTCATAGCGGTTGTCATTAATATAATCCAGCATCGCCGCCAAGGTAGTTGATTTACCCGAACCGGTTGGACCTGTGACCAGTACCAGACCACGTGGATATTCACAGATATCTTTAAAAATCTGTCCCATGCCCAGATCTTCAAGGGTCAGTACTTTAGAGGGAATGGTACGGAATACCGCACCGGCACCGCGGTTCTGGTTAAATGCGTTGACACGAAAACGCGCCACGCCAGGCACTTCAAAAGAAAAGTCAGTTTCCAGATTTTCTTCAAAATCACGGCGCTGTTTATCGTTCATGATGTCATAAACGAGTTTATGCACTTCTTTGTGTTCTAATGCTGGCAGGTTGATGCGACGAACTTCCCCATCGACACGAATCATTGGCGGTAAGCCCGCAGACAAGTGTAAATCCGACGCACCATTTTTAGCAGAAAATGCCAACAATTCTGTGATATCCATAAGGTCCCCGAGTTCATTAAAATGTTAATTATTTTGATAGAATAATAAGGCTTTCCCACAGCTTAACCAACACTTAGTTCATGGGCAAGGGAAAAAAAGATGAATGAAATGAGAACCCCATCAATGAATATGTTGCAACAGTCACGAAATCAGGTCTTAGTGCAAATTGAAACTGCCTGTATTCAGGCGGGCCGCGAAGCAGATGCGGTGCAACTGCTTGCCGTTTCCAAGACCCAGCCAAGTAGCGTGCTGGCTGATATGTATCAGGCCGGGCAACATGCTTTTGGTGAAAACTATTTGCAGGAAGCGCTGGAAAAAATCACGGCCCTGAAAGAGCTGGACATTGAATGGCATTTTATTGGTCATGTGCAGCGTAACAAGACCAAGCATCTGGCAGAAAATTTTGCCTGGGTGCATGGGGTGGATCGTCTGATTATTGCCGAGCGCTTATCCAATCAGCGTGGAGATGATCAGCCTGCACTAAATATCTGTATTCAGGTGAATATTGATGGTCAGGATACCAAAGATGGTTGCCAGCCGGCAGAAGTTGCAGATTTAGTGGCACAGATCAGCCAACTACCGAATGTGCGTTTACGTGGCCTGATGGTGATTCCAGCACCGAATAATCCTCAAGCCTTTGCTGATGCCAAAGTTTTATTTGATGCAGTCAAAGTTCAGCATGCACATCCTGAAGATTGGGATACTTTAAGTATGGGCATGTCTGCGGATATGACCGAAGCGATTGCTGCGGGTTCTACCATGGTTCGTGTTGGCACAGCCCTATTTGGTGCACGGCCTAAAAAAGATGTATAAACTACTAATGTCAGTTTTTTGCAGCAAAACGTTATCGCAGGGTATTGGATAACGCTTTTTTTCTGGCTGGTTCGAGCCATTTAGCCATCAGCCAGGCAAAGACTATTATGCCGAACATGCTCGTAAGCAAGGCTAAAACTGCTCCACCCAGACCATAGCCTAAAGTTGCCGGAATACAGCCCAAAATAAATAAAAGTAAGGGGAAATGGGTGACATACAAGGTATAGGAAAAGTCTGCGGATTGAACCCAGACCGGATGGTAGTGACTACGTTGATGCTGGAGCTGTACCAGCCAGCAGCTAAAGGCCAAACCCACACAGAAATTAAAAGGGGCAAAATTCGCAGCACGGTATTGCTGGGCCTCATCAATCACTTGAAACTGGTAAGCATCAAAGCAGGCGATTAAAAATGCCAAGCCGAATAGGGCTAATTTGACCGATTGTAAGCGGTTTAAAAAACGTAGCTGGATATATCGAAATGAACAGGCAAAGGCACTAAGCCAGACCAAAAAATAAATAAAAAACTGGATATTCAGGACTGACAGTACAGCCAAAATGATAAAAAAGCCGATTTTAGCCATTTCTGAATCTTTCAAAAAAGGCAGAATGCCGGCCAGCACATAAAACCAGACTTCAAAGCTGAGACTCCAGAGCGGGGCATTGGCTGAAACCGTTGGCGTGACGAAGCCATTCAAAAACAGCAGAGAGCCAATAAACTCCATCATGTCTACACTATAGTCAGTCCGGATCATCATGCCAAAACTGTGTTGAAAAGCATGAGTATGACTGGCAAATAATAGTGGAGCAAGCAGATATAAAAGCAGCGTCAACCCCATGGCAAACAGAAAGGGTGGTAAAATTCTGCTGCAACGCTGTCGGGCATAACGGTGCAGATTGAACTGACCATGCTGATGAATGTTGTGCTGAATCGAATAGCCGATCAGATAGCCACTTAAGGCAAAGAAAATCATGACTGCAGCCTGCCCAAGCAGGCGTATCCATGAATAAATGCTGGTATCGAAAGGCGCAATAAATGCCTGAAAGCAATGACTGAACAACACTACAATGGCACTGATACCCCGTAGGCTCTCAAGCTGTAGGCTGAAATAGGGCGAGAGCGTGTTCGGGGCAGGGTGACTCATCGTTAGCCTATAATCTGAATGGTACTCGCACCTGCACCAACTGGTTTGACCTGAATCTGGACCGGAATGCGCTCATGCATTTCCTGTACATGCGAGATCAAGACGACTTTACGGCCCTGACTTTGCAAATGATCCAGTGCATTCATGACCATATGTAAGGATGCCGGATCGAGCGTCCCGAAACCTTCATCAATAAACAGTGATTCCAGTTTCATGGAGCCGGAGGCCATATTGGCAATTGCTAAAGCCAAAGCCAATGAAACCAGGAAGGTTTCACCCCCCGATAGCGACAGTACAGGGCGGACTTCACTGTTCATGTCCAGATCAATAATCGCCAGACTCAGACTGTCCGGAATACGATGCAACTGATAACGCGGTGCCAATGGCTGCAACTGCTGATTCGCATATTCCACCAGGATATCCAGATGATGTTCCTGTGCAATTTTCTGGAACTTGGTGCCTTCCTTATGTCCGATCAGGTCGTAAATACGACCCCAGCGATATTCTTCGGCTTTGATCTGCTCGATTTGCTGCTGATATTTGGCATAGGTGTTTTGATTATTGGCATTCATACGCAGTTTGGCATTAGTCTCATTGAGTGCTTCTTGCTGCGTTATTTTTTCCTGATGCAGCATGCCAAGCTTTTGTTCAATGTCCTCAAATTCATGTTCTGGTTGCAGCTTTAAATGAGCCTGATATTGTTCTTCCAGTAATTGCCAGGCTGTTCTGGCATTTTCGAGTGCCTGTTTCTGGTTAGCCAAATTCTGACGGATACGTTGATGGTTACTCAGGTCAATACTGAGCCACTGTTCAATTTGAGCTGCCGTCACTTGCGGATGTGCTGCTTGCCATGCTTGAATATCTTGTTGATATTGGGTCAATTGCCGATCGATCTGCTGAAGTTGGCTGATAAATTCTTGCAGTTTTAAGTGGGTTTGATGCCACTGTTTTTCAGCCTGTGCCGTGTGCTGACGTTGCTGTTCTAAAGCGTCTGTTAAGGTCCTGGCTTGCTGATCCAATGCATCGCGCCACTCTGCAGCGACACGGTAGACTTGTCCTGCATGTTGTTCGGTCAGTTCAGCCAATTGTTGACGCAGGTCTTTGCCTTGCTGAATCAACTGTTCTAAAGCCTGGCTCAATTGAGCAAAATTTTGCTGTTCTAGTTGCAGCAGATACTGGTTCTTTTCCAATATCTGCTGCTGTTGATGAAGATCGGATTCCAGCTGCTTTTGTACTGCTAACTGCTGCATACGTTGTTGCAATTGTTGCTGTAGCTCAGATAACCAAGCCATAGGCGGCTGCGACTGGTACTGCTCGGGCAGTACACTTAAAACAGGTTGTATCAGTTGGTTCAGTTGTTGACGTTGCTGTAGAAGCAGTTGTAACTGGTGCAATTGCTGTTGTTGCTGACGCCATTGCCGTAATTGTTGTTGGAGCTGATGTTCTTGCTGTTGCGATAATTCTAATTGCTGGGCGAGACGCTGGGTATGATTTTCCAGTAACGCGGTGAATGCAGCAAGATCGTGGTGCTGCTCGGTAATCACTTCCAGTTTAAGTAGTTGAAATTTACAGTCAGCAGAGGATTGTTGAATCTGGTTGTGCAGGAGCTGGCAACGCTGTTGCTGTTGCTCAATTACTGTTTGTGCTTTAGACATTTCAATGCGTTGCTGCTGCTGAGATTGCAGTTGCTGATCGAGCTGCTGTTTTGCCTGCCGTAACTGTTGCTCCTGTAGCTGGTTCAGGCTCTGTTCCAGATGTTCATGGACGGCATCGACAAAAGGATGGGCTGGGCTTCCACAGACCATGCATGGCTCATCCGGTTTTAACTGGCCACGAAGATCCTGCACACTTTGCGCATGCAATAAACGTTGCTGGGCAAGTATTTGTTCCAGGTGTTCATAGGCCTGTTGTTCAGCCTGAATCTGCTGATGTAGTGCCTGTTCGGCCTCTTGCTGCATTTTTAGTTGCTGCTGTTGGCTATTTACAGCAGATTGCAGTTGTTCAAATTCTTGTGATTGTTGAACGATTTGTTGTACCTGCTGTTGCAGCAGGTCGAGCTGACGCTGTTCCGCTTGGCGTTGCTGACGCATTTCCTGAATGGTTTTGAGATGCTCTTCTAGCTGTTCCAGACTATGATGCTGTTGTATCCACTGGTTCAGATTTCCTGAAAGTACTGTAACGGTTTTTTCCAGTTCAGGTAAAGGCTGCTTCAGGCTGTCCGGATTCTGTTGCTGCAGTTGCTGATACTGACGCATAAAGTCTTGTATGCGTTGCAAGGTACTTTGCGGCTCCAGATCGAACACATTTAAAAAGCCAGATTCAGCCAATTGTTGTGCAACCTTTTCTTGCCGAGCTTGTAGCTGATTCAAAGTCTGTTGTTGCTGTCGCAGTTGTTCTTCTAAAGGCTGTAGACGAAGGGTTTGAAACTGGCTTTGCTCTGCATGCAGTTTTTTGTACCGCTCTGATACCGTATCAATTGCATGATCCAGCCTTAAACCTGCCTCCAGATGCGGTTTCAGGTCTGCCAAGTGTTGCTGAAACTGGTGCTGCTGTTGTTGTAAGGCTGTAAGTTTGGCTTCTTCTGCTACAAAGCTCTGTTTGAGCGTTTCAAATTCCAGCGTAAATTGGGTGTGCTGGTGCTGAATCTGCTCTTTTTGAGGGGCTAGACGGGTACGACTCACAAACTGATCCCGAATCGACTGGAATTCATCCAGCTGCTCCAGTAGCTGTTGCTGTCCTGCAGATTTATTTACTGCATCTTGCTGTACTTCGTAGACTTCTTTTTTGGCATGGACTTCTGCATAGAGTTTATGTCGGTCCAGATGCCATTGTTTCTCATTTTCTAGCAGTTTTTCTGATTGCTGCAAATTCTGAAGTTGCAAAGACAAAGAGTTCTGCTGCTGTTGTAAAGCGCTGATGTCTTCTTCAGACAGAATTTCAATATGCCCGATCAGCTTTTCCAGATCGTTGCGCTTGTTTTTGACTTCGCTGAATTTCTCTGCGGCTTTCTGACTAACTAGACTGAAAATCTGCGAATTGGTCAGATATTCCAGCAAGTCTGCACGTTCATGATCTTTGGCTTTTAAAAATGCGCCAACTTCCGACTGCGCCAGCAGTACCGCGCGGGTAAACTGTTCAAAGCTCAGGCCCAGCAGTTTTTCAATTAAGGGGGTAACTTCAGATATTTTTTGCGTTAGCGTCGTATCATCATCGATGCACTTGATAAAACGATCTACTTTTAGATTGCCATCGACTTTCTGACGTGCCCGGCGAATCTCCCAGCGTGCTGTATAGCGTTTGCTATCCAGGGCAATAAACTCCAGCTCGGCAAAACCATGCACGCAGCCACGGCGTAGAATATTCTTGGAGTCTTTAATCGAAACATCCTGACCACCGGCATCTTTCAGGCTGCCGGTCGCACCTTTTAGACGTGGAATTTCGTTATAGAGCGCCAGACACATGGCATCGAGCAGGGTCGATTTACCGGCTCCGGTTTTTCCAGTGATTGCAATCAGGCCGGCATGTGTTAAAGGGCTGGATTCAAAATCAATATGATGGGTGCCAGTGAGGGAGGCCAGGTTGTTGAGACTCAAACGTAAAATTTTCATGGCCGATCCTAGGCTTGTTGTTTCTGAGCAAGTTCGTGCTGGGCTTCAACCAGAAGTTGCTGAAAATCCTGTTGTACAGAATGATCATGTTCATAGCCCATTTTTTTCCAGATATTCAAAAACAGCGATTCCGGCGTCGGTGGTGCCAGATCAATTTTCGAATCTCCTTGCGTATGTTCGGCCTGTTGCTGATAAATCCGGCTGATGCGCAGCAAGCGGTAACGGTTGGCGGGTAAAGCCAGTTCAATTTGCTGGCGTAAATCGACTGGTGGCGGCGCATCGGTGGTGTATTCTATTTCCAGAAAATGTCGTGCCGACAGTTGTTCGATTTCTCCGGCAGGCAAGGCCTGAAGTTTAGCAATTAAATCTTCCAGCTTTTCCCGAATCCGGAACAGCTCGACGGTGCGTGGCACTTTTAGAACATCGTATTGAAAGCGCTGTTCCGGGCTTTGTTCAGGATCAATTCTGACCTCAACCACCTGATGTTGATAGTTGATTTCACTAAATGACAGCGGAATTGGTGAGCCACTATAACGGATATGCGGCTGACCAACTTTTTGTGGTTTATGCAGATGACCGAGTGCGACATAATCAATCACTTCATCAAACAGCGCCGTCGAGAGCGCTTCTTCATTACCGACAATAATTGGCCGTTCCGAGTCGGAAGTTTCGCCACCTTGCATGTGCGCATGTGACATTAAAATTAGTGCCTGATGTGGCTGTTTGCGGGCTCTGGCTTCGGCAATCAGTTGTTGATGCAGATAACTGATCGCGTTCTGGTTATTGCTGGTATGTTCATTCAGTCCGGTAATTTCGGCACTGCGTAAATAGGGTAGGGTCAGACACCAGGCGATGATATTTTTATCCCGATCATAAATAGGAATAAGTAGACGATCCAGGTTCAGGGTATTTTCTGCCGTGCGGCCTACGATTCCCACAGCTTTGGCATTGAATTTGGCCAGCAAGGGTTCAACCTGTTCAATCCGATAACCGGAATCATGATTGCCTGCAATCATCAGGGTCTGCATATGTGGCGCCAGGTCGTGGGCGTCGGCCAGAAACTGGTATAGTTGTCTTTGCGCACTGGAAGCTGGATTGATCACATCAAAAATATCGCCGGCAATCAGCAGAGCATGCGGCTGCTTTGTTTTAATTTGCTCAAGTAGCCAAGTCAAAAACTGTGCATGTTCAAATTCACGGTCATGGTTATGGAAAAATTGTCCCAGATGCCAATCGGAAGTGTGAAGAAAATGAACTGCCATGTAATGAACCCCAAGATATCTGCCTTGCTACTATAGGAAAAAGCACAGGTAAAAATCTACTTGTAAAACGATATTTCAGCGAATTGTTGGTGATGTTTAAGCTGAATTTATTTTGATCAGTATGGAAATTACTGGATGATCGCATCCAAATCATCAGACATCGAAAAGTCATGCAATCCATCAGGCTTTTAAAAAAATAGGAATTTTAAAAAATAAAAACCGACGATTCGAGTGATGATGAAATCGTCGGTCAAATTTGTGTTACATGAAGATTTTGGCTGCTATTCAAAATTTCCCTGTACACTGGACTTATTGCTTTAGCTCTAAAGGTCAGCAAAAATTCGTGGATGCCAGTCCAAATTTTTGTACCTTGTACTCTATATAACGTCACCCTATAGTGGATGGTTGACAATAAAATGAAAAAAAACCTGATTTTTTTTATACTAGCTTGTTGAAGATCACTGAGTCATGCATATGTTGCCACTAAGTCGTTATTTTATCTGGTTTTTCGTTATATGTTTTATTTTTACCTGTATTTGCGGTGTACTGGCAGCCTTGCTGCCGATGGGCATGGGTGCAGTCTTGACGATTGTTCCGTATCTGGTGGCCATGATTTGGGTGCTTTTTAAATTTCTAAAACAGCAAAAACGTGCGCCGACCCAGGCAGAGCGTAAAAAATTCACCCTCGGTTTTAGCCTGATTTACTGGGGCTATAATTTATTATTTCTGTTGCTCGGTATTGTCATCGCCACCCGTTCCAATCCGAATGCCTGGCAGGACTTCTTGCTGTATCTACAGCAGCCACAATTTATGAGTATTGTGCTGATCATGTTCCTGATGATCGTAATTCCGCTGTATCTGCTGACCTACTGGTTTTATGGCAAGCAGGCCCAGCGTATGGCAGAGAAAATGTTTGGCCATTCGCCTCAGTGAATATAGATGAATCATTTTGTGACCCGATCTTCATAAATTAATTGAATGATGAAAGATACAAATTCTCCACTACAAAGATCTTCTTGGTTTAAAAAGCTGAAGATGAGTGGCGTATAATTTAAACCAAGAAAATAATAAGGCGAAGAATGACGAATGTATAAACCTGTAGTGCTGTTGACGGGAGCGAGTGGTTTTATTGGCAGTCATCTCGTGCATTTTTTACTGGAACGGGATTATCGGGTGGTTGGTCTGACCCGTCAGAAAAATAAACGTGAACCACATCCGGACTTTCATTGGATTAACCAGCTGGATGAATTAAAACAGCATCAGATTGATTATGTGGTCAATCTGGCTGGCGAAAGTATTGGTCAAGGCCGCTGGACGGCAGCGCGTAAAAAGAAATTGCTGAATAGCCGTTTAGATACCACCAGACATTTATTTGATTATTTAGAAAAAAATCAGATTAGACCGAAACGGATTATTTCAACATCGGCCGTTGGCTATTATGGCATTGACCCCAATGAGCGCTGGGAACAGGTCTGCACGGAGCAAAGTCCGCCACAAGATATTTTTATGTCCGAACTCTGTGCGAAGTGGGAGCAGCTGGCCTTGTCCTATACTAACCAGAACACCAAGATTGTTCGCTTTGCGGTGGTGTTTGGCAAAGGTGGTGGGATTCTTCCGCAGATGCTATTGCCGATTAAGCTGAATCTGTTTGGGCGGATTGGTCATGGACGTCAGCCAGTGACCTGGGTGCATCTAGAGGATGTGCTGCGTGCGATTGAATTCTTGATACTTGAGGATACAGCCGAGCAGATCTTTAATGTGGTCGCGCCAGAAAAAAGTAGTCAGGCCCAGTTTGCACGAACTGCGGCCCAGATTCTGAAGCGCAAACCCTTACTTCCACTACCCGCATGCAGTCTGAAAATGATGCTGGGAGAACAGTCACAACTGGTCTTAAACGGTCAGTATGTACAGTCCAAAGCCTTGCAGGAGGCTGGATTCCAGTTTCATTATCCAACTCTGAAAGAAGCACTGGATAATATCCTAAAGCACTAAACGACTGGGCTCTAATAAACGGACAGGATCATAAGGAGCTGGATCAACGATTGGCATTTGTTTAAGGATGAGTTGAGCGAGTAGTTTGCCTGATGCCGGCCCCATGCATAAACCATTCCGGAAATGTCCAAAATTGGCCCAGGCATTGTGTAGCTTGGGAATTTTGCCAATATAGGGAATACCATCGGGTGAGCTGGGTCTTAATCCGGCCCATTGCTTGACCAGCGGAAAATCTGCCAGTTCCGGTACCATCTCGATACACGCCTGTAAAATATCCTGCCGGATTTCGCTAGAAGGCGAGGTGTCAAAACCGACCTGACGCATACTGGAACCACATAAAACATGTCCATCCTGACGTGGAATCAGGTACATCACCTTATGCATGCACATGGTCGGCAGCCAGTTTTTTGGCGTTTTAAACAGCAGCATCTGGCCCTGAACCGGCTGTACCGGAATTTCCAAACCAAGTTGCTGTGACCAGTGTTGCGACCATGCTCCGGTTGTGAACACATATTGATCTGCCTGAAAAACCTGGCTATGTTCATCTGAGATACTTTTTACACAGCCTTGCTGAATATTGAGCCGAGTGATTTTACAGTCTTCTTGCCAGGTGACACGAGGATGCTGCTTCAAATAGTGAATGATCGACTGTAATAACCGTGGATTACGGATATTCGCCAGTTCAGGGAAATAAATCGCCTGCTTGAATTTGCTCTGATTAATTCTTGGATTGATCTGTTGCAGTTTAGCCTGATCAAGCAATTCTGCCTGTTGCTGCGGATCCTGATGTGTTTTGGCATAACTTAAACCGATTTCAAAATCGGATTCATCAAAAATCAGCATACCTGTTTCATGAATCTGGAAATCGATGCCAGTGAAAGGTTGCAGTTTTTGATTCCAGTCCTGATACATGGGTTTGGCATGTCGAGCCAGAGCATTTACAGCAGCGGGATAACGCCACGGATACATCGGGGAAAGGATTCCTCCTCCAGCCCAGGATGCAGCCTGTCCGGCGGCCTGTTGATCAAAAAGGGTAACAGAACATCCCTGTTCAAGCAGTTCCAGCGCCGACATCAAACCGGTGATGCCAGCGCCGACAATGGCAATATGCATTGCGCCGAAATCCTTTTACTTCATGTCTTTCAGTTTAAGCGCAGCTTCTTCAGCAAAATAGGTCCAGATACCATCTGCACCGGCACGACGACAGCTCATCAATGATTCTAAAATGACGCTATCAGATAACCAGCCATTTTGAATTGCCGCAGCCAGCATCGCGTATTCGCCACTGACCTGATAGACAAAGGTTGGTACGCCAAAAGTGTCTTTGACTTCGCGGACGATATCCAGATAAGGCATGCCCGGTTTAACAATCACCATGTCTGCACCTTCCTGAATATCCAGCGCAATTTCATGCAGGGCTTCAGCACGGTTACCGACATCCATCTGGTAATTGTATTTATTGCCGCCTTTTAAGTTGCTGGCAGAACCGACTGCATCACGGAACGGGCCATAGAAACTTGATGCATATTTGGCTGAATAGGCCATGATCGAAGTATAGATATGACCATTTTGCTCAAAGGCCTGACGAATCGCACCGATCCGGCCATCCATCATGTCACTTGGAGCAAATACATCTGCACCGGCTTCGGCATGGCTCAAGCCCTGTTTAATCAGGCACTCGACCGTTTCATCATTTAAGACATAACCGTTCTCATCAATAATGCCATCCTGACCATGTGTGGTATACGGGTCTAATGCGCCGTCAGTAATCAGCACCATTTCTGGCAGTTCTTTTTTCAATAAACGCAAGGTGTTTTGCACCAGACCATCTTCACGCCATGCGGCTTCTGCAGTCAGGCTTTTATCTTCTTGTGGGGTGACCGGAAATAGCGCCAGTTTATTGACACCGAGTTCCAGCAGACGTTCTGATTTTTTTAACAACAAGTCCGCTGACAGACGCTGGATATTCGGCATACTTGGAATATCTTGGGTCTGGTTTTTTCCTGGCAGGACAAATACTGGATAAATGAGATGATCTGCCGCGAGATGGGTTTCACGAACCATCGAACGTAAATGTTCATTTTTACGAATACGACGCATGCGAGTTGCAGGAAACGCGGGACGATTGAACGTATAAGTCATAAAAATCTCAGTAATCAGTATTAAACTAGGCCTCTATTGTAGCCCTAACTCAAATTTTTGGGCATAAATTAGCGGTTTTTTATTGTGGTGGATTCGGGCAGAGTGATGAGTAAGACAGAGAGAAACTGGACGGGTAATATACATCTGGGCTCGAAAGTGGATATTGATGTAGTCCTGAACCAGCTGGTACATGCTTTTAATAGCTCTCCTTTTTTTAAGCATAACGGCATGACCATGCGGGTGGTCGAGGGCCAGATTGAGGCCTATGTAGAAATGCAGGATTTCATGATTGGTAATGTGGCTTTCCAGATTCTGCATGGCGGTCTGGCTGCAACTGTACTGGATAGTGTCGGTGGTATTGTGGCCATGGGCGAGCTGTATAAAAAAGCTGAACCGGAAACGATTGCAGATACCATTAAAAAAGTATCGCGTCTGGCGACGGTCGATATGCGGGTGGATTATCTGGCGCCTGGACGTGGCAAATATTTTATCGCGCGTGCAGAAACCTTACGTTTGGGGCGTAAGGGCTGCACCATGCGCATGACCATGGTCAATGATGAAGATAAGGCGATTGCAACAGCGATTGCTTCTTATGCCTATTAATGAAATCGTGAACTGAGGGAGTTAAAAGCACTGTTTAAAAGTGCTTTTTTATGATGATCAAATATGAACCTAGAGGATTTAGAGATCAGATTTAGCCCGTTTCAAGGCATTTTGCCATTTGGCTAAATGCATTTCTCTTTCGTCATTTTGCATTTTGGGTTCAAAAGCACGGTCCAGCTGCCAGGACTGGGAAATTTCATCCAGGTTTGAAAATACGCCAGCTTTTAATCCGGCCATAGCGGCCGCGCCCCAAGCAGTAGCTTCCAGCATTTTCGGACGCAGTACCGGTACATTCAGAATATCGGCCTGAAATTGCATCAACATATCATTACTACTAGCACCGCCATCAACCCGTAATTCTTTCAATGGATGTGCAATATCAGATTGCATCGCACTGAGCACATCCGATACCTGAAAGGCGATTGATTCTAATGCTGCACGAGCGATATGCGCTTTGGTCGTACCGCGTGACATGCCACAGAGTAAGGCACGTGCTTCACTATCCCAATGCGGCGCGCCTAGTCCAGTAAATGCCGGAACCAGAACCACGCCGTCACTATGCTCGACCTGGTGTGCCAGTTTTTCCACATCACTGCTTTTTTGAATAATTCCGAGGCCATCGCGTAACCATTGCACTACAGCGCCAGCCATAAATACGCTGCCTTCCAGGGCATAAGTAGTTTGGTCCTGGGCTTGCCAGGCGAGAGTAGAAAGCAGCTTGTTCTGGCTAAGCTGAATGTTATGTCCGGTATTGAACAGCATAAAAAAGCCGGTGCCATAGGTGTTTTTAGCACTGCCCACCTCAAAACAGGACTGGCCAAAGAGTGCAGACTGCTGATCCCCCAAAATGCCGGTGATGGGAATATTGGCCCCAAGTAAGCCAGAAGCAGTGTCAGCGACATAACAATCAGAAGAGATAATTTTCGGTAAGACCGAAGCCGGGATATTAAACAGCTCGAGCAGCTCTTCATCCCACGACTGTTGCTGCAGATTCATTAACATGGTACGAGAAGCATTACTGGCTTCAATGACGTGCTCTGCGCCTTGGGTCAGATTCCAGATCAGCCAGCTATCGATCGTACCAAATGCCACATGGCCTTGTTCAGCGAGTGCTCGTACTCCCTCGACATACTCTAAAAACCAGACTAATTTTCCCGCACTAAAATAAGGGTCAATCCGTAAGCCTGTTTTTTGCTGAATTTTGGACATCAGGCCTTGTTCAATCAGCCGGTTACACCAATCAGACGTACGACGGTCCTGCCAGACGATTGCCGGGGCGAGCGGTTTGCCGTTTCGACGATCCCAGACTACAGTGGTTTCACGCTGGTTAGTCAGGCCAAGGGCTCTAATATCTTTTGCCAGAATACCTGCAGTCGCTAAAGCTTGTTGTATCACAGCAATCTGTGAACTCCAGATTTCCTGAGCATCCTGTTCCACCCAGCCCGAATGTGGGGTGTGGATATGCGTTTCACGTTGAGCCGTTGCCTGAACTTGTCCATGTTCATTGAAAATAATGGCCCGACTTGATGTAGTTCCCTGATCCAGGGCCAGAAGGTAGCTCATAATTTTTCTGTTATTTGGCTTGAAAAGTAAAATATTAGCGCAATAATGTAATTAAGCGTATCAAGTTGTGTAAATGTTCAGAAAATACATCGTAATTTTTGACATTTATGCTATGATTGCCTTGTACTTTGGGGGTGTTTCTGGCTTCGACGCTGGTGATGAAACTCATAGATGCATGCCGAGAGCGCATTTTCTCTCGTAAATCAAATTTGCATTTTTTAGTCGCAAACGACGAATCATACGCTCTAGCTGCCTAAGGGCAGCTTGTCCGCCTCTCCGAATACTTGTGGTTAGAGAGTCCGACTGAAGCGCACGCACACAAGTCCGTATAAAGCCAAGCCTCGGGGCTTTATACTAAATCAAGAGGATCGCGATTTGTACCCTGTTCGTCGGGTCACAAAGAGTTAAAACAATAGACGATATCTAAGCATGTAGTATTCTCGAGCGTAGTGCTGGCGGACGCGGGTTCAACTCCCGCCACCTCCACCAAAATTCTTTCCGAAGCAATCCATCGGAATCTAAAAAAGCCTTTAAACATTGAGTTTAAAGGCTTTTTTTATGCCTGTTTGTCCGATATTGTCTGATCCCATTTGACCCCATATTTGCTCTTTGTGGGTAAATATTGGGAAAATTTACCCAGACATTAATACATCAATTATGGGTAATCGACATGCCACTTACAGATACTGAATGCAGAAAAGCACAGCCGAAAGACAAACAGTATCGTCTTTCGGATTCACATGGTTTATCCCTTATCATTACCACCAAAGGTCAAAAATATTGGAATGTGCGAGTCACTGTCCATGGTGAACGTAAGTCTGAGTCGCTTGGCCCATATCCAGATTTAAGCTTAAAAAAGGCAAGGGAGCTTGCATATGAGCTTAAGCATAGATACTCACGTTCAGTATTGCATGAAGACTTAAAGCCCTATTTCAAAGAAGTTGCAGAAGATTGGTTTAATAATCAAAAAGAAACCTGGTCATCCAAACATATCAGTAATGTACGAGCTTCATTGGATGAGCTTTATATTGCTCTTGCTAATAAGCGTATTAATCAGATTCAGGCTCCTGAGATTCTGCAAATCATTAAGAAGATTGAGGCAAGAGGTTCGCTTGAAATTGCAAAACGTACCTTGTCTCGCTGTGGCATGGTCATGAAGTATGCCATTGCCCATGGATACCGCTATGATAATCCGGCAGGTGATCTTGTTTATGCTCTCAAGAACAAAAGAGTCAAAAACCTGGCTTCGCTTACTGCCTCTGAAATGCCTGAATTTTTAAGGAAGATAAGAGCATATCCAAGTGATGCTCAAACACATCATGCCATTATTCTGATCATGCTGACAGGCGTTCGGGTTAGTGAGTTGCTGCAAGCGCGCTGGGAAGAATTTGATCTGGAAGGGCGTAAGTGGGATATCCCTGAAGAACGAATGAAGAACAGACTTCCGCATCGTGTACCGTTGACGGAAATGATGATTGCTGAGCTTCAGGCATTGAGACTTACTCATAATCAGGAACTGCTTTTTCCACATCGTTTAAATAACAAAGAATCTATGCGTAGCGAGTCTATTTTAGCTGTGATCAAACGTTCGGGCTATGCTGGTCGGATGACCACACATGGTTTTAGATCTCTATTCAGTACAGTCGTAAACGAATCTAATCTGTTTAATCCAGATGCCATTGAGCGCCAGCTTGCTCATGTTCCCCAGAATAGAATTCGTTCGGCCTATAACCGAGCTCAGTACTGGGATGAACGAGTAAGGTTGATGGAGTGGTATGGAAATATAGTAAATTCATGGCTGAATGATTAGTACTAGTTATCCTTTTTTTCGTCAGATAAGACAGGATGGACTTGATGTTTATTCATGGCTCTTAGATTTTTATGAAAATTCAAGATGCTTTTTGGTACACCATTAGGATTTTGATTACTCACAATAATAGAAGGGATATCTTCTACACAATATGAGCTTACAAAGCTGAATTATATTCTTGAATCGCAAAACCCTCAGTTGTATTAAGGGCATTTGGTTGCGAAATATCATATAAAAATATTGACTATATGGATGAAACGATCATTCATGAGCTTAGAAATCAACCCGAAATCTTATTGGAAATATTAAGAAAGGATATTTTCTGAGGCTGTTTTTTTAGGAAGGAGTTTATACATCGGGTGAGATGGCTTCGAAGTCGTATCTTTAATCCATGACTTGCTGGGTTTGGTAGTGAATTTTATTGTGGTGAAAATTCAGGATTAAAGGTAGGGCTTGAGGCAGGATAATATTTTAAAAGCAGGAGCATAGGCTTCTGCTTTTTTTTGTCGATAATGAATGAAAATTAATATATCTAAAAGTTGTATTTTTATAAAAATAAAGAGGATTATTGAATCTATAGAATACAAATAATATTTTTTAATTGTATTTTTATCTCTTGATAACGAGATATAATTTAATTAATACGTGTAATAATACATTTAAAAATTATGAAACAACAGCGATACATAAGCATTTTAGACACTTTTAGCTGGAATAAATTGAAAATTAATGTTGCAGATATATTTCATGTATTAAAATTTAAAAAAATAAAAATGATTGTTTCTTATGAGGAAGGTGTGAGTGGTGTTGAGCAGGCTAAACATCTGCTGGATGAGTTAGAAAAGTTGCAGTATTTATGGTGTTTGGTTGAGCAAAATTCTTTTTTGACTTTGGATCAGTTTAAGAACAATTTAATGAACAGTACGGCAACAAGTTGGGTGTGTGCCAGACAAGAGATCGAAGGTTTAAGTTGTGATCTGAATGCACTGATGATGCCCTATCTTAAAATTGGCAATGAACTGTATTTAGTTTGGTTTATGCTGAATGCTCTGAATCAATCGCCATCATATTTAAATGATCATCAGCCGTACCTGTATTCACCTTTAAATACAAATGTGACTTTGCTACCGTCAACAGCAGTCAGTAGTGGTACACATCTTCAGCATCATACGTATTTAAACGTTGTACTGTGGTTGAAGCAATATTTAAGTACAACCAGCTTTCTTCCGAATTATGTTATTCCAGCGCTACCACCTCAAGTCACAACGGAGCAGCTTTTTGATACCTTGCTGGAAAGATATCAATCACTTTATTGCCTGTCCTTAAATATTCAGCTTCCATTCAAGTCAAGTGAAATGGTTGACGATCATGGGTTTATTCAAGATCGATTGATGCGTATCCCACAGTTACAGCAGGTGATAACAGGTACTGCGGGTCTCTTGTTTATGATGACCAAGACGGAACATGACTTAGTATCAGGATTGAACCTCAATGTTGTTCTCATATTGAGTAATAAAAAAGAGCAGTTGGCTGAGAGAATCATTCAGAAATTTGAATCCGAGTTGAAAAAGCTTTTAATTGGTCGCCCTTTTCATATTCATCACTGGGGGAAACAGCTGGCTCAGGAGTTGAAAAAAGATGCAATTGATGGAGTAATGAAATCAACAGATAAACGAAAAATAAAGGATTTTAAATATTGGATTCTGAGTTTTTTTCAGAATGTAGATGAAGTCATTCAATTTCAATATATCCTCAATAATCAAAATTACAATATCAATCAATACTGGTATTCCTCTGGGCTTTTAGATGAACGTAATTTTCCTGTTGACCTGACTATGATGGGGAGAAAATCTTTTCAGGATTTGGTGTGCTATGAGGATGATAAAATATGGAGTGTTCGTCATCTACCAGTCATAGCAAAAAACAGACTTAAGATTTCGCAAATTTTTAATCGTGAGTTATCAATTCAGCTAGATGATTTTCCAAATTTTATAGGTCTCATTCAAAATATAGAAATGTTTATGGCGACTGTGATGGATACTACAGTCGGTGCATTTAATCTACCAATACGACTAGGAAATGTTGAGTTGTCTGCTGAAGAAATCGAGCGTTCAATAACACGTATAGGTCATCAGTTGTTATGGATATTCAGTAACTTGCCTGACTTACACTTGTTAAGTGCGAGCCCTTACTTATCTCGGTTGAATATCAACGTGCAGTTCTTTTTAAAGAATGCGAATCTTTGGCAGGTAGAGCAACAATTGGCTGCAAAAACCAGTAAGCAAGGTGCTGAACGATTTAATGCGCTGGTTAAACAACTTCGACGGGATTACCGCTCGAATATCAGGCAGTCTAAGCTGAATGTGAAAATCTGGAAACAGGTGCGGCATTCAGTAACAGTGAACTTGGACGTGCCAACAACAAATAGCAATGGAACGGTCGTTGAAGCTGTCGAATATGTGGACTATGTCCAAGCTGTTAATGTGGGTGATGAGGTCATTGCTACAAATGATCATATTGAAGCCTGTTATAAGAAGTGTGAACTCAGACTGAAAAGCTTGCAGACGTACGTTAAAAGTTTACTGAAAAGAGAATGTACTCTCTATCGAGTTCATTTTGAACTGGGGGCAAATGGGGCGGAAGTCAATCAGCAGATTTTTTCAAAAAACATCACTGAAATGTTTTTACGTAACCGCAGACGGAAACCCATATCCAGTATGACAGGATATTTTGGAGCATGGCGGGAAGATGGTGGACAGCATACTTATCTGGATCTCATTTTAGTTTTTGATGCGAGGAAGTATGAGGAGCTGAAAGATATGGATCGTTTATTTGGGGAGATGTGGAAAAGCCAAATGGATTCTGTTCAGCAGGATGGGTACAAAACGTCATTCAACATTGTTCCATTGATGTCATCTGTTCCTGAGATGAATCAGCAATCTTTTTTACTTGAGATCGGTGATCAGTCAAGGCGAAAGCAGGTCTTTGAAGTATTGGTAAATTATTATAGTTTTATTGAGCTGTATGAGCGACAAGCTACTGTACGAGTCCCTAAAGTTTTAGTGAAGGGCAGTGTGACTAAAACGACAGTTAAATCTAAAGTTAAAACCAAAGCTAAGGCATAAGTTTAGCTTCTGCAACATTCCCATATTTCTGTTGTTCTCGCTGTATGGAACTGCGGTGCAATGGTTAGTTCAGAGTGACTTGCTTAACAGGTAATATATATTATTAAATATAAATAATATATTAAACATAAACAATATCTTATCTAGTTAAGTGAGTATGTGATTCACTTAGCACAGTATAGCCCATTTGAGTATGGGCTATACATCATGTATCAATGACACAGTGTTAAAATATTCAGAACTAACCCTATAGTATGTTTCAAAGTCTATGAACCTATTCAGCTAAGCAGGATGACTACAACATCCTGCTACAGAGTCATGATCAGTAAAATTTTACATCTCTCACTTAGATATGAACCTTATGTTTCAGTGAGAACCTAAATGTACCAAAAAGTTCCATATCAAAATATTCAATATGGTGAGCTTTATCATGAAGCAGAAGTATTGGCAGGAGTAGACCATTTCATTCAAGAGGTTTGCTTGGGTAGTTATAATTTATATCATCAAAACCTGATGATAGACCTACAAAAACTAATTCCGTCATTTAAGCCAATCTATAATGCGGATTTTTCCTATTGCAATTCAGTATTGATATTCATTGAGGTTGTGAAGACCATTGATTACACACTCAGACAGATTCAACAGACAGATTATGATTCTATTGTGTATTTTGATGAGATGACTGTCTGGCATATTTTGACTTACATCCAGTCATTATCAGGCTGTGTAAAACAGCAACTGATCGATTATCAACAACGTGAATTAAAGAACCAACTTAGCCTTTTTGATTATACATCCACACTCATTCATCATTATGCGAGAACGTTGGTGGTTCGAGTGGATTTATCCATTCTTCAGGAATATCAAGCCTTATACAATATTCATGCATTTAATGAAGCTTTAGACATATTGCTTCGGCGTATCGCAGATCAGGATACTTGCTTTAGTAGTTTGCATGGTTATGCATGGGCATTAGAGCATGGGGTGAGTAAGGGCTATCACTGCCATCTCTTGCTTATGTATGATGGAAATATACATCGAGGTGATTTTGAAATGGGGCAGTGGGTAGGTGAGTGTTGGGAGCAGATTACACATGGATGTGGTTATATTTTTAACTGTAACCATTCCGACTATAAAGCCATCTATGAAGCAATGGGAACATTAGGAATTGGTATGATTCATCGTAACAATGCCAGTGAAGTCTATAACTTTCTTAACTATGTTGTCCCTTATCTGGTGAATGGTGAAAAAGAGCAGCAACATCCGAGAGTAAAGGATTCAGCCAATATGCGTAGTTTTGGTAAGGGAGTAGTTAATTCGAAAAATCGAAGAGGTTTATAAATATTGAATTTTCAATAGAGAACACAATACATTAGATGTGTTCTCTATATTGTGAAATCTGATATCAAAATGACAAATTCACATTGCCTTGATCTGTAATCATTTAAGCTTCAATTACCTGATCACCACGGCATTATGATTGAATCAAAAACTATTATTTTTATCTGGAAGGCTAGAAGTAAAAGCCTCTGGAGGAATCGGTACTTTACGGGCTTTAAACATTCTTTCAGATTCAGGTATTTGTTGCATTTGATCTTTCATCCACTCCTGAGACAAAGTTGGATGATCACTTGAATCTTTCATCGTTTCAGGGTGAAGTGAAATTTTAGCTATTTGTGCTGGAAATATCCCAAGCTTATTAAGCTCTGCCTCATAATAGTTTTTCAGATCAAGTGTACTCTGCAATTGTTTTTTTAATTCAGTTACTTCATTTTGTAGTGTAATTACCCCCTTCATTTTTGGTTGAGTGTTTGCTAAGGCTTGTAGAGCTTGTTCTTCATCAATGACGCCATCGGTAATTTTAGCTAATTTTCCTGAACGAGTGACATGTCTGATTTGATGTGAAGAGAAGCCATATTTTTCACAAAAATCTGAAATTCGAATGTGTGTCATAATTTTAAAGCCAATTTTGTATTTTTTTATCGTACTGATTTTATATAACAAATCAACGATTAAATTGAATCCTATTCTAAATTATTTCAAGTATATAACATCCTAATGAGAATCATGAAGCTCTTTTGAGTACACATGAAAATATGAAATTAAAGCCTGCCATCGTGCAGGCTTTTTTATGCCCTGAATTTAGGAGTCGAGTCATGAGCTTGAATTGCCCTTTTTGTCATTCAACCGACATCATGATTGTTGAAGCAAACATACAACAAGCAAATTCAACATTATCAAATTTTGCATCACCCGCAGCATTAGGTGCCTTAGGCACAACTGTTGCGAAGTCATTGAACTTGCCTCCCATCATTGGAGGAATTGCAGGAACTGTACTCGGTGGTTTGTTTAATTCATTTACAGAGCAAAATACATCTCCAAAGCAAAGTTTGTGCTTCTGTCATAACTGCTACCAAAAGTTCCCCATTCAATATCTGAATTAAGAACAGATCCAATTTTTAACATTATTTTAAAAAGGAATAAAATTATGGCACATCAACTTGAACAAATGGCCTATATCGGTGATACCCCTTGGCATGGCCTGGGTAATCAACTGACACAGAATCAGCCGATTGAAATCTGGGCACAACAAGCAGGCATGGATTGGCGGATTGAATCCTCCGATGTTAGCTACATGGCCCAGAATGAACGCGGGCAGAGTATCATCATGCCTTATGAAGAACAGCGGGTGCTGTATCGTTCCGATACTCATGCCCCCTTGTCTGTGGTCAGTCAGCGTTATCAGGAAGTGCAGCCTATGGAGATTTTGGAGTTCTATCGGGATCTGACTGAGCAATCCGGCTTTGAATTAGAAACTGCGGGTGTACTCAAGGGTGGCAAGAAGTTTTGGGCATTGGCACGCACGGGACAAAGCACAGCACTGAAGGGTAAGGATGTCAGTAATGGCTATATTTTATTAGCAACTGCATGTGACGGTACGTTGGCCACCACAGCACAGTTCACCAATATCCGGGTGGTGTGTAATAACACCTTGGCGATAGCGTTACGTGGGCAGAATAGCAGTGCTGGTGTTGTGAAAGTGCCACACAGTACTAAGTTTGATGCTGGCAAAGTTAAGCAGCAATTGGGCATCTCAGTCCGTGCCTGGGATGAGCATATGTATGAGATGAAACAGCTGACTCAACGTAAAGTCACTCAAGGAGAAGCAGCTGCCTATTTTGATGCAGTGTTTAACAATACCAGCATGAGTGTTGCCGATCAGGAAGAGAACATCATTCAGTTCTATCGCAATATAGCTACTCCAACTCCAGCCAAAGAAAAGTCTGAACCGAATGGACGCGCCATGACTAAAGTCATGGATATGTTTAATGGGCAAGGACGTGGTGCAGAACTCAGCTCTGCCAAAGATACTGCCTATGGTTTGCTGTGTTCAATCACCGAGTTTGCCGATCATGAACGTCGTGCCATGAGTACTGATCATCGTTTGGACTCTGCTTGGTTTGGTGCAGGTGCTGCGTTAAAGCAGCGTGGACTAGAACAGGCGCTTCGCTTAGTGGTTTAAGTTTCATTTAAGCCAGTGCTATTACAATAATGGTCAAGGGTCATGCAGATGATCCTTCTCCAGTGAAAACACCCCTTTTGCCACATCTCCAGATGTGGCTTTTTTTATGCCGAAAATTTTACAGACCTCACTATTTATAAGGATCAGAGCATGAATCAGATTGCACCGATAAATATCCCTCAACGAACTCATTTTCCAATTCCGAATGAGAGCAATCAATCAAATACAGTCGCTAAACGAACAACGACAGCTAAGCGTTTAGCTAATACAAAAAACATGGATTACCAGGAATGGCTGGAAGTACGTAAGCAAGGTATTGGCAGTAGTGATGCCGCAACCGCATGTGGGTTGAATCCCTATATGTCGATGTTGGAACTGTGGATGATCAAGACCGGTCGAACTCAGCAGAACATTGATGATGACAGCTCAGGCGTTGCACCGCTGTATTGGGGCAAACAGTTAGAGCCATTGGTGGCTGAGTACTACAGTCTGCACACCAATAATAAAGTGAGACGAGTTAATGCCGTGCTTCAGCATCCCGATCCAGACAAATCCTTTATGTTGGCAAATCTGGACTATGCGGTCGTGGGTAGTGATGACGTCCAGATCCTGGAATGTAAGACTGCCGGTGAGCATGGTGCTAAGTTGTGGCGTGATGGTGTGCCTTTATACGTGCTTTGTCAGGTGCAACATCAACTGGTGGTAACTGGTAAACAGGCAGCACATGTCTGTGTGCTTATTTGTGGGCATGAAACCAAGATCTTTAAAGTCACTCGTTCTGAATCAGTGATTGAGCATATTGTTAAAGCAGAACGATATTTCTGGGAATGTGTGAAAAAGGATATACCGCCATCAGTCGATGCCAGTGAATCCGCAGCTAAAGCGATTCAACAACTTTATCCAGCGCATGTACCTTTAACCGTAGAGGATCTATCGCAAAATGAAAATGCCAATTTGATGTTTGATCAGCTCATCAAAATGAAAGAAGAGATTCAGCATAAGCAGGAACGCTTTGACCAGCTGAAGCATCACATCCAGATGTTAATGAAAGATGCTGAACGAGCCACCTTTGCTCATGGCTCGGTGGTCTGGAAAAAAGCTAAGGATTCCATCAGTCTGAATACCAAAGCATTGCTTCAGCATCAGCCTGAACTCATTGAGCTTTATCCACTTCAGAAGCAAGGCGGTCGTCGATTCAACATCTATACCGACTAGCCTGTTTCAGCCCATTTGAATAGCGATGCGCAAAAACCGCTCCCCGCCCTCCATTCGCTAGGAATAGAGGGCAATACGGTCGCGGCTTTTGTAGCGAGCTATATACATATTTATTGAATCAGGTGATCTACATAAAGGTGGATGATCTGTAAAAAAATCAAATTGAGGAAAATAGAATGATTAAAGGTTTAGCGATTACACCACCGGCTCTAGGACGTATCAGTATTGGTCGGATGGTCGAAAAGAACGGCAAACGTCTGCCTGAAAAGGATGATCAGTTCACCATTACGTCCCAAATCCAAAGCAAAGAAGGATGGGTGAAACATCCACTGGATGAACAGCTACGCAGTCAGGCTACAGGGCAAAAACTGAGAACCATTCCCGTGCGAATGATTTTTAATGATCCTGACTTAAACCTACGTGCGGAATACAGCCTGTTTGACCGACAGACAGGACGGCCAGTGTGTGTAGGGAATGGTGAAACCTGTCAGCGTTTAACCAACCAAGGCGTCGAGCAGCATCCCTGTCCATCGCCAGATTTATGTCCTCTGGCTCAAGGTGGCAACTGCAAACCTTATGGACGTTTACATGTGAACCTGGATGACTCGGATGAGTTTGGCACCTTCATCTTTAGAACCACCGGCTTTAACAGTATTCGGACTTTGGCTGCACGACTGAGTTATTACAACGCAGCTTCAGGAGGCTTATTGTCTTGTCTGCCTTTGCAACTGACTTTAAGAGGCAAAAGCACCACACAAAGCTATCGTCAGCCGGTGTATTACGTGGATCTGACCTTAAGGGAAGGGATTAACTTGAATGATGCGATTGCTCAAGCCAGACAAATTGATGAGCAGAGTAAACAAGCTGGGTTTTATCAGGAAGCTTTGGACTTTACGGCAAGGAAGGGTTTTGCGAATGCGCGATTTGAAACGGATATAGAGGAAGGCTTAGATGTGCTGGAGGAATACTATCCTGAACAAGAACACAGCCGAGCAATGGAGCAACAGACTTCACCTGAAGGGTTTGTCGAGGATATTCAGCAGGGATTGCAGAGGAGTGTAAGAGCTGTGAATTAAGCGAGAGGAGAGAAGATAGCTAACGTTAAATTTTACAGACCGGCTCTATTATTTGAGCGAATAGCCGCTCGCATCAATGATTAGGAGCTAGCCTCATGAATGCGTTTATCGGTCAAACATTTCAAATGAATCAACTCATCAGTATTAAGAAGGTCGTAGAATTTGTCGGTGTGGGGCGTTCTACCATCTACGAGATGATGGATGAGGACTCACCCTACTATGATCCAACTTTTCCAAAGAAAGTTAAAATTACTCAAAATCGTATCGGCTGGTCAGCTTATGAAATCCATCAATGGATTGAAAGTAAGTTGGCGAGTCGAGGATAAGGGATGCTCTTAGCTCCCTTATTTTTTGTTTTTTTGTAGACTGAAAATGTCTTTTAGCCTAAGTGTCCGTAATGAAAACTATACACTACTACTATAAAGATGTCGCTCGCACTGTAAAAGATATGCCAGTGTGTTACTTGCAAAATATCAATGGTCAAAATTTTGAGTTTTTATATCAGCTCGATCAATGTGGAAAGCAACTGATCCTTTTACCTCTAGTCATGTTTTGCTTACGACAGTTCAGTGAGATTATAGAAGAGTTGAGTCAGAAACGATGGATTGACTATATTCGTAAGAACAGTAGCAATTCACCAATCTTGAATAAATTACCAAGCCTTGAACAATTTATGTTTGAGCCGAGTCGGAACCAGTTAAATGCGGTAGCGAATGTGTTGGTCGAGCTACAAGATTGCCAATGTTTCTATTGCAATAAACCGATGAGACAAGGCAATTATGCAGTCGATCATTTTATTCCTTGGTCAATGTACCCATCTGATACAGGGCATAACTTTGTGTTTGCAGATCCAAGCTGTAATTCTAAGAAAAGTAATTTGCTTGCATCGCATGAGTTTTTGCACAAATGGCGAGAGCGGAATGAAGAACAGGATCTCATTATTGTAGATCAAATTTCTGTACTTGGTTTTCTGACGGATAAAGAGCGGTCGCATAAAGTTGCGGAGTGGGCTTATTCACAAGGACGTGAAAATGGATATATCCTTTGGTATTTATAAATTTAAAAATTAATCAAGCAGTAAAATATTGGATTTTTGATTTACCCATACGTAGAATTTTAACTCAAATATTGATAGCTTAGTATCTGATAAATAAAATTTTAGTTTGAGGGTTCCATGAAGTTCAATGAAGATGCTCGCGTAAAAATTCCAACAATTCTTCATTTAACAAGGCTTGGTTATAAGTATCTTTCTTTAAAAGAACATAAATGGGATATGGAGTCTAATATTTTCCCTGAAATATTCTTGGAATCAGTAAGCCGAATTAATCCTTCATTTGAAAAAGATGATATTCAAAGAGAGTTACAAGATTTAAAGCTAACTTTAGATAATGATGATTTAGGGAAAGTATTCTTCAGCAAGTTGATCAATCGTGCTGGTATCAAACTTATTGATTTTGAAAATATCAATAACAATACGTTCAATGTTGTTACGGAGCTTACTTGTCAAAACGGAGATGATGAATTTCGTCCTGATATTACGATCCTAGTCAATGGTATGCCTTTAGTCTTCATTGAGGTGAAGAAACCAAATAATAAAGACGGTGTCTTAGCAGAAAGAGACCGAATAAATAAGCGTTTCCAAAACTCTAAATTTAAAAGATTTATCAACATTACTCAGTTCATGATCTTCTCAAACAATATGGAATACGATGATGAGGCTATTCAGCCAATCATGGGAGCTTTTTATGCCACTCCGTCGTATCACAAGCCAAGTTTTAATTATTTCCGAGAAGAAGAAATTTTTAATCTCACTCATTTATTGAGTCCTTTAGCTGAATCAGAAGAAATTCGTATTCTTAAAGACAATAATTTTGAGGTGATTAGAAATAGCCCTGAATTTATTACCAATAAAGATCCTAATAGACCTACCAACCGAATTTGTACTTCTTTGCTAAGCCGAGAGCGCTTAGCATTTATGTTACGTTATTCAATTGCTTATGTGGAAACAGAAAATGGTGTGCAAAAACACATCATGCGTTATCCACAATTGTTTGCAACTAAGGCAATTGAAAGAAAATTAGATGAAGGCATCCGTAAAGGAATTATTTGGCATACTCAAGGTAGTGGTAAAACAGCATTAACTTACTATAACGTCAAATTTCTGACAGATTATTATCAACGAAATAATGTAATTCCTAAGTTTTATTTCATTGTGGATCGACTTGATTTACTACAGCAAGCACAGGGTGAATTTGCTAGTCGTGGGCTAGTTGTACATACGATTAACTCTAGAGATGAATTTACTAAGGATATTAAGGCAACTAAGGTCATCCACAATAACAGTGGCAAACCAGAGATTACTGTAATCAATATCCAAAAGTTTGCAGATGATCCAACTATTGTGTCTACAAAGGATTACAGTGTTGATATTCAGCGTGTTTACTTCTTAGATGAGGTACATCGTAGCTACAATCCTAAAGGTAGCTTTCTTGCAAATTTAGATGTTTCTGATCGTAATGCAATTAAAATTGGTCTGACAGGGACTCCTCTATTAGGAACGGATTACAATTCAAGATCGTTGTTTGGAGATTACATTCATAAGTATTACTACAATGCTTCAATTGCTGATGGCTATACATTACGTTTGATTCGAGAAGATATCCAAACGAACTATAAAATTGCTTTACAAGAAGCATTGGCGCAAGCAGAGGTTAAGCAGGGAGATGTCGATAAAAAAATTATTTATGCGCATCCAATGTTTGTAGAACCAATGCTCGATTACATTGTTCAAGATTTTGAGAATAGTCGTGGTGCTTGTAATGATCCGACAATAGGTGGAATGGTCATCTGTGATAGCTCAGAACAAGCGAAACAGATGTTTGAAATTTTTAATGCAAAATATAAGAAAGACAATGATGCTACTAAGACAGATACGTCTTATACAGAGCATTTAAAGGAAAAAAACAAAGTTAAATCTGCTGCGCTCATTTTACATGATGTGGGTGATAAACAAGAGCGTAAAGATTGGATTGATGCTTTTAAAGCAGGAAAAATTGATTTTCTCTTTGTCTATAACATGTTGCTAACTGGTTTTGATGCACCTCGATTAAAGAAGCTTTATATTGGTCGTGTGATCCGAGAGCATAACTTGCTTCAGGCATTAACTCGTGTGAACCGTACTTACAAGGATTTTAGGTATGGTTACGTTGTTGACTTTGCAGATATTCGAAAAGAATTTGATGCAACAAACAAAGCCTATTTTGAGGAATTGCAGGCAGAGTTAGGTGATGAGATGGATAGTTACTCTCATCTCTTCAAGTCTAAAGAAGAAATTGATCAGGAAATTAATCAATTAAAAGATTTGTTATTCCGTTTTGATACGGACAACATGGAACATTTCTCAGAGCAAATCCAACAAATTGCTGACCGTAAAAAAGTATTGGAACTTAAGAAAAGCTTAGCTGATGCAAAAAGCTTATATAACCTCATGCGTTTACAGGGTGAATATGAGCAACTACGTTCTTTAGATTTTGAAAAAATCAATATCATGTTCCGAGAAACAAGTAACCATTTAGATATGCTGAATTTAAAAGAGAGTATTGAGAATGGCGAGGATACTACGAATCTACTCAATTTAGCGCTCGAGGATGTGATTTTCAAGTTTCATAAAATTGCTGAAGAGGAGCTTGTTTTAGCAGATCAGCTTAAAGATACATTGCGTAAAACGAGAGAGGCTCTAGCAAGTAATTTTGATCAGCAAGATGAAAAGTTTATCAGTTTAAAAGAGGAACTCGAACGGCTGTTCAAAAAGAAAAAATTGAGCGAAGTAACCCAACAAGAGATGGTTTCAAATATTGGTACATTGCAACAAATTCATGACCGTATAAAAGAATTAAACCGTGCAAATAAGCAGCTGAGTGACAAATACAAGGGCGATATTAAGTTCACACGTGTACATAAGAGACTGCATGAGCAAGGGGATATTTCAAAGTCTGAAAGGCAAATTTATGAAGCTCTAATTGGTTTAAAAAAGGATGCAGATGAGCGTGTTTTAGATAGTGAAAGTGTATTGGACAATGGAGCATACTTCGCTCGGGTGATGATGCCAAATATTATCAAACGCTTTAAAAATGAACAGAACATTGCATTAAATCCAACGACTACACGGTATATTAACCAGCTTGTGGTAAATGAGTACCTCAAAGAGTTCAATGGTGGTTCAGGGCAATGGTAGAAATTCAGTTTCAGCAAAAAGTTAGAGAGCTTATTGATGGTTTAAAAGCTATCTGTGCCAACTATGGACTTGGTAATGATGGTAATGAGTTTAAAATTATCACACAGGCTTTCTTGTATAAGTTTCTAAATGATAAATTTGCTTATGAAGCAAAAAAAGTTGATTCAAATTTAGCTCAAGCTAAAAGATGGGAAGATGTGCTCTCTAAAATGTCAGATGATGAGTTAGAGATGCTTGCATTACAGATGCAAGCAGATACTGCGATTCTTAAACCTCAACACTTTATTAGTTACCTATTTAGTCAACAAAATGAACCTGATTTTTCTAAACTCTTTGATGATACATTAAGAGATATTTCTATTCAGAATAATGAAATTTTTGCAGTCCAAACCGATGGCGGTGCAAAAATTAAGTTGTTTGATGAACTTAGTCAGTTTATTAGTGATCCTTCTAAGCGTGATGAGTTTTGCAAAGCGATCATTAATGAATTAGTAGAGTTTAGTTTTGAGCGTATCTTTGATCAGAAATTTGATTTTTATGCTTCTATCTTTGAATATTTGGTTAAAGACTATAACTCGAATAGTGGTGGTAAATATGCGGAGTATTATACACCACATGCTGTAGCGCGTATCATGGCAGAGATTCTTGTCCCTAAAGATCAGCAAGGTAAAGTAAAAAATGTAACCTGTTATGATCCGGCAGCGGGATCGGGTACATTGTTGATGAATGTGGCTCATGTTATTGGTGAAACTCGTTGTGCCATCTATACGCAGGACATTTCACAAAAGTCATCAAATTTATTGCGACTAAATCTAATTTTGAACAATTTGGTACACTCTATTCCAAATGTAGTGCAAGGCAATACCATGCTTCATCCTTATCATAAGGATGGTAATGAACTTAAAAAGTTTGACTATATTGTTTCAAACCCCCCTTTTAAATTGGATTTTAGTGATTTTAGAGATGATCTCGATACTAAAGCAAATAAAGAACGTTTTTTTGCTGGCATTCCTAAAATTAAAGCTCGTTCCAAAGATAAAATGGAAATTTTCCAATTATTTTTGCAACATATAATTTATTCGCTAAAACCTAATGGAAGGGCTGCCATCGTTTTACCAACAGGTTTTATCACATCACAGACTGGTATTGATGTGTCGATCAGAGAATATATTGTTAAAAATAAAATTTTGGCAGGTGTAATCTCTATGCCGTCAAATATCTTTGCTACTACTGGTACGAATGTTTCTATTTTATTTTTAGATGGTAATAGTAAAGATAATGTTATTTTAATTGATGCTTCTGATCTTGGAGAAAAAATTAAAGATGGAAAAAATCAAAAAACTATTCTGAATGGTGAAGAAGAAAAACTAATTATTGATACGTTTAATAATAAATCCTTTCAGGAAGGTTTTTCTATTTGTTTGAACTATGAGCAAATCCAGCAAAAAAATTATAGTTTTAGTGCAGGACAATACTTTGAAGTGAAATTCGATAATACTGATATAGGTGTAGAAGAATTTACTAATAAAATTAATGAAATGCAAAATAATTTATCGATTCTGTTTAGTGAATCCTCCAATTTACAGAGTGCAATAAGTCAACAGTTGAATGGCCTAAAATATGAATCGTAACTATTCTACTTTAACAAGTTTATTAAGTAAGATTGTTGATAATCGAGGTAAATCTGTACCTTTAGCAGATACAGGATTCCCTTTAATTGCTACAAACTGTATAAAGCACAGTAGTATTTATCCGACCTTTGAAAATATTCGTTATATTAATGAGGAGACTAAAGCAAATTTTTTCAGAGCTCATCCTGAACCAAATGATATAATATTTGTGAATAAGGGTACTCCTGGGCGAGTATGCTTAGTCCCTGATCCAGTAAACTTTTGTTTCGCTCAAGACATGATGAGTTTTAGATGCGATCCAACTAAAATTGATTATCAGTATTTATTTGCTGTTTTGCGTTCAGAGTATATCCAGAAAACAGTTGAAAATTATCATGTGGGGCTTGTTATTCCACATTTTAAAAAAAGTGATTTGGTGAATCTAAAAATTCCAAGATTAAAGAGTCGGAAAGAAGAATTATTAATAGGAGAGTTTTTTTTAAATGTTTTAAAAAAAATTGATACTAATGTAAAAATTATCAGCCAGCTAAGTGAATTTCTTGTCTGTATTTATAATTTTTGGTTTAAACAATTTAATTTTCCTAATGAAAATAATAAGCCATACAAAGCTTTAGGGGGCAAATTAGTATTTAATCAAACATTAAATACTATGATTCCTAATAAATGGGAGGTTAAAAAAATCGGAGATATAACAAAAACTTGCTTAGGTGGAACTCCTAATACTAAGACTGATGAATATTGGAGTGATGGCGAAATACCATGGCTCAGCTCTGCAGAAGTTTCAAATTTTCCTATAACAAGTTCTTTGCAAAAGATTAGCAAGCTAGGATTAGAAAACTCTGCTGCTCAGCTATTACCAAAAGGAACTGTAGTTGTATCAATTGTCAGATATATAAGACCTTCTATTTTGGCATTTGATGCTGCAACTAATCAATCAGTAGTAGGTATTAAAGAGAACGAAGATTTAAAATCTTCATTTTTGTACCCTTATTTTCTGTCAGAAGTTCCTAGATTAATGAGCTTGAGAACAGGAGCACAACAGCCACATATTAATAAAGGGACAATTGATAATAGTTTAATAGTGGTTCCTCCAAATATTTTATTAACTAAATACTATCAAATTGTCGATCCTATGGTTGAACAAATTAATAATCTGGCTTTTCAAAATAATTTATTGCAAGAGTCTCTGGATTTTATAATGCCCATGCTACTTAATGAGCAAATCTCATTTAAAGAGGCAGAAGCTCATATAGTAAAAGCTTTAAGTTAAATAATGAGTATTTATACGTCAAATTATGTCGCAGCATACTTTTATTTTGATTAAAAAATAGCCATAATCAATCTCAGTTTTTGGATGGGGGCATGGCATGAAACATATACTTCATATAGTTTTAACTGCTATTTCCATCGCATTAGCAGGATTAATTTTCCTTATTTCTCATGAGGAAAATGTCTGGTTGAAATGGGATTGGGTTAAGCACCTGATCTTATTTCTAACGAGTTTTGAAAAAATTACGCTTACTGAGGAACTTGTAATCCAGTCAATAACGTATATTGTTTATACAGTGTATCTTATTGTTTTACTTGGTATTTCAATTTTTTCTATAAAATTTAGTTTTAAGTACCTAGATCAGGATGTTATTGAGAGAGCAAAAGTAAAAGAATTTGAGCAGGCAAATGATTTTTATCTTCCAATTTATTTAGGTTATGCATTTGTTGCTATCAGCTTACCAACGTTAAAGTCATTTCTTCTTTTCTTTGTACTGATGTTAATAGTACTAGCTAGAACTCGATTTTTTTACTTTAATCCAATTTTTTTGGTATTAGGGTATAAATTTTATTTTATAAAACATATAGATGATTCAAAAGTTTTGGTAATTTCTAAGAAAGAAATAAAAACTATTGATGAGCTCTTTGAAGATAGTAATGGTGATATACAAAGTTATATTGCTCTTACAAAAGTGAATGACTATACATTTTTAATTCTAGATTAAGGGGTGGTAATGAATTTTTTGTATTCACGAAATAATGCAAAGTTTCATGTCGTTTTGTCGGGTCATAATTGTCCTGATTTTTATGCGGGCTTACTACCGACAACTTTAAATACTATTTCTTATACACCAACAGCTATAGCCCAAAACGGGGATTGGTTTAAAGTAGATCTGAGCTCATTGGCTGATGTAACAAATCCTATTCTAGAATTAGAGAAAAAAGTGAGTACTTCATTGCCTACGATCAATGGCACTCAGTATAAAGATATTAAGTATTTAATTTTTAAGCGTCAGAGTGATGATTTTTACTATATCCAAAAAGTATTACCTAGCGCAAAAATTTATAGAAAGACCTTAAGTTTTTCAAATCAGCCTGAGGTGTTGGATAATCCTATTGTTGTTTTGACCGATTCTCCAGATGCGATTTTTGATAAAAATACGGGGCATTTGTATTTTAAAAGCTTAAGTGCCATGAATAGTATTTTTAAAGGATTGAATACGCTTTATAGAGCGGCGACAACCGCGGAAGTAACACAATTTTTTCAATTGGGTGGTCTATTAGCTGTTGATCCTTCGTACACTGTAGATAAAGTAGGCATTCCAAATCGTAAGAATATCGCAAAAGCCTTAGATACTTATAACTCTTATGATCCACTGGTAAAGCAAAATTTACATACATATATTCAAACACTAGGACTAACGACTGATGCAAATGGCAAATATATTATTAAAGATGAAGAGTCTTTAAAGAATTTTGTTTATGCCATTCAAGAGCGTTTCTACACAACACAGGCCTCAACGGAAAAGCGTTTAGCACAAGCTTATGTTCCAGTTTAATTTTTGCTAATGCTTAAAATCAAGGATTAATGAGGAAATCATTATTATTGAAATATTTTTTGATTAATTTAATAAAATTTATTTAAATGAAAATGGTTGATTAGCATTACTTTTTTATTAAGTGATTACTATTGTAGATATAATTATGAGTTTAAAAAATAGCATCATAAAGCCTTGGGACTATTGTGTGAAAGAAGTTCAGAGTCTTATTAAAGATGCTGAAGAGCACCAAATTGTCTGTAAAGTTATGATCGAATATCTCACTAAATTTAAAAATTCAGAATGGACAGCATTAGATATATTGTCTAATCCTGAGGAGATTGATTTTACTTCTAATACCTTAGAAAAGATCAGCCTAGATGAAAATTCAGCTTACCAAAGGCTCAAAGAAAAACTATGGAATGATTTTGCAGATATTGTTTTTTGGAAATCTAGATTTCGTTCTTTTTTTATTTCATCTATTGAAACTACATTATTAATGACTTTGTTCGATTGGAAATTTAATTTAGATAACTGTCTAAAAGCCTATGAAATATTTGAAAAGAATGCTTTAAATTTATTTGCAGAACAAATACAAACTATTTTTAATTACCTGAAAAAATATTCATTAAATGCTGAGGGAGTATTAGATTTTAAAGGGGAGTTTCATATACCTATTGTAGAAAAAAAATCCGTCGAATCCTCCATAGTTATTATCATGCATGAACTAGCTGGTTTCTCATGTATTTTTGATCTATATGAAGACTTTCAAGATGGTCCTACGCATATGGGTTACTTTGCACATGGTCTGGTTTCATCAACAAATAATAAATGGGAAAGTTTTTTTGCACACTGTGATTCTGTACATACAGCTGTAGATAATGATCAAACAATTCTTAAAATAAAATTTTCTAAAGAAATGATCAGGGCAATGAATCAATTCTTATAGTAAATTGAAATTTTTATCTTTTTTATAATATGTGTTTGATATCATTGAGGGGTATTCGTGGCTAAGTATTCAGTACATCAGCATCCAATTGATACATTACTCTCTTGGATAAAATCAGGGGAAATCGCAATTCCTGAAATCCAGCGACCTTTCGTTTGGTCGAGTAGTAAAGTGCGGGATCTAATGGATTCGCTATATAAAGGTTATCCTGTCGGCTATATAATCACATGGCGTAACCCGGATATTCGTCTTAAAGATGGAACCTTATCCGCAGGAAAAAAGGTACTTATTGATGGACAGCAACGTATTACTGCATTGACTGCTGCTGTTGTTGGGCAGTTAGTGTTAGATAAGGACTATAAAGAAACTAATATTAGAATAGCATATAACCCAACTGCTAAAGATGATGAGCCCTTATTTGAAGTATGTAACACAGCTATCGAGCGTAATCCAATCTGGGTCAATAATATCGCCCCAATTTTAAATGGCGATATTTCAATATCTCAGGCTAGGCGTGCATATATGGCATTGAATCCAGATGCAAATGAAGATTTCATTGAAGATAAGCTTGAGCAGTTAAAAGCAATCAAAAATCGTCAAATTGGTATTATTGAATTAGATTCATCTCTGGATATCGACACGGTTACTGAAATTTTTATACGAATCAATCAAAAGGGTGTAGTACTCAGTAATGCAGACTTTGTCATGTCAAAGATTGCATCAGATGAGCAATTTGGTGGAAATCGATTACGTAAAATGATTGATTACTTTTGCCATCTTTTGAAAGATGGTAGTTTTAATAAAATCATTAAACAAAATGATAAAAATTTTGCAGCTACGGAGGACTATAAAAAAATTAGTTGGATAGCTGATATCAAAGATGATTTGTATCAACCTAACTATATAGATGTTTTACGTGTAGCATACACGTGCCAATTTAATCGTGGAAAATTTAGTGATCTTGTGGCGTTACTTTCTGGCCGCGATTTTGAAAATAGACGTAATATACAAAGTATTGCTGAAGAAAGTTATCACAAGTTACGTCAAGGTTTAGAAGACTTCTTCAACCAGACAAATTACCAACGTTTTCTAACGATCATCCAATCAGCGGGATTTATTGACAAAAAACTTATTAGCTCAAAGACTAGCTTGAATTTTGCTTATGCGCTTTATTTGCAGCTTAGAGCATCAAAAATGCCTGAGCCACAAATTCAAAATCTTGTAAAACGCTGGTATGTGGTTTCATTACTGACAGGGCGTTATTCTGGATCTTCAGAATCAGCGATTGAGCGTGATAGTAAACAAATCTTAGAAAAAGGTATTGAAGGATACTTAGCTCAAATCGAGCAAGCAGATTTAGATGATGGGTTCTGGAATTACCGTTTGGTAAATGAGCTGGATTCTTCAAGTACTGTTAATAATGCATACTTGTGTTATCTAGCAGCACAATGCAAATCAAATGAGCAATCCTTCCTGTCTGGTAGTTTAACTGTACGAAGCTTAATAGAGCAAAGAGGGGATGTACATCACGTTTTTCCAAAAGACTATTTAGCTAAAAATGGGTTTAAGAAAAGTGAATATAATCAAGTAGCTAATTATGTTTATACAGAGCAAGCAATCAATATTAAACTAGGAAACGCTTCTCCAAAAGTGTATATGGAAAAAATCCAAAATGAAATTAAATTGGATAAGAATGAAATAACTTCTCTGAAAAGTATTGACGGTTTAGACCTGAATTTACAGACTCATTGCATACCAAGTAATTTAAACCAGTTAGATGCTGATCAATATACTGAATTTTTGAATGAGCGTCGTAAGCTCATGGCACAAAAAATTAAGGAATTCTATAAAGGTCTATAATTCTTATAGATGGTTACAGGCTGTGCTTCATGCACAGCCTATTCTCTTTCTGAGGTTGATGGGTAAATATGGGTAATAGATAGTGGGTAATATTGTTTTAACTTCATGTTTAAATTAAATTTTCACTATGAGTTGTTTTGTCACCATCTCCATCTTTTCAAGAAAATTAATTAAACCGCTTCATTTTTAGATTCTGGGGTATAGCGTTGTCCACTCATAATGTTCTCTCCTATGCAAAAAGAATCTACGATATTTGTCTAGGAGAGTGGTGGCTATTCAGCTCTAAATAGAGGGGGGGTGTCTTCTTTAAGATAACGAAATTCTAGCATGATATAAGAACAAACTTGCAAATCGATAAATTATAACCCCCTGTAATTTTAACAAAATATTTTTTGAGATTTAATCCACTAAATCTAATTTGGAGAAAAAATGAGTACAAGATTTTTCAATATTAAAAAGGTTTTTAAAAACAAAGGGTTATTTTTTAAATTCTCGTGACGCTTTTGAAGTATCTTCCTGAATGCTAACGATCAGTCCTACAGGATCACGCTGCTGAAATCCAAGATGGTATTGATAATTGCCTAGCAAGCTTTTAACTAATGCCAGTCCTAAACCATGGCCATGCTGCTGAGCCGATTTTCGCCAGAAGCGCTGTCCTAAATGTTGGATATCCTGTGCTGTAAGTTGTTGTCCATCATCTTCAATCACCAGGCAACCAGACTGCATGGAAATCCAGATATGGGCAGCCTGTGCATGCAGCAGTGCATTTTCAAGCAGATTTTTCAGTACGGTATACAGCACAAATTCAGGTAGCTGAATTTCACCCAGGCTCCAGTTCACCTGTATTTTTTCATTCATTTCTGGATAGCGTGTACTTAAGTTTGCAAGGACCTTCTCAAGTGTGGGGCGAAGCCAGATAGTCTCAGTCATTTCCTGGATACTGTTTTCCGATTGGGTCAGTAATAAAAGCTGCTCGAGTAACAGCGTATAACGCCGGATACTCTCATTGGCCTGCTGCAAATTGTGCTGAATGGATTCAGGCAGATTCTGCTGTTGACTAATCAGCTGGGCCAGTTGTACATGAGTTTTAATTGCGGTCAGGGGACTGCGTAATTCATGTGCAGCATAGGCACTAAAGGCTTTCTCCTGTTGCAGACTGTCATTAATTTTCTGAATCAACTGCGTGGAATTGTTGACAAAAGGCTGTACTTCCTGGGGAATGCTTGCAGGCTTGAGCTGCATTAAAAAATCTGCCGCCTCTGAATAGTTAAGGTTTTTCTGGTTCAGGTATTGACTGAGCTGATCCAAAGACCGGAACTGTCTGCGGATAATAAAGATGATCAAGGCAATACAGATCAGCAGTGAGAAGACTAAGGGAACCAGTACGGCCTGCAGAATCTGCTGTAGTAGGGTATCCCTCAAGAACATGCGTTCTGCCGCCACCACCTGAATATCGCCACGACGCAGGACATAACTGCGCCATTCCGTATCACCCTGCTGCCAGGTGCTGAATCCTTCTGGTCGTTGGCTTAAATTTTTTGGGGCACCGCGTGTTTTGGCAATGATCTGATTGCCTACCGAGACGTCAGAGCTAAAAAGAGAGACTTCACAGGCAATTAACTGGTTTACCTCATCATTCTTGGCTAATTTTGATAAGGTTGCATCCCCCAGACTATCCAGCGGTAACTGCTGAATCAGCCGGGCAACCATTTGCGCAGATGCCGATAAGCGTTGATCCAGCGTGTCTTGTAAGCGTTGTTTCAGGTCAATATACAGCCATGAAAATACCGCACTCCACAACACAATAAACACGGCCAAAAGACTCATGACCAAACGCCATTTCAAGCTGTGACTAAACATGACGTTGCTCAAACGGTTTGAAAATATATCCCACACCACGAATGGTCTGAATCAAGTCTGGATGCAGTTTTTGTCTTAGGTGATAAATGTGTACATTCAGGGCATTGCTCTCGATAGAGTCCTGGAAGCCATAGAGCTTGTCAATAAGCTGTTCATTTTTCAGGATCTGGTTGGGGTGGCTCATCAGGGTTTCCAGCAGGCTGAATTCACGGCGAGATAAATTCACAGCCTGGTCTTGATAGGTCACAGTCTGGGTATCCCGGTTCAGAACCAGTTCATCAAATTGCAGTGTATTCGAGGCAAAGCCACGGTGGCGACGGGTGAGAGCATGAATCCGAGCAATCAGTTCCTCCAATTCAAAAGGTTTGGTCAGGTAGTCGTCGGCACCGGCATTCAGGGCCTGAACACACTGATCGGTCCGCAGCCGTGCCGTCAATACCAGTACCGGGAGATCAATCTGGTCGCGTCGCCAGCTGTGCAGCAAATCCAGGCCATCCTGATCCGGCAGGCCTAAATCCAGTAAACATAAATCGACTGCACTATGCCGGATAAAATAATCCGCAGCACGTGCGTGACTGACATGCTCCACTGAAATATTCAGATAGTTCAGAGCAGCACAAATGCTCTGTGCGATATAGGGATCATCCTCAACCAATACAATAAACATAGAACATCCTGATCAAACTACCATTATTTTATAAATGATTTGGGCTGTTAATGTTGCCTTAATTTTAGTTTTTCAATAATGCAGTCCTAACAGGAGGAGATCAGCTGGATGTTGAAGTGGATATTGGGTGCCGTGATCGGCGGTGGAATCATGACGGGAGCTGCACATGCAGATTTTTTACCACCGGATCAGGCTTTTCAGTTTCAGGTGGTTTCTACAAGCCAGACTCAGGCAGAGCTTAGCTGGAAAATCGCAGAGGGTTATTATCTGTATCATGACCAGCTTAAAGTGTCTCATCAGCAGACCCCAGTCAAGTTGGCATTGCCCAAACCCGAAGACAAAGATGACCCCAATTTCGGTTTGACCCAGGTGCATTATGGGCAAGTCAAAACCAATCTGAATGTCCAGCCCAACCAGCAGTTTGTGGTGCAGTGGCAGGGCTGTGCAGAAAGCGGTTTATGTTATCCGGTGCAACGCACCACAGTAACAACTGATGCAGATGGTTTATTTTCAGCGCAAAACTTGAGCAAGCCTCAAAAGCTGCTGGCCAGCACTACACAGCCAGAAGTAAACGAACAGATTCTGACCGCTCAGAAAGATGAGCTCCAAGCTATAGAGCAAACTCCAAGTACAGATCAAGCACTGACCGAAGAAAAGGTAGAGGAAATGCAAGTTACTGCAGTTTCCGAACCTGTCGTTCAGCCTGAGATGGAATTAACAGAGAAAAACGACTCACTCATTGCAGAGCCTAAAAATCAAACTTCGTCAGCAGGCATGAATAGCCAGTGGAACAATGACCAGTATTTTTTAAGTTTGCTGTCGGAACAAGGTCTGTTGATTAATGCCCTGATTTTTCTCGGGCTTGGCATTCTGCTGGCATTTTTACCATGTTCTTTACCTTTAATTCCAATTTTAACAGGAATTCTGGTCCAGCAGCACCGAGGCTACCGTGCTGCGCTGATTGCGCTGGTCTTTGTTTTGGGTATGGCACTGGTCTATGCGGTCATGGGACTTGCTGTGGCACAGCTCGGTTACAGTTTTCAGCGCTGGTTTCAAAGTCCGGTATTCATCAGTATTTTCAGCATTCTGTTTATTTTGTTCGCACTTAATCTGTTTGGAGCATTTCAGCTGTCCTTACCCCAAGGCATGTTACAGCGTCTGGATCAATGGCAGCAAAAGCAGAAGGGTGGCACGCTGATTGGTGCTGGTCTCATGGGCGTGATCGCCGCACTGATTGTCGGGCCATGTATGAGTGCACCGTTGGCCGGTGCCTTAATCTATGTGTCTCAGCTTAATCAACCGATGCTGGGCGCCAGTTATCTGTTTGTCTTAGGCCTTGGGCTGGGCTTGCCGCTATTTATTGCTGCCGTATTTGGGTCCCATCTTTTACCCAAACCTGGCATATGGATGGATCGCCTGAAGTTTAGTTTTGGCTTTGTCATGCTGGCGCTGGCCTTGTATTTCGCCCGTCCACTATTGCCCGGCATTTTATACCTGAGCCTTTTGGGTGTGGTACTGATCACCTGTTCAGGCTACTTCTTGTTCAAGATGCTGCCTCATGTGCATCGGTCTGTAGCGAAAATAGGCCTGATGCTGCTCAGTGGTTTACTGGTCTATGCAGGAGGCATGCAGCTCTATCATGTCTGGAGTCAGGTACAGGTGGCCCATGTAGAATCACGGCTTGAATGGCAGAGAGTCAGTACAGCCGCAGAATTGCAACAGGTTTTAGCCAAACATCCTGCACAGCCGGTTGTAATTGATGTCTATGCAGACTGGTGTGTGGCCTGTCAACCGATCGAAAAGGAAGTGATTCCACGTAGTGATGTCCAGACAGCTTTACAAAATGTGGTTCGTATCAAATTAGACCTGACCCACTATCATCCAAGTCAGGATGAGCTGCTAAAAGAATGGCAAATCCTCGGACCACCCACCTTCATATTTCTAAATGCAGCGCATCAGGAACAGCGCGAGTTGCGTTTAACCGGAAGCTTTAGCGCGACACATTTGCTCGGTAAATTGCAGCAACTGCAAGGGGAACAACCATGATGATTTCCAGTGATGCATTGCATCTGGGACCTTTGATGTTGCCCTGGACACTCATAATTGTTGCTACTGGCTTGATGCTGTTATCTGCCGTCCTGTTTGGATTAGCCAGAAAGTATTCATGGTCTAAACAGCAGCTTGGACAAAGTCAGGATGTACTCTGGAGCAGTTTTTTGCTGGGGATGCTGGGTGCACGTCTTGTTTTCGTCCTGCTCAATGCCGAGCTGTATTTTGCAGCACCCATCGACATACTGAAAATCCAGGATAAGGGTTTTCATTTATGGGGAGGGGTGCTGATTGGTGCTTTGTGGTATCTCATTCGCAACAGACAGTTGCAGATCCGATTCAAAGCCATCTTGTTGATCATCTTTATACTTTGGATCGGGCTTGGGCTCGCATTTAAATCCAGTCTAAAAACTGAAGTGGCGTTTCCTGATCTAGTCTTTGCTGGATTAGAACAGGAGCGTCTGGGTACAGACAAGATTTCACTCAGCCAATTCATTGGCCAGCCCACGGTAATTAATATGTGGGCGAGCTGGTGTCCGCCGTGTCACCGCGAAATGCCGGTGTTGGCAAAGGCTGCCAAGCAGCATCCTCAAGTGAATTTTGTCATGCTCAATCAGGGTGAGGAGGTAGCGACCGTAAATGCCTATTTAAGAAAACATCAGTTTCAATTTAAACATGTCCTGCTGGACCCATATGGTGAACTACCCCAGCAGCTGAATAGTTTTGGCCTGCCAACGACGCTGTTTTTTAATGCTCAAGGCCAGCTGGTCGAGCGGCATATGGGGGAACTCAGTCCGGCCATGTTGCAGCAATATTTAAATAGAATTTCAGATCAACCTTAAAAAACGGAAGGACTCAGTATGAACAAAATTTACCAGGTGCTTGGTGCAGGCATGTTCCTGATCATGAGCATGCACACGCAGGCAAATATAAAACAGAACATTGAAAAACAGGGCTTTGTGTTTGTAAAACAGATTCCGGCACCGCAAGGAATGACCGGCTGGGTAGGGCATGAAGACCAGTATTCCAATACGGTATTTATCTCCAACGATGACAAATATTATATCAAGGGCGAACTGTTTGATGCGCAAGGGAAAAGCCTGTCCAATGAGCAGATTGAAAAGCATATGAAAAAAGCGGTATTGGACGATGTCTGGAAAACCCTGGAAAAATCGACCTGGATCCAGGATGGAAAGCCAGATGCACCACGGGTGGTCTATGTGTTTTCCGATCCGAATTGCCCATATTGCTATAAATTCTGGCAAGCAGCTCGGCCTTGGGTCGAATCAGGCAAGGTACAACTGCGTCATATTCAGGTCGGTGTGATCCGTGAAGAAAGCCGTGGCCAGGTGGCCACATTGTTAATGTCGAAAAATCCAGCAGCAGTTTTTAATGATATAAACAAGAATAAAGGCAAAAAGCAGCTCAAGAAAATGGAAAAGATTCCTGCCGAAATTGCTGCAAAAATTGATGCCAACCAGGCCCTAATGGGGAAATACGGCTTTTTCTCCACACCGTCGATGGCCTGGAAAAACAATCAGGGTGAATTTAAATCGACTCAAGGCCTGGCGATGGACTTCAAGGAAATTTTTGAACAATAAGATTGGATGAGATATGTCAACTTTGGATCATCCACGGGTACTGTTTGCTTTGGAATGAACCGCTCTGGCATGGAACCGGAGTGGTCTGGCATTAATTGCATTGGGTTTTGTGATTGAAAAATCCAACCTGTTAGTACAACTGGTCGATCATGAACATTATGCATAAAAAATAGCCTATGCACAGTGGATGGGAATTATGGTGATTGTATTCGGTTTGTTGGTCAATATCGCCTCGATCCTGCAATATCGACGGGGGATGGCATCACTGCGATCGCCGGAATTTATTGAAGGTTATTCTTTTTGGTTGCATTAAGAGGAGGGCTAGGCGCAATACAGCTCGTACAGTTTTTGCATCAGGCTCAAGACCTTGGGATCACTCAGACGATAGAAAATCTGTTTACCCTCACGTCGGGTGCTGACCATGTCGGCCTTACGTAGCACAGTCAGTTGTTGTGAAAGTGTAGGTTGATGAATGTCAGTGGATTCTTCAATTTCCTGAACATTCATTTCCCCGTCGACCAGAACACATAAGATTTTCAGACGATCAGGATTGGCTAAAACTTTTAGGCATTGGCTGACGAAATCGACTTGAGAAAAATCAATTTTGGCATTTTCAGCAATCATATCCATAAATGTCCTCACAACTTTTGATGTAGCCCGTGCAGTTTACATAATTTACCATAAAACTGCTTGATTAATATTTTTTATTATATAATATAAAAAAGTATATTGTATAGGGATTAATTCATCATGCATGACTTCCTCATCGCATTTATTGGCGGCTTAATGCTCGGGCTTTCTGTAGTTGGCTATCTTTACGTCAATGGCCGTATTGCAGGGATCAGTGGTTTGATTGGGCAAGTCTTAAACTCAAAAACCATGTTTAAAACACCTGCAATCTGGTTTTTATTAGGCTTAGTCCTCACACCGTTTATTTATGGTCTGTTTGTACAACCTGAAATCGAATTGAATGCTAGCCCACTGATGATGATTGTGGCAGGTCTGCTGGTGGGCTTTGGGACACGTCTGGGTTCGGGCTGTACCAGTGGTCACGGAATTTGTGGCATCAGTCGCCTGTCTAAGCGTTCTATCATCGCGACCATGACTTTCATGTTTGCAGGTTTTGTCGCTGTTTATATTATCCGTCATATCACAGGAGCATTCTAAAATGAAAAATGTGTTTGCCTTTTTATTTGGTGCGCTGTTCTCTGTGGGATTGATGGTATCGGGCATGTCCAATCCGGAAAAAGTACTCGATTTCCTGGATCTGTTTGGCGACTGGGATGCCAGTCTGGCCTTTGTCATGATGGGCGCGATTGCGGTGGCCTTTATTCCCTTCCAGAAAGCATTACGTACGGCGCAACCAAAAACAGTATTTAATGAACCTATTGATTTACCTAAAAATAATCAGATAGATAAAAAACTGATCACGGGTGCGGTTTTATTTGGTGCAGGTTGGGGCATTGCAGGCATCTGTCCGGCACCAAGTTTCACCTTGATCGGTTTGGGCCACTATCAAGTGCTCTATTTTATTGTAGCAATGCTGGTGGGTGTATGGATTCACCGTAAATGGTCAGGAGCTTAACGATGTCAAACTTACCTATAGTAAAAGATTTTTTTCACGAAGATACCAATACCTTCAGTTATGTTGTACGTGATCCTGCGACCAAAGCCTGCGCCATTATTGATAGCGTTTTGGATTATGATCCGGCATCAGCAAGTACATCCACTATTCATGCCGATAAAATTATTGCCTATATTAAAGAGCAGGGTTTAACGGTCGAGTGGATTCTCGAAACCCATGTCCATGCTGACCATTTAACTGCAGCACAATATCTCAAAGCTGAGTTAGGTGGCAAGATCGCCATGAGCCAGAAAATTGGTATTGTTCAGGAAACTTTTGGCGCGATTTATCATCTGGATATTAAACAATGGAATGCTCAGCAGCTCTTTGATTATTTATTTAAAGATCATGAGTCGTTCCAAATCGGAACCTTGAAGGCTTATAACATTCCAACACCGGGACATACGCCTGCTTGTCTGAGTTATGTGATTGGTGATGCGGTTTTTGTGGGTGATACCCTGTTTATGCCAGATTATGGTACAGCACGTTGTGACTTCCCGCGAGGCAGCGCAGAACAGCTTTATGATTCGGTACAAAGCCTGTTTCAGTTGCCAGAAGATACGCGGGTCTTTTTATGTCATGACTATTTGCCTGAAACACGTGAATCCTATGTGTGTGAATCTGATATACAGACACAAAAGACACAGAATATTCATATTCATCAGGGAATCAGTAAAGCTGAATTTGCTCAGATGCGCAACCAGCGGGATTCAGGACTCAATATGCCTAAGCTGATTCTACCGGCAATTCAGATCAATATGAAAGCAGGGCAGTTTCCTGAGCCTGAAGCCAATGGTGTTTCTTACCTCAAGCTTCCTCTTAACTACTTCAAATAAGCTTGTGTCGTGATTCAACAAAAAGTTCAACTTTTATTGAATCATTTTTGTGGATAAGGGAGAGAGCGATGTGGGCATTAATACTGGAAGGATTGGCGATTGGTGGCTTGCTGGGTCTAACCGGTGCTGGTGGCGGAATTCTGGCTGTACCGGCACTGATGGCGAGTCAGGGTTGGACTGTGGCACAGGCTGCACCGGTAGGTTTGTTGGCAGTCACGCTGTCGGCCTTGGTCGGAACGTTCGAGGGTTTATTCAAGCGTATTGTGCGTTATCGCGCTGCGCTCTGGATCGCACTGATCAGTATTCCTACAGCGCGTTATGGCGTGCATCTGGCCGATATCGTTTCTCCGGTCTGGCTGACGCTGGCTTTCAGTCTGGTCATGCTGATCGTGGCTTATCGAATCTTCTTTAATAAAGTGACCGATCATGGCAATGCACCGTGCAAGGTCAATCAATCGACCGGTCGTCTGATCTGGAATGTCAAAACGGCCTCTTTCCTGGCAGGTATTGGTGTTGTGGCAGGTTTATTAACCGGTCTGCTTGGCGTGGGTGGGGGTTTTGTCATTGTTCCAGCCCTGCGTAAATTCACCGACCTTGATATGCGCAGTATCGTTGCGACTTCCCTGATGATTATTTTCCTGATTGGTGGGGTCAGTATTTCTGCACACGTGCTGGATGGCTTTCAATATCCTGTTTCGGTTACGCTGACCTTTGTCCTGGCCTGTATTGTCGGGATGTTAATTGGACGCAGTCTGATGCAGCGGATTGACAGTAACAAGGTACAGAAAATATTTGCCACTACCGTGGTTGGGGTGGCGATGTATTTAATCTATTCAGCGCTCATGGGCTAAAACAGCCGGTTGGGAACTTTAACTCAAGCGCTTTTAATCGACCTGAGCATCGTTTATACAAAATTAGGACTTACGCATTGACGGATTCAAAAAAGTATTAAAATACTTTATAAAGTATCTGTGATCAGACGAATTAAACATGCTTCTACAGCAACTTGTACATTACCCATTTATATGGGCTTTCTCATGACAGAACCGAACTCTATTAGCTGCACACAACTTGCCGAGACTTATAATATCTCGCATGATAGTGTAAATCGCTTTCTAGAGCGTGAAGACTACACACCTCACGACCTATATCAAGAATCAATTCAACATATTGATAATAATAAACTTATAGTCAGCATTGATGATACTGTTTTAGATAAACCATATAGTCAACATATGGACTTGGTTAGCTATTTTTGGTCAGGCAAACACCATCGATCCGTCAAGGGTATTAATCTCATTACCTTGTATGCGACAGATCAAAATGGTCAAAATATTCCAATTAATTTCCGAATTTATGACAAATCTGAAAGTAAAACCAAGAATGATTACTTTATGGATATGTTAAGTGAAGTACTCAGTTGGGGTGCAAAGATTCAATTTATTACAGGTGATAGTTGGTATTCATCGACTGGAAATCTAAAAACCATAAGAAAATATGGTATTCGATTTATGTTTGGTATCGACTGTAACCGTAAGGTTTCCCCAGAAAAAGGACAATGGTTTCAACTGCGTTTATTGCCAGATTTCCATCAGGGTCAAGTGGTCTGGCTCAAAGATTTTGGCTTTGTACAATTATTTAAGACTCAGTTAAAAGAACAGCAGAGGTTTTATATTGTGCATCAAGATGAAGATGATTTATTGTCCTTTGAGGGTTTTCATGAATTGCATTCAAGTCATTGGAAAATAGAGCAATATCACCGGGTGATTAAACAGGTTTGTCATATTGAAAAGTTTCAAGTAAGACGATCTAAACTGATTTTGAATCATATTTTTTCAGCCTTGATGGCCTACGTTGAGATACAAAAGAACCAGTTTGAGCGGATCTTTGAAAATGTATATCGTTGGCAGAAGAAATTATTTAGACCAGTTATCAAAAACTTCATTGATGACTTTATTCTCGATAAAAATCATCTGCTACCACAGAGAATCTATAAATAATAGTGCGTAAGTCCTAAAAATATAATTTTAATAGCCGAGGAAGAATGAAAATGATGAAAACTGCAGAGCAATTGATTCTGAATGCGAAAAGCCAGATTCAGGAAGTAAGTGTAGCTGAACTGTTTGAAGCGATGCAAAACCATAAAACCATTCTGATTGATGTTCGGGAACCGGATGAGTTTCAGGCGGCAGCCATAGACCGGGCGGTGAATTATCCGCGTGGTGTTTTGGAAATGAGAATTCACCAGCATCCTTTAGCCAGTCATCATTGCGATACCCAGCAGGCACTGGAACACCTTAAAGATCAGCCGATCTATTTGATCTGTGGTACGGGTGGACGTTCCGCATTGGCAACCGATACCTTACAAAACATGGGTTTTACCCAGGTCAAGTCAGTTCAGGGTGGTTATCAGGCCTGGCTAGAGCAGGGCTATCCGGTAGAAAAATAAGCCGTTGAATAGGTGAACAACCGTATTGTTGAATGTGAGAAGCAGTGATGAAATACAAAGAATTAACCCAGAACATTTCAGGCAGTTTAAGAACCTTAACTCAAGATTCACCTGATTTAATGAAAAGTTTCAATCAGTTGTCCCAGACCGCAATGCGTGATGGTGTGATTGATCCTAAAACCAAGGAGCTGATTGCCTTGGCGATTGGTGTCGCATCACGTTGTGATGGTTGTATCGGCTTTCATGTCAGAACCCTGGTCAAAATGGGCATGACCCTGCAGGAGCTGGAGGAAGTTCTGGGCGTTGCGGTATATATGGGCGGTGGACCTTCATTGATGTATGCCGCAAATGCACTGGATGCCTTTAAAGAATTTTCCGGCTGATTGGATAGTCAAGTAAATGGAGGGATGAAATGAGTCAGCACTGGAATGAATTGTATGCCCAGACGCAGGACCTGTACGGCACAGCAGCAAACCTGTTTATCCAGGAGGTTACGGAAAAAATCCGGATAGAAGGTAAAACACTGGCAATTGCTGAAGGAGAAGGAAGGAATATCCTGTACCTGGCTGAGCAGGCAAGACAGCATAATTATTCTTTTTCGGCAGAAGTCTGGGATTATTCCGATGTTGCCTTGAAGCATCTGTCTAGCAAGGCCGAAGCCACAGGGATAAAGCTCGAACTCAAAAATGTGGATTTAACAGCAGCGAAATGGCCGTCCGAGCGTTATCAAAACGTGATTTGTGTATTTGGTCATTTCGATACACAAACGCAAAAACAGATTTTAGCAGGCATAAGAGAATCTTTGCTAAACGGTGGATGGTTTATCGGTGAGCTGTATTCCAAGGAGCAGATCAACTACCAAACCGGGGGGCCTAAAAATATCGAATATTTATACGATCCTCGATCCATTCTGGACGTATTTGGGCAGGACCATCTCCATCATTTTTATGTGGGCGAACAAGAAAGGCATGAGGGAAAATTACATTGTGGTAAATGCCATGTTATTCAATTTGCGATACAAGTGAGGAAGTAGAGAATAAGTGAATTGTTAAATGTGAGAGGGCGTTCAAAAATTCTGTGTCAGCCAAATTGGCTAGAGTTTAATTATTATATCATCGAGCCTACCTTCAAGGCCCACAATACAGCAGTGGAGACTGGCAAAGATTCTGTCAGAAGCATAATTTGGTTCTGAGTATGAGTCGCAGAGGCAACTGTTGGGATAATGCTGTTGCTGAATCCTTTTATAGTAGTTTAAAGAAGGAAAGAATTAAAAAGAGGATTTATAAAACATGAGAAATGGCCCGTGCGGATGTGTTTGATTATATCGAGATATTTTACCATCGGTAGGCGTCATTCGCATCTCGATGGAATGAGTCCAGAAGCATTTGAGATAGCTTCAAAATGAAGCTACTTCATGTCTAGGATACTGGGAACAGTCCAAGCTATAGGATTACCCACAGTTTATTGTTCTAATTGATAATATCGTACAAGCTGATCTTTTATTTTAAATCCCTAAAACCACCTGATACGGTTTAAAACCCTCTAATACAGCCTCGGAAACTAATTGAATAAAAGCTTCAGTTTTCCCATAAGCCATCCACTGATCAAGCGCTTCATAGTAAGCTAAGCGATTTTCTACAGTAATCACACAAGGTGGATAACCAGCTTTAAGTAATTCTAGGTTCATTAAAAGACGTGATGTGCGACCATTGCCATCAATGAATGGATGAATGCCAACAAAATCAGCATGTACTTTGGCTGCACGTTCAATTGGATGGAGTTTATGTGCGTCGCTGTTATACCAATCGATCAGTTGAGCCATCTTGTCATTTAATAATGTGTAATCAGGCGGGGTAGACGTAGCACCGGATATCAGGACATTTTGCTGACGATAACGTCCAGCATTATCATCATCAATATTCTTTAAGATAAGCTGATGGATATTACGAATTTGCCATTCAGAAAAAGGCTCCTCTTTCCGAATGATATCTTCAACATAGTAAATTGCATTTCTATGGTTGATCGCTTCGAAGTGTTCTCTTAATGCCTTTCCACCAACAGTAATACCTTCCAGTACTACTTTTGTTTCTAGTAGGGTAAGTGTATTACCTTCAATTGCATTCGAATGATAGGTCCAACGGACAATAAGATCTTCTTGTAAGTTTTTGACAATTGACGGAGAGAGAGGGCGATGTTGATCTAATTTTTTCTTTAAATTATCAATAGTTTCAAACATAACCTTATCCTTCAATTTGTCTTAGTCGATAATACATGAAAAAAGGAATATCAGAAATGTAGTGATATATCATTACATTTTGTACTGATTATAAAAGTGGTAACTGGACGGCTTCCAGTATTCTAGACACAAGACAGCCTTATTTTGAAGATACATTATTGTTCATTTCACCCATACATCTATGGCATGTTGTAGATGACCAGTTTTGACATAAAGCATTGCGCCTGATGGACCAGCCTGAAATTTAGCAGCACTATTGAGGGGAAGACGGACCCACGAACCTGCTGGATATATTTCAGTGCCGCAAAATAATTGACCTTTAATAATGAACAATTCAATCCCTTGTTCTGATTTCTCTACGAAAATTTGATCAGGTTCTAGCTTTTCTAAATAGGTCTGCTCATGTTCAGATTGAAATAGCGGGCATATCATCCGACGTTGGGTAAGCTTCCAATTCGCTAAGTCATTGGTGTTAATCCGGGTTGGTTCTCTCTCATGTTCAGTCATTTGCATCAGTTTCACAAAGATTAAACAACCTGCTTTACTGGAAACCCGATGAGTTGAATGATGGGGGTTACGTAAATACCAGCCTGCCGGATAATCATCTTCAGCATTCTCGGTAAAAATGCCTGACAATATGAGGACTTCTTCACCCAAAGGATGTTGATGTTCAGGAAAGGCAGATTCTGGTGCGTATTTCACAAGACTAGTTGCACGTGCTTTCTCATCGCCAATACGATCAAGCATCATTCTATCGACTTCACCTCCTGGAGATTTTACCCAATGGTAATCCTCTGGCTTGATGATGACGGGTTGTGAGAAGTCGGCATGAATAAACATAATGTTGTCCTGTAATGAAGAAACCTACGTATTTTAACGAGAATGCACAGGTTTATTTTAAAAGAAATAGCGATTAGTGAGCTCACTGTTTCAGAAAAGATAAGCATGTTGATAGCAGATATTACTCACTAAGCTATGAAATATTAATATTTTAGAGTTTAATCAACTGTGCTTTGTTTTTACATCAATGAGGAATGGCATGAAATATCAACCGCCTTATACGATCACCTCTAAAATTATTCACTTGATTGCACAAATTAGTGAATCAATAGGGCGTTTGACTGCATTAACTCAAATCCAAGATAGCCTTAAATTGCGAAAAGCCAATCGTATTCGAACGATTCAAGGGTCTTTAGCGATAGAAGGAAATACCTTGAGTACAGAGCAAATCACAGCGATCCTGAATGGCAAGACCATTATCGCTCCACCTAAAGAAGTTCAAGAGGTACGTAATGCCCTAAAGGCATATGAAGAAATTCAAGATTGGAATCCTGATCAAGAATCGCATTTGCTGAAAGCACATCAAATATTGATGACAGGACTGATTGATGAAATTGGACAGTATCGTCATGGCGGTGTTGGTGTGATGTCAGGGGATCGAGTCGTGCATATGGCTCCGCCTGCAAATCAAGTCCAGCGTTTAATGAGAGAGTTATTACAGTGGTTGGCTGAAGGTAATGAGCACCCATTAATTCAGAGTTCAGTATTTCATTATGAATTTGAGTTTATACATCCATTTGCTGATGGCAATGGGCGGATGGGGCGTTTATGGCAAACTTTAATCTTAAGCCAGTGGAATCCTATTTTTCTCAACATCCCTGTAGAAAGCTTGATTTATCAAAACCAAAAAGCTTATTACGATGCATTGCAAGCGAGCACAGATCGTTCAGATTCTGCACCTTTTATTGAATTTATTTTGCAGATGATTCTAGATGCAATACTTAGTTCTGATGCCAGCGATCAAGATACCGCTCAAGCTAGCGTACAAGTTAGCGATCAAGTTAAACGTCTCATCCAGAATATGGAGCAGAAAGAATATAGCTTAACTGAGCTTATGGCTCTATTGGACTTGTCCCATCGAGCCACATTCCAAAAAAATTATTTAACTCCAGCATTAGAAGCAGGTGTGATTGAACGTACCCTTCCTGATAAGCCTAAGAGTCCTAAGCAAAAGTACAAATTAAAAAATTGAACTGTACTGGAGTTGATGTGATTATTAATATAATAATGAGCTAATTGAAATGTTATAACATTACATTTATTTCTAGGTGTAATTTGCTGCTATAATGCCGTACGCCACTTCAAATCCGAATTCAGGATTTGAACAATATTTTAAAGTGATTCAATGCACTAAATCTAATTTGGGTCAAAATTGGGTCAATGAATTTTTTTATTCAATAAAAGAGCTTTAAAATTAATGAGTTAGGTTTTGAGTTCAATTGACGCCACCTCCACCAAAATTCTTTTTATAAATCAGCCACTTATATTAAGTGGCTTTTTTATTGCCACATATTTGCCACATTTTTCATTCCAAGAGCTTTTGATTTCAAAGTTTTTAGGCCGTACGTGCTACGCTAAGTTTTGCAATTTCTTGCTTATTTTTATCCCCATGCAACCATTTTGTATAGCGTTTGATCAGCATTTGTAGGCTATGTCCAAGTTGATCGGCTACAAACATTGGATTGACGCCATCCATCAGCAACATCGTCGCATAAGTATGCCTTGCATTGTATGCAGGGCGGTGACGTATAGAACACGCTTTCATGGCTTCTACAAGACGCTCTCTAGGTGGTTTTTCATTAAAGAATGGTTCCTTAGTCTTAGGACATAGCATCACATAATCTGTTTGGTAGCCTTGATCTTTTTTAAATTGAAGCAAAGCTATCAAAGCCAGAGTTGATCGTTCATTCAGATATACTTCTCGAGACGTATGTGTTTTTGTCCCCTTTTTTTCTAAACCACGTACACGGCTTTTGTTAACTTTGAATGTGCCATTGAACCAATCGATATCACTTTCTCTAAGAGCAATCATTTCGGAAGGTCTACAGCCTGTCCAGAAGGCAAACTCAAAATACCACCGATAAAATTTGTCCTCATCATGTAAGCTTTTGTCGAGCCAAGCTAGTAAGGCTTCCATCTCCTTGCGTGTGAAGGGGTCAGGTGTTTCCACCTGAACCTTACGATTCTTAATTTTATTCATAGGGTTTACAGAAATCTGATTATGCTTAACAGCCAACTCGAAAACTCCACGTAAAGGCGTGGCGCAATTATTAAATGTTTTCGCTGTTTGAAAATCACGATCGATAATGACTTCCTCAATATCTTCAGTCGTGATATTGGCTATTGGTGTTAATGCAAAATAAGGCATCCAATGACATTCTAAAATTTTGCGATAGCCATTTTTTGAATCTTTATTGGCAATCGAAAACTTTAAAAATTTTTGTGCAACATCTTGAAATAAGACTTGCTGACCATCCATTGATTCAGTTTCTGTAACATCAAGGCCTTTTGCTTGTGCTATATCATTCTCAGTTAAAATCCCCCATTTGGCTTTATTTATGAGGTCACTTCTAATTTTAGCGGCTGTACGGATACCTTCCGCAGTCGGCGGGTGTGGGAGTGTAATGTAGTAGCGCTGCTTTTTAGAGGTGAAGTTGATTTCGAGTGCATTCTCCCTAATTCTAACGCCGGTTGGTAACGTTTTTGAGTTTGTTCGGCTTTGTTGCATAAACATTCTTCAAGATGCTGATTCTTAAAGATTTGTTTGATTTTTAATCCAAAAATGAATTAAAAAAATCATAGTCTTAGATATTTATGCAACAAAGCCATTCTATAGAGAATAGCTTCAATAAAATTGCGTAAATTTGAGTTGTGGTGAATGGATAAATTACGCAGAATAACTTTCAACTTTTGCCAGTGTTGATCTGTCAGCATGGTACGAGGCATAGCGAATAGTAAAATTGGGTTTGGTGATTTGATTTTACTACTTCGCTATTTTTTTAAGCTAAAAGTGTCAACACACCCTAATGCTTTCTCTTGAAAAAATTGCAAATCCTTTCCTAATTTTTTAGCAATTTGTAGTGTGTTCTATAATCAAATTGTGAATCACTAATTAATTGCTAGAACTTACAACATGCATATAATTAAAATGACAATGGATACTCAATAATTACGCGTACTTCATCAATATCATTATAACGATAACCTTTGGTGGCTCGATGGGTAGCTTGACGTAACTTTATATCCAAACCCTTAGCAAATCCACTTGGAACTTTGTAAGAAATTTGAAGATTACGTTCCCAATGCTTATTGTCTTTGGTTGGATCATAAACAAATCTCTGTCTATAAAAACTATTATCACTATTACTGTTGTCTACATCCCAACCATATATATAACGCCCCATTAAGCTTAGGCCTGGTAGTCCATATGAGCCAAGACTTGTTTCATATTTAAGCTGTAGTGACTTTTCTTTTGCTTCAGAAAAACTGGCAAACTGCGCTGCATTTAGAATTGAAACATTTCCGCCTATAGTTGAATATCCTACCCAGTCAAAAGGCTCATCCCCAAATACTTGCTGATATCCAAAAGAAATAATATGCTGATCTATTTGATATCCCACTAAACCTGACAGAATGTTTGCTTCAATATTGCCTGCAATTTTTTTACCCGTATCTTTATTACTATATCCAACAAAGGCAGCTTTTAGTTTGTGGTCATTTTCAAAAGCATGTTGGAAATCTGCGCCTAGAAAGAGCTGTGTCCACACGTCTTCTAATTCAGAAGCATAGGCGGTTACTGATGAGTTTGGTAATTTATATGTTCCTCCAGCAAAACTGACACTATCCGCTTTAATTCCAGCAGCTGGACCATAATCTGTGGTAAAAAAGTTTAAATCCTTCGTAGAATCTACCGGGTTCATACTATAAAAATAACCGGCATTTATTTCCAAATGATCTATAGATTTATTCTGTAAAGTTATACCCGTACTTACAGATGGGAGTAAGCGAGAGGTATTGGTGGCTATAACTGGAACATTGGGAAATTGATTACCATAAGTCAATATAGTGTCCTTATATTTGACCTTTAGAGCACCTCCAATTTCTCCATTGAAGCTTTTAGTCTTACCTGTTGCAGAGTCAAATTCTAACAAGTTTGTGCCGGTTTTAAATTCGTCACTATATAGTTTTACTGCTGCCATGCCATAAGCATCAAATCCTACTTGCAAGGCAGTATCAGTATATCCTGAAGTATATTTTGCAATAACCCCATGTGCCCATTCACTACGATAGCCCTCTTTATCTTCTTCTGGCAACTGCGTGTTCGCACCGGAAGGATTGAAAGCTCCATTTCTAAAATCGCGATAAAAATAAAAATTACGATTAATTAAATCAAATTGACCATCTTCCAATAATTCATTTGCTAATAGTTCAGGTGAAAAAGACATACAGGTCCCTATTACTAATGAAAATTTCGCAAGTGTTTTCATACATTCATCCTTAAATGTTTCTTAATTTATTTTTGAAATCATTGTTATTTGGGTTAAACAGATAAATTCATACTTCATCTATTCCAAGTATTTGATAATGTATTTGGCTATCTATCGTTTTTGAAAGCGGGCAACTCACTGAGATGAATAAAGCTCCCCGCATTCTTGTTCTTGTCGTCTCTTTTAAATTCTGTTTTGAGTCATTTCCCCATTGACGAGTCTCAGCAGGTTCAGTGGATTCTCATCTCTTAATGCTTCAGGCAACAGACTTTGCGGATAGTTCTGGTAGCAGACCGGACGTAGATAACGGTCAATCGCCAAAGTTCCCACAGAAGTACCACGTGCGTCTGAAGTAGCCGGATAAGGTCCGCCATGTACCATGGCATCACAGACTTCTACACCGGTTGGATAGCCATTCAACAATAAGCGGCCTGCCTTTTCTTCCAATACCGGTACTACATCGGCAAACTCCACCAGATCCGATTCATCCGCAATCAGTGAAGCTGTTAACTGTCCATTCATGCTGCTTAAAGCCTGTAGTAACTGGGCTTTGTCTTCTACTTCAATCACAATCGTAGTGGGTCCAAAGATTTCTTCTTGCAGAAGTTGATCACCAGCAAGCAGCAGTTCAACCTCTGCTTTGAAGAGTTGCGCTAATGCCTGCTCCCCTTGTTGCTCCTGACCGGCCAGGTGCTGAATGCCGGAATGCTCGGATAAATGCGATAAGCCAGAAACATAGCTGTTTAATGTCCCTGCATTGAGCATGGTTTGAGCCGGCTTGTTTGCCATGATTTCACTGAGCTGTTCAATGAGCCGTGTATATTCAGGTGATTTAATTCCCAGGATCAATCCTGGATTGGTACAGAATTGGCCACAACCCAGTACTACTGAATCTGCCAGCTCCTGGGCAATCTGATCACCACGGTTTTTTAAAGCTTCAGGCAGCATCAGCATCGGGTTGATACTGCTCATTTCAGCAAAGACCGGAATCGGCTGTGGACGTGCTGCTGCCATATCGCATAGTGCACGGCCACCTTTGAGGGAACCGGTAAAACCGACGGCCTGAATTAATGGATGTTTCACCAGTAAGGCACCGACAGCATTACCATAGATCATGTTAAACACCCCTTTGGGCATGCCTGTTTTCTCAACGGCACGTTCAATGGCCTGAGCCACATAGTCTGCAGTGGCCATATGCCCGCTATGGGCTTTGACCACCACAGAACAACCTGCTGCCAATGCAGAAGCGGTATCACCACCGGCGGTCGAGAATGCTAAAGGGAAGTTACTTGCCCCAAAAACGGCAACTGGCCCTACACCGATTTTAATCTGACGCAGGTCTGGTCGTGGCAAAGGTTGACGCTCTGGCAGTGCGGTATCAATTCGAGCCCCTAGAAAATCACCACGGCGCAAGACTTTAGCGAACAAACGCATTTGCCCGCTGGTACGGCCACGTTCACCTTGCAGCCGGGCAATGGGTAAAGCGGTTTCTTGAGAAATCGTATTGAGGAAGTCTTCACCCAAAGCATCGAGTTCATCTGCGATGGATTCTAAGAATAGAGCCCGCTGTTCAGGGGAAGTATGTCGGTAGGTTTTAAAGGCTGTATGGGCTGCTTCCACGGCCTGGTTGACTTCCTGTTCAGTGGCCTGAAAGAAGTCAAAAGTCAGGGCTTCACCGGTGCTGGCATTCAGGCTTTTCAGGACTTTATCACCTGCAGCGCTACGGGTGCCAGCTATAAAGTTGTGGCCAATTGTATTCATCTAATTAGTCCTAGATTCGATTTAATGAGAATGTCGGGGCAAGTTTTTGTCATTAATGACACGCATATATAAGGTTGCTGGTTCCAGGCATCCGCCTGTAGAAAGTTGGCCTACTAACTTGCGATACATTTCTTGCCATGGTGTTTGAGATGCAGGGTAGTCAGGTTTCCATTGTTGACGGCGGCGTTCTAATTCCTCATCAGAAACAACTACATTTACACAACGTTTATTTAAATCAATTCTTAAACGGTCATTGGTTTTGAGCAATGCAATCCCACCACCAATAGCTGCTTCAGGTGACATATTTAAAATAGAAGGGCTGGCTGATGTTCCACTTTGGCGACCATCACCTAAACAAGGTAAAGAATCGATGCCTTTTTTGATCAGCTCTGTAGGAGGTGCCATGTTTACTACTTCAGCACTACCTGGATAACCGACTGTACCTGCACCACGAATGACTAAAATGCAGTTTTCATCAATATTAAGATCGGGGTCGTTAATACGGGCGTGATAGTCTTCTGGTCCTTCAAAGACAATCGCTCGAGCTTCAAAGCTATTTTCATCCTGCGGATTAGACAAATAGGTTTTCCTGAATGCCTCTCCCACAACAGACATTTTCATAATCGCACTGTCGAAGAAGTTACCACTGAGTACAATAAAGCCGGCACCATGTTTAAGCGGCTCTTGATAGGGATAAATTACATCAGCGTTTGATGTTTTAGACTGCTTGGCAATTTCCCCCATCATTTTTCCACTAACTGATGCACAATCTTCATTAAGTACGCCTGCTTTTTGTAATTCATACATCACTGCTGGTACACCACCGGCACGGTGAAAACCTTCACCCAGGTATTTTCCAGCAGGCATACAGTTCACAAGAAGTGGAATATTTTCACCTACACGTTGCCAATCATCTAATGTAAGTTCTATTCCCATATGACGTGCTATAGCGATTAAATGCGGAGGACAGTTGCTAGAAGCACCTAAAGCAGAGGCAACAGCAATCGCATTCTCAAAGGATTTTTTGGTCATAATTTTCGAGGGTCTTAAATCCTCAAGGACCATCTCACAGATGCGTTTACCGGTCGCATAAGCCATTTGACCACGCTCACGATAAGGCGCAGGAATACTGGCACACGTCGGTAAAGACATACCTAAAGCTTCAGCTAAGGCATTCATGGAAAGTGCCGTGCCCATGGTATTGCAATGTCCAACTGATGGAGATGCTGAAGTGGTCATTTCCATAAACCCTTCATAATCAATTTCACCAGAAGCCAGTAAATTTCGTGCATGCCAGATCACTGTACCTGATCCGATTAAATCACCTTTATAGTTGCCATCCAGCATAGGTCCACCTGAAAGAACAATAGCCGGTAAATCGGTAGTGGCTGCTGCCATGAGGCAGGCAGGTGTGGTTTTGTCGCAACCAGTGGTCAGGACCACGCCATCAAGCGGGTAGCCATGGAGAATTTCTACTAAACCTAAATAGGCTAAATTGCGGTCAAGCGCGGCAGTAGGGCGGCGTGATTGTTCTGCAATTGGATGAACTGGAAATTCCATAGGAATGCCACCGGCATCACGAATGCCGGCCTTAACGCGTTCTGCTAATTCTTTGTGGTGACGATTACAAGGAGTTAAATCACTGCCTGTCTGGGCAATACCAATAATTGGTCGACCGGACTGAAGCTCATCACGTGTCAAACCATAATTCATATATCGTTCAACATACAAAGCTGTCATATCTGCATGTTTTGGATCATCAAACCATTCCTGGCTACGTAAAAAAATCCGTTTACTTTGATTATTCATTTCCAGATCCTTAACTTTAATATTATGCAAATGAGCAATATGGGAGGCAGTTATTTATTTGAAGGGTAGAACCAAACCTAAAGCTAATCATTTAGGAATACCATTCAACCTAGGGATAATATGTGAAAACTATAGTAATTCACGCTGCTTTAAATTTTGCATCAATGAGTTGATGCCGAAATTCCAAGGTGATGCTCTGTCGCTGGTCGTTACAGTATTGTAAAGAGTGCCTAGTTTAGGAGTATGAATCCGTACGACATCATCAACTTTGTGGGTAAAGCCCGCTCCAGGTTTTTCTCGATCTTGGGTAGGGGCAAATAATGTTCCTAAAAATAGTACAAATCCGTCCGGATACTGATGATTTTCATTTAAAGTCTGTTGAATTAAATCTTCTGGATCACGACTAATTTGAGACATGGAACTCAAACCATTCAAAACAAAATGATCAGTTCCTTCAATTTTGAGTTCTACCTCACATGAGCGGATATCATCCAAACTAAAAGTTTGATCAAATAAGCGGATGAAAGGACCAATTGCGCATGAGGCATTGTTATCCTTAGCTTTGCTCAATAAAAGAGCACTACGTCCCTCGAAATCACGCAGATTGACATCATTACCTAAAGTCGCACCTAAAATTTCACCTTGGCTATTTGCCACTAGAACCACTTCAGGTTCAGGATTATTCCACTCTGATTTTGGATGAATACCAATATTTTGACCTGTTCCTACGGCTGCTAGAACAGGAGCTTTAGTGAATATTTCTGCATCACTGCCAATCCCAACTTCAAGATATTGAGACCACATATTTTGTTCAATTAAGTATTTTTTTAATTCAAGTGCTTTTACAGAGCCAGGCTGAATAGATTTAAGACTGTCTCCAATCACTCCCTGTACGATTTCCCGAATGTGTTGCGCTTTATCCGCATCACCTGCAGCCTGTTCTTCAATTACCCGCTCCAGCATACTTGCAGCAAAAGTTACTCCTGCAGCTTTAATCACTTGCAGATCAATAGGTGCTAAAAAATAAGCTTTACTTAGATCTGGCTCAGGCAAAGTATTTGCAAAAATTTCATCAATATTCCCAATCAATTGACCTTCAATTTTAGAGAGAGCCGAGATCGGGGAATCAGTTTCTAACAGTTCAGAGATCGTATTGAAATGACTAGAAATATCAAAAACCTGATTACCTTTCAAAATCACTGGCGATGGACCAGCAACTTTATGTTTATGCGGTACCCATGCTCGCCCAATTAAGCACCCTTGTGTACCATCCACTGGTAATGAATTAGCTGAATTTAATGTAAATTTCATGTAAAACAACTCTATTTATAATTGAAATCATCATAGAATTCCTTTCTAATAAACACCAATGGTAATAATTTAATAATTAATAACCTGTAGTTATTGGTAAAAGGATTTCTAAATGGCAGACTTAAATTATTCAAGTTTTAATAATTGGTTCAAATATAGGCACTTGGTTTTATTAGAGACTTTGGCAAGAACTAAAAATATGCATTTAGCAGCTGAACAGATGAATTTAAGTCAGCCCGCGATTAGTAAGATGCTGAAAGAAATTGAAAATATGCTGGGTTTTTCTATTTTTGAACGCTTACCGAGAAGTATGCCTGTAACAGCATTGGGGCAGCATGTGATTTGTTATGCACAGCGGGTCCTGAATGATGCCAAACATTTTGTTGAAGATATTGAAATGCTGAGGCTAGGTGGACATGGATTTCTTAAAGTAGGTGGAATTTTTGCTGCAACCGCGTCTGTCATTCCAAATTCTGTGATTGAGATTAAAAAGAAATGGCCATTACTCTCTATTGATGTTGTTGAACAGACCAGTGATCATTTAATGGAAATGCTCAGTGAACATACACTAGATTTAGCGGTGGGTCGATTTACCCAGGCAACACAACAGCAATTTTTTGATTTTAAGCCCTTAGGACCTGAGCCTTTTTGTATTGTGGTTAATCATGAGCATGCCTATGCTCAAAAGAAATTTTGTAAATTGATCGAACTCATGGATTGGCCTTGGGTGGTTTACCCTAAAGGAACACCTATTCGTGAACGTATGGAAGCGGCGTTTATGCGCGCAAATGTTAAAGTCCCTTTGAATACGGTCAATACCATGTCCATGCAAACTTTCCTACAGATTATACAAACTGCTCCCATGGTCGCTATGCTGCCTGAAGCAATGGTCGCTCAACAGGTGAAAGACGGGAAACTTTGCATTATAGAAACCGAGTTGATTTTAGATGCCCAGGATTACGGCATTTTGACGAGGAAAAACGAACCAGTTTCAGAAATTGCACAAACCTTTATAGAAATTTTATTAAGAAATGCTAAGCAGAATTAGCTATAAATATCACTTGGCTAATTAAATCAGCCAAGTGATTAAATGGCATTTAACCTTTGAAATATGTTTCGGCGACACCTTGGATCCCTAATCCATAAATGGCAAATACACTACCACGCAACTGATTGTCTCCAGGAAAACGTGGTAGCGGAGGTTGAGACATAGAGGTAACAAAGAGCACATCTAAATCTTTACCCCCAAACGCCAGACTGGTTACTTTTTTAACCGGCATTTCAATGATTCGATCTATGCTGCCATCAGGCGCATAACGTACCAATTTCCCTGAATATACTTTCGCACTCCAGACATAACCTTCACTATCTACAGTTGATCCGTCTGCTGAGCCGCCATCTTGCGTATCGATTTTGCAAAAAACCTGTTTATTCGTTAAACCGGTATCTGCACTGTCATAATCGTATGACCAGATTTCACCTTGCCAGGTATCTGTAAAGTAGAACTTATCACCTTTTGGATTCCAACATATCCCATTTGAAGTATTGATATTTTCTTCTAGTTTCTGAACCGTCATATCTGTATTTAAACGATATAAAGAGGCGGTTTTATCTTCTTCCATACGGTTCATCGATCCAAAAACAAAACGACCTTGTCTGTCTACACCTCCATCGTTCAGACGGTTAAAAGGCATATCTGGTTCAGGGTGATCAATAAATTCTAAATCGCCAGTATCAAAATCTAGGCTATGCAGCCCATTTTCTAATGCAACAATTGCTCCATTATGGTTTTCACGTAATGCGTAAGATCCGATCTTTTGAAGGGTTTCCCAAGCTTTCAGGTCTTTACCTTGCTCATCACAGGAAAACAAGCGACCGTCAAATATATCTACCCAAAATAATCGTTGACGAACAGGATCCCATGTCGGTACTTCACCTAAACGTGTCTTAACATCAACAAATACTTTAATTTCCATTTACATTATCCTGAAAGATTATCTCAATTTGATAGGCATTCAATTTATTGAAAAATCATATACTTTCTAAGTAAATTATAATTTAGTTTAAAAAATTACTAATGATTAAATATCAATCTTTGATAAACAGAAGTTATTAAACCTAAAGTAGCGATATTCTGAAATAAAAAATAATAAGAATTAGGTATATAAGTCTTTCAATATAAATTTATATTGAATTACGCATTCATATTGATATTAAAAAGTTATCGATATTGAGGAATAATTCATTGGTAATTATTAATCATCCTCCTTAATTTGAGTCATCTACGATGTAAATCGTCTGATTCTTAAATTAGGGAAGGATTACCTATGAATATACTTATTACTGGTGGAACTGGTTTTATAGGCAAACAGATAGCTAGAAAAATCTTGGAATTAGGGACTATCACACTAGATGGACAAGCTGCTCAATCCGTAGAAAAAATCATATTATTCGATGCTTTTGCAGGAGAGGACACTCCTGAAGATCCAAAAATTCAGGTTGTGATCGGTGATATTACTGATAAAGAACAAGTATTAGAAATTACTAAAAACGTAGATGTCATTTGGCATTTAGCTGCTGTGGTAAGTTCAGCCGCGGAAGCTGATTTTGACCTAGGTATGGAAGTCAATTTGTATGGTTTGTTGACCTTACTTGAATCGGTAAGACAGCACGGGATCAAACCCCGATTTATTTTTGCCAGCGGTTGCGCTGTATTTGGAGGTGCTCTACCAGAAGTAGTTACAGATGACACTGTCGTCACACCTAAATCGTCCTACGGCATGCAAAAAGCAGTAGGTGAATTACTTGTTTCAGATTACTCACGTAAAGGCTTCATTGATGGGCGAGTATTACGTTTACCTACAATTGTTGTTCGTCCCGGTAAGCCCAATAAAGCTGCTTCAACATTTTTTAGTTCAATCATTCGTGAACCGCTCAAAGGTGAGCCCGCGGTTTGTCCTGTCCAGGCTGATACGCCAGTATTTATCACCTCTCCACGTCGCTGTATCGACTCAATGATTCATGCAGCGGTTATTTCTCCGGATCAGTTATCCGATCAGCGCATTATTCCATTACCTGGTTTAACGGTGACCGTTCAGCAAATGCTGAAAGCCCTAGAAAAAATTGCAGGAAAATCTGCGGTAGATCTCGTCCAGTGGCAAGAAGATAAAACGATTCAACGTATTGTGAAAAGTTGGCCAGTGCGAGTTAAAGCTGAATATGCTGAATCACTCGGTTTCAAAGCGGATAAGAATTTTGAAAGCATCATCCGGGCGCATATTGAAGATACCCAGGAATTAATAGCTGAGATAGCTAATTAAAGTGAGACAGTATTATGGAAGATATTCAAGCTAAATCTGCTTTAGAAGAGCAAACCATTCAACGTATTTCAAAAAGAATTATTCCTTTTCTTATTATTCTGTTTGTAATGGCATTTTTAGACAGAACAAATATCGGCTTTGCCGCCTTGCATATGAATGATGCAATTGGCATTACTCAAACGATATTTGGCTTAGGCGCTGGTATTTTTTTCCTTGGTTATTTTATTGCCGAAGTTCCGAGTAATGTATTGCTACATCGTTTCGGTGCCAGAATCTGGATCGCGCGTATTATGATTACTTGGGGAATCATTGCTGCCTTAATGGGCTTTATCCAAAACGGAACTCAGTTTATCGTTCTTCGTTTTTTACTCGGTATTGCGGAAGCTGGCTTTTTTCCTGGTGTGATTTTCTATCTTACTTTGTGGTTTCCAGCGCGATATCGTGCACGTGTATTTGCCACATTTTATTTAGGTCTCCCAATTGCCCAGATTATTGGTGCACCTATTTCAGTTGGACTGATGCAATGGGGCGATACAATAGGGTATGAAGGCTGGCGTTTGATGTATGTGCTTGAGGGCATTCCATCGATCATTCTAGGTATCATTTGTTTGAAATACTTAACCAATACGCCTAAAGAAGCCCAATGGCTCACTACTGATCAACGTCAATGGTTAATGAGAACTTTAGAGAGAGAAGAACTTGAAAAAACTGAAGCTGCTGACTCTCATTTAACTAAGTCAGCGCTTATTAAACAAGTGTTTAAAAATCCATTGGTATGGCTTATGGCTCTTGTGTACTTCGGCATTACTTCTGGTTCGAATGCCATGTTCTTCTTCTTGCCAAGTGTGCTGGAGTCATTCCGTAACACGTTTGGCATGGAAATCAGTTTGATTCAAAACGGACTCTTAACAGCTATTCCTTATGCATTCGCTGCTGTAGGCATGATTTTATGGAGCCGACGCTCGGATCGTAAACAGGAACGTCATAAGCATGGTGCTTGTGCAGCTCTTATGGCGGCAAGTTCAATTGCAATCGCACTAATTGTCAACCAGCCCTGGGCTATTATTGTTGGGTTTATTTTCCTTGCCATTGGTGTATTTAGTGCGATTAATATTTTCTGGACATTACCTGGCCAAACATTGACGGGAGTAGGTGCCGCCGCTGGTATTGGACTGATTAACTCTGTGGGTAATTTAAGTGGATTTACAGGGCCATATTTAACAGGGTACTTATATACCACGACTGGTACTTATACTACTGCATTTCTAGTCATCGCTGGATTTGTTGCGATTGGCGGAATCGGGTTATTGGTACTCGCACGATTAAATGGCAAACAGATAGAAAAAGAAAAGTTAAATCTCAAAGCCCAACCCAATCAAGGAGTATAAAACATGGCAAGGATTGGATTCGTGGGAACCGGTATTATGGGCACACCCATGGTTATGAACTTAATCAAGGATGGTCACCAGGTTCAGGTTTGGAATAGAACAATTTCTAAATTGAAAACATTAGAAGAGGCGGGCGCACAAGTCTGTCATCAGCTATCGGAAGTTGGAAGAGATGTTGATCTTCTTATTGTAATGCTGAGTGATGGAAAAACTTGTGATGAAGTCCTGTTCCAAAAAGATGGAGCGATTTCTGAACTAAAGAAAAATAGTATTGTGATTGTCATGAGTTCAGTCCCGGTAGAAACTGCAAAATATCAGAATGAACGATGTTTATCCTTAGGATTAAGATACCTAGATGCACCTGTTTCAGGTGGTGAGAAAGGTGCACAAAATGCGACTCTAGCTATTATGGTGGGTGGTGAGGAAGATACCTTTACTGAAGCCCAAACAGTTCTAAATTCTATGGGCAGAGCAGTCTTGGTGGGCACTGCCGGATGTGGAGAGCTCGCCAAACTGGTTAACCAAATGATTGTTGCGAGTACGATTGCTACCGTGGCAGAAGGTTTACTCTTTGCTCAGCAAGGCGGGGCTGATCCGTATAAAGTAAAGCAGGCATTAACTGGTGGATTTGCTGACTCTCCTATTTTGCAACAGCATGGTGAACGTATGTTAAGTCAAAACTTTAAACCAGGAGGCGCAGCGAGTACTCAGTTAAAAGATACTCATACTGCTATAAATTATGCGCAGGAATTAAAATTAAAGTTGCCGGTAGCAGAATTGGTAGATCAGCTCTTTTCAGATATGGTCCATCATGGCGATGGACCCTTAGACCATTCAGGATTAATTCGTGAATTAAAAAGGCTTAATAATATAGAGGTATAGCTATATCTCTTGATATTGTTTAAAACTGGCTTTTAAATAGCCAGTTTTTTATTTTAAATATATTATTTTTAATCCTAAAATATTTAATACATTTTAATATATTTTTTAAATCAATGTTTTGTAAAATAAAATATATATCGATAGGACTGAGTTATCGAATGCTGGGAAAATGTAATTGGAATTTCAAAATCGATAGAACTATATTTTTTTATATTTTATTAAATAGAGAAATTCTCTACTAAATAAAATTATTCAGAATAAGAATGGATGGAATTAACCATTTTCAGATGGTTAATAAATAGGGAAAGAGAATGAGTTTAAAAAAAGTTCATCGGCATTCATGGGTGTCTCTTGTTGTTTGCTGGTTAATCTGGCTGGTTATTGCATATGATCGTGAACTCATATTCCGCGCGGCAGTCATGATTTGTGAAGAATTCTCTCTTACACCCACAGAGTGGGGCTATACCATCGCCGCCATTACTGTGTCCCTAGCCTTACTCAGTATTCCGGTAAGTGCCTATTGTGATTTAAAAGCACCGGGCTGGAAACGTGCTATGTTCCAGTGGCCTTTGATTGTCGGATTTACTTTTCTGTCCTTACTTTCTGGCATCATGTCATTTAGTAATACTTTCTATAAGTTTGTTATCTTGCGGATATTGGTGTCTATTGGTTGTGGTGTGGCCGAACCCATCGGGGTGAGTAATACCGCAGAATGGTGGCCTAAAGAGCACCGAGGCTTTGCAATCGGTGCCCACCATGCTGGTTATCCCGTTGGTGCAATGCTGAGTGGGGTAGTAATGGCATCAATTATTTATTATTTTGGTCCTGAAAACTGGCGTTATGCATTTTATCTCGGCATCATGATTTCAGTACCGGTATTAACATTCTGGGCTATTTATTCAAACAAGAAACGCTATGATGAGTTTCATGATGCATGTATAGATCGAGGACTTACTCCACCGACAGATAATCCATGTCTAGAAACCAAATCCTTAAATCCAGCTGCTGCGAAGAAAGGTTCCTTAAAAAGAACTTTAAAGTCACGCGGTATTTTATTTACGGCAGGTAGTACCTTAATTACACACATTGTATATCTTGGTTTCCTGACTATTTTTCCTGCATATCTCTATAATATTGTGGGACTAGATCTTGCTAAAGCGGCAGGTTTAAGTGCCGTATTTACAATTACAGGAATTATGGGTCAAATTTTCTGGCCTTCTTTGTCCGATAAAATTGGACGTCGTAAGACACTCATTCTTTGTGGAATCTGGATGGCTGTTGGTATTGCCAGTTTCTGTTTAACCCAAGGTGTAATTTCTGTCATTATTATTCAATTAATTTTTGGTTTCTCTGCCAATGCAATCTGGCCAATTTATTATGCCACGGCATCAGATTATGCCGAGCAAGATGCCATGGGTACAGCGAACAGTATCATTACTGTGGCCCTTTATGTGGGAGGAGCGATTGCCCCCATTCTGATGGGTTCATTACTGACGAATTTTGGAGGATGGCATAATGCAACCGGTTATACACTTTGCTTTATTTTAATGTCAGTCTGTGCATTGATTGGTGTGTTGCTGCAAGTTATCTTGGGCTATCTGGACAAGAAAGATCATTTAAAACCTGTTTAATTCCTGACTAATTCCATAAAGTTCGACTGTAGTTTCCTCATGGATTGAGGGTGCTACAGTCTTATCCATTTTTATATTTTAGTTAAAGGATTTGGCTTTCATGTGGGGTTCATCCATCTAAATGAATAGGACGGGCATCGTAATAATGAACCGTCCTATTTTTTATATTAATTTTTTTATTTAATACTCTCTTTTATAAATTGAACTAAACCAGATTTTGATCATGACCTAAAATATTCTGGTTCACATTACTCTCCAAAATAGAAAATAGTCGTTCTTGAGCTTCATCAGTAGCCCAAGCAATATGCGCTGTAATCATGACATTTGGATGCTTGAGTTTTAACAAGGGATGATCTGCTGCAGGAGGCTCCTGGTCCAGCACATCTGCACCAAAACCTGCAATCTGCTGATTCATTAATGCTTCTGCAACATCCTCACTATGAACCAAACCGCCGCGGCCTACATTAATCAAAATGCTATCTTTTTTCATTTGACTGAGTACAGTCTGATCAATCATAAAACGGGTTTCATCATTCAAATCACAGTGCAAGGACAGCACATCAGCAAGCTGTATTGCCTGTGAAAATGGAACATATCCTTCACGACAGGTCGTGGCATTCTTGCGTTCACTGAAGGTAACTTTCATACCAAATGCCTGGGCTTTTTCTGCAAGCGACTGACCGATTTCGCCCTTACCTACAATGACCAGATTTTTATTTTTGAGTTCACGGATGGGCGCTGCAAGATAGAAAGATACTGGACTATTTGACCAGGTCCCATCTCGAACAGCCTTAACTTGGGAGTCGAAATTTTTGATCAGGTTCATCATCAGGACAAATGCATGTTCAGCCACTGCATCGCCAGCATAACCACGAATATTGCAGATTTTGATATTTCTAGACTTTAATAAATCGACATCTACATGATCGTAACCTGTGGAACAAAGTGCCAGTAATTTTAAGTTCGGATTATTGTTCAGAATCTGTTCATCAACTTTCAGGTCACTGATGATGAGCACATCCTGATCATGGATCTGATCATAAAACTGTTGCTGACTTAACTGCTCATATTCAGTGTATTCAACAGGGAAATTAAATTGAAATGCTTTATTCAGTAATACGCCTTTTTCAACACAGGTAACTTTTACGGTATTCATAAATCTTTAATATCTACATAGTGGTACTGCATATGACTTATTTTTTAATCAAATCATATGCCATTTTAGTATCCTCTAACTGCACCAGCGAGGCATGACGTGCAGAAAGAGGGTCTTTATTTTCAATTGCAGTTAAAATTGCTTTATGCCGAGGCAATGAATGGTTCTGTAAATTCGGTCTTAAACTGGTAACCTGGATTGACTGCTGCAAAGGTAAAACCAGCATTTTTGACATATATGCCAATAAATCATTATGAGTTGCTTTGGCAATTGAAAGATGAAAGTCAATATCCGGCTGGATAAACTCTTCAATACTTTCTGCCTGTTCCATCCCTGCATACGCTTTTTTAATGCGTGCTATATCTTCCTCTGTCGCCGTACTTGCTGCGATATAAGCCAATTCCGGTTCTAATACACGACGTACAGTAGATAAAGTTTTAAAAAATTCATTTTCAGGGGTGGATTGTATAAGCCAGTATAAAATATCCGGATCAAGTAAATGCCATTCATCTTTAGGGCGAACAACCGTACCAATTTTAGGTCGAGAATAGGTCAGACCTTTGGCATTCAGAACACGAATAGCTTCACGAAATACCGGTCGACTGACTTGAAATTCTTCACATAACTCTGCCTCTGAAGGCAATTTTGCATTTTCCGGTATTTCGCCAGATACTATTTTTAGACCTAATTGCTGAACAATAAGAGCATGTTGGCTTTTACTTGGAACAGGATTTTTATAGTCGGCATTACTCATATTTTACAATTGACCATTTATGATCTCATTATGGTATAGATGACCTTATGATTTCACAAGATCATCTAAATTTTAGGCACTTAATGTGAATGTCGGGGTACTTCAGAGCCTCGGCAACCTACCAGAAAATCAAAGTCACAGCCTTGATCTGCCTGAAGTACATGATCTACATAGAGCTGACGATAGCCCCCAATAAAGCTTGGTCTTGGTGGTTCTGGTAAATTAGCTAAACGTTGCTGCAATTCTTCATCAGAAATATCCAGGTGTAATTTTCCGGCATAAGCATCGAGTTCAATATAGTCACCATTTTGAACAGCGGCCAAAGGACCACAGGCCATAGCTTCTGGTGCAACATGCAAGACTACCGTGCCATATGCAGTACCACTCATTCGTGCATCAGAAATACGAACCATGTCGGTAATTCCTTTTGCCAGAATTTTTGGAGGTAATCCCATATTTCCGACTTCTGCCATGCCTGGATAACCTTTTGGACCGGCATTCTTGAGTACCAAGACACAGGTTTCGTCTACATCAAGATCTGGATCAACGATACGTGCCTTATAGTCATCAAAGTTTTCAAAGACTACAGCACGTCCACGATGTTTCATTAATTCCGGGGAGGCCGCAGACGGTTTCAATACAGCGCCTTTTGGTGCCAAATTACCTTTAAGAATACACATCCCACCATCATTACGAAGTGGGTTATCAATTTGACGAATCACTTCATCATTGTAGATAGGGGAGTTTTGGCAATTTTCCCAGATCGATTGACCATTGACGGTTAATGCTTGAGGATGGGGAAGTAGATTATTTTCACCCATACGACGTAATACTGCTGGCAATCCACCACTATAATAAAATTCTTCCATCAGGAAGCGCCCTGAGGGCTGCAAATCAACAATTGTGGGCATACCGCGACCCACACGGTTCCAGTCATCCAGTTCCAGATCAACCCCAATTCGGCCAGCAATTGCTTTCAGATGAATAACAGCATTGGTTGAACCGCCAATTGCAGCATTAACTTTGATAGCATTTTCAAAAGCTTCTTTAGTTAAAATTTTAGAAAGACGCAGATCTTCTTTCACCATATCTACAATACGCATACCAGATAAATGCGCCAATACATAACGGCGAGAATCTACCGCAGGGATTGCCGCATTATGGGGTAATGAGGTCCCTAAAGCTTCTGCCATACATGCCATTGTAGAAGCTGTGCCCATGGTATTACAGGTTCCTGCTGAACGTGACATACCAGATTCAGCTGATAAAAATTCATTTAAATCAATTTTTCCTGCTTTTAATTCCTCATGCATCTGCCAGACGATAGTACCCGCACCGATATCTTTACCCTTATGTTTGCCATTCAGCATAGGACCGCCTGTCACCACAATTGCAGGAACGTCACAACTTGCAGCACCCATGAGCAAAGCAGGAGTCGTTTTATCACAACCTGTTAACAAGACAACGCCGTCGATGGGATTACCACGAATTGCTTCCTCTACATCCATACTGGCTAAGTTACGGGTAAGCATCGCAGTAGGGCGTAAGTTAGATTCTCCATTGGAGAAAACCGGGAACTCAACCGGAAAGCCGCCAGCTTCTAAAACACCTTTTTTGACATGCTCAGCAATTTTACGGAAATGTGCATTACAAGGTGTGAGTTCTGACCAGGTATTACAAATACCAATAATTGGTCGTCCGTCAAACTCGTGATCTGGAATCCCCTGATTTTTCATCCAACTACGATACATAAATCCATTTTTATCGGTTGTCCCAAACCATGCAGCTGAGCGTAAAGGTTGTTTGTTAGACATTTCTATATCCCTATATAGTATTACTATTAAAAACATTAAAACTAAAATACAGTAAATAAAATCCTTTTAAAAGGGTTTACAATTTAAATAGTAATACTATATTTTATTCTGGTAAATTCCTCCTTCAGCATGAAGCTAAAACTAGAAATGGAAAATGGAGTCGAATATGGAATTCGAGAAGGATGTCATCAGGAAGGTAACATTTAAGCTAATCCCCGCTTTAGTGGTCTTATATTTAGTTGCTTATATTGATCGTGCAGCAGTCGGTTTTGCCCATTTACATATGGGTGCAGATGTAGGAATAGGTGATGCGGCTTATGGATTAGGTGCAGGTTTATTCTTTATTGGTTATTTCTTATTTGAGGTGCCAAGTAATCTACTCTTAGACAAGTTTGGCGCAAGAAAGTGGTTCGCACGAATTCTGCTTACATGGGGGCTAATCACCATGGCAATGGCACTCATTCAAGGACCTTACAGTTTTTATATCCTCAGATTTTTACTCGGTGTCGCTGAAGCTGGCTTCTTTCCGGGAGTACTATATCTAATCACCCAATGGTATCCAGTGCGCCATCGTGGAAAAATCATGGGGATGTTTATTCTTTCTCAGCCGATTGCCATGATGGTAGCCGGACCTTTGGCAGGTGCATTATTGGGCATGGACGGTATCGCCAATATGCATGGCTGGCAGTGGTTATTTATTGTAGTAGGTTTACCAGCAGTCTTACTTGCCTGGCCAACACTTCTCTATCTTCCAGAAAAAATTAATAGTGTTAAGTGGCTGAGTAATGAACAAAAAACTTGGTTGAGTAATGAGCTGATTAAAGATGAAGCTGAATATGATCAAACACGTCATGGAAATCCGCTTCATGCTTTAAAAGATAAGCGTGTATTGACTCTTGCTTTGTATTATCTACCCGTCACTTTAAGCATTTATGGCTTAAATCTCTGGTTACCCACCATTATCAAGCAGTTTAGTGGTGGTTCAGATTTACAAGTAGGCTTTCTCTCAAGTATTCCTTATGTATTCGGGATTATTGGTTTACTTATTATTCCCCGCAGTACAGATAAGTTAAATGACCGTTATGGACACCTGAGCTTCTTATATGCCTTAGGTGCTTGTGGCATGTTCTTTAGTGCATGGCTAACTTCTCCTGTTATGCAATTGATCGCTCTTTCTGTTGTTGCATTCTGTCTATTTTCTACCACAGCCGTATTTTGGACACTTCCTGGACGCTTCTTGACAGGTGCCAGCGCAGCAGCAGGTATTGCTCTTATTAACTCAGTTGGAAATTTGGGTGGCTATATCGGTCCTTTTGGAATTGGCTTATTGAAGCAATACACCGGCAACATGGCTTCAGGTTTGTACTTTTTAACAATCGTCATGATTTTTGGTTTGATTTTGACATATTTCGTCTATGCAAAATTTGAGACCCAAAAATCTAAAACAATGAACATTAGTGAAAATGCTAAAGGATAGCAGCATGAATATTATTCAGTTTGAAGATCATTCTAATCAGCGTGCAATAGGTGTCGTAGAAAACAATCAGGTATTTCAGGTTAATAGAGTGACTACTGTACGTGAGCTTGCATTGTTAGCAATCGAAAAAGGTCTTTCGCTTGAAAAGCAAGTTGAGGTATTAGGTTTTGCAGAACAACATTATAACTATGCTGAGCTGTTAGAAAATCACCAGGTTTTGCCACCATTGGATCATCCTGATGCAGCACATTGTTTTATTTCAGGAACAGGATTAACCCATTTAGGATCAGCATCCGCACGCGACAAGATGCATCAACAAAACCTGAATGATCCGGCTTCGATGACAGATACCATGCGTATGTTTCAATGGGGACTAGAAAAAGGCAAACCTATAGAGGGTCAAGTAGGAGCACAACCAGAATGGTTTTATAAAGGGGATGGCTCAATTGTTGTACGTCCTGGGAAAGAATTACCATTGCCTCCTTTTGCTGAAGATGGTGGTGAAGAACCTGAGATTGCCGGTTTATATGTGATTGGCCCGGATTTAAAACCGTATCGTATTGGTTTTGCACTAGGCAATGAATATTCAGATCATGTGATGGAACGCCGTAATTATTTATATCTTGCACATTCAAAATTACGTTTTTGCAGTTATGGTCCGGAATTAAGAACGGGAGATCTGCCTAAACATTTGGTAGGTAAAAGCCGGCTGAAACGTAATGGTGAAGTGATCTGGGAAAAAGAGTTTCTTTCAGGTGAAGACAATATGTGTCATAGCCTGACTAATCTTGAATATCACCATTTCAAATACCAACAGTTCCTCAAGCCTGGGGATGTCCATATTCATTATTTCGGAACAGCCACACTGTCTTTTGCAGACGGTATGAAAGCTGAAATTGGTGATGAATTTGAAATTGAAATGAAAGAGTTTGGTCAACCATTGATAAATAAACTCGCATCTACTCAACCTGAACTACCAATTGGCTCAATCATTACTCTTTAAGGAATTAATATTATGAATACAATTGGCCACAACTTTATAGCTGGCACCCGTAGCGCTGCAGGTGATAAAGTCCTGAAAAGCCTGAATGCCAGCACCGGTGAAGCCCTGACTTTTGACTTCTTTCAGGCCACTGAACAGGAAGTCAACCAGGCCGTGGAAGCAGCCCATACAGCCTTTAAAACCTACCGACATACTTCCCCTGAACAGCGGGCTCTATTCTTAGAATCCATCGCAGATGAACTCGATGCTTTGGGTGAAGACTTCCTCAATACGATTTCTCAAGAAACCGCTTTACCCATTGCCCGGCTGCAAGGTGAACGTGGCCGTACCAGCGGGCAAATGCGTTTGTTCGCTAAAGTCTTGCGCCGTGGTGATTTTCTAGGGGCTCGAATTGATACCGCACTGCCAGAGCGTCAACCTTTGCCACGACCAGACCTGCGTCAGATTAAAATCGGTGTAGGGCCAGTTGCCGTTTTTGGGGCAAGTAACTTCCCTTTAGCATTCTCGACCGCCGGTGGTGATACCGCTTCTGCATTGGCAGCAGGTTGTTCTGTGGTGGTCAAAGCCCATAGCGGGCATATGGCCACTGCAGACTATGTGGCTCAGGCCATTGAACGTGCCGTTGAGAAAACAGGCATGCCCAAAGGGGTGTTTAACATGATCTATGGTAATGCTGTCGGTGCCTTACTGGTGAAACATCCATTAATTCAGGCCGTCGGTTTTACCGGTTCCCTCAAAGGTGGCCGTGCACTATGCGATATGGCAGCAGCACGTCCACAGCCGATTCCGGTCTTTGCTGAAATGAGCAGTATCAACCCGATGCTGATGCTGCCTGAAGCTTTAAAAAACCGTGGTGATCAGATTGCCCAGGAGCTGGCAGATTCAGTAGTACTGGGTTGTGGCCAATTCTGTACCAATCCAGGATTGATCCTGGGAATTAAATCACCTGAATATACACGGCTCATTGAACAGCTCAGTGAAATCATGGCAAACAAGCCGGCTCAAACCATGCTCAATGCAGGGACATTAAACAGCTATGTTTCTGGCTTATCGCATTTATCCGAGCATTCCGGCATTCAGCACCTGGCCGGTCAGGAGCAACAAGGGGAGCAGGCATTAGCGCAACTCTTCAAAGCAGAGGTTGAACTGCTGCTTGCTGGTGATCAACTTCTGCAAGAAGAAATCTTTGGACCCACTACGATTGTGATTGAAGTAGAAGACAAAGCCCAGTTACTACAGGCTTTAAGCAGCATGAATGGACAGTTAACAGCTTCACTGATTGCGGATGAATCGGATCTGGTGGAGTTTGCCGATGTAGTACCGGTATTGGAAGAAAAGGCAGGCCGCTTATTGTTGAATGGCTATCCAACCGGTGTAGAAGTCTGTGATGCCATGGTACATGGCGGACCTTATCCGGCTACTTCAGACGCACGTGGTACTTCTGTGGGAACTTTGGCGATTGACCGTTATCTACGTCCGGTCTGCTACCAGAACTATCCGCAAAGTCTGTTGCCTGAAGCATTAAGAGATGAGAATCCACTGAACCTGCTGAGACTCGTCAATGGGGAAATGACTCAAAACAGAATTTAAAAATAAACACTAGAATATGGGTAATAACATATAAGTGTTTAAATCTATTTGATAGGGGCTTTGTTGCACAAAGATTTGAAATGCAAAGCGCCCCTAATTGAGCCAAATTTAAGGCGTAACTTGGGTAAGTGGTCGACCTAATTCCGTAAATCTGTTGAGGACTGCTACACGTGCATGAATTTCATTCACCTGACTAGGAAAGCTTCTTGCCATTAATTTATCGCCTAATAATTTGATGCAATGCATCTTGGTTTCCACCAAACTGCGGCGATGATAGCCTGACCATTTTTTCCATAATGTCCTGCCTAAACGTTTAACTGTTCGAAGTAATTCATTTCGCTCTAGCGAGCTACTCTTTGTATCTTTCCATGGTTTCGCATTTTTTCTAGGTGGAATCACCGCATGTGCTTGCCGATCTGCAATGACCTGACGGCATTGCTTGGTGTCATAAGCTCCATCGGTATAAACAGAGTCAATCTGCTCATCTTGTGGAATCTGATTAAGTAAATCACCAAGCACCTGTGAATCACTGACATTATTGGTTGTGAGCTGAATAGCGCGTATTTGTAGGGTTTTGGCATCTATACCAATATGTAGTTTACGCCATTGGCGACGATATTCAGCTCCATGTTTCTTGCGTTTCCATTCGCCCTCACCTAGAAACTTCATGCCTGTAGAGTCTACGAGTAGATGCAGCCCATCGCTACTTTTTTGGTAGCTGATTGCAATATCAATATGCTTTTGTCTTCTAAAAAGCGTACTGTAATCTGGTGCGGTCCAATTTAATCCGCAAAGTTTAATCAGACTTTGCACAAAGCCAGTGACTATACGTAAAGATAGACGGAATAAGGATTTAATCATTAAGCAGCATTGGATAGCTGCGTCGGAGTAGGTTTGATTTCGCCCTTGTTTGCCTTTTGATGGCGCATACCATTGCGTAGCAGGATCAAACCAAATGGCAATATTTCCGCGACTCATGAGTGCTCGGTTATATGCGGGCCAATTGGTTGTGCGGTAGATTTTGTGTGTAGGCTTCTTCATTTGAAAATTATATCGCTGAAAAAGCCTTTACAGATAGGTTTGTGCAACAAAGCCATTTAAAATCAAAGCCTATAGCGATGGGAAATTCAGCTATGGCGGGCCCATGATGCATGGCGTTAAGGCGGATATCGGCCCGAGTGTATTACTGGAAATAGATGGTATTGAAATTGCAGTCAGTTCCTACAAAGCCCAGTTGCTCGATCGTAATATGTTTAGAATTTTTGGTGTTGTGCCTCAAGATAAATCGATCATCGTGGTGAAAAGCTCGGTACATTTTCGTGCAGATTTTCAGGACATGGCTGCTGCCATTTTAGTCGCGAAAGCGCCTGGAGCCATGAAAGCAGACCCGAATGACCTGCCTTGGCAAAAGATTGATCCTGATAGACGACTCGTGCCGATGGACGAAAGTCTGGCGCAACGTGATCAGCGATTGCGTCGTACTGTTTAACATTTAACTAATATCCAATTAACACCCAAACGATTGAACAGGCTAGATCCATCACGATCAAGCCTGTTTTTTTTGATCACATCTTCATTTCCTTAAACTCAATATAATTTTCTGGTACCTGATCCCGCGTCTGAATCTGCCAAAGATGGACTAGTCTGATATCAAACAGGGCTAGCTAAAAAAAGCGGACAGGAATTCAACATTCTTTTCAAACTCAACAAAATACCTATAATTCCAATTAGAAACTTGTTGTAAATTAAACCTTAGGAAAAAAACAAATACAGTTTTGACTTTCTTATTTTAAATTAGACGAATCAACCGGAGATTCTCATTGCGCGCTGCCCGCTATAAAATTTTGCTCATTATCGTATTGCTACTGGCAGTAGTGTTTGCTCTATTTCGTTGGTGGCAGGGGCCAGTGGTGCCTAGTTATACGCTGAGTGCCATGCCGCTGGTACAAAATGTTGTTGCGACCGGACGTGTTGCGACAGTTTCACGTGCCCAGGTAGGCAGTGAAATTAGTGCTGTGGTTCTGCAACGTCTGGTGCAGGAAGGCGATCAGGTTAAACCGGGTGATCTGCTGGTGGTATTGAAATCGGATGAATTGCTGGCCCAAGTCAGACAGGCCGAGCTGGCATTGACCGAATTGGCAAGCAGCCGACGGCCACAGGCTGCAGCAGAACTGGCCAGTGCAAAAGCCCAGCTGGAGCAAGCCAGCCGAGAAGCTACACGTCGACGTAATGCAGAAGCCGGTATCCTGTCGAGGGAAGAAGTCGAACAGGCTGTGGAAGCAGAAAGAGTCGCGCGCAATAATTATGAGACAGCTCGGGTAAAAGCAGCCGCATTGGCTGCGGGTCAAGTCGAAGAAGCGTCGCTTCGGGAGCAGCTTGCAGTGGCACAGGCTCAACTGGCCAAAACCAAGATTCGGGCTGCGGTCGCCGGCACAGTACTGACACGCGATGTCGAGCCGGGTGATCTGGTTCAGCCGGGACAAACTTTATTTACCATTGCGTTAACAGGGAATACAGAAATCCGGGTACCGCTAGATGAGCGGAATTTACCGCAACTCGCCTTGCAGCAAAATGCGACCGTCATTAGCGATGCCTATCCGGATCAGTCTTTCCCAGCTCGGATCAATTTTATTGCGCCAAGTATTGACCCACAGCGCGGTACAGTAGAGGTCAGGTTAACTGTCAAACCCGTACCTGATTTTCTGCGTCAGGACATGACGGTATCGGTGAATGTCGAGACGGCCAAACGAGCCCGGGCACTGGCTATTCCAAATGATGCTTTAAGCAGTATCAAGGGAGATAAAGCCGTGGTGTTAATGGTACGTGATGGAAAAGTACAGCGTCAGCAGATTACTTTAGGCTTGCGTGGCTTGGCCATGTCGGAAGTGAAATCCGGACTGAGCGAGGGTGATCAGGTGCTGGCAGATGCCGAATCTTCATTGGAGGATGGCACCAGAGTTCGCTTAAAACCACAACAGAGTTCATTGCAGAATTCTGCTGATATGGCCAATAGCAAAAATGAATTACCGGTGAACTTCGATTGAAAAACTTATTCGGGCGGCTCTGGATCGAATGGAAAATCGCGGTCAGTTTTTTGCGCGAGGGTCGCGCGCAGTCCATCATGATTACCATCGGGGTTGCCGTGGGCGTAGCGGTGATCGTCTTTATCACCGCTTTGATTCAGGGGCTGCAAGCCAATATTGTCGAACGAACCTTAGGTACACAGGCACATATTCGTCTGTTGTCACCGGATGAAGTCAACCGGATTGTGTCACCTCCCGCCGGGACCGTGCAATTATTGCAGGAAGACAAACGGGCACAGCACCTGCGTTCGATCAACAATTGGCAACAGATTACTGAAACGCTGGATCAGTTACCTGTACTGACCGCTGTCTCGCCGGTGGTGTCTGGGCCTGCTTTTGTGCAACGCGGTGATGCGATTGAATCCGTGGCCTTGGTTGGGATGAATTTGGAGCGTTATCAGCAGATCATTCCATTAAAAGAATATTTAACCAGTGGTCAGTTGCGGGTTGGCGCGGATGATGTACTGATCGGCAGTCAATTGGCCAAAGACCTCGGTGTTCAGGTCGGCAGCAAGTTGCGGCTGGATACCGGCCAACAGAATAGTGCCTTGGTGAATATTGCTGGTATTTTTGAGCTGGGCGTGCGCGAACTGGATGCGCGTTATGTCTATCTGGATCTCAAGCAGGCACAGTCCTTACTCGGCCTGCCAGGCGGGGTAACGGTGATTGACCTAACCATTGCCAATATTTTTGAAGCAGACCAGGTTGCCGCACAAGTCGGACGCCTGACCTCATTAAAAGCCGAAAGCTGGATTGAAACCAATGCACAACTGATGAATGCCATTACTGCACAAAGCCTGTCGACTAATATGATTATTGTCTTTGTCGCAATTTCGGTGGCTTTCGGGATTGCCAGCGTCATGTCCGTCAGTGTGGTGCAGCGCACCCGAGAAATTGGTATTCTGCGGGCGACAGGTGCAACCCAATCGCAAATCCTGAGGGTTTTTCTGTTTCAGGGCGCAATCTTCGGCTTGCTCGGTTCAGTGCTGGGCAGCATAGTCAGTTATGGCCTGGTGTGGGTATTTAATAATTTTGGGCCGGGATTATTCTATATTCCGATATCGATTGAACTGGTGATATTGGCGCTATTGTTGGCGACATTAACAGGCGTACTGGCTGCAGCGGTGCCATCACGCCGGGCAGCAGCACTCGACCCGGTGGAGGCGATTCGTCATGTCTGAGCAATCTCAGGAAGTTCTGCGTCTGGAAGCGCTGCGAAAATCTTATAATATTGGACAGCCCAATGAGGTTGAGGTCTTGCATGGCATTGACCTGCGCATTGATCGCAACGACTTTGCTGCACTTATTGGCCCTTCCGGTTCTGGAAAAAGTACCTTACTGAATATTCTGGGACTGCTAGATAAACCAACGAGTGGCGAGCTGTATTTGTTGGGACAACCTACCAGTGCGATGGATGATACCGGCCGTACGGCGCTGCGCTGCAACAGCATCGGATTTGTATTTCAGTTTCACCATCTGATTCAGGCATTTAGTGCACTGGATAATATTCTCATGCCTTTAATGATGGCGCATGGCAAACCGAATCAGCAGGCAATGCAACGCGCACGTGATTTACTAGCGGCAGTGGGACTGGAAAAATTTGCCGAGCGTAAACCGAATGAATTGTCCGGAGGACAGCAGCAGCGGGTGGCCATTGCTCGGGCCTTGATTACTGAGCCGGCATTATTATTGGCCGATGAACCGACAGGTAATCTGGATACCCAGACCGCGGCTGATATGTTTGAACTGTTTCGTAAAGTGCATCGTGAACGCGACTGCGCCGTACTTTTAGTCACGCATGATCCGCGCCTGTCTGCCACTTGTGATCGTACCATCAATCTGGTCGATGGCCGGATTGAAAGTGATTCGAGCAATTCTCCTCAAGATTAAGCTGTACTGTAAGGAGCCAGGAGGGCTAATTTTTGAAGCGATCGAAAAGATATTTCAGATTTATAGCTTTCAAAAAATGATAGCCATATATGAGATTGAAATAATCTGTAAACAATCTGTTTGTTAAAAAAGGATGTATGCGATTGCCTACATCCTTAAATTTTGATGGTTTAATTTTAATGATCCTGACTTTTAGCTTGATCTAATCATTGAGTGCCGATAAATCCCTCTAATATAAACGTCAGGATGAAGCCGAACTTTAATGGCACTACCGCAAGTTTCCATTTCATCCTGTGAATAAGCCTGATTTCAAAGATTCGATCCGATTTTATTGTTCCAGATTGCTTCTCAGCATCCAGGCAGTTTTTTCGTGTACTTCCAGTCTTTGCGTGAGAATGTCAGCGGTCGGCTGATCATTGGCTTCTTCAATGATCGAAAAAATACTTCTGGCGGTACGTGCCACAGTTTCATGTGCATTTACCAGTAAACGTATCATTTCTTCAGCTTTAGGCACACCTTCGACTTCTTTAATAGAAGTGAGTTTCACAAACTGTTTATAAGTGCCGGGTGCTGCAAAACCCAAAGCCCGAATACGTTCAGCAATGACGTCCAGCGCATTCCACTGCTCGGTGTATTGAGTCATAAACATGGTGTGCAGGCTATTGAACTGGGGGCCAGTGACATTCCAGTGGAAATTATGGGTCATTAAATACAGGGTATAACTGTCTGCTAAAAGTCTGGATAAACCTTCGACAATTTTGGCGCGATCATCATGCGAAATCCCGATATCAATTTTTATTGCTTTAGATTCTTTTTTAGAAGAGGCCATGCTCTTACTCCTTCAAACTTAACGCGATACGGTGTATTAAAATAAAGTCGGATGTAGTCGAAGCCCGAGCCAAGAGATGAAATGATCTCTATGACTTTGTATTTGATCTGAACAGGCTAAGAGATTTAAGTGGTTATAAGTTATAGATATTAGATCAATATAAAGGCAGGAAGTTTAGTCATTATGTATAAGCAGGGCACGGGATTGTAACTATTTAAATCTGTCAAGTTCTGACCATCTTTAGCGGTAGCATATTAATTTCTCATAGCAAATTGAACTTCTAAAAAAGTCCTAATCATTTCAGGATTGAAACATCGTTTTGGGTTATGACGCTTATTTATGAGCAAGATCACATATCACTACACTAATTTTTTATTTCGAAATATCTCTTTAAGATTTTAATATTTTATTTTAAATAAACAATTTAGATGAAAATCTGAATCATTAGTAAACCCGAAATTTATAAAAAATAACACAATGCTGCCTTAATTAAACAAGGCACTACAAACAATAATAAATCTCTTTCTCAAATGCAGTTATGTTAGGACACAGGCGAAACCAATAACAATATTCCCAGAAAAGCAAAAATGCTTCGAGTCAGCATATTCAGAAGAAATGTAAGGCTGATACAGGATCGGCTGTAGCAGATTGACTTGCGGGATGATTTTGATTCGGTAAGCCATGCAATATATAAGCTCAAGCGACTTTGAGATAGACCAAAAATATCTGAACTAAACTCAAGCTCAGCAAGGAATACATCATGAAAATTAAGGCCAATAGCCCCGCGACTGGTAAAGACGGTTTAGACAAACAAAATACCAATAAAAAAAGTGAACAGCTCGACGCATATCGCAGTGATGCGACCGAACAGGCACTCACTACCAATCAAGGGGTTAAAATTTCCGATAACCAGAACAGTCTCAAGGCAGGCGTTCGCGGTGCGACCTTGATCGAAGATTTTATTCTCCGGGAAAAAATTACCCATTTTGACCATGAGCGAATTCCAGAACGTATTGTGCATGCCCGCGGTGTCGGCGCACATGGCTATTTTGAGGCTTATCCGGGGAATGAAAAACTGACCAAGGCAGGCTTCCTGACCAATACCAGTGTGCAAACGCCAGTATTTGTGCGTTTTTCTACCGTACAGGGACCACGTGGTTCAGCAGATACGGTACGTGATATCCGTGGTTTTGCCACCAAGTTTTATACGGATGAAGGTAACTTCGATCTGGTAGCGAATGATGCGCCGGTATTCTTTATCCAGGATGGGATCAAGTTCCCGGATTTTGTACATGCAGTCAAACCTGAACCTCAGACCGAGATTCCTACCGGTGCATCTGCACATGATACTTTCTGGGATTTTGTTTCTTTAGTGCCTGAATCTGCACATGCGGTGATGTGGGCCATGTCGGATCGGGGTATTCCGCGTAATTTAAGAGCCATTCAAGGCTTTGGTGTACATACTTTCCGTTTTATCAATGCCGAGAATAAAGCGGTTTTTGTGAAATTCCACTGGACGCCAAAACAGGGTCTAGCCCAACTGGTCTGGGATGAAGCACAAAAACTGGCGGGTAAAGATCCGGATTTCCATCGTCGTGACTTATATGAAGCGATTGCCTCCGGTAACTATCCGGAATGGGAGTTGGGTGTACAGGTCGTCCCAGAAGAAGATGAGATGAAGTACGACTTCGACTTGCTGGACCCAACCAAAATTATTCCGGAAGAACTGGTGCCGGTGACGCCGATTGGCAGAATGGTGCTGAACCGTAATGTCGATTATTTCTTCGGTGAAACCGAGCAGGTGGCATTCTGTCCGGGACATATTGTGCCAGGACTGGATTTTACCAATGATCCATTATTGCAGGCCCGTCTGTTCTCTTATACCGATACTCAGCTCAGCCGTTTAGGTGGTCCAAACTTCCACCAGATCCCAATTAACAAGCCGGTTTGTCCATTCCACAATAACCAGCGTGATGGTTTACACCAGCGTATTGTACATACCGGTCAAGCCAGTTATGAGCCGAATTCGATTGACAATAACTGGCCGACTGAGACTCCGCCAGCTGAACAAGGCGGTGGTTTTGAAAGCTATCAGGAGCGTATTGATGGACACAAGATCCGTCAGCGTAGCGAATCATTCAGTGATCACTTTAGTCAGGCCCGTCTTTTCTACCGCAGCCAGGCACCACATGAGCAAAAGCACATTGTCGATGCCTATGTCTTCGAGCTGAGCAAGGTGGAGCGCAAATATATTCGTGAACGTGAAGTACTTGAAGTGCTCTGCAATATCGATCTGGACTTGGCACAGCAGGTTGCTGACCAATTGGGTATTGAAATTCCGGCAGAGAAAAAGGCGGCAAAATTGCCAGAGGTGCAGGTTTCACCACGTTTATCTTTTGAGGCATTTAAACCTGAAGATATTAAGGCACGCAAAATTGCGCTATTGGTGCACGACAAGGCCAATGAGGCCAGTATCAAAGCTGTTCAAGCTTGGGCAGAATCAGAAGGGGCTGTGGTCGATGTACTGACCCCAAAACCGGGCCCGGTACTGGGTCAGCAAGGCGAGGTGATTCCTTCCGATGGTATGCAAAAAGCAGAACCATCCATTGCCTATGATGCCGTGGTGATTGCTGACGGTGATAATTACGATGTGGTAATGAAAGACGGTGTGGCGACTCATTATCTGCTGGAAGCCTACAAGCATTTAAAACCAATCGTGTTCCTGGGTGATAAAGGCAAGCTGATTGAAGATCTGCGTTTGGTTAGCGATGAAGGAACTCTGGCAAACGGACAGTTTGAAGCAGTACAAGATAGCTTCAAGACTTTAATCCTAAACCATCGTGTCTGGACGCGTGAAGCGATTGCGGAAGCGATTCCTGCCTAAACGATTCAATTTATGTTAGAGGATAGAGGCTCCGGCTTCTATCCTCATGGTTTCAAAATGGATGAAGAGATGGTAAGACTGGATGTCAAAAATTTGTTGGCTCAAGCACAACAAGCCAAATGGAGCAGAGAACAGGACATTTATCTCATTGAACATAATCATTTGCCTTTAGCTGAACTAATGCAGCAACTCTGTTTCAATGAAGAAGAGATTAATGCACGGCGTAAGGTACTAGGGCTGACCACACGTTTAAAACAAATGCGCAAGCTTTCTCATTAACTGACTTTAAAAACACAACAACATTATCCGTATTTTATGAGGAACCGCATGCATGAACCTCGGTTCAATATTACAAAGATTTGAAAATTCTCCTCTGGAGCTACAAGAAAAAATTCAGCACACTTTAATGGAACTGGTGGCGATTTCCGAACAGGTGCCTTATCCCGCTTCCGGAGCGACCTTAAAACGCTGGCAGATACTCAGCCAGGTTTCAGCCAGCAATCTGAGTCTGGGTAAACTCTATGAATCGCATTTAGATGCTTTAGCTATTCTGCATGAACTGAATATTCCGGTAGAACAAAAAGGCTTATGGGCAGTATGGGCAGCAGAAGGTGGCCCCAAACCTTTAACATTGCAAGCAGGAAAGCTAAGCGGAATTAAGCCTTGGTGTTCTGCATCGGTCTGGGTGCAACACGGTCTGCTGACTCACCGTGATGAGCAGCAATATTCACAATTACTGATTCTAGATTTGTCGCAAGAAGGCATTCAGCATCATCAGGATGCCTGGCAGGCAGTGGGCATGCAGCATACCTTGACTGCCCGGCTGGAACTGGATCATGTTGAGGTGGAAAAAGTCGCAGCTCCAAATGCCTATCTGGATCGGCCCGGATTCTGGCATGGCGCCGCAGGTGTGGCCGCGTGCTGGTATGGCGCAACCGTGCGTTTGGCTGAATATTTAAGACAGGCAGTATTGTTAAAACCGCATGCCTATAAGGCCATGTATCTCGGTGAAATTAGTCGGGAGCTTTTAGCGACACAGTCCTTATTTTATCAAGTTGCTGCATTGATTGATCAGCAACCGCAACACGCACATGAGTTAAAGATTCGTAGCCTACGTGCTCAGGTGGAAGCGACTGCCTTAAATGTACTAACTCATGTAGGTAAGGCACTTGGTGCTGGGCCGTATTGTGAGCATCCGCATTTCGCCCGGCTTGCAGCAGATCTTCCGGTATTTATTCGTCAAAGTCATGCTGCATTTGACTTGGAGCGGATTGGCGAGCTGACTGCACAGGAGGAACAATTATGGACATTATAAGACATGAGATTGTAGGGAATCGTGTCATCCATGGTGAAGGCACACGGCTTGAAGAATGGCGTACCTGTGAGATTTTGCAACAGATGCCGGAATTCGATATTCCTAAGGTTATTCCACAGGATGCTAGAGTTTGCATTATTGCCCCTCATCCTGATGATGAAATTTTGGGCTGTGGAGGCCTGATTCAGCATCTGGACAAATTGGGCTATCAGATCGTACTTTTTGCCGTTACCAATGGGACAGCCAGTCATCCCGGCTCTAGTCTGTATACTCCCGAAGAGTTGAACCAGATTCGTCCTGCTGAAACGCGAGCAGCTTTAGAAGCATTACCTTTAAAACAGAATATTCTGCGGATCGCTTTAAACATTGAGGATGGTAAAGTCGCAGAACAGCGGAATGTGTTGCAACTGCATCTACAATCTTATCTGCAGCCGAATGATGTGTTAATTAGCACATTTGTTCATGATGGACATCCAGATCATGAAATTACGGGGCAAGTCACACAGCAGCTGGCCACTGAACTTCATTTGCCCTGTATTCAGGTCTTGATTTGGGCATGGCATTGGGCAACACCTGGAGATACCAGAATTCCCTGGACCGTCGCTCATCAACTCAAATTAACTGAGGAAGAATTACAATATAAGTCTCGAGCTGCGCGGTGTTTTAAGAGCCAGATCGAGCTTGATCCGACGATAGATCAATCACCGATTCTGTCAGAGCAGGCATTACAACGTATTTTACAGCCCTGGGAGGTGTATCTGTATGAACAGTAAAGCAGCCTATGATCAGGAATATTTCGATGCCTTATATGCCCTGAATCAGGGAGATCCCTGGCAATATGAACAGCGTTGGTATGAACAGCGCAAACGGCAGATTTGTCTGGCGGTCTTGCCGAGCTTGCAATTTGACTCTGCGATTGAAATTGGTTGCAGTAACGGCATCTTCAGTCAGGAACTGGCACAGCGGACAAATAGCTTAATGTGTCTGGATGCCAATGATACTGCGATCCATTTGGCGCAGCAGCGTTTACAAGCTTATCCGCATGTACAGGTGTTACAGCGTGTCGTGCCAGATGATTTGCCCAAACAGAAATTTCAGCTCATTGTCGTCAGTGAGATTTTATATTATCTAAACCCGATTGCTCTGCAACAGGTGCTGACATGGCTGCATACTGCACTGGAACCGGGTGGATGTATCTTGAGTTGTCATTGGCGCGCGCCAATCTCAGGATTTAGCTTAAATGGTGAAGATGTCCATCAGTATCTCAAAGCGCATTTAAACTATTCCCATCGTTTAAGTTTGCAGGATTCCGATTTTTTGATAGATCTCTGGCTGAATTCAGCGCAATCCGTAGCAGAGCAGGAGGGCTTAAGATGAAAAAAATCGGTGTGGTGATTCCGGCCTGTAATGAAGAAGCCTATATTGAACGCTGTCTGTTAGCCTTAAAATCAGCACAAACTTATTTTTTTCAATATTTTAAAACAATAGAAAATCTTCCTGAAATCCAGATTCTCGTGGTCTTGGACCATTGTACTGATAGCACCGCCGTTAAAGTTCAGCAAATGGGTATTCCAGCCATCAGTTGCGACTTCCGAAATGTCGGTAAGGCACGCCATTTGGGGATTCAGCAAATGATCGAGCAGGGCTGTGACTGGATTTGCTGTACCGATGCCGATTCATTCGTACAGTGTGACTGGTTTCAGATGATGTTACAGCATCAACCCACCGATGCGATTTGTGGTGTGGTCGAGCTGGATCAATGGGATCATTTAAGCCGGAAAACCCGTCAGGCTTATCTCCGACATTATCAGGACAGCATGGGACATCGACATATTCATGGCGCAAACCTGTGTTTTAAAACTTCGGCCTATATACAGGTCAATGGGTTTCAGCAACTGGACTGTCATGAAGATGTCGATTTCATCCACCGTTTAGAAAAAGCCGGTGCGCAGATTGTCTGGTCGAATCAGCTGAGAGTCACTACCAGCAGTCGTCTTAGCTCAAAAATTGCTGCAGGTTTTGCCCATTTTCTGCAAAAACTTGAGCTTAAGCAGGCCGCGAAAAAACCGATCAGCCTATGCAAATAAAAGCATAAAACTATAAATTTTATACAATCAGACACTTGTAAAAAATCTTAAAATTCGTGTCTAAAAACTATTCCATTTAAATTTATTCTGTTTATAATTCACGCAAATTCAGCCCCGCAAACTTATACATTCTAGCTATAAGTCTGTGGGGTTTTTCTATGGATGAACGGTAATGGATGCCTGAGCCTTCTTTTTTGGTAATACAATGTTCAATCAAACACTGCTTTCTCGAATTCAGTCTCCATCACCATATCTATGGCAGAAAATAGCGACTGCGTTATGCTTCTTTAGCTTGGGCTTTAGTACTGCGGCTTGGGCACCCTTAATTCCATATGCACAGCAGCGCCTGTTATTAAATCATGCTGATTTTGGCCTGTTATTGCTGTGTGCCGGAATCGGTTCAATGCTGGCGATGCCGCTGGCCGGTCGACTGGCCAATGCCTTGGGTTGCCGTGCTGTTTTGGCCGTAATTCTCAGTGCATTTTTATTTATTTTGCCTGCTCTGGCTTATAGTCCGAATCATTTAATGATGGCAATCAGCCTGTTTTTCTTTGGTGCCAGTGCCGGTGCTTTGGGCGTGACTGTCAATATCCAGGCTGCACAGATTGAGAAAAAACTCGGTAAAAGTTTAATGTCGGGTTTTCATGGAGTGTGTAGTTTAGGTGGTCTGGCAGGCGTACTGGGCATGACCATGTTAATGGGACTTGGCTTGGCGCCTTTAACCGGTGCGGTGATTGTCAGTGTAATTTTGCTGCTTATTGTCTTATTCGCTGTTCCTTTAAGTTTGGGTGCTGAGCCAAAAACAGCGGTAGAAGAAACATCACCAGAACAACCGGTAAAAAAAGCAGCACCGACCTGGGCAATTTTAGGTATTGGTCTGATCTGTTTTGTGGCTTTCCTTTCGGAAGGTGCAGCTATGGACTGGAGTGGTATTTATCTTGCTACTGAGTTCAGCCTGCCTGCGGCGCAAACCGGTTTGGCTTATAGTTTTTTTGCGGGTTTGATGGTGTTGGGACGCTTTAGTGGACACCTGATTATTCAGCAGTTTGGTGAAAAAAATACGATTCTGTTAAGCGCACTCTTGGCTGCAACCGGTTTATTAACCGTAGTCTTTGCACCAGTCTGGCAAGTAGTGTTAGTGGGATATGCGATTTTAGGTTTAGGTAGCGCCAACATTGTACCGCTGATGTTTTCCCGCGCAGGACGTCAGAAAACTTTGGCTTCACATGTGGCATTGTCTTATGTATCGGTATTTGCTTATACAGGTTCATTGATTGGACCGGCATTGGTTGGCTTCGGCAGTGAAATCATCGGATTGAGCTTAGTATTTAGCGTCATTGCGATTGGTCTATTGAGTATTGTGATTTTGAATCATCTCACTGCAGACCCAAACGAAGTACAACAAAGCGAAGAGATTGTGGCTCCTCTTCAAAACGAAACACCAGCTTAATGCTGGTGTTTTTTTACTTAAAAATTTAGGCATGTACACTGAACTGGTTTGAAGCTCCTGCAGCCACGGGACGATAGATCCGCAAGCTTTGTGAGTTTTTCAGGTCAGTAATAAACTGATCACGCCAGCGAATAATATCGAAATTTTTCAAGCCTTGGCTTAAATAACGATAGCGCTCTAAACGTTCTGATTTAGACATGCGCAGCGCCTTCTTCAAAGCTTTAGCCATACTGTCATGCTCATAAGGATCGACCAGTAAGGCTTCTTTCATTTGTTCAGCAGCACCGGCATATTTAGATAGAATCAAGACACCCGGATCTAAAGGATCCTGTGCAGCAATATATTCCTTGGCGACCAGATTCATACCATCCCGGATCGAATTTACCCAGCAAATATCTGCCTTACGATACAGTTGCATCAATGCCTCATGGCCCAAAGTATCATAGCTGCAATCGAAAGGTAACCAGTCCGCTGTGCCATGCTGGCTATTAAGTTCATGCACGGCAGATTTAAATTGCGTATACAGGTTCTTATAGGTCTTTACATCCAGTCGGCATGGACAGGCAATTTGTAATTGCTGGAATTGATTTTTAAACTCCGGTTGATCTTCTAGCAAGCTCTGCAACGATCCGATTTTTTCCAATAAGCCTTTACTATAATCAATCCGGTCAACTGAAATGATGGTTTTATAAGGCTGCACTGTATCCAGATCAAAGGGAAGCTTTTCCAGATGGGTATCTGAGGCCTGATTCTGTAGCTGCACAGGATGCACACCAATCGGATAGCATTTCACATGAATCTTTCGAGATTGATAATTCAGGATTTCATTGTGACGATGCTGCACTTTTAAGGTTTGTTCAAGGAAATTTAAACAGTTTTCCTGATCGCGAGAGGTCTGTAAACCCAGTACATCGTAGTTGGCTAAATGATGTGCCAGATCGCGATGAGCGGCTAAAGTCTGCCAGAGCCTTAGTTCAGGAAAGGGAATATGCAGGAAAAATCCAATACGGTTACGCATGCCCAGTTTACGGCAATAATGTGCCACGCTTAAAAAATGATAATCATGGATCCAAATGATGTCATGTGGAGATGCCACCTGTTTCAGGTGCTTGGCAAAACGCAAATTGACATCCTGATAGATCTTAAAATCCTGCGGCTGATAATCTACAAGTTGATGCTGGTCGTGCATCAGCGGCCACAATGCACTGTTGGCAAAACCACAATAAAAACCTTGATATTGGGATTCAGTCAATGGACTCGTGTGATATTCAACATTTTGATGCTTCAGGATTTGAAACTTCTGCTCTTTCGTCTGGTCAACTCGGGATCCATTCCAGCCAACCCAGATACCGCCTATATCCTGCAAAGCATCCTGCAATGCCACCGCTAATCCACCTGCCTGTGTATTGTCTGACTTAGGTAGATTTACACGATTTGATAACACTATGAGTTTCGACATGTAATTTCTCCAATAATAATTGTTGTTGTGCTTTCAGTATTTCTAAAAATTCTGCTAGAAAAGCCTGTACTTGAGTCACGTTTTCGAGGCGATGTTGTGCCACGGTGTTGCCTGTACCGACTTTGATAGAGCAGCCTTTGAATGTGTTGATGACTTGAAAACCGGCTTCGTCGGTCAGGTCATCTCCGATAAAAATGGGGTAATGATCACTTAAGTGATATTGCTGAATGATTTGTTGGATGGCTGAACCTTTATTTGCACCTTTGGGCACCAGTTCGAATACAAACTTTCCAGCCTTAAGTTCAAAATCCTGAAAATGAGTAAGACAATTCAAGGCAAATGCATGCACTTGATGCTCTAAATAGGGATGTTCACGAAAATGCAGGGCGACTGAATAGTCTTTAATTTCTATTCGAGTCTGAGGAATATTATTACTATGTTCTGTAATATAATTTTTTAATAATTCAAACTGTTCAGAATTTAAATCAATTAACTTGCTTAAACGCGATTGATAGCTTAATTCCAGACCATGAGAGCCGGCAATATTCCAGTCAAATGGATAAATAAGTTTTTGGGCTTGTACAATTGAGCGGCCGGTTACTAATACTAATTGAATATCTTGTTTTAACTCTTTTAAGGTATTTAAGGTTTCGCTCTTAATTATACTTTTTGCTGGATCTGGGTGGAATTCAGAAATGGTTCCATCAATATCAAGAAATAAAACAAGTTTGTGAGAATAAATAATAGGTTTGAGCTGATTTAAAATCACTTGAGGTAATATATAAGAAGATGTAGCAAGTGAATCTTCTAGGTCTTGATCTTCTTTTAGAGTCGACATAAATAATACCTAAGCCTCTGAAGTTAAATTGATTTAAAAGTTAGAATTACCTGAATGGTCATTGCTTTGATTAAATTTATAACATATTTCATTTAACAGACTGGCTTTAAGTGCAGAAACGAAACACTTTTAACAAGTACAGTTACTTTGTAAGATTTAGAAATATTTTGGTAGAAATCCAGTATTGTTAATAAATTTTAAAAATAAATTATGAGGATTTTATATTTTAAGATTTTCTTGGATTGATTGTTTTTCAGGATTTTACATAATAAGATTTATTATTTAATCTTTATTTTCGAATATGTATTTTTTAATTAATTTTTTAGAATATAGTATTTATTATTAATTTATTTTTTTATTTTTAAATATATGAGGGAGATGTAATTTTGAGATCTTTTTAAATAGAATAATCTAAATAAATTTATAAATCAGGTATATATAATTAAAATATTTAACTTAAGTTTATGAAAATTAATAATTTTTAAGATTGGCTAAGCTGTCTTAAAAGAAAAAATACTAATATTGGCTAGAGGGAAATTTCGTATTATCAAATTTTCTTGGGACCAATTGCAGAGCTATACAATTTAAACAGCCTCTTAATTTAGCATCTCAGATTATTTTTTAATTCTTATTGGTAAATTTTATCAGAGGATAAAAAATCGAAGAAAGATGAACGCCAGTTCTATGACTAAACTCTCAAAATAACTTGAATATTCTTTTTTTGAATCGAAGCGTAGGTGTTAGATGAAGTTGAACTAAACAGAGAGAAGAGATGTAAGGGTGGTATTGCAATGACAGAGCAGATACAAAAGACGGAAAAACAGATCATCAGTGATCTTACATAGGTCAAAAAACTAAGTGATGTTTCAATTAAATTTTTTTTGCTCAAATGGACATGAGCCAATTTAAAATCAGTAACTAATGATAGAAGAGGCAAGAAATAATTTTTTGAAAAAATAATAAAAGAGCAATCAAAGTGGAGAAAAGCTAAGGGTCGTATCCTATAAGTTAAGAAACCCAACTCAGATACAACCCATCTATTTGCATAAGAGAAAAATACTCAAATTTCTCGCCACACTTCATTTTTGTCTTTTAAAGGAATGGTAAAGTTAAAGTCATCATCATTACTGACCAGAAGACTGGTTGGAGTCTGCATCACCACTTTCAAAACAGTACCTGCTTCAAAACTAATAGGGGCGCAGTTTTCTTTTTCTAGAGTCACCGGTTTAAGTAATTCAATTACCGAACTTTCCATAGTTTTTTCCAAAATAAGATTACTTTTCGATAATTAAATCATAGCATAATTTTCGAAAATTTAACCGTTTCTTCAAAAACTGAGAACTTGATCAATGACTTATTCAAATAGGAGAAGTACTCTAGTTTGATAAAAGATACTCAGGAGACGTGCAGTATGCCTGATGTTCATCCTGTTCTTGCAATGCTCGCAAGTATGAATTTCTTTTACATAAACCCGACAGATAACAGGCATAAAAAAGTCTATCAAAATAACGAAAGGTCAAAAACATGATGATTTTTCTGTTTTTTGATATCGCTCGGCTAAATGATAAAAATCGAGAATATAAGGAAAATCATAAGGGCAGAGCTGAATGATAAAAATAATTTTCTAGAGACTCGATATCTTTCTATCCTTTTTTACACTAAATTGAAAATTAATGCTTTATAACAGTAAAAATCTAAAATAAGAATAAACTATGCGTCATTTGGATGACCAAGAGACATAAGGAGAACTGGGTCGGCATGTTTAAGTCATTTTTCCCGCAACCCGTCTGGTTTTTTAGCAGCCTGATTTTGTGGTTTATCATTAATCTTGTGCTTTGGCATAGTGGCGGATCAGGATGGGGAACCTATCTGGGTTTTCCTGAAGGTTATTTTGATGAAAAGCTTACAATCGGTATCGGGCGTTTCTGGTCAGCTCAATTTATCTGGTTCTATCTCTGGTATTTCATTGCAACTACGATATTTGCGCTGTTCTGGCAATGGAAAGCCGGACACCGATGGCAGCGCTGGTCGGTCTGGGGCTCGGCATTTATTCTGTTTAATATCTGGTTCGGGGTACAGGTCAATGTCGTATTAAATGAATGGTATAGCCCGTTTTATGATCAGATTCAACAAATGCTCACGAAGGGTGGTGGGGATGTTTCATTGCTGTATCAAGGCGCATTAACCTTTATTTATATTGCGATGGTTTATGTCACTTTAGCGGTATTTAACCTGTTTTTTGTCAGTCATTATGTCTTCCGCTGGCGTACCGCGATGAATGATTATTACACCGCACATTGGGAGCAGTTACGTCATATTGAAGGTGCATCACAACGTATCCAGGAAGATACCATGCGCTTTGCCAAAACCACGGAGCAGTTAAGTGTTTCCTTGATTGAAGCGCTGATGTTGCTGATGGCATTCCTGCCGATCTTATATCAGCTCTCTAGTCATGTGAAAGTTTTACCAATTGTAGGGGAAATACCGCATGCTTTAATGTGGGCCTCGATTGGTTGGGCGGTATTGGGTACGGTCATTTTAATGGTCGTGGGAATGAAATTGCCCGGACTGGAGTTCAATAACCAGAAAGTTGAGGCAGCCTATCGTAAAGAGCTGGTCTATGGCGAAGACTATGCTGATCGCGCACATCCGCTGACATTACAAGAACTGTTTAGCCGGGTACGCTGGAATTATTTCCGGTTGTATTTTCACTATGCTTATTTCAACATGGTTCGGATCTGGTACTTGCAGTTAGACAATATTTACGGATTATTTATTCTGTTTCCAAGTATTGCAGCAGGGGCAATTACTCTTGGTTTGATGATGCAAATCCTGAATGTATTTGGCAAAGTGCGGGAATCTTTCCAGTATCTGATTCTGTCTTGGCCGACGATTATTGAACTGATGTCGATCTATAAACGCTTAAAAGCATTTGAATCACATATTGATTAATTTTTTCTCATATTATTATCCTGCTTTATCAGCCAAACAGTTTTAGGTTTGGCTTTTTTTAGGGCGAGTTAATTTACAAAATCCAATGGAAAATATCGATCTGACCGTTGGTCAGATGACTTGGGTAAATCGTGTCAGAACCTCCCAATATTGGGGTATTCAGATATTTTTTTCTTGTCTAAAATCCTAAGGGCCAGCCAAGATGGCGTTTAATTTCCGGTGGTTTGACGTATAAAAATAACAAATGTACGTTGAGGAAATTATTCTTATGCTGATCTTGTTCAGGCAATGTTATAGCGGATAAAAGGTAAATTTATTACCCATTATAATAAAGGTCTGTAGCGTTCCCTGAATAAGCCGCCGGAGAAGGACTCACCGCTTTCTTCGGTTTTTTATGTGTTTTTTCTATCTTTTTCTTGAGTCCTGAATGGAATTGTTTATTATTTGAACTGATTTAAAAATGATACTTGTGTCAATTTTTATCACATGAAGCTTGGCATAATCAGCAAAGTTGAGGCTGATATGTGCCTTTTTACCATTTAAATATTATAGTTATCAATATCTTGTGTTTGTTGTTTTGTGCTATTTAAGCTATGTTATACGGGATTTTGGGGTTGAGATATTTGCTGTGAAGCTAAAAGTAATAATTCTAATAATAGGGGCAGCAGCTTTAGCTGGATGTAATAGCGTGAACCGGTTGAAATCAGAGGTGTTACATCCTTTTGCCAGTCCGGAAGAACTAATTGCCAAACGGGCTTTGAATCAACGTGATGGTAGTGCAAAAGATTATATTTATCTTTGGGGACAAGCTCAGAAAAATAACACGACTCAGGCCATGTATCCGCGTTCGATACTGACGCAATATTGTCATGAACAGGGCGGTAAATTTTCCCTGCTGTATAAAAGTAATTTTAGTGCCGTGGCAGATGTTGCCCAGCGTAAACGCCTGAGTGCCAATCGGGGTGTTGTACAAGGTAGCGGTGCCTATCAGTGTCGTATGGATGACCTGACTGAAAGCTGGATTGTCTCGATTGAACCAACTTCTGAACGACAAGTTGATAAATCTAGCCAGACGCGTAGTGTTCGACTACTCACCCAGGTCATGAGCCCTTCTCAAGCAAAAAACTTTTATCGTCCAACTAAAGCCAGGGTTGCTGTGGAGAAAACCAAACCTGCATCGATAAAAACTACGACTCCTCCTAAGACTCCTGTCGCAAAGACGACAAATGAACTGAAGGAATCAGCACGTAAAGAGCTGGAGAGGAAAGAATTAGAGCGAAAGGAATTAGAAAGAAAAGAGCTTGAGAAAAAAGAAGCAGAGAAAAAGCAGCTAGCAGCGGCATCAGCTCGAGCTACAATAGCAGAAACACCGCAACAACATCAGATGAAGATTTATGTGGCAGCGCGACGTGATATTAATAGTGGCAAGAATCTGAATAATGCCTGTAACAACGCCCAGCGTGCCTATAACTACGGTAAATTGCAGGGCACTGAGGGAACACGTGTCTATACTGAATCAGGGATGTTGGTTGCACGCTGTCTGAACAGTATTCCGGTCTATGCCAGCCGTTTCCCAAATGCTAAAGCGCAATCCAAGCGGATTTTGCAGAATTTGGCCAATAACTATAATCATGCCGGAGCCAAGAATCTTTTGAGGCAGTTAAAATAAGCGCGGGATCAAAAGACTTAATCCAAAATCCGTATGATCCTTTTGACGATCGAGAAGATAGGCGCAAAAATCTGCTCGATCCGACGGGAGAGAACAGAAGAAAGCCCGCTTGGTTTAGTGGGGAGATCACGTGATCCGAGAATCTCCTTCCGCGATGTTGGATGGATGAATAAAAATACGATCAAGACGAAAAAAAGGACAAGTCCCCACAGTATGATGCTGTGAAATATGTTGGTATTCATAATTATAAGTTTTTATTTTTATTGTTTTAGTCTAAATCATAGCGCTAAGTTTGACTGATCAATATCCTGACCTGATGAATAGCAATATGGACATCAGAATGACCATCCAAGTGTTGTAAATCTGGGTCAGTTTTTACAGAGTTCTATCAGTTTATTGCCCTGTTCCATGCTACAACTAACTGGTTTCATATCATTGGCTGGACATCGAAGAACAGGAAATTATGATGGCGCATAGATCTTTTACAAAGCTTCGTACGTTTTTAATAAGTGCAACATTATTAGGTACGACTCAGATTGCCATAGCAGGTCCAACAGTTGATCAGCTCAGTGACTGTTTGATGAAATCCACCACAGTCACGGATAAAACTACCGTCTTGCAATGGACCTTTGTGGCTTTAGGTAATCATCCGGACTTAAAGGCTTTTAGCAATGTGACCGCGAGTCAAAAGGAAGCATTAGACAAGAATCTGGCGACGGTGTTGCAGCGCATTTTAGTGGAGCAATGTTCTGCACAGACCAAAGCGGTAATTGCTGCGGAAGGCGTACAAGCGGTGGGTGACAGTTTTCAGGAACTTGGACGGATTACCGGTGAGGAAATTTTAGAAAATCCTGAAGTGAAAAGTCAGCTTAAAGGTGTGCTGCGTTATGTGGATTTAAATAAACTGGTGGTCACTTTCTTGACACCGGATGTGTGGAATAAGTTGGGTGAGTTAAGAGGGAAATAACTGATTGAATGCATGCGTGCCAGGGTCCATTATGGTATTTATTATGAATAACATAAATGAAAAGATAGGGGTTGTTATGTTCAAACGCACTGCTTTATTGGGTTTAAGTATGTTTATACTTCCTCCTGCGCTGTACGCAGGGGACAATGATTTGAGTCGGCAATACTCAAATTGTATGGATCGCTCAGGTGGCGTTACTGTAAATATGCTGGATTGTATTGCGGCCGAAACAGATCGCCAAGATACACGGTTAAATAATGCCTATAAACAGACGATGGCATCGCTGAATGCAAACCGTAAAAAACAGCTTCAAGAGGTTCAGCGTCTCTGGATTCGCTATCGTGATGCCAATTGCGATTTTTATGCCGACCCGAATGGAGGGACGATTGCAACTGTAAATAGCAATAGTTGTTACATGGAAGCGACTGCCGCACGTGCGACTGAATTAGAAAATTTAAGAGAAGAGTATTAATTTAAAAAAATCCTCTCCCTAGCCCTCATCCTTTCTTGCGCTTCATTTTAAAGCAGTGCTTTAAAACTTGCTCAGGAGAGGGAACCACGCGTATCAATTGATGACGTGGCAAGTCCTCCTTTGAAAAAGGGGGATTTGGGGGGATTAATGATTACAATAAATCAGGATAAAACTTCTCAAACTCCGGATTTATAGCTTCACCCCGCAACAAATAACCTTTCGGTTGAATATAGCTATAAATTTCCCGTGCAGGCTGTTCATGCCAGCCAATATTAAAAGCACAAAGTTTTGGGAAAAATTGTAGATGGCTATAGTTCAGATTGTTATGAATCCAATAGGCAAGCTGTCGCCAGTTGGATTGGTCTTTTTCATACAGTTCTAGAAATGAAGGAATGACTATACACGCCGTTGCGCCGTAGCCTTTTTCGTCGGGATAGTCCCAAATATGGCTGGCAAAGTTTTTCTCGTTACTGGCGCAGTTATGTCCTTTTTCATTACCAAGTTGGTTGACGCTTGGTGAGCGATACGCCGAGCGAATCGCAATACGTCCAAACTTTTCTTGTATAGGTTCGAGCAGTTGTTTGCACAGTTCTGTGCCTGTTCGAATGGCAATGTCAGGATAATCGGGAAAGTTGGGTACACCGTACCAATTGGCGATTTCGCTATAGAGGAAGTCACGCATAAAAAATGACTTTGAAAGTTGGATGCGTCCTAAGTCTTCAAGTTTGGCAATTGAGGATACTTTTTTGATGGATATGTTGTTTTGGTTAGGTGTATTTCATTTTTAAGTTAAAGTTATTTTTGAAAAAAAGATCTTTGATTAAACTAGATTTTTTACATTACAAGCGGATTTTTAAATCGTATAATATAAAATTACTCTAATAATTAGATGTTTATGCTCTTAGATTTAAATGAGGGGAAATTTGTAATTGGAACTTTTTTCAAATAAATATCTTTATTATTTTACATGTTTAGTTGCTGATCTAATTTACTTAATCTGGTTCGTATGGTGTATGTTTTTTCCTAAAAAGCTCTTGCAAAAAATTGCTATTTTTATTGTAGTCTACATTTTTTTAACTTTAGCATTAACTATTCTCTATTTTTATTTAGGTAGTTTGTATCCTGAAGATCTTGGGTTAAATAGTAAGGATGTAGCTAAATGGTCGAGATATGATCTTATTTCTATATTTTTAGGTGTTGGGGCATTTATGGCACCTATTGCGGTTTTACTGGGATTTGATTTATGGAAAAGACAGTTATTTGAAACCTCTAAAATAAAAATGTTAGGTGAATTAAAGAACATCGTATCCAAACAAAGAGAAATTACAGCGAAATATAGGTTAAGTGATAATGCTGAAAATCTTCGAAATCGAGAAGATGCTGTTTTTAAAGCGAATGAGAAAAAATGGTCTGATGAATTTGAAAACTATCGTTGGGAAATTATGAAAATTTTAGAAACTGATGGTTTTTATATAGGGGTTGACAGTAATGAAATTAAAAAATTATATGAGTTGAATAACTCAACATTGGACATAATCACAAAACTTGAATCAGCAGCAATGCAACTCAGGTTTTGTTGGATTGGTAATGCTACTATTGATAAGCAAGAAGATGAAAAGGATCAGGATGATAATACAGTAATTTTGAAAAGAATCTTCTTAATAAGTCCTACTAACATCTGTGTAAAAATAAATTTAGATCGAAATCCCAATTTAAAAGAAGTTTTTTCAGACTATGAAAAAGAAGTCATTTATAAAAGACTAAATGATTTTTATGATTATTTAAATATTCTATTAAAAGAAGCATATCTTTAAGAAAAAACCCGCTCTAAAGCGGGTTTTCTATTAAAGAAAGATCAGATCAACCAATCAATTTTTTCATTAATTCATTTACTTGTGCAGGGTTGGCTTTGCCTTTCGCAGCTTTCATGACTTGACCAACCAGACCATTGAAAGCTTTCTCTTTACCAGATTTATACTCTTCAACCATCTTCTCGTTGGCAGCAAGCACTTCCTTAATAATCGCTTCAATCGCGCCTGTATCAGTTTCCTGTTTCAAGCCTTTTTCAGCAATAATCTCGTCCGCAGATTTGCCTTCTTCCCACATAAAGCCGAATACTTGCTTCGCGATCTTACCGTTAATCGTGTTATCCACAATACGCGCGATCATACCGCCAAGTTTTTCCGCAGATACAGGAGAATCCGCCAAATCTAAGCCTGCTTTGTTTAGCGCCCCTGAGAATTCGCCCATCACCCAGTTTGCAGACACTTTACCTTGTGCAGCGCCGCCAGCAGCCTTAACCACCTCTTCGTAGAACTCTGACATTTCACGTGTAAGCGTTAAAACGTGTGCATCGTACTCAGTCACACCAAAGTCCGCGACGAAACGTGCACGACGTGCCGCAGGAAGCTCAGGCATGGTTGCTTTAATTGCTTCGATTTGCTCATCAGCAATCACCACAGGCAACAAGTCTGGGTCAGGGAAGTAGCGGTAATCGTTCGCTTCTTCTTTAGAACGCATTGAACGAGTTTCCATCTTCACAGGGTCGAACAGACGCGTTTCTTGGTCAATCGTGCCATCCCAGTCCAGAATTTCCATTTGACGTTCAATTTCAACATTGATCGCCTGTTCAATGAAACGGAATGAGTTTAGGTTTTTCAATTCACAACGTGTACCAAACGGTTGACCCGGACGACGTAACGACACGTTACAGTCACAACGGAATGAACCTTCCGCCATGTTACCGTCAGAAATGCCTAACCAGCGTACCAGTGTGTGAATCGCTTTGATATAAGCAACCGCTTCTTCAACTGAACGCATATCCGGTTCAGAAACGATTTCAAGCAGCGGCGTACCGGCACGGTTCAAGTCGATACCTGACATGCCTTCAAACTGGTCATGGATCGATTTACCTGCATCTTCTTCAAGGTGCGCACGCGTTACGCCAATGCGTTTAACCGTGCCATCTTCAAGCTGGATGTCGATATGACCCAAACCCACAATCGGGTTGTCCATCTGGCTAATCTGATAACCTTTTGGAGAGTCCGGATAGAAGTAGTTCTTACGTGCAAATACAGACGCCTGATCGATGTAAGCGTCAATCCCCAGACCAAAGCGAATCGCAAGATCAACCACTTCTTTGTTTAATACCGGTAATACGCCCGGCATAGCCAAATCAACCAGGCTGGCTTGCGTGTTTGGATCATTACCGAAAACAGTCGATGAACCTGAAAAAATTTTGGTATTGGTGGCAAGCTGAGTGTGAATCTCGATACCAATAACGACTTCCCAACCATCAATCAGGTTGGATTTTGGTTTAGCCGATTTTTGAGCTTGAGCCATTATGCGTTCTCCTCAGCAATTGCAGCGCGTTTTGTATGCCAATCGGTGGCCTGTTGATACTGGTGTACCACAGACAACAATTGAGATTCTGACCAGTAATTACCAATCAGCTGTAAGCCAACTGGCAAGTTATTTTGGTCAAAACCGACAGGCGCGTTAATCGCAGGAAGACCTGCCAGATTTACCGCAAGCGTATAAATATCGCCCAGGTACATTTCAACTGGCGTTAAATCTGCACCAATTTTATAGGCAGTCGTTGGCGCAGAAGGTGCTGCAATGACATCGACCGATTCAAATGCTTTAAGGAAATCTTGCTGGATCAGGCGACGTACTTTCTGTGCTTTTACATAGTAAGCATCGTAATAACCTGCAGATAGGGCATACGTACCAATCAGGATACGGCGTTGCACTTCTGCACCAAAACCTTCTGAACGTGAACGCTTGTACAGGTCCATCAGGTCCACAGGATCTTCTGCGCGATAGCCATAACGTACGCCATCAAAACGTGATAGGTTCGAAGAAGCTTCGGCAGGTGCGATCAGGTAATAAGTCGGAACATAGCTTTCAGTCATGTTGAGGTCTATCTCAACAAGCGTAGCGCCCATTTCTTCTAACTTTTTAAGTGATTCTTCGACACGTGCTTTAACATCTTCAGCTAGGCCAGCAACATTAAAATACTGTTTTGGAATACCAATGCGTAAACCTTTTACTGAGGTAGCGTTCAGGTTCGCGACATAGTTATCTACCACTTGATCCATTGAAGTTGAATCTTTTGCATCATGACCGGCCATGACATTCATCAGGTAAGCACAGTCTTCTGCAGAACGTGCCATTGGACCACCTTGGTCTAGTGATGATGCATAGGCAATCATACCGAAGCGCGATACACGACCGTAAGTCGGTTTAAGACCGGTCAGACCACAGAATGATGCAGGTTGACGGATTGAACCACCGGTGTCAGTACCAGTTGCAAATGGTGCCAAATCCGCTGCCACAGCTGCTGCAGAACCGCCTGAAGAACCACCAGGGACATGGCCCAGGTTCCAAGGGTTGGCAGTTGCGCCGTAATATGAGTTCTCAGAGGTCGAACCCATCGCGAATTCGTCCATGTTCACTTTACCCAAAGTGACCAGGCCCGCAGCTTTACCTTTCGCTACAACGGTTGCGTCGTAAGGAGAGATAAAATTGTCCAGCATTTTTGAACCGGCAGTGGTTTTAATGCCTTGGGTACAGAAAATGTCTTTGTGGGCAACTGGCACACCAGTCAGGGCAGAGGCATTGCCAGCTTTGATTGCAGCATCGGCAGCATCAGCTTCAGCCAACGCCTGTTCAGCAGTTACCGTCACATAAGCCTTGACCTGTGCATCAATTTTTGCGATGCGCTTTAAGTAGTGTTGAGTCAATTCGCGGGATGAAAATTGAGCATTTGCCAAACCTTCAGTCAGTTCACGAATGGATAAGCGGTGTAAATCTGTCATGAGAAATAATTCTTTACGTTTAATTTAATAAAAAGAATGAACTGGGTAATAATTACTCAATTACGCGTGGGACGAGATACAAACCGTCCTGTACAGCAGGTGCAACTGCTTGGTATTCCTCACGATGATTGCTTTCCGACACGACATCTTCACGTAAAGGCTGTGGGTGGTCGAAAGGGCTTTTCAGTGGTTCAACACCGTCGGTATTGATGCCTTTCAGGGTTTCCATCATGCCTAAAATTTTATTTAAACTTTGAGCATATTCAGCAGATTGCGTATCATTGAGAGATAACCTTGCAAGGTTGGCAATAGCTGAAACTGTTTCTGCACTTAAATCTGCAGAATGCTGTGCATCCGATGTAGACATAATATTACCTAATCAGTATTAAAAAAATTCAAATTATCATGCGTTATGATAAGCGATTGACTTGTCCAAATCATCACATTTAGTTAAAGTGGCGACCTTGCGTCCATATAAAGTTTAACTGAGAACGTCCCCGTGATTCTAAAACGACTAATAGGCTTGTTTTCGCCCGATCTTGCCATTGATTTAGGTACAGCAAATACACTTATTTATGCGCCAGGACGAGGCATTATATTAAATGAACCGACGGTTGTAGCCATCCGTCATAGTGGTTCACATAAAATTGTTGCGGCAGTCGGTCTTGAAGCGAAGCAAATGCTAGGTCGTACCCCAGCCAATATCTCAGCGATCCGTCCGATGAAAGATGGTGTGATTGCGGATTTTGAAGTCACTGAGACCATGCTGAATCAGTTTATTCGCAAAGTACATGAAAACCGTTTATTCACTCCGGCACCGCGTGTGGTGGTTTGCGTGCCATGTAAATCGACTCTGGTTGAGCGCCGTGCCATTCGTGAAGCCGTGTTTAATGCGGGCGCACGTGATGTACGTTTAATTGAAGAGCCAATGGCAGCAGCGATTGGTGCAGGTATGCCAGTTGAGCAGGCTTGTGGTTCGATGGTGGTCGATGTTGGCGGTGGTACCACTGAAATTGCAATCATTTCCCTACAAGGTTGTGTTTATGCAGACTCTTTACGGATTGGCGGTGATGTCTTTGATGAGCAGATCATTAACTATGTGCGTAAAGCGCATGGCTGTGTGATCGGCGAAACTACGGCTGAAGTGATCAAAAAAGAAGTGGGTATGGCGTTGCCAGATGAAGGTGCTAAACCGCTTGAAATTGAAGTTCGTGGCCGTAACCTCGCAGAAGGTGTGCCTCGCGCAATCGTGGTTAATTCTGACGAAGTCACCCAAGCGATTTCTGATCCATTACAAAACATCGTGTCTGCGGTGAAATCTGCTTTAGAACATACCCCTCCTGAGCTTTCTTCGGACATCGCTGAACGTGGTATCGTGTTAACTGGTGGTGGTGCATTACTGCGTAACCTGGACAAGCTGCTTGCCAAAGAAACTGGCCTGCCGGTGGTGGTGGCAGAAGATCCACTATCATGCGTGACACGTGGTGGAGGCAAGGTACTCGAATTTTTCGACAACCCAAATCATGACATGTTATTCGTAGGCTAAGAAAAGGATTCGGCGGGTGCAAGCACATCTGTTTTCTCGACAACCGCCATCTTTTCGCTCTTTTATCATTGCATTGGTAACATGCCTGGTGGTGCTTTTCTTTGATTGGCGCATGCCGCATGTTGTTCAACCTGCAAGGGATGTACTGTACGCTGCTTATAATCCTATTTATGCGGTGGCCAGTTATCCGGTATTGTCGCGAGAGTGGTTGAATCAACAAACCAAGTCTGAAGCTCAGTTGCGTCGGGAAAATACCGCGATGCAGGCCGAGCTGTTACAGGCACAGGTACGCTTACAAAAAATCTCTGAACTTTCTGCTGAAAATACCCGTTTGCGCGGTCTATTGGACACGCCACTGATCATTGATGGACGTATTGAAATTGCCGAGGTGATTGGCACCGATGCCGATCCATTACGGCATATTATCGTGATCAACCGGGGTTCGAATAACGAGCTGAAAGTCGGGCAAACGGTACTGGATGACAAGGGTATCATGGGACAGATTATCAATGTCTATCCGCATAGTAGCCGGGTCATGCTGTTGTCCGATAAAGAACATTCACTGTCAGTGCGCCTGGAACATACCGGTATGCGTGCCATTGTTTCGGGCACAGGTGATCTGGGACGTTTAAAAATGGAATATGTACCGACCAGCGCCAATATCAAGGTCGGTGAAAAAGTCTATAGTTCGGGCTTGGGACAACATTTTCCGGCAGGTTATCTGGTGGGGCAGGTATCTAAAGTACAACGCCATAATTCTGGTGAATTTGCCCAGATTGATGTGACGCCTGCGGCTCAGCTGGCCGGTGGACATCATGTGGTGGTGTTATTTTCCGATTCATTAGCGATGGAGCAACCGCATGTCAATCGCTAAGATGAAATCCAGAAAGCATCGTGACCCTTTAATGGCCATCGTCATTTCGGTGATTGTGGCTTCTATTTTAATGGTCTATCCACTTTCCTATAATCTTTCGGGCTGGCGTCCGCTGTTTATGCTGATGATCATGCTCTTCTGGGTGTTATGTCAGCCAACCTGGTGCGGGATCTGGTTTGCCTTTGGTACGGGTATTTTTATTGATCTGCTGCTGGATGCACCTTTGGGTCTGAATGCGCTGAGCTTTATCATTATTGCCTTTTTAGCTCGCTTTCTGACCCGTGAACGCCGTATCCTGACCTTTAATAATCTCTGGGTGATTATGGGGCTGGCGATTGTCGCATATCTGCTGATGATCTTTTTTACCCAGATTATAGCTGGCGTGCAATTTTCTTATGCACGGCACTGGATTCCGATGCTGACCAGTATTCTGGTTTGGCCTGCTATTTATTATATGCTCAAAAAATGGCGCATATAATTCTAGCTTCGAGCTCACCCCGGCGTCGCGAGTTATTGCAACAACTCGGGCTGAGCTTCGATATTTACAGTCCCGAGATCGACGAATCTGTACAAGCAGGCGAGTCGGTCGCAGCCTATGTTGAACGTCTGGCACGTGCCAAAGCCGATGCCGTGGCAGAGCTTTATCCTGATGCAATTATTATTGCTGCGGACACCAGTTTGGGGGTGGATCAGGAGATTTTGGGCAAACCTGAATCCAAACAACATGCGATTGAAATGTGGACAAAAATCTCCGGTCGGTGGCATGATGTATATAGCGGTGTCTGTGTTCGTACAAAGCATGAAAAATACAGTATAGTGGTACGCACACAGGTCGAATTTCAAATCCTGAGCGCTGCAGATATGGAAAGTTACTGGGCGACAGGTGAGCCCTTGGGTAAAGCAGGGGCTTATGCAATTCAAGGAATTGCTGCACGTTATATTCCAAAAATACAGGGCAGTTATTCCAATGTGGTGGGCTTGCCCTTATATGAAACAGTACAGTTATTACAGACGGTTAAGGCACTAAATTAACTGCTGAAAAAGAATTCTTATAATGTTTTGAGTGTATTTATGTCTGACGAGTTGTTGATTAACGTCACGCCGATGGAATGTCGGGTCGCGTTGATTGAAAACGGCACGGTCAATGAACTGTTTGTCGAGCGTACGGCCAAGCGTGGTCTGGTAGGGAATGTCTATAAAGGAAAAGTGGTGCGGGTCTTGCCCGGCATGCAGGCTGCTTTCGTAGATATCGGACTCTCTCGCACTGCGTTTTTACATATCAATGATATGGTCTGGCCACGCAATCAACCCACGCCTAATGTTTTTGAGCTGCTTCAACCGGGACAAGTCCTCACGGTTCAGGTGATGAAGGATATGCTCGGCACCAAGGGTGCGCGGCTATCTACCGATCTCTCTATTCCTTCGCGTTATTTAGTGTTGATGCCATATGGCAATCATATTGGTGTATCGCAACGGATTGAATCCGAGGAAGAGCGCAATCGCTTGCGTTCCATCATTGAGCGGATTCAGGCAGAACATAAGCTGCCGGGTTCAGTGATTGTTCGTACTGCGGCAGAAGGCATTGAAGAAGAAGCCATCGCACAGGATATGGCTTATCTGGCCAAGCTTTGGGAATACATCCAGCGCAAGCAAAAGATTATTGCAGTGCCGTCCTTGATCTTTGAAGAATTGCCTTTACCGCAGCGGGTGATTCGTGATCTGGCCAATGAAGAAACTGCCAAAATTTACGTAGATTCACGTGAAATTCATGCCAAGTTGCAGGAATTTGTCGAAGAATTTGTTCCGAACATGAAAGACCGTTTGCTGCATTATCCGGGTGAACGGCCAATTTTTGACTTGTATAATGTCGAAGAAGACCTGCAAAAGGCATTGCAAACTCGTGTCGCATTGAAGTCCGGCGGCTATCTGATGATTGACCAGACGGAAGCCATGGCCACAATTGATGTCAATACCGGTTCTTATGTTGGTGGACGTTCGCTGGAAGATACGGTTTTTAAAACCAATATGGAAGCGACGGATGTTATCGCGCGTCAGTTACGGCTGCGTAATCTGGGCGGCATTATTATCATCGACTTCATTGATATGCAGGAAGCGCAGCATCGTGAAGAAGTGATGAAACAGTTTGAGCGCATGTTAGAACGTGACCACGCCAAGACCAAGATTACTCAGGTATCAGAACTGGGCTTGGTGGAAATGACCCGGAAACGCACCCGTGAGTCGCTGGAACATCTGCTGTGCGAGTCTTGTCCGACCTGTCAAGGACGCGGTTATGTCAAAACAGCCGAGTCAGTATGTTACGAAATATTCAGGGAGATTCTGCGTTATGCTCGTGCTTATGAGTCACAGAGTGGCTTTACTGTCGTTGCGCATCCGGCTGTTATTGATCGTCTATTAACAGCAGAAGCGCCTGCAGTCGCTGATCTAGAACATTTCATTAATCGCGTGATTAAGTTCCAGGTGGAAAATCTGTATACGCAAGAGCAATACGATATCATTCTCAGCTGAAATTGTAACAGAATATCGTTAAACACTTGTTACATCTGAAATTTTACAACCGGGCCTTTATTTACAATACTAGATGCATGAATTAGCCAAAGCCGTTTCTCCCAGTTTCAGGCTTAGCAAAAGGAGTGTGTGATGAGTATGAGTAAAGCAGTAATCCATAAAGGCCTAAAACACGTATTAGAACCAAAGACTGTACATGCGGGATATATCGTTGATGAGCGCGGTAATGAAGTTCAGATTACCGCGAGCATGATCCGTAACGTCTGCCATCAATTATTACAACAGTGCCGTACTATTAAAAGCTGATTATATTTGTGCATTGTTTTTAACTTGTCAAAAAATGATTTGGATAGATGATTAAAATCGAGAAGTCTTCCAAAAATTCTAAAATAATTTAAAAAGATTTCAAAAATAAAGAAAAGGGACCAGATCGGTCCCTTTATTCTGTGCTCAGAGACTGGCAAAAATGATCAACACCTTTGACAATCCATCTGTCTTATTTATTCATCCGCGGCTAGCTTACCGCCCGTAACTTTGGGACAGGTTCGCCATCTACAATAAGTTCAAAACGTTGAATTTCTTCTTCCAGATGTGTCAGCAAATTCTGCATTTTCGGCAGGGCATTACGACATGCGGTCAAGCCGACTTCCAGTTTATCTAAATAGCTGGTCATGGTGATATTCAAGGCCTGACCATCCAGTACGATGGAAGCCGGATAAAGTGCTTCAAGACGTGCACCATTCCAGTAAAGGGGCTCTTGTGGTCCAGGTACATTGGAAATAATGACGTTAAACGCCTGACGTGTTGGCATTAAACCGGAGGCAATATTGAGACCTGCTGCGCCATAAACAAAGGCACTATAGTTTAAGATTTGATTGGCATTCATGCGTTTAAAGCGCTCTTTGGCACTCAACACACTGCGGCGTACGATCTTGAGACGTTCCAGTGGATCTTCTTTATGTGTACCCAGATTGGCCAGAATCATGGTAATACGGTTGGATACATCCGAGTCATCACTGCGAACCGAAGCTGGAACCATGGCAATTAACGGTTTTTTCGGTAAGGCATTTTGCGATAATAAATATTCACGTAATGCACCTGAACAAATAGCCAGGACGATATCATTAATGGTCACGCCCAATGCCTTGGAAATATGACGTAAACGTGAAAACTCGAAAGACTGTGCGGCAAAGCGACGTGAAGCACTGACACGTTGATTCAGAATGCTACTTGGTGCCTGAAAGCTGGATACATAATCCGGATTACGTCCCATATCTTTCATGACGGTTTGCGACAGTTCATAAGCGACTCGTGGCACACATTCCAGTTGCCCCTTAATGGTCTGCAGGACATTTTTAAACCTGTTCACTTTAGGTGCTTTAAGGCGTTTGGCACGTGGCCCTTCCACACACCATGGCGGTACAATACTCTTGGCATTTGGATCATGTGAAAGCGACTTTTCTACCAGACGCATGCCAGCGATTCCATCCACCATAGCATGGTGAATTTTGAAATACATGGCAAAACGATTACCTTCAATGCCTTCAATAATATGACAGGTCCATAAAGGTTTGGCACGATCAATCAGGGCACTATGTTCTTGTGAAATATAGGTCAGCAATTCACGGATACGGCCCGGTTTTGGCAGGGCAATATGACGAAAATGATGATCTAAATCAAATTCCTGGTCTTCATCCCAAAACAGGCCGTTTAAATAATTGTTAAAAGGTGGGATTGGAGAGCATTTCGAATTTTGGATATCCGTGACTAGATCCTGAATAAAGGAAGCTGACGCATTGTCGGGAATTTGGAATAAAAATAGTCCACCTACATGCATAGGCTGCTGCCGTTTCTCTAAAGTTAAGAAAATAAAATCAATTGGATGTAATGGACGCATAGCGTGGATTGCCTCACTGCATTCTCTATGGCTTTTTTGCTAAAAGGCCTTGTTAGAATTATTACTTTAGTTTTTAAAGTATATCTTTTTTAGCATATAAATGAACTGCTTTATCTTGCCTCAACTGTGAAAAAGTGGCTATTGACAAGAACAAAATATCTTCCTAAGTTTATGAAATGTGAAAATTTTAGTTTTAAAATAGATTTCTAAAAATAGTATTTTCTAGGCGAAGTGGAGTGTAACTTAATAATTATGTGTTATTAGAAGAATAGCATTGTGTTCAATTTCACATTTTATGCAAATAAATCAATGAGCTAAAATTTTATCAATTCTTTAATTAAAATAATATTATCCCGATAAAAGGTAATTTCTATCTTGTCACTAAATGTAAAATTATCAATTAAAAAGACTATCTTTATTAAAAAATAGTCTTTCAATCAATAGGAACGATAAAACTTAACTTTATTTTTTTAGATTGCCAGCATGTAAGCCACATTCTTTATGGGTAGCTTCTTCCCACCACCAGCGGCCTTCGCGTTCATGCTGATTTGGCAGCACAGGGCGAGTACAAGGTTCACAGCCGATAGAAACAAAACCTTTTTCATGCAAGGCATTATAAGGGACTTCCATCATACGGATATAGCTCCAGACATCTGCACTGGACCAGTTGGCTAGAGGATTGTACTTGATCAACTGTTTTCCCGGACCGGAGAAACCTGAATCTGCCTGAACCACAGGAATTTCATTGCGTGTACCCGGACTTTGGTCTTTGCGCTGACCAGTAATCCAGCCATCCAGCGTCGCCAGTTTTTTACGTAGCGGTTGAACCTTGCGTATACCGCAACATTCCTGATGGCCATCTTCAAAGAAACTGAATAAACCTTTGGTGGTCACTAAATTTTGTACTGCATCCGTTTCAGGGAAGCAGATTTCAATCTCGATATTATAATGCTTACGCACTCGTTCAATAAACTGATACGTCTCTGCATGTAGACGGCCAGTATCCAGACTGAATACCCGGAACGGTTTACCCAGATGCGATGCCATATCAATCAATACAACATCTTCAGCACCAGAAAATGAAATCGCAATTTCACCTTGCTGGCTCAGGGCAAGTGCCAAAATTTCATTGGGCGATTTATCTGTATATTCCGATGCAAGTGCATCGATACGATCAATAGTAGGAATGATGGTCATGAGAGTCCTGGCGATATAGGCTTGGAAAGGACATGGCCTATATTAATTAATTTCACATTCATTTTAATAGAATTGATTTAGTAGACTTATCACTAAAAAATAATTACTTATGAAAAAAACAGATTTAAAGCAGATTTAAAAAAGTACAGTGCAAAATCTGTATCTTCAGCTATCATAGTGCAAAATTTTTTCAATACAACTCAGAGGGGTATGTTCATGGAAGTCGTATGTCTAGATTTAGAAGGCGTGTTGGTTCCAGAAATCTGGATTAACTTTGCCAAAAAAACCGGGATTAAAGAGCTTGAAGCAACGACTCGTGACATTCCTGACTATGATGTGCTGATGACACAACGTCTGAATATCTTAAAACAGCATGGTTTAGGCCTGAATGATATTCAGGAAGTGATTGCAGAAATGGGACCTTTCCCGGGCGCAAAAGAATTTGTTGAATGGGTAAGTACACATTTTCAACTGATCATTCTGTCTGATACATTCTATGAGTTTGCACATCCTTTAATGAAGCAATTGGGCTGGCCGACTATTTTCTGTCACAAGTTAGAAACGGATGAAGCAGGTATGATTTCGGCTTATAAACTGCGTCAGCCGGATCAAAAGCGTCAGGCTGTTAAAGCACTGCATGGTTTGAATTTCCGTGTGATTGCAGCCGGGGATTCTTATAACGATACCACGATGCTAGGCGAAGCAGATGCAGGTTTCTTGTTCGATGCACCTGAAAACGTGATTGCTGAATTTCCACAATTCCCTGCAATTCATGGTTATGAAGCATTAAAAGAAGCAATTCGTAATGCTTCCGTGCGTGATATTCCAGCTTAATTTTTAAGTTTGTGAAATAAAACAAAGGGCGCTTATAGCGCCCTTTGTTTATGAATTTGCTTGATTAGAAGCGATAGCCGATTTTCATACCATAGCCAAGAGCGTAGTTATTCTCGAAATTAGCTTTAACAATCCCACCAGTTTGTGCTTGTGCATCACCTAACCAGAAATATTTAACACCAGCTTGGATAAAATAGTTTTCGGCAGGGCTGTACTGACCGCCCATGCCTACACTCCAGTAACCTTCAGTTGGGCCAAGAGTAGTAACCGGGTTACCTGCACCAGAATCGTACCCAACCGCTGCTGTACCAGACCATTTAGCATTGAACTTATGACCTAAACCCACAGTTGCTGAATATTGGTCATCAGAATAATCAATTAGATTTTGTTTCGCACCTAATGCTGCAGTGGTATTAGCTAAGAATTTAGGGGTTACAACAAAGTTATCCCAATGTACCCAACGTAAATTTGCAAAAGCTAGTGTATTAGGTGAAATTCCACTTTGTAAGTCAATATTAACTGATTGTGGCGTTATCGCATCTACTTCATTTATATCAGCAAAGCCTGGAATTAAATTATATGTTTCTGTAGATTTGGCACTATGTTTGATTTCTGAACGATAGGTAACACCTGCTTTTAAAGCAATTTCTGGAATTTGATAAGCAAATCCTGCTAACCAGCCCCATGCTTCTTCTTGTTCTAATTCAATATTATAACCACTTAATGTGCCAGTAGGTGGTTTTGCATATGCCAGGCCGCGTAATTTAATATCAGCTTCAACAGTTTGCCATACTGGACCAAGATAAAAATTCCAGTTTTCTGTGGGTTGGTATCCAATTAAAGCAGTTAAATTATGAGTGTCTACTTCAACAGAAGTACCCTCTGCACCGTTACCGAAAGATCCGGCAACTGAAGAATACTTTGCATCAGCACCAAATGGTTGATCATAAATCAAGCCTAGTGAAATTTTATCGGTCGCTTGTACTTTAATGGCTGCAGATGGGAAGTAATAGTCTTCACCCATATCACTAATTTTTTCGCCTTCTAAACTAGTTACTGTAGAAGAACCTTTTACAGTTGGATCTAAAACAGAAATACCGGCTTCCGCATAATTACCTGGCTGTAAAAAAGCAGAAATGGACTGACCAGAGCGGTCTAAGCCAGCTGCTTGAACAGCAGAAAGAGGTAAAGTGCTAAGTAAAATAGCGGAATAAATTTTATTGAGCTTCATGGTACGGTCCCTGATGCCATCTGTAACAAAAATGTGCTGGAAAAGTAACACAATTTTAAAAAGAGTAAATGCTCAGCTTTGCCGAAGAAATGAACTAAAGCGGTTAAGAAAAGGGCTTGCTTAGAGTATTTATACTAGATTTTTATAATTAACTATTTGAAAAATATAAATTTTAAAATATTTAAAATAGTGTAAAAGAACTAAAAATTTATTAATTTTAATTGATGGTAAAATAATCGAATAATATGCAAGTGTATAAAAATAGAATGAGACAATAAAAAACCACCCGAAGGTGGTTTTTTATATGAAATTATAACTTAGAAGCGATAACCCATTTTTAGGCCATAACCCCAAGCATCATTATCTTCAAATTTACCAACGTTATCATTAAGTGCTGTTTTAGCAGTTGCATCTCCAAGCATGAAGTATTTTACACCACCAGCAATAAATGTTGCCGGAGTTGGGCTAAACTGCAGACCTAAACCCACATTCCAATAACCTTCTGTAGGGCCTAATGTTGTAACAGGATCACCTGCACCTGTGTCATAACCTACAGAAACATTACCTGCCCACTGTTCGCTAAATTTACGACCTACACCAGCAGTTGCAGACCATTGGTCCTTAGAATAATCAACTAAATTAATAGCTTCTCCAAGCACGATCTGTGCTGCTTGACCAAAATAATTTGGACGAATTGAAAAATCTTCCCAGTTCACCCAGCGTACATTTAAGAATGCTACTGTATCGGCCATAATACCTGACTGTAGATCTAAGTTTACCGATTGAGGAGTAGTTACATCTGTTTTACCTGGTGTCATTGGAGCAGGAATTACAGTAGTAATATCTTGACCAAACCCTGCTGTTTCAGTTGCTTGTAGTTTATGTTCAATTTCTGAACGATAAGTTGCAGAGGCTTTTAGTGCAATTTCAGGAATTTGGTAAGCTAAACCAGCAATCCAACCTAATGCAGAATCTTCTTTCATACTAGCATCATATGATCCAAAACCTGCAGCACCACCATATGCAAGACCTCTTAAAGAAACATTACCTTTTACTGTTTGGTAAACTGGGCCAGCATAAATATTCCAGTTTTCATTTGGTTGAAAGCCGAATAAGAAAGTTAAATTTTCAGTTTCAACTTCAACATTTGTGGCTTGATTTGCTACGCCTGCCATCGCTGCTGTGATAGGGGTCGTACCGACTAAACCTACAACTTCATCTGGATTTACTGCAAATATACTACCTGGGCTATAAGCTGCTTCAGCACCAAAAGGTTGATCGTAAATTAATCCAAATGAAAAGTTATCGGTAACTTGAAATTTTAGAGCAGCACTTGGGAAATAATAATCTCCAGCCATATCACCGGTTGAATTACCAGCAGCATCTTGACCAGATACATCAGGATCTAGAACAGAAATACCTGCTTCAAAGTAATTACCTGGTTGTAGGAAGGCTGCAATAGATTGGCCTGAACGATCTAGAGCTGCTGCAAATGCACCCGTCATTGGTACAGTTGCAAGAATCATTGCAGTAGTTAATGTTTTTAATTTCATTTACGTCTTTCCTTGAGGTACAAATTTATATCTAGCGTTGTTGTTTGCACTTATTAAATTCTTGGAGATTTCGGGTATTTATCCGCAATCATTTGTTACTCCATGTGACAAAAATAGCACAATTAAAATAAGAGTAAATGCTCTAGAAAAAACTAATTAGTCTAAAAAAGCATCAAAATAGAGTTTTTACACCAAAAAATAGCCTCATTTTGAAATAAGTATTTGAAAGTAATAGAAATAAAATAATGAAGAAAAAATGATTTTTTGTATAAAAAATATTCTAAAAATATGAAGATTAACGCTAATTTTTTGAAGTATAGATCACATTTTGAAAGGATGGTGCGCCCTGCGGGACTCGAACCCACGTCGGTCGCTTAGGAGGCAACTGCTCTATCCAGTTAAGCTAAGGGCGCGAAAAGAAGGCTATTGTACTGTAAAAAATACAAAAAAAAGTTATTGCCGAAGCAATAACTTTTAAGGACTCATAGCTACAGGAGTTATCTAGGTATTTTTAGGCTTAAGTAACTTAAACAGACCGAACATGACCACAATCCAAAGCGGGATCATCAAAATAGATTCCTGGAATCCTTGCGTCCACATGATGTAAAGAATCATAAGAATAAAACCAAGAACCAGAATATTGCCCGCCGGAGACCATAGCGCAGGGAAAGAAGTCTTCTGTCCCAGCTTTTTCATGCTCTGAATAAACTTAAGATGGGTCAATGTAATCATGGCCCAGTTCAATACCAATGCACCGACTACGATGTAAATCAGATGGCTTAAGGCATCTTCAGGCACGAAGTAGTTAAGTAGCACACAGCCGAAAATTAGCACGGCAGAGAACAATACAGCAGGAATTGGCGTACCTTGCTTATTCACTTTCATGAAGACTTTAGGTGCATTTCCTTGTTGAGCCAGACCATAGAGCATACGGCTGTTGGCGTACATACCGCTGTTATACACAGATAGCGCTGCGGTCAGGATAATAAAGTTCAGCAAATGCGCAGCCCAGTCAATGCCAAGCTGGCTGAAAATCATCACGAAAGGACTTTTGTCCAGGCCACCAAGCTCAAGCTGATTCCAAGGCACGAGTGACAATAGAATTGTCAAGGCACCGACATAGAAAATCAGGATACGGAAAACCACCTGATTAATGGCTTTCGGAATGGTTTTTTCCGGATTTTCAGCTTCTGCCGCTGCCATACCAATGAGTTCAATACCACCGAAGGCAAACATCAGGAAGGCCAGCATGTAGAACAGACCTTCAAAACCATTCGGAAAGAAACCGCCCGCGGTCCAAAGATTGCTAAAAGATGCGCCTGAAGAAGCATCAGCAGTCAGGATCAGATACAAACCAAAGACAATCATCGAGATGACCGCAGTCACTTTAATGATAGAAAGCCAGAATTCTGATTCACCGTAGAATTTCACATTGCCGAGGTTGACCAGTGTAATCACGATAAAGAAAAACAATACCGATGCCCAGGCTGGAATATGAGGCCACCAGTAGTTGATATATTTCGCAACCGCAGTAAGTTCGGTCATGGCCACCAGGATATACAGAATCCAGTAGTTCCAACCCGCAAGGAAACCGGGAAATTTTCCCCAGTATTTATAAGCAAAATGGCTGAATGAACCTGCGACAGGTTCATGAACAATCATCTCACCCAATTGACGCATGATTAAAAATGCAATCAGGCCCCCAATGGCATAGCCTAAAATAATAGAAGGACCCGCAGATTGGATCACCTGTGCGGAACCTAAGAATAAGCCTGTGCCAATTGCACCGCCCATGGCGATCAACTGAATATGACGGTTCTTTAAGCCACGCTGAAGTTGTGAAGACTCGTTATTCAAAGTGTTCAGCCCGACAATGGAAAATGATAAGTGGCTGATTGTAATTGATCAGACTAAAGAAGCCTAGTCCATCCTAAGAATGAAATATTGTTGAAGGAATGATAAAAAATATTCATATAAATAACTGAAATAAAATATAAATGAATCAATATATTAATTTTATTGAAACTGTTACTGACGAGTTCTCTATTTTCTTGGATAAAATACAAATGCCGTTTTTTTATACTAAGGTCTGGAAGCCAAGCAGTTCTGCTTTCAACATACTATACTTTGAATATAAATATTGAATAACCTGTACGAAAACAAAGACAAGTCAAAGGATGAAATAATTCATGAGTTTTGCCGCCCAAATCAAGATTCCTGCAACCTATATGCGTGGAGGCACCAGTAAAGGTGTTTTCTTTAAGCTGGATGACTTGCCTGCACAGGCACAACAGCCTGGCCGGATTCGTGACCAGCTTTTGCTACGCGTGATTGGTAGCCCAGATCCATATGGGAAACAGATCGACGGTATGGGTGGTGCCAGTTCCAGTACTAGTAAAACGGTCATTCTGTCAAAAAGCCTGCACGCTGATCATGATGTCGATTATTTATTTGGTCAGGTGTCAATTGACCATCCTTTTGTAGACTGGAGCGGTAACTGCGGCAATCTGACCGCGGCAGTGGGAGCATTTGCCATTTCCAATGGTCTGGTCGATGCCGAACGTATTCCTGAAAATGGGCTGTGCACGGTACGGATCTGGCAGGCAAATATTCAGAAAACCATTATCGCGCATGTGCCGATGCAAAATGGTCAAGTGCAGGAGCTGGGTGATTTCGAACTGGATGGCGTAACTTTTCCTGCAGCCGAAGTGCAGATTGAATTTCTGGACCCTGCCGATGATGATGCAGAAGGCGGTTCCATGTTTCCAACAGGTAATCTGGTCGATACTTTGGAAGTTCCCAATATTGGCAGTTTCGAAGTGACCATGATTAATGCCGGCATTCCGACGGTATTTTTGAATGCTGGAGATCTCGGTTATAAGGGTACCGAGCTTCAGGATCATATCAATAATGACGTGGCAGCCCTGACAAAATTTGAAACGATTCGTGCTTATGCTGCGAAGCAGATGGGACTGATTCAGGATATTGCCGAAGCCGTAACCCGACAACACACTCCAAAAATTGCCTTTGTTGCACCACCGAGTAGCTATACCTCTTCAAGTGGCAAGACCGTCACTGAATCGGATACCGATATTCTGGTTCGGGCCTTGTCTATGGGTAAACTCCATCATGCCATGATGGGCACGGCTGCGGTGGCTATTGGTACGGCAGCTGCTATTCCCGGAACATTGGTGAACCGGGTCGCAGGTGGGGTAGAGCGTGAAGCGGTGCGTTTCGGTCATCCTTCCGGGACTTTGAGAGTGGGTGCACAAGCAAGTTTTGAAAATGGTGAGTGGAAAGTGACGAAAGCGATTATGAGCCGTAGTGCCCGCGTGTTGATGGAAGGCTGGGTGCGCGTACCAGAAGATGTTCTCGTTTAAATGCCGTGCATACATTTAGCTTGAATAAAACCACCGGTTCTGCGGTGGTTTTTTATGGTTTAAAATCTCTGCCTTGCTTATTTGATGTTGAATAGTAAATTTCAGCAGAACAATACGATTTATGGCTGAAAATTCAAGGCATTTCTAGGTACAATGCCTGAATCAGCGTACAGGCATTTATTCGCTTGTCATTTTATTTTTCTGGACTACGTATTCGAGGCGAATGTGTCATCTATCACTGACGTATCAACCCATGCACTCACTCAAGCACAACACCGCATTCAACAGGATTTATTGACCGCTCTGGAAGCCTTTGCCATTCCGGAACCTTTAAGGTCGGCAGTCCATCATGCTGTGATGCTTGGCGGTAAACGAGTACGTCCAGCGCTATGCTATGCCACCGCCGCATTAAAACCCAACCAGAATAGTGCTGCAGTGCGCCGTGCAGCGGTTGCGATCGAGTTTATTCACTGCTATTCACTGGCCCATGATGATCTGCCGTGTATGGACAATGATTTGTTGCGCCGTGGCCAGCCAACCTGTCATGTGGCTTATGGAGAAGATACAGCACTTTTGGCAGGTGATATCCTGCAGTCTATGGCTTTTGAAATTCTGGGTAGCCGTCTGTTTGATCAGGGGCCAGCGGTAGAAGCTTCCATTGTACTGAAGCAGATGCAGATTCTGGCAACCGCTTCTTCGAAAATGGTGAATGGCCAAGTTTTAGATTTGCAGTCTGAAGGCAAAAAAATCGATCAGCAAGCACTGGAAAATATTCATCGCAATAAAACCGGTGCTTTGATTAGTGCCGCGATCATGATGGCGGCGGTGACTATTTTTGAGGGTACCGATCTGGCCATTCCTAAATTACGTGAGTTTGGACAGGCGATTGGTCTGGCCTTTCAGGTACAGGATGATATTCTGGATATTATTTCCGATACCGAAGTCTTGGGTAAAACTGCAGGTAAAGATGAACAGGTCGAAAAATCGACCTATCCGGCATTGATGGGTCTAGAGCAGGCCAAAGCCTATGCCCAGCAATTACATGATCAGGCGATCAATGCCTTGAACCATTTTGAAGGTCAGGCGGAAGAGTTGATGCAAATTACCCAGTTCCTGCTCACGCGCAAAAGCTGATTGGAGCATTATTTTCCTTAAAAGGTTTAAAGTAATTCCATAAAAAAAGAGGACTAGAAGTCCTCTTTTTAGTTGATACAGAATTATTTGCTTTCGTTATACAGGCGTTCAGCTTCTTCAAAACGGTCGGTAATTTCTGCTGTTGGTGCTTTACCCATCAGGCTCACCACCACAATCGCCAGCATTGAACAGATAAAACCAGGAACGATTTCATACAGGCCAGTGTCAGCAAACAGGTTCTTCCAGAAAATAACCACGACTGCACCCACAATCATACCTGCCAAAGCGCCATTCAAGGTCATGCGTTTCCAGAACAATGATAAGATAATCAACGGACCAAAAGCGGCACCAAAACCTGCCCATGCATAAGCCACCAGCCCCAGCACTTTAGATTCAGGATTACCCGCCATCCAGATCGCCAACAAGGCAATCAGTAGCACCATCAAACGGCCAACCCAGACCAGTTCTTTTTGCGAGGCATTTTTTCGCAGGAAAGACTTATAGAAATCTTCAGTTAGGGTACTTGAGCAGACCAGTAGTTGACAGCTTAAAGTACTCATTACTGCGGCAAGAATGGCAGCCAATACCACACCGGCAATCCATGGATTGAACAAAATCTTGGTCAGTTCCATAAATACCGTTTCAGGATTGGCATTCACTACGCTTGCCAGTTCCGAATGCTGCTGGAAATAGGCGATCCCAAAGAAGCCGGCTGCCACTGCACCGCCCAGACACAGAATCATCCAGGTCATGCCAATGCGGCGTGCATTTGGAATCGACTTGACCGAATCTGCTGCCATGAAGCGCACCAGAATATGCGGTTGGCCAAAGTAACCCAGACCCCAGGCGAGTAGGGAAATAATCGCAACAAAGCTCAGATCACCCAGAATATTCATTGCTTGAGGACGAGCAGCCTCCAGTGCCAAAGTCACCTGGGACATATCCGAGAACGCCATCAACGTCACGATTGGCGTCAGCAACAGGGCAAAAATCATCAGACCGGCCTGAATGGTATCGGTCCAGCTCACAGCCAGGAAGCCGCCAATAAACACATAGCTGATGGTAGCAATCGCACTGATCCAGAGCGCGGTACTGTAAGACATGCCAAACATGCTTTCGAACAGGCGTGCACCTGCAACCATGCCGGAAGCACAGTAAATCGCAAAGAAAATCAGAATGACAAAAGCCGAAACAATACGCAGGATTTTTTTCTGGTCATTAAAACGATTGGAGAAATAATCTGGCAGGGTCAGGGCATTGTGCTGGACTTCGGTATGTACGCGTAAACGGCCAGCGACCAGCAGCCAGTTCAACCAGGCACCAATAATCAGGCCGATGGCAATCCACATTTCAGACAGGCCGGAAAGATAAATTGCACCGGGCAGGCCCATCAGGAGCCAGCCACTCATGTCGGAAGCCCCTGCAGAAAGTGCAGTTACGAAACTCCCTAAACGTCGGCCCCCTAAGATGTAATCGGAAAAGTTGCTTGTCGCGCGATAAGCCATCACGCCGATCACCACCATTGCGACAATATAGAAAAGAAAAGTAATTAAGGTTGGATTTAGGGAGCTCATACGGTATCCATTTTTAAGTTGGACAGTAGATCGAAACAAGGAATAAGACAGCTACGAAAAGCTTTAATCCGAAAGCCAGGCAACATCGAATCCAGTAGATTTCAAAAATAAACGCGAAATTTAACCATAAATTCACAATCTTTGCTGAGATTTTCTTGCGCGAATAAAAATAGGCAACCCTCGGGCTGCCTATGTATAAAGTCAAAAGATAAATTAGTTAGGGCGGCCCATGACACCACGGATCGTATTTAACACATCGGCTGGAAGTACTACCGTCTTGGCATTTGGCGATTTGGCCATATCCTGCATGGCTTTAATATACTGTTCACCGAGTAAATAGGCGACTGGAATTTCATTATCACCAATGGCGGAAGTCACCATGTCAATTGCACGTTGTGAAGATTCAGCCAGTACCACTTGCGCTTCGGCATCACGGCGTGAGGCTTCCAGACGGCCATCCGCTTCCAGAATTGCGGCCTGTTTTTCACCGTCCGCTTTGGTGACGGTCGCACGACGCTGACGTTCAGCTGCTGCCTGTTCTTCCATTGCAGTCTGCATGGTGATTGAAGGTTTAATATCCTGAATTTCTACAGTTTTTAAGGTAATACCCCAGTCCGAGATATCATCGGAAATACTAGATTTTAAGCGTGCCTTAATATGATCACGCGAAGATAAAGCATCATCCAGATCCATTTCCCCGACAATCGAACGCAGTGAGGTTTGCACCAGGTTCTGAATCGCCCAGGAATAGTTTTCAATCCCGTACACGGCTTTTTCTGGTGTGGTCAGATTAATATAAGCCACGGCATTCATCAGCAGGACCGCATTATCACGGGTAATCACTTCCTGTGAGGGAATATCCAAAACGATATCTTTGGTCGTGACTTTATAGGCGACTTCATCGACATAAGGAATGACAAAATTCAGGCCCGGATTTAGGGTGGTGTGGTATTTACCCAGACGCTGTACAATCCATTTGTAACCTTGTGGCACAATCCGCACACCTTTAAAAATGGTAATCGCAACAAAGGCCAGAAACGCGATAACAATGATAGAACCACCAGACATAGCTTATTCACCTTATTGATTTTGATAATTCGTGCTGTGGGGTTGTACGACCAGGTCATTACCCAGAATATCCACGACGCGAACGCGGTCTCCGACCTGAACTGGGTCCAGAGTTCGGCATTCCCATTCATCTGAGCCTAAAACTGGCATCGGAAAGCGCACCCGGATTTGCCCATGATCCAGATTGGTCTGAATCACCATGCCCACCTGACCGATGGTCGCCTCACGCGAGAGACCGGCTTTGGTCTTGTCAATGGAAAGTGGCTTGATAAACTTAAACCAGAGCAGCGTACACAGAACAGAAAGAACGATCCAAGTCAGGAGCTGGGTCGTTAGTCCCATCATCGGGAACATCCAGTACAGGACGCCAACCATGATGGCACCGATCCCGAACCACAGGGCAGCAAATGCGGGCAGCAATAGTTCCGACAGAATCAGAAGAATGCCTAATACAAACCAGTGCCAAGGTTCAAGAACTAATTCCATATCGTGACCTATATCGCTAAGTATTTAATTAATCATCATCTTTATATGATTGATCTTCAATGTAGCAGATGCGGCTGCAGATGAATATAAAAAATTCATGCATCAAAATTTTGCCGGACGTGGCGGTTTAAATGCCGCGGGAGACTGCTTAAAGTTGCTAATGGCTTTTTCAATAGTACGGATTTTCAGCTGAGCAGCCTTTTCACCTTCCAGAATGGTGGCATTGCTGGCTTTCAGGTCTAAAGTACCGATATGGCCGACTTTGGGCTGAATCACCACAGTGGCCTGACTCAACTCTTCATTAATACTTTGCTGTCCCATAATGTTCAGGGTCTGATCCAGTACGCCCCACATATTCAGAGCCTTATTACCATCCGGACGGGCAGAAATATCCACGGCAATAACAATGTCTGCCCCCATATCTTTGGCGGTCTTGACCGGAATTGGACTGACCAGACCGCCATCAACATATTTGCTTCCGCCAATCACGGCAGGCACAAACACATTCGGAATACTGCAGGACGCGCGCACTGCCTGGCCGGCATTACCTTTAATAAAATCTGCCTTGCGGCCATTGTCCAGACGAGTGGCAACTGCAGCAAAACGTATCGGGAACTGTTCAATCGGTTTGTTCGCCACATTTTTATTGACGAAATCCTGCAATTTTTGTCCGGCAATAATTCCTTGGCGATTCAAGGTTAGATCGCGGATATCAGATTCTTTAAAGTTCAGGGCAATCTGCTGTAACTGATAAGACGATTTGCCACTGGCATATAAGCTACCGACAAAACTACCGGCACTGGTACCGGTAATAATTTTCGGTTTGATGCCGTGTGATTCGAGCACTTTAATGACGCCAATATGGGCAAAACCTTTGGCACCGCCACCACCGAGGGCAATGGCGACGACAGGTTCACGGGCTTTTATTGGCGTGGCAGGCGTGGGTGTTTTAGTGGCTTTGTCACAGGCTGCAAGACTGAATCCAAGACAGCCAATTAAGGCATAACGGGCTAATTTCATTATAAAAACTGGTGATTAAATCAACAAAATTCAGGCTATCACATCAAAAAAAGCCGTATTTGCCTAGTCTTTTTTCAAAAGCTTTTGTAACGGCTTGGCCACCCAGTCTGGATTTTTGGCCGAGAATTTACCTTGATAATGCTGATAAATCTGTTCTAGGTCGTATTCATAATCACCGGTCAGATGGTACACGCCCAGGATATGAATGGTCTTGATATCATAATCAAAAGAAAACATCACAATCGGCAAATGGGCTACCTTGGCAATATGATAAAAACCGCTGCGAATTTTATCTGGTGCCTTACGTGAACCTTCCGGTGCCATACCGACCCAGATCTGTTCTGATTTTTCAATGATGTCTACAATCTGTCGGGTATGACCTTGCGGACTATCGCGCACCACCGGAACTACACCAATCCATTCCAGAACCGGTTTCAGCGGTGTGCGGAACAGGCTGTCTTTACCGAAAATCGTAATCTGAATACCGAGACCAAGCAGGGCATTAAAACCCAGCCATGCATCAATATTGGAGGTGTGCGGGGAAATAATCGCCACAGCTTTAGGTAAGTCTGGAAATTCGCCTTCCAGACGCCAGCCTTGGGCCAAAAAAAGCTGCCTGAAAAAAGTCCGGCTCAGCTTGCTGCCGCGGGCTGGCACATGCGGCGGGAGTAGGGGGAAACGTATTTGGGCCATTGCTTCTGTCTCGTTCCGAAACTAATTTTTCTTTATTTTTTATTATATTAGACTGTTGTAAAATCCGGATCATTGGCAAAATGTATAGCATCTCAAATGCTGGTGATGCATTTTCACCTTAAGGACTTAGCCTAAATATGCGGAATACCTATATTTTACTGTTTTCGCTGTATTGGGCACAGGGGCTTCCGGTCGGATTTATGACGCATGCCTTGCCGGTCATTCTGCGAGCTGAAGGGGTATCGCTGGCGCATATCGGAGGCTTTGGCCTGTTAATGCTGCCCTGGTCGATTAAAATATTCTGGGCACCTTGGGTCGATCGTTATGGGAAGAAATCCCAAGGTCATTACCGTAGCTGGATTATTCCCCTACAATGGCTGTCAGTTGCTGTATTGATTGGGCTCTCATTTCTACCGATTCAGGCCTTGAATCAGCCGCTGTATTTACTGCTGTTTTTTGTCCTGCTTTTGTTGATGAATGGCATTGGCGCGACGCAGGATATTGCCACCGATGCACTGGCGGTCAATATTCTGAAAAATGAACAGCAACATTGGGGCAATACCTTTCAGGTGATTGGTTCGCGTCTGGGATTTATTGTCGGAGGTGGAGCAGTATTATGGTTGCTCGATCTGCTGCAATGGCAAGCTACCTTTCTATTATTGGCCGCTCTGGTCTTTATTAATACTTTACCTATTTTACTTTTTAGAGAACCTCTGCATTCAAAAATTATCACGCCAGCTGATAAAGGACCTGCACTTAGTAATATTAAAACCTATTTTCAATACTTCTGGTCAGATTTAAGCTTGGCGAGGTGGCTTCTAGTTTTACTGACCTTTAAAATCGCCGATGGTTTATCCGGGCCTTTATTAAAACCTTTAATGGTAGATCTCGGACTGAGCTTTAGCCAGATTGGTCTCTATGTCACCATGCTGGGAGCGTTGGCTGCCTTGATTGGGGCCGGATTGGCTGGCTGGTGCCTGAAATACTGGTCGCGCAGCTCGAGTTTGATCGTTTTCTCAATTCTAAAAATATTAAGCTTAATAGCTTATGCCTGGCTGGCTGGCCAGTATGAAGCTCAAAACAAAGTAGAAAATTGGATCATTTATCTGATCAATGCGGCCGAAGACATGGTCTCAGCCATGCTTTTGGTGGTCATGTTGACCTTGGTCATGCAATACAGCCGTAAGCATCTGGCAGGGACAGATTTTACCTTTCAGGTTGCTCTGATGGCCACGGTGAGTGGGGGACTTTATAGCCTGAGTGGCATTTTTGGAGATGCTTTAGGCTATCAAAATTATCTGAATCTGATCGTGATCGTGGCAATTTTCAGTCTAATTCCAATTTTCCGATGGATGAAAGTTGCAGAAAAAGTATAAAATTTCTAAATAATCAACTATTTGGTTAAATGTTAGCCTAAAGTACTAAATAGAATATATAAATATTAATTTAATAATTTTGTAATATAAGCGCCGTGTGTATTATTTGTTACAAAATAAATTAAGGATATTTTTGATGAAAACTAAGTTAGCAACAGCAATTGCATTCAGCCTTTTGGCGGGGACAACTTTTGCAGCACCAACTTTTTATGGTGAGATTGATGCCACAGTTGATTATTTACCTGAAGACAATGCTTCACCTGTGTCTGATCGCGATGTTATTGAACTGAATACTAATAATTCATTCTTGGGTTTAAAAGGTGAGGAGAAACTTACTGACCGTTTAAGTGGGCTTTATCAAGCTGAATTTACCTTCTATGTAGACAATGGTGGAAGTACAGATACATTTGTACCGCGTAATCTTTTAGTCGGTCTTAAAGATGAAAAGTTAGGTACAGTAAAACTAGGTAAAATCGATACGCCTGTAAAACAGCTTTCTTCAGTAGTTGATACTTTCAATAACTATGTTGCAAATAAAGCGGATATGGCAGGTATCTTTACCGGTGAAAACCGTATCGATAATGTTGTCGTCTATGAAGCTCCTGGCTTTGCAGTCGGTGAAGGTAAACTAAAAGCAACTGCACTATTAGCTACGGGTGAAGCTGGTGGTATTAGCTTGTCTAAAGGCGGTTCTAAAGTTGCAGGTCGTGGCTTGGGTGATGCATGGTCAGCATCTGTAGTATATGACAGCAAAGCAGTTGTTTTAGGTCTTGGTTACGATAAAGCAATTCCATCAAATTTTGCTGGTCGCGGTATTTTGAATGCATCTGCTCCAGAAGTAACAGGTGGAGCCGCAGGTAGTGTATTTGCTGCTGCAAATACGATCCGTGCGATTGGCCGAGTAAATTTAGATAATGGTTTAGCACTTAAGGCACTCTATCAAGTTTCAGAAGTCGAAGAGACAGCAAATGCTGACAATGACACTTCAGTAACTTGGCTTGAATCAATCAGAGCTATTGATGATCAACAAGCTTGGTTAATTGGAGCTGAATACAATTTGCCAACAGCAAAAGCATGGACAGTAAAAGGTCAATATAGTCAAAGCACAACTGAATTTACTACTGCCAAAGCTGATTATGAAGCTCAACAAATTCTAGTTGGTGCAGACTATGCATTCAGCAAGCAGGTGAAAGCATATGGTTATGCGGGCTACCTAATGTTAGAACAAGGTTCAAATGAAACGGATCAGCCAGTCGTAGGTACAGGTGTTGAATACAAATTCTAATTTAGATTTTGTACTCTAAGAAAAGGCGATGCTTTAGCATCGCTTTTTTTATGCTTAAAACAACAAAACTTAGCAATTTTATGTCTGATCTAACAAGTTTCGGACTGTTAACATGATTGAAAGTTTCAGCACTTCGTTTTAAAAATTATGCCTATTCAAGCTGTTTTATTTGACCTCGACAATACCTTGACCCATCGTGATCTGACGACACAAGCCTATAGCCGTTATCTGGCAGAATATTATGCGCCAGCATTGAAACAGGTCGAGTCTGACAAAATTATCGAGATTGTAAGACGCATCGATAATGGCGGTTATCCTAAAAAGGAATTGCTGACGCATGGCAGTATCGGAGCTTCGGCTGCCTATGCATTGTTACAGGAACTAAGCTGGTTAAATCCTCCGAGTATAGATGAACTAGCCCAATTCTGGTTTAGCCAGTTTGGCCGTTTCGCCGTAGAAATGCCGGCAGCAGAGCAAGTATTAACAAAGCTAAAAAATGAAGGTTATCAGCTAGCCATTGTTTCCAATGGCGGACATGACACCCGTTTAAATACGATTCGGGGTTTGGGTATTGAACCTTATTTTGATGAGATCATCAGTTCGGGGTTGGTGGGTTTTAACAAACCACAGCCGGAAATATTCCAGATCACGGCAGAGCGTCTAGGCGTGCAGCCTGCACAGTGCCTGTATATTGGCGACCATCCCATTAATGATGTACAAGGAGCTACAGAGGCCGGAATGCATGCATTATGGATGCAAGGCTTTCATGCCGATGCCGAACATATCCGATATAAAATTCAGCAACTGCCGGAAATTTTTGCGCATTTGCAGTTACTGAATCAGACTTAAGTTATTCTTAAACAGTCAATCGTTTCGGCCCATTGCGAAGAATCACAGCGCGGACATTGCTGGTTGGCATGCGAAAGGGTTTGTACCTGTCCACAGTAAATGCAGGCATATAATTGCCCAGCCTTGACCTGTTGGACTATAGAACAGGTTTTAGGGAAAAGTGGCAGCCCAGGCCGAACCTCATCCGATTTGAAGAACAGGATACTGAACTTACCGTCAGTTTCCAGTAAACCGGTGCGTACCTGACCCAGATGCTCTACGCCTTGCTGGCGCATTTCGGCAAAGAATTCATCATGTGACATCTTACCTTTTTTAATTTCTTCAACGACCAGCACGCCATCTTCTACGATATAAATCGGTTTACCTTCCAGTAGGTCTTCAAACCACTGATATTTCATCATGAGCCAGGTGGTCAGGCGGTACATGATAATAATCACCGACATCACCAGAACTGCCTGAATCAGGGGAATATCTTCAGTAAACATCGGGTCGCCGGCAATCGAACCCAAGCTCAAAATGATAGCGACTTCGAAGATAGAAAGTTGACGTACCCCACGTTTTCCGGTCAGACGCAAAAACAGGATAATCATCGTGTACATCAGGGCACAACGCAGCAAAATTTCTGCGGTAAACTCCCAGGTGGTGTCATTTATAAATATGGTCGCCCAGTCCATTTAAATTCTTTATCCTCATTTTTCTCTTTGGCTCGAGTCTAGCAATATCAGTATTTTATTTGCTGCTGTGTTTATGTAAGTTTATGAATAAAGGTAGATTCTATTTAAAAAAGAAGCTTGAACTTAAAAATCTAGCTATTTGATCTATTGAAAATAAGATAGAGATTTCATGTAAATAATGCATAAAAAATCAGCAGATTAAATTTGAAGAAGATCACATTCTCTACTGTCTATTTTTAAATCTATAAAAGTATTATCCATTTGAAATCTATCAATATATATTCTCAATAATGTGTTTTGAAGAACCAGGAGTGTTTAGAAATTTGTAAGCAAATCACTTCATCTCTATAAAAATCTGTAGTTTGTGGCCTGAAAAATAGAGTGATTACACCAGGTTAATAAACTGTTTTTAAATTAAAAATTGTGATTTTGACTTCCAACAAGGGATCTATTGTGAAAAAAATATTCACGCTTTTAACGGTTATGGGTTTAAGTACAGCAGTCTGGGCAGATGCGGATTGGGATTATACTCAGCCTGAGCAATGGTCGACTTTGAGCCAGAAATATTCGGCCTGTAACGGTCTGAACCAGTCACCGATCAATATCGAGCGAACAGTGAAAGCAGAACTGGAACCGCTCAAGTTCAGCTATAACACCATGATTCATGCGATCGAAAATAAAGGTCATACTGTTCAGGTGGATTTTGCGCAAGGTGGTGAATTGCAGCTGGATGGCGATACCTTTGTACTAAAGCAATTTCATTTGCATAGTCCGAGTGAAAACCTGATCAAGGGTAAAAGCTATCCACTGGAAATCCACTTTGTCCATGCCAATGCCAAAGGTGAGCTGGCTGTCGTGGGGATGATGTTCGAGCAGGGTGCAGAAAGCCAGATGCTCAAACGCATGTGGAACCGTTTACCGAAAAAGCAGGGCGAGAAAGTGGTTTTGAAAACGCCACAAGCTGTGAATCAGATGTTGCCTAAAAATCTGGATTATTATCGCTTTAGCGGCTCGCTGACTACACCGCCATGTTCGGAAGGAGTACGCTGGCTGATTCTGAAAGATATTCAGCAGGCTTCTGCCAAGCAGATTTCGGAATTTGCCAAACTGATGGGACACCCAAATAACCGTCCGGTGCAGTCCTTGAATGGCCGTGTAGTGTTAGAATAATCAATATGAGAGCGAAAAAGCAGACTTTGGTCTGCTTTTTTTTAATTCTGATACAAATTTCGAAAAGGCACACGGAAAAGAACTTTGTGACAAAAGCTGAAAGATTTAAGATAGATATTATTTCTTCTTTGACCTTCTCCTGCCATGCTCTTTGACTTGAAAACTATGATTCAGCCATTCACAGCGCTTTCGCCACAGCAAAGGAAGCTGGATCATCTGATTGATAAAATCGAGGAACAGAAACAGGAATTACAACAATGGGAACAGGCTGAAGAAGATCTGCAACAATATACCCATAAAACATTTATGCCGGTCTACCATGAATTGCATGGTGTACTGTTCAAGCAGCTGGAACAGCTCTGGAAGCACCTGCAGGAAACTACATTTTCCAAAGCAGAACTGGTGGTGCTGGATGAAAAGATTCAGTACCTTGCAAATTATCTAAAAGACTCTCAGGCGATGTCGGTGCAACAAGCCCATAAGGTGAATGAAATCTTCACTTATTATCAGCAACGTGCCGAACATGCCCAGTTCAGAAAAAGCCAAAAGAAAATAAATGAACTGGAAACATTCTTTAAGAATGAGCATCCCTCAGATCTTGCAGATGCAGAAGTATTTGAAGAGTGGGAATCAGATCATTTTCAGCAGGTACGTGAGCAAGCCAGGTTAAAACGTCAGCAGGAAAAACAGGAGCAGGCAGCAGCGATGGCAGAGCAGTCATTGAAAACCGTATATTTAAAAATTGCTGCCATCATTCACCCTGACCGTGAAGTGAATGATGTCAAAAAAATCAAGAAGACTGAATTATTGCAACGTGCCAATGAGGCGTATGCAGAGCAGGACCTGTTTACGTTACTGAGAATGCAACTACAGATTGAACAAGATCAGGATGTTTCACAAAAAGGTTTAAGCGCAGAGCAACTCAAGTTTTATCAACTGGCTTTGGATGCACAGAGCCAGAAATTACAAGATCAGATCGATACATTGATCCATAGATTGGTCTGGTCATCGAAAACCAGAATTGCAGTAAAAAAGGCGAAGGGTAAGGTCCAGATTGCTGACCTGTATAAGCAGATTGATGAAGATACTTCAGCCATCAAACAGCAGATTAAAGTGGAAAAAGAACGCCTGATGTATATCAAAAAGGTGAGTGGCTTGGAGATGTTTTTAAGGCATGGGATGCTTTAATCTCTTATTCGTATAGTCATTCTAGATTTAATAATGAAAGTTCCCTCTCCTAGTAGGAGAGGGAAAATAACAATGAAAATAGATCCTCAATTATTAGAATTCGCCAAATCTATGCGCCATACCGCCACCGATGCTGAATATCTCATGTGGCAAGTTTTACGTGCCAAGCGTTTTATAAATCTTAAATTCCGTCGTCAGCATGTAATTGCACCGTATATTGTGGATTTTTACTGCCATGACATTGGTTTAGTGATTGAGCTGGATGGCAGTCAGCATGGAACAGATGATGCGATTGAATACGATGTTGAACGAACCAAGTTTTTAGAGGCTGTGGGTTTAACTGTTGTACGGTATTGGAATCATGATGTGTTGGGGCGGATGGATGTGGTCTTGGAAGATTTGTGGAAGGTGTGTACTGAGTTGAAAGAGAAGAAATAATGAAAGCTCCTTCTCCCTGTGGGAGAAGGCGGGGGATGAGGGTTTCTATAAAATTAAAAACACCTCTCCCTAACCCTCTCCTGAGAGGAGAGGGAATATTCATTACTAAATTCTTGCAAACATAAAATCAAATGACGCTTCCTCTCCCTATGGGATGAGAAGCACTGCTTCGCAAGGGGGGGAGGGCTATTTAATAGGTGATGTATAACGTCTTAATACATAGCCTTCAACTTCGCTTTGATCTAAAGTAACTTTTACTTTTAACCAAGATTTATGAATATTTTTGTCAGGTATGACTGTCAGCAAAGTACCTGGTGGTAAGTTTTCAATAATTGAGCTTTTCTTTTTGGGCAATTCAAAAAAATCTAAAGTAGCTGTAATAACTCTTTTATTTGAAAGGAATGTATTTAGAGTTTCTTGGTTAGAAATGTCAGTTGATGTTTTAGTATCACACTTATCTTTTTCAGAATCATTTTTTATGGCTTCATCAGCTAGAGGTTTCAAAGCATATTCAAATACAAAAGCGATACTTAAGTCAAAAAGCGCATCAACTGGCCATTTTTTAAATATTGGACTTGAAGTAATACTTAGAAAAACCCAAAACAAAATATGGATAAGTGTTGAAGCATAATTTTTTTCTTCAGATGTATTAGGTGAGCTAACAGCTAAATCATCACTATTTTTGGAGTTCTGGTCACTAGATGATTCTAAATTTTGAATAATTAGTTGAGCAGAAAAGTAATCAATTAAATTTTGATTTAGAACGGAACTAATATTATTTTGTTGAGCTGCACGAAAAGCACTTAGAGTATCTCCAAGCCTTAATTGTGATTCCAAACTTTTACCAATAATTGATCCAAAGCTTTTCTGTTGAGCTGCACGAAAAGCGCTTAGAGTGTCTCCAAGCCTTAATTGTGATTCCAAACTTTTACCAATAACTGATCCAAAGCTTTTCTGTTGAGCTGCACGAAAAGCACTTAGAGTATCTCCAAGCCTTAATTGTGATTCCAAACTTTTACCAATAACTGATCCAAAGCTTTTCTGTTGAGCTGCACGAAAAGCACTTAGAGTATCTCCAAGCCTTAATTGTGATTCCAAACTTTTACCAATAACTGATCCAAAGCTTTTCTGTTGAGCTGCACGAAAAGCGCTTAGAGTGTCTCCAAGCCTTAATTGCGATTCCAAACTTTTACCAATAATTGATCCAAAGCTTTTCTGTTGAGCTGCACGAAAAGCACTTAGAGTATCTCCTAACGCCATTGGTGTTTCTAAATTTTTATCTAACTCCGTCCTGTCGTTTGAACTATTTTCTTCATTTAAAGCATCATCATAAAATTTATTTGTCATTAAAAAATCCCCTCAATTATGAGGGGATTTTATCTTTATTTTTAATGATTTAGCAATAAGTTAAAGCGCTGCAATCTGCTCCATATTCGCTTTAATCTTCGCTAACTGGTCAGCAAACTCAGCAAGTTTTACTTTCTCGCCTTCAACCACAGCCGCAGGTGCTTTTGCCACAAAACCTTCATTCGAAAGTTTATTGGCAATTTGATCATGCTGTTTTTGAACCTTGTCTAAGTCTTTTTGCAGACGACCCAATTCCGCTTTCGGGTCAATCAAGCCCTTCATTGGAACGTAAACAGATACGTGACCCACTACAGAAGAAGAAGACAATGGTGGTTGCTCGCCATCAGCCAAGAAGGTGATGCTTTCTACTTTCGCCAATGCTTTAAACAATGCTTCAATACGAGTGATCTGTGCTTTTTCAGCTTCGGTGGTGTTTTGCAGAAGAACTGGTAATAAACGCGCATTACCTAGACCCATTTCACCACGGATGTTACGTACCGCACCAATCAAACCTTGAAGCCATTGCATATCTGCTTCAGCTTGGTCGTTCATCAACGCTTCATCAGCAACAGGGTACTGCGCAAGCATGATGGTTTCGCCAGTAATGCCAAGTTTAGGTGCAAGCGTTTGCCAGATTTCTTCAGTTAAGTACGGCATCAACGGATGCGCAAGACGTAAAGACGCTTCCATTACCGAAAGAAGAACACGACGAACTTCAGCTTTACGCTCTTCAGACACATTTTCATCGTTCAGAACCGGTTTGGTTAATTCAACATACCAGTCACAGTATTCATTCCAGATGAACTCATAAATCGCTTGCGCAGCCAGATCTAAACGGTAGGTTGCAAATGCTGTTTGCACCGCTTGTTCCGCTTTTTGCAGACGGCTTACGATCCATTGTTCAGGCAATTCCCAAAGGTCTTGACGTGCTTCTGAACCAATAGTTTGACCTTCGACATTCATCATCACGAAACGTGTTGCGTTCCAGATTTTGTTGGCAAAATTACGGTAACCTTCAACACGTTTCATGTCGAACTTGATGTCACGACCAGTGTTGGCAAGCGCACAGAAGGTGAAACGAACCGCGTCTGTACCGTAAGATTGAATACCTTCAGGGAATTCTTTACGGGTTGATTTTTCAATCTTCGCTGCTTGTTTCGGGTTCATCAAACCTGTTGTACGTTTTTGTACTAAGGTTTCAAGATCCACACCATCAATCAAGTCTAATGGATCAAGTACGTTACCCTTAGATTTAGACATCTTCTGACCTTCGCCATCACGTACCAAACCGTGAACGTACACAGTTTTAAATGGCACTTGTGGCGTACCATCTTCATTCTTCATGAAGTGCATGGTCAGCATGATCATACGTGCCACCCAGAAGAAGATGATGTCAAAACCAGTGACAAGCACATCAGTCGGGTGGAAGGTATTTAAGAAGTAGTTGGCTTTGTCTTTCGCTTCGTCGCCAGTCCAACCTAAAGTTGAGAATGTCCAAAGACCTGAAGAGAACCATGTGTCCAGTACATCTTCATCCTGGTTCAACTCAACATCGGCAGGGATGTTGTTTTTCGCCCGAACTTCTTCCTCGTTACGACCTACATAAACGTTGCCTTGGGCATCGTACCAGGCCGGAATGCGGTGACCCCACCACAATTGACGTGAGATACACCAGTCTTGGATATTGTTCATCCAAGCCATGTACATGTTGCTGTACTGCTCAGGAACGAACTTGATACGGCCGTCTTGAACTGCTTCAATCGCAGGTTTCGCAAGTGGCGCAATTTTTACATACCATTGGTCAGTCAGTAATGGCTCAACGATCACGCCTGAACGGTCACCGCGAGGTGGTTTTAATGTATAAGGTTGAATCTGGTCTAACCAGCCTTCAGCTTCAGCCTGTTCAACGATCTTCTTACGTGCCTCAAAACGTTCTAAACCCATGTAGTCCGCAGGGGCAGGAATGGTTTTAGAAATCTGCTCGCCCGCTTTCGCGATGTATTCAAACTCAGCCAACACTTCAGCATTTTTGTTGAAAATGTTGATGATTGGCAATTCGCAACGTTTACCCACTTCATAGTCATTGAAGTCATGCGCAGGGGTGATTTTTACACAGCCTGTACCGAATTCTTTGTCGACATATTCGTCTTTAACGATAGGAACTGCACGACCTGTGATTGGTAAGATTATATTTTTACCTACTAGATCAGCATAACGTTCATCATCCAGTGCAACCGCAACCGCAGTATCACCCAATAATGTTTCAGGACGCGTCGTTGCAACCACGATGTGATCTTTACCATCGTGGGTGCGGAGTGACTTATCTTCAAAGAAATATTTGAAGTGCCACAGTGAACCTGCTTCTTCTTTATCAGACTCAACTTCCAGGTCAGAAAGGGCAGTTTGTAGTTTTGGATCCCAGTTAACTAAGCGTTTACCACGGTAGATCAGGCCTTCTTCATGCAGTTTCACGAAAACTTCTTTAACCGCGTTTGAAAGACCTTCATCCATGGTGAAGCGTTCACGTGACCAGTCTACAGAAGAACCTAGGCGACGGATTTGACGGGTAATATTACCGCCAGATTGTTCTTTCCATTCCCATACTTTTTCGATGAACTTTTCACGGCCCAAGTCATGACGGCTAATACCTTCAGCACCCAACTGACGCTCAACCACCATTTGCGTTGCAATACCTGCGTGGTCAGTACCCGGTTGCCAAAGCGTATTTTTACCAGACATACGGTTGAAACGCGTCAAGGCATCCATGATGGCATTGTTGAAACCATGACCCATGTGCAGGCTACCAGTGACGTTTGGTGGCGGAATCATGATACAGAAAGATTCGCCTTTTTCAGACGGCTTAAAGTAACCACGCTCTTCCCAAGTTTGGTACCATTTTTTCTCGATCTCGGTCGGATCGTAGGTTGTCGCGATATTTTGCGCTGAGTCAGTCATAGTCTAAACAGATCAAAAGTGAATGAAAAATTGCATCTATTGTAGCAAAAAAAATAGTGCGTGCGGCAGCTTAACCAAATGCAAACTTTAGCCAATTGGCATGTATAGCAACTCATCGTATGATAGAACGATAAAAAAACGCGACTCATCGCAGCATATCAAAAAGGATAATAAGATGAGCTATAGCATTTCCCTGAAGCTTCAACCCGAAACCCATCAGCGCTTTAAAGACCTTCATTCCAGATTAAATGCCGGCGAGCGAGACAGTCTTGCCAGACCCTTAGGTGAAAATCTGGCCGATATGGCCTGTGAAATTATTGACCAGATTTTTGGTCAGGTGGTGCAGTTGGCCAATTCACCGGACAGCGAGTCCGAAAAAGTGATTCAGCAGATTATGCATAACACCCGTAAATATATGCCGTGGTCGGTTTCGTTGTTTGGCAATGAGCGTCTGATGCCTATGGTGAACTATTTGCATCGCATGACCTATGAGCATCAAGGTGATGCTTTTGTTCGATATCCGGTGGAAAAATTGCTGGTGATGGAGTTGCTCGGCTGTATTGACCAGATGAAAAATGGTAATCATCAATATGTATCACCCGCTTTAAAAGCCTTTACTCAGGTGGTCGATCAAGGGGTAACACATCTGATCCGTGAACCGAAAAAAATGTTGAAATTTAATGTGGTGGTCGATAAAACCTTGAATGGGGTGATTCATTTAACCACCCAGTTAGGCTATAAACGTTTTGACAAGCTCGGTAGCATCTATGATGCCGATACGATGAGTTATTATTTTGAGCATTTGCTGGCATTTCTGGAAGATGAAATGCAGCACCATATTCATTAAAACAAGGGAAAGAGGATTTCATGGCGAAAGTTGAAGACTTAAATGGAAAAGTGGTCTGGATTACCGGCGCATCTTCAGGGATTGGCAAGGCGATTGCCCAGCAATGTGCTGAACTCGGAGCCCAGGTGGTACTGACTGCACGCCGGCATGCAGAACTGGAAAATGTTCGCCAAAGTCTCACCAATGCAGATCAGCATATTTCAGTCATTGCCGATATCACAGATGAAAGTCAGGTTCGTCATGCTTATGAACAGGTTTTGCAACAAAAAGGCCGGATCGACTGGCTGATTAATAATGCTGGGCTGAGTCAACGTGCTTTGATTCAGGACACCACCATGCAGACTGAACGTGCCATTATGGAAGTGGATTATTTCTCGCAGGTGTTTCTCACCAAAATGGTATTACCGACCTTTCTGGCACAAAAAACAGGTCGTATCGTGTTTATTTCCAGTGTGGCAGGTTTGCTCGGTACCCAGTATCGCGCATCCTATTCCGCAGCCAAAGCAGCGATTCATATGTGGGCCAACAGCTTGCGTGCTGAAGTGGCTGATCAGGGCGTGCAGGTCTCGGTGATTTTCCCTGGCTTTGTTCAAACCAATGTGTCGTTTAATGCTTTAAATGGGGAAGGCAAACCGCAAGCCAAGCAGGATGAAGCGATTGAAAATGGGTTGTCAGCAGAGGATTTTGCCCGTCAAAGCGTACAAGCCTTGCAGTGTGGCGAAGAATATATTGTGATTGGTGGCAAGAAAGAAAAACTTGGCGTGCTGGTTTCGCGTATTTCACCCAAGGTGCTGTACAAAATGATTCGCAAGACCAAGGTAAAATAAATCACCCAGAGTAAAAAAGGGCAGGAGCGCCCTTTTTTATGTCTCTTAAAACATCAATAAAAATAACAAAACTTAAAAATGCAATTCATTTCTGGAGGATTGCCCGTACAGGGAATTCAGCCGATAACATTGATATGCAGAAAATTACCTTTTCACTCTGGTACTTAAGCCAAAAGCCGGTATGTTAATTAAAAATAATAGTGAATTGGAATAAGCTCATTCGATGAAAACCCCGGTGCCCGATTATCTCCAGCATGTATTAACGGTCTGTCATGATAATGATCAGGGCGCTTTGGCTGACTATATCCCTGAACTGGCAGCGGTAGATCCAAACAAGTTCGCTTTGGCGCTGACCACGGTGGATGGCACGATTTATTCCACGGGAGATGATGAAACCGAATTTACCATGCAGTCGATGTCCAAGCCTTTTGCCTATGCCTTGGCATTGCAGCATTTGGGAATTCCAGCAGTACTGGAAAAGGTCGGCGTTGAACCTTCAGGAGAGGCTTTTAATCAGATTTCGCTAGATAAAGAAACCAATCTTCCTAAAAATCCAATGATTAACTCGGGTGCGATCACTACGCATTCTTTGATTCCGGTACAAAAAGGCATTTCACGTGCGGAATGCTTACGCCGTTTTTTAAGTGAGCTGGCAGGACGTCAACTGGAATTCGACAAGCAGGTGTATAAGTCGGAAGTCAAAACTGCATTCCGGAACCTGTCGATTGGCTATATGCTACGTACCGTAGGTGTGCTGGATTCGGATCCGGTAGAAATCGTCAATGGATACATCAAGCAATGTGCGATTAAAGTGACGGTCAAAGATCTGGCAAATATCTGTAGTGTGCTCGCCAATGGCGGTGTTCAGGCCAAAACGGGCAAACAGCTGCTAGAGCGTGATGTGGTGCGCCAAGTGCTCAGCGTGATGATGACCTGTGGCATGTATGATGCGGCGGGTGACTGGCTGACGACGGTGGGCATTCCTGCCAAAAGTGGTGTATCGGGCGGAATTATCGGGGTATTGCCTGGGCAGGTGGGAATTGTGGTTTTTTCTCCTAAAATTGATGAGCATGGGCATAGTGTACGTGGCGTGGATATTTTTGAGCGTTTGTCGCGGGACATGGGCTTGCATCTGATGGAAGGGACGCCATCGGCACAGACCATTTTGCAAAGTCGTTATACTGTAGGTAAGAACAATGACATTGTCGTGTATGAGCTGCGCGGTGTATTGCAATTTACAGAATCCGAAATGTTGCTGCGAATTTTGCAGGATGAGCCAGACGCTCAAACACGTATAGTCATAGACCTGACCAATTTGACTTTGATTCATGATGTGGGTGCACGCATGTTATTTGAAGGTGTCAAACGTTTACAAGCGAATGGGCACAAAGTGGTGGTCATTGACTCAGAAGGCGTATTGGGTGAGGAACAGGTGAAAGGCAATAAGCGGGTAGTGGTGACAGAAGAGTTAGAGCGCTATTTGGAGAAGTTTAGTTAGACAATGTTGATGGGGATGAGCAATGTCTTACCTTACTTGACTGATGCTTTAAGATGTACAGCCTAGAAATGAAATATAAAAAAGCCCCGACCAGTGTCGAGGCTTTTTTAAAATATTGTAAAGCTTATTTAATATGCTGGGTAATGTCCGTAAAGATCACGCCTAAGCCATGTGCACCAGCATCTGGATAACCTAAGCTACGATCACCGACTGTACCGGCACGGCCCATACGCGCTACGATGTCTTTGGTAGATTCTGCACCTTTTACCGCAGCCTCTGCACCCAAGACAAAGTTTTCTTTAAACGTCTTGTCGGTATTGGCAGACCATGAATCTGCACAAGGAACCAAAGCATCAATCAGGGTTTTGTCACCCACCACAGCGCCACGACCAAATGAACGCTCACCAGTAGTTTGAATGCCTTTTACCGCAGCTTGAAGCATCTCGGCAAAATCTGCCACAGTTAATGTGGATTTGCCTTGAATGGCTTTACTCGCTGCACGAAATGCTGAACCCCAGATTGGACCTGATGCACCACCACAATGCTCCATGATAATCATTGAACTGTTCAGCAAAAATTCATCCATGTACTGCGCTTGAATCAGGCCTTGCCATTCGCGTTTCAGCTGTTTAAAACCTTTAGCCACACTCATGCCAAAGTCACCATCACCTGCATGGGCATCCAGTTCGCAGAATGGCACTTCGTTTTTGATAATACAGGCAGCCATTACGTCAACGACATAACGCATATTTTCTATCGTGAACTGTTCATTTTGAATTTCAGCATGTTCAGGCTGAGTTTCGACTTCCGTATTTATTACATCTTCTGCTGCGGCATTTTTTGTTGCGAAGATTAAAGGCTGTGCTGCTGAACCATCCATTTTAAGAGCGGGCGTGTTCGCCTCTCCATCTAAATAACCTTTTAGTTCATCATCCACAGCTAGCAATGACACCGAAGCACCGTTCATGTCGATACTAGTCATATAGTTGCCGACAAAAGTACGATAAATCTTGATGCCTTTGCGCGCCAAATGTTCGCACACATCATTATTAAAGACATACAGCTCTTGCATTGGTGTTGAACCAAATCCATTCACTAGAACAGCAACTTCTTGCGTGTCAGGACGATCGAGGAACAGGTCATCGATAATACGTTGTGCCAGTTCTTTGGATGGCAGAATTTTTTCACGACGAATGCCGGGTTCGCCGTGGATGCCGACGCCGTATTCCATCTCGTCATCTGCCAAAGTAAATGTTGGTGTGCCTTTGGCAGGAACAGTACATGAAGTGTACGCGAAACCAAGACTAATCACGTTATCCGCTGCTTTTTGAGCGACAGCTTTGACTTCCGCAAGCTCTAAACCTTTTGATGCTGCTGCACCTGCAATTTTATGTACAAATACAGTACCCGCCACGCCACGACGGCCGACCGTATAGAGGCTGTCCTTGACTGCAATATCATCTGCTACTTTTACATAATCGACTTTAATGCCATCTTCTATAGCTAAAGCTGCACCATTCTGGAAATTCATCATATCGCCAGAATAGTTTTTAATGATCATGAGCACGCCTTTGTCTGTTGCGACATGCTGTAAGGCTTTATACACTTGAATTTGAGAAGGCGATGCGAATACGTCACCGCATACGGCAGCATCTAACATGCCTGTACCGACAAAGCCTGCGTGTGCAGGTTCGTGACCACTGCCGCCGCCACTGATCAGTGCGACGTTATTGTGTTTTTGTTTACGTGAAATGATTTTATGCGATTCGGTAAATTGTAGTTCAGGGTGAGCAAGGACAAAGCCTTTGCACATTTCGACAACCAGATTTTCTGGGTTGTTGATGAGTTTTTTCATGGAGGAAAGCCTTCACGTATTCTGGGAGATGTCTAAAGTCTTATTATTATGGAAATGTTTGAAATTTGCTGACTTAAAAATGTAAAAACAGATGATTTTGGGGTGAGCGTTCAGAAAAGGGGCAGTTTCAGATTTTTTATTGGTTGTTAAATTTTACCTCTCCCTAACCCTCTCCTAAAAGGAGAGGGAATGTCTATTCATAAATTCATGTCAGCATTCAAATAGTAATGAATGCTCCCTCTCCCATTGGGAGAGGGTCGGGGTGAGGGTGGAAACAGTGATTGAGTATGATTGTAGTCAATACTTCACTGATGATGGATTAGAAGCAGATCGAAACTGAGATGAAGCTTTGGCACAACTTAGGTTAGTTAATTAAATGAACTACATTTTTTCTGTAAACTATTATAAAATTTAAAAAATAAGAAAATTAGTGCTATGAAGTATTCGAAAAAACAAATCGAAAAAGCTGGATTTGACTTAATTGGTTCAGCTATTGAATTTGATAAAAAATTGTTGTCTGAAACGATGAGTGTTTTGACTGATTGGAGAGATAGTCATATTACTGCATTGGATACATGCGAAAATTTTCTAAAGAGTAAAGTCTATTCAACTGATAGCGCTGCTTTTATTGCTAAAAGAATAAAAAGAACTGAATCTATCGTAAAGAAATTAAAAAGATTTAATAAAATGAGCCTGAAAAATATGCAGGACATTGGAGGTATTAGAATTGTCTTGGCAAATAATAAAAAAGTAAAAAAATTATTTGATGAATTGTGTAAAGAACCAAATTTTATGAACGATGATGGCAATGTTAAATTCAAAAACTATATTCTAGAACCTAAAGCTGATGGATATAGAAGTATCCATATAATTGGAAAATTTTTAAATGATGATCAGGAACTCAAAAATATAGAAGTTCAATTAAGAACAGCATTACAACATTGTTGGGCTACTAGTTTAGAAATTATAGATTTATTTACGAATCAAAATTTGAAGTTGAATGAAGGCACAACAGAGTGGCGTCTATTCTTCAAGTATGTAAGTAATCAGTTCGAAATTATCGAAAGTTTAAAAGGATTTAAAAGAAATGATCAACGATCAATGGTTACAGAATATATAGAGTTTATAAAAAAAGAAGAGAACTTAAATTCGATGAATGAAGCTGTATATATACATAACTTTGTGACGAAATTAATACCAGGTAGTAGTTATACTATTGAGTCCTTATTTCAAGAATATGCGAGATCATTGCATTCAATTGATGAGAAAATTCTTAAGGGGAAATCTAAGCAAGGCTATGTTTTACTAAGGTTAAATGTTTTTACAGGGCGGTTGGATACAGAATACTATGATAAATCTCAATATTCTGAAGCGTCTAAACGATACAGTTTTTATGAAACTACTCTAGCTGCTAATAAAAGTTGGGTTGTCGCATTAGTTTCATCGAATGCCGTTGGTGGGATTAAAGAAGCTTATCCAAATTATTTTGCTGATTCGAAGGTTTTTTGGAATTACATTGCGTTAATTAGACAAGCAGCGTTTATTGGATACTTTACTAATCAAGCAAGAAAAAAAGTAAGTTAAAAAAATCCCCTCACTCGAGGGGATTTTTATATCAAAGCTTGGTGATGTCTTAAGAAATCGAATCATCCAAATTCGGCGCTAACCAACGTTTCGCTTCATCTAACGTCCAACCTTTACGCTTCGCATAATCTTCCAACTGGTCGCCAGAGATTTTACCCACGTTAAAGTATTCAGTTTCAGGGTTTGCATAATAGAAACCGCTCACTGATGAAGGTGGCCACATCGCAAAGCTCGTCGTCAAGTACGTACCAATCTTGTCGGTTGTACCTAACCAATCAAAGAGTGGTGCTTTTTCAGAATGCTCAGGACAAGCAGGGTAGCCCGGTGCAGGACGAATACCGACATACTTCTCTTTGATCAATTCTTCATTTGAAAGCTGCTCATCTGCTTGGTAGCCCCAGAACTCTTTACGAATACGCTCATGTAAGTGCTCCGCAAATGCTTCTGCAAAACGGTCACCCAAGGCTTGAACCATAATTGCGTTATAGTCATCGCCTTTGGCTTTGTATTCTTGAGATAACTCTTCCGCACCGAAGATTGACACGGCAAAGCCACCCAAGTAATCCTGAGCTACATCTTTTGGCGCAATAAAGTCAGCCAGAGAGTAGTTTGCTTTGCCAGTGACTTTGTCAGACTGCTGACGTAAGTGTTCGAAGCTGTGCGTTATATTGCCTGATTCATCAGCAACGGCAACTGTATCTGCTGCTACACGGTTTGCAGGATAAATACTAAACGTCGCACGCGCATCGAAACGTTTATTCTCGATGATGTCTTTCAGCATTGCTTGCGCTTGTTCATACAAGTCACGCGCTGCTTCACCAACAACTTCATCTTCAAGGATTTTCGGGAATTTACCCGCCAGGCTCCATGAAATAAAGAACGGTGTCCAGTCAAAATATTCCACCAAAGCTTCAAGCGGATAATTTGTGAAAGTTTCAGATCCAATGAAGTTTGGTTTAACCGGTGCATTCTTGTCGAAATCGATTTTGAAGCCGTTTTCGACTGACTCTTGATAAGACAATTTCGCCGCTTTCGGTTGCTTGTTGGCAAGACGAGTACGAATTTTTTCATAATCCGCTGCATAGTCAGCCAAAAGTTTTGGTTTCATTTCAGGAGAAAGCAATTGTGTTGCTACACCCACGGCACGTGAAGCATCTGCGGTGTAAAGCACGCCATCATTATGATATTGCGGTGAGATTTTCACTGCGGTATGCGCTTTAGAAGTCGTCGCACCACCAATCATTAACGGAATGTTAAAGCCTTTGCGCTGCATTTCTTTGGCAACAAAGACCATTTCATCCAGAGACGGAGTGATCAGACCAGACAAACCGATGATATCAACTTTTTCATCAATCGCAGTTTGCAGAATCTTCTCGCATGGCACCATCACGCCCAGATCCACGATGTCATAACCATTACAGCCTAATACTACGCCAACGATGTTTTTACCGATGTCGTGTACGTCGCCTTTCACCGTAGCCAGCAGGATTTTACCTTTTGCTTCGGCTTGGGTTTTCTCAGCTTCAATGAACGGGTTCAACCACGCTACAGCCTGTTTCATCACGCGTGCAGATTTGACTACTTGTGGCAAGAACATTTTACCGGCACCGAACAGATCGCCGACTACGTTCATACCCGCCATCAATGGACCTTCAATCACATCCAGTGGACGTGTAGAGTTTAAACGCGCTTCTTCAGTATCTTGATCGATATAAGTCGTGATGCCTTTTACCAATGCATATTCAAGACGTTTTTCAACAGACTCATTACGCCATTCCAGATTTTCTTCGGCTTTTTGCGTACCACTTTGACCACGGTATTTTTCAGCAACAGCAAGCAGTTTTTCGGTTGCTTCCTGACCGCTTTCACCCTGGTTCTGGTTTAAAACAACATCTTCAACCGCTTCTTTCAACTCTTTATCGATGTCATCGTAAATCGCCATCTGACCGGCATTTACAATACCCATAGTCATGCCTTGCTGAATGGCATGGTACAGGAACACCGAGTGAATCGCTTCACGTACCGGTTCGTTACCACGGAACGAGAACGATACGTTCGACACACCACCAGAAATCATCGCATTTGGCAGGTTCTGTTTAATCCAGCCAGTCGCTTCAATAAAGTCCACGCCATAGTTGTTGTGTTCTTCAATACCGGTCGCAATCGCAAAGACGTTCGGGTCAAAGATGATATCTTCAGACGGGAAGCCTACTTCATTCACCAGAACATCATATGAACGCTTACAGATTTCTTTTTTACGCGCAGCTGTATCGGCCTGACCATCTTCATCAAATGCCATCACGATGACCGCGGCACCATATTGACGGCAGAGGCGGGCACGTTCGACAAACTCGTCATGACCTTCTTTCAGGGAAATCGAGTTCACCACGGCTTTACCTTGCACACATTTCAGGCCCGCTTCGATAATCTCCCATTTAGAAGAATCCAGCATGATTGGCACACGTGAAATATCTGGCTCAGACGCGATTAGATTCAGGAAGTGCACCATCGCACCTTGCGAATCGAGCATGCCTTCATCCATGTTGATGTCGATGATCTGTGCACCGGCTTCAACCTGTTGACGGGCAACATCAAGCGCTTCGGCAAAGTTTTCTTCACGAATCAGACGCAGGAATTTTTTCGAACCGGTGACGTTGGTACGTTCACCGACGTTCACGAACAGTGAATCTTTGGTGATGTTAAATGGCTCTAAACCGCTTAAACGACACGCCGGTTCAATTTCAGGAATTTGACGAGGGGTAATGCCTGCAACAGCATTTGCAATCGCGCGGATATGATCCGGCGTAGTACCACAGCAACCACCGGTAATATTAATTAAGCCACTTTCTGCAAATTCTTTAATGAAGGCCGCAGTTTCTTCCGGCGTTTCATCATATCCACCGAAGGCATTTGGCAACCCAGCGTTTGGATGCGCTGAAACAAAGGTATCGGCAACGTCAGACACGGTTTTCACGTGTGGACGCATTGCATCTGCACCCAGCGCACAGTTAAAGCCGATAGATAATGGCTCTGCATGGCGCATCGAGTTCCAGAAGGCTTCAGCGGTTTGACCAGTCAATGTACGACCTGATGCATCAGTAATCGTACCTGAAATCATGATTGGCAGTTCATAGCCCAATTCTTTAAAGACTTCTTTCACCGCAAAAATGGCGGCCTTGGCATTCAAGGTATCGAACACGGTTTCGATCAGGATGATGTCTGCACCACCTTCGATCAAAGCTTTGGTTGATTCAATATAATCAACTTTTAAAGCATCAAAGGTGATGTTACGGAACGCCGGGTCATTCACGTTTGGAGAAATAGAAGTGGTACGCGATGTCGGACCAATCACACCTGCCACAAAGCGTGGTTTTTCAGGCGTTGAATATTTGGCACAGGCTTCTTTGGCCAGACGCGCTGCTTCACGGTTAATCTCGGGAACCAGATCTTCCATGTGGTAATCCGACATTGAAACGCGGGTACCGTTAAAGGTGTTGGTTTCAATAATGTCGGCGCCAGCTTCCAAGTAAGCTTCATGAATACCTTGGATGATCTGTGGCTGAGTCAGTACCAGCAAATCATTATTACCTTTGAGATCATAGGCCCAGTCAGCAAAACGCTCACCACGATAATCGGCTTCTTCCAGTTTATGGCGCTGGATCATGGTACCCATCGCACCATCGATAATTAAAATTCTTTTGGCAAGAAGTTCTTTTAAAGTGGTAAGTGTAGACATTCAAACTTTCTCAGCAGAAATCAAAAAAAACGACGCTAATCTTAGCAGATTAGTTGGCTGATTTCTGCTGAGATTGCTCAGAATGATGGATAAGCATGATATGAAAATTTGATAAGTCATCTAGAAAAACAACAAGTTCTAAAATCCGGATCAGAAAATATTGCAATCTCAAATCTGATTCGATGCCTTTCAGGCAGTAAACGAAATCAAAAAATTAAGCTGATGCTTTCATTCATGAAATTGTCATATTGATGACTTATGCTGTGTAACTGAAACTTTTATTCAGCTTGATGACAGGCAGGGCTTGAATCGTTTTGGTCGCAAAATATATTGAATTTTTAAGCTTGAAGAAGCTGGAATCTTGTCTTAAGTAAATGATTTATAAAATCTAAATAGACTGATTTGGTAGGAATTAAACAGGAGGAGCAGCAGCAAGAAAATCCAAATAATTGCTTCATATGACAGCAGTTTGTCATATAATTGTCACAATTTAACTGAACAATATGGGGATTCTTGAATCCTCTATTCCTGCTTGCATGAATCCTAATCAAACTCCCGTAGATTCAGCACACGGGTCGGCTTCCCAAAAGTCGACCAATGTTCATGTGCCAACACCGAAATTTTTTATGCCGGTGTTCCTGACTCTTATTATCACTACGCTGATTTATATCGGCTTCCAGTTGTCTGCAGATTTAGCGCATGTACCGGCCTTGGGCTTGTATTCAGTTATTTTGTTAGCGACGGCACTTTTTATTGCGTTGAGCTTTGAGTTCGTCAATGGCTTCCACGATACCGCTAATGCTGTGGCCACGGTCATTTATACCAATGCACTTTCAGCTCCTGTCGCAGTGATGTGGGCCGGCTTCTGTAATTTCCTTGGGGTTATGGTCGCCAGTGGTGCGGTCGCTTACGGCATTATTGCGTTATTGCCAGTCGAGCTGATCATGAATGTCGGCTCCGGAGCAGGTTTTGCCATGGTTTTTGCCATGCTGATCGCGGCAATTCTCTGGAATCTGGGAACCTGGTTCCTCGGTATTCCGGCATCCAGTTCACATACCCTGATCGGTTCGATTCTGGGTGTGGGCATCATGAACTATATTCTGAATGCCGGTACTGGCGCTTCAGGTATAGACATGGAGCAGGTGATGAAAGTCGGTAAGGCGCTGTTATTCTCACCTTTAATCGGTTTTGCATTTGCTGCGATTGTGTTCCTGCTGGTGAAAAAAATCTTCAAGCGTCAACTGGAATTGTTCCAGCCACCTGAAGGTAACAAGCCACCGCCACCATTGATTCGTGCCATGCTGATCTTTACCTGTACTGGGGTGAGCTTTGCCCATGGTTCAAATGACGGTCAAAAAGGTATGGGCCTGATCATGCTGATCCTGATCGGCTGTGTACCTTTAGCGTACTCGCTGAACAAGAATCTGGATGCACAACATATTCAGTCTTTTGGTCAGTTATCTGCACAAACAGCGGATGTGATCTATCCAAATCATCAGGACATTCCGGATGAACAAGCCCGTGATGTGATCACCAAGTACATTCAGACCAAGGAAATTACCCCTGAAGTCGTGCCTGCATTGGCAAGCTTGACGGATCATCTGGGTGAAAAAGTTGGTAGCTATACCAGCATTAAGGATGTTCCTGAAGCTCAAGTGTCTGAATTTCGCAACGACATGTACCTGAGCACCACAGCATTTAAACGTCTGGATAAAGCAGAAGCTTTACCGGCAATGAGTGCTGCGCAGGAAAAAACAGTGGATGAATACCGTGACAATCTGGATTCATTCCTGCAATACATCCCGACCTGGGTGAAAGTGGCGACAGCCTTGGCACTTGGTCTGGGTACGATGGTCGGCTGGAAGCGTATTGTCGTGACGGTTGGTGAGCGTATTGGTAAACAGCATATGACTTATGGTCAGGGTATGTCTGCCGAACTGGTTGCGATGTCGACGATTGCTGCAGCGGATGGCTTCGGTATGCCGGTATCCACTACCCATGTATTGAACTCTGCAGTAGCAGGTACCATGGTGGCGAACAAGTCAGGTCTGAACTTCCAGATGGTGAAAACTATTCTGTCTGCCTGGATCTTTACTTTACCAGCAACGATCTGTTTGTCAGGCACTTTGTACTGGTTGCTTCTTAAAGTCTTCTAGGACTTTTTAAGGTAAAAACGCTGCTTTGGCAGCGTTTTTTTATGGGTGGAAGAAAAATTAAGGATTTAAAAGAGGAATCTAAATTACGATTAAGGCGACAGGGATGTCGCCGTTAGGCTGTGATATAGGGACATATCATCAGCTTAACAAAAGATTTTTGTTACTTTTGATCTTTCAAAAGTAAAGAAAAAAAGAAGCTATAAAATAGATCAACTTAAATCTGCCCAAAGCACATTCATAAGAATTTGAATGATTGAAAGCCTAAATTAACCTCTCCCTAACCCTCTCCTAGAAGGAGAGGGAACGCCCATTTTCAATTAAAGTTCTCTCTGCTTTAGGGATGAGCAGCACTGCTACGCAACGAGGGGAGAACTTTAAAAATAACGATTACCTTTCTTATGGAAAAATTGGATGAAGATAATAAAAAAATTACTTCTTCAACTTACTCAATAATCCTTTTGGCAACTTCTCTGTCGCAAAACCATATAGTGCAGCAAAAGGTAGTGCGGTACGTGCCAGATAGGCCACTCGCCACAAACCACCATGATTCGCGCCATGCATCATCAATTCAAGCGGATGGTTGAGTTTTACTTCAGGATTGGCCACCGATTCCGGATTACGCAGATCATGAATCCATAGTGCCGCCATAATCGCATTGGTGGTTTCAGGCGCGAAAGCTTCAACATCAAACAGGCTGGCACCGTTGAATGCGGCTTTTAATAGTGGATTCTTGGTCACAGAATAGGTCGTAGTCGAAGGCGCAATATTGATACTGACACGCTGACCTTGAGCACGCGCCAAGGTAGCACGCCATTGCTGGATACGTTTTGCCAGTGCATAGTTCGGGCCTTGTTCTACTACCAGACAGTCACAGATACCATAAACCTGATCACCAGACTGAATCAGTTCATGCGCATTTTTCTGGAAAAAGTGTTTGCGGCTTAAGGTTGAAACACCTTTAGAAAGGATCGCCTGTGCCTTGGAGCGTTCAGTATATTTCACTTTAGAGGCTTCGATTACTTCACTCGGAACCGCATAAACATCGGTCGGCGTACACATGTACATCAGGCTGGTATTAGCTTTTTGCTGGCTGACATGCTGCATGATGGCATCCATCGCCATGGAGACCCGAACATGCTTTTCACCATCCAGATAGGCAATTGCAGCCAGATCCAGATCCTGCTCGAACTGTAATAACCATTTGGCAATTTCAGGAATCTGGGTCAGCAAATTCGCCCCCAGTTTTTCTTTTAAAATATCAAGTGAAGTATCAGCAGGCAGGTCTTCAGTACATGGCGCATACAGCGTGGCATTGCCTTGGTTGATGGTATCAACAATCTTGCCCCATACACGGGTATTCGGCAGATCAATCGCTACAATATTGGCTTTCCATTTCGCCAGCCAGGTCAGAGGACCGGCTTCAGATGCTGCACCAAACAGCACCGCCGTCCGATCTGACAAGTCAAACCATTCAGGATGTACCACACATTCACGCAGGGCATTGGCATGACTGGTTTCCACGATGCCTTGGCTTTCCCAGCGCTCAATCTGCTCCAATAAGGCATCACCTTGCAGCTTTTGACCGTGGTAAGGCACATACCATTCTGGTGCCGATTTGCTATTACCTGTCAGCTTGAAGGTATGCAACTGACCTGCGGGCAGAGTTAAAGCATCTTGTAATACATACTTTTGACCATCACGGTAAAATTCAAAAGTCTGATGGGCCTTTGCCAATCCATCTTCAGCAATTTTCAAGCTGGCTTCAGGAGAACTCAGTCCCTGTTCGACCAGTTGCTTAAAATGTACTGTGTAGTGTTTGCGCCAGTTTTTTTCTGATTGTGCCTGTTGAGAACTGTGTGAATCGACATTGGCTAAGGCTGCTGCGATGATCGCGCGTCCTGCTTCGGAGCTACTTGGTTTTTGTTGCGGAGACTGAAGAGGAAATTGAAGACCGTCTGGTGTAATGGACATGCAAAATATCTCGAGAATGACAGTAATTAATATACAGATGTATATATTATCGCTGCAAAATTCAGTCCAAGATTGGCATTAAGTGACATCATCACTTTCTAATATATTACGAGATGTTTCAAACGAATAAGAGAGCAGTAGCTCTCTTATCCATTTTCAGCAGAAATATGAGGCTTAACTCATATGTAGCTTTATTCCTTCAATATTTAAAAAACCTGATTAAAACGGAACCTGCATCAGTTTATTCAGGAAATGCGGAATCAGGCGTGGCTCCAGAATAATCGTCATGACCACCCCGTAAGCCGCTCCCCATAAATGCGCGCTATGATTAATGTTGCTATTGCCTTTTTTGCCTGACCAAATGCTATAAGCTACATACAGCACAGCAAAAATAATGGCAGGAACCGGAATGAAGAACACAAAGATCAACTTCCAAGGTTCAAACAGAATATAGGCAAACAGTACAGCCGAGACTGCACCGGAAGCGCCGAGACTGGCCCAGCGCGCATCATTTTTATGCTTTAGGTAACTTGGCAGAATGGCTGCGATCAGACCACCAAGGTAAAACAGGATAAAACCCAGGTCATACAGATATTGACGATAAAAGCTTTCAATCACGCTGCCAAAAAAGAACAGGGTAATCATGTTGAACAACAGATGTGCACCATCCGCATGGATAAAGCCATGCGTAATAAAGCGGTCGTATTGTCCACGTTGCAGTGCCGGCGGCCAGAAAATCAGGCGATTCATCACCGTCTCTTTGGAGAAAGCAATAAATGACACAATACAGGTGATCAGAATAATGGTCACGGTATGATTAAAAGGTAAATCAAGCATATAAATGATTCTAATGGTGCCTATTTTCCAATTATCATGCCATTAAAATTGAGCTAAAGTTGTACTTTTATAATAAATCCGACAATTTTAGTTGATTTTTAAAAATTACCCCGCATCTTCAGTTAAAATGGCCGCTTGAGCTTGAGGAAATTATTGTTATGTCGACTGAGAACAGCAGCACTCCAGTTGTTGGTGAAATTCCCAACTTATTGATTACACCAACAGCACAAGAGTATTTAAAGGATCTACTGGATAAACAGAACACCCCGGGTATTGGTGTGCGTGTTTTTGTAGAGCATCCAGGTACTCCTCGCGCTGAATGTTGCATGGCCTATAGTGCACCTGATGAAGTTGTACCGACAGATTATAAGCAGGAATATCCTGATTTCCCTGCTTTTATCGACTCGCCATCTATTCCGTATTTACTCGATGCCGTGATTGACTACAACAAAGACCGTTTTGGTGGTCAGTTGACCTTCCGTGCGCCGAACTCTAAAGTGCCACGCGTGGGGCCAGATGCATCGGTAGAAGAGCGTATTACCTATGTATTACAGTCTGAAATTAACCCGGGCCTGGCAGGTCATGGCGGTAACTGTGCACTGGTTGAAGTTAAAGAAGACCCTGAAAAAGGTTTAACCGCTGTACTTAAATTTGGTGGTGGTTGCCAGGGTTGTTCAGCGATTGATATTACTTTGAAGCAAGGTGTTGAAACCACATTAAAACAACATGTACCAGAGTTAATGCATGTCGTTGATGAAACGGATCATAGTCAGTCTGAAGGTGCGTATATGAAATAATCTGTTCCATATAACAGTTTATTTATCGCATTTTAAAAACCTCGAGATTTCGAGGTTTTTTTATATCTGGCTTAAAAACTAGTGAATGTTAATGATAATAATTATCAATATTAGTTGCATTAAATTGAGGGGCTGTTACACTTCGCAACCGAATAAACATGATCTCTTCATAAATATTGGGGCGGATAAGGTATGAATAAGCCATTCTTAAAAACCACTTTGGCATTTGCTGTACTCACAGCCATGGCAGGAAATACATCTGCAGTAGAAGTGGTTGTTCCACAGGCGGAAGCGACTAAATTGCAAACGATTGTGGTGACCGCAACAGGTTATGAGCAAGATTTGGCTAAAGCACCAGCTTCCATTACTGTGATTGATCGTGAAGAATTGGATAAACGTGAATATAACGACATTACTGATGTACTGCGTAATACGCCTGGGGTAGTGGTTTCAGGTGCAGGTTCTGCACAGACCATCAGTATTCGTGGTATGAGTTCAAACTACACCTTGTTTCTGGTCGATGGTAAGCGTCAATATGGCAAGGATGTGAACCCGAATGGGGATGATGGCGGTTTTGAGAAAAATATTCTGCCACCACTTACCGCCATTGAACGTATTGAAATTATTCGTGGACCAGCTTCTACACTCTATGGTACGGATGCCATGGGCGGGGTAGTTAATATTATTACCAAAAAAGTGTCGGATGAATGGTCTGGTCATGTCGAATTAGGAACCACAATTCAGGACAGTAACCGTTCAGGTGATATTAAAAATGCTTCTGCATATCTTGCGGGTCCTTTAATTGCAGATAAGCTGGGTTTGCAACTGGCAGTCAATAAGCAGGAACGTAATGAAGATCATTATGTTGGCGGCTTCCGTGGGATAGAACGTGAAAGCTTAAATTCACGTCTGACCTATGCCATTAATGATGATCATGATGTACAAGTTGAAGCCAATTTCGTGCAGCAGGAATCAACTACGTCTGTAGGGGAAACGGTAGCACCTGCTCAAGGTGCTGCAGATTCATTCTCGCGTAATTATCGTAATGTTTATTCATTAACCCATAATGGCCGTTATAGCGATAACTTGGACAGTTCATCTTATATTCAATATGAAAATTCAAAAAATCCGGATCGTGGAAATACGGAACTCGGCACCAAAGGGATTACCCTGGATACCTGGACAGCCAATAGTCAATGGAACTTAGCCTTAGGTGATCATATGCTGTCATTTGGTGGATATCTTAAAGATGAAAAACTGGTCGATAAAGCGACTAACCGTAATCCTAATGCACCTGAATTTAGTGAATTAACACGTTGGTCTGCTGCCGCTTTCTTTGAAGACACCTGGAGTATTACGGATCGCTTCGATTTAACTGCCGGTCTACGTTATGACCATGATGAAAACTATAGCGGTCATTTATCGCCACGCCTCTATGGAGTCTATTCTGTAAATGAGAATTTTGTGGTAAAAGGCGGTGTAGCTACGGGGTATAAACAGCCTGATATTCGTGCAGCCACAGAAGGGTTCTATAGCGTCACGGGTGGCGGTGGTTCACCCTTAGCAACAGGCCGTGGCATTATTCGTGCTAATCCAGACTTAGAACCAGAATCAAGCGTATCCACTGAATTAGGTTTCAACTGGAAAAATGATTATATCAATACATCGCTGACTGGCTTTATCACTAAATATGAAGACCGTATTACGGAAGTTCGTGCCTGTGAAACCGATACTGATGGCACCACAACAAACCGCAATAATTGGCAGAATTGGAAATGTTTCGAAGGAGATATTCCATTTTACTTTATTAGTGAACGGATCAACGTGGATGAAGCAGAAATTCGTGGTGTAGAAGCAACGGTAGAAGCCAGTCTGAATGATTACACGACATTGACTGCTAACTATACCTATACCGATTCAGAGTTTAAATCGGGTGCTTTTAAAGACCAGCCACTGAACCAGATGCCAGAACACATGTTTAATATTGGTGTGGATTATGATCTAAATGATGCACTCAATGTATGGAGCCGCTTGCACCACCGTTCTGAAACCTCTGCATACTTGAGCCGTACTTCGATGGCTCAGCCAAATCCAGGCTACCAATTTGTAGATGTCGGCTTTAACTATAAATTCAGTCCGAATTTGACCGGTAAATTTGGCGTCTATAACCTACTGGATGAAAAAGCTGAAGATATTGATGGGGATCAACTATTGGATGGCCGCCGTTACGGTATCAGCCTGAATGCAAAATTCTAAGCAAACAAGAAAATAAAAAAGCCGCTATAAAGCGGCTTTTTATTTAAATCTTAAGAATTTTCAAAGTATCTGCATGATAATAAAATTGTTCCAGATATTTGCGTGCACGTTCACGTAAGTGGCCTTGAGAAACCATCTGCTGGATTACCGGACTGAGCATTTGCTGCAATTCATTTTGAATTAAAGATTCATCAATATTCAGATCACGTAATAACTGATCAAAAGTATGTTCCTGATTGCGGACATACCAGGTATGAATTCCGTCATGCACTTGCTGCTGCAGATAGTCTGTCTGACGTATGTGATCCCAGATGTCATGACCTAAGCCGACCGTCTGATTCAGGTCCTGCAGCTCAATATAATTCTTCAAGACCGATACAGGCATATCCTTGATTTTATGCCAGAGATTGGCCTGAAAATGATAGAGTTTCTCGTCGTCAAAATGCTGGTTCAGCACATGCTCACTCATCTGGCTGAGCTTTAGAATATTCTTTTGCAGATAACGCGAAATGGTGCTATCGAGGTTGGTATCGGTGACATTTTCCAGAACGGATTTGCCCATTTTCATAAAGCGGGAAACCCCGGGTACACTTTTGGCAATCATGGAGTTATCCAGATAATCCTGAATGGAATGCTGGATCAATTGGGTAATCATGGCTGAAAATGCCGGATTATTGACTACGGTTTTAATCAGGCGCTGCCGATGGCCACTTTTACTGGCCACATACTGGGCAATCTTGTCTATGGTCAGGACTGGAATCAGATCGGCAATCGTGGTGGTATCATTGGCCGGATGCACCAATGCAAAACGGATATGCTCGGCAATCTGTTCAATCAGAAAGCTGCTGGCGGCGGTACCCAGAATCTGTTTTTGCAAAAGCTGATTGATCAGTTCACAACTCCACAGCTCTTTTAGCATCTGTTTACGCAGCCACAAATAAAATGCATGAAACTCGCTTTGAATCGTTTCAGATTGAGAAAATGCCTGATCGAGAAAATCAAGTTGAGCATCGATCAACTGCTCAATCATCGGGTGTTTCTGCATAGCATCTCTGAAACTTAATTTAAAGGAATGAGTTTATCAGCAAGCGGGTTTTTTAGGGTCTGTGTCTTGGCCAGAAAAGGCAAATAATGTTGTGCAACCTGTTTTTCTGCTTCAAGAATCGGCATATGCCCGACATTATTTAAAATCACCGGTTTTTCGGCACGTTTCAGCAGGGCATGTAGTTCTTTGACTACTTCGACATTAATGATCCGATCCTGTCTGCCCCATAAAATCAAGGTGGGTGCTTCTACCGTGCGGGTCAGGCGGGCAAAGGTTTCCGGTGTATAAATCCGGTTTAGCATCACCACCTGATCAATCGATTTGCTGGTTTGTTCAGCACGTGAAATCAACAGTTTTTCCTGTGCATGCCGCAACTGATAAGGAATCACCGGTGGGTTCTGCATCAGCTGTTTGGAAACATCTTGAAGATCACCAGGTTTGCTGACGATCAGATCTTTTAAGGCTTGAGGATCTTTGGTATAGGGCGTATTGCCCATTTTATACAGGCCAGCGCTATTAATTAAAAACAGGCTTTGCGTATCGAAAGGGTACTGCGAGGCATAAACTGTGGCAATCGAGCCACCCAGAGAGTGCCCAGCAATATGTAAATTCTCGTCCACATTTAAGGTTTCAATAAATAGACGTAATTGGGACGTTACATTGGGCACAGAAACATCAAAATTGTCAGGAACTTTGGTGTCACCGTTGCTCGGCAGATCCGGAATAATGACATGATAATAGGGCGTCAGAAACTGGGCGACCCGGTTCCAGTTGTCGCGCGTGCCGGCCAGACCATGAATCAGTAGAATAGATGGTTTGTTCTTGGCACCGCCTTCGCTATAGCTCCAGGTGACCTCTCCAATTTTGAGGGTCTTGGATTTGAGACCGGCAAGGCTGCGTTCCTGCAACAGATGCTGCTGCAAGACTTTGGCAGATGTTTCATTTTTCTGGCTAAACAGTATTTGAGCATGTGTCAGGCCCGGTAATGCCATGCTTAAGGCAACCAAGGCTGAACAGATCATTTTCGAGCGCAATTTTATTATTTTCTTCATTGGCCATTCCCCAAAACAAACCCAGTGAGCAAATTGCTCAATCAAAATACTTCCATGTTATAAATTTGCAATTTTCATTCAAATAAAAACATTATTCTTTATTCTATTTTAAATCAATCTTTGCGCTTGTCACCCATTAGTTTTTTGCTAGATTGCATTAAATGACTGGAAAATGTGATGTATTGCGCATAAATTACCTGCAGAAATGAAATTAGATAAATGCTAAAAATTTAATCAGCTAAGATTTTTTGCAAGTGACATTCAAAAAAACTGGCAGTAAGATATTGCAACTAAAACCATCGGTGATAGAAAAGAATGCTCACAGCTCAAGAAGCTTTAGAACGTCTTAGACAGGGTAACCAACGTTTTGTCAGTGGCGATACCACGCATCCAAAACAACTTAGCCACCAACAGCGCGCAGAAATGGCAGAGGATCAGAATCCGTTTGCGATTGTTTTGGGATGTTCAGATTCGCGCGTTCCAGCCGAAATGGTTTTTGATCAGGGTCTCGGCGATCTTTTTGTAATTCGTGTTGCAGGTAATATTGTTGCACCTTCACAGGTCGGCAGTGTTGAATTTGCCGCGGCACGTTATGATTGCGCGATTGTGGTGGTGTTAGGTCACAGTCACTGTGGTGCGATTAAAGCGACTATTGATACCTTGATGTGTCCAGATTGCCCCCCATCGGCAAACCTGATGTCGATTGTGAACCGCGTACGTCCTTCAGTTGAAACTTTAATGCAAACTGAACTGAAAAATGACTTGGCAAAATTGTCCAAGCATGCAGTACGTTCCAACGTATTTGCTTCGGTGAATCAGTTGCGTCACGGTTCAGCCGTTCTGGAAAACCTGATTGGACAAGGAAAACTAAAAGTCGTGGGTGCTGAATATTCACTGGAAACTGGTGAAGTGACATTCTTCGATTTCTAATCACGATTCATCTAAATATATTCTAAAATAAGTTAAAGGCGCTTTATAAAGCGCCTTTAATGTATGGATAAGCATTATTTAACAGGATTGTCTGTGCTTTAGCATTTGGATGAATCAGATCCTTTTGCATCAATGTTTTATTACCGGCGACACCCTGCATAAAGAAGGGCAATAACTTCACCTTATATTGCTGACTCACCACTTTATAATTATTTTCAAAAGCCTTGCTATAGGCCTGCCCGTAATTAGGCGGCATTTTTATGCCAAAGACGATGACCTTGGCCTTGGCTTTCTGGCTCTGCTGAATCAGGCTGGCTAAATTTTTTTGAATCATTTGCGGTGGTTGTCCACGTAAGCCATCATTGCCACCTAACTCAATCACCACAAGGTCTGGACGATGCGTCTGCAGCAATTTTGGCAGTCTGGCCAGTGCTCCGCTGGTGGTTTCACCGCTGACACTTGCATTGACCACTTTATGCTGTTTCGGATACTGTTGCTCTAAACGCTTTTGTAATAAATGTACCCAACCCTGCTGGGGCTGGATACCATAACCTGCACTTAAACTATCACCTAAAATCATAATCGTCTTTGCTGAAACCCCAAGAGGTAACAGGCACAGACTGAGCAAAAAAAAGTAAGGCAATAGCCGAGTTTTCTGATTAAGATCTTTCATATAGGACACGTATGATTCAAAGTAGCAACGATTCGACCATCATGCCACAGGCTATTATTTCTGCCCAGAAATTGACACAAAAGATACAACTTTCACAAAAACAGCTCACCATTTTTGAGGATCTTGATCTGGATATTCAGGCCGGAGAACAAGTGGCAATTACCGGTCGTTCCGGTTCCGGAAAATCCACATTACTGGGTATTCTGGCGACACTGGATCAGGCAAGTTCAGGTCAGCTTATGGTCTGTGGCGAATCGGTCTCTAACTTGGATGAAGAACAACGTGCGCTGGTACGTTTGAGAAATATCGGGTTTGTCTTTCAGTCTTTTCAGCTCTTACCGCACCTGACTGCACTTGAAAATGTGATGCTGCCACTGCGCCTGCAGCCCGGTTTTAAATATGCAGAAGCTGAGCAAAAGGCATTGGCATTACTACATAAAGTGGGTCTGGATCGACAGGCGCAGCAAACGCCAAAAGTGCTATCTGGCGGTGAACAACAGCGTGTAGCCATCGCTCGGGCACTGGTCAGTGAACCAAAAATCATTTTTGCCGATGAACCTACAGGCAATCTCGATGGTGAAACGGCCAGAGAAATTGAACAATTACTGTTTCAACTGAACCGGGAACTGGGGACGACTTTGGTGCTGGTCACGCATGATCGCAAACTCGCACAGCAGTGTCAGCGGCATTTTGAACTGCTGAATGGCGAGCTGATTGAACATCCGAGTGGGGGATGAAATGAATCCGTTATTTCGTCCTTTACTGACGCAAAGCTTTAAAACGACCGGGATTTATCTGCTGATTATTGCCTTAACGCTGGCAATTAGCGCGACCACTGCACTTAAATTTAGTAATGAGCAGATCCAAAATGCAGTCGCCTTGCAGGCAGCAGAAATGCTGGCCGGTGATCTGGTGCTTTCAGATAATGAGCCTTTGCCGGAGCAGTGGCGTGATCAGGCCAAGCAGTTGGATTTAAAGCAGTCAGACGTCACTTTCTTTAGCAGTATGGCCTATACCGATGCGCAGTTTGTCATGGTCAATGTCAAAGCCATCGATCAGGCTTTTCCTTTGCGTGGTGAACTGCGGGTGCAACCGGCAAAAAAATCGATTCAGTCTGGTGAAATCTGGCTCAGTCCACGAGCCATGGATTTGCTCAAAGTCAAACTGGGGGATCAGCTCAATATTGCCGATGCGGCGTTTAAAGTCACCGCCAAGATTGAACAGGACTCCAATCAGGAACTTGGATTTTCCGGATTTTCACCAACGGTGATTATCTCCCAGGCAGATGTCGCACGAACCAATGCCATTCAGGTGGGGAGCCGGATTGAATATCGCTTACTCATGGCTGGCCGTCCAGACGGTACCCAACAATATGAAGCCTTATTCAAGCAGCAGGTCAAGTCAGCAAACGGCTCGGCTGAAACGCCAGCGGAAGTGCAAGGGCAGGAGTTTGAGGAGCAAAGCAGTCTCAGGTTACGCAATGCCAGTGAAGGCAATACCCGCTTGATGAAGCCAATCGCCAATCTGGACACTTTCCTGCAACTGGCCAATATTCTGACCATTCTATTATGTGGGATTGCCATTGCCTTAACTGCGCAGCGCTATGTGCAGCAGAACCAGGATCATATTGCCTTGATGCGTTGTATTGGCGCCACCAAGCAGCAGATTCTGTCGGCTTATCTGGCTTTACTCGGGATGGTGCTGTTGATTGCCATGCTAATTGGCACTGTGGTCGGGATCAGTTTGGGTTATGGCCTGTTACAGTTGATGTTGCAGCTGATTCCAAATTTGCAGATTGAATTTTCAGCCCTAGCAATGTTGCTCGGACCATTGCCGGTCGCGATGCTGACCAGTGCCGTGGTGCTACTCGGCTTTGTCATGCCAAGCTTGTTGCAATTGCTAAATACACCGCCGATTCGGGTGATTCGCCAGCAAGAAAAATCAGTACAGTCCATGCTGTGGATGCTGCTGACTGGAACGCTCAGCCTGATTATCTTTAGTGTGATTTTGACCGAAAACTTGCTGCTGACCGCCTGGGTGATTGGCGCGATTATTGTGTTATGTGCAGTGCTGTATCTGACGGTATGGGGGGTGTTGAAACTGCTGCGGAATATGAAGCTGAATCTGTCAGCCTATGTACGCACGCCTTCTCAGACCGCCTTGCAGATTACGGCTTTAGCCTTGGGCTTGAGCCTGATTACAGTATTGGCCGTCTTGCGTACCGATCTGCTGGAGCGCTGGCAGCAACAGTTACCGGAAGGTACACCGAACCAGTTCGTTTACGGTTTACCGCCTTTTGAGATGCCAGCCCTGAAAGCCCAACTTGAGCAGAATGGCTGGAAAAGCACACCACTGTATCCAAATGTCCGTGGGCGTCTGGTCGCCAAAAATGATCAGCCTTTTGCCGAGGAACTGGTGAAAAGTAGCAATACCTTAAGACGTGAACTGAATCTGACCCAGTCAAACCGCTATCCTCAAGATAATGTGATTGTTAGTGGTGACGCGGCTTTAAAGCAGGTCGGCACTGTATCGGTCGAAGCCAATACTGCCGAAGAGCTAGGGATCAAGATTGGAGATAAACTCAGTTTCAGTCTGCCTGAAGGCATACTGGAAGCTAAAGTCGTTAATCTAAGAACCGTCGAGTGGGAAAGTTTTAGTCCCAACTTCTTCTTTATCTTTGCACCTAATACCATGGATGCCAATGCCGGCAGTTATCTGGGCAGTTTTTATGTCCCGGAGGTAGATAAGGGCAAGCTGGTGTCTGTGATCCAGCAATTTTCCAACACGGTGTTTATTGATGTCAGCCTGATTCTGGAGGAGATCAAACGCATTGTGAATGTGCTGGTGCAAATCGTGACGATTCTGGCGGTACTGGTCAGCATTTCCGGTTTTCTGGTGCTGATGGCCTGTCTGAACCTGTTGATGGATGAACGCAAACGTGAAGTGGCTTTGCTACGATCATTCGGTAGTTCCAAGCAGAAACTGAAAACCATGATGAGTCTGGAAATTGGTTTTATTGGGCTGTTTGCCGGAATAGTTTCCTGCCTGTTTGCCGAAGTGATCAGTGCGATTGCCAGTTATAAAATGGATTTAATGATTCAGCCACATTGGGAAATCTGGATTATCCTGCCGATCTTTATGACCGCTTTATGTGCGCTGATTGGCCGTTATCGCCTGAGTTATTTGTCGGATATTCCACCCTTACAAAGCTTGCGCGAGATGAATCAATAAGATTCATCTCCGTGATTTTTAAACTGGCTGAGAATTAAAGTTTTAGTTGCTGTTGCATCATTTCCAGAATCTCTTGCCACAGTGGGCGAATGGGTTTGAGTAAGGCTAAGTTATGTTGATAAAGCAGCACACAAATGCCGAAACCGACAAGCAGGGCAATCAGATTGAACAGGTGGCTACGCTGCATTTTTTGACCGATGTACCAGAGCAAGGTGAGAAAAGCTCCCATCAGCATGCCGCCAATATGTGCGGCATTGTTGATTCCGCTGATCATAAAACCCAGCGCGAGGTTTAGACCCATCACCATCACTAGGGTTTTTTTATCCAGGATAAAACGTTGCTGTGGCAGCATTGGCAATAAGGCCAGCACCGTGAGAGAAGCCCCGAGTCCCATCACGGCACCAGATGCGCCGGCACTGACCGCAGGCAATAAATCGGGATTGGCCACACCACCTTCGACCAGGCGATAGCTGTCCTGAATGTTCATATAGCCACTGAGCAGGCTGCCCATTAATCCGGCATACACATACAGGCCAATAAAATACATCCGGCCAAACAGTTGTTCGGCAACACTACCAAAAATATACAAGGCCCACATATTCAACATCAGGTGAATCAGGCCAAAATGAAAAAACATGCTGCTAAACAAGCGCATGGGTTCCGCTAAATAGGTTAAAGGTGCATAATCGGCACCCCAGAGAATAGCGTCTCGGGTACTCGGCTGGCTAACATCCATGCCATTGATGGCTTGCCAGCCAAATAATCCAACATTGATCCCGATTAAAATGGCGGTGATCCACCAGAGATGCATTTCAAGTTTGCGATGTTCGACAGGGGGAGAGTATTCAGACATGCTATTTTTTTGCTGTGATTGTATATTTCGAATAAGCTTAACACGAAAAATTAAATTTTCAGGAGTAACGCACTGACATGAAAGCCTTTCTGATCCGCACGATGCTTGTCATCGTCAGTGTGATTCTACTGGTTCAATTGTGGATCTTTGCCAGTCTGGCCTGGTGGAGAACCAATCCGGTGAACACCACCATGATGATGCGGATTGATTACTGGACACAACCTTCCAAAGCGATTCAGCATCAGTGGCGTCCCTATGACGACATCAGCCTGAATCTGAAACGTGCCATCGTCACTGCGGAAGATGGAAAATTTATTCATCACCATGGTTTTGACTGGGATGGAATTCAAACTGCACTGAATAAAAATAGAAATCAGGGCCGTGTAGTGGCCGGTGGTTCGACAATCTCCCAGCAATTGGCGAAAAACCTGTTCCTCGTCAACAAGCGTTCATTTGTGCGTAAAGGTCAGGAAGCGGTTGCGACCTGGATGATGGAACGCATGTGGTCGAAAGAACGGATTCTGGAAGTCTATTTAAACTCGATCGAATTCGGGGACAATATCTACGGCGTTGAAGCGGCGGCCAAACATTATTTTGGTAAAACTGCGCAAAGCCTGACCCGCGATCAAGCCATCTTTCTGGCGGCCATTTTGACCAATCCGAAATATTTCCAGGATCATCGCAATTCCTCTGCATTAAATGCACGTAAACGCATGATTCAGCGCTATATGCGCTATGCAGAATTACCTTAATTGATGATTTGAAGAGAAAGCCCAATTATTTGGGCTTTTTTTATGAAATTGTCATCAATTTGAAGCATACTTGTAGCGATAAGCACAATTTTAAATCCGCATAGGTTTGATATGAATACGGCAGCCAGCACAACTTCAGCACAGCCCGAATATACATATAATGATCGTTATATTAATCGCGAACTGTCTATCCTAGACTTTCATTTACGTGTCCTGGAACAGGCTGTCGATCCTTTACATCCATTGCTCGAACGCATGAATTTCCTGTTGATTTTCTCGCGTAATCTGGACGAGTTTTTTGAAATCCGGGTCGCAGGAATGATGGAACAGCTGGATCTGGACAATGAAAGTCGGAGTCCGGATGGCTTGACTCCAAAGCAGGTTTTAGAACAGATTTCTAAAACAGCACATGCCGCCATTGAACGCCAGTACCGTATTTTAAATGAAGAAATTTTGCCAAAACTGCGTGAAGAAGATATTTGCTTCTTGCGCCGTGGTGAGCTGACTCCGGCACAATCTGCCTGGATTAAAAAATACTTTCAGGAGCAGGTTGCGCCGGTTCTCACTCCGATCAGTCTGGACCCTGCACATCCATTCCCGCGACTGGTGAATAAATCACTGAACTTTATTGTCACGCTGGAAGGGAAAGATGCCTTTGGCCGTCAGATTGATCTGGCTGTGGTACCTGCACCGCGTTCTCTGCCACGCGTGGTGCGTTTACCGGATGAACTGACCGATGGAAAAGAACATCATGTGATGCTGTCGGCGATTATTCATGAGCATGTGTCTGATCTGTTCCCAGGGATGACAGCGACTGGGTGTTATCAGTTCCGTGTTACCCGGAATGCCGATTTGGCCTTGAATGAAGATGTCGAAGATCTGGCCAAGGCGCTCAAAGGCGAGCTTAGCTCACGCCGTTTTGGTCGTGCGGTACGTCTGGAAGTGACAGAAAATTGTCCGCAGCATATTTATGAATATCTGCTGAATGAATTTGATCTGGACGACGAGCAGCTTTATAAAGTCGCCGGCCCGGTCAATCTGGCACGTTTGCTGTCTAATTTTAAACGTCCGCATTTACGTTATGACTCGCATACTCCCATCATTCCTAAAGTACTAAAAAAATCTGAAAATATTTTTAGTGCGATGCAGAAACAGGATATTTTGCTGCATCATCCCTTTGAATCTTTTGCCCCGGTCATTTCATTATTACGTGAAGCGGCACGCGATCCGCAAGTACTGGCGATCAAGCAAACCTTGTACCGTAGTGGGCCAGATTCTGAAATTGTGCAAGTGTTGGCAGAGGCTGCCCGCAATGGCAAGGAAGTGACCGCAGTCATTGAACTGCGTGCACGTTTTGATGAAGAATCCAATATTGCGGTGGCCAATGTCCTGCAAGAAGCGGGTGCAGTCGTGGTCTACGGCATTGTCGGTTACAAGACTCACGCCAAGATGATTCTGGTGGTGCGCCGGGAAAATAACAAACTGGTGCGCTATGTGCATCTGGGTACCGGTAACTATCATGCCGGCAATGCGCGAATCTATACCGATTATGGTCTGTTAACGACGGATAAAGATTTGTGTGAAGATGTGCATCGTATTTTCCAGGAACTGACCGGTATGGGGAAAATGGCCAAGCTGAAAAAGTTGCTGCATGCGCCGTTTACCTTACATGCCCAGTTACTGAACTATATCGATAATGAAATTGCCTATGCTCAGGCAGGGAAACCGGCGCAGATCATTGTCAAAGTCAATGCGCTGACCGAAATGCAGTTGATTAACAAACTCTATGAAGCCTCTCAGGCCGGGGTACAGATTGACCTGATTATCCGCTCGATTTGCAGTTTGCGTCCGGGGTTGCCGGGTCTGTCGGAAAACATTCGGGTGCGTTCAATTGTTGGACGTTTCCTGGAACATACCCGCGTGTATTATTTCAGCAATAATGGCAGTGCACGGATTTACTGTTCAAGTGCAGACTGGATGGACCGTAACCTGTTTAATCGGGTCGAGGCCTGTTTCCCGGTGGAAGATGAAGCCTTGAAAAAACGTATCTATCAACAGGGTCTGTTGAATTACCTGAAAGACAACCAGCAATCCTGGTTATTGCAAGGTGATGGTACCTGGCTGCGGGCACAGCCAAAAGAAGGTGAAAAACCACATAATGCACAACGTATTCTGTTAGAGCTGTTTAAATAAGTTTAAGTATGTAAAGAGGCTGAATATTCAGCCTCTTTTTTATTTCGAACATACAATTGAACTGTTTAAGCTGAGTCTGATCAGTTTTCGATAGATGTGTTTGACCTGACTATACATCTGATAATCTTTCATCTGAAGCTGGTTTTGTCGTTCGGTTTGCGATTTATGCTGACTCATTACTTGTAATAACTGTAATTCAGCGAAGTTGAGACAGGCTTTAACGCTGGGCTGGTGCAGGAGATAGTCTGCCAATTCAGTATGAATGTAGGCTCCACCGCGCAAGACAGTTTTTAGACTATCAGCGAACTGGGGTAATGAATCATGATGCTGCATATAGCTATCTGCGCCGGACAGCAAGGCTGAATAGATCAGTGCTGTGGAATGAGTATTGAGTATGGCAATAACGGGCGTATCTAGGCTTTGCTGTTTCAGCGGACGGATCACACTGATCTCTGAAGTTGTTGCTGCATGATAAAGAATCAGATTAGGCAGATGTTCAGTAATCATGGATTGTGCGGACAGCATATTGTCCGCATACAGCAGCATATCTGGCTGATAGCCGAGTTGCTGTAGCACGGTCTGGATTTTTGACAGGTCGAGTCCAGTCGGTGAACGAATCACTAAAACCGGTGCAGGCAAAAGGCTAGCCAATAAAACGCGATCCTGTAGATGCGATAGAGAGCTATACTGTGAATCAGGCAGATGCAAATGCCTATCCCAAAGAATAGTGATTTAGCTGAAATGTAGAGATTCTAAGTTTCTAGGCGGACTGGATGCATTCAATTCAAGATATAAAAAAGGAGCAACATGTGCTCCTTTTTATTATCTATAGATCAGGCAGCATCGTGCTGAGTGATTTTCTGGAAAATCTGTAATAGCACATCAAACTCGCTTTGCAGCGGTGTGCTTTTACGGGTTACCAATGCCAGGGTACGACTTGGGGCTGAATCGATCGCTTTTACCTGAATCTCAGGATTGCCTTTAATCATATTGGTATGGATCGCAATTTCAGGCAGCAGGGTAAAGCCCAGATTTGCAGACACCATTTCGATTAAAGTCGGCAGTGAGCTGGCTTTTAAACGGTGATCATTTTTACGCTCACCAATCGGGCAGGCACTCAAGGCATGATCACGCAGGCAATGACCTTCTTCAAGTAACATCAGGCGAGACAGATCCAGATCTTCTAAAGAGTTTGCTTGTGCAGCATGCTGATCAGATTTTTGGTAAACCAGATACAGATTTTCTTTGGCAATTTCAGCAACTTTCAGACCGCGGGTATCGAAAGGCAATGCCAAAGCCACCATATCCAGGTTGCCATGTTCCAGCTTTTCTACAATCTTTTCACTTTGCGCTTCATGCAGATGCAACTGGATTTTTGGTAATTGCTTATGTACTTCATCCAGCAGCTGGGACAATAGGAAAGGTGCAATTGTTGGAATGACGCCGAGATGTAGATCACCGGTTAGGGGTTCACTCATCTCACGACTTAAACGCATTAGGTCCTGAGCATCGGCCAGTAGAACACGTGCGCGTGCAACCACTTGTTCACCAAGAGGCGTTAAACGAACATTCTGGCGGTCGCGTTCAACAAGTACGCCACCGAGTAAACGCTCCAGCTCCATGATGCCGCCAGACAAGGTTGACTGGGTGACAAAGGAGCGGCGAGCAGCTTCTGTAAAGTGTAGCGTCTCTGACAGTGTTACGAGGTATGACAGCTGTCTTAGGGATGGTAATGCAGCCATAGTGTCCTAATGTTTATGATTTAAAATGATCAGCAAATAATTCGCTAAGATATGGAATAAAATGCGGTGGGATATCATGCCCCATTCCATCAATTAATTCAAATTTAGCCCCTGAAATTGCTTTCGCAACGGCCTTGCCATGGCTAGGAGGCAGCAATCGATCTCGAGAACCATGGACCACCAGGGTTTCTTGTTTGATTTGCTTGTCCAGTTGCAGCAATGAGCCTGTACATAATATTGCTAAAAACTGTTGAAGTACACCAGCAGGATAGTAACTTCGCTTATATAATTTACGGGCGGTCTGCACCGCTTCCAGATGATTGACATAACCTGGTGAGCCGATGATCTTAAACAGTTTCAAACTATGATCAACAATGCCATCTTCATCTGTTGAAGCCGGTTTGTCAATCAAACTAAAGAGTTGCTTGGGAAAGGGTGGTGGCAACATCGGCTGGTTATTGCTGGTAAACAGTAAGCCCAGTTTTTTGACTTTGTCCGGATAACGCGCGGCCAGAATCTGGGCAATCATACCGCCCATCGAAGCACCCAGCACATAGACCTGTTCCAGCTGCATTTTTTCAATTAGCAGACTGACATCTTCAGCCATATCGTAAAGATCATAAGGTGCACCCTGATTACCCAGACCCAGTACAAAACGGCTCATCATTTTCAGGGTATTCAGGCGTGGACCTTTGTGATGGACTTTTGAAGACAGGCCAATATCACGATTATCAAAACGGATGATGTGATAACCATTGTCAATCAGTGATTTGCAGAAAAAGTCAGGCCAGTACAGCATTTGCCCACCCAGCCCCATAATCAGCAAAATGGTGGGATGTTCCGGATTTCCACCAACCTCGACATGTAGCTGGATCCCATTGCCAAGATCGACCTTGGTTTCATGCATGAACGAGGTATAAGGGGAAAGATTAAACTGTGCTGCGCTGTACATAGTCGCTGTCCTAATTAAAGGATATTTCGTTTAAAAAATATCCTTGCTATTAAACCTCTAAACCGCAGCAGGAATCAAGTCAGGAACCTGTTTGGTCAAGGCCAGACGCTGTTTGGCTGCAGTGGCGCCCAAAAGCACGAAACCACGTAAGGTGCCGTTAGCATCGAACGCTTTAGCCAGCATGCCATCGTCAAACTCTTCAGTTTCCCAGGTGACATCAACATCAACTGGTGCAGGTAATACCGTTAAAGGTGCAGCAGGCGTTTTGACTGCCACTGGCATAGCCGGATAATGTACAGCGGTATCTTCACCGTTTAAGGTTTTTGCCAAAGCGCGGGCTTGTTGCATGATCGGCATGACATAAGGCAATAAAGTTCCATTGACCTCGGCACAGTCACCTACAGCATAGATATCAGCCTGGTTGGTTTCCAGTTGTGCGGTGGTCAAAACTCCGCGACTGGTATGTACGTCTGCCTGTTTCGCCAAAGAAATATTCGGCTGTAAGCCCACCGCAGATAACACTACATCAGCGACCAAAGACTGACCGTTGGCCAGCGTGACCAGATAATCACCATTGTCCGCACGAGAGACTTTTTCGACTGTTGTGCCCAAGACAAAGTGAATGCCGGTTTCTTCAAGATTCTTCTGGAAGGCAGTAGCAACATGTTCTGGCAATAAACGGCCAAGCGGCTGAGGTGCCAAATCAATGACTGTAACCTGATGATCGGTATTTTGCAGGTCATTGGCAAATTCACAGCCAATCAGGCCTGCACCTAAAATCACCACACGTTTGTCTTCACGTGCTGCCAGGTTGCTACGGAAAGTTTTATAATCACTTAGATTGTTGACGACATGAATGTCATCGCTGGCATCACCGGCAATCGCCAGACGTACCGGATTGGCACCGATGGCTAATACCAGTTTGCTATAATGTTGCGTGCTTTCTTGGCCATCTTTTTCCAAAACCAGTTGATGATCTTCCGGATGAATCGCCTTAACCCAAGTATGCTGTTCAATGCGCATATTCAGCTGTGCCGACATTTTAGCCGCATCGCCTAGTGGAATTTGTTCAGGTGCTTTATTGCCAGCCAAAGCATTGGAGAGCGTCGGTTTGGCATAATTGACCGCATCATCCGCACAGATCATCAGCAATTCATGTTCTGGATTAAGTTTACGAAATTCACGTGCTACGGCATAACCCGCCATACCTGAACCAATAATGACGATAGGATGCATAGTTGTTTCCATATGGTAGAGCTCCATGCTGTATAAATGATAGAAGGGCATAAAAAAAGACCATATGGATATGGCCTTTAACTGGACGTGATTAGACTTCGATCATTTCGAAATCAATTTTAGACACGCCGCAATCCGGACAGGTCCAGTCATCCGGGATATCTTCCCATTTGGTGCCCGCCACGATCCCGTCTTGAGGCCAACCTTCTGCCTCGTCATAAATCCATCCACATACGATGCATTGAAACTTTCTCATGTAACTCTCCAAAACTGAGCAACTGTAGGCGTCAGCTTAAAATCCATAAAAGGCAAGACTCTAAAAGAATATGACTTTTTAACAGTGAACATATTTGGCTAAATTTTTACGCAGTTCTATTCAGAAAGTAAAGTGAATAAAAGCTTAATCAGCGAAATTAGCAGCAGAATAGACGACACATTCCTCATTTATCTGAAAATTACGCCAATCAGCTTTTCTGGCGCAGGTGGTTAAAGGATAAAAAGCTGAGGATGGTAAAATGAGCGTTTATCTTGGGGGATAGACCAAAGTCGTGCAGTAAAAACTTGAGTTTTTAGGTAATTTAAAATCAGTAAAGTCCGGATTAAATATTTCTAAAATAAATCAATATAATAAAATCAATATCTTGTAATTAAATGTCGGGTTTTTATTAGGCAGCTTGGCTTGTTCGTTTCACTCAAATAGGTTTAAAATTCCCATATTCCTTTTCTTTTTTTAAGATCTCCCATGAGCAATTTGTCTACTTCTTTGTGGTCTCACATTCGTACGGTCCAAGATTTTCCAAAACCAGGAATTTGCTTCTTTGATTTGACTCCACTTTTCATGAGCAATATTGGTCCATTGACTGACGCTTTGATTGCCAGCATTCCTGCTGACAAACTGGCAGAAGTAGAAAGCTTTATTGCGGTTGAAGCGCGTGGTTTTGTGTTGGCAAGCTTGTTGGCACAACGTACAGGCAAGGGCTTATTGTTGGTGCGTAAAGCAGGCAAATTGCCACCTCCAGTGGTCGGTGTGGGTTATAGCCTGGAATATGGTCTGGATCGTTTAGAAATGTCTGCGAACGTTCAGTCCCAGAAAGTAATTATTGTGGATGATGTTCTGGCAACCGGCGGAACCTTAAAAGCAGTGAATGAACTGGCTCAAAAATGTCAACATGAAGTACTTGGCGCAAGTATCTTCCTTGATCTTCCTGACCTGCATGCTGAATTGGGCTTGGATATCTGGTCAGTGTTGGATGATAAATCTCAGCCTGAAACGGCAGTTGCTTAAGTCATAAATTAAAAAAAGCCCCAAAATTGTGGGGCTTTTTTATTGCCTGATAAAATGATCTTCGATTTCCTGAATCAGTGTATTAATCTGTTCAGGGTGTTCCAGACGATGGTGACCGCCATCAACTGCCTGTATTTGCATATAGTCTTCAAGTTGTGTCTGAACCGCATGCATATCCAGAATTTCATCGCCCAGTTCAAGATAGGCAAACTGTGGAATGTCATGCTGTAAATCGTGATGCCCAATCGGCGGATAATCATCGCGGAAGTTAGGCTGCAAAATGGGATTGGCCACTACACAGGGAATTTGATACGCCTGTGACATTTTCAGTGCCCAATAACCGCCAAGACTGTGGCCGACCAGAATATCCGGTTTGATGGTTTCAATCATCTCATGATAAAACTCGGCGACCGAACTATAGCTCAGATTTCGGTAATCGACATCGATACAGTATTTATGTACCACATCAATGGCGTGGAACTTGGTGGATTCTCTGGAGGAATCTAAGCCATGTAAAAACAAAATCTTAGACATAGTTCATTACTCATTTTTATGGGACATGCCATATTGGTTATTTGTTGATTGGCACATCATCTTCAATCTGAGCGTCATTGTAGAACGTCTAGGTATACAAGGCAGTTAGCTATTGGTCTAAGCCGCAGTTTTGCAGTGCAATGATTTTATATAAGACCTGTCTGTTTTAGACTTTAATCCCAAATGAGAGCAGCAGGGTGTTGCAAAAGGTTGAAGAAAGGCAATTTAAAAGAGTGACAGACGGGCTGAACCGAATGGTGTAAATAGCGGGATAGTGGATTCTTCCAAAGAAAAGCCGGTTCCTGAGAGTGTTTACGCTACGATTTGAGAAGGATTTCTGCTATTCTATGCAACTTCTATTTTTTAACTAATCTTATTCGAGGCAGAGATGACGCAAACTAACGCTCAATCGACTTCTGAACAAATCATTTCCGAAAACGATTTAATTGCACAGCGTCATGCCAAGTTAAAGCAAATCGAAGCTCAGGCACAAGAAACAGGTAAGAGCCCATGGCCGAATACCTTTAAGCGTGAGCACTATGCCCAGGATTTACAAGACCAGTTCGCTGATAAATCTAAAGAAGAAATTGAAGCAGGCGAAAAGGTCTACGTCAAAGTTGCCGGTCGTGTGATGTTGAACCGTGGTTCATTTATTGTGATCCAGGACATGACAGGTCGTATCCAGCTTTATGTTGCGCGTAAAGAACTCGCTGAAGATGTACTGGCTACCATTAAAGGTCTGGACCTTGGCGATATCATCGCAGTCGAAGGTTATATCGGTCGTTCGGGTAAAGGCGATCTGTATGTACATATCGAGCATTTTGAATTATTGACCAAATCATTGCGTCCACTGCCAGATAAGTTCCATGGTTTGAACGATACTGAAGTAAAGTATCGTAAACGTTATCTTGACCTGATCGTTAACGAAGAAACGCGTAAAACTTTTGAGATTCGTGCCAAAGTTGTAGCGGGTATCCGTGCCTTCCTGACTGAAAAGCGCTATATGGAAGTTGAAACGCCAATGATGCATGTGATTCCAGGTGGTGCATCGGCACGTCCTTTCGAAACACATCATAATGCACTGGACATGTCGCTGTTCTTGCGTATTGCGCCAGAGCTTTACTTAAAGCGTTTGGTGGTCGGCGGTTTTGAACGTGTGTTTGAAATTAACCGTAACTTCCGTAACGAAGGTGTTTCTACCCGTCACAACCCTGAATTCACCATGATCGAATTCTATCAGGCTTATGCAGATTACAAAGACTTGATGGAATTGACCGAGCAAATGCTGGAGCGTCTGGCGATTGATATCTTGGGTACGACTGACGTGCCTTATGGCGATGAAGTATATAGCTTCAAAGGGCCATTCAAGAAAATTTCAATGTTCGATGCGATTCTGGAAAATAACCCGCAATTTACTCCTGAAAATGTCAATGACCGTGAGTTCCTGGCAAAATTCCTTCAGGAAGAATTGAAAGAGCAAGTGAAACCAGGTTTTGGTCTGGGCAAACTGCAAACCATGGTATTTGAAGAAACCGTAGAAACCAAATTGCGTCAGCCGACGTTCATTACTGAATATCCAGCGGAAACTTCTCCATTGGCACGCCGTAATGATCACAATCCACACATTACCGACCGTTTTGAATTCTTCATCGGTGGCCGTGAGTTGGCAAATGGCTTCTCGGAATTAAATGATCCAATCGATCAGGCTGAACGATTCCAGGCACAGGTTGCTGAAAAAGATGCTGGTGATGATGAAGCTATGCATTACGATGCAGACTTTGTAGAAGCATTGGAATACGGTCTTCCTCCAACTGCAGGTGAGGGTATTGGTATTGATCGTCTGGTGATGATCTTTGCAAATGCAGCAAGTATCCGTGATGTGATTTTGTTCCCGCATATGCGTCATAAAAATGCTTAAATGCTAAATTCAAAATAACCCGCTCTGGCGGGTTTTTTTATACTTGAAATAAAATAGATTCAAAAATTAAAGACAAAAAAAACGCAATGATTGGGGTTGTCATTGCGTAGAAAAAGGAATGTCTTTCAAACTACTTCATTAACTGTGGAGAGAGTTAAATCTGATTCCTTACTGAATATGACCATAATAGGACGCATTCTCATATGACTCATCAGTATTCATGTTAATACATGTTAAATAAGGTTAAAACTATGGAGATTATGTGGGGATATTTGCATTATTACTGCGCATTTTCAACTTAAATAAAAAAGCTCTTCATCAGAAGAGCTTTTAAAAGCAATTTTTTATATTTAAAAATGGAATACGCCGAGTCCAGATTTAACTTCATCCAGTGTCGCCTGAGTAATATCGCGACATTTATCAGTTCCGGTTTTCAGAATATCCATGATGTAATCGGGATCTTTAGCCAGTTCAATACGACGCTCACGAATTGGGCCGATCAATTCTTTTAAAATACTTTCCAGACGTTTTTTCACTGTACCATCGCCTAAACCACCACGACGATAATGGGCTTTAAGTTCTTCCAGCTCTTCTTTATTTGGATCGAAGGCATCTAGATAGGTGAATACCACGTTGCCTTCGACCTGACCTGGATCTTCAATACGTAAGTGATTCGGATCGGTATACATGGCATTGACGGCTTTCTTAATATCTTTATCTGTTGCATCTAGCACAATGGTATTGCCCAAAGATTTCGACATTTTTGCTTTACCATCAAAACCAGGTAGGCGACCAACATTGGAAAGTAGTGCCTTACATTCTGGTAACAGGTCATGACCAATTTGACGGTTTAAACGACGCACGATTTCGTTGGTCTGTTCGATCATTGGAATCTGATCTTCACCCACAGGAACTACAGTGGCCTTGAATGCTGTAATGTCAGCAGCTTGAGCCACCGGGTAGCACAAGAAACCGGCTGGAATATCACGCTCAAAACCACGCATCTGGATTTCAGATTTAATGGTTGGGTTACGCTCAAGACGTGAAACAGTCACGAAATTGAGGTAAAGCATGGTTAGTTCATTTAGTGCTGGCAGGCATGACTGAACACAAATTGTGGTTTTAGTTGGATCAATACCGACAGCTAGATAATCCGTCGCCACTTCAATAATGTTACGACGTACTTTTTCAAAATTGTCCGCATTATCTGTCAATGCCTGAGCATCGGCGAGTAGCAAGTGTTGATGGTGAGAATCTTGCAGACCTACACGAGAGCGTAATGAACCGACAAAGTGGCCGAGGTGGAGTTGTCCGGTAGGACGGTCGCCCGTCAAGATCACTGGACGATTATCTTGATTACTCATTATCTATTCCAAAGGGTAGTCAGTACTACAGCTGTATTTTAACGAATGGCAACATTGTACGGCATTCTGTTTTTGATTGTCAGCCAGAAAAAAAGCTGTCGTAAAAAAATCTTATAAATTAAACAAGTGAATACAATATTTTTAAGAATTTTGATTAAACTATCTGGAAAGAAGATAAGGATAATAAGTATGGCGAGCAGTTTATTACTATTATTAGATGATATTGCTACTGTTCTGGATGATGTCGCTGTCATGAGCAAAATGGCAGCAAAAAAAACAGCAGGCGTCCTTGGTGATGATCTGGCTTTAAATGCGCAGCAAGTGACAGGTGTGCGGGCTGATCGTGAATTACCGGTGGTCTGGAAAGTTGCCAAAGGTTCTTTTGTTAATAAACTGATTTTGGTGCCGCTGGCATTATTAATCAGCTTTATTGCAGGCTGGCTGATTAATCCCTTGTTGGTGCTGGGTGGTTTGTTCCTATGTTATGAAGGCGTGGAAAAAATTATTCATACCTTGCATACACCGAAGGCCAAGGACGCGGAACAGGCGCGTGAGCAATTGATTCATACAGAAATGGATTTGCACCAGTTTGAAAATGAAAAAGTCAAAGGTGCTATTCGCACTGACTTTATCCTGTCTGCTGAAATTATCGTGATTACTTTGGGAACGGTCGCCGCAGCCTCGATGCTGACCAAAGTGACTGTTTTAAGCCTGATCGCGGTGGTGATGACCATTGGTGTTTATGGTTTTGTTGCGCTGATTGTCAAACTGGATGATATCGGTCTGCATCTGACTGAACAGCAGTCCGATTTTAAACAAAAAATAGGACGTGGCTTGTTGGCATTTGCCCCGATCTTAATGAAAATTCTCTCCATTGTTGGGACCGCTGCGATGTTTCTGGTGGGCGGTGGAATTATTAACCATGCAATTCCTTTTATTCATCACTTTACTGAAGACAGTGTTGCTTATGTGCAGGATATTCCCAGCATTGGCAACATTGTCGGTGCCGTAACACCGACCTTGATTAATTTCGCAGTAGGAATTTTAGCGGGTCTGCTGGTCATGCTGGTCATCAGCCTGATTAAGAAAATCTGGCCTAAATCATCAAAAGCTTAAGGTGTGGAAATATCTGGATATTAAGCAGATTAAGAAAAGGAAAAGACTATGCGTTGGAAAGGTCGTCGTGTCAGTAGCAATGTAGAAGACCGTCGTGGTGGTGGTGCCAAAGCTGGCGGAATCAGTATTGTTGGATTGATTGTGGCCTTTGTGGCCTGGAAGTTTTTCGGTGTCGATCCACAACAGGCTTATCAAACCACCAAGCAGGTCACTCAGGGGGTATCGGGTGCGGCAGAAACACGTGGCCTGGAAAATCCCACGCCAGAACAGCAGGAGTCGATTGATTTTGTTGGAACTGTATTGGCAGATACTGAAGATACCTGGAATCAGGTGTTTCAGCAGCAGTTAAATCAGCAGTATGTCCCACCGAAACTGGTGTTGTTCAATGGCATTGTGAATTCTGGTTGTGGTACGGCTCAGGCGGCGATGGGACCTTTCTACTGTCCGACAGACCAGAAAGTGTATATCGATACGGCATTCTTTAAAGATATGCGCAGTCAAATGGGCATCACTGGAGAACAGAATGCGACTGAACTTTCTCGTAATGATCAGGCTGGGGATTTCGCACTGGCCTATGTCGTGGCCCATGAAGTGGGGCATCATATCCAGACGATTTTAGGTATTTCTTCTCAAGTACAGCAAGCACGTCAGCAAGCAAGCGAAGTGCAAAGTAATCAGCTTTCAGTGCGTCAGGAATTGCAGGCAGACTGTCTGGCCGGCGTCTGGGCTTACCATAATCATGAGCGAACCCAATTTTTGGAACAGGGCGATGTGCAGGAAGCGATGGATGCCGCTCATAAAATTGGCGATGACTATTTGCAGAAACGTGCCCGCGGGCAGGTGGTGCCGGACAGCTTTACTCATGGCAGCAGCGCGCAGCGGGTACAATGGTTTAATACCGGCTTGAAATCTGGTCAGGTTGCGAATTGTGATACCTTTAATCAAAATATTTAAATGACTTCGATAAAAAAAGGAGCAGATGCTCCTTTTTTTATTTATGCAGAAAACGCCGGAAATTTCTTAATATCTTGATACTGACGAATAATGCAGCCAAAGCAAACAGTGCAATTGCAAAGACCGTATATTTGAGGTTGCTCATGTCATTTTGATAAAACTGCTGAATATCTTGTTTGTTATATTCTAAAGCAGTTGCTTTGCCAGTCCGGCTATCTCTGAACTGGATTTTTTCAATATAGAAGAGATTTCCCGCTTTAATTAAGTCAACGCTCTGGATTTGTCGGGTATGCGATTGATTGTCTTCATCGCTACATAAAGCGCTGTAATGCTCACAATTGATTTTGGCCACATAACCATTTCCTGCAATCAGAATAAAAATGGCATTGTCCGGTCGCTGGTTATTGGACACCAATACGTACTGCTCCCCGGTTGAACTTTTTAAGGGAATGCTGGTGGCTTGCTGATAATGCTGTTCTGCTTGCAGAATTTCCTGAATTTTAGCAAAGCAGGTAAAACATAAGGACAACGTGATCAGAAAAATCACGCTGGCAAAACAGAGACGAAAAATGGTTTTGACAGTTTGATGCATGGGAGAAAAATTCAAAATAGAATGATGGGAAAGCAAAAGCCGAGTGCTGACCTGTATGTTAAATCATCATTCGAAAATACTGAAAAGAAACTTAACTCAATTCGATAAAAAACGGACTAAACTTGTTTTGCCAGAATACCTTGCTATTCAAATCTCTATTTTAACAACGCCTCTCGGCGCATAGTGCTCCATCTCGCCCGATTTTAGGAAACCGAATGGGAAATTTCTTTTTTCTTCAGCTACTCACAGTCGTATTTGCCTTGTCCATTGCTACGACGATGTTTAATAAGCGCGTTTTGGGTTTTCCGCAAGCGATCGGTGTCCCGATTGTCTCAGCAATCTTTGTTTTTATTTTGCAGTGGGGCGCCAGTTTACTGCATGGCAATCCATTCTTTAGCATCAATATTGACAATATCGAGCAGGCTGTTCGTCACGTCGATTTCTATGATTTTCTGATCAATGGTGTGATCTGTTTTATCCTGACCTCATCTGCGCTGAAATTTAAAGTTTCGGATTTACGTAATCACTGGCGGCCGATCAGTATTCTGGCCGGTCTGGCTTTGGTGTTCTGTGCAGTGTTCTTTGGCGTAGTGTTGTATGGTTATCAGTTCCTGATTGGTAAGCATGTTGACTTGCTGGTTTTGCTTTTGCTAGGGGCGGCTTTAGGCGCTACAGATCCGATCGGTATCAAAGGCGTATTGAGTTCGGTTCGCGCACCGCATCATTTGATCGTTAAATTGGAAGGTGAGTCGTTATTTAATGATGCAATGTGTATTGCCTTATTTATGACCTTACTTAATGTCCTGCAAGGTGAAAACTTTACGATACTGGCAGTACTGCAAACCTTGCTTTATGAGATTGTCGTGGCAGTGCTGATTGGTCTCGGATTCGGTTTTGCGATCTTGCGGATTTTGCGCGGTAAGCATGAAATGGAATCTCTGATTCTAACCACGGCCTTGCTAGCTTGTGGTTCCTATCTGGTGGCTTTGCTGGCACATGCTTCCGCGCCAATTGCCTGTGTGATTGGTGGTTTGATTGTTGGCAATAAATGGAAAGAAATCCTAGCAGATGCCGAAATTGGTGACGTTAATCATTTCTGGCATACGGTTGAGGGAATTATCAATTCATTCCTGTTTACTCTGATCGGTCTGGAATTGTTTATTCTGGACTTGAGTACCAGTCTGGTTCTGGGCGGGATGGTGGCCTTTGTGATTCTGCATCTGGCCCGTTTTGCAGCCAACTATCTGGCCTTTGCTATGTTCCCAAAAGTCAGCAAGAAAAGCTATAACGGTAGTTTGACCATCCTGTCTTGGGGCGGGGTACGTGGCGGGATTTCTTTGGCCTTAATTCTGGCGGTCGCCAATATTCCTCAGCTGGAAGCCTATAGCAGTATTCTGGTGGGTTATACCTTTATTGTGGTGCTGTTGTCCGGTGTGGTGTGCGGCTTGGGCCTACCTGCGGTCATGAATGCCTTTTATTATAATCCCAATGAAGAGACACAGGGCTTTAAAGGTTGGTATCAACGCATGTGCCATAAAATGAATCGTAAGGGTTTTCGCTATATTGTCGGAGAAGATGCCAAAGGAAATGAGACTATTACTATCTTTCAGCCAGAAATTCTGATTGATCAGAAAGATGCAGATGGCGTTGCCACGGTGCATCATCCAGATAAAGTTCAGGAAGTAAAACGACTGGAAAATCCGGATAATTTCTAAAGATAAAACTTAGAAGATCAAGAGACTGTTAGATTGGTTTTTATAGTGAGATGAGAGCTTGAATCAGCGTATTTCATCAGGCTTAATCACTCTCCTATAGCTTTTTTACTGGGGGTGGATTGTGATTTTTGATTTAAATAAGCTATTAATGAGATGAAAATGACCCAGACAAGTTCAGCCAGTCAGGAAATGGCAGAAATGATTTTGGCTGTGGTCAATCAGATTCCGTATGCCAAAGTCGCCACCTACGGACAGATTGCCAGGCTGGCAGGTTTACCCAAACATGCGCGATTGGTCGGACGGGTATTAAGTCATCTAGATTCGGACACTGATATTCCTTGGTATCGGGTGATCAATGCCCAGGCGAAAATCAGTGTGAAGCAACTGGACGAACATGGCCAGAATATCCAGCAGCAAAAACTTATGCAGGAAGGAATTTTTCTTAAAGGTGATCGCTTGGATTTAAAACGCTATCAATGGGATGGTCTGGTCAAGATATAAAAAAAATCCCCACTTGGTGAAAAGTGGGGATTTTAAACATAACTTAGTTGCGAATCACCATTACTGGGATATCCGCTTGGCCTAAAATGCTTTGCGCTACGCTGCCAAGGAACAGTTTTTTGAAGCCAGTGCGACCATGTGAACCAATCACGATCAGGTCAGAATTTAAATCTTTAGCTGCTTTGACAATCTCGCTATAAATCACCTGACCCTCAAGCAGCTGTGTATCCACTTCAACACCTGCACCAGAGAATTTTGCTTTGGCTTCATCCAGCGTTTTCAGGATGGAAGTGCGGGCACGTTCAATCAGGTCATTGGTTTGTGCCGCAGAGATATATTCTGCAGCGATATAAGGGTCCAGCGCCAACACTTGAACCACTGTGACTTTACTGTTAAATGCTTTGGCAATTTCTACAGCTTTATCCACTGCAGCATACGATGTTTCTGAACCGTCAACAGGTACTAAAATATGTTCAAAAGGCATTAGAATTCTCCTAAGGGGAATTTAGAGTTATAAAATTATGACGCGTTAAACCGGGTACGAATAGTTGTTTATACTTTGATCATAGCCTGTATTGTATAAAAATAAAACCAAGTAAATACATAGGTATAATGTCTAATAGATTAAAAAATGAAGCACCTGTTTAGAGCTATTGAACAGAGTTATTTATTTAGCCTAAGTTAATAATTTATATGTAATTAATGTGATAGCCTAAGACAGTGATTAATCACATCGAATAGAGGTCGGGTCTAATTTTATTTGCGGTGACAGCTGTTCATAGCGATTTAAAATTGTTTGAGTTTCACCTGCATAAATTTTTTGCTGTAGCTGCTGGATTTTATGTTCTGTCACATGCAAGCGCGCACAATGTAATGCAATCTGATTTTCCCAGGTTACCGCCAGTCGTTGAGGCTGCTCATATTCCGGATAGCGCTCGATTTTCTGCTGTGCTCTGCTGAGTTGTGCCAAAGATCGTTTTTGCTGCATGCTCATCAGTTGCTGCTGATTAATCCACTGTGCCACATCACGTCTGACGCCATTATAATCTACGAAAATAGGCGAGATCATCTGGCAGGCACTCAGGCTTGAAAGGCCAATGAGTAAAATAGAGATTTTGATTTTATACATCTAAAGAATCCTCGAAGAATTAAATGGTGCTATGAATGCGTGAATTACATACTAAAAAACCTTTTTTGTTTAAAATTTAAAAGTTTATTCCGTATTTGCATAAAGACTGAGCATTTGTGTTTTAAAATGCTTGACGATAGAAGCTGAAATTACGATAATGCGCACACAGTTTACGGCTATGTAGCTCAGTTGGTTAGAGCACCGCACTCATAATGCGGGGGTCACAAGTTCAAGTCTCGTCATAGCCACCATTTTAAAAGACCAAGCTCTCAGCTTGGTCTCTTTTTTTGTCTTTTAAAAAGTACTGCAAACTATAAAAAATATTTGAAGCATCCACTAATTTTTTCAGATTTCTCAAAACATCATTTTTCCTTCTTAATGTTGGGGCTATTCTTCATTTTACTGCCGCATAAAAAAATCGTCCAAGCATTCACTTGGACGATTCTGATTTACATCATTGAAAACAGAATTTAGCTACCTGCTTTCCAGCCATTCACGATTGGATAACGACGCTCACGGCCATAAGAACGTGAACTGATACGTGGCCCAATGGCACCTTGGCGGCGCTTGTACTCATTGATATCAACCAGACGAATCACTTTTTTCACGACTTCAGCATCAAAGCCTTTGGCAATGATATCGTCTTGACTCATATCTTCTTCAATATAAGAGTACAAGATCGCATCTAGAATCTCATAGGCAGGTAAAGAGTCTTGATCGACCTGATCTGGACGCAGTTCTGCTGAAGGTGGACGGGTAATCACACGTTCCGGAATCACTGGAGTTTCTGAAATGCTGTTACGATATTTCGCCAGTTCAAACACAATGGTTTTATACACATCTTTCAGAACTGCATAACCACCGACCATATCGCCATACAGGGTGCAATAACCGACAGCTAGTTCAGATTTATTACCGGTTGCCAGCACCAGATTACCGAATTTGTTAGACAGAGCCATCAACAAGGTGCCGCGTGAACGTGCTTGCAGGTTTTCCTCGGTGGCATCGACTGGAGCATTACCAAAGAATGGGAATAGCACCTGCATAAAGCCGCTTACCACAGGGTTAATTTCAGCAATACCGAAAGTCACGCCCATATTTTTGGCTTGAGCTGCTGCATCTTCTACACTGATTTGTGCAGTATAGGTATAAGGCATCATCACAGCCTGAACTTTGTCTGCGCCAAGCGCATCTACAGCAATCGCTAGGGTCAGGGCAGAGTCAATGCCGCCAGACAGTCCCAGAATCACACCTGGGAAGCCAGAACGCTGTACATAATCACGTGTAGCCATGACCAGGCTTTGATAAATCTCAGCCATGGTGTCTAAAGCAGGTGCAATTGCACCTTTACTGAATTGCAGTTGTTCAGCATTAAATTCTGCAATTGCCAGATTTTCCTGGAAAGTTGGTGCCTGTAAAGCCACCTCGCCAGATTTGTTGAGCACAAAACTGGTACCGTCAAAGATCAGATCATCCTGACCACCGACCTGGTTGCAGTACACCAGATTGATATTCAGCTGTTTGACCAAGGCCGCCATGGTTTCAATGCGATGTTGTGGTTTACCCACTTCATATGGCGATGCATTCAGTACCAAAGCTGTGTCGATATTCAATTTTGCCAGTTGCTGAACAGTGGCTAAAGACCAGACATCTTCACAGATCAGTACGCCAAATTTATGTCCAAGATACTCAAAAACCAGATGCTGATGACCTTCGCCAAAATAACGCTTTTCATCAAATACGCCATAATTTGGCAAAACTTGCTTGTTATAAACACCCAGTACTTCGCCATCTTTCATAACAGCAGCCGAGTTATAACGCTGACCATCTTCAGTTTGATTAACAAAACCAAAGACCATGACAATATCTTTTACTTCAGTCAGTTTTTCAAAAGCCGCTTTGGTGCGTTTCACCAGGCTCGGGCGAATTAATAAGTCTTCTGCAGGGTAGCCCAGCGTTGAAAGTTCAGGAAAGATAATCAGATCCGCTTTATCTTTTTTAGCCTGATTGGCCAGATCAATCATTTTTTGCGTATTTGCATCCAGATTGCCCACATGTGGAGAGAATTGAGCAATCGCAATTTTAAAACTTTTCATTCCAAGTAAATCCTATTCCTATAGGTTGATACACTAAATTACTGATTTTTATAATTCTAATTATTCAGTTGAGTGCACTTCGATATTCATAAAATGCCAAATGGCTTAAATAAAAAAACTTTTTATCGCATGATCATTGAATCTTAATGTGCGATGCAAAATAATCATACCGGCCTATTTTATCGAAATTTTATCGATAAGCTAGAGTTGATTTAGCAGAACAGGCATTGAGTGAAAAAAGTTATTATATAAAATTAGAAAATATGCTGATTTTTTATGCATCTAGGCTTATGTAGATTTAAAGATTGAAGTCGAAATTTTGGCTTTTAAAATATGCCTTATCTATTTTCTTTGGAATTAAACTGATTAAATATCATCTGTTTATTTGTGAGTTTAAAATAATATTCGGAATTTTTTTTAGAAAAATATCCCGGGCAATATCGCCTTGCTGTTCAATATTGTAGGTTGAAAATGATTTGTGGGGATTAAATTTATATTTGTACGGATTATATTTTCCCAAGCTGAGAAAATAAGCACTTTGTAAAAATGCCCCTTTTAAAAGCACATTGATCTGACATTGATGTTGATAAATATGTGCCATCTCATGAATAAACAGCGCTTGATAAGACAGACTCTCGCGCGAATAATCTTCCCGATAATTTAAATTGCGTACATGGATGTAGCCACTGGGCGCCATAATGACATGTTTGGATTGCCAGGGCAGGTAGGGGTGATTCATGATTTTAACGCGGGAATATTCGATAAGGTTGCCAAATACCTGTTGGGAAATTTTGATTTCACCAGGCGTTAAACTGCGGCACTTAAACTGTTCAAAACGAACCAGTCTCAAAATAAAGGGCAGAAAATACACCAGCATTCAATATACATCCTGTTTTTAGGTGACTTAATCCGTGAATATGATTTTGATATATTCATTTTAAAACGTTTCAGGTCAATTTTTTGTAGGTTTTTGTCAGCACTAAAAAAACCACCCAAGAGGGTGGTTTTTTTGAGTCTTTCGACGCGGTTCGAATTAACGAACGATATCGCGTTGAACTTCGCCAGTGTAAAGCTGACGAGGACGACCGATCTTGTAAGGACCGCTGTGCATTTCTAACCAGTGGCTGATCCAGCCAACAGTACGTGCAAGCGCGAAGATCACAGTAAACATTTCAGTCGGGATACCAATCGCTTTAAGGATGATACCTGAGTAGAAGTCTACGTTTGGGTAAAGGTTACGCTTGATGAAGTATTCGTCAGAAAGTGCGATACGTTCAAGTTCCATAGCCAATGCAAGCTGTGGATCATTGATGCCAAGTGCACCAAGAACTTCGTCACAAGTTTCTTTCATTACTTTCGCGCGTGGATCGAAGTTTTTGTAAACTCGGTGACCAAAGCCCATCAGTTTAACTTCTTTAGTCTTCACTTTTTCCATGAAGCCAGCAACGTTTTCTACAGTGCCGATTTCGTCAAGCATCTTAAGAACAGCTTCGTTAGCGCCGCCATGAGCAGGACCCCAAAGTGCAGATATACCAGCAGCGATACATGCATACGGGTTAGCACCAGTAGAACCAGCTAAACGTACGGTAGACGTAGAAGCATTTTGTTCGTGGTCAGCATGAAGCGTGAAGATACGGTCCATTGCTTTTGCAAGGATCGGATCAACTTTGTAATCACGATCTGCAGGAGTAGCAAACATCATGTGCAGGAAGTTTTCTGCATAACCAAGGTCATTACGTGGGTAAACGAATGGTTGACCAATGGTGTACTTGTAGCTCCAAGCCGCCAGCGTAGGAATCTTCGCGATTAAACGAATCGCAGTGATTTCACGGTGGTTCACATCTTCGATGTCAAGGTTGTTGTGATAGAACGCAGACAACGCACCAACCACACCTACCATGATCGCCATAGGATGCGCATCACGACGGAAACCATTGTAGAAACGGCTAACTTGATCGTGAACCATCGTATGGTTACGTACTTTAGCGTCAAATTCTTCTTTTTGCTCAGCAGTTGGAAGTTCGCCATTTAACAATAAATAGCAAGTTTCCAGGTAATCAGCTTTAGTCGCCAATTGATCGATTGGGTAGCCGCGGTGTAAAAGTACACCTTTGTTACCATCGATGAACGTGATTTTAGACTCGCACGCAGCTGTCGCCATAAAACCAGGATCAAAAGTAAAGTGACCTGCAGCCAACACATCTTTAACGTCGATTACATCTGGGCCCAATGTGCCGCTGTAAATTGGTAGTTCAATTTCTTTGCCATCAAGCTGTAAAACGGCTTTCTTGCCAGTTGCTTCAGACATTCAATAGATCTCCTGTCCTGGTGAATGTATATCCGCTTTGTCTATCAATCTTTTAATGCACAAAACGGACGGATCAAAAATTTGCTATAAGATTAGTGAGTACTGAAATTTTGTCAATTATACTTATGGATGAAAAAATGGCGGCCGCACAGCGGTTTAGTCATATTCGCTCAGTATAAAAAGTTCAGTAAAATCACAGCATCAAACCTCTATAATAAGTCAAATTGATGCAGAGATGCAGAAAAAAATAGACTGCCTGGGCATTTGTAAGCGTTTTTTCGTAGTAAGAAATGCGAGCGAAAATAGTGAGAGATTAAGGTGAATATGCTTAAAACTATATAAATCTCATAACTTACATCGTTTTTACCAAGCTGAATTTCACAGGTGGAATTATAAATAAAAGCAATTAATTGAATTTTAAATCCGGTTTAATTGATTAAAAAATAGCTTAATAAATGGCCAACTTTGCAGCAAAGGTAAGCAGTATAAAAATAAATGAATGATTTTTTGAATCTAAATGCTTCAAATTGATTGAAAAACCCATCATCTGATGCACTAAGTCGCTATTTAACATCAGGTTATCTGAATCACTGTGCTGCTGCTGAATTGGGGCAAGTGGTCTGTTAAATATAGGCGCTTGATTTAAATCTGAATTAAAAAGAGATTTAAATAATATTTGTGATGGAACTGTGCGTCTTTAGTCTAAAACTCAAACATGGTCCTGTAGGCTGAAAACCGAGTAAATTAATCATCTTAATTATTTAAAAACAATCATATAGATAGGAATTGAAAGGGTGGAATAATATATAAAGTCTGACTTATTGTTGTTAATGATTCTTATTTAATAGTTTTTTATCCAAAAAGCCAAATTCAGCCGTTTGTATTTTAATAGTTCACGTTTTATAATTCAGTGTCGTTTTGATTTTAGGCATGCATTTGCCTGAGAATGCCAGCTTTCCTTCGAATTAATTCCAACAAACTCCGGATGGAGTTTTTACTTACAGGATGCCCGCTGTGAAAAGCAACAGACCTGTCAATTTGTCCATGGGTCAAGTTTTAGAAGTAAACTTAAAATCACCCGTGGCTATTGCATCAATTCTACACCGTCTTTCAGGTGTTATCGTATTCTTACTCGTACCGGTCCTTCTATGGATTTTAGACAAGTCATTGTCTTCGCCTGAAGGTTTTGCGCAAGTTCAAGAAATCTTTAACGGTTTCATTGTTCGTTTCATTGTATGGGTATTTGTCGCCGGCTTGATTTTTCACTTTATTGCGGGTGTTAAGCATTTACTTGCTGACATTGGCGTTGCTGAAGAACTAGAAAGTGGCCGTGTTGCATCTACTATCGCATTAATCTTGTCTGCAATCGGTATTGTTGCAGCATTTGTATGGATCGTACTCTAATGAAAAGCGCTACTGGTTTAACAGGTTCAGGTTCTCGCGATTGGTTTCTCCAACGTGTCAGTGCTGTAGTTCTAGCTGTTTATACCGTTGTTGTACTGGGTTGGATTCTACTGAATGGTGGTTTCAACTTTGAACAGTGGTACGGCTTTATGATGACAGTTCCAATGAAGATCATGTCTTTGTTGGCGGTCTTATCTCTTGTTGCACACGCATGGATCGGCATGTGGCAGGTATTCACGGATTATGTGACTACTCGTCAAATGGGTCCTTCAGCTTCAGGTTTACGCCTTGTACTGACTTCAGCAGTGATCATTGCTGTACTTGCATATGCAATCTGGGCGATCCAGATTTTTTGGGCGAATTGATAGGAAACAATCATGGGCGCTATAAACCCTAAAGAAGATTACACAAATATTCCGCACGAAACTTTCGATGCTGTCATCGTTGGTGGTGGTGGTTCAGGTATGCGTGCGTCTTACCAACTTGCTCAAGCTGGTTTGAAAGTTGCGGTTCTGACTAAAGTATTCCCAACTCGTTCGCACACTGTTGCAGCGCAGGGTGGTATTGGTGCATCTCTTGGTAATATGCAAGAAGATAACTGGCACTACCACTTCTACGACACTGTAAAAGGTTCGGACTGGTTAGGTGACCAAGATGCAATCGAGTTCATGACTCGTGAAGCGCCTCAAGTGGTTTATGAACTTGAACACCTGGGTATGCCATTCGACCGTAATGCTGATGGTACAATTTACCAACGTCCATTTGGTGGTCACTCAGCAAACTACGGTGAAAAAGCTGTGCCACGTGCATGTGCTGCTGCCGACCGTACCGGTCACGCACTTCTTCACACACTTTATCAAAGCAACGTGAAAATGGGCACTCAGTTCTTCGTAGAATGGATTGCGCTTGACCTGATCCGTAACGAAAAAGGCGACGTTTTAGGTGTTACAGCAATTGACCAGGAAACTGGTAAAATTGCAGTATTCCAAGCAAAAGCGACTTTGTTCGCTACTGGTGGTGCTGGTCGTGTTTACCGTGCATCTACAAACGCTTATATCAACACTGGTGACGGTCTTGGTATGGCTGCTCGTGCAGGTATTCCATTACAAGATATGGAATTCTGGCAATTCCACCCAACGGGTGTTGCGGGCGCAGGCGTATTGTTGACTGAAGGTTGTCGTGGTGAAGGTGCAATCCTTCGTAACAAAGACGGCGAACCGTTCATGGAACGTTATGCACCAACTTTGAAAGACTTGGCGCCACGTGACTTCGTATCACGTTCTATGGATCAAGAGATCAAAGAAGGTCGTGGTTGTGGTCCTAAAGGCGATTACATCCTGCTTGATATGACGCACCTAGGTGCGGATACGATCATGAAACGTCTTCCATCTGTATTCGAGATTGGCAAGAAATTCGCGAACGTTGACATCACTAAAGAGCCAATTCCTGTAGTACCAACAATCCATTACCAAATGGGTGGTATTCCAACGAATATTCATGGTCAGGTGGTTGTTCCTGAGTCTCGTGAAACTGAAGCGCTTGTTGCTAACTACAACAAAGACACTGACGTTTACTCTACCAATGCCGAAGGTCGTGATTTTGCTAAGCCAGTAAAAGGCTTCTATGCAATCGGTGAATGTTCATGTGTATCTGTACACGGTGCGAACCGTCTAGGTACGAACTCATTGCTTGACTTGGTTGTATTTGGTAAGGCTGCTGGTCAACATATCATTGAATATGTTACTAAACAGCACGATGGTGAATATGAGCCGCTTCCAACAACTGTGCTTCAAGAAACTGTTGAACGTATTCGTAAACTTGACGAATCAACTACAGGTGAGAATGCTCAAGACGTTGCTGATGCAATCCGTGACATCGTTCAAGATCATGCTGGTGTATTCCGTACATCTGCGCTTCTGGACGAAGGTGTGAAGCAGATTCTTGCAATTGAACCGCGCGTACGCAACATTCACTTGAAAGACAAATCTAAAGTATTTAACACTGCACGTATTGAAGCACTTGAAGTTGAAAACTTGTATGAAGTTGCGAAAGCAACGCTTATTTCAGCTGCTGCTCGTAAAGAATGCCGTGGTGCACATACGGTTGTAGACTTTGAAGAGTCTCCAGACCATGCTGAATACCCATATGGTCGTCGTGATGATGAGTGGATGAAGCACACTTTATGGTTCTCTGCAGACAACCGTCTAGAGTATAAGCCAGTTCGTTACCGTCCATTGTCGGTTGACGCGATTCCACCTAAACCACGTACATTCTAATCAGGAGAATTCAGATGAGTAGAGGTACTCGTACATTTCATATCTACCGCTACGATCCTGACAAGGATAAAGCACCGTACATGCAAACTTTTAAGCTGGAACTGACTGACAAGCACCGTATGTTGCTTGACGCACTTCTCGCATTAAAAGTACAGGACGAAACTTTAACGTTCCGTCGTTCATGTCGTGAAGGTATTTGTGGTTCTGATGGCGTGAACATCAATGGTAAAAACGGTTTGGCGTGTCTTTGGAACCTGAACGATTTACCAAATGAAATTACTGTTCGTCCATTGCCTGGTCTTCCTGTAGTGAAAGATCTGGTGGTTGACATGAACCAGTTCTATGATCAGTACAACAAGATCCATCCATTCTTGATCAACAACCAGCCTGCACCGCCTAAGGAACGTTTACAGTCTCCTGAAGAGCGTGAGCATCTTGATGGTCTGTATGAGTGTATTCTTTGTGCATGCTGTTCAACTTCATGCCCGTCATTCTGGTGGAACCCGGACAAGTTCTTGGGTCCTTCAGCATTGTTGAACGCTTACCGCTTCATCATTGACTCGCGTGATACGGGAACACAAGAGCGTTTGGCTCGTCTAGACGACCCGTTCTCATTGTTCCGTTGTAAAGGCATTATGAACTGTGTATCTGTATGTCCTAAAGGCTTGAACCCAACTAAAGCAATCGGTCACATCCGTAACATGCTTCTAGATATGGCTGGCTAATTTAGACTGCAATAAACAGTTTTTCAAAAAGCACACCACTTGGTGTGCTTTTTGCTTTATAGGGCTCCATAAACGAACAGTGGTAGCGAAAACTGCTGTTATTGGTGCTGTATCTCATATGATCAAATCGAGTGATGAATCATTGCAGAGCATTCTGGTCGGATTTATGCACTATTATGATGTTGTTTGAGGTATTTATGATTTTTAGATGTAATTCTGGACTGAAAAAGGTTTTCAATAATGTTATTATATAACGCAAAGTTGCAAAGGGAGTGGATTGGAAGATTTACTCTCTTTTTGTTTATCAAAAAGATGTAGGACTTTAGTCTACGCTGAATGTGTTTTTCATTTAAAGCTCCCTATGTTAGAGTAATTTCTGACGGAAGTATTTGACTAAAAAACATGCGTTCCTCGTCAAAAAAATCAATTGATTAGTCGAGATCGTGATAGCATTTAGCACAAGACTATATTTAAAAAATGTGTGGGCCGATGTACATTTTTTAAACACGGAAAAAGTAGAGACTGGTATATAAATGTAAGTCAAAGTCGCTTTAGAAAAAATATAGTTTAAATCTTTGTTTTTTCTAAGTCGATTTGCAAAAAATTGCTCGGTCACGATCGGGTATTCAATGAGTGATGATGCCGCTGAGGGGCGTTATTGTTCATTAAACATATCAAGATTTTCTTGGTGTGGTGATAACGCCTCATGGCTTATGCCTTATGGGGGACTAGTATCATATTACCAATTTGATGCTAATAATCCTGGGTTTTGCTTAAAAAGCATCCTGAAAATGTTTTTGCAATAGGAAATGGGTCCACAAATGCAAGAAGTTGCTGACGCTCTGCGTCTTGACACTGAACTTTCCGCTGATAGTGCAGCGTATATTGAAGAACTTTATGAGCAGTATCTGACTGCTCCAGACTCAGTGGGTGCTGACTGGAGAGCGTACTTCGATAAATTCCCAAAAGGTGATCAACCACACAGTAATGTACGTGAGCAATTCCTACTTTTAGGTCGCAATTCAAGCCGTATTCAGCCTATTGTTCAGTCGACAGTCAGCTCAGAGCATGAACGTCGTCAAATTGGCGTGCTACAGCTGATTGCTGCTTACCGTAACCGTGGCCACCAGAAAGCAAAACTGGATCCATTAGGTTTGGCGAAGCGTGAAGTTGTGCCTGATCTAGATCTTGCTGCGCATGGTTTGACTCAGTCTGACTTAGACACAGTATTCAATACTGGTAACCTGGCGATCGGTAAAGAAGAAGCGACTTTGGCTGAAATGGTTCAGTCAATGGAAGCCACTTACTGTGGTTCAATCGGTGCTGAATACATGCACATCGTGGACACCAAAGAAAAACGTTGGATTCAACAACGTCTAGAAAGTGCACGCGGTCAATATGGCTTCAATGCTGATCAAAAGAAACATGTCCTTGAGCGTTTAACTGCAGCTGAAGGCCTAGAAAAATATCTTGGTAATAAATTCGTTGGTGCCAAACGTTTCGGTGTTGAAGGTGGTGAAGCATTCATCCCGATGGTCAATGAAATTATTCAGCGTGCAGGTTCTGTAGGCTGTAAAGAAGTTGTGATCGGTATGCCTCACCGCGGCCGTTTAAACCTTCTTGTTAACATCATGGGTAAGAACCCGGCTGACCTGTTTGGTGAGTTCGAAGGTAAATCTATTCACAAGAAAGGTTCTGGTGACGTTAAGTATCACCAAGGCTTCTCATCTAACGTGATGACTCCAGGTGGCGAAGTTCACTTGGCATTGGCGTTTAACCCGTCACACCTTGAAATCGTAGGCCCTGTGGTTGAAGGTTCGGTACGTGCACGTCAAGTACGTCGTAAAGACATTGGCGGCGATGACGTATTGCCACTAATCGTACACGGTGATGCTGCATTTGCAGGTCAGGGCGTTAACCAGGAAACTTTCCAGATGTCACAAACTCGCGGTTATACCGTGGGTGGTACAGTGCACATTGTAATTAACAACCAGGTTGGTTTCACGACGTCTGATCCACGTGACGCACGTTCTACAGAATACTGTACTGACATCGCAAAAATGATTCAGGCACCGATCTTCCATGTGAATGGTGATGATCCTGAAGCTGTGGTGTTCATTTCACAATTGGCACATGACTTCCGTCATACCTTCCGTAAAGACGTTGTGATTGACATGTTCTGCTACCGTCGTCGTGGTCATAACGAAGCGGATGAGCCAGCTGCAACTCAACCAATGATGTATCAAGTGATTAACAAGAAAGCGACTACGCGTACGCTTTATGCGGATCAATTGGTACAACAGGGTGTTCTTGATCGCGCAAGTGCAGATCAAATGGTTGAAAACTACCGTGCAGACCTGGAAGCGGGTAATCACGTTGCCAATGCACTGGTACTTGAACCAAACAAAAAAATGTTTGTGGATTGGACTCCTTACTTAGGTCATGAGTACACAGACGAGTGGGATACAACTTTCCCAATCGAACGTCTAAAAGAGCTTGGCAAGAAAATGCGTGAGCTTCCTGAAGGCTTCGTGATGCAGCGTCAAGTTGCAAAAGTAATTGATGACCGTCTGAAAATGCAAACGGGTGAAATGCCTCTGAACTGGGGTGCTGCTGAAACTCTGGCGTATGCAACTGTACTAGATGATGGTTACTTGCTTCGTTTAACGGGTGAAGACGTAGGTCGTGGTACTTTCTCACACCGTCATGCAAAACTGCATAATCAGGTAGATGGTTCAACTTATCTTCCACTGTGTAACCTGAAAGAAAACCAGCCGCGTACTGCAATCTATGACTCTTTGTTGTCAGAAATGGCTGTATTGGCATTTGAATATGGTTATGCGACGACTCTTCCTAAGAGTTTGATCATCTGGGAAGCACAATTCGGTGACTTCGCAAACTGTGCACAGGTTGTCATTGACCAGTTCATCTCATCTGGTGAAACCAAATGGGAGCGTGTATGTGGCTTAACTATGCTTCTTCCACACGGTTTTGAAGGTCAAGGTCCAGAACATTCATCTGCACGTTTGGAACGTTTCTTGCAGCTATGTGCTGAAGACAACATGCAAGTCATCACACCGACTACGCCTGCGCAGATTTTCCACGCATTACGTCGTCAAGCGATTCGTCCAATCCGTAAGCCATTGATTGTTACTTCGCCGAAGTCTTTACTTCGTCACAAGCTTGCTGTATCTAGCCTTGAAGAGCTTGCAAACGGTACATTCCAGACCGTGATTGATGAAGTAGACAACATCAACAAGTCAGATGTAACCCGTCTGGTTCTGTGTGGTGGTAAGGTGTATTACGACCTAGTTGAAAAACGTCGTGAAAAAGAATTGAACAACACTGCAATTGTACGTATTGAACAATTATATCCATACCCAGAAAAACGCCTGGCAGAAGTGCTTGCGCAATATCCAAACGTGAAAGAACTTGTTTGGGCGCAAGAAGAACCGAAGAACCAAGGCGCTTGGTTGTTCATCGCACCGCGTCTATATGACGACGTGATGAAAGCGGGTAAACAAGTACGTATTAGCTATGCAGGCCGTGAAGCTTCTGCTGCACCGGCATGTGGTTCACCATATTTGCATGCAAAACAACAAGCTCAGCTCATCAACGACGCGCTTGCGATCGACGCTGAATAATCCAGGAGATTCTAAGTAATGGCAACCGAAATTAAAGCACCGGTATTCCCAGAGTCAGTTGCGGACGGTACGATCGCAACTTGGCACAAACAACCAGGTGAAGCAGTGTCACGTGATGAAGTGATCTGCGATATTGAGACTGATAAAGTTGTTTTAGAAGTTGTTGCTCCTGCAGACGGTACACTTGCATCTATTATTAAAGGTGAAGGCGATACTGTTCTTTCAGCTGAAGTCATTGCACAGTTTGAAGAAGGTGCTGTTTCTGGCGCTACGCAAACTCAAGCAGTTCAGTCTGAAGAGAAAGTTGAACAAGCTGCTGCTCAAACTGAAGCGGGTAATGCACCGATCGTTGAACGTCAACAAGTACAGGATCAGGCTCCAGCAGTGCGTAAAGCATTGACTGAATCTGGTGTTGCAGCTGCTGACGTTGCAGGTACAGGCCGTGGCGGTCGCATCACGAAAGAAGATGTGGCAAATCATCAAGCGAAACCGGCAGCACCTGCAGCGCAACCATTAAGCGTTGCAGTGGGCGAGCGTATCGAAAAACGTGTTCCTATGACTCGCCTTCGTAAGCGTGTTGCTGAACGTTTACTTGCAGCGACTCAAGAAACTGCAATGTTGACCACGTTCAACGAAGTGAACATGAAACCAATCATGGAAATGCGTGCTCAATACAAAGATGCATTCGAGAAGCGTCATGGTGCGCGTCTTGGCTTCATGTCATTCTTCGTTAAAGCAGCAACTGAAGCACTTAAACGCTATCCAGCGGTAAATGCTTCAATTGATGGCGATGACATCGTGTATCACGGTTACTACGACATCGGTGTTGCAGTTTCATCTGAGCGTGGTCTAGTGGTTCCTGTTCTTCGTGATACAGACCGCATGAACTATGCTGAAGTTGAAAACGGCATCCGTGCATATGCCGGCAAGGCACGTGACGGTAAACTGGGTATCGAAGATATGACTGGCGGTACATTCACTATTACTAATGGTGGTACTTTCGGTTCATTGCTTTCTACACCAATTCTAAATACACCACAAACTGCGATTCTGGGTATGCATAAAATCCAGGAACGTCCGATGGCGGTGAATGGTCAAGTAGAAATCTTGCCAATGATGTACCTTGCACTGTCTTATGACCACCGTTTAATCGATGGTAAAGAAGCAGTCGGTTTCCTTGTAACAATCAAAGAATTGTTAGAAGAGCCAGCGCGTCTGATCCTTGATCTGTAATTTATTCATTAAAAATCTCCCCTAACCCCTCTTTAAAAAGAGGGGAAGATCCCCCTTTGGAAAAGGGGGATTAATAAGGGGGATTAGTTGGAGATAAACATGTCTCAATTCGATTTAGTCGTAATTGGTGGTGGCCCGGGCGGCTACGAAGCAGCAATTCGTGCAGCTCAACTTGGTTTTAAAGTTGCGTGTATCGAAAAACGTATTCATAAAGGTAAACCCTCTTTAGGTGGTACTTGCTTAAACGTCGGTTGTATCCCGTCTAAAGCTTTACTTGATTCTTCACATCGTTATGAAGATACCGTTCAGCATCTAGATGACCATGGTATTACGACTGGTGAAGTTAAATTCGATCTTTCTAAAATGCTGGCTCGTAAAGACAAAGTTGTAGATCAATTGACTGGCGGTATCGATCAGTTACTTAAAGGTAATGGCATCGAGTGGTTAAAAGGTACGGGTAAACTGCTTGCAGGTAAAAAAGTAGAATTTGTTTCTCACGAAGGTGAAACTCAAGTTTTAGAGCCTAAATATGTGATTCTTGCGACGGGTTCTGTACCAGTAAATATTCCAGTGGCTCCTGTAGATCAAGAGTTAATTGTTGATTCTACTGGCGCGCTTGAATTCCCAGAAGTTCCTAAACGTCTTGGTGTCATTGGTGCAGGTGTTATCGGTTTAGAGTTAGGTTCAGTATGGCGTCGTCTAGGTGCAGAAGTGGTTGTGTTTGAAGCACTGGATACATTCTTGCCAATGGCGGACAAAGCATTGGCGAAAGAATATCAAAAAATCTTGAAAAAACAGGGTTTAGATATTCGTTTCGGTGCCAAAGTTTCAGGTACTGATGTTAATGGTCGTGAAGTGACTGTTAAATATACCCAAGGCGGTGAAGACAAAGAACAAACTTTCGATAAATTGATCGTTTGTGTAGGTCGTCGTGCTTATGCTGAAGGTTTATTGGCAGATGATTGCGGTATTAAACTGACTGAACGTGGCTTAGTTGAAGTAAACGATTGGTGTGCAACTTCTGTTGAAGGTGTTTATGCGATTGGTGACTTGGTACGCGGTCCAATGCTTGCACATAAGGCAATGGAAGAGGGTGTAATGGCAGTGGAGCGTATCCACGGTCATGCTGCTCAAGTGAACTATGACACCATCATCAGCATAATCTATACCCATCCAGAAGCAGCTTGGGTGGGCTTAACTGAAGAGCAAGCCAAAGAAAAAGGCCATGAAGTGAAAGCAGGCCAATTCCCGTTTGCGGTGAATGGTCGTGCATTGGCAGCTGGTGATACGGCTGGTTTTGTGAAATTCGTTGCTGATGCGAAAACAGACCGTCTTTTAGGTATGCACGTTGTGGGTCCTAATGCATCTGATATCGCACACCAAGGCATGATTGCGCTTGAGTTTGTTTCTTCAGTTGAAGATCTTCAGTTGATGACTTTCGGTCACCCGACCTTCTCTGAAGTGGTACATGAAGCTGCACTTGCAGTTGATGGGCGTGCGATTCACGCGATCCAACGTAAGCGTAAGTAATTCGAAAAAAGAGCGACTTAGGTCGCTCTTTTTACATTTCATGGTTGTTTTTATTGGAACAATCATCTAAAAATAAAGATAACGATTTTAAGAAATGCTGGTACTGCTTTGACGGACGTCTGGGTGCTAGTGGGTTATAACAAGGCAAAGAAGTAATAAAAGGTTATTCAATGAATTTACATGAGTATCAAGCAAAAGCGCTATTAAAAAAATATGGTATGCCTGTGCAGGAAGGAATACTTGCCACCAATGCCGATGAAACGGTGCATGCTTTCGAGCAGCTGGGTGGAAAGTTCGCAGTATTGAAAGCACAGGTGCATGCGGGTGGCCGGGGTAAGGCTGGTGGGGTAAAAGTGGTGAAATCGGCTGCCGAGGCTGCTGAATATGCCAATCAGATTATTGGTTCACGCTTGGTGACTTATCAGACTGATGCCAATGGTCAGCCGGTCAATAGCATTTTAGTCTCTGAGGATGTTTATCCGGTTGAGCGCGAGCTGTACTTGGGTGCTGTAGTGGATCGCTCGACTCGCCGCATCACTTTTATGGCGTCGACTGAAGGCGGTGTTGAAATTGAGAAAGTGGCCGAAGAAACCCCTGAAAAAATTATTAAAGTTGAAGTTGATCCTTTAGTCGGTCTAATGCCATTTCAGGCGCGTGAAGTTGCTTTCGCACTTAAACTCAAAGATGGACAAATTAATCAGTTTGTTAAAGTCATGACGGCTGCTTATCAGGCATTTGTAGACAATGATTTTGCACTTTTCGAAATCAATCCGCTGTCTGTGCGTGAAAACGGCGACATTCTGTGTGTCGATGCCAAAATCGGAATTGATTCGAATGCACTGTACCGTTTGCCTGAAGTGGCGGTACTACGTGATAAGTCTCAGGAAAATGAGCGTGAGCTAAAAGCTTCAGAGTTTGATCTGAACTATGTAGCGCTGGAAGGTAACATTGGTTGCATGGTCAATGGTGCCGGTCTTGCCATGGCAACCATGGATATTATCAAGCTTTATGGCGGTCAACCCGCCAACTTCCTGGATGTGGGTGGTGGTGCAACCAAAGAGCGCGTGATTGAAGCCTTTAAAATTATCCTTGCCGACACTTCTGTGCAGGGTGTATTAATCAATATTTTTGGTGGAATTGTACGTTGTGACATGATTGCTGAAGCAATTATTGCAGCGGTTCAGGAAGTAAATGTGACCGTTCCTGTGGTTGTTCGCCTTGAAGGCAACAATGCAGAACTGGGTGCAAAATTACTGAATGAATCAGGTTTGAAATTGATTTCTGCACACGGTCTTGCTGATGCTGCAGAAAAAATCGTTGCTGCTGTAAAAGCTTAAGGAGTATCTAGCATGAGCGTATTAGTTAATAAAGACACTAAAGTATTGGTACAGGGCTTTACAGGCAAAAACGGTACATTCCATTCTGAACAGGCTCTGGCCTACGGCACTAAAGTCGTGGGTGGTGTAACCCCGGGTAAAGGTGGTCAAACTCATCTGGAACTGCCTGTATTTAATACCATGCGTGAAGCGGTGAAAGAAACGGGTGCAGATGCTTCGGTGATTTATGTTCCGGCACCCTTTGTACTGGATTCTATTGTTGAAGCGGTTGATTCTGGCATTGAGTTAATTGTGGTGATTACTGAAGGTGTACCGACCATCGATATGCTCAAAGCCAAGCGTTATCTGGAAACCAATGGTAATGGCACACGTCTGATCGGACCAAACTGTCCGGGTATTATTACGCCGGGTGAATGTAAGATCGGGATCATGCCGGGGCATATTCATCAGCCGGGTAAAATCGGGATTATTTCGCGTTCAGGCACACTGACTTATGAGGCTGTGGCGCAAACCACAAAACTCGGTTTAGGTCAGTCGACTTGTATCGGTATTGGTGGAGACCCAATTCCGGGCATGAACCAGATTGATTGCTTGAAATTGTTCCAGGAAGATCCGCAAACTGAAGCCATCATCATGATTGGTGAGATTGGTGGTACAGCTGAAGAAGAAGCAGCTGAATATATTCAATCGAATGTGACTAAGCCAGTTGTTGGTTATATTGCGGGTGTAACTGCACCTAAAGGCAAACGTATGGGTCACGCAGGGGCGATTATTTCAGGTGGTAAGGGTACAGCAGAAGAAAAGTTTGCTGCCTTTGAGCGTGCGGGTATGGCCTATACGCGCAGTCCTGCCGAACTCGGTTCAACCATGCTACAAGTGTTAAAAGATAAAGGTTTAGTTTGATATTCACATTAGACCTTCAATAAAAAAGCTCCCAAATGGGAGCTTTTTTATATCTCATTCTATTTTTAAGTTTTAGCTTTAAGGCTCTGAGTCATGCCGTTGATATCTCCACCCTGAATACCAAGCTCACTCATCAGGCTGTCAATGAGCGGTGCCTGGCTACGATAGCGCAGGGCGCTATTCACCACCTGATCTGACAGGGCAACATTGCTACCTTCATGATGGGCATCTGCCTGACAGGCACCGGCATGACCGCCATGTAGGCCATTCACTTGAAGAATCTTGATATCATCAATATTTTCCATTGGCTTGACACTTTCCCGGATAATTTCAGGCAAGTATTTCAGCATAGCTAAACGAATCTGCATTTCAACCTGTTCAGGTGACAGGACGTTATTGGCTTCATTGACCGCACGGGTACCTTCAGCATCGACCTGATACTGTTTTTCCATCGCTTGAGCCAGTAGGATTTTTGCATCCGCTTCGCCCTTGGCCTTCAGGCGGACTTTTTCTGCTTCAGCCTCAGCCGCAATCCGCACTGCTTCTGCATCATCTGCTGCCGCCTGTTTGCCAGCTTCAGCGGCAACTGTAATTGCAATTGCATCTTTTTCAGCATGTTCTTTGGCTGCGACCAGTTCAACTGCTTTTTGACGCTCTGCCTGCTGGATTTGACGTACGGTGATGACTTCTTCTTCCGCTTTTACCGCTTGTGCACGCGCCTGATCGGCTTGGGCTTTGGCTTCAGATTCAGCACGTGATTTTTCCGCAATGGCAATGGCGCGATCCTGTTCAGCCAGTTCAATAGTTTTCTTTTGCTCGACCTGAGCCTTTTGAATCAGCTGAGCCTTTTGAATATTTTCATTTTCAACATCACGGGCGGCCAGAATACGCTTGAGTTCAACTTCTCGTTCAGCGGCAATTTGTGCTTCTTTTGCTTCGCGTTTTTTGCCGGCTTCCTGAGCGGCAATTTCAGCCAGTTGTTCAGCTCGGCGAATGGCAATTTCACGCTCTTGTTGCAGTTTGGCATATTCTTCTTCACGAATAATTTGCAGGCGTGCCTGTTCTGCTTCCAGATTTTTGGTTTTAATCGCCAGATCGGTATCCTGTTCAATGTGGTTACGCTTGCGGCGACGATCTTCAATGGTTTCAGTGAGCTTGGTCAGACCTTCGGCATCAAACGCATTTTGTGGATTGAAGTATTTAAATCCGGTCTGATCCAGTCCAGTCAAGGAAACGGTTTCAAGCTCTAGACCATTTTTATGCAGGTCTTCTGAAACCACTTGCTGTACTTTTTGCACGAAATCGACGCGTTTTTCATGTAGTTCTTCCATGGCCATTTCTGCAGCTACTGCGCGCAATGAATCAACAAATTTACCTTCCACCAGATTTTTTAGTTCATTTGGTGACATGGTCTTTTGACCAAGGGTTTGTGCTGCGGTTGCAATTGAATCTGCGGTAGGCTTGACTCGTACATAGAATTCGGCCATGACATCGACCCGCATTCGGTCACGAGTAATCAGTGCTTGATCATCTGCACGGCGTACTTCTAGGCGTAAGGTATTCATATTCACCGAAATGGTTTCATGCAACACTGGAAGCACAATTGCACCTCCACCTAAAATCACTTTTTCTCCACCCCAACCGGTACGCACAAAGGAAATTTCCTTGCTTGAACGACGGTATAAGCGTGCAATGATGAGACCGAAGGTCACCAATGCTACAAAAATAATTCCCGCAATAATTAAAATATTATATAAATCAAATGTTAACATTGTTATAAAGTCTCAATTGAGTACTAGCTAAATAAAATTAAAGTGCAATGGCTTGAAAGCCGTTCTTGGTTTTGTGGGTTAGAACTACATTCTGACCTTGATTTAAAATTTGATTGTTTTCTGGTTCGACCAGCACATAATGGGTCTGGCCATGTTGATCCCGAACTTTGGCTTGTGCTGGAGAATTCACTTTGGCATCTCCGAGAATAATGGTCGCGGTACGTCCGATGAGTTCATCGCTATGAATCGCAGAGGTTTCGTCTTGGGGCAGGAGCTTACTAGCGGCCATAGCGAGAAAGCGCACCACAGGCATACACAGAAACAGGCAGGCCGGAGAAATCAGCCAGACACTAAATAGTTGGCTGGTCAGGCGCTCAAATATGCCCTGAATCAATAAACCGCTTAACCCATAACTGGTCAGAAAGATGATTAGCCAGATAAATAAAGGCAGACGCCCCAGATATAACCAGTCAAATACTTTGCTGAAAACACCCGGAGACTGATCCGGGCTTATTTCTGGTTGCAGGGGATCTTCAGGTAAAAACTGTTCGAAGATATGCTGAGAGCCGCCGCCGAGCAGCAATAGAATACATTCTAGTGCAGCAAACATCAGCATTAGGCTCAGGCTAATACTAAATACGATATTTGATGGATGCGTAAACAGTTCCCACATTTCTTTATCTCTATAATTATGTTTTTAGGAAAAGTGTCTGAAAGTTTTTATTGATATAACGATAACAGTAATTACTGATTTTGTATGCAAAAAAATAACAAAAAACCCGATAAACAAGGATTGAATATATTGATTATTTAATAATTATTGAACTATTAAAATTAATAATAAACCATAAGAAGCTAACTGGATGTTTGAGCAAGTGATGCCATAGCGGCAATAGGAATTCTGAATAGCATGGCACTCTGTGTGTGCTTGCCTGAGAAAGTATAGAGATACATCGACCTGAGTATCTCCAAATTTTTCTGTTCAAGTTTAAAGTAGGGCAGTCTGAATCCGGACTTTCATATCTAGAGTCTGTTGCAGAATATAGTGTTGCATCCATTTGACTTGTTCGCCCATAGGATTGACCTTGACTGCAGTATTCAGGAAGTTGAGATCAGGCTGCTTGAAAAGCTGCTTTTGCAAGGTTTGCTCCAAAATCTGACTGTTGGTGGTCAAAGGTAATGCCACTAGATAGAACGCTTTAGGATAATTATAAAAGGCATATAATAAGTTAAAGGCTTTTTGATCACCTTTGATGTTGCCAGCACCAATTTCGTAAGCTGCGTTCTGGTTACTATAAGTAACGCCGATTAGAAATTCCCAATGACCTTCTTGCAAACGCAGACCAAACTGTAATCCGATTTGATCCGCGGTCAGCTCGTGTTGCAGATAGATATTTAAAGGCTTGCCATCATCACTGAAAGGTTCTTGCAAGACTAGAATATGTTGCTGATGCTGATAAATGTAGTCCGCAAGCTGGGCCTGTTCCAGACGGTTTTTTACAGTGGCGAGATCAAAAGCGCTATAAGGCATAAGCAAAGTATATCAAGGGGGAGAATGGAATCTTACTCTAGTAATTTTTTAATTATTTGAGAACCACTACTTTAGATTATTTAGCTCTAACTTTATTGGTTTAGCTGCAGGATTGTAGAGCAATCTAGCTTAAAATGCGCAGACTTGATGATACTCATCATTGATTCATAAAAACTGATATTCATTATTGATGAATTTTTATATGAGCTTTTGATATATCAATATCATAAAACAAGCAATGGATAGGATAAGTAAATCACTATAATGAATATAAATTTTCAAAAGTGTCATAAGTACACGTTTTTCTAAGCTGGTGTTGTCCATGTCGTTAAATGAGGAAAGACTTACTCATCTCAAACAGCTTGAAGCTGAGAGTATTCATATCATCCGCGAAGTTGCTGCCGAGTTTGAAAATCCGGTCATGCTGTATTCGATTGGTAAAGATTCAGCGGTCATGCTGCATCTTGCGCTAAAAGCGTTTTACCCAGCAAAACTTCCATTTCCATTATTACATGTCGATACAGGCTGGAAGTTTAAAGACATGATCACTTTCCGGGACAATATGGCGAAAACCCATGGTTTCGATTTGATCGTGCATCAGAATAAAGAAGGGGTCGATGCCGGTATTAACCCGTTCGATCACGGCAGTTCTAAATATACCGACATCATGAAAACTCAGGGCTTAAAACAGGCCTTGGACAAATACGGTTTTGATGCTGCTTTTGGTGGCGCGCGCCGTGATGAAGAAAAATCACGTGCCAAGGAACGTGTTTATTCATTCCGTGATTCAAAACATCGCTGGGATCCGAAAAACCAGCGCCCAGAACTTTGGAATCTTTATAATGGTAAAGTGAACAAGGGCGAAAGTATTCGTGTATTCCCTTTATCTAACTGGACCGAGCTGGATATCTGGCAATACATCTATTTGGAAAGTATTCCATTAGTACCACTTTATTTGGCTGCAGAACGTCCTGTGGTTGAACGTAGTGGCACACTTATTATGGTTGATGATGAACGTATGCCTTTAAAAGAAGGTGAAGTTCCACAAATGAAATCGGTACGTTTCCGTACGTTGGGTTGTTATCCATTAACAGGTGCTGTGGAATCTACAGCCAATACCTTGCCGGAAATTATTCAGGAAATGTTGCTGGCAACCAGTTCTGAGCGTCAAGGTCGTATGATTGACCATGATGAAGCAGGCTCGATGGAGAAGAAGAAGCAGGAAGGCTACTTCTAGAATCTCTCCCGACCTCTTTTTAAAAAGAGAGGAGATTTCCCCCTTTATAAAGGGGGGTACAGGGGGATCAAAAACCGATTTCTAAAGAATATGTGGAGCTTTGAGCGATGTCTCATCAATCTGATTTAATCAGCCAAGATATCTTGGGCTATCTGAAACAACATGAAAATAAAGATCTGTTGCGTTTCCTGACTTGCGGTAACGTGGATGATGGTAAATCGACGTTAATCGGTCGTCTGCTATACGATTCAAAATTGATTTATGAAGATCAATTACAGGCCGTGACCCGTGACTCGAAAAAGGTCGGTACGACTGGCGATGCACCTGACTTGGCACTTCTGGTCGATGGTTTACAAGCAGAGCGTGAGCAAGGCATTACCATTGATGTGGCATATCGTTACTTCTCGACTGAAAAACGTAAGTTCATCATCGCGGATACGCCGGGACATGAACAGTACACCCGTAACATGGCAACTGGTGCATCGACGTGTGATCTTGCGATCATTTTGATTGATGCGCGTTATGGCGTGCAAACCCAGACGCGTCGTCATACTTTTATTGCGAGTTTGCTCGGTATCAAAAACATCATTGTTGCAATCAACAAGATGGACTTGGTGGAATTCTCTGAAACACGTTTCAATGAAATCCAGGCTGAATATGCGGCATTCGTTGCACAATTGGGCGATCGCAAACCAAGCAATATCATTTTTACGCCTATTTCTGCACTGAATGGCGATAACGTGGTGAACAAGTCAGCCAATACGCCGTGGTACACTGGTGAAACGCTGATGGGTACGCTTGAATCGGTGGAAATTAACCGTAGTTCAGCGAAGCAGGATTTCCGTTTCCCTGTGCAATACGTCAATCGTCCGAACCTCGACTTCCGTGGTTTCTGCGGTACGATCGCACTTGGCGATATCAATGTTGGTGATACCGTAACAGCTTTGCCTTCTGGTAAATCATCGACTGTTAAAGAAATTGTCACTTTTGATGGCAACTTTGAGCATGCAGTTGCAGGTCAGGCAGTGACTTTAACGCTTAACGATGAAATTGATATTTCACGTGGTAACGTGTTAATTCGTGCGGATCAAGCTGTTCCAAATATTTCCCGTTCAGTTCAAGCGACTGTTGTGTGGATGGCAGATCAACCACTTGTACTGGGTAAGCTGTACAACATCAAGATTGGTACGCAAACCGTTCCGGCAAAAGTAACGGCAATTCATTACCGTACCAACGTTAACACATTGGAAAAAGTTCAGGTGGATAAACTTGAGCTAAATGCAATCGCCAATGTGACTGTTGAATTTGATGCACCAGTGGTCTTTGACCGTTATCAAGACAGCCGTTTCACCGGTTCGTTTATCTTCATCGATCGTTTGAATAACGTGACGATTGGTGCTGGTATGGTGGAAGAATCAGTTGAATGGTCTGCACACGATGAGCCTGTCACTGCAGAAGCACGTGCGGCACGTTTGGGTCAAAAACCTGCTGCGGTGACTGTATCTGGTAAAGCTTTGGAAAATGCTCAGGCGCTAGAAAGCTTGCTGATTCAGCAAGGGATCGTTGCTATTGCTAAAGCAGGTTTGAATGCGGAGCAGGTTGCACTGGTTCGTGAAACTGGTGTGGTTGTGATTACCGATGCTGCTGAAGGTACAGACACGACTTTAACCGTAGATACAGTTGAAGAACTTGCTGAGAAGATTGTGGAATTGGTTCGTCTTTAAGACTGGACTGATTTGAAGAAACCCGCTGAAAAGCGGGTTTTTTATTGCCTAAATTTTGATTGCATGAAAATCATTCGATTAGTCAAAATGTGATCTTTCAATTTACTAGTCAATTAATACAATACTCCCTAGATTTGGGGAATATATGAAAAAATTAATATTGCTGGCTGGCTTGTGTGTGGCTTTTGGAGCTGAAGCCAAACAGAGCAGCCAAAGCGTTGAAGCAATCAAGCAAAAAATAATCCAGCAGTCGATTGAGAATTATCCGGGAAATTGTCCGTGTCCTTACAATACTGCAAGTAATGGTAGTCGTTGTGGTAAGCGTAGTGCTTATAATCGTGCAGGCGGATATGCGCCGCTGTGTTATCCGGAAGATGTGAGTGATCGAATGGTAAAGGAATATAAAGGGCGTAGTTAATTAAAGGCTCCGTATTTAGATAGTGAGCTAAAAAAAATATTTTTGTTAGATTTGGCTTCACATGGGTAATTATTCATAAGAATCATTGAGGACTAAGGCCAGAATTGCTTTCATTTCGGTTAAACTTTTCACGCCTGCAATCCTTTTAATAATTTCTCCATTTCTAAAAATAAGCGTAGAAGGCAAACCATAGGCATTATAGCGCAAGGTTAAAATCGGAGACTGATCCACATTGATCTTGCCAAATTTAACTTCAGGATTTATCTCAGCATAGTATGTCGCCAGTTCGGCAAAGATCGGAAAATTCTGAACACAGGGCTTGCACCAGTCTGCATAAAAGCGAATCACGGCAAAACCTTCAAACCACTCAAAATCACTGTAATTGTTTTCGTTATATTCGATCACTTGGGTCATGGTTGGCCTATTATCAATTTCCTGAATAGTCCCCCGATTATACATAAGTCCGATGTAGCTTCATTCCTCATGCTAACTATGTTCAAATAAGTCCAAGATATATGAAATGCATAGATTAGGGAAAGAAATCATGTCGCAACAAACCATGCAGCAAGTCATTATTACAGAACCAGGTGGTGTCGATAAACTCGCTTATGAAACGGTGACTGTACCTGAACCTAAAGCAGATGAAGTTCTGGTGAAAGTTCATGCCTTTGGTATTAACCGTCCAGATATCCTGCAGCGTCAAGGCTTATATCCGATGCCGAAAGGGGTAACGCCAGTTCCTGGCCTGGAAGTGGCAGGTGAGGTGGTTGCGATTGGTAGTGATGTAAGTCAGTTTAAAGTTGGTGATCAAGTCTGTGGTTTGACCAATGGTGGCGGTTATGCTGAATATTGCGTCATACCTGAAAGCCAGACCTTGAATATTCCTGAAGGCGTAAGTTTTGTACAGGCAGCGGCCATTCCTGAAACTTTCTTTACTGTATGGGCGAACGTGTTCCAGATGGGTAAGGCCAAAGCAGGGGAAACTGTACTGGTACATGGTGGAACGAGCGGGATTGGTACGACTGCTTTAATGTTATGTAAATCACTCGGAATCAAAACTTTTGCAACTGTCGGTTCAGATGAAAAAGTTGCAGCGATTTCTGATTTAACCACGGCTATTAACTATAAAACTCAGGACTTTGAGCAAGTGATTAATGAGCAGACCGACAATGCTGGTGTTGATGTCATTTTAGATATGGTCGGTGCACCTTATTTAGAGCGTAATTTGAATTTGTTGCGCCGTGATGGACGTCTGGTCTATATCGCTTTCTTGGGAGGTGCCAAAGCTAAAGAAGTTAAACTCGGACAAATCATGATGAAACGTCTGACCATTACCGGTTCGACCATGCGTGCACGTAGCATGGCTGAAAAAGCGGAAATTGCACAAGGCCTGAAAGAGCAGATTGCACCATTATGGGCAAAAGGCGAATGTTTGCCGATGATCTATAAAACGTTTAAGTTTGATCAAATTCAAGATGCTCATGCCGCAATGGATACTGGAGAGCATGTGGGTAAAGTTGTAGTTGAAATTATTTAATACGAGATAAGTGATTCAAAAAAAGCCAGTAATTTTACTGGCTTTTTTTAATTTTAAGTAAAATATTATTACAAATAAATATATAAAATCTTGAATAAAAATTAAAAAATGTTAACTGTTCGACACAACCTGTCAATTATGACACGTAAATTGCATGTATAGATAATTCCGACCAAATGGTTAAACATTCACATGAATGTGAGAGGGAAAATAAGATGAAAATTATTTCAACAGCATATAGTTCAAAACATAGTTTAAGAGCATTACGACGTATTCATAAAATGATTATTCGCGGAACCATCAGCTGGGTAGAGTTACATAAAATGTATCGGGCGATGCTGCATCTGGAGCGTTATATGGAAAGATTAACAATACAAAATCGTCATTCAAGCAAGAAAGCATCCAGAAAATCCAAATAAGATCTTGTATTTTTAGGGTGAATAAAGGGTCAAGATCTGATGCAAAAAAATATCTTAGACTTTGTCCTAATATTATTCATTGATCGGCATTCAGTATAATCATTCAACATCTAGCGATAAATAAGTACATGAGAATGTATTAAGTGGGGATTTATGAAGCGCCCAGCTTCAACACATGAGCGTCTTGCAGAGCGTTTAGCCAGAATTTTGACCAAATTAAACGTCGGATATCAACTCCGGGCTGCAGAGCTAGCTGCAGAATTTCAGGTCAGCACCCGCACCATTGAGCGTGATTTTGATCGTCTAGGCTCTTACTTACCCTTACTTCAAGATGAACAGAAACGATATTATCTGGAACCCTCTTATTTAGGGCGGTTTAAATTGCAGGATATCCAGACTTTTGCCCAGCTTTCGGGGATCAGTGAATTGTATCCGGCGTTGGATATGTCTTTTATGCGTGAACTGCTGGATGAGCGGGCAAATCAGGTATTTTCGGCAAAAGGCTATTATTTTGAAGATGCCAAACAGTTTGCCGAACATTTCAAGTTGCTTGCAAGCGCAATCTATAAACGTCAGCAGGTTGAGTTGCAATATTCAGATCAATTGCGAATCATTAAGCCTTATCGCTTGATTCACCATCATGGTATCTGGTATCTGGTGGGCGTAGATCAGGACAAGTTGCGCACCTATCGCTTAAGTCAGGTGCAACAACTCAAGCTGGTTTCTGAGGTGGAGAGCTTTGCGCATGATCCTGAAATACTAAAAATACTGGTAGATGAAGACAGCATCTGGTTTGGGCAGCAAAAGCAGCAAGTCTTAATCAAGGTACAACCTGAAGTCGCGGTCTTTTTTAAAGAGCGCCGTTTATTTCCAGAACAGCAGATCGAGCAGGAAACTGGGACTGGAGAGTTAGTGATTAGTTGCCAGATTCGTCACGAAATGCAGTTATTGCCTTTGGTGCGTTACTGGTTACCTTATGTGAAAATTATTGAGCCGATTCATTTCCAGCAAAAACTGGAACAGGATTTGCAAGGATATTTACGTTCTGCTGGATGATATTGAGAAAGCAGAGCAGGAGGGCCTGATTAATGATGACACTTTAAATGGGAATTTAATTTACTTATTTTTTGACTAACTAAATTACAGACATAAAAAAACCAGCTTTCGCTGGGTTCTTTATTTGCACCATCTTTCTATAGTAGAAGAATGGTGCCCGAGGCCAGACTCGAACTGGCACGCTTTGTGGGCGGGGGATTTTAAATCCCCTGTGTCTACCGATTTCACCACTCGGGCTTTAACAAGATGGAGGCGGAGGTCGGAATCGAACCGGCGTCCACGGAGTTGCAGTCCGCTGCATGACCACTCTGCCACCCCGCCGCGTCTTGTTGATGCGTATATTAGCAAGCTCAGAAAAAAAAACAATAGTGTATTCATCTGTATGCGCATAAAAACATCATCTGGCGGAAAATATTTAAATTATTCATGTAGAATGTGCAAAATTGATTCATATCAACACTTGGGAGAAGTGCCGTGGCATTAGTTCTAGACGGTCGTGCATTGGCGAAGCAAATTGAAGCTGACTTGTTTACTCGCGTAGAAGCGCTGAAAGCAAAATCAGGTCGTACTCCAATTCTTGCGACGATTTTGGTAGGTGACGATGGTGCATCTGCAACTTATGTTCGCATGAAAGGCAATGCCTGCCGCCGTGTTGGTATGGATTCACTCAAAGTGGAACTTCCTAAAGAAACCACAACTGAAGAATTATTGGCTGAAATTGAAAAATTAAATGCAAATCCTGATGTGCACGGTATTCTGCTTCAGCACCCGGTTCCTGCACAAATTGATGAGCGTGCCTGTTTCGATGCAATCTCGCTTGAAAAAGACGTAGATGGTGTCACTTGCCTGGGCTATGGTCGTATGGCAATGGGTGAGGCAGCCTATGGTTCAGCGACGCCTGCGGGTATTATGACTATCCTGAAAGAGAACAACATTGAAATCGCTGGTAAACATGCGGTAGTTGTAGGTCGTTCTGCAATTTTGGGTAAACCAATGGCTGCGATGCTGCTAGAAGCGAATGCAACCGTAACCATTTGCCATTCACGTACTCAAGATCTTGCAAGCTTTGTTAAGCAAGCAGATATCATTGTCGGTGCGGTAGGTAAAGCAGAATTAATTCAAAAAGACTGGATCAAACAAGGTGCAGTGGTTGTTGATGCTGGTTTCCATCCACGTGATGGCGGTGGTGTTGGTGATATCCAACTTGTTGGCATTGAAGAAATTGCTTCTGCTTACACACCAGTTCCGGGTGGTGTAGGTCCAATGACGATTACCACTTTAATCCGTCAAACGGTTGAAGCTGCTGAAAAAGCTTTAGGTTAATCAAATCCTCCCTAACCCTCCTTTTTCAAAGGAGGGAACTCTGATCACTATTTTTGGATGGAGTTTCCCCCTCTTTTTTAAAGAGGGGCTAGGGGAGATTCTTCAAAGACATTAATACTAATTAAAAGAAATCTAATGAGCTGCACCTTCCGACTCCCTCAAGCCCCAGAACATCTACTAAAAGCCTTGCATGATGTGATTCCACACTGTGAGCTACATGCACAGCAATTGCCGGATACACCCATTTCCCTGTGGCTGATTCCGCCAGTATTCCCAACAGATAAGCTGGATGATGAGGTGATTCGTCGCATTTGGAATGATACACCATACTGGATCTTTTGCTGGGCCTCAGGCTTGGCGATGGCGCAGTGGCTATTGGCAGAGCCGCATCATATTAAAGACAAAGTAGTTTTGGATTTTGGGGCGGGATCGGGCGTAGTTGCCATTGCGGCGAAAATGGCAGGTGCAAAACGTGTGATCTGCTGTGATATCGATCAAGTTAGTCTAGATGCCTGTCGTGCCAATGCAGAGCTAAATGATGTCGAGCTTGAATATCTGGATGACCTATATAAGGCAGAGAAGGTGGATATTTTATTAGCCGCAGATGTGCTCTATGATCAATGTAACCGTTTCTTCCTGGATGAGTTTTTAAAATTTGCACCTGAGGTGTGGGTTGCAGACAGTCGGGTAAAAAACTTTAGTCATCCTCAATATGAAAAACTGGATGAGCGTAGTGCGACGACCTGGCCGGATTTGGATGAATCGCCCGAATTTCGTAATGTCAGTTTCTATAAAACACGTTAAATTTAAAAAATTAAAAAGGGCACTAGGCCCTTTTTGATTGTCTTACTCTGCTTAAGTAACTAAGTATCAGATATTAAGAACAGGTATAACGAATAACCCGCATGGTCGTAGGGCGGGCTTCTAAAGCTTCGCGTGCACCCGGGTTCTCGCTATTATGTAAATCAGGCGTATTGCTCAAGCTGATTTGCGTGCGGCTATTACCCAGTTGGCGGCCATAGTTTTCCTGTTCCGCAGTTGGATTGGAAATTTCATTGGTGCTTAAAATCTGGATGTTGTAAGTTTTGGAATTTCCTAATACGTGTCTGCAAGCGGCTTGCAAGCGATTTTCATCCTGGCTTGGTCGTCCTGAGAGGGTGTAGCTCAAGGTTGCTGTATTGCCTGAACGTTCCAGAATTTCATAGCCACTTTGTCCATTGAATTGATGGGGTGTGGTCTGACATGCACTCAGTACGAAACTGCTCGCAGCCATAGCCAAAATTACTGTTGTTCTTTTCATATTTATAGTTCCTGAAGTCTTGGCTTAAGTATGCCATATTTTGCTTAAACTGCTGCTCTGGTCAATTGTGATCAATTGTTTAAACAGCCAATAAAAAAGGCCGCTTACGCGACCTTTTTTAATTAAATCAGCAATTAAGCAGATTTAACCGCAGCAATAAGTTCTGCTTGACGAGTTTTTAACGCTTCCGGTAAACGCTCACCTAACTTATCGAACAATTCAGTATGGCTTTCAAGCTCTTTGATCCATTGATCTTTGTCTTGAGAAGTTACTAGGTCAAACTGTTCTTTAGTGAAGTCAGAACCAGTCCAGTTCAGCTGTTCGTAAGTAGGAACTAGGCCGATTGGTGTTTCAACAGCATCAGCACGACCTTCACAACGGTCAATGATCCACTCAAGAACACGCATGTTTTGGCCGAAACCAGGCCATACGAAGTTGCCTTCAGCATCACGACGGAACCAGTTCACGTTGTAGATACCTGGAAGTTTGTTGCCAGCAGCAGCAGCTTTCGCACCCACTTGCTCACCCATTTCTAACCAGTGCGTGAAGTAATCTGCCATGTTGTAGCCCGCGAATGGAAGCATCGCGAACGGGTCACGACGAACAACACCTTGTTGACCAACAGCAGCAGCAGTTGTTTCAGAGCCCATCGTTGCAGCTTTGTAAACACCGTCAACCCAGTCAAATGCTTCTGAAATTAGAGGCACTGTGTCTGCACGACGACCACCGAAGATGAACGCAGAGATTGGAACACCTGCTGGATTTTCCCAGTCAGCATCAATAGAAGGGCACTGGCCAGCAGATACTGTGAAACGTGCGTTTGGATGCGCTGCTTTTTCTTCGCCAGTGTGTGGTTGACCTTTCCAGTTAGTCAAGTTAGCAGGCGCTTCTTTAGTCAGACCTTCCCACCAAACTTCACCGTTGTCAGTCACAGCAACGTTGGTATAAATCACGTCTTTGTGCATGGTTGCCATACAGTTCGGGTTGGTTTTAGTATTGGTACCAGGCGCTACACCGAAGAAGCCAGCTTCAGGGTTGATTGCATATAAGCGACCGTCTTCACCTGGTTTGATCCAGGCAATATCGTCACCTACAGTTTCAATCTTCCAGCCTTCATAGCCAGCTGGTGGAATCAACATAGCGAAGTTTGTTTTACCACATGCAGATGGGAATGCAGCTGCGATGTAGTGTTTTTCGCCTTGTGGATTGGTCACGCCAAGGATCAGCATGTGTTCAGCTAACCAGCCTTGTTGACGACCCATAAATGATGCAATACGTAATGCCAGGCATTTTTTACCCAATAATGCGTTACCGCCATAACCAGAACCATAAGACCAGATCTCACGAGTTTCTGGGTAATGCACGATGTATTTTTCTTTGTTGCAAGGCCATGCAACATCTTTTTCGCCGTTCGCAAGCGGAGCACCTACAGTGTGTACGCAAGGAACGTATTCACCGTCAGTACCAAGAACGTCATAAACAGCTTTACCCATACGAGCCATTTTAGACATGCTTACTGCAACGTAAGGAGAGTCAGTTAACTCGATACCGATATGAGCGATATGAGAACCCAATGGACCCATTGAGAATGGAACCACATAAAGTGTACGACCTGCCATTGAACCGTCAAATAAACCGTTCAATTTTTCGCGCATGACAGCAGGTGCTTCCCAGTTGTTGGTCGCGCCAGCATCGTCTTTGTTTTCAGAACAGATGTAAGTACGATCTTCAACACGTGCTACGTCAGAAGGATCAGAATTTGCAAGATAAGAACCAGGATGAGTTTCTTGATTCAGCGCTTGCATTGTGCCGTTAGCGATCATCAAGTCGATATAACGTTGATATTCTTCTGCGCTACCGTCACACCATTCAATTTTTGCTGGTTTTGTTAATTTAGCAATCTCTTCCACCCAAGCAATAAGCTTAGGGTGACGAACGAATTCTGGTGCGTTCACTTGGGTCATGGTGAGGCCTATCTCAAATGTGTACAAATTAGATGTACAAAGTACAATCCGAGCAATAAAAAATATCGCCCAGATGAAATATGAAAAAAAGTGGCTGTATTAAAGCATAAAATGATAAAAAAAATAAGACCAAAGAAGTGCTAGATTTCTTTTGGAATATAATGCTATTTTATTTATAAATATAAGTAAAACAACAAGATAAAACTAAATATTTGAATTATTGATTCTATTTATTTAAATGATGGATGGTATTTATTTTAAAAATTAATATTAAAATCATTATCTTAATTTTATAAGATCTCTAATATTCATTATTGATTAAATAAATGGTTGCCATTTGAATTTTACATAAAGCCACTGTTAATTGTCTATGAGTTGGACAAAATGCCAATAGGCTTCAATGAAATTGCGCGAAAAATGTCTAATCAATCTAAACCCTTATCGCTGATTTTTAATCATAAAGCTGGTTTTCGCATACAGGGGCCAGAAGGCATTTATGAACAGCTGATCGATATATTTTCAGCACAGGGTTATCAAACTAAAGCTTATGAAATCAATGATTCACAGCAATTTGATAAAATTATGGTTGAGGTGCTTGAACAGCATTTGGCATCTAGCGAGTCAGGAATCATCGTTGCGGCAGGCGGAGATGGCACTTTAAATACAGTCGCCAAACATGTGTTGAATACGCAAATTCCTGTCGGTATTTTGCCTTTAGGGACTTTTAACTATGTGGCCAGATTATTGGGGATTCCGCTGGATTTGCTTGAAGCGGCAAAAGTGATTGCGACAGGACAGCCACAACGTATGAATGTTGCTCGTATCAATCAGGAAATTTATCTGAATAATGCCAGTTTAGGTCTATATCCTTTATTTATTAAAAAACGTGAAGACTATAATCGTATTTTTGGTCGCTTACCGCTACATGCCTATACTTCTGCACTGGATGTTTTAATTCGCGACCGTAAAGAATTAAAACTAAAAATCTGGGTGGATCAAAAGAAATATCCGGTAAAAACACCACTGATTTTTTTTGGCAATAATCCCTTGCAACTGGCGGATATGAAAATGCGCATTGCAGAAGCGGCTGAAAAAGGCAAAGTGGCGGGAGTTGTAGTTTCTAAAAGTGATAAGCTTACTTTATTTAAGCTAGTGTATCAGCTGATTCGTGGCAAGATTGACCAGGCATCGGATGTTTATAGTTTTGCAGCCGATCAAGTTCGAATCGAATCCCGAGCCAAGAAACTGATGGTAGCGATTGATGGGGAAATTGTGGAAATGGCCCCGCCACTCAATATTTCTGTATTAAAAGATAGCCTAAACGTAATGGTGCCACATGATCCTGCATCTGTCTGATCTGCATTTTGGAACAGAGAAGCCGGAGTGTTTAGAAGCGATTCGGCATTTCTGTCAGACCCATCCACTTGAAGCCGTCGTCATCAGTGGTGACCTGACTCAGCGCGCACGTTTGGGTCAATTCTTTGCCTGCAAAAAATTTTTAGATCAGCTCAATACGCCTTATATGGTGATCCCGGGGAATCATGATATTCCGCTCTATCATTTGTGGAATCGGCTTTTCAATCCATTTACCCGTTACCAGATTTTTTTTGGTGAATTGGAGCCAATATTTGAAACTGAAAATTTTTATCTGATTGGGGTGAATTCGATCCGACGTCGATATCATACCAAAGGGCATTTATCCCTTGAGCAGATTCAGCGTATTGACCTGACGCTGGCGCAGGCACCTGCGTCCAAATTAAAAATCATTGTCAGCCATCAGCCTTTTTATGTGCCTTTTCAAAATAAGCGCGGTTTCAAGGACAGCCCATTGATGGCCAAAATTGCTTTAGAGGCCTGGGCAGAGCATGGTCTGTTTGCGGTGTTGCATGGGCATCTGCATCAACCGGCGATTTATGATTTGAATCAGATGTTCGGATTGGGGATGGATCATCCTGTATATGATGTACATGCAGGGACTTCTGCGTCAAATCGTCTACATAAAGATGAACCGAACAGCTTTAATCTGATTGATGCCACAGGAAAAATTTCTCAATATTTATTCGATGAAGTGGCACAAGCCTTTATGTTGAAGGCTGATCTGCCGAATAAATAGACGAAAACCTATGATTCGTTAAAAAAAACCAATTTTTTTTCATTTTTGCCCTTGAAGCGTTTTATTCCATCTCCATAAAAGTGACATCAAAAATTTTTGATGATGACCCATGGAATAATTAAGTCGTCATCAGTGACCTAAAAAAGACTTAGTCTGATGGAGTTATTTATGAGCAACATTCGTCCATTACATGACCGCGTTGTTATTCGTCGTGTTGAAGAAGAAACTAAAACAGCTGGGGGCATTTTACTTCCAGGTTCGGCTGCTGAAAAACCTGCTCAAGGTGAAATCATTGCAGTTGGTAATGGTCAAATCACTGACAATGGCGTACGCGCGTTAGACGTAAAAGTTGGCGACAAAGTATTGTTCGGTACTTATGCAGGCACTACTGTAAAAGTAAATGGCGAAGAGCTTTTAATCATGAAAGAATCTGACATTTTAGCGGTATTAGAAGCTTAATCTGCGCTAAAAAAGTTTTATTCATTCCAAATCAGATTTTGTAAAGATACAACAATATTCGGAGTCAAATATGTCAGCTAAAGACGTAAAATTTGGTGATTCAGCTCGTTCAAAAATGATTGCTGGTGTAAACACCCTTGCAGATGCTGTAAAAGTTACGCTTGGTCCTAAAGGCCGTAACGTTGTCATCGACCGTTCTTTTGGTGCACCGCACATCACTAAAGATGGTGTCACTGTTGCCAAAGAAATTACGCTGAAAGACAAGTTCGAGAACATGGGTGCTCAACTGGTTCGTGAAGTTTCTTCAAAAACCAATGACATCGCAGGTGATGGTACAACGACTGCAACTGTATTGGCACAAGCAATTTTGAATGAAGGCATCAAGTCAGTAACAGCGGGTATGAACCCAATGGACTTGAAACGCGGTATCGATATTGCGGTACGTTCTGTAGTTGAAAACATCAAGGCAACTGCAAAACCAGCATCAGACTCTAAAGCGATTGAACAAGTAGGTTCGATCTCTGCTAACTCTGATACGACTGTAGGTCAGCTGATTGCGCAAGCAATGGAAAAAGTGGGCAAAGAAGGCGTGATCACGGTTGAAGAAGGTTCAGGCTTCGAAGATTCGCTTGACGTAGTTGAAGGCATGCAGTTCGACCGCGGTTATATTTCTCCGTACTTCGCGAACAAGCAAGATACTTTAACAGCTGAACTTGAAAATCCATTCATTCTTCTTGTTGATAAGAAAATCAGCAATATTCGTGAATTGATTACAGTACTTGAAGCTGTTGCTAAAACTGGCAAACCGCTTTTAATCATTTCTGAAGATGTTGAAGGCGAAGCGCTTGCGACGCTTGTTGTCAACAACATGCGCGGTATTATCAAAGTATGTGCGGTGAAAGCACCTGGTTTTGGTGATCGTCGTAAAGCTATGCTTCAAGACATCGCGATCTTGACTGGCGGTACTGTGATTTCTGAAGAAATCGGCATGCAGCTGGATCAAACGACGCTTGATCACTTGGGTACAGCACATAAAGTAACTGTATCTAAAGAAAATACTGTAATTGTAGATGGTGCTGGTAATGCTGGCCAAATCGCTGACCGTGTACAGCAAATCCGTGCACAGATCGAAGAATCTACTTCAGAATATGACAAAGAAAAACTTCAAGAGCGTGTAGCGAAACTTGCTGGCGGTGTTGCTGTCATCAAAATCGGTGCTGCAACTGAAGTTGCAATGAAAGAGAAAAAAGACCGTGTAGATGACGCGCTTCATGCGACTCGCGCTGCAGTTGAAGAAGGTGTCGTTGCGGGTGGTGGTGTTGCACTAGTACGTGCTGCATCTGCACTTGAAGGCGTAACAGGCGCGAATGATGACCAAAACGTAGGTATCAACATTCTTCGTCGTGCGATTGAAGCACCGCTTCGTCAAATCGTATCTAACGCAGGTGATGAGCCTTCTGTAGTGATCAACGCTGTGAAGAATGGCGAAGGTAACTTCGGTTATAACGCTGCAACTGGCGAATATGGCGATATGCTGGAAATGGGTATTCTTGACCCTGCTAAAGTAACGCGTTCTGCACTTGAGCACGCCGCTTCTGTTGCTGGCTTGATGCTGACCACTGAATGCATGATCACTGAAATCCCAGAAGACAAACCTGCAATGCCTGATATGGGTGGCATGGGTGGTATGGGCGGCATGATGTAATTCATCATCCGAGCATTTCATAAAAAATCCCCGCAATAGCGGGGATTTTTTTATGCGTTTACAAAATTATGATGCGGACTTTTTAACTAATTTATAATTTAAATTACTGTCGATTTTTTTACCTGATTTCATCTCGCGTGCTTCAACAAAATTTTCACCAACAAAGAATTTACGGTTTTCAGCTTTGTTATCTAATGTGATGATTGAAGGATCTTGAGGGTCAAAACTGAAACTACCTTTAGTTTCCGTCTCATTATTTCCAGCTTTACCTAAATATTCCTCATTTAGCTCATAGGTTTTATCCGGATTGAGATCTAGCTCGACCTTAATCCCTTCACAGTCAGCACAAGGAAAAACACCTTCGTATTCACCTGCCCAATCTAGCGAAGTTTCTGCGCTATCAGCACGGTTCACACTGGTATTCGCGTTATTTTGCTCCATCATGGCTGGGCTGGATTGAGCATTATTACTCATCGGCTCATTATCATTGGGCTTTGAACAGGCGGTTAAAGCTCCTGCAAGAACGACTGCTATCGCAGCAGTAAGCGTTAATTTTTTCATTGTTTTAACCCTATTAAATTATTTGTTATGAATTACATTAAAAGTAGTCAGTACAGATAAATAGGGCAATCTTGTTAAAGTTTGATTCATTAGGTGAATGAGGCCAGAGTTATTGATAAGTGAGCAGGATTTAAGAATTTTTAGCCAAGTTTAAAGTCACTTTATGCTGTTTCGTTAACCAATTCTGAACGCTATGATTAGAAAATAATTATAATGCGGAGGGGATAATGAAATTAGAACAAGAAAATAATCTGATTGCAAAAATTTATGATGCTGCTGTATTACCATCTTTGTGGCTGGACGTGATCAAAGATATCGTGAGCTATACTAAAAGTAAGAGTGCAATTTTTACCGGTCTGGATCAGCTTAATCCAGGCTATGACTTTGTCTATACGCACAATATCCCGAATGAAAGTCTGGCCGCTTATCAAGAGGAGCGTATCAGAGTGATTGATATGAAACTGCATATGCCCTTATGGAATGCGATCGAGATGGGCGATGCTTTAAGTCATAACTGTCAGCACTATGCAGAACAGCCGGGTACGGATCACTATGTGTTCTATGAGAAGTGTTTAAAGCCTGGCGGTGTATCTTATCTGGCGGGCGTATTGCTGGATCGGGGGAATTATCGTTGGGCGGTACTGGGTATTCATCGTGCACCTGAAGTACAGCCTTTTGAACAGCCTGAGCTGGATTTTCTAAGACGTATCAGTATTCATTTACGCCGGGCTTTGCAAATTCACCGGCAAATCAACTTGATTCAGCAAGATAATTTAAGCTTGTATACCGTATTGGATAGTTTAAAAACCGGAATTGTACTGCTTGATCAAAACCTGTGTTTAAGTTATTCCAATCCCATTGCGCAAAAGATGCTTGATCAAAGTTCATGTCTGGATCTGGATATACATAACCGTCTAAAAACCAATTATAGTCAGCAGATACGTTTTGATCAGCTTCTGGAAAGTGCTTTGCTGGAAGATACGACCATTCAAACTGAAGTGGGTGGAGTCCTGGCGTTGAGTGATGGGGCAGGCTCGCAATTCATGCTGACGGTAGTGCCCTTTAAGAAATTAAGAAATATGCAACATTTACAGTCTGCTCAGCATCAGATTGCATTATTTATGACGGATAAAAACCAGCATTATTCCCTGTCAAGAACTTACCTACAACAGTGTTACCAGCTTTCCAAACGAGAGTTTGATTTATGTGAGTTGTTAATTAATGGTTATAAAATAGAAGATATTGCAGAACAGTGTGGCATTACGCTGAGTTCGGTACGGACGTATTTTAAAAATATTTATGAAAAAACCCAATGTTGTTCGCAAATCGAACTGATGCATTTATTGATGGGTTGTACCATTCAATTTGAACATATTGATTAAACCGGCCTGAATTTCATATTCAAGCCGGTTTATATGGGTTATTTAACACGTTGTAAAGTTACAGGATCTTCACCTTGCGGATGTAAGATAAGATTGTTGTTAGATATATTGATGCTTGCAATTGTCTTGCTGCCATTTGAACTATCTTGTAATCCACCACACTCGTTGGTATCGAATAATACCTCGGTTGTGGTGAGAGTATTTGCTGACAATGTATATTTGCCATATTCAATTCCTGGCCAACCACAGTCATCTCCACCTTCAGTGTCTAGGAAGAAATAATAGTTGTTATCAAAGAAAGCAAATAGGTGCGTTTCATTGAGTCGCCACGTGCCGACGAGACTATTAGACTGCTTAACTCGATTTAAACGGTATTCAGTACTAACGCCGGGTTCAGTAAGAATTAATTGAGTTCCATTAAAGTTTAAAGAATAAGGTTTATTCTCGGCAGGATGTGAAAGTCCCCATTCACCATTGGTGTCATGTAGGATTTCCGGTTCAATCACGGTTGTTGTTGCATTCCATTTTAAGCGGCCCATTTCAATGCCTGCTTGACCACTCTCATCTTTTGCTTCTGCTTCACCTAGTGCATAGCGTCCATCTTCCAGAATGTGAATCAACACAGCAGTGTTATCGGTACGGTTAATCTCCCACGTACCGGCAATATCTTTGTAGAAGGTCGCTTGGAAGTTTTCTGAAGCTTTTTCTGGTGTTATCAACTGATCTGGTGTGATGGCTGTTTTGGTGACAACTTCATTTACGAAGTCGGTGGTACTTTGGTTAAAATTAAGCTTTACAGCAGTGAAGGCTGTTTTAGTGTCATCACTAATCTGAATGCCATCGCTATGATCACCTTTTCCATCTAAGGATTGTAAAAAAACCATAAGGTTGATACGCGCATTTTCACTTTCGACTAAATCTAATGGTGTGATACGCTCCTTTGCTTCAATTTCATCACCGAGTTGTACACCCCCAATAAAGAATTTTACTTTTTCATCATCATTAAATTTAAATTCTCCTTTTTCGTTGGTAACTCCTGTTGCACCACTACTGGTGATATAGGTCACCCCTGAAATGATTCCGTCCGTCAGTACGCCGGTTTGGGTGCCAACATTGTTTGCTGGAGGTGTACTGGCATTATCATCCGAACCACCACAGGCACTAAGTAACCCTGCTAAAGCAATACAAAGTAAAGTCTTTTTCATTAGGGCGTGTCCTCATTTGAAAAATTGGTTTTAAATACTTAAAATCCTCCTTTAAGCTCTTTTGATTTCTATATTTTTTCAATGGCACGTACTCTTCTCACCGATGATATCTGGCAGCAAATTCAAGATACTATGCGATTACACGGTTGTTACTGTTCAAAGAATAGTAGAAATATCATGGAAGCGATCTTATGGAAACTGCGTACAGGCGCCACATGGCGTGATATTCCCCAAGAATTTTGTCCTTGGCAAACTGCTTACAATCGCTTTAATCGTTGGGCAAGCAAGGGATTGTGGGATAAATTTTTTTTAGATTACGAGGCGTCTTGGATCAAGAATGGGTATTCATTGACGGAAGTTACATACGCGTGCATCAACATGCAAGTGGAGCTCGGCATGGTTTCGAAAGAGCAATTGGACAATCACGTGGTGGACGAACAACAAAAATACATCTTGCAACCGACGCGAATGGATTACCGATTGATTTTAAAATCACTGGGGGTGACGTCCACGACAGTCAAGTTGCAAAACAACTGATTGATACGGTAGACGAGGCAACTTATCTCATTGCTGATAAGGGGTATGATGCTGAGTACATTAGAATATATGCCAAGAACAAGAATATGATTCCCATTATTCCATTGAGATCAAACAGTAAGAGATCGAATAAGGAATTTGATAAATATCTATATAAATTAAGACACTTAGTTGAAAATGCATTTTCGAGATTAAAACATTTCCGTGCTATTGCAACTCGATTTGATAAACTGGCACGCAATTATAAATCTATGATTCGTATAGCCTGTATATTTATTTGGTGCAAAGCCAAATGAGGACACACCCTAGAATCTTCCTGAAATTTATAATGTGGATTCAGTATAAAAAGACCCTTATATTTGCCATATCCCAAAATGAGGAGGTTAAGAGCTTTTTAATGCATGAATCCTTTAAATTAGAAAGAAATTCCTATTTATATTGGGAAGCAATCTTAACTATCCGTAAATTGATGTATGAGATAAGTTGAAAGGTGGCAAAAATAATCAACTATTCATTTAAAAATTCTAATTATACAAATATAGATTAACTGTTTATTTATTGATCATAGAGCACTATCTATATTTGCCGAGGTTGCTAAAATTCGCGCAATTTTGAATAGAATTGGTGCGTGACGTGTTTGAGAAGTTAGCAGAACAAAGCCTGAGGCTGATGGGTTGGGAAATTGATAACCATTGGCCCCTAGATTTAGACCAATGTGTCATGATTGCTGCGCCTCATACCAGTAATTGGGATGCACTGTATGCGCGACTGGCCTTAAAAGCATTAGGTGTGAATGTTCGCTTAACCATTAAAGACAGTTATATGAAATTGCCATTTGGACCTTTTGTACGTGCTATGGGCGGTATCGGGATCGATCGCCGTCCTAAACAGCCGGGTGAACCTCGTCCGAGCATGGTTCAGCTGATGACAGACTTATTCAAGACTCATCCTAAACTGGTCATGCTGGTCACGCCAGAAGCAACTCGTGCCAAACAGGAACAGTGGAAGACAGGTTTTTATCATGTAGCGATTAGTGCCGGTGTGCCGATTGCATTGGCCTATATGGACTATGCCAAGAAGAAAACTGGCGTAGGTAAAATCGTTTATCCGACAGGGGATTATGAAAAAGATATGGCAGAAATCATGGCATTTTATGCAGAGATTCAACCAAAATTCCCTGAATGCTTTAGTGTAGATCAGCGCTATTATCAGAATTAAAATTGAGTTGAAAAAAAGCAGGAAAATTCTCCTGCTTTTTTATTGCCTAATAATCATGAAGATTGACAGACTTAAGAGGCATGTTCAGAAGTCGGCAAAATTCCACCCAGATTTTGGCAGGCATCTTTATACAGATCATATTGCTGTTCCACCACTTCATGCAATGGCAGGTCAAATAACTCTTCACCTTGATAATACTGTTTGATATAAGACTCGACTTTGGATTTGCTGCTATACAACATCTGCTGATAATAGTCGGTCATACTGCTATGTGGCATTTGGGCGGTATCTACCTTGGCACAATGGAAATTTTGCAGTAATTGTTCTGATTTTTTCAAATCGCTGGACATACAACCTGCCAGTAGCAAGGTACTGAGCAATGTCGTGATAAATTTCATGGAAAGTAGACTAAAGGCTTTATGGGAGCGCACTATTGTAGAAGTAAAACCCGGTCACAAAACCTTTTTAATCTACCAAATGGTTAAAAAATAGAACAACAGAATTTGAAAATTCAAGTCCATTCTCTAAACATTTAACCTTTGACCAGCCCGCCATCTACAATCAGGTTTTGTCCTGTGACGGCACGTGAATAAGGTGACAAAAACATCAGGATTGCAGCAGCAAATTCTTCTGGTGTAATTACGCGGCGTAAAGGCGTCGATTGAGCAATCAGGTCAAAGACAATGTCAGGTGTGGCCTTACTGGCATCCGTAGTTTGTAACAGGCCACCAGAGAGCATATTTACATTAATGCCATATTGTCCCAAGTCTTGCGCCGTGGTGCGGGTAAAGGCCAATAATGCTGCTTTGGCGGCGGTATAGTCATGATAAGGAACTACCGGATTTTGCACGAGGTTTGTACCAATATTCACGATCCGGCCGAACCCTGCCCGTTTCATGTCATCCAGTGCGGCTTGGGTGGTATTTAAAGCTGCCTGTACTGCACCGCTGAATTGCCGTTGCAACATGTCCCAAGTCAGCGTTTCTACTTTAGGGCGTGCATCGCCATTAAATTCAAATTCAATCAGTGCATTATTGACTACAGCATGAATTGCTTCGCCGAAATGATTTTTTGCCGCGGCAAATAAAGCGCGTACCTGATCAGCTTGAGTGACATCTGCCTGATAAATAAATACCTGCGCAGGATATTGCTGGGCAAGCTGTTCGGCTTGCTGCTGACTGCTATGATAGTTCACGACCACGCGCGCACCCTCAGCCAGTAAAGCCTGAGTAATGGCTAAACCCAAACCACGTGCACCACCAGTAACAAGAACAATCTGATCACGAATCTGCATAATGATGATCTATATTTACAAAGATTGGCCTTAACATAGCAGTTATTTCAACGGATTCAAGCTTTAGCGGGGAAGACAGACTCGGCTTGATCTTGTGTTTAAATGAATTGGGACGCTAATAGAAAACAGCCTGCACTAAAGAGTAAACTTAAGATCATGCGTTTGAACAGTAATTCCGAAATTTTATAAAATAGTTTTGCGCCTAAAATTGCCGGAATACTCACAAAAACAATCAGCAAGGCCATATAGGGTAAATGGCTTTGATTGATCAGGCCTTGCCATACATAAGTACCCAGCGTGAAAAGCTGAATTGCAAAATTAAAGTGCCGTAAAATATAGCGCTGCTGGGTTTTGGGTAATTGTTTTAACATCACCCAGGCCGAAGGAATGGCACCGCAAAAACCGCCCAGTCCTCCTAAAATTCCGCCAATAAAACCGATGCAGCTATCAGTCAATTTTCCTGAATGCTGAATTGTTTTGAATTGCGGATTGAATAGCATCACCGGACACCACAGTACCAGAAAAAATCCCAAGATCATCTTAAAGGTATCTGCTTGAATGATCTGCAACAGATAAGTACCCAGCGGCACGCCAATCAGACCAGCAATCAGATAAGGCAGCACCAACTGCCTAGATAAAACTAGCTGCTTTTTTTCCTGACTGAGTGAAATCACATGACTCCAGATCGAGGCAAATACCAGCAAGGGCGCGGCCAGTTGCGGAGGCAGCACCCAGACCCAGAAAGACATGGCGATCAGGGCAAAGGCAAAGCCGGTCAGCCCCTGGACAAAACCTGCGACCATTGCACCAAGAATAAATAACAGCCAAGTCATAAAGATCAGGTCATAAGCAAAGGCAGCAGTATTCTCAAGATTTAAACAAAAGCCAAGCTTCCATTTAGCTGGATTTATGCAAATGAAAGTTCAAATTCTCATAAAAGCATAAAAGCATAAAAGCATAAAAGCATAAAAGCATAAAAGCATAAAAGCATAAAAGCATAAAAGCATAAAAGCATAAAAGCTAAATAGGGGTATAGTAGTTTGGCTATGCATAAAACATGCATAAATCTCTACAAGAGTGCAACAATGGCTCCGTTCACTCTCCATGAACTCGCCTGATACTGACAGAGTGCAGTAAGAGGTGATGGACATGATGAAAAAAGTGATATTACTTTCTGTATTAGCTGTGTCATTAACCGGTTGTGTGGTTGATCCTTGGGATGATGATTATCGTGGCAACAGAGATCGTAATGGACATTATGATCGAGACCACAGAGATCATGACTGGAAAAATAAGGACCATAAAGATCATCGGGATTGGAAACGTGACCGAGATAACCGCGACTGGCGCCGTGATCGTTAATCACAGTCTTTAAATTTGACTGACTACAATGACAAAAAGGATTCCACAGAGGAATCCTTTTTTAATGGCTCTTCAAAACAATTTAAATCAAGAAATACTTTTTTGATAAAGCCCGGCACGAACTGTACCGGCTTTGGTATTTTTAATTAAGTGCCATGAGGATGGCAATTTAAGCAATTTTAAATCACGGTCTGCTTCTACATAAATATAGGCATTGTCCTTGATCAGAGGATCTGCCTTTAGCGCGAGTTCTTCCCATAAATCTAAACTATATGGCGGATCCAGAAAAACCAGATCAAACTGTGCCTGAAGGGTAGACAAAGCTTGCTGCGCCGTAGCCACTTTTAATTGTGCACGTGCTTTGGTGACTTTTAAAAGTTCCAGATTTTGGGTCAGAAATTGTGCCTGAGTACGATCCGGCTCAATCATCACCACTGATGCAGCACCACGCGATAATGCCTCAAACGCCAATGCCCCAGAACCGGCACAAATATCCAACACCTGGGCATTTTGTACATCCCACATCAGCCAATTAAACAGTGTTTCCCGAACACGGTCAGGCGTCGGGCGCAAACCTTCAATGCTGGCAAAAGGCAGTTGGCGGCGTTTCCAGTCACCACCAATAATTCGAAGCTGGTTTTTCATCTTTAATCTCGCTCTACCGGTGTCGGAGCAGGTGTTGCTGCGGGAGATGCAGCCGTATTTGCAGAAGTCGGAGCAGCATTGTCGGGCTGGTCACTGGCTGGAACGGCACTAGATGCTGCATCTTGACTCAACATGCCTGCACCACTTGGCAATTCAGCTGGCTTGATTCCGGCCGTCATCAGACCACCACTTAATTGGTGGCCTTGTGGGCGTACCGGATTTTTATCTTTATGCAGTAACCAGTAATCAAAAATTGGACGGGCCAGAGCCGTTGCGGCACTACCACCGCGACCATTTTCCAGAATAACTGCAATCGCGATTTCAGGATTTTCAGCAGGTGCAAAACCGACAAACAGGCCATGATCCAGCTGACGGTCAGTCAATAAGGATTCATTATAGCGCTTGCCCTGAGCAATACTTTTTACCTGTGCCGTACCGGTTTTTCCGGCAATAGAATATTGTAAGCCGCTTTTGATGCCTCGGCCTGTACCGGATTGAATTACGTCCACCATCGCATCACGCATTTTGATCCAGTCTTCTTCCTGACCATTAAAATCGATCTTGCCATGCGTGCCATTATGCACCTTGAACGGTTTGGCACCGCGACTTTCGCGCAGAACATGGGGAATGACTTTATTGCCATGGTTGGCGGTAATGGCTGTGGCCATAGCCAGCTGCAATGGCGTTGAAGTAAAAGCACCCTGACCAATACTGACAGAAATGGTTTCACCACGTGACCATTTGGCCTTGCGGGTACGCATTTTCCATTCCGGGTTTGGATACAGTCCTGAGCTTTCACTTGGTAAGTCCACCCCGGTTTTTTCCCCAAAGCCAAACTGACGCATCCAGGTATTCATTTTTTCAATACCCATGCGGTAGGACATGACATAGAAATAAGTATCACAGGAGACCACTTGCGATTTATGCAAGTTGACTACGCCGTGTCCTGACTTTTTCCAGTCGCGGAATTTATGCGAATCGCCCGGAAGTGTGAAATAGCCGGGATCGGAAATTGCTGTATCCCAATCGACCAGGCCATAATGAAGGCCACCCAGGCCAAACATCGGTTTAATGGTCGAACCTGGAGGATAAGTTCCTTGAACCGCCCGGTTATATAGCGGCTGATCAAGGTTATCACGTAAGTAGGAATAATCTTTGGTGCTAATCCCAGTCACAAACAGATTCGGGTTAAAACTTGGACTGGAGACCAGCGCCAGAATTTCCCCGGTTTTGGGATTCATCGCCACAATCGCGCCACGACGCCCGGCCAGTTGCTCCGAAGCGACTACCTGCAAGCCGTAATCCAGTGACAGGAATAGATCATTACCACGTACCGGATCTTTACGGCCCAAATGACGCAGCACATTACCAAAGGCATCTGCTTCTACCGATTCATTTCCCGGCACACCATGTAAAAGTTTTTCATAAGATTTTTCTACACCGATTTTTCCGATCAGGTTGGTTCCAGCATAGAGATCCTTATCAATTGATTTCAGTTCTTTGTCATTAATCCGACCGACATAACCAATCACATGTGCGAACAGGTCACCATGCGGATAGTAGCGGGTCATCTGGGTTTCAATATTCACGCCCGGAAATTGATATTTCACTTCACTGAAACGGGCAATATCATTTTCATTCAGGTTGAGCTTGATTGAAACCCGTTCGGTTTTACGTGCTGTTTTAATCCGGGTTTGAAAGCGTTCCAGGTCTTCTTCGGTCAGTTCCAGAATCGGTTTGAGGCGTTCGAGCGTTTGATCGATATCCTGTACGTCGGCACGACTTAAAGTGGCAGTAAATACCGGATAGTTATCGGCCAGCAGAACGCCGTTTCGGTCATAAATATAACCGCGCGCTGGGGGGAGGGGTTGCAGACGAATCCGGTTTTCATCAGAAGCTGTAGTAAAGCTTTCAAAGTTGAACAGTTGCAAATAGGCATAGCGGCTGACCAGCAGCAGCATAAAGAAAATGACAATCCCCATGGAAATCAAGACTCGACTGCGATAGATGCGCTTTTCTTGTTGTGCATTTTTTAAAGGAAAGTGCTGCTTCATACGCGATCGACTTAAGACCTGAGAGTGGTAGAAAAGAATCAAAGTGGAGTATTCTAACGCAACTGCACTTGATTTGATAATGAAAAACTGCCCTTACAATCAGTTCCTTTAAGCTTTGACTTTGCAGACATTAAAATTGTAAAGTGCTGTATATAAGAGTTGTGATAATTCTGCTAGAGTAAAATCTAATAAAAATAGGACTATACTAAAAACTATAATTAAGGAAGATGGTGAAGGAATGAACAAGGTTTACCCTTTGTTAGCGTTTGCATTGTGGGCGAACGGGGCTTATGCACATGATCAGATTAATAATACTGCAACCAAAATAGAGCCTGCTCAGGCAAAAGCCTTTAATGTGGGTGTTGGTTTTACCCAGAAATTACTGCATTTAAATACCGAATGGGTGAACCCTTATGGGATTGCTTATGTGAAAGGTGGTGTTTTTCTGGATGATGATCGTACGATTGGCGGTCAGGCAGGCTTTCGTTATCCAGCACACCTCACCGGCAAAGACAAAAATGGTTATTATGTCGGGGTTTATGCCGGTCATATCGACAGCAAACAGGTTGATGGCGAGTATGAAGGCCGTTTAGGTGCTGGCGTTGATTTGGCCTATGTTTTGCTTAGTTCAGAACGGATCAGCAGTTTTAGTATCGGGATCGGTGCCGGAGAGAAACTCGAAGACCGAAATGGTCGTGCTGTGGCTGAAACAGAACCTCGGCTACAATTTTCCTATACTTTAAGTATCGGTTTATAGACAAAATATTCGACCTTATTAATATGTGTATTCTGTGAACAAAAAATTAAATATGGAAGTTATGCATGCTTGAGTACGTCAACGAGTTGTGGCAAACCTTTGTAAACCGCCCGGATTTTTGGGCCGTGCTCAGCATTATTCCAGTGACTGCATTTGTAACCTGGGCTCACGTCTGGATGGCGCTGAAAATGGTCTTTTATCCGATCAATTTTTGGGGTTTCCATCTCGGGCCTTTACCTGTGGGCTGGCAAGGGATTGTGCCACGCAAAGCTGGACGTATTTCAGGCATTATTACCGATAACACACTGTCAAAATTAGGCTCTATCCGCGAATTTTTACAGGCGATGGATCCGGATGATATGGCACGCATCATTGGCGAGCAGGTCGGTTTCGAACTGGAACATCTGATTGATGAAGTCATGATGGATCGCAATGCGGTGCTCTGGGAAAACCTGCCTTTTGCCATCAAACGCAGAATTTATGCACAAGCACAAAAACAAATGCCGGCAATTTTGCGTGAATTAGTGACTGAGCTGACCATGAACGTCGAGTCACTTGTAGATATGCGTGAAATGGTAGTGAGCCAGATGGAAGGCGACCGTCGCTTGATGGTGCGTATGTTCCTGAAGGTGGGTCAAAAAGAGATCAATTTTATCTGGCATATCAGTGCCCTCATCGGGATGTTCTTTGGGATTTTCCAGATGATTGTCTGGTTTGTAGTGCCGTGGCACTGGACTGTACCGTTCTGGGCGGCCATCTGGGGCTTTTTGACCAACTGGATCGCGATCTGGATGGTATTCAACCCACTCTATCCACACCCAGTAAAGTACCCGCAATTCTTTGCCCGTACCACAAATCGCAAGTTTCCGTGGATTAAGCCGGTGATTCCTCGTATCGGCACCTATAACATACAAGGCGCATTTATGAAACGTCAGGATGAAGTCTCTGACGTCTTCGCAAGTGTAGTCACAGAAGACCTGATTACGTTAAAATCGATCATGACCGAGATGATGTATGGCGGCAGAAAAGACAAAACCCGCCGCATTATCAAACGTCATATTAATGAAATTATGGAAACACCCCTGGTTCGGACCTCTTTACAGCTGTCTTTAGGACCAAAAGAGTATGCAAAACTCAAGACGGACTTGATCGATCGCTCGATTGAAATTACGATGGTACCTGTATGCGACCCAGCATTTAATGCGAGCCGTGCACAGAAAATCTATCAAATGTTTAGAGACCGCATACGTGAGTTGACTCCGAAGGAGTTTCAGAATCTTTTACGTCCTGCATTTCAGGAAGATGAATGGATTCTGATTTTATTGGGTGGGGTAACCGGTTTTGTCGCGGGTTTAATCCATTTGTTTGTGGCTTTCTTATAATGAGATGTCGGGGGACACAATCGGGTGATTGTGGTCGTGGCGTCATACATATTGTTTAAATGAGGATGTTTATATATGCGCATTATCTTACTCGGACCACCTGGAGCAGGTAAAGGTACACAAGCTCAGTTGATCTGTAAGCGCTACAATATCCCACAAATTTCAACCGGTGATATGCTCCGTGCTGCAATTCGTGAAGGAACTGAATTAGGTCTACAAGCTAAAAGTGTCATGGACAATGGCGGTTTGGTTTCTGATGAGTTGATCATTGGTCTGGTGAAAGAGCGCATTGCGCAACCTGACTGTGTAAACGGCTGCATTTTTGATGGTTTCCCGCGTACCATTCCTCAAGCAGAAGCCTTGGAAAAAGAAGGCATTGCAATTGATCACGTGATTGAAATTGATGTACCAGATGAAGAAATCGTACAACGTCTTTCTGGCCGTCGTCAGCATCCTGCATCTGGCCGTGTCTATCACATCGTTTACAACCCGCCAAAAGTGGAAGGTAAAGATGACGAAACGGGTGAAGATCTGGTTCAACGTCCTGATGACCAGGAAGCAACCATTCGTAAGCGTCTAGGTTCTTACCATACTGAAACCGAGCAACTGGTTGGTTTCTACCAAGGCCGTGCAGCGTCTGGTGAAAATGCACCAACTTATGACAAGCTAAATGGTTTACGTCCAATCGATGAAGTTCAAACTGATCTTTTCGCGATTCTGGATCAGGCAAAATAATCGGCTGACGATGATTTTGACAATCGGAGAGCCCTAAGTCATATTAGGGCTCTTTTTTATTGCGTATTTGAACAGGGTACTTGTTGCTATGAAATTTGGCGTATTGGTGTTGATGGTAGTCTTTCTGGCAGTATTGGTAGGTCTGTTCTATTTCAGTTTTAAAATGCTCAACAAAGTACGTCAGGAAGAACGTGCTGAAAATGCAGCAAAGCGACCTGAGCGCCAGCTCCATCCAAAATTACAAGCCGAACTTGAACAGCGCAAGCAGCAGGAAAAGGCTGAACAAGATCAGGATAAATAATCCATAATAGTTCAGCTCAGCTAAGAATTTGGTTTGAACGAAAAGCACTCTTCTCATAGTCGATAAAAAGGTGACACATTGGTCACCTTTTTATCCCAGCTTAATCGCACTATTCTATTCAGTAACATCTAAATTTTTTACTGCAATCGAGCGGGCTGCACCAAACTCGAATCGGTCCGGCCAGTTACACACATCGGATACCACACATTCATGACATTTCGGTTTGCGCGCAATACAGGTATAACGACCGTGTAAAATCAGCCAGTGATGTGAATCAATAATAAATTCCTGAGGAATGACTTTGACCAGACGGTGTTCAACTTCCAGCACATTTTTACCTACCGCCAGTCCGGTACGGTTACCTACCCGGAAAATATGGGTATCAACCGCCATGGTCGGCTGACCAAAGGCCGTATTCAGTACCACATTCGCCGTTTTACGACCTACACCCGGCAGGGCTTCAAGATCCGCACGATTATCCGGTACGATGCTGTTGTGCTTCTGAATCAGCATCTCGCAGGCCTTAATCACGTTGACCGCTTTTGAGTTATATAAACCAATGGTCTTGATATATTCCTTCAAGCCGTCCACACCTAGCGCATAAATGGCTTCCGGTGTATTGGCGACTGGAAAGAGTTTGTCTGTGGCTTTGTTGACGCTGACATCGGTGGCTTGAGCAGAGAGCGTGACCGCGACCAGCAATTCAAAAGGACTAGAATAATTTAGTTCGGTTTTCGGATTGGGACGCTGTTCACGCAGGCGTTCAAAAAAGGTCTGAATCTGCTTTTTGGTCATGTTTTTAACGGGCTTGGCCTTTGCTGTGGTCATGTTCTATCCCTGTAAAGCCTGTAATTGCTGTGTCAGTTCTTCCAGTTGGGTACGTTTTCGGGCATTTTCACGAACCGAAAGCTGTTTTTCCAGTTTTTTAATTTGGGTACGTAGTTTTGCCAGTTCAATCGTGGTCTTGGAATCAAGTGATACAGGCGCATTCTCTGGCTTGCTCGCGACTTCAATCACAGGAAGTTGCTCATTTAAAGCTGAGAAACGGGCAAACAGGGCAGTATCGATTTCTGCACGGACCACAGGTCCCTTACGATCGGTACGCCGTTTTTCTTCACGCTGGATGTGCGCATAGTAACGCTGACGCAGATTATCCTGTTCAGCAAGACGCTGAGCTTCAGTCGGCAAGGGTTGTTGATCTTCAACCAGATCGATGCAGTCTACCGGACAAGGGTGAATACATAACTCACAGCCGGTACATAGGTCGGTCAGAATGGTATGCATTAGTTTACCAGAACCAATAATTGCATCGACTGGGCAGGCGCTAATACATTTGGTACAGCCAATACATTCATCTTCACGAATTACGGCTTTGATGCGCTGAGGACGACCATCGGCTTGAACTGGCCAGACACTTTCTTCTGCCACAAGTTTAGGGCGATTTAATAATCTAGCCAAAGCATCGGCAACAGGCTGTCCGCCCGGCACACATTTATTGGCATTTTCACCCTCAGCAATCGACTGGGCATAAGGTAAACATCCGTCACGGTGACCGCAGAGTCCACATTGGGTTTGAGGGAGTAAAGCGTCAATCGATTGGACCAGAGAAATGGGCGAATTCATGTATAACCAGCGTTACTCATGGCAAGCATGAGAGAGTAAGTGAAACAAAATATGTCGATTCATCAATTTTAACATATTTTTAAACTCCTAAGTCGTGCGCAATTAAGGGTCAACTTGTGCCTTATTATTAGGCATAAATCTGAATGTAAGCCTTGATTCGATTGGCATTTCCTGACATAGAAAAAATTTTCATAATCAATATAAATATTTGTTATCAAATTAATTTTAAAGTATTTTCAAAAAAAGTATTGTAGATTAGTTACAAAAGATATTTAATATTTTGCGCCAAAATTTAACATTGATTGTAAATTTGACCAATTTTGATCCATTTTCTGCTGAGGATTAAGCGTTGAAATACAACACACTTAATGAGTTCCTAGATTACGTAAAATCACGTGATGCACATCAACCAGAATTTCTTCAAGCTGTAGAAGAAGTGATGACCAGTTTGTGGCCGTTCATTGAAAAGAACCCACAATACGCAGCACATGGTTTACTAGAACGTCTAGTTGAGCCAGAACGTGCGATCCAGTTCCGAGTTTCTTGGGTAGATGACCAAGGTCAGACTCAAGTAAACCGTGCGTTCCGCGTACAGTACAACTCAGCGATCGGTCCATTTAAAGGTGGTATGCGTTTCCACCCTTCAGTGAATCTTTCAATCCTAAAATTCTTAGGCTTTGAGCAAACATTTAAAAATGCTTTAACCACACTTCCTATGGGTGGCGGTAAAGGCGGTTCTGATTTTGACCCTAAAGGCAAATCAGAAGGCGAAATCATGCGTTTCTGCCAGGCTTTAATGATCGAGCTGTATCGTCACCTTGGTGCGAACACAGATATCCCTGCAGGTGATATTGGTGTAGGCGGTCGTGAAGTGGGCTACATGGCCGGCATGATGAAAAAATTAAGTAACGATACGGCATGTGTATTCACTGGTAAAGGTTTAACTTTCGGTGGTTCATTGGCACGTCCGGAAGCAACGGGTTACGGTACTGTGTATTTCGCTGAGGAAATGCTCAAGTCTCGTGGCGAAAGCTTCAAAGATAAAGTCGTTGCGATTTCAGGTTCTGGTAACGTTGCGCAATATGCTGCTGAAAAAGCAATGTACCTCGGTGCGAAAGTGGTTTCACTCTCTGACTCTGCCGGTACAGTTTACGTTAAAGACGGTTTCACTGAGGCGCTTCTTGCTGAAGTCATGGAACTTAAAAATGTAAAACGTGGCCGTATTTCAGAATTCGCTTCTAAACACGGTTTCGAATATCTTGAAGGACAACGTCCTTGGGGTATCAAGTGTGATATCGCATTGCCATGTGCGACTCAAAACGAACTTGATGCAGACGACGCTGCTCAGCTTCTTGCAAACGGTGTAATCTGTGTGGCTGAAGGCGCGAACATGCCTTCTACACTTGAAGCAGTTGAGAAATTCGTTGAAGCGAAAATTCTTTATGCACCAGGTAAAGCATCAAATGCAGGTGGTGTGGCAACTTCTGGTCTGGAAATGTCTCAAAACGCATTGCGTTTAGGCTGGACTTTCGAAGAAGTTGACGAGCGCTTACACGCAATCATGAAAGAAATTCACCGCAACTGCGTAAAATTCGGTACGAAAGAAGACGGTACTGTGAACTATGTTGACGGTGCGAACATTGCTGGCTTCGTAAAAGTTGCTGATGCAATGCTTGCTCAAGGCGTATTCTAAGTCTGACTTAGTCTAAGCTGAAAAAACCGGGGCTGTTGCCCCGGTTTTTTTATATTTGGTATTTTTAGCCTTAAAGAGCACCCTTAACTAATTCACGCTCAACCGCCATATCAAAAATATAGGCATATTTCGATTGATCAGCTGCCGGATGCTTAATTTCAAAACGTTTGACCCGAATAATCTGCCGTTCATTTGGTGAATGCCGAAAACCTTCAATCTGATCATAGAATAAAGTCCAGTCCTTATCGACCTGAGTTTTCAGGCCATTCTGATCATATTTCACTTCTTTGACTTGCAAGCAGCTTTGTTGGGTTACGCCGGTACATTGTTTGGTATCGGGGGAAATTTCCAGAAAAATTGTTTCAGCCTGTCCTTGGTATTTGGTTTCCGGAGTCATTTTCCCGATAAATTCATAGGTTTGACCATTTGCGGCCATCAACGTTAGGGTCGGCTTGTCAGGATCTGTGGTATTGAGCGTAAAAGGAATGTCACGCTTCTGTAAAAGTTGGCTGACAAAACGTTCCTGCTCCATCAATGCTGCATCACAGGCCATTTCAGTCCCTATAACTTCGCTGGTGGTGATGATATTGTTTTTGACTGACCAGGTCGTCCCGAGTCCATTACAGCCCGTCACGGCGCTCAGCCGGCCTTGAGCGTTGAAACTCAGTACAACGGGTCGTTCTAGTCCACGATTCAGTTCCCAGTAATAGGCTGGAAGAATCTGATCTGCATTTTTTTGTTGGATGGTGGCCACCGCAAGATCTCCAGCTCGTTGAATATCACTGGACTGACAGCCTGCAAAAGTTAAAGGCAATAATGCCAGCACAATAAATTTTAATTTCATGGACTTATAATGAAGTATATAAAGTTCAAACAATAATAATGGATGTATTGCGAAAAAATATGGATACATTTCGCAGCTTTGAGTTGCAAAATGTATCCATCATTAAGATTTTAGCGCTGAAGCAAGATTAATCGAAGCGGTAAATATCCATGCCGAGTGAACCCATGGTGAAACTGCTATGTACCAGACTAAAGCGCTGACCTGTACCCATCGCAAAGAAAATCGGAGCAAAATGTTCTAACGTTGGATGATTCCGTGCCATATGCGGAATATTGGACCAGTCCAGGACCGCGTCATAATCGCTATGCGTCAGTTTATGCACCACAAAATTACGGAAGCCTGAGGCCCATTCGGGTACATCAGCAGCCGATCCATCCCAAGACAGTTCACGTAAATTATGGGTAATACTGCCCGAACCAATCAGAAGGATTTGCTGTTCACGTAAAGGTGCAAGACTTTGACCAATCTGATAAATCTCATCCGCGCTCATCGACATGGGTAAGGAAATTTCTACCACGGGAATGTTGGCATCTGGATACATATGTAGCAGCGGCATCCATACACCATGATCACGCGGACGGGTACTGTTGGCATGTGCAGAAAAGCCGGCATTGGCCAGCAAGCCTAAGACTTTCTCGGCCAGTTCAGGATTTCCCGGTGCAGGGTAGCGTAATTGATACAGTTCAGGCGGGAAACCACGAAAATCATGCCAGGTTTCTGGGCGAATTGCGCTACTGACTTCCAGCGCCTCACTTTCCCAGTGCGCAGACATCACAATAATCGCTTCCGGGCGTGGCAGATTTTCGCTCAAACGATGCAAGGCAGGACCCACTTGCTCAGGATTCAGCGCCAGCATAGGAGAGCCATGAGAAATAAATAAGCCGGGCAACGTTTGTAAGTTCATAAGTCAAACCACATCTAGAAGATGCCTCAATAATGCATGAAAAATAGAAATAAGAGCAGGGGAGATTATTCAACAAAACGTTGCATATAAAGAACGCTTTAGCAAAATCATTAGCCTGCCCGATGATAAGGATGATTATTATTGATGCTCATAGCACGATAGAGCTGCTCGATCAGCATGACACGTACCAGTGGATGCGGCAGAGTTAACTTGGAAAGTGACCAGTGCCATGCAGCAGCTTTACGCACGGCTTCTGAGTGACCATCCGGTCCACCAATTGCAAGTGCTACATCATTGCCTTCCAGCATCCAGCCTTTCATGGTTTCAGCCAGTTTCTCGGTACTGAATTCGCGTCCGCCCACTTCTAGTGCAATCAGGGTTTCATTCTGCTTGAGCGCATTTAAAATGCTGTCGCCCTCAATATTGCGGTATTTCAGAATATCCGCTTCAGAATCATTTTTCCCGCGCTTGGCCATCGGCAGTTCAATAATCTGGGTCTGTACAAAAGGCTGAATACGTTTGAAATAATCTTCAAAACCAGTCAGCACCCACGCTGGCATTTTTTGACCAATGGTCAGGATACGGATTTTCATACAGACAGATCAATAATTGGATACCTCATTATAACGATCAAACAACATGAAGTTGAGCAGGGAAACAAATTGAAATTGAAATGAGAGATTTAGTGTTGCTTTAATGTCCTTAGTTCAAGTATCCGCTTGATAAAGGAATGGAATAATAATAAATGCGGAACAGTGTCATGATAAAAGGATGTTGTACTGTGCTGCTATTACTGATAGGCCTCATGGGGCCTAGTCTGTGTGCAGCCAATTCGAGCAAAAATGCTCAGGTCTCTCATCTGGAATTATTTTTTAGCCAGATCATGAGTGTCGATGAATACCGAAATTATAAAAATCTAAAAGAGCTGAATCGGGTATCTGCCTGGATCAAAGGGCAGATGCAGCGCTTTGGTATTCCATGCCAGTTTCAGGTTTATGTGGTCAATAACCTGAGTTACCGAAATGTCATCTGTAGTTTGGATACTCAAGCCAAAACCAAGATGGTGATGGGGGCACATTATGATGTCTTTAGTGCCCGAAACGGTGCTGATAATAATGCCTCAGGGGTAGCGGGTTTACTGGAAACTGCAAGATTACTGGCCCTGCAAAAATCCAAGCTCAAACATGATGTCGAATTTGCTTTCTATACGCTTGAAGAGCCGCCTTTTTTCAAGACAGAACATATGGGCAGTTATATGCATGCCAAGTCTTTAAAAAAGCAGAAGCAGAAAATTGAGGGCGTGGTGATTCTGGATTCGATTGGTTATTTTGATGAACATCAGGTGCAGAGCTATCCGGTGGGATTAAAATGGATTTATCCACGACATGGCAATTTCATTGCAGCCATTGGGCATTTAGCCTCAACTGGCCTGACTGGAGATTATTGTGATGCCATGCAGCGTTTTAACCGTCTGGAATGTCAACGCTTTGTCAGCCCAAGTTTTGCTCAGGATATGAATTTCTCGGGCTATCTGAATTATGCCAAATTCAACTATTCGACCATGCTGATTACCGATACTGCGAGTTATCGTAATCCTTATTACAATACCGAATTGGATACCCTCGACAAGCTTGATCTGAACAAGATGACTCATGTGATTGATGGATTGGTTACGATGGCACTACAGCCATAATTCAGTTGTTTTATTCAATAACTCAATAAAAAACCCTGCCGAAGCAGGGTTTTTTATACGAAGCATCAGGTCTTAATGACGCGCTGCTTTAGCTTCTTCTTTGGTTTTTACAATGGGTGCTTTAACCAGAGCTTTTGGCAAAGAGGTCAGTGCCAGCGGTAAAATCTCATCAATCGATTTCACGGCTTTGATTTCTAGACCTTCTTTCACATTTTCTGGAATTTCCGCCAGGTCACGTACGTTTTCCTGTGGAATGAACACCAACTTGATGCCACCACGATGGGCTGCAAGCAGTTTTTCTTTCAAGCCACCGATACGCAGTGCACGGCCGCCCAGACTAGTTTCACCTGTCATTGCGATATCCGGACGAATCGGGATACCCGTAAAAGCAGATACCAATGCTGTAGTCAAAGCCAAACCTGCTGATGGGCCATCTTTCGGTGTTGCGCCTTCAGGTAAATGCACATGCACGTCAGTTTCTTCAAAGCGCGAGGCTTCGATACCGAGTTCATCCGCACGGGTACGCACTACAGTCATTGCAGCAGTAATCGATTCTTTCATGACATCGCCAAGAGAACCGGTGGTAATGAACTTGCCTTTACCTGGTACTGCTGCAACTTCAATGGTCAGTAATTCACCACCAACAGAAGTCCAAGCCAGACCATTTACACGGCCGATTTGCGCTTCTTCTTCCGCCATACCGTAGTCAAATTTATGTGGACCTAAGTATTCTGGAAGATTCGCTGCGGTCACTTCAACCTGAAGGTTTTTAGATTTCTTGCTAACAGCCTCTTTCACCACTTTACGTGCAATTTTTGACACTTCACGTTCAAGGTTACGAACACCGGCTTCACGCGTATAACGACGCACGATGTCACGAATTGCTTCTTCATGCACGGTCAACTCTTTGGCACGTAGACCATTGTTCTTGATGGCTTTAGGAACAAGGTAGCGGTCCGCAATATTGACTTTCTCTTCTTCGGTATAACCCGGAAGACGAATCACTTCCATACGGTCTAGCAGGGCCTCAGGAATGTTCATGCTGTTTGCAGTACAGATAAACATTACTTCAGACAGGTCCAGATCAAGATCCAGATAGTGATCGCTGAACTTGTTGTTCTGTGATGGATCAAGTACCTCAAGCATCGCAGAAGCCGGATCGCCACGGTAGTCTTGCGCCATCTTGTCGATTTCATCGAGCAAGAATAACGGGTTTTTTACGCCCACTTTAGTCAATGACTGCACAATTTTACCTGGCATCGCACCGATATAGGTACGACGGTGACCGCGAATTTCCGCTTCATCACGTACGCCGCCCAGCGCCATACGCACGAACTCACGACCAGTTGCTTTAGCAATTGATTCACCGAGTGAAGTTTTACCGACACCTGGAGGACCAACCAAACACAGAATCGGACCACGCAATTTTTTCACACGAGACTGAACTGCCAGATATTCCACAATGCGATCTTTGACATCGTCCAGACCATAATGGTCTGCATCCAGAATTTCCTGTGCTTTGTTCAGGTTAATGCTGACTTTGCTGGCTTTATTCCACGGTGTATCTAGAATCACTTCCAGATAGTTGCGTACCACAGCAGCTTCACTCGAAGCAGGCTGCATCGTTTTCAGCTTGCGGAACTCGTTTTCAGCTTTCTTGCGTACATGCTCAGGCAAATCTGCTTCAGCAAGACGTTTTTCAATTTCAGCGACATCATCTTCCGCGCCGCCGTTCATATCAGAAAGCTCGCGCTGAATGACTTTCATTTTTTCATTCAGGAAGTATTCGCGCTGGTTCTTTTCCATCTGACGTTTAACAGAGTCATGCAGGGTTTGCTCAATCTGTTGTTCTTCAGACTGTTGCAATAGATAAGTCATCAACTCAGTCAAATGCGCTTCGAATTCGTCATGTTCCAGGAATTTCTGTTTGACATCAATATTCAATGGAACACGGGTTGCGACGAAGAACAATAACTGTAATAGATCTTCAATTTTGTTGGCTGCGGTGATCAGTTCACGCGCATTACGAAGTTTCGCTTCTGCATATTGAGCGAAAAGCGCACGTAATTCCTGCAAGCGCACAGCTTGGGTATCTGCATCGACGCTCACCGTCATTGGGCTGAGTTCATGCTCTGCTGTCAGATACTCAGTTTCGTCAATGATGGTTTTCAGTTTGGCACGATGCAGGCCTTCAATCAGGACTTTAATACAGTTTTCATCATTTTCGTGATTCACAACTTGCACAATCTTCGCGACAGTACCGTATTGATATAAATTGTCGTGATCAATTTCTTCTGTAAGCGAATCTTTTTGCGCAACTACAAATACTAGATTGTCACTGTTACGAGCCACATCAACTGCATTGATCGATTTTTCACGACCGACAAACAGCGCAATTTGCATATGCGGATAAACCACCACATCACGCAGCGCCAAAAGGGGTAGTACACTTGGAACCTGAGGCTCTAAGGTTTCTTGATTCATAATAATTTCAGACATGAGCACTCCTAATGAGTGACAACGGTGTTGCCATGCTTTTAATAGTGATGGGTAATTTTAAAAATACAAGGGCAGTTAAGATTAAATTGTATGAAAAATGACTAATTATGTGATTTTAAAGTAGTTAGCAAGGGTAAAATTACAAAATTATCGTTTGAACTTTATAAAAATTGTCGGGGTGATTAAAGCATCAAGGGGCTGATCCCATGTTTCACGTTTTAACGGCTGTGCCAGCAGTTGAAAGTCATGTGCCAGCCCCAGACGAAATGGACGCCCGGGCGCAGAAGCCAAGGTTCGATCATAAAAACCGCCGCCCATCCCAATCCGGGTGCCTGAAGTGTCACAGGCCAGCAGTGGCATGAGCAATAGATCCAGTTTGGAAACATGCACACCACGAGTGCTCATGGGCTCGCGCATACCCAGCCGATGATGAGCAAAGCGCTTGTTATGATATTGATGCTGACTGATTCGAATCCAGACCAGCTGCTGATTCATGTCGCAAATCGCTGGTAGATACACCTGTTTGCCCAGTTTAAAACAGCGTTCAATAATCGATTGGGTCTGAATCTCCCCAAAAGCATGCAAATACAGGCCAATACGTTGGGCATGAATAAATTCTGGACTGCGGATCAGGCGGTTTAAGACTTTTTGTGCGGACTGCCTTTGCTCAAATTTAGAGAGATGACGACGCGTTTTACGAAGGTATCTTCTTAATTCCTGAATGGTCATAGGGCAAAAAGCATATGCAACAAATTTGTGCTCTAGTCTAAGTGGGAATTCTGGAAAAGTAAAAAATAATTGTAAGCTGCAATTTTATATTATTCCGTATCTGCTGATTTAAATTTAGCTAATTTGTCACCAGTTTCAAAGTTAAAAAACAGTTGCATCACTGGTTGTTAAAATGTGTTGAAACGGTCAATTTATTTTTTTTGATTCACGATTTTCCAAGCAATCAATTGTTCAGTGACAAACTCTGGAAATGCATGAGTTTAAGCACTTTGAAACAGCTTTCGATCAATAAAAATACAATTCTAAAGTAGGTTTATTCTGTTTTTGGTGAAAGATAGACAAGGGATCATATAACTATTCTCGACCGATATATGGGACACATTGGACTTAGGCAGAACGCGTAAGACCTAAATCAATGGAGATTGAAGATGATGAATATTGCGAAGAATACCATCTGCCTTTGGTACGATGACGATGCCGAAGGTGCAGCACGATTTTATGCAGAAACCTTTCCAGACTCCTCAGTTGGCGCGATCAATCTTGCACCCGGAGATTATCCCTCCGGAAAAGAAGGCGATGTTATCACCGTTGAATTTACGGTGATGGGCGTTGCCTGCATTGGACTGAATGGTGGCCCTGACTTTCAACACAATGAAGCATTTTCATTTCAGGTGGCGACTGAAGACCAAGAAGAAACAGACCGTTACTGGAATGCCATTATTGGCAATGGTGGTCAGGAAAGTGAGTGTGGATGGTGTAAAGACAAGTGGGGCATTTCCTGGCAGATTATGCCAGTGGTCCTCATCAACGCCTGTAACAGTCTTGACCGCGCTGCGGCCAAGCGCGCATTTAATGCGATGATGACCATGAAAAAAATTGACATCTCCGTGATCGAAGCGGCATTTCATGGTTAAGCGCCAAAGATATTGTCTTTCATTCGAGTTGATATTGCTGTGTAGCGCAATTTTACTGCAATAGTTAAATCTTCTCCTTTCTTTTTATCAACTCAAATTATCCCTCAACTCTATAAGGATCCGTTACAAAAATTTCAGATCAATCCAACTTGATTTGAACCTAAATCCAATTTCTTCATGATGATTCAAGGAGAATGTGCCATGAATTTTCCTCAATTACTGTTTATGGCGGGATGGGTCGCCCTGTCTGCACCTGCCGCTTTAGCCGTTGAACCGCCCATGTCGGGCAAAGCTAGCTCAGGTGCAGCTTCCTCTGCCGCTGATAAGAAAGCCATTGCAAGTGCCATGACTGCCGCACCTAAAAAAGTAGCCGCTGCGGCCACGATTGTCGCTGTCGGTGCAGATGGCAAAATGCGTACCTTGCGCAAGGGCAATAATGGGTTTACCTGTATGCCTGATAATCCGACTACGCCAGGTCCAGACCCAATGTGTATGGATCAGGCCGCTCTAGAATGGGCAGAGGCCTGGATGGGACATAAACCGCCCACAGTCGGGAAAGTAGGCTTTATGTATATGCTGGCAGGTGGTACGGATGCCAGTAATGTTGATCCCTATGCCAAGAAGCCTAGTGCGGGCAATCATTGGGTCAAAACAGGTCCCCATGTCATGATCGTCGGTGCTGAAGCTCGTTTCTATGATATGTATCCTAAGCATAAGCAACCGGATACCGCTTTGCCCTATGTCATGTGGTCTGGGACGCCTTATCAGCACTTAATGATCCCGGTGAAATAGTGAATACCGTAATGACGAATACACGCTGATTCAAACCTTTCAATTCAGGTATTTAATACACTCAATTTTTATGACTGTACTAAGCTACAAATAGAATAGTTCACTTAGAAGCTCATCAACAGATGGGCTTTTATATGAGCATTGCAAAAGTTGAGATGATGCAGATTATACAATATGAGTTGCAGAATAATTTTTGCACTGAATTGAAAACAGGCTGAACCAAAAACAACCATCCAATGAAATTCTTCCCAATTTATACATCTTAAATTTTGTTAATATATTGAAAATAAAATAAAAATTAAACTGGCATAAGTTCTGCATAACTGTATTCAAACTTGGATACAAGGTTGGATGCAGAATGCTTCATCAGAAAATGATCGGCTGGACAGTCCCAGCATGCCGCGATGCCGATCAGCAAAAAATGCTTCCACTGAATAACTTGGCTCAATTCATTGCCCGACTTGAGGGGAATGAACCTGCCTGGATTTCGGTTAGGACTGCTGCATATCTTATTCAAACAAAAATCGATGCATTTAAAAAAGCTGTATTTGCGGAAGGTATGCATCAAAGGCTACGACAGAGAGCAGTGAACATAGTCGATAGCGGGTTTATATGCAGCAGCTGAATCAGAAAAAAACGAAACAGATCCATTCAGCAGATTCAAAAAATAGAGAGAATAAAAGGGGATTCACATGTTTAAAACTGTACTGATTGCAAACCGGGGCGAAATTGCCGTTCGTGCCATTCGCACATTAAAAAAAATGGGCGTAACCAGTATAGCCGTCTATTCAGAAACGGACCGTTATGCACAGCATGTGATTGATGCAGATATTGCAGTGTCCTTAGAAGGCACCAAACCGAGTGATACCTATTTAAGTATTGAAAAACTGATTGCTGCAGCCAAGAATACCGGGGCTGAAGCAATTTTCCCAGGTTATGGTTTTCTGTCAGAAAGTGCTGATTTTGCTCGTGCCTGCGAAGAAAATGGCATTGCTTTCATGGGACCCACAGCTGAACAGATTCTGGAGTTTGGTTTAAAACATCGTGCCCGTGAACTTGCTGCAGCTGCCAATGTACCCATGACTCCCGGTACAGGTCTGCTAAATAGTCTGGACGAAGCTTTGGCAGAAGCTGAAAAAATTGGCTATCCGATTATGCTGAAAAGTACAGCAGGCGGTGGCGGAATTGGCTTGACCCGTTGTGATGATGCAGATGCACTTCAGGAGGCTTATGAAAGTGTAAAACGTCTGGGTGAGCAGTTCTTTAAAGATGCCGGAGTATTTCTGGAATGCTTTATCGATAAAGCCCGTCATGTCGAAGTTCAGATTTTTGGAGATGGACAGGGACAGGTGGTGGCTTTGGGCGAACGCGACTGCTCATTGCAGCGCCGTAATCAGAAAGTCGTGGAAGAAACCCCAGCGGCTCATTTACCTGAAGCAACCCGTCAAAAACTGCATCAGGCGGCAGTTGAACTGGGCAAATCGGTGAAATATCGCAGTGCCGGTACGGTTGAGTTTATTTATGATGCAGTGCATGACGAGTTTTATTTCCTTGAAGTGAATACCCGTTTGCAGGTGGAACATCCTGTCACTGAAATGGTGACTGGTTTAGACCTTATCGAATGCATGTTGAAAATCGCAGCAGGTGATACTCTGGATTGGCAGCATCTAAGCAGTATTCAGCCTCAGGGTGCAGCGATTGAAGTACGAATCTATGCAGAAGATCCAGTCAAGAATTTCCAGCCGAGTCCGGGTATTTTGACCGATGTCTTTTTTCCGGAAAATGTCCGGGTTGATACCTGGGTGAGTACCGGTACTGAAATTTCCCAATATTTTGATCCGATGGTTGCCAAGATTATTGTGCATGTTGAAGATCGGAATACTGCCATTCGTACGCTTAAATCAGTTTTGGCTGAAACTCGCCTGAATGGTATTAGTACCAATCTGGATTATGTGCATACTGTTATTTCAGATCCGCGTTTTGAGCAAATGCAAATCTGGACACGCATGCTGGATGATTTCAGATATGTGCCGAATGTGATTGAGGTGATTCAGCCGGGTACACAAAGTTCGATTCAGGATTATCCAGGTCGTGTCGGGTATTGGGATATTGGTGTACCGCCTTCAGGCCCAATGGATGATTATGCCTTCCGGCTGGCCAATAAAATTGTCGGGAATGCCGAGGCAGCCGCCGGGTTCGAATTTACCCTGCAAGGTCCGACCCTCAAGTTTCATGCAGACAATATCATTGCTTTAACTGGCGCACCTTGTCCGGTAAGTCTGGATGATGAAGCAGTAAATTTCTGGCAGCCTATTCAGGTAAAAGCAGGACAAACCCTAAAAATCGGACAGGTGGAATCCGGCTGCCGGACCTACTTGGCCGTACGAAATGGTCTGAATGTACCGGAATACTTAGGTAGCCGTTCTACCTTTGCTTTAGGTAATTTTGGTGGACATGCAGGCCGAGTGTTACGGGCTGGTGACATGGTTAAGATGGTGAATCCTGACCTGCCAGCTGATGGTCTACCTTTGGCGATTGCAGAACCTGAAGCTTTGGCAACAGATCTGATTCCAAGTTATGGTAAGGAATGGAAAATTGGTGTGCTCTATGGTCCACATGGAGCACCTGATTTCTTTAAAGCTAAATATATTGAGGAGTTTTTTGCATCAAGCTGGAAAGTACATTTTAACTCGAACCGGTTGGGTATCCGTTTAATTGGATCGACGCCAAGCTGGGCGCGTGAAAATGGCGGTGAAGCGGGACTGCATCCATCCAATGTACATGACTGTGAATATGCCATTGGTGCAATCAACTTTACCGGTGACTTCCCCGTAATCCTTGCCAAAGATGGTCCGAGCCTGGGTGGTTTCGTCTGTCCGGTGACCATTGCCAAAGCTGAACTCTGGAAAATTGGTCAACTGAAAGCTGATGACACGATTAGCTTCTATCCAATCTCGATAGAGCAGGCCAATGCACTGGAGCGGCAGCAAATTCAAACCCTCCAAAACTTTGCCAAGGCAGAGATGACTCACGAGGCTGAAGTTGTTGCAGTTCAGGCAGAAAGTATCCTGGCACTGCGTGAAGCTACGCCAGATGCACCAAAAGCTGTATATCGTCAGGCCGGTGACAGTTATATCTTACTGGAATATGGTGACAACGTACTGGATTTGGCCCTGCGCCTGCGCGTACACCGATTAATGCAACTGATCCGTAAAGCTGATCTTGAGGGTATCCTGGAATTGTCACCTGGTGTGCGATCCTTGCAGATTAAATATGATGGTCTGCAATGTAGCCAGCAGCAACTGATTCACTTCCTGCTTGGTCTTGAAGAACAGATGGGCGATCTGCGTGACATTAAAATTCCTTCAAGAATTATCCATTTGCCTATGGCCTTTGAGGACTCAGCGACTCTAGGTGCGGTGGAACGTTATCAGGAAAGCGTTTGTGCCAAAGCGCCATGGTTACCGAATAATATTGATTTTATTCAGCGGATTAATGGTTTAAGTCACCGCCAGCAGGTCAAGGACATCATTTTTGATGCCAATTATCTGATTTTAGGGCTAGGTGATGTATATCTGACTGCACCTTGTGCAGTGCCCATTGATCCGCGCCACCGTTTACTGAGTTCCAAATATAATCCGGCCCGTACTTTTACCGCTGAAGGTACAGTCGGGATTGGTGGCATGTATATGTGTATTTATGGCATGGACTCACCGGGTGGCTATCAGTTGATTGGCCGTACCGTACCGATCTGGAATAAGTTTAAAAAGAACAAGCAGTTTGGCGATCAGCAATGGTTCTTACGCTTTTTTGACCAGATTAAATATTATGAGGTCACTGAGGCCGAACTGGATCAGTTCCGTGCTGATTTCGCCCATGGTCTGGCAGAAATCAAAATTGAGGAATGCGAGTTTGACTTTGCAGCATATCAGGATTTCCTTGCTGCAGAACAGGACAGCATTGCCACCTTTAAAGCGCAGCAGCAGGCTGCTTTTAGTGCCGAGGTAGAACGCTGGAAAGACGAGTTTGATGCACCTGTAGAAATAGAAGTGCTGCAGGATGACACCGATTACAGCCAGTATGTCCCTCTCAACGCCTCTATGACCGGCAATATCTGGAAGATTTTTGTAGAAGCGGGGCAGATTGTGAAAAAAGGCGACACGGTGGCCATCATTGAAGCCATGAAAATGGAACTGCCGGTCTATGCTGACGATGATGGTATCGTTAAAGCGATTATCTGCCGTTCTGGTCAGACCGTGCATAGTGGTGAGCCACTGGTCTATATGGAGTAATGGAGTGAGCCATGACTATTGTTCGCAATCCAAGTACTAAAGCGACCGGAAAAAGCTCAGACAATCTGTCTGAGCTGGTTCTCCAGAAAATTAAAAATGATATTTTTGACTTTAAACTGATGCCGGGAGAGCGGTTTACCGAATCGGAAATTGCTGAAAGCTATGCCGTCAGCCGTACACCTATTCGGCAAGCTTTGTATCGTTTGCAGCAGGAAGGCTATGTGGACGTTCAGTTTAGAAGTGGCTGGAAGGTCCGGCCACTAAACTTTAAAGCCTATGAAGAGTTATATGATCTGCGAATTTTGCTGGAATGTTATGCAGTCGAACAACTGTGTCTAATGCCCAAAGACCAGTTGCAGGTTGCCCTAGCTGTTTTGATTCAAACCTGGTGTGTTCAACCAGAACAGTATGTCTATGATCTCAGGGAGCTATCTGCACAAGATGAAGCATTTCATTGTCATTTGGTATTTGCAGCCGGCAATGCAGAAATGGCGAAAATTCACAGTGAGATCAGCGAGAAAATTCGCATCATACGCCGTCTGGATTTTTCCAAAGATTATCGGATTGAGGCCACCTATGCCGAACATCAACAGATTTTAAGGGGATTACTTGCACAAGATGCAGCGTTCTGTCTCTCTATATTGGATGCCCATATCCGGCACAGCCGTAATGAGGTGAAAAAAATTACACTGGAAATGTTATCCTCTAGTCCTGCGTAAGTTAATCAGGATAAATTTATTTTATAGCAAGAAAAATATCAGACCTGACTTAAAATTGATAACCAATTCATAACCAGAAAAAACAAGAACCCGCTAGTGGCATCTCAAATTGTTTTTTAAAGTAAGTTGAGGATGATAATAACAAGAGATAAAAATGCTTCATCAGCCTATTCAACTTTTACTTACAGGTGCCGGCTGTGCACTTCTCCTAACCATGACTGGATGTACCATGCCTTCCAAGTCGCCAATCAATGACAGTTATGGTTCCCAGCCACATTTGCCCAAACCAAAATCAAGCTTGCTGCCTACGGTCAATATTGCACCTGCTAAAGGTTGGCCTGAAGGTAAAATGCCGACAACAGCGACAGGTTTAAAAGTTCAGGCATTTGCCAAAGGGTTGCAGCATCCGCGCTGGCTGTATGTATTGCCGAATGGTGATGTATTGGTGGCTGAAACCGATGCACCGCCTAAGCCCGATGACAGCAAAGGGATCAAAGGCAAAATCATGAAATGGGTGATGCAACGTGCAGGTTCATCGCACCCCAGTGCCAACCGCATCAGTCTACTTCGCGATAGCAATGGAGATGGGGTGGCTGAACAAAAAACCGTATTTTTACAGAATCTCAATTCTCCATTTGGCATGGCGCTAGTCGGTAATATGCTGTATGTGGCGAATACTGATGCCCTGATGCGTTTTCCTTATCAGAACGGTGCGACTCAAATTACAGCAACTGGTACCAAGATGCTGGATTTACCGGCAGGTCGTTTAAACCATCACTGGACCAAAAATGTCATTGCCAATCCTGCCGGAAGCAAACTCTATATCACGGTGGGTTCCAACAGTAATGTCGCTGAAAATGGCTTAGAGCAAGAGCAGGGCCGGGCACTGATCATGGAATTTGACATAGCCAGTGCTCAAGCGCGACCTTTTGCCACCGGACTGCGTAATCCGAATGGCATGGATTGGCAACCTAAGAGCGGCACACTTTGGACAGTGGTGAATGAACGTGATGAGCTCGGTAATGATCTGGTTCCTGATTACCTGACCTCTGTCAAAGAAGGTGCTTTTTATGGCTGGCCCTATAGTTATTATGGCCAACATGTAGATACACGGGTCAAACCGCAAAAACCTGCCTTAGTTGCGCGAGCAATTCCACCGGATTATGCATTGGGCAATCATACAGCTTCATTGGGCTTGGCCTTCTATAGGGCAGACCTGATGCCTCAATATCGAAACGGTGCGCTGATTGGCCAGCATGGTTCATGGAACCGCAAACCGCATAGTGGCTATAAAGTGATTTTTGTTCCCTTTCAGAATGGGCAACCGATGGGCCCACCTCAAGATGTTTTGACTGGATTTTTAAGTGATCAGGACGATGCATATGGGCGACCGGTCGGTGTGGCGGTAGATTCTTCAGGTGCCATTTTGGTTGCTGATGATGTCGGTGATGTGATTTGGCGAGTATCACCCTTGAGTACACTAGCTGCAGTAAGTAAATAAAGGTCTAGGGATTCAAGATTTTATTAAGATCTGAATCTATGGAAAGTAAAAGTTAAAGCAAAGACTGTTTCATTCAAACGTCAATATTTTGATTGAAAATATGCAAAGGTTAGCGGATTTAAAATAATTTTTAAGCTTCATTTAAGCTGGCTGAATTAGGCTTTCAGGATATTTTTACGCGGGATTACAGCATGTACAGAGATTCTGCTGATCCCATTAAAAATTATCTAAACCTAAGTACCAGTTTTAAGTGCGGCTAAAAACTGGATATAAAAATTTAAAATATCGCAAAAAGAGGATTTTAAGAATGAAATCAATTGTTGCATTTATTTTCCCTTGGTCATTATTTATGACCCTTCATCGACCAGCCGAAGCCACAGTATGCTTAATGCTTCAGATTTCGATTTTAGGCTGGATTCCTGCTGCAATCTGGGCCATGCACACTTTATATCGGGATAAAATAGCCTGAAAAATAGGAAAATAAGTTACTGAAAAATTGTTTGATTTTGACGGAAGTAATTAAAGCCCTATCTTTTTCATAGCTAAAGATTTTTTTTCATTCCAGATAATGAATACATCAATAAAATGAATCTAGAGGAATGTTCGAGAGAAATACTACAAAATTAAAATAAGAGGAAATTCAGGAAAAATTATAATTATATTTTGAAAACGAAATTGAAGTACTCCGAAGATGCCGCTGCATGTGTCGTTACCCTGAACCCGATGAGTTCAAGGAGGATGCGACGTATACTTGCTGGGTTTCCCATACGGAGATGGGCATACACTCTAAATATACAGAACACACCCATAAGTGTTAGTATCGGCAGGGGAATAGACCCGCTGGCGAACACCTCAGAGTTAAGTTAATTATAAACAATAATCCCGGTGTGGCAACTCTATGCTGTTCATGAACTGTAAACAGTTCGGTCGAATGTCCGAAGTTTAAACAGAATTCGAGATTATTCAGTCAGTTCTTCAACTTCTTCTAAAATAGTTTGTAACAAACGCTCGCAATGCGCATATTGTTGCAGGGATCTGTTCATATTCAAGACCTCCTGCATCAGCTCAAGTGCCACCATAATAATCAGCTTGCTGGGTTCCATACGTGGTGCTTTACGGCGAAATTCATCGTATTTGTCATTCAATAACTGTGCTGCGCGTTCTAATTCTTCCTGCTTGTCAGGAGTAGAGGCCAGACGGAAACTATGCCCCAATACTCTGAGATCAATTGCAATTTGTTCACTCATGGTGAGGCTTCCTCAGTCGCTTCAGTCGGATGGGCCAGTTGTTGAATTTCCTGTGCGTGATGATCCTGCGCAGTACCGAGAATCGCCAGACGTTGAATAATCGCTTCAACCTTGGCTTTGGCATTTTCATTTTTCTGGGTTAAACGTTCAGATTCCTGAGTCAGACGCTGAATTTCCTGTTGGGCATGACGCTGTTCAAGGATCATCTTTTCCTTAACCACACGCAGTTCATTCCGTTCAGCCAGAATTTCCTGAAAACGGTTTTTTAGATCGGTACAGCTTTTTTCCAGACGGCCATAACGGTCTGCCAGTGCAGTTGCATCATTATTGAGCAGTTGAAATTGGGCACGAGAATCCGTCAATTGTTCTGTCAGATTTTCATTTTCTTGTTGTTTTTGCGCAATCACGCTGTTCTTTTGTTCAATTTGCTGTTGATGTTGCATCATTGAAGAGTCTTGCTCTTCGCGCAAACTGGAATTTTCACTTTCAAGCCGTGCAAGTCGCGTTTTTAACACGCCGATCTGCACTTGTAGACGCTGTAATTCTTCTAACATATCGAGGTCGCACAGTGTTGCAAACAAAGGTAATATATAAGCAGTATAAAGATTGGATAAACGAATGCAAGACGATATTTCAGGTTGGACCGAATGGCACCGCAATTTTTCTTCAATTGAGGAAATTTCTAGCCCTAGCGAACTACATGGTTTGCTGACTGGCATTGTTTGTGTCACCCAGGCGCCAAGCAGTGAAGAGTGGTTACAGATTTTAGAAACACTGGATGTACCTGAACTGGATGCCGAAGCATTAGAGTTGTTGGCGGGCGAAGCTGAAGATGTGTTCCATGCATTGTCTGAAGATGAGCTGGATTATTTACCTTTGCTGCCTGATGATGAGCATGTGCTTTCAGAACGCGTACAGGCTCTGGCGGACTGGTGTGCAGGCGTGGTCTTAGGTTTCGGACTGGCTTCAGGACATATCCGTCAGGATGAAGTTGAGCTGATTGAACATTTACAAGATGTAGCCGCAGTTGAATTTGAAGACTCGGACGATGATGCCGAAAGTGAAGAAAGCTATCAGGAATTGTACGAATTTGTGCGGCTGATTCCTGTCAGTCTGTCTTTAGGGCGTAAAAAGGTCGAAGTTGAAGAAACGCCCCTCTTACAGCAATTTAGTCAAAAAAATCAGCCTAAAGTCGCTACTACAGAAGCGCAAAGTGTAGTCGAGATTTTCTCGCCTAAACGTCTAAGCTGATGAAATGCTGAGGTGAGTCATCACCTGCTTGAAATCAGGCATATATTTTGCTGTTTACAGTGAAATCTATAGTCTGATTTCAAGACTATATTCTAAATACAAGTATTGATCGATAAGAAAGAAGTAAGGTGTAATGAAGAAATTGACACAGGCAGTTTTTGAGGAACGTCGCGCAATCCTCGCAGGGGAAATCGGTTTACGCAGTATCGCTATTATCGCGACCAGTCCGGTAGCCATGCGTAACCGTGATGCAGATTATAAATACCGTGCAGACAGTAGTTTCTTCTATTTAACCGGATTCGCGGAACCTGAAGCTGTGGCTGTGATTGAAACCTTTGACACTGAAGAAGAAGGCTATAGCTACAGTTTGTTCTGTCGTGAACGCAACCGTGAAATGGAAATCTGGAATGGCTACCGCGCGGGTATTGATGGGGCTATTCAGGATTATGATGCAGATGAAGCCTATGCGATTGATTTGCTGGATGAAGAAATCTTAGAAAAGTTACAAAATAAAGATCAGTTATTTTATCGCATTGGACAGCATGCAGAGTTTGATGCGCGTGTCGCCAAATGGATTGCAACTGCAAGTGGTGAAAGCCGTCGTGGTACTTCTGCGCCAGCGCAAGTAATTCAGCTGGATCGTATTGTTGATGAAATGCGTCTGCATAAAGATGCAAATGAAATCGAACTGATGCAGATTGCTTCCGATATTTCTGCTGATGCACATACGCAAGCGATGCTAGCAGTACGTCCGGGTATGATGGAATATGCGCTGGAAGCCGAGCTGAATTATGTCTTTGGCAAAAATGGCGGTGTTCCGGCTTATAACAGTATTGTCGGTGGCGGTGAGAATGCCTGCATCCTGCATTATGTAGAAAATGACAAAGAACTGAAAGATGGCGATTTAGTCCTGATTGATGCTGCAGCTGAATATCAGTTCTATGCTTCAGACATTACCCGTACCTTTCCGGTAAATGGTAAATTCAGTCCGGAACAGAAAGCCTTATATAACGTAGTACTGGATGCTCAAATCGCTGCGATCAATGCCGTGCAAATTGGTAACTCGTATAAAGAACCTCACAATGTTGCAGTGCGTATTTTGGTGCAGGGTTTGCTCGATCTTGGCTTGATGCAGGGTAATATCGACGAGATTATAGAAAAAGAAGCTTTTCGTCAGTTCTACATGCACGGTACGGGGCATTGGCTCGGTATGGATGTGCATGATGTCGGTGCTTATAAGGTTGATGGTGAATGGCGCTCGTATGAAGAGGGCATGGTCGTGACCGTTGAGCCGGGTCTTTACATCGCGTCTGATGATGAAACAGTGGATACCAAATGGCGTGGAATTGGCATTAGGATTGAAGATGATGTGGTGGCCACTGCAAATGGCCCGCTAGTTTTAACCGCGAAAGTCGTCAAAACGGTAGAAGAGATTGAGGCATTAATGGCGAAAGCGTGCGCTGCTTAATTTGAGAAAAAATACAGCAAGCCGGTCGCAAGATCGGTTTTTTTTATGACATTTCTATGCCGTTTCAAACAAGAATTCCTAGCTATATCGCATCGATCAAAAAGTGATTTAGCTTACGTTTATATCGAACAAGTCAAATAAAACTCACCTAAGTAAAATTTACAGCTTAAAAATTGACAGGAAGTCAACACAGAAAATCCGTTTTTAGCATCAAAGCTACATATTAAATGCGCTGAGATTCTCATACTTTCTCTGATCCTTAAATAAACTTAAATAAGAGTAGGAGAACACTTATGAGATTAAATACGATTGATTGGATTGCTTATGCTTTAACAATCATTGGTGGCATCAATTGGGGTTTAATTGGTGCATTCGATTTTAATTTGGTCGCTGCGATCTTTGGTGATATGAGCGCCTTATCTCGAATTATTTATGTATTGGTTGGTTTGTCGGCATTGTACCTGATTTATACAGGAACGAAGTTGGGTAAAACAGTACACCATACAGATCATCATACCAATATTGTGCGTTAAGCTAATCCTCCTGCACGAGTTTCTTACAAGATAGGATAATGTCTTTGAGTAGCTTGTCGAGAGGATAGAAATAGTGTGGAAGATGAAGAAACCTCGGTATATTTCCGGGGTTTTTTATATAGGTGTTTATAGGTTATTAATAGAATCATCCTCAGATCTACAACAACACTTAGCTAAAGATTAATGATTACTATCATACAAATAAGATTAGGTTGTACATGGTTGGATAAATTTTTTTTAAAATATCTGTTAGCTAAAAAATCGAGTTATATTTATAAAACTCTCTAAAAATAAGAAAATAATAGTGATTGAAAATGGGCCTTCTGCTCCTGACAGTGATTATCAGCTTATTTATAAATGGCTTGATTCACAATTTTATCATTCAGGATCTACGAGCATCAGTATGTATTCAAAATTGTGCGAAGCGAGTAGATCGAGTTATACCAATTTGACTAGGTTTGCGATCGAATCGTATAAGTGCCAAATGAAATAATAACATTCCGTTTTTTAATGCCGAGTTGATAAAAGTGAGTATAAATATTTTAGTTGCTGAATTAAAGACAACTTGGTTGGAGTTAAGAGCATATAAAGTTGGAGATGAATTTTCATTATTCCAAGAGTATTGTGGCGACGTTGAAGCATCAAAATACTTACAACGACAGGTGCATACAACAGTCGGTCAAACTCAGCAGATGTTGCCGAAATGGGCGTTAAGCTATTGGCAGCAACCGATTAAAGGATTTTCATGGGTGATTGCTGAGCGAAAAAGTCATCTGGCAATCGGGTTACTAACGATTATTCAACAGCAAAATAACAGCCTTGAAATTCATTTCGGACTTGGTCCTCGATTTCAGGGGCAGGGCTATATGCTTGAGGCGATGAAAGCGGTGATTCAGTATTTTAGACAATATCTTACATTTAAATCACTAGATACTTTCTGTGATGCAGAACATATACAGGCACACCAAGTGCTTTTAAAGACAGGGTTTGAAATCGTTGAACGGATCAATGCCTATACTGTATTGCCGAAGTTGGGGACTGAAAAGCGCGATGTCTTGGTTTTTCAATATAGGCTGGATCATCATGGAGAAAACTAAATAAAACGAATCATTATAAAAATTTAAAGCCTTGAGGTAAGATAAAACCAGTATACGTTTTATGTAATTCGCCATAGATGCGAATAAACAGATAAGGAAGTAAGCATGCAACAAGAAGTCATCATTGTCGGTGGTGGTATGGTCGGCTTAAGCCTCGCATTGATGTTGGCGAAAATCAATATTGCAGTCAAACTGTTGGAAGCCATTAAATACCCAAATTATGATGATGAAAATCTTGCGCCATATCATTCCAGTTTTGATGCACGTAACAGTGCCTTGTCACGCCGTAGCGTGCAGATCTATCAGGAGCTTGGACTTTGGAATGCCTTGCAAGAACATGCTACCCCAATTCTGGAAGTGAATATTACCGAACAGGGCAGTTTTGGTAAGGCTCGACTGAAAGCCGAACAGGAAAAAGTCGAAAGCTTTGGTCAGGTCATTGAAAATGCCTGGCTCGGTCGTGTACTGCTGACCCAAGTCAAAAAAGAGCCATTGATTGAACTGATTGATGGTGTTCAAGTGACATCCCTTATCCAAGATACAGACTTTGCTTATATCGAAGCTCAGCGTGGTGAATCGTCACTAAAATTACAGTCCAAACTGGTTATTGCCGCCGATGGGCGGGATTCTTTCTGCCGTAAAGCCTTGGGTATTGGTGCGTCAGAACATGATTATGATCAGGTTGCGATTGTGACCACAGTACAAACTTCAAAGCCACATGCTCATGTGGGCTTTGAGCGTTTCAGCCATTTAGGGCCTTTGGCACTTTTACCACTACCGGGTGAGTATCGTCGTTCAGTGGTCTGGCCAGTGAAAAAAGGTACTGAAGGAGAATGGTTGGGGGATGAAAATGACCAGCATTTTCTGGATGCCTTACAGGAAACGTATGGTGATCGTGCCGGAAAATTCCAGAAAACCGGAAAACGGTTCAGTTTTCCATTGTCTCAAGTGTTAGCCGAAAAACAGGCTGTTGGCCGTGTCGTATTGATGGGCAATGCTGCCCATACGATTCATCCGGTCGCTGGTCAGGGTTTTAACCTGTGTATGCGTGATGCGCATGTATTGGTGCGTTACCTGAAAGAACAGCAGGTACAAGGCGCAGACTTGGGCGATGCTGGAATATTACAAGACTATGAAAAATCTCGTCTCAGTGACCAGCAGCGTGTGATCAAATTCTGTGATTCAGTGGTACGTGGCTTTAGTAACCAGAATCCATTTTTAAAGCTGATGCGTAATACAGGTTTAATCGCTTTTGATACGATTCCTGGCATCAAGCCACTCGTTGCAAATTATGCCATGGGGTTAAAAGCATGAGCTTAAATCAAACTAACGAAATATTAGACGTCGTCATTATTGGTGGTGGGCTGGTTGGTGGACTTACAGCGCTTCTGTTAGCTCAAGGTGGTGTGCAGCCTACAGTTCTGGATGCAGCGCCAATTCTGGATGCAGATAAAACTTTGCGTGTGGCCAATCCGCGTGTTTTGGCTTTAAGTCAGGCAACCATTCACCTGTTAAAAACGGTGGGTGTTTGGGAAAATTTAGTACGCCAGCAGCCTTATACTGGTATGCAGGTGTGGAATAAAAATGGCTATGGTGAAATTAATTTTGGCCAGTCTTCAGAAAAAACACCATCGGTAGAGCAGGCTTTAGGCTCGATGGTGGAGCCCAGCATTCTGAATCTGGCCATTCAGCAAAAGATGCTGGAAAATGTTCAAGATTATAGAACACAAGTCAAAGTCAGCCGTGTTGAACGTGGCGTCGGTGTGTGGATTATTCATCTGGAAGATGGTACTCAGCTCAAAACCAAACTGGTCATTGGTGCAGATGGTGCAAACTCCTTTGTACGTGAGCAAGCTTTCATCGATATTGATGTACTGGACTATAAACAGGCAGGCATCAGTTGTGCGATTAAAACGATTCAGCCTCATCAGTACATGGCGCGTCAGATTTTTCTCGAAACTGGTCCTCTGGCTTTTTTACCTATGGCCAGCCTTAATCCGGAAGAGCAGGGACATTGGCAATCAATTGTCTGGACCTTGCCAGAGGATTATGCCGAAGAATATGCAGCGTTGTCAGATGCTGAATTTACTCAACTCTTGACTCGTGAAAGCCAGCATATGTTGGGTGGAGTCTTAGAGGCGACACCACGTGCCACTTTCCCCTTAAAAGCCCGTGCTGCCCAACAGTATATTCAAGACGGTTTAGCCCTGATTGGAGATGCTGCACATGTAATTCATCCTTTAGCTGGACAAGGGGTGAATATTGGCTGTCTGGATGCTGCCGTGCTCTGTGATGTTTTGCTACATGATCATGCGCGTGGCGTATGGGCGCATGAACAGACCCTAAAACGCTATGAGCATCGCCGTAAAGGTCAAAACGATGCCATGATGCACAGCATGTCTGCGATTGGCTGGATGGAAACCACTTTATTCTTCCCGATGGTTTGGGCACGCAATTTCGGCCTGAAACAGGTAGAAAATCAGCCCATGTTGAAAGATGCATTTATGGCGCAGGCCAACGGTCTGAGTTTACTTAAAGACACACGCTACGCAGCTTAAGACAGAAATGTAAATTTTTTAAACAAACATCAATAAAGAGTAACGATTTTGTTTAAAAAAGATACGATTTTTTAATGTTTGGTACTAGGCGAAGGTCGAAGAGATTGCTAAATTTCACTTAATTCGATACCTGACTTGGAATACCAAGCGAGGGCCATTTTTGGGGAGATGCAAATGACAGACATGAATGATTATGATGACGACGTTGAAGATTCAATTGTTGACGATGATGAAGCAAAAGCCGCTGAAAAAGGCGCGGTCGATAGCACAGAGGTCGTCAGTGATACCGATCTTGTAGAAGCTGAAACTTTGACCGTCACTGCAAAGCTGAAAAAGCGTCAAGCACTGGAAGACGAGATTGCGGCTTTCCTTGCCAGTGGTGGTCGTATTGTTGAAGTGCCGGCAGATGAATCAGTAGCCAAAGAATAAGTTATTGATTAACTTGTTTCTTATAAAAAACACCACATTCAATGTGGTGTTTTTTTTTTGCAAATCCAAACGTAATAGAAAATCTAAAGCAATTAGTCGTTTGCCGAAGTCAGTTCTAAAGCACGTTGATAAGCGACTTTCTTTTTGATTCCGGTTAAATCTGCCGCCAGTTGTGAAGCAGCTTTGACCGAAAGGTCCTGTAATAGGCGATTCAATAATTTATCCAGCTTTTCCTGATCCAGATCTTTTTCTTCGGTGGCACCGCCAATCACCAGAACAATTTCGCCTTTTTGCTGATTGTGATCATTGCTAATGAATTCCACCAATTCACCCAAGGTCATTTTCTTGATAGTTTCAAAAGTCTTGGTGATTTCTCGCGCAAAACCGACCGGGCGATCTACTCCGAAAACGCTGGCCATATCTTTAACGCAATCCAGAATCCGGTGCGGTGCTTCATAGAAAATTAAAGTCTGGGTTTCATCTTTCAGTTTTTCCAGATTTAGCAGGCGCTGACTTTGTCTGGATGGCAGAAAACCTTCAAAACTGAAACGGTCACTCGGTAAGCCGACTGCACTTAAAGCTGCAATCGCAGCACAAGCACCGGGTACAGGAATTACGCGAATATTATGCGCTTGTGCAGCACGGACAAATTTAAAACCAGGGTCGCTAATCAAGGGAGTACCAGCATCACTGATCAGGGCCATATCTTCGCCATTGAGCAGGCGCTGGATCAGCTGATCAATCTTGTTGCTTTCATTATGCTCATGGCAAGCGGTCAGAGGTGTTTGAATATTAAAGTGTTTAAGCAATTGTGCTGAAGTTCGTGTATCCTCGGCAGCAATAAGACTCACCGACTTTAACACCTGAAGTGCACGATAACTAATATCATCTAAGTGCCCGATTGGAGTCGCAACAACAAATAACTGAGCACTCATAGGTTTCTCCATGTGGAATAAATTGAATAATAAAAAATGGAAGATTAAAAATAAAATATTGGGCTTGTGTTTAGTCAGCTACATCAGCAGCGTACAAGCAGAAGTGCTGATCATTCTACCCGAATCCGGGCCTTTGGCGCGAGCTGCATCGAGTATCAAACAGGGTTTTCTCAGTGCTTATGCTACTTCCGGGCAGAAAGTTCCATTAAAATGGGTCAATTCCAATCAGAAAAATATCTCCCAGCTACTGAAACAGCATGTCAATAAAAAGACCAAAATGGTGGTGGGTCCATTGGCACGTAGCGATGTGGAACAACTACTCAAGAGCAAACCTAAAGTACGTACCCTCAGCCTGAATGATGTAGCAGGGTCATCACCCCAAGTCTGGCAATTCAGCCTGTCCAAAAAAGAAGATGCCGCTGCCTTAAAAACCTTATTGCACAAAGATGGAATTCAACAGCTGCTGATTTTACGCCAGCCGGGCAGTGAAGCCGAGCATGAACTGTTGCTGATGTCATTGTTCAGTCAAAGTGATCTGAAATTCAAGATCGTGAACAAGGCCCCCATTTTTTTAATACCAAAACAAGGGTTGTTATACCTCGGCAATGCAGAAGGGCTGGCTGCCATACCTGAATTAAGCCATAAACGGATGTATACCGTGGCCAATGCGATCAGCGAGCAGCATAGACCCCCGAAAGGGATCAAGTTCTGTGATGTTCCGGTACTTTATCTGGCTGACTGGCCAGATGTTGTACAGGCCTATGCTAAAGAACCGGTGGATATGTCCTATCAGCGGCTGATTGCCTTCAGTGGCGATACCTGGCAGATCACCCAGCAGTACCTGTCACAACCGCATTTGCAGCATATTGAATTTCAGGGTAGAACTGGGCGAATTGAAATCACGGACCACAGTATTCAGCGTAGTCCACAATGTTTCCAGTACAGTGGCACAGGCGTCAAGCTACTATGAGCGAAAGAGTAATGCTACGACAGCAACTAGGTGCATGGGCGGAGCAGCAAGCGGCTCAACTGATGCAGAACCATGGATTTCAGTTCCTGGCAGCCAATTATCACAGTCGCTATGGCGAGCTGGATCTGATTCTGATGCGTGATCAGGAGCTGGTCTTTGTGGAAGTCAAAGCACGTGCACAAACCCGATATGCGCAAGCGATCGAGTCTGTTTCCAGAGCAAAACAGGGCAAGATACTCAAGACTGCGATGTGCTTTATTCAGAAAAATCCACAATTTGCACACTATTACTATCGTTTTGATGTGATTTGTTTTGATTTTAAACAGCAATTTGCAAAAACCATACAGCATGACTTTTCGCAATACCCTTATGATCTGGAATGGATTGAAAATGCTTTTACTTTTGATCAAGAGTTTATTAACCTTTTAACAAAATAAGGTCTAAAGATGCTTATATTTGCTTCAAGATCATTGTAAAGTTCAAGCAGAATTGCCATGATCTTAGCTTGGAAAAGATGATTAGATTGAAAAAGACGTAATAAAATGAAGGAGTCTTGCTGAGTGGTTAAGCGTATTGCAATAACAATGCTGTGTGTCGCAAGTTTATCAGGTTGTGCCAGTTTTATTTCCAGTGGCACAGGTACGGCTCCTGTAGGAACTGAAAGTGGGGCGCGTACCTTGGGGCAGGTATTTATTGATTCCTCGATTGTCCGTACTGCAAAAATTAATCTTTATAAACTGGATTCGCGTTTCAAGCAGGCCCGGGTCAATATTGAAAGTTTCCATGGCAATGTCTTGTTGACCGGTCAGGTGCCGGATGCCCATTTAAAGCAACTGGCTGAAGATAATGTCAAATCCATGAGTGATGTCAAAGCGGTACATAATTTTATTACTGTCGGCAATCAGATCAGCTATAGCACCATCATGCAGGATACTGCGGTGACTGCAAATACCCGTGGCTTGATCATGAAAGCGACTGTGGTTGCGGATAGTAAGGTGCATGTGCATACTGAAGATGGCATTCTGTATGTAATGGGGCGTTTAAACAGTGCCGAGATTGCTGACCTCAATCAGGTGTTACAGCAGGTAGGGAATGTTACTAAAATCGTGACCCTAATTGATAATGTTGAGCAATATTCAAGTCTGGCTAACCAAAACTTTGCTGCACCGGCATATGCGCAGCCGGGTATTGAACAGACGCCAGTTGCCATTGATCCTGATACGGTTGAACCGACCTATGAACCATAAGGTCGGCCAGTTTAAAACCCAGCTTTCACAGCGTATTCTGCAGTTTCAGCAACATTATCAAGATTTCCGGTTATACGATTTTGGCAGTTATGCTTTAAATCGTTTGACCCCGAAACAGGGTTATATGGTCGAAACCCAATTGGCCTATGGCTTGAAATCCCGGCAACGCTTTGACCTGTTTCGGAGTCAGCAGCCTTTACCACATCGGCCCCTAATTGTTTTTGTACATGGCGGTGCCTGGCTGCATGGCGATAAAAAGGATTACCAGTTTATTGGCGAGTCCTTTGCCAAAGAAGGTTATGATGTAGTGGTGATGAATTATCATCTGGCACCACAGCATATTTTCCCCACTTATATTCATGATCTGCATCTGTTGCTAAATCATTTGCAGCAGTCGGCTGAGCAGTTGCAGATCTGTGCTGAAAATCTGGTCTTGATGGGACATTCTGCCGGCGCATTCAATGTCATGTCTGCCTTGTATCATCCGCAATCTGCCAGTATTGACCACGGTCAAATCCGTGCGATTATTGGTCTGGCAGGGCCTTATCATTTTGATTATAAAAATGATCCGATCTGTGCCGATGCATTTGATCAGGCGGTGCCTTATCAGCAGGTGATGCCTTATTATTTTGTTAAAAATAGCTCAATCCGGCATTATCTGTTTATTGCCGAGAAAGACAACATCGTCGGGCATTTCAATAGCCATGATTTGGATCGGGTATTGCGAGAAAAGGGCAATCATAGCCATTTGATTCACATTCCGAAACTTGGCCATATTACCATTGTAGGTTCGCTCTCCAGTTTGTTTAGCCGGTTTTTTCAGACCAAGGCACAGGTACTCTGGGCACTCGAGGATGCATTTAAATCCTGAGACTGATATTTGGTTTAACCAAGCAATAGATAAAAAAGAATCCAGGGGAGAGCATCCACTGGATTCTTTTTTAAGCCGTTGAGCTAAATCTTTCAAATACAGATTTACAGCCAGGTCTTGGTGTCGTCTGCGACGGGCGTACCTTGGGTCACATGCATGATCATGGCATGAGCAATACTGCCTTTAAACGGAATTTCAGGCAGCTGATCGAATTTAAAGAATTGTGCATCGCTAATTTCTTCTTCCTGCAACTGTAGCTCACCGCCAGCATATTCTGCCTTGAAGGCAATCATCAGATTGCTTGGGAAAGGCCAGGGCTGGCTGGCGAGATACTGGATATTCTTGAGTTGTAAACCGACTTCTTCCTGCGTTTCACGACGTACTGCATCTTCCAGCGTTTCACCCACTTCGACAAAGCCGGCAATCAGTCCATACATCTGGCTTTTGGTATTGCGCGCATTTTTGGCCAGCAAAATCTCGTCTTTGCCTTTGGTAATAACAGTAATAACACAAGGCTGTACCCGTGGATACTGACGATAGTTGCAAGATGGGCAGACCATGGCATATTCAACAGCATGCGCTTCAGTCGCTGTGCCGCAATGACTGCAAAATTTATGGTTACGACGCCATTCTAAAAGCTGCACCGCACGACTGGCCTGTTCAAATTGCTGGGTATTCCAAAACTGTAACAGCTGACGGATGGGAACCAGTTGTAAGCCTGCAGGAATTGGCTCATCGGGAAGGAGGTCACGGGCAATCACCTGATCACCCGTGTGGAGTAGCAAATCACTTGCTAAGGCTTCAACCTGTGGAAGTTGAAAGTGTTGATCGATCAGCAGTTGCTGTTGTTGAAAAATATAAGCAAGTGATAATTTGGACATTAGGCAACTATTTTGAGTTTCTCACTACTGTCCAATGCTACCTGAAACATGGTCTGTAATACAGGCTGTTTGTTCTTTAAGTTATCAATCATCATGTCGGCACTGGCCAGGGTGTCTAAAGCACGATGAATTTCTTCCGGACTTAATGCAATCGACAGATCAATACGGTTCTTGATGAATTCTGCAGTGGTGGTGAACGCAGTACGAACATGTTCTGCATTCAGGAACAGCATCGCGCCGCCAATCTCGCAAAACTGTACAGGAACAGGTTCGAGGGCAGTCAAGTCATGATCTTGCAGGTAATTGCTGAGAATCTGGCTAGAAAGCTCGATCAGGGCCTTGGTTTCTGTGAGTAAAGCAGCGTGTGCTTCATCCAGACGGTCCAGAGAAATATTCATGTTGTTGACGCGCAGCTGCAAGCGGCTCGAAGTGTGATGACGTTCCAGTACGCCAATCGAGTTCATGGCAGACAGAATGACATTCATCAACTGCTGGGCAAAGCTGGCATCCTGCATAATCTCGGGCTGGCTCAGTGAAGCAGCCTGACGGGTCAGGTCATGATAGGCTTCATTCAGGTTCAACACCTTGAAGATATTGGCCAAACTATTCAGTTGAGCCTGTAATTCCTGAGTCTTTTCAGGCGTCATATTCTGATAGTTGAACTCGATGTCATTACGAATCTGTGCCATTTCCGTGGTCACCAACTCGCTGATGGTATGCATGGTTTCAAAGTCAGGACCATACAGGTGGCGACTGAAGACCTGTAATTGCATATCGGTCAGTAGGTCATCGCCAACATTGAGCTGGCTACGGATAGATTGCGCAGTTTCATCTTCCTGACTGATACACAGGCTAAGAATATTAGCTAAATCTGACAACGAAGCCTTGAAGCTGTCTGCTGAGCTAAAATATTGTGCCATGTTGCGTTCAATGCTCACCAGTGTGCGTAGACGTGGTTCATTAATCAGCAGGTGCTCAATATTGTTCAACGCGACATATACCAGATTCCAGTACTGCTTGCTGTCATGTTGTTCTGCAAGTCCGGCCAGATAAGCCCCCACCAGTTTGATGGCTTGCAAATCCAGTTCACTTTCTTCCTGATTGATCAGCTTGTTGAGTGACAGCTTATACAGACGGTGTACATATTGGGATTTTTCCAGACTTGGTGCCTGTGGCAGCGCAAAATCAGGAGTGACGCAATCTAATAGCGATTCTACATGCTGGCCTTCAGTCGTCAGTGGTTTACCCAAAGCCAGTTCCAAGCGGTTCAGGGTATCCAGCAAAAACTGTGGAATTTTTACTTCACGCAGACAGATGAATTCGATATAGCGTTTCAGCATAGTGGTGCCTTCACTCAAGGCGATCACTTCTTGAGTATTGACCTGCGCCGGATTCCCCATAATCTTGCGCATCAGTTCTGCTGAATATTGAGCGACTTTTGCCAGACTGGACATGTCGATGAGTGCCAGAACTTGGGCGCATTGTTCGAACTGATTTAATGCATCATCAATACCAAAAGGTAAAGTCTGGTCTTCTACCAAGGTGCTTACTGCTGATTCGACTAACTTGATCGAGTTATCAACCTCATTTTTTATTATCAGTAAAGCTGTTGGATCAAAATGTATAGAGGTTTGGTAAGACATGATCTGCACCTTTCCTGGAGTATTATCTATATATGAGCCCCGCTTTAAACTACGGGGCCTCTTTGTATTTACTATAACTGAAGAACGATAGTTTTAAACCTAAAGTATCCTCGGAAATGTAGATTTTATTTCGCGAAAAGGCAAGCAGTTCCATGTTTTTCTTCGAATTGTTTGACCCAATTCTCATGTTCCTGTAATTCCTGTTCTGACGGGAGAATCACCGGTAATTCAATTTCAACTCTGGCCATCCCTGAACGGCTGTTCTGGTCTTCAGACTGGGACAGGGCATCGATATCAAAAGACACCTGTCCACCGGTCATCGCCAGATAAACATCGGACAGGATTTCCGCATCGAGCAAGGCACCGTGGAAAGTACGGTCACGTTGTGGAATCTCGTAACGGCGCACTAAGGCATCTAGCGAGTTTTTCTGACCGGGATGCTTGGACTTGGCCAGTGCCAGGGTATCGGTGACGTCACAGACTTCGGAGAGCGTTTTAAAACCTGCGCGTTTGAATTCCATATCCAGAAAGTTCATATCGAAGGTCGCGTTATGCGCAATAATTTCCGCGCCGTGTAAATAGTCAAACAGCAGTTGAGAAATTTCTTCAAACAGCGGTTTGTCTTGCAGGAATTCGTCGGTGATCCCGTGGACATTGACAGAATCACCGACCGGTGTTTTCGGATTGATATAGATATGAATCGAACTGCCGGTCAGTTTGCGGTTAATCATTTCTAGCGCGCCAACTTCAATAATCCGGTCACCATCCTGATAATAAAAACCGGTGGTTTCGGTATCCAGAATCAGTTGTCGTGGGCCATGCAGCTGTAGCTTTGCTGGTGTAATGACAATTTGCGGATGTAGCTCAGTCGAGGCAGATGATTCTGAAGATGAAGCATCTTCATTGCTGTCCGTTGCTAAAACTTCAGTCTGTACAATTTCTTCAACAGTTACTTCGATGATGGTTTCGGGCGGTTCTTCCAGTTCTTCTTCACTGTCGGCCAGATCCAGACCGAAAGGATCGTCTAGCAACCAGTCGGGTTCAGATTTTTTTTTATCTTCAGACATTGAAGGGCTTTGCTTGGATTTTTTCAGGGTTTCATCAGCACCCAGATTGGCCAGCTGATCGGCCATTTCATTGCCCGGATGTCCAGCATGACCTTTGATCCAGTGCCATTCGATCTCACGTCCCTGACAGACTTCATCGAGTTTTTGCCAAAGATCCGGATTTTTGACATCTTTCCAGTTTTTCTTTTTCCAGCCATGAATCCATTCGGTAATGCCTCGTTTGACGTACTTAGAATCGGTATAGATCACCAGTTTATCTTGCTTGTCACAGAACAGAATCCCTTCAATCGCAGCCGTCAGTTCCATACGGTTATTGGTGGTATGATCTTCACCGCCATAAATTTTGTGTTCTTGTTGGCCATTAACAATGTACGCACCCCAACCCCCTAAACCCGGGTTGCCGCGACAGGCGCCATCAACATAAAGTGTGATAGTGTGTGACATAGATTAAATCCGATCAAAATAGAACAAGCTGGAAGGCTTATTGTATAGCGCAAATGCAGTCGATCAATCTATATGTCCGGGATTTTTTAATTTCTTGTAACATTTAACGTGAAATCGCGGTAAATTATTGGCTTGAGTCTTCGACATGCTTCACTACAATGGCATATCTAAAAAATAAATTTATATACGAGTTGTTTGGATTTCTTTATGTATAAACCAACCGCAATTTTGTGGCAGCCGACATTACCTACATTTTTAAAATATTCTGTACTGGGAACTGCACTTGCTTCCCTAGGACTGACGGGCTGTTCATCTACACAAAGTGCGACCCAAACAGCATCAAGCAAGCAGGTTGGATCACAATATCTGGATGCCAGCAGTCTGGATGGACTGGAAGATTTACTCTCTGCAACGGATATGCGTGCAGTCGAAGGCGACCGTTTACAGATTCTGAAACATGGTGATGTCTGGAAACGTATGACCGTAGGTTTCAAGATGGACTTAAGTGTCTGGAATCCGCGGATTGATGCGCAGCGTGGCTGGTTTATTTCACGTCAGCCTTATCTGGATCGCTTAAGTGCGCGTGCATCACGTTATTTATATTACACAGTAAAAGAAGCAGAACGCCGTGGCATGCCGACCGAGTTGGCACTGTTACCGATTATTGAAAGTTCTTATGACCCGGCAGCGACCAGTAGTGCGGCGGCAGCAGGTTTATGGCAGTTTATTCCAAGTACCGGCCGCATTTATGGTCTAAAGCAGACTTCTTTATACGATGGTCGTCGTGATGTAGTGGAATCGACCCGTGCAGCCTATGAGTTTTTGGGCAGTCTGTATAACCAGTTTGGTTCTTGGGAATTGGCGCTCGCTTCCTATAATGCAGGCCCAGGCCGTATCCAGCAGGCGATTAACCGTAACAAAGCTGCAGGTCTGCCTACCGATTATTGGTCATTGAAATTGCCACAAGAAACTATGAGCTATGTGCCACGTTTTCTGGCAGTTGCACAGATTATTAAAAATCCAGGCAGTTATGGGGTGAGTTTGCCACCGATTGCCAACCGTCCGCATTTCCGTGAAGTGCCAGTGGGCGTTGCCAGTTTAAATGAAATTGCAGCCATCACTGGTCTAAGCCGTGCAGAACTGTATCAATTAAACCCGGGTCATCGTGGTGATCATATTGATCCTGCAAGTCCGCGCCGTATTCTGATTCCAGCTGACCTAAGTCCTTCAGTCGATGAGAAGCTGAAAAAATTATCCGGCTCAGGCGGTTTATGGGCGAGTAACACGAACAGCTTGCCGCGAAATACGACGACAGGGGTGCCAACCAAAGCAGCACCGCCAGAATTAAATACCAAAACGATTACACCTTCTAAACAGACGCCGCCAGCGGTTGTTAGTAATCAGCCTGCAACGACTGTTACCAAAACGACGACTCCGGCTAAAGCTGCAAGTACGCCACCTGTCGTCACAGCAGCGGTAAGTACCGCGACAACGGCAAATACTGTAACGCAGACTACGAAAAAGATTTCGACGCCTAAAGGCTCATCTGCCTTGGCCAGTTTTGCGGCACAAAGTGATTTGCCGATTCCAAGTGCGCCGCGTATTCCGGTAGCTGTAACACCTGCAGCGCCAGCGAAACAGATTCAGGTCGAACCACCGATTTCGGCAGCTGAGCGTCAGCAAGTTGAGCAGGCGGTCATCGCACAGGATATTCAGAAAACTGTAGATGAAATTCTGCAGCCTGTCGCAACACCGGCAGAACAGGCCCAAGTGGTTGAAGAGCTGAAAGCATTGGCGCCGGCTGGCACAGAAATTGTTGATCCTTATGATGGCAAAATCAAGCTGACTGCCATTCAAACCAGCCTGTCTGTGGCTGAGCAGCAAGGTAAAGAACTGACAAAAGGCTTCTCTTATCCAAAAGAAGTTGCTGACAATACCACTGCGAATTCGGTTGAAGCCCAGCTGAATCAGGGCAAAAATTACGTCAAGACTGATTCTGAAGTGGTGGTGGTTGCTCCAAAAGGCAAACGCAGTACCTATAAGGTGTTACCAGGTGATAATCTGGCAATGATTGCGGCTAAAAATGGCGTGAACTGGCGTGATGTGGCGAAATGGAACCAGATTGATCCAAATTCTCCGCTGTATGTGGGTACCACCATTTATCTGTATGATGCCAAACCGGTACAGGAAGCCAGCAAAGCCAAAGAAAAGCCGGAAACTTATGTGGTTCAGGCCAATGACTCTCTGACTAGCGTAGCGAATCAGTTTGGTTTTAGCGTGAAACAACTGGCTGATTTTAATGGACTGAGTACCAATAGCGGTCTGTTTGTTGGGCAAAAGCTGTCACTGAAAGAAACGGTTGCCTCTAAATCTAAAGCTGAAGAGATTAAAAAAGCTGAAACTGCCAAGGTTCAGACCAAATCTTATACGGTGAAACGCGGTGAATATCTGAAACTGATTGCCGATCGTTACGGGCTTTCAAATACCGAACTGGCATCCTTGACTTCAGGTCTGACTGCCGGTAGCAGTCTGATGGTGGGACAGAAAATCAATGTACCACTTCAGGAAGTTGAAGGGCTAACGGCATCTAGCCAGAAAACTGAGCAGAAGTTTGAAAATGTCAAAGTCGATCAGACTGCGACTGAAAACTATCAGGTCAAACGCGGTGAAACCCTGTATAGCATTGCCAGTCAAAGCAAGCTGAGTGTTTCTGAACTGGCTGCATTGAATGGGTTGTCTGCCAATAGTGGTTTACGTATAGGTCAGACCATCAAGATTCCAGCCGGCAGTCAGATCCCTGAAACCTATACGGTTCAAGCGGGTGATACGCTGACCGGCATTGCCGCAAAATACAATCTGTCAATGGACCAGGTGGCGAGCCTGAATGGCATGTCACGTAATGCCGGCTTGCGTGTGGGACAGCGCCTGAAACTCAGTGGTGAAGTTGCTGAACCGGTACGTGAAGTGGTTGCTGAAACTGCGACGAAGAATACAAAATCGGATTCGCATGTGGTGAAGTCAGGTGAAACCTTAAGTTCTATTGCACGTCAGTATCATTTACAACTGAAATATCTGGCAGATTTAAATGGCCTGAATACCAATAGTACGGTGCGTATTGGTCAGCGTTTAAAAATTGAGGGTGACTTTCCGGTAGATAAAAAAGTTGAAGATGTGAAAGTGGCAACTAAGCCTGTAGCTTCTAAGGCAACTGAATCCTATACCGTTAAATCAGGCGAATCCCTGAATGCAATCGCCAGCCGTTTAGGCATAAGCGTGACCGACTTGGCTCAATTAAATAATCTAAGTCCACGCGCAGGATTAAGGGTCAGTCAAACCATTCAGATTCCAAAACTGGTGACTGATTATAAAGTCAAACGCGGTGATACCTTAATCGGTCTGGCTTCACGCTATGGTATGAACAGCAATGAACTGGCGGAAATGAATGATCTCAAACCGAATACGCAATTGCGTATTGGCGATGTGATTAAAGTACCGAATTAATGAATGGATCATGAGATTCGCTCATTTATTTAAAACTTTCAGGTTTATCTGGCTAGCCCCGCTGCTCGTGAGTAGCAGTTGGGCAGCCCTGATCACCACCCCATATATCGCGCTATATAACCAGCCGAAATATGCCCAGGCCAAATCCCTGCCTTATGCCAATCCGCAAGCAACGAAAGGCGGTACGCTGATTCTAGCAGCTGATGGCAGTTTCGATAATTTAAACAGCATGAATGGCAAGGGCAATGTCACTGAAGGGGGCAACTATATTTTTGACAGTTTGCTGTCCAAGTCACTGGATGAGCCCGGTGTGTACTATCCCTTGCTGGCGGAAAAAGTCAGTTTTGACCCCAAGAAAACCGCCTTTATTATTTTTCATTTAAATCCGAAAGCACGGTTTAGTAATGGCCAGCCGGTAACTGCACAAGATGTCAAATACAGTTTTGAACTGTTTCAGACCCAGTCCAATTTTGGCCTGCAGATGTATTTGGCTGATTTAAACCGGCTGGAAGTCCTGTCACCTTTACAGGTCAAAATGCATTTTAAATCCGGACATAATCCGGAAATGGCGATGATTGTCGCGCAGATGCCCATTTATTCTAAACAGGAATGGCAAAAGCGTAATTTTAAAGAATTGACGCTGAAACCGATGCTGGGTTCAGGGCCTTATGTCATTGAACACATAGATGCTGGACGTAGTATTAGCTACAAACGTAATCCCGGATACTGGGGAAAAGACTTGATGGTCAACCGCGGGCGTTATAATTTTGACCGGATCAAGTATCGTTATTATCGTAGTCCTGAAATCAAGTTCGAAGCTTTCAAGTCGGGCCAATTTACCTTGCATGAGGAAAAACAGGTCAACCGCTGGGTGAAAGACTACCAGTTTCCCGCCGTTCGGCAAGGACAGGTGCAGCGTTACCGCTTTCAGCATCACAACCCGATTCCGACCCATAGTCTGATATTCAATACCCGCCGTCAGCCTTTTGCCGATATCCGTTTCCGCCAAGCCTTGAGTTTTGCCTATGACTTTGAATGGCTGAATAAAGCCATGTTCTATGGTGAATATCAGCGCCTGAACAGCTTTTTTTCCAATAGTGAGCTTGCATCTCATGGACGGCCAGGTGTTGAAGAACTGCACATTTTAAAACCCCATTTAAAGCAGCTTGATCCGGTTCAACGTCAGGCTGTACTGCAGGACTGGAAATATCCTCAGTCAGATACCTCCGGTTTTAACCGGAACAATCTGTTAAAAGCCCGTCAATTGCTATTAAAGGTAGGCTATCGTTATCAACAGGGGAAGTTGGTCAATGCTGCGGGTCAACCGGTACAGATTGAGTTTCTGTTGCATCAGGCGGAACAGCAGCGTGATCTGATGCCATATCTGCGTCATTTAAAACGCTTGGGCATTCAGGCCAGCATTCGTATGGTAGAAACCGCGCAATATTATGAACGGCTGCGGAATTATCAGTTTGATATGATTGTTGATACCATGCCGCAATCCCTGACACCGGGACAGGAGCAGAAACAGTTTTGGGGCAGTCAGGCCGCTACGCAGCCAGGTAATTATAATTATGCCGGCATTCGAAATCCGGCCATTGATGCTGTTATTCAGCAGGTGACTCAGGCTCAAAACCGTGAACAGCTGGTGAACAGTACCCGAGCATTAGACCGTTTACTGCGGGCAGGCTATTATCATATTCTGACTTATGGTACGGGAGAATACTGGTATGCTTACTGGAATATGTATCAGCAGCCGCAACGAAAACCTAAACTCTCCGCCGGGATTGACTACTGGTGGGTCGATACGGCAAAGGCCAGACATGTGGCTGATTATTTCAAACAGCATTAAGCTCCAAGCCTATCAGGGAGTGCCATGAGCACTTATATTCTCAAACGTCTGTTGCTGATGATTCCAACCTTGCTGATCATTTTGCTGATCAATTTCATGGTGATCCAGCTAGCACCCGGTGGTCCGGTGGAGCAGGCGATTTATCAGGCGCAACAGGTTAATGGTTTGGCGCATACCGGATTGCAGTATCAGGGAAAGCAAGGCCTCACACCGGAAATGCTTGAGCAGATTAATATCCAGTACGGCTTTGACCAGCCGCTGCATATCCGCTTTTGGGAAATGCTAACGCGTTATGCGCAGTTTGATCTGGGGCAGAGTTTTTTCAAAGACAAGCCTGTGACCGAGCTCATCTGGGAGAAATTGCCAGTATCCCTTTCTTTAGGCCTGTGGAGTACCTTGCTGATTTATCTGGTCTCCATTCCTTTAGGGATTAGAAAAGCCCGAAAACATGGCAGTCTGTTTGATCAGACCACCTCTCTAGTTTTGGCCGTGGGCTATGCCATTCCAGCCTTTATTTTTGCCATTTTAATCATTGTATTTTTTGCTGGCGGGTCTTATCTGCACTGGTTTCCCTTGCAGGGAATTCGCTCTGAAAATTTTGCTGAACTCTCATTCTTTGTGAAAATTCAGGATTATTTTTGGCATATGGCCATGCCGCTGTTGGCCATGGTGCTTGGCGGATTTGCCAGTTTGACTTATCTGGTGAAATTTTCCTTTGTGGAAGAACTGAGCAAGCAATATGTCCTGGCTGCGCGGGCAAAGGGTTTAACTGAACATGCAGTGCTGTATCGGCATGTATTCCGGAATGCCATTTTAGTACTGGTTGCAGGTTTGCCCGAACTCCTGATCGGAGTGTTTTTCGTGGGCAACCTGTTTATCGAGATTATCTTTAATCTGGATGGGTTAGGTGTTTTAGGTTTTGAGGCGATTATCCAGCGTGACTATCCGGTGATTTTCGGTACTTTGTTTATTTTCACCTTGCTCGGTCTGATACTGCGTTTACTCAGCGATTTGCTGTATCAACTGATTGATCCAAGAATTCATTTCAGTTCACGTCGAGGATCACAATAATGTCTTCCTTGATGCAAGCACGCTGGCAACGTTTTAAGCAGTATAAGCTGGGCTTTAGCTGCTTTATTATTTTCAGTGCTATTTTTATCATTTCCTTGGGTGCAGAACTGATTGCTAACGATAAGCCCTTGCTGGTGAAATATGATCATGCTTTTTATCTGCCCATCCTGAAATCCTATCCGGAAACTACTTTTGGTGGGGTATTTGAGACAGAAGCAGAATATAAAGATCCCGCTGTACAGCAACTGATTACAGAAAAGGGCTGGGCGATCTGGCCCATCATTCCGTTTTCCTATCAAACGCCAAATTTTGAACTGGCTGAGCCGGTGCCATCGCCCCCGAGTGCGCAAAACTGGCTGGGAACAGATGACCAGGGCCGTGACGTTCTTGCACGGATTCTATATGGCTTAAAGATTTCATTACTGTTTGGTTTTGCTCTGACTTTATTGTCTGCGGCGTTGGGAATTTTAGCAGGGGCAATTCAGGGTTATTATGGTGGATGGATTGACCTGATCGGGCAACGCATACTCGAAGTCTGGAGCGGTTTGCCGATGCTGTTTATGGTGATGGTACTGGTCAGTCTGTTTACCCCGAGTATTTACTGGCTATTTCTGATCATGCTGTTATTTGGCTGGACCACACTGGTGAGTATGGTGCGCGCTGAGTTTTTGCGCGCCAGAAATCTGGAATATGTCTGGGCAGCAAGAAGTATTGGGGCGGGGGATGGACGGATCATGTTCAAACATATTCTCCCCAATGTGATAGGTTCTAGCCTGTCACAGTTACCTTTTATGCTAACCGCCAATATTACTGCACTGACAGCGCTGGATTTTTTAGGGTATGGTCTGCCACCCGATTCGGCATCCCTCGGGGAACTCTTGCTTCAGGCCAAAAACAACTTAAATGCGCCGTGGCTGGCATTGTCGGGATTCTTTAGTTTGGCGATTGTACTGAGTTTGCTGATCTATATGGGAGAAGCGGTACGGGATGCTTTTGATCCAAGAAACTAAATCACAAAAATCTTTAACCATAAGAAAATAAGCAGATAAAAATTGTGTAAATTTGACAAGACTGATTGTCAATTGTTCTAGCTTACGTTATAAACGAGTACAAAATAAAAGTAACGTATCAGGACAGATCATGACTCAATTGGCCGATTCCATTCAAATTCGTAATACCACTTTTAAAAATCGCATCATTAAAGGTGCCATGAGTGAAGCACTGGCCAATGATGCCGGCCAGCCCAATCAGGCGCATTTCAAGTTGTATGAAGCATGGGCCGAAGGTGGCTTGGGTTGTGCTATTACGGGTAATGTCATGGTGGATTATCGTGCCAAGAATGAACCGGGCGTCGTAGTGGTAGAAACAGAACGCGATCTGGCGCAGCTCAAAGTCTGGGCCGACGTAGGCAAACAGCATTGCATGGTACAACTGGTCCAGTTGTCGCATCCGGGCCGCCAGTGTCCCAAGGGCCTGAATCAAGAAACGGTTGCACCGTCCGCAGTCCCATTTAGTCCGGCTTTGGCAATGAGCTTTGGAACCCCGCGGGAACTGCGTGAAGATGAAATCCTGGATATTATCCAGCGCTTTGCCACTTCGGCTGCCATTTGTGAAAAAGCAGGATTTGAGGGGGTGCAGTTGCATGGGGCACATGGTTATCTGATTAGCCAGTTTCTGTCACCGCTGACCAATAAGCGTCAGGATCAATGGGGTGGTAGTATTGAGAATCGTACCCGTTTCTTGCTGCAAACCTATCAGGCCGTACGTGCTGCGACTTCGGAAAATTTTATTATTTCAGTCAAGCTGAATTCAGCTGATTTCCAGCGCGGTGGTATTAGCGAAGAAGATGTCATCTATGTCTTTAAGGCGATGGACGCTGCAGGCATTGATATCATTGAAGTGTCAGGTGGTAGCTATGAAGCACCTGCGATGGCCGGCGTGAAAGCAGACAAGCGCAAGGCCTCGACCATTGCCCGTGAAGCCTATTTCCTCGATTTTGCCGAAAAAATCCGGCAGGAAGTGAAGTGTCATATCATGGTCACTGGTGGATTCCGAACTGTTGAAGGCATGAATGCCGCGCTCGACAGTGGTGCCTGTGATTTTGTCGGGATTGCACGTCCCTTTGCGGTAGAGCCTGACTTGGGCAATCGTCTGGTTGCAGGGCAGGATGTACGTTATGCGGTTGAGAAAATTAAAACCGGTATTCCAATGGTCGACAAGATGGCGATTATGGAAATCATCTGGTATGCCGCGCAGTTTAAGGAAATTGCTAAAGGCAAGCAGCCTAATCCGAAACTGTCACCACTAAAAGTCTTTTTGCAGTATCTGAAAGGCAATGTCAAAGCGGTAATCAAGGGACAATTAAACTCACGAAAATCGGCTTAATTTTTATCAAAAAAACCGGACACTGCAAATGTCCGGTTTTTTTAATTTCTGGCACTTAGGAGTGCTTTAGGAATAATGCATCGCCTGGGTCTGAAAAGGAAATAATAACTGGCTTAACTGACGAGTCGCCCATAAGCCTATTTCGGTGTGATGCATATGCGGTGCAGTATAAGGAATCAGTAGATCAATTTTCTGTTCAGCACCTTCACAGCGCATAAAGCGGCTTTTTAACTGATTCAAGCGCTGCTGGTCCATGCGGCTCATTGCAGGTTCAATTTTTGCTTGTGATGGGGCTGCACTACGTGAGGACAGGCGAGTTGCCAAGCCTGCACCCTGAATCCAGTCTTTAATAATCTGTTTTTCGGTCGCATTAAAGACCCCAAACATTTTACCTTCCGGATGATCGATCATTTTCCAGAAGCGACTTTGTTCTACTGGCGCATCTTTCACGATCCAGCCTTTTTCAATCATCACCTGCAAAAATTCGCTAATCTGGGCAGGATCGGATAACCAGTCATTGATGGTCTTGCCACTAAACTGGCATTTCTGATTATGAATATATTGACCAATCAGCGCTTTATTCTGGAAAACTTTTAAAGCCATCTGCCCAATATCCAGTTCCTTAATGATCTGAGAGGAACTTTTGCCGATGTCATTCAGAACATAGCCTTTTTTAATCAGTTCAAGATAAATTTGTGGATCTTCAGCTTGATTAAAATGCTGGATAAACGCTTGCAGGGATTTCTGCGCATGACCATTGTGAACATTATCAATAGTAATGTGCACATTGAAATAATGCGGATCGATACCCAGTTCAGCCAGTTCATAATTGGTGATTAACAGATGTAGCGGTAACTGTTCATAGCCGAGATTAAAGCCAATGACCAAAGGTAAATATTTGGCTGGGGCATAAGCTAGTGCTAGCTGTACGGCAGCCTGTTCGTAGTAACTGTCATCCAAATGCTCGGCGTAACTGTTCAGCTCATAATGACTCAACAGGTCCTGATACATGGTGACATGATTGGCACGCGGATGCCCTAAACCAAGCTCTTCGAGATAGATGTAAATCAAATCTTTTAGCTCGGGCTGATTACAGTTTGGCACGGTCGAATATAACCAGGCACCATCGACCAGTTTGACCGGTGCAACTTTCGCCAGGAATTCGAAAGCATGAGAAACCGTTGGAAAATATTCCCGAGGCTGCTGCTGTTTACGGCGATTGACATAGGCCTGGAAAGTGGCACAGATTTGATGATGTTGTTCTAAAAGATGCTGTTCAACCTGTGCGGGCTGATCTAACCATCCGAGAGTATCAATATTTAAATTTTTAATCAGATCGCTCAAATAAGATTCAGCTTTTTCAGTTTTGGTATATGTCGAAATTTCAGTATCTTGAAAAAAGTCGACCCAATCCTTAAAGCTTTTAATTTGATAATTATGATTTTTATTTGGCGATAAAGGTAAACTTAGCTCTGTGCTGACGAACATAATCTGATCCTTGCAGATTTCTCTTGATTTACCTTAACGTGCCCTCTAAAAGCAGGGTGTTGAATTTTTGTTCTAATTTATTGGTGTATTGCTTTAAATGAAAATGAACGGATATTTCTATGCATAGAAATGTTAAAACAATACAAATTGTAAAATTAAGAATGGGATGGCAGCCCCCAGAAAGAGAGCTAGATTTGAACGAATGATAAAAACAAGGTTTAAAGTTTTCAGAAATAAAATTTGCAAGATAAAAAAAGCCCGAGTCGCAATGCTCGGGCTTTTTGTTGAGATGTTGCCATCTCGAATATGGCGTCCCTACGGGGATTCGAACCCCGGTTACCGCCGTGAAAGGGCGATGTCCTAGGCCTCTAGACGATAGGGACAGTACAGAAGATAAATTTTAAAACCGCTACTTTTAGCTTGAAGTAATGGCGTCCCTACGGGGATTCGAACCCCGGTTACCGCCGTGAAAGGGCGATGTCCTAGGCCTCTAGACGATAGGGACTTAATAAAATGTACTTCTGAAAATTGGCGTCCCTACGGGGATTCGAACCCCGGTTACCGCCGTGAAAGGGCGATGTCCTAGGCCTCTAGACGATAGGGACGTTTCAGAGGTGGGCGTATAATAGGGTGAAAACAGGGGGGTGTCAAACGCATTTCCATAAAAAAAATGATTTTCTGGGTTGAGTGCATAAATTTAAAACAATCTAGAGAAAATACTGGAAAATTACATGGTTTAAGCTGGATTTTTAAGCAATTCCAGAATTGCTTCTACTACCTGCGGATGGAGTAAATAGCCGGTAATATCATGCGGGCGGTGAATATGGGTACGAATGCCGTGGTTAATAATTGCGGGTTGAAACTGAAATGGCGGTTGTGTAAGAGGAAAGGCGGTAAGAAAATCATCAGTTGAATAAAAATTTATCCAGTCGCCTGTAATTGCTGCAGGTCGTACAATGGGTTGCGGTAAATGTGACTGGATCACCTGGAAGGCTAGTGGCGATCCTAAAGTAATAAAACGCTGTATATTCAGTTCAGGATGCTGGATGAGATAGTTATAGGTAATCACACTGCCCAGAGAATGAGCAATCACAATACAAGGTTTGCGACCATTCAATTGCCGGGCAATCCGTTCATGAACTTCCTTCATGAAAGCAGGATTGTCGAGATACAGATAGGTTTCAATCAGAAATTTTTGAAGCAGGCTCCGATGCAGACTGGGAAAATAATTCAGCAATAATACAAAGTCTCGCAGTGCAACATTTTTGCTTAGCGTGGTAATAAATTTGAATTTCTGTTTAAAATCCATCGTGTCATTCAGGTTAAGCTGGGGAAGATCGGAAATCACGGGCTTGCGCCAGCCAGGACGTGGAACTGGTGCAGGAAGCTGAGGATGGACAGGTTGACGGAAACGAAAGCTGGGCCATTGCTGTGGCATCAAGGTGCCAGCATTCAGGATGTTGCGAACGTTGTAGTGTGAAAGCAAGTCCCCATAAAATGGAATGTGAATGTGACGTCGTAAATAACTGAATCTGGCATCATGACGGTGTTTGCGAATGCCTTTTTGAAGTATATGCAGCCAGCGCTGGCGAATCGATGCAGCACTATGATGTTGCTGGTTCATTCCATGAATAAAAATAACTTTCATCGATACCTCACGGAGGTCGATTTATATATTCACAGTATAGAGAAAATTGCGACAAGCCAAGCTGCACTTTTTGTGGCGTTAATGTATAAATTATCTTTGATAAAACAATCATTAACATACATCTGTATATTTATAGAAAAGGCAGAAAAAGCAGTAAATTGGTAAGTCCGGATGAAAGATTTCACTGAATAGAGAAAGAATATGAATGGAACGGTAAAAGTTGAATTTAGAGTTTGGCGTGAGTCTTAGAGTAATTCCAGGAGCACTTTCATGACGTCCGGATGCTGAATATAACCATCAATATCATGCGGATGATAGATGGAGGTATGAATCTCCTGATTGATAATCGCCGGCTGAAACTGAAAGGGTGGTTCTAATAATGGAAAGGTAGTCAGAAAGTCATCGCTACAATAGAAATTTATCCAGTCACCTGAAATTGCAGTAGGTCGTACAATTGGTTGCGGCAGATGAGCCTGAATGACCCGAAATGCCAACGGTGATCCGAGAGTAATAAAACGCTTGATATTTAGCTCTGGATGCTGAATCAAATAATTATAGGCAATCACGCTGCCAAGCGAATGTGCCACCAGAATCTGTGGCCTGCTGCTATAGAGTTGATCATGAATGCGGCAGTGAACTTCCTGCATAAAATGTGGGTTGGCCAAATAAAGATAAGCTTCTAGCAAAAATTTATGTAAAAAGCTGGCGTGTAAGCTGGGAAAATAATTGATGAGTACCGCAAAATCCCGCAAGGCAATATCTTTGCTTAATGCTGTGATGAACTTCAGTTTCTGATTGAAATTCAGGGCATCATCAAGATTTAACTGCGGGACGTCACAAATTTGATAGGTGCACTGGTCTAGTGGCGGTGTCGGTTGCAGCTGTGCGGGATGTAAAAAAGGGAAATGCGGCCACTGTTGCGGCATCAGGGTGCTGGCATTCAAGACGTTATGAAAATGATGCCGAGAAAGTAAATCGCCATAAAAAGGGATACGGATATGCCGTTTTAAATAAGTAAACCGAGCTTGCTGTTGTGGGTTTTTCCGAAGGCCTGTTTTGAAGAGATGCAGCCAATGTTGACGTAATGAAGTAGCCGTATACTGTTGCTTGTTCATGCCGTGAATAAACACAATTTTCATCGACGCACCCTTAAGGCTGCCCACTATGGTTATAGTATAGATAAAAAAAGAGCGGCCGGAGCCGCTCTTTTAAAACTGATGATTAAGACTTGTTGTGATAAAAAGCATAATAACTTGCATAACACGCTGCAATAAATAACAGACAGCCTACGAAGCTGATACGCATTGATGGATCAAAGACCATACTGATACAGGTAATAAAACAGAACACAAAGCCCAGGATTGGCACAATCGGGAACAATGGTGCAGCAAAGCCCAGTTCTTTGGTCGTATGACCCTGTTTATACCACTGACGACGGAAGTTGAACTGGCTTAAGCAGATACTCATCCAGACCACCACCATGGTAAACGCCGCAACGCCCAGCAAGTTGGTAAAGATCGTCTCTGGCGCAAACTGTTCAGACAATAAACCTGGTAATGCACCCAGCATGGTCACCATGACTGCAATATACGGTACACCGCGAGCATTCAGTCTTGAGAATACGGCAGGCAACTGTTTGCTGTATGACAATGACCACATCATACGTGAAGCAGCAAATAAGCCCGAGTTGGCAGCAGACAACAACGCAGTGATAATTACAAAGCGGATGATGTCTTCAGCATATGGGATACCAATGTGCTGGAATACGGTTACGAACGGACTGCTACTCACGCCTTCAGCGGCTAAGCCTGCTTCCTGATGCGGAAGTAATGCCGTCACCACGATAATGGTACCCACAAAGAAAATTAATAAGCGGAAAATCGCAGTATTAATCGCTTTAGGAACATTTTTCGCAGGATCTTCAGTTTCACCGGCAGCAACACCAATCAGCTCGGTACCAGAGAAGGCAAAGTTCACGATCAGCATCGTAGCAAAAATCGGAAACAGACCTTCAGGGAACCAGCCCTGTGCAGTCAGATTGGTAAATAAAGGCGCAGCTTCATAGCCTTGATAGCCCAGAACACCAAAGATGGCCAATAGACCTAAAAGAATAAAAGCAACAACCGTGACCACTTTTACCAGTGCCAGCCAGAATTCGGATTCGGCAAACCAGCGGGTAGAAATCATATTTAGACTAAATACGAATACACCAAAGATAATGGTCCATAACCACATGGAAATGTCCGGGAACCATTCCTGCATCAGCAAGGCCGCTGCAGTAAATTCAGTTCCGAGAGTGACCGACCATGTCAGCCAGTATAACCAGGTGATGGTATAGCCTGTGCCTGGTCCAATATAACGTTTGGCATAAGCGCCAAATGAACCAGATTCTGGCATATGAACGGCAAGTTCGCCCAAACATAGCATCACCATGTACGCGATAATACCGCCCAGGAGATAAGCGAGAATGGCACCTACAGGCCCCGTTTGTGCAATGACTTCACCCGACCCTAAGAATAGGCCTGTTCCGATTGCGCCACCAAGCGAAATCATGACCAGATGTCGAGTACTCATAGCGCGTTTTAAAGGCGCAGAATTGCCCTGATGCGTAGCATCATTCGGAGATGAGTGCATAGGAAATAAGAAATACTTCAAAGGAATGAAGCGAGCTATTGTAGTGAAAAACTACAAATCTGCAATCGAATAATAGTAATTTCGAATAAGGTCTGATCGTATGAGATCAATAGATGGCGTCCCTACGGGGATTCGAACCCCGGTTACCGCCGTGAAAGGGCGATGTCCTAGGCCTCTAGACGATAGGGACGTTGCGAGGTGATGCGTATATTAAGGATTAAGCCGGGGTTTGTCAAAAGGGTTTTTGCTAAAATTCATTTAACAGTTTAAACATTAGGCAAAACAAAAACTTTATTTTATTAAGATGTTATTTTCTGAACAGATTTCAGGACTATAAAAAATAAATATTTGAAAAGATCACTAAAACTTAGTGATCTGGAGTTTGATATTGCTCAGGCTGAGAGTTTTCAGCTGGGGTTGATACTGTCTCAGTCTCCGCAGTGTTGTCATCATCACGGTTGACGATATAGAGATATAGCGCGGATGGGGCTAAAATCAGTAAAACCAGTAAGATCTTTTTTAACATGATACAAAGGCAAAATATGAAATCGCATTAATTATAGCCTAAGCAAATCTAAAAGAGCAGCAGCATGTACCTATTCAGGCTCTAGAATTTAAAAGTAACATCTGCAATAAATTGGCGGCCGATTTCAGTCATCACACGTGGTCTATCATTTGAGGTCGAGCCTGTTGTATAGGTATTCACGCGGTTGGTTACGTTGTTAATGGTTAAACCAAAAATTGCCCTTAAATCTTTTGAAATTTCCCAGTCATAGGTGGTGCGCATATCCCATGTAAATTTGGGTTTAATTTCAGAGGCTAAATAGGTGTCAAGCAGTTCACCTTCCTATTCGACTTTGTCATTTTTATTGGAGACTACAACCATATCATCGTAACTGTTTTTATAGCTAAAGAAGTTTGAAATACGTACAGGCAGTGTATCGAATGTAATATCCCAGTTTACTCGTGCGGTCCATGGTTGGTTAAATTTTGGGGCAGGGCGGTCTGACCAACGGATAATTTGACCATCATAAGAGACCCATTCATCTTGAGTGGCTTGATCATAGGCTGAAGTGTAATCTACATAACTGCGGAAGACTTCACTGTATCAAATCCCAAGGCAAATAAATGTTGGCTATCCCCCAGTGCGATCGGTTGACGATTTTTAAGTGTTAAGGTGTAGATGTCAGCTTTGCCACTTCCATCATTGTTATATTCATAGAAGAATTTTGATCCACCTAAAGGAGTAACTTTAGTTTTTGATATTTCATCCTGATATTTACGATTGACCCATTTTAGCCCTAGATCCCAATTCTGGATTTGTGTATTCAGGCCTAAAACAGTCTCGTCACTGAAAGGGGTATTGAGCGCTGAACTACGCGCACCGCTGGATAGTGCAGTTTGTGTTTCTACCCAAGTCGCATGTGGGTTTTCACGTGACAGTTTGTAGAGCAAATCATTTTGAATTTCATTCAGCTCTGTACCTAAAGTTTGCTGACCATAGTAGCGATTCCACCCAGCGGATAAATGCAATTGATCATTACTAAAGGGTTTGTAAGAGAGACGACTGCGAGGGGAAATATTGATATTACTACTCAAAGAGTCATAATCAGCACGAACACCAAGGCGTGTTGAAAATTGATCATTCCACTGAATATTATCTTCAATAAATATATTTAGGCGATCTTGCTGGGCTTGGATATCACCAGCTTTGTACAGAGTCCCACCAGCGATATATTGTCCATTCCAACCATTTATCGTTAGTTTATCGTCACAATATGGGGCACTTTGAAGGCAGGTAGTATCTTTGCCAAGTTCTTTTAAATGGGTCTTTGTCGCGAGTAAAACATCCTCGGCTCGTTTCCACTCAACATGAGCATGGCTATAACCCGCACCTAGAGTCATGTTGTGTTGGGATTGACCAACTTTAAATGGGTCTATATTGGCTTGTAGGTCGTAAGAGAGAACGTCTTGATGTTGTTCTATTTCTCCCATGATGGCGCCTTCTCGAACAACATCGGTATTATTCCAATCTTTACTTCCTTCGGCATAGTACCAATGCATACTGTAGTTATTATCTGCAATACGTTGTGTCGCCGAGTTTTGGAAATTAAGTTTGTGTACAAGAGTACCTAAGTTGAAGCGATGTTCAAGTTCCGAGAACAGAGTAAGTGTTTCAGTTTCAGTGGTACTTCCCGAATCACGGTTGCTGTCCACATAGCTCAAACTGTCCAGCAATCCATAATCGAAACCAAACTTCGCTTTGGTTGAGGGGTTTGGTGTATAAAATAATGTTGCACCAAGATTTGAGATATGTCGTTCTTGATCAATTGTTTTAGGTGTTTCAAAGCCACTTTTGACTGGGATGATAGACTCTCGTTGAGAGGCATAAGCATTAAAGCCCCAATCATTCGAGAGCTTCCCATAAATATTGGTGCTTAGACCTTGTTTGGTATATTCCTTTTGGTATTCATCTGTGGGCTCTTCAAATTTACTTTCTTCTAAAGGTGAAATTGAGTTGTAGCGAGCCCAATCACTTTCAGTGTAATCATAGGTGATAGAACCGTGAATTTTACCTATCTCTGTTTGCGGTGCACATGTTTTAGCATTTACAACACCACCTGTGAATTGACCATAAGCGGCAGACACATTGCTATCTAATACTTCAAGCTCACAAAGTAGGTCCGTGTTCACTGCCATAGCTTGTGCGCCAGTCCCAATATCTTGAAACGTATTTGTGTTTGAATTTGCTGGATTAATAAGTAGGTTGTTGGAAACACCATTCACAATGAAATTGTTTTGGAAGGTTTGTGCACCATTAATTGAGATTTCGGCAGGTTTAATTTCACCTTGAGAACCTGCTGCAAGTTGTGACTGACTAAACTGCACATTCGGATTCACTTTTAAAAAATCGGTAATGTTCTTTGAGCTATTTGGCGTACTTTCTAAATCTTCTTTTGAATAAACTGTTTTTCCCACTTCATTTGCTTGCTGAGCTTCGATAATAATCGTGCTGAACTTAACCGTAGCTTCCTTGAGGATGGATTCTTGATAATTTGATTCTTCTGCAAAACTAGATGTTGATAAAGCTGTTAGAACCGCAATAGAAAGTGGGGAATAAGCAAAACGCATGAGAAGGGTTAAATATGCGAAAAATAATGGAAGTGATTATCATTAACTTAGAGTAGGTAATCAATAGTAATGAGAATTATTTTCATTAATTAATTGATAAAAGTGTAGGACTTGAGCAGCTTAGGATGCTGATCAAAGAAATATAAAGAAGAGAAAAAATAGATGGCGTCCCTACGGGGATTCGAACCCCGGTTACCGCCGTGAAAGGGCGATGTCCTAGGCCTCTAGACGATAGGGACGTTTAGAAGATGGCGGTATCTTATTGATCCGCCACCAGAGTGTCAAGCAGGTGAGGTGCGAGTTTGTTTAAAATATAGCAAAACAGTTCAGCGGTCTTCTGCGTATCATATAATGCAGAATGGGCTTCTTTACCATCAAACTCGATTCCAGCTTGGATACAGGACTTCGCCAGTACAGTCTGACCAAACATCACCGCACTTAAAGTCACTGTATCGAAGACAGAAAAACTATGAAACGGGTTCTGGTTTTTGGTCCCGGTACGGGCAATCGCGGCCTGAAGAAAACCTAAATCGAAATGTGCATTGTGTCCGACTAAAACTGCATGGGTACAATTTTGCTGGCGACGCACTTCATTCACCGATTTAAAAATGCGCTTGAGTGCAGTTTTCTCATCTTCGGCCATGGCGATTCGCATTGGATTAGAAGGATCGATCCCAATAAACTCCAGCGAACGTCGGTCGAGATTTGCCCCTTCGAAAGGATTGATATGTGCATGGTAAGCTTGACCCGGCACAAATTGACCCTCCTCATTATAAACAATCGGAATGGCCGCAATTTCCAGCAATGCATCAGTCTGCGCATTAAAACCTGCAGTCTCGACATCGACAACTACAGGTAAGAATCCACGAAAACGTTGACCAATGATTGGGAGCGTTTCATTTGTCACACTTTTCTCCATTGAATGGTTTTACCAGCATACAGTGGGATAATCTGTTCACCATCCAGATAGTCTAAACTTTCAGGGATTACTTGATCTTCTTTAACCAGGGTAATGGTATTGGTATTACGTGGCAGGCCATAGAAGTCTGCACCAAAATGGCTGGCAAAACCTTCCAGGCGTTCAATTTTACCCACCTGATCAAATGCCTGAGCATACAGCTCAATGGCAGTCGGCGCACTATAACATCCTGCACAGCCACACGCATTTTCTTTTGCATTTTTTGAATGCGGCGCGCTATCTGTTCCCAGGAAAAATTTAGGATTACCGCTGGTTGCGACTTCCAGCAAAGTTTGCTGATGCGTTTGACGTTTTAAAATCGGCAAGCAGTAGAAATGCGGCTTGATCCCACCAACCAGCATGTCATTGCGGTTAAACAATAAATGTTGCGGCGTAATGGTTGCAGCGACATTACGGTCTTGCTCAAGTACAAAGTTTGCTGCTTCGCTGGTGGTGATGTGTTCGAGCACCAGTTTCAGCTTGGGAAATTGTCTGAGTAAGGGAGCCAGCACTTCATCCAGGAAACGCTTTTCACGGTCAAAAATATCGACATGATTATGCGTCACTTCACCATGTAGCAATAAAGGCACTTGGTGTTCTTCAAGCTGTTCAATTACGCCGTAGACTTTGCTCATATCGCTCACACCACTATCGGAGTTGGTGGTCGCACCCGCAGGATAGAGCTTGATGGCATTGACATGCGCAGATTCTTTGATCTTTTTAACTTCACTTGCCGGGGTGTTGTCAGTGAAATACAGCACCATACGCGGGTCGAAATTTACCCCTTCAGGCACATGTGCCATGATACGTTCACGGTAAGCATTGGCCTCTTCGACGGTTTTTACGGGTGGCACCAGATTTGGCATGCAAATGGCACGAGAAAACTGCTTGGCTAAATCGGGAACGGTACGTTGAAGTGCTAAACCATCACGCAGGTGAACGTGCCAATCATCTGGCTGGAGAATCGTAATCGTATTCAAGTCAAATTCAGTCGAACAAATAAAACAAATGATAATCCATCTATAGTAAAAATGGTAACGAGAAAGCGCTACAAAATAAGGGATATGTATAAATTAATTTTAAAAAGTATGTTATTTTAAAATTAATAAAAAAATTACATAAATACTTGGCAATGGAATACAAGTACAATCTAGCGAAATTGCAAGATGATAAAGAAGACATAGAACAACTGATTACACGGCAAAGCCAGCGTGTAGGCCCGGTCTTCCCTCAAAATCTGGAACAAGAATTCTGGACCAAAAATCTGGAACGCGCCCGCAAACATGTCGAAAAATATGTGTGGGCTGGAGTACTAGCCTATTTCCTTTTTTTGGTGGTGATGATTCCCACAGATTACTGGAGCATCAGCAAAGAATATTTCGTACATGATTTTGTCCTGTGTATGTTGGGCTTGCTCAATGGCGGCGTGTCGCTAATTATCTTTTATATGTTCTCGTGCTTACCCAAGATCAAGCGCTTTTTTCCTCAGGCTTCGATGCTGTTGGTATTCTGGGTACAGGTGTCAATTTCATGTATCACCATGTCGATTAAAACTGATGCCTTGCAGCATCAATCCATGGCGATAGTCACGATCGTATATATCCTGGGTTATGTTCTGACCGGTATTAAGCCGATTCAGATGCTGGTCACCGGATTATTCGCTGCGGCAACTACTATTCTTGTATTGTTTAGCCTTTCAGTTGAATTTAATCCTATGGTTTTTGGACGGATTTTAATTGGAGGTTGCTTGCTGGGTTATGTGATTAGCCATATGATTTTTGCCCGTGAACGTGTGATATTTCTCTATAGCATTCGCGCCAGAATCAGTGAGCAGATCCAGCGTATCCATACCAACGAATTATTACATTTGAGTCAGTACGATGAGCTGACCAAGATTTCCAATCGACGGACTTTTGATGAGACGCTGCAAGTCCATTTCGAACGTGCACATCGTGAAGAAACGGCATTGGCAATTCTGTTTATCGATGTAGATTTCTTTAAAAATTACAACGATTTTTATGGGCATCAGAAAGGTGATGATGTCATTTCGACTATTGCCAAAACCATCAAAAATGCGATCCGTCATATGGACTTTGTCGCGCGTTATGGCGGGGAAGAGTTTGTGGTGCTCTTGCCAGAAACGGATGCACATGGTGCTTATGCAGTGGCTTCAAATATTTTTAAGGCGATTGATCGTCTGGAAATTCCACATGAAAAATCCTCGGTTGCGAAACATATCACCATCAGTTTAGGCATTACCGTCTATCGTGGTGAAGATGATATTGATAAAGACGCCTTATTGGGAATCGCGGATCAGGCGCTATATCGTGCCAAACAGCTTGGACGCAACCAGATTTATTATCAGTCCATTCGTTCAGTCAATTCAGATATCGCAAATGGTTAGAGATTATTACAATCAATAAACGAACCCTCAATAAAAAACCGCTCATCAGGAGCGGTTTTTTATGAAACGAAAAAGGACTAAAACTTAGTTTTTGTCTTTTAGTTGTGGCACTGCAGATGCTGAACCAACTGCCAATAAACCAGTCTCTGTATAGATGCCCAGTTTCGCACGAGTATCCGTGATATCCAGGTTACGCATGGTCAACTGACCAATACGATCCATCGGCGAGAACATAGAATCACCTTTCTCCATAGTCAAACGCTCAGCTTCATAAGTGAGGTTCGGAGATTCAGTATTCATAATGGTGTAGTCATTACCACGACGCAGTTCGATCGTTACAGTACCGGTAACTGCTTTAGCGACCCAACGCTGTGCAGTTTCACGTAGCATAAGCGCTTGAGAATCGAACCAGCGACCTTGGTACAGCAAACGACCTAAACGTAAACCGTTAATGCGGTATTGTTCAATCGTATCTTCGTTATGAATACCCGTTACCAGACGCTCATAAGCAATGTGAAGCAGCGCCATACCCGGAGCTTCATAGATACCGCGAGATTTCGCTTCGATGATCCGGTTTTCGATTTGATCCGACATACCTAGACCGTGACGGCCACCGATGCGGTTCGCTTCAAGAATGAACTCAACTGGATCTTCAATGCGTTGACCGTTGATGGCAACCGGGAAGCCTTCTTCAAAAGTAATCGATACTTCTTCAGCTTTTACTTCTACGTCATCTTTCCAGAATGCAACGCCCATGATTGGCTCAACGATTTTGATGCCTGCATTCAGGTATTCAAGATCTTTGGCTTCGTGTGTCGCACCCAGCATGTTTGAGTCAGTTGAATAGGCTTTTTCTTTTGACATTTTATAGTCAAAGCCATTGTCGATCAGGAACTGTGACATTTCCGCACGGCCGCCCAGCTCGTCAATGAAAGTTTGGTCTAACCAAGGCTTGTAAATTTTAAGCGCAGGATTGGTCAACAAGCCATAACGGTAGAAACGTTCAATGTCGTTGCCTTTATAAGTCGAACCGTCACCCCAGATGTTAACATCATCTTCTTTCATGGCAGTTACCAGCATGGTGCCAGTTACTGCACGACCCAATGGCGTCGTGTTGAAATAAGGCATACCACCTGTAGAAATATGGAACGCGCCACATTGAATTGCAGCAATACCTTCTAATGCAAGCTGTAAACGGCAGTCGATTAAACGTGCTTTTACTGCGCCATAAGCTTCAGCTTTTTTTGGAATCGCATCGTAATCGTCTTCGTCTGGCTGACCCAAGTTAGCTGTGTAAGCATAAGGTTCAGCGCCTTTTTGTTTCATCCACAAAAGAGCAGCAGAAGTATCTAGACCACCAGAGAAGGCAATACCAACTTTTTTACCTACTGGGACATTCTGCAAGATAGTTGCATTATCAGACATTGTTCATCCTAATGATATGAAATAGGCACGCCAGAATTGGTGGCCTGAAAAAATACATATTGCATCAATTGTATCATTAATTTATTTAGGTTTGCTTTAGAAAAGAAAAACTCGTTTTAAAATCTCTATTCAATAGGCTTAAATAATCATAAATCGCACGATTTTCACCAGAATCCTGCTGAAAACGGAAGAAATTGGTTATATTCAGCCGAATAAAGTTAAAAATCAGATAAAACAGGAATAAAAGCATGGCGACTCGCATTCCACCTTTACCTAATTTAAATCCTAAAGCTAAGAATGAAACGCTGGCACTGTTACATGGGATTTATGCCGGCCTGATTGGTTTTAGTACAGTGCTGTTTTTATATCTTGAATATCAGCAATCCAGTATTTCCATGCTGAGTTTAGGTGTGGTGTTGCTACTTTTAGGCTTGCTGATGTTTTTTAATATCCAGGCCTGTATTAAGGTGAAGCAGGGCAATGGTTCAGGACGAACTTTATCCAGAATAATGGCCATCCTGATGTTGCTGAGTTTTCCAATTGGTACAGTATTGGGTGCGATTGCATTATGGAAATCCAGTGCACGGCAATGGCAGAACTAATTTGTCATGTATAGAGCGAGCTGGTATCGAAGATTGATGTTTGTGCCTGAAAATGCTGAACTCCGGGTCATAAAAAGCCGCTGAAAATCAGTTAAAGTAAGGGAATGACTTGCTCAGCCAAATATAATCAGGGATTTGTTATGACCACGACGCGCTATGCCAACATTTTAAAACCACTGCATTTAGGTTTTACCACCATTAAAAACCGGGTCGTAATGGGGTCGATGCATACTGGTCTGGAAGACCGCTTCTATAATTATCCTAAACTTGCAGCGTATTTTGGCGAACGTGCAAAGGGTGGCGTAGGTCTGCTGATTACGGGTGGAATATCGCCAAACCGTCAAGGCTGGTTGTTGCCGGCGGGCGGCACCATGAATACCTTGGGAGATATTGCGCCACATCGTCTGGTGACGCATGCAGTGCATAAACATGGCGCCAAAATTCTTTTGCAAATTCTGCATGCCGGACGTTATGGCTATCAGCCTTTTGTGGTGTCGGCAAGTCCAATCAAATCGCCAATTTCTCCTTTTAAACCACGTGAAATGTCAGATAAACAGATCCTGAATACCATTCAGGACTATGTCAACACGGCCAGTATTGCCAAAAAGGCTGGCTATGATGGCGTAGAAATTATGGGTTCGGAAGGCTATTTACTGAATCAGTTTTTAAGTCGTCATGTCAACCAGCGTAGCGACCGTTGGGGTGGCCCGATTGAAAACCGGATGCGTTTTGCCGTAGAAATTGTCAAAGCCATTCGCGAGGAAATTGGCGAAAAATTTATCATCTGTTTCCGTTTGTCGCTTCTCGATTTGGTACATGATGGCAATACCATGCAGGAAGTGATTACCGTAGCTAAAGCTTTGGAAAAGGCGGGGATTACTTTGCTTAATACCGGGATTGGCTGGCATGAAGCACGTATCCCCACTATTGTGACTTCTGTACCGCGTGCCGCTTTTGTCGATTATACCGCTGAAGTCAAAAAACATGTGTCGGTGCCGGTGATTGCATCCAACCGGATCAATATGCCAGACACTGCCGAGGCGATTCTGGCCTCTGGTCAGGCAGATATGGTGCAGATGGCACGTCCACTTTTGGCCGATGCTTTCTGGGTCAATAAAACCGCGACCAATCGTGTTGATGAAATCAATACCTGTATTGCCTGTAATCAGGCTTGTCTGGATCATACCTTTAAAAACCAGCGGGCAACCTGTCTGGTCAATCCGCGTGCCGCTTATGAAACCGAACTGGTTTATATCAAAACCAAAAAACCGAAAAGTATTGCAGTGATTGGCGGGGGAGTTGCAGGTCTGTCTGCTGCTACGGTCGCAGCCAGTCGCGGGCATGATGTGACGCTGTTTGAGGCCAATCATGAAGTAGGCGGGCAGTTCAACCTGGCTAAAGTCATTCCAGGGAAAGAGGAATTTCACGAAACGATTCGTTATTTTAAAGTGCAGCTAGAAAAAACCGGAGTTGATCTGCGTCTCAATACCCGTGTCAATCGCGAGCAGTTGGAGCGTGAAGGTTTTGATGAGGTGATTGTGGCTACAGGTGTCGTGCCGCGTGCCTTGAATATCGAAGGCAGTCAGGCACCACAAGTCTTGTCTTATGCAGAAGTGCTACGCGGCGCGCCTGTCGGTGATCGTGTTGCGGTCATCGGCGCGGGTGGTATTGGTTTTGATGTGTCGGAGTTTTTATTAAAGCCGCCGCATCAGGTACAGCCGCAACCTGTGGATGAGTGGAAACGTGAATGGGGTATTGATTCCCAACCAGATTATGTGACTGAAGGCGGGTTACAGCGTGCTGAAGTCGAACCACCAGTACGGGAAATTTATTTATTACAACGTAAAAAGACACCGCTTGGCGCAGGACTAGGCAAGACTTCAGGCTGGGTACATCGTGCCCAGTTAAAAAAACATGCCGTGCGGATGTTGCGCGGTGTGCAATATAAATCTGTCACGGATGAAGGCTTATGGATTGAGGTAGATGGCCATGCTCAATTATTGCGTGTGGATACCATTGTGGTATGTGCAGGTCAGGAATCGGTAAAAGACCTGATGCCGAGTGCTGGGGAAAATACCTTGGCGCAGTATCATATTATTGGCGGTGCAAAACTGGCTGCTGAACTCGATGCCAAGCGCGCCATTCGTGAGGGAGCGGAATTAGCAGCAAAACTGTAAGGATTTGATGAAACTATATGCAGTTGATTGCATTCACTGTAATTTTCACTTGTCAGCCGGACAAAAGCTCCGTATTATTGCGCCCATGGAAGCGTGGCAGAGCGGTTTAATGCACCGGTCTTGAAAACCGACGAGGGTGTGAGTCCTCCGTGAGTTCGAATCTCACCGCTTCCGCCAAATTTTTAAAACCCCAGTCGAAAGATTGGGGTTTTTTTATTTCTATGATTTTAATAAAACGATTTAAAATAAGCTGATAGCGAACAAAGTCAAAATTTTAAAATTCCATAATTAATAAATATTCTTTAATTGCCTACTTCAATTTTGATTAATGCCAACGCAATTCTTTCCACATGTTGGTAAGCCGGTTGTTCCAGTTCTTCACCAAAAATATCCGGGTCAATTTCCTCATAAGACCAAGTTATATTGTGATGCTGTTTCATCAAATTTTTAAGATGCTGCAAAAACAGATTGCCATGCTCAGTTACAGTTACTCCTGTATAGAGGAATAAACGTCCACCAACATTCAGCCGCTGTAGACCTTCTTTTATAATCCTGAATGATAAATCACAGCCATCCAGTTTATTACCACCATGACGATATTGGCGTTGATCCGGATCAATTAAATACGGCGGATTAGCAAAAATCAGATCAAATTTTCCATCAAGATTGGAAAATAAATTACTTTGAACCGGATGAATATGGTTTAAGCCGGAAAAACTGATATTAATCTGGCTATAGAGCAAGGCTTTGGGATTCAGGTCTGCAACCATAATTTCATTAACATCTGGAAAATGTCTGGCAATACTGATTGCGGCTGCTGAAGTGCCACAACACATTTCCACGACCCGTTTGAAAGGGTGAGTCTGAGCAGCTAGATATTGCTTGAGATGATAGATAAAGCGATAAGTATCCGGACCAAAAAATACCGCATCTTGCTGAGTAGTCGGAAAAGCTGAATGAATAAAGAGTTCGCCATCGAGTGAAGAAACTCGAATCTGACTCAAGTATTGATCTTCCTGAACCTGTAGAAGTTGATGTTCTTGCAATAATTCAAACAGAACGGGATCAAGATCAGTTTTTTTAAAGTTTAGATTCCAGCCAAAGATATCCTGATGGGTTCTGTGCTTATAAATTTCATTCTTTTTTCGATTCAGAATTCGCTGGTGGGAAAGCGGTGTAATGGTCGTAAACTGATAATCTTGTTGTTTTAAAAAGGCTAATAAATAAAGCAAAGCTTGCTGCTGGCTGCTTTGCATCTCTAAAATCTGGTTCATACGGATATGCTCTTCTATTTATTTAACCTACATGAAAAGGTCAATTCACTTTATGCCTGCAAAAGATAATATAAAGCCAATCGTGAATGATCACAGCTATACAGCACTGGATTCCATGGAAATGGATCAGTTTATATTCATCTAAATAATGCATTGCTTAGGTAAAAATGTGATGAGAATTGGTTGGATTTGTATAGGTAGTAGGCATAATTTTATTAGCTAAGAAACCTTATTATGATTCTGCAAACTATAATTTCTTATTCATTATTATATGTATAAAAAATGGCTATTAATCACTTGGATCAATAGCCATTAGAGCTGAGAGCTTTAAAAGCTTAGTTGGGTACTTCCGACAAATCAAACCAGATCACTTGCGCATCTTCGCTTGCTTTAATTTCTGTGTTATCCAGAAAAGCAATTGCGCCGCCAGCTTCAACCGTATGTTCAGCGATCTGGATAGCACCAGAAACAACATGTATATAATTAATATGCTGGGTCGCTTTCACTTCCAGACTTTGGCCTTGCTGAATCACCGCAGTTTTGACTTCGGCATTCTGACGGATATGCATCGGCGCATTGTCATTCGGACCACAAATCAAATGCCACTGGTTCGGTTGCTCATGCGGATCAAGACGAATTTGCTGATAGTTCGGTTTGGCATCACGTTCATTTGGAATAATCCAGATTTGCAGTAAATGAACCTGTTCATCGCCCTGGTTCATTTCACTGTGTCGCACACCGGTTCCTGCGCTCATCAGTTGCCATTCACCCGCAGCAATTCCGCCATGATTGCCCATGCTGTCCTGATGGGTAATGGTTCCTTTCAGCACACAGGTCAGGATTTCCATATTGTCATGTGGATGCGTTCCAAAACCCTGATGTCCATCAATCAGGTCATCATTAATGACACGTAAAGCGCTGACACCCATATACTTTGGGTTATACCAGTTACCAAATGAGAAACTGTGTTTAGACTCCAGCCAGCCCATTTTTACATGACCACGATTTTCGCTAGGATGTAGAAAAGCATTCATGATTTTATCTCGACATTATTTTTAACTTGAGATCATCATACTGTCGTTTTATAACTGAAAAAATCTCAAATAGGCGACAGATCATTGCATTTTTGCAACGACAGAGCTGAAAGTAAACATAAGGAATAAAAAAGCCCGCTCAAAAGCAGGCTATTTTTATTCAAATCGGCAGACCGATCATCATTCTAAGAAACGAACCGTTACCCCAGATTTGACTTTACGGCCAAGATCATTGGCATCCCAGTTAGTCAAACGAATACAACCATGTGACGCTGTTTTCGAAATGGTAGACGGGTTTGGTGTTCCGTGAATACCAAATGATTTCTTGCTTAAACCAATCCAGATATTCCCGACAGGACCGTTAGGACCCGGTGGTAAAGATAGTGGTTTTAAATTTTTACCTTGTACAAAGTTAGAAGGTGAGTAGCTGTACCAAGGGTTTGGTGCAACACCTGTTACTTTATAGGTTCCGGTTGGAGATGGTGTATCCGCACTACCAATGGTGGCAGGGAATGACGCGATCATTTGATTTTTACTATTAAATAAGTACAGTTGTTTCGCGCCTTTATGTGCAACAATCAAGTGAATACCTTCAGGCAAGTCATTACGTACATTACTGACCAGTAATTTTTCACCAACTTTATTAAAGTTGGCATTTGGATTGAGTTTCTTTAAAAAATTCTCATCCATATGGAATTTTTCACTTAACATTTCACTGACACGTGTGTAGTACAGGCCTTTCATTTTCGCCTGTAGCGCATAATCTGAAGGAATAGATTTGGCAAATGGGCCTGCCAGATCTTTTTCAGTAATAGTGTATTCAACAAAGGTTGGCTTAGAACCCTGACGTGCCACCAGTTTATCCCAGGTTTCCTGAGTCAAAACACCTGTCGGTTTAATGCCATTCATTTGCTGGAAAGATGCAATGGCTTTTAGTGTATTTTTACCGCTGGTTCCGTCAATCGCCCCCGGTGATGCATGGGCATTATTCAGCATGACATGTGCACGTGCGTAAACTGGGAATTGACCTGCACCGATATTTTCATACCACTGGGCATTATTTAAGCCGTCTAAAGTCCACGAAGCTTTGGTCGCTGCAGAGTTAGTCGGTGCTTTGGTATTTGGTACTGCGCCAACAGAGGCAGTCTGATCTTCGGTATCCTGTAGCTCATTCAGCGCTTCAGATGCCTGTTTTAAGTCTTGTTGTTCTTGTGCAGTAATTTGCGCTTCTGCAGGTGCTGCTTGGGCCGCTGAAGCTTCAGTTGCTAATGGATCAATCGGATCTTGCACTGCAACATCAGTCACCACTTGGGGTTTTAATGGTTGTTCAGCAGTAGACGCGGCAAAAACTTGACCTGCGAAAATGCAACCTAGACTCACAGCGAGCATTGTGCGAACGAACATGTAACTCAACCTTAAGAATTATTTCTTTAACTATGTGAAAAAACACTATAAGTATTACAGAAAAAATGTGGAGATGCAGTAGTTGTTTTGTGTAAATCACTAGGTTGCCGTTCAATCCGATCGGTTTTTAAAGTTGCCAGAAGTTATTAAAACTGCGGCCTTTTTGCTATGATGTTGGCAATGTCAAAGAAAGATGGGAATGTGAATGACGACCTTAAAAAATGATCGTTTTCTGCGCGCATTGTTGCGTGAGCCTGTAGATGCTACGCCAGTATGGATGATGCGTCAGGCTGGCCGTTATTTGCCTGAGTACCGCGAAACGCGTGCCAAGGCAGGAGATTTCCTTTCTCTTTGCAAGAATACTGAACTGGCCTGTGAAGTAACTTTGCAGCCTTTACGCCGTTATGATCTTGATGCCGCGATTTTATTCTCGGATATCTTGACGGTTCCGGATGCTTTGGGACTAGGGCTGTATTTTGAAGCCGGTGAAGGCCCGAAATTTCACAAGACCATCCGTACCGAACAGGATGTCGCCAATCTGCCTGCATTTAATGCCAAGTCGGATCTGGATTATGTGATGAATGCCGTTTCGACCATTCGTTCAGCCTTGGGCGGTCAGGTTCCTCTGATTGGTTTCTCGGGCAGTCCATGGACTCTGGCAACGTATATGGTCGAAGGCGGTTCAAGCAAGGATTTCCGTTTTACCAAACAGATGATGTATGCGCAGCCTGAAGTTTTGCATGCTTTACTGGATCGTCTGGCTGATGCAGTGACTGAATATTTGAATGCACAGATCGATGCGGGTGCACAAGCGGTACAGATCTTTGATAGTTGGGGTGGGGCATTAGCACATCGTGAATATATCGAGTTCTCGCTGAACTATATGCAGAAGATTGTCGCTGGTTTGCAACGTGAGAAAGACGGCCGCAAGATTCCGGTAATTCTGTTTACCAAAGGTGGCGGTCAATGGTTGGAACCGATGATTACGACAGGCGCAGATGCATTTGGTCTGGACTGGACCACGCCATTGAATGTCGCTCGTCAAACGGTTGCTGGTCGTGCAGCACTTCAGGGTAACCTGGATCCTGCAACTTTATATGGTTCATCAGACACCATCATTAAAGCGACAAAAGCCATGCTGGATGATGCCTATGCCAATGGCGAGAAAACCGGTTATGTTGCCAATTTAGGTCATGGTATTACCCAGTGGGTTGATCCGGCGAATCCAAAAGCATTTATTGATACCGTACATGAGTATAGTGCCAAATATCTTTAGGATGTAAACCTTGATCGATCTATTCAAATCAGGGTTTGAATTTACTTATAAGGCAGCTTCGGCTGCCTTATTTGGGATTTTACTCCTGCTGGCTTTTGCGCTGACTGCTTCTATGGGCAGCGATCTCTTTTTCGGTTTTTACCGGTATGACTATCTGCTGTTTTTTGCCTTGTTGATTCAGGTGGTATTACTTTATACAAAACTGGAATCCTGGGCTGAAGCCAAAGTGATTGCGTTATTTCATCTCATGGCCATGGTGATGGAAATCTTCCTGACCCATCCGGCAATTGCTTCCTGGCATTACCCTCAACCCGCAATATTTAAAATCCTGACCGTGCCTTTATTTGCCGGTTTTATGTATTCTGCGGTCGGCAGTTTTTTTGCGCGCTCTTTACGTCTATATCAGGTTTCATTTGAAAAATTGCCGCGTTTTAGCCATATGCTGACATTGGCTGTCTTGTCTTATATCAACTTTATGAGCAAGTTTTTTATTCCCGATTATCGGGTGATTTTATTTGTCTGGAGCGTGCTGATGTTCTGGAAAACCAGAATTCGCTTTCAGCTGAATCGGCATACTTTTCAGTTGCCGATGTTACCCGTACTGCTGATTCTGGCGTTTATTATCTGGATTGCCGAGAACATCAGTACCTTTTACCAGATCTGGCTCTATCCAAGCCAGATTGAGCAATGGCATATGGTGGGATGGGGCAAACTGGGCTCCTGGTATTTGTTGTTATTGCTGAGTCTGGTGTTGGTGCTGAAAATCTTGGGACAGCGTAATTCACAAGGCGATTGGGCGCTCAAGGAACAGTAAAATCAATCAGGTTATGTTTATGTAAAGCATACATTTTTTCAATTGCGCCAAACTTGACTTGTCGCTACTCTGCTGAGTATGTAATTTAAATTACATTATTAGAGTAATAACAAAGATTGCATGAGAATAATTGGAGAATAACTATGTTGAAAAAAATTATGCTGGCGGCGGTATTGGCGACTGGTTCAAGCATGGCGATGGCTGACCGAGATGTCGGTTGTGGTATCGGAAGCCAGGTGTGGGCGGGTCAGTCTGGTATTATTCCTAAACTCTTTGCAGGTACGACCAACGTTCTGTTCACGAATCAGTGGCTCGGGATCACTTTTGGTACTTTAGGTTGTAGCCAGGGCGGTACCGTAACCGCTCAAGTGGTGACCTTTACCAATGAAAACGCTGAAACATTGGCGCGTGATATGGCAGTTGGAGAGGGTGAAAGCCTGAATGTTCTGGCTGAACTTTTGAATATTAAATCTGAAGATAAAGCTCGTTTCTTTAGCGTTTCCAAGCAGAATTTCTCTGAAATTTATTCCGAAGAAAACCAGAATACATTACAAGTTTTAAGCACCTTACAAACTGTGATGGCCAAAGATGAAGTATTGAAATCCTACATCTGATCCGCACCCTAAAAACCCTGCTGTTCTGGCAGGGTTTTCTTATGACTAAAAGAAATTGATGAGAATAAGTTAACTGAATGAAATATGCGTTCTTCATGTTGGGCCTGACATTCAGCCCTTTAAGTTTTTCTAGCGAAATTAATCCAGACATCCAGCATTATATCGCTCAGGCCGAAACTCAGCATCTGGATCAGAGCACTACCTGGCAACGTCTCATGTATGCCAATCCCCAAGGTCATAGCGAGGTTAACTATTCGGGCTATTTCCTGGCAGAGCAGGGAAAAACTGATCTAAAAAAAGAAATGCAGCATAACATTCAGGCTTTATTCCTGAGCGCAGAGCCGAATCAGTCCGTCCGCTGTAAGTTTCCTGCACGCAGCAGCTGGTTAATGCAGCAATTGAATATTTCCGAGCAACAATTGCCTGCGGTCAGTTGCCCGGATTTGGATAAATGGATTGGCGAGGTCAAGCCTTATCAGGCAACCCTGATCTATGCCACGGATTTTATGGGTAATCCCAGCTCGATGTTTGGTCATACCTTGTTGCGTCTGGATCCTAAAGACCAGCAACAACTCAATCTGATTTCTTATGCGGTCAACTATGCTGCGACGGTCGATGGCAATGACAACTGGTCCTTTGCCTGGAAAGGGCTGACCGGACAATATCCGGGTGAATATTCCCTGATGCCATATTACCGCAAGGTCAAAGAATATGGTGACTTTGAAAGCCGGGATTTGTGGGAATATGAATTAAACTTAAGCCCGCAAGAAACCAGATTTTTGGTACAGCATCTCTGGGAAATGCAAAATGTAAGTTTCCCTTATTATTTTATCAATGATAATTGTGCTTATCGCCTGCTGGGGCTATTTGATCTGGTACGTCCCGAGTTAAATCTACAGAAACAGTTTAATTCGACTGCGATTCCGATTGAAACACTGAAAGTCGTAGAACAGCAGGGTTTGATCAAACAGAAAGTTTACCGTCCAGCGCTTGAAACTCAATTGCTGGCTCAATCCAGACAGCATGGCAAAGCGCTGGCAAAAACTGCGCATCAGTTAGCTTATGCAGAAACAGGTGTAATGCTTTCAATTTTGCAGCCTTATCCGGCAGAAGATCAGGCCAAAATTCTGGAAATGGCCTATGATCATTTATATCTGGACTTTCTCCGACAAAAAGTCGATGAATCTTTTGTTCAACCACGTTTTCGTAAGTTATTAGGCTTAAGAAGCCAGCTGGATATCGAGAAACAGCGTAAAGCGCCTGAACGTCCAAAAATAGATCCGGTACAAAGCCATCATGCACGCAATATCAGTCTTCAGGCCGGACAGGTTCAGGGTGAATCCTTTGTCCAGCTAGGGCATCGGCAAGCCTATCATGATCTTATCGATCCGCAAGGTGGTTTTCGAACAGGCACACAATTATTGTTTCTAGATGGGGCTTTGCAATATCGTGACAGTGAGCTCAAACTGGAACAGCTTGATCTATTTACCGTCAATTCCTATAACCCGGTCAATCCGTTTAATACGCCATTGTCCTGGGGTTTTAATCTGGGCTGGCAACAGGAGGCACTGGATGCGCATGGCCAGTTTAGTGAAGATGAGCAGCATGGCGTCGCCAGCTTAAAAACTCAGGGCGGTTATAGCTGGGCAAATGCCAGCCGTGAACATCTATGTTATGCACAAATGCAAACTCAGCTACAGGCAGGCAAGGCACTTGATCAAGGCTGGCGCGTAGGTGCAGGCCCTACTGTGGGGTGCCAGAATATCTGGAGCGATCAGATCAACAGTCTGGTGCAGGTGGAACTGCCTTATTGGGAGGATTCGCATCGCTGGCAGCTGAAACTGAATACTGAACTCCAATATGCATTCAATCCACAACATGCACTTCGGCTGTCTTGGGAATATCAGCAACAGCAGTCCAAAGACTGGGATCAATGGAGTCTTGGTTTGATCCGGTATTTTTAAGATTGAGTTAAAACTGATAAGCACTATTCATAAAGTGCTGTGTATCCATGAGGCTACTGTTCGGTTTTCCCGTGTATAAAAAGATTGGCTGGGTTGGGTACAAATAATCTGGTCGATATTTTAGGAAAAATACCTGATATTTGTTATATTTATCACATAATGTGAGTGCAAATTGCAAGGTTTTGGGGAACAGACAGTATGAATAATGAATGCATGGCAAGACTGGCCGAGCAATGGGAACAGATCTGTCAAAATTATTCATCTGATGACTTATTGCATGCCTTTCATTTTATTCAAGATCATTCCCTGATTCTGGTGGAAGAATTCTATAAAAACATGCTCATTGAAAAGGAATCTGCAGAATTCTTTTCCGATGACTTGATTCAACAGCGCTTGCGCGACACCTTAAATGCCTGGCTGCTTGAAAGCTTTAGTGTGGGGATTAATAAACGCTATGCCGATGCCGTGCAGAAACAGGCGATGGTGGGGCATGTACATGCGCGTGTCGGAATTCCGTCCTGGCTGATCATGCGCGGTGTACGTGAAATTGAGCGTAAAATGTTTGAACTGCTGGATGAAAATCCTCACCACAGTATGTTGACTACCTGCAGTTATATTATCCAGATCATGGGATTTGCCACAGAAGTCATGTGCCGATCTTATGAGGCCAAAACAGCCATGAATCAGGAAATTAAACACAGTTATCGTGTTTTTTCAGCGATGCAGGATGTGGCCGTACAAAAAGATAAACAGCGCAGCTCATTGCTGGACTGGGAAAATGAGCTTATGTTCAAGGTCTTTTCTAAGCATGAGAAATTGAATCATCCGATGCTGTCCAAGTCGGAGTTTGGTTTATGGTTTATCCATAAAGCCTCTTATGCTTTTACCGGCTCTGACCAGGTCGATTTAATCATTGAACGAATTTATCAAGTCGATGAACTTAATCAAGAGATCATGGACTGTACGGACAAAAACAATATGCTGGGACTAATCCAGCAGATCCGTGACTTGAACCGCGAAATTCAGCTGCTGGTGGACCAGTTATTTCAGGTGGCCGAATATATTGAATCAGGTAATGATTCATTGACCCAGTTACTGAATCGCCGTTATTTGAATACGATTATTTCACGTGAAATCACTTTTTCTCGTAAGAATCATACGCCTTTGTCTTTACTTGCTATCGATGCTGATTATTTCAAAAGTATTAATGACAAATTCGGACATGCAGCAGGTGATCTGGCTTTGAAATTTCTGGCCGAAGCATTGCAAAAATACAGTCAGGGCAGTGATTATGCTTTCCGGGTCGGCGGTGAAGAGTTTTTGCTGTTACTGGTGGATACTGATGAAAAACGTGCCCTGAATATTGCCGAAAGTGTGCGTAAATATATTGAAAATGGCATGATTAATTCGGCACAAGGCCAGCAGTTTAAATTTACGGTCAGTATTGGTTGTGTGCTTTATGATGGACATCCGGATTATCAGCGCTTCCTGAATGCGGCAGATTCTGCCTTGTATATGGCGAAGAACAACGGGCGTAACAGAGTCTATATGGCTCATCAGTCCTTGAACCCAGTCGCACAGCCACTCTCTGTTTAAATAAAAGGTTTTATCCAGTTGCAGACTGCTGCTCTATAAATTCCTGAAATTTCTTTTTTTGCTGAAGATATTCGGGATGATTTTTAGCTTCATCCCATTTCTGTTTAAAGATTTTGGCAGCAGCGGCTTTAACCGGGTCTTCCTGATTGCGGGGCAGCTCGGAACGGCCATGCGCGCCACTTAAACCTTTTTTGTCTTCCGGAACCGGGCCATCGTATTTTTTGCCACCTTTATGGTTGGCATAACGCCGGGCACGGGTAAAACCCATCTGTAAAAACTTGCGTGCCATGTCCGCACCGATAAAATCTTCTTGCTTTAAATAGTCTAGAAAAAGCTGATAGATTTTCTCGCTACTGGCTTGTGCTTTTGCTTCATCTGCAAAGCGCCAGTGTGGCAGGATTTCCGATTTATAAGGCTCAACCAGTAAAACACCTTGTTCACCACGGCCAATCCGGTAGAGCTCCGGTCGTTTACGAAAATTAATCTTTGCAAAGTCCAGAGAATAATCAAAACTATTCGAAACTACACGTGACGGACGTTTTGGTGGCGCTACTTTGGCAGATGGCTTCATATTCGGCCTTTTCTGAAATTTAAAATTGCTCAATATTTCAGCTAATACAAATTATAAAAATAAAGGGGCAGGATACAGAAAAGCCCCTATCATTTAGAGCTAGGGGCTTTCATTTTACTTCGATTTTTTTGAACTGGTCTTCGAGGTTTTAGCCTTGGTTGACTTGCTCTTAGAGGAGCTACTCGACTGCTTTTTAGCAGGCGCCGATTTTTTTGAAGAAGACTTTTTCACTTTAGTGTCGTCTTTACTCTTGTTGCTGCTTTTCGCTTTAGCCGGTTTTTTCGCGGAAGAGGTCTTTTGGTCTTTCGCTTTATCACTGGCTTTTGAGCTCGAATTTTTCTTCGCCTTCACTTTTTCATCTTTGCTGGCATTGTCTTTCTTAGAAGATGCCGCTTTAGATTTACTGCTCGCCGCTTTTTTAGTGACTTTGCGATCACTGTCTTTGTCACTACTCTTATTCGACTTTTTCAGTTTCTCATCTTGGTTCTTTTTAGCAGTTTTTGCTGATTTTTTGCTGTCTTTCGCCTGGTTATTTTTACTATTCGCCATGGTTACTTTCCTTATCATTAAAAATCAATCAGAAAGATATAAAGCGCTTTGCTATATATCAACTTCAAATTACTTTAATGGGAGAGCGGCAGGATTAAAACTTTATCGTGTATCCAAGTGTAGGCTTGTTGCAAACACAAGCAGGAATTGTTTGAGTTCTAGACTGAAACATAGCAAGTTTTGGGACAGGTCTTTAAACCCTGTTACCAGGTGTTATTTATAGCAAGTGAGCTTTTGAATTAAGTATTGATATCCTCTTCCTTTAAAAGCAAAAAACCCCGAATGATCGAGGCTTTGAGTAACTTATTTTTAAGCTTTAATAATTAATAGCTTTCTGGAACCGCACTTAAAAATTCACGACGTGTTTCTTTGTCGGTTTTAAAATCACCAATAAATGATACCGTACGTGTGGTTGATTCCTGCTTGCCTACACCGCGCATCATCATGCACATGTGCGCAGAATCAATCATTACTGCAACACCGCGTGCTTTGGTGACTTCAGCCACTGCTTCTGCAATTTGCTGAGTCAGATTTTCCTGAATCTGCAAACGGCGTGCAAACATTTCAGTAATACGGGCAAATTTAGACAGGCCTAAAACATGACCTTCTGGCAAATAGGCGATATGTACGCGGCCATAAAATGGCAATAAGTGATGCTCACATAGCGAATAAAATTCGATGTTTTTGACCAGTACCATTTCACGGTTATCGGAAGGGAAGACCGCCTTGTTGGTCACTTCTTCAAGTGTCTGGCTATAACCCGAGGTTAAATATGAAAATGCTTTCGCAGCGCGCACAGGCGTATCTTTGAGACCAGGGCGATTTAGATCTTCGCCAACGGCAGTAAGAATGTTTGCGTAGGATTGCTGCATAGTCATATGACGTATTCACTTAAACTGAGAATGAACAAGGACGGCATTGTAGCAGAAAACTTTTACAATGCCTTGTTTTGAGGCTAAAACCGTTTACTGTTTGAACTTTGGATTCTTTTCTGCACGTTTGAGCAGAACCAATACTGCACCGGTACCTCCTTGCTTTTCAGGTGCACTGACAAAAGCCAAAACATCGCGATGCTGACGCAGCCAGCCGTTGACATAGGTTTTTAAAATCGCTTCCGGACCTTTGCCATGTACGATTTTAATCACGTTCTGGTTTTCATCTTTGGCGATCTGGATAATCTGCAGCACGGCTTGACGCGCTTCTTCTACGGTACAGCCATGCAGATCCACAGCCTCAAACCAGCGCAAGTTACCGGCTTTCAAGTCTTCAAACACTTTATGCTGCAAGGTGGCAATGCGGTAACTCAAGTTGGCCTGACTCCCGACAGGATTGAGCATGGCCTGAGTATCTGATAAAGCCATTGCCTCTGTTTCCATCGGGCCAGTAGCCGCTGCACGCTTTGCCAGGATTTGTGCATCCGGCTTTTTCTTGCGTGGCTTGTCCAGTTGAACCGTATTGCCCGATTCAATTTTTTGCACGCCCTGCATTTGCTTGCGGAATAATTCAAGTTCTTCTAAAGCCTCTTGCTCGATAGTCTTTTCAACTGGTGCAGCAACGACCGCAGGCGTTTGCGGCTGTGTAATTTGCTTCTTAAAAGATTTCAGCAGGTTGTACTGATCTTTAGATAATGAAGAATCGTGTTTACTCATAATGTAAAAACAAGGGAGATGCGGAATTTACAAGAATTATAGTCTGAAAATAGACAAAGGAGAACTGAATTGCGTTCATGACAGTGCTGAGGATTTTAAATACGCTCGAGATTCTATGGTCTACTTTTCAATATTGAAAATAAAAAAGCCCAATTCTGAGATTGGGCTTTTTTAATGCTTAGGTGAGCATTTACATCTTAAACCGCTTCAGGCTCACCAAATAGATCACGGAAAGCGTGGTCTGGACGTGGCTGTTTCATGAAGCTTTCGCCGACCAAGAAGGCGTGAATATCATGTTCCTGCATCATGGCGACATCGGAAGGAGTTGCAATACCGCTTTCAGTCACCAGCAAGCGTGAAGGATCCAGTAATTTTTTCAAACGAATCGAGGTGTTCAAATCCACATCAAAGGTTTTTAAATTACGGTTATTCACGCCGAGCAAACAACGATCTGAAAGCTTTAAAGCACGGGATAGTTCTTCTTCATCGTGAACTTCAACCAGTACATCCAGATGATGTTCAAATGCAGTTTTAGACATTTCCTCTAACTGCTGATCAGACAGACAGGCCACGATCAGCAAAATACAGTCTGCATGCAAGGTACGTGCTTCAATCACGCCATAAGGATCGATCAGGAAATCTTTACGCAGCGCAGGCAAATCACAGTGTGAACGGGCAATCTGAATATATTCATCAGCACCCTGGAAAAAATCCACATCAGTTAGTACAGATAAGCAGGCAGCGCCGGCATCCTGATATTGCGCTGCAATTTCTGCAGGATTAAAGTTTTCACGAATCACGCCTTTAGATGGAGAAGCCTTTTTAATTTCAGCGATTACACCTGGGCGTTTAGACATTAAAGATTGGGCAAAGCCACGGACTGGTGTCGCAGCTTGTGCCAGTTCTTCGACATCCTTATAGCTTTTCTGCTTAAGACGGAGAGCGAACTCTTCTTTCTTACGATCAACAATTTTACCCAAAATTGTATTTGCAATATCAACCATGATTCAAATTCCTGACCGTATTAAGCTTCGTATTGTTTGATGGTTTTGGTGAATTCAGAGAGCACGCTCATTTTTTCCAGCGCCTGGCCACCATAAATAATGTCGTGTGCCAGTGCCACACCTTGTTTATAGCTTGAAGTCAGGCCTGATACATAAATACCAGCACCGGCATTTAGGGCAATCATATTGGCAGCCTTATGACCGATCTCAGATTTCTTCTTGCCTAAGGCATCTTTAATCAGAGCCAGACTTTCTGCTGAGCTTTCAATAATTAAACCAGTTAAGGTTTGCGATTCAATATCGACCTGTTCAGGGATAATTTCCCATTCAGTGATTTCACCATTTTTCAGCTCAGCCACATGGGTAGAAGAAGCCAGACTGATTTCATCCAGACCATCACGTGAATGTACGACCATGACATGTTCAGCACCGAGCTGTTTCATGACTTCTGCAATTGGACGGCAAAGTTCATTGGAAAATACCCCGATGACCAAACGTTTTACACCGGCCGGATTCGTAAGCGGGCCAAGTAAGTTGAAAATGCTGCGAATCCCTAATTCTTTGCGTGGGCCGATTGCATATTTCATGGCTTGATGATGATTGGGTGCAAACAGGAAACCGACACCAACGTCACGGATACAACGTTCAGTTTGCTGCATGTTCAGGTCAAGATTAATCCCGGCCTGTTCCAGTAAATCTGACGAACCTGATTTGGTCGAAACGCCGCGGTTACCATGTTTGGCAATGGTTGCGCCCGCTGCTGCAATTACAAATGCAGAAGCAGTAGAAACGTTAAACAGGTTTTGACCGTCACCGCCTGTGCCGACAATATCGACCAGATAAGGAATGTCACTGACATCAATTTTAGTGGCAAGTTCACGCATGACACGTGCAGCTGCGGTAATCTCATCAATGCTTTCACCTTTAAGGCGTAAGCCCATCAGCAGGGCACCAATCTGGGCATCGGTCGCTTCACCTGACATGATGGCATGCATCACGTCTTGCATTTGATCCTGAGTCAGGTGAATGTTTTTAGTAATATTGCTTAAAGCTTGTTGAATATTCATAAGGTGTTCTTAGGCATAAATTTCGAGAAAGTTTTTAAAGATTTGATGACCATGCTGGCTCAGAATCGATTCGGGATGGAACTGCACGCCTTCGACCGGCAATGTCTTATGTTTCACACCCATAATTTCTTCCATAGAGCCGTCAGCTTCATTGGTCCAGCAGGTCACTTCCAGACATTCGGGCAAGGTGGCTTGATCAATCACCAGTGAATGATAGCGCGTTGCAGGAAATGGAGAAGGAAGATTGCTGAAAATCCCGGTATCACTGTGGTACATATCAGACAGACGGCCATGCATGACACGTTTGGCACGCACGATATCACCGCCAAATGCCTGACCAATACTTTGATGACCAAGACAAACGCCCAGTAAAGGAATTTTGCCAGCAAAATGCTGAATGGCAGGAATAGAAATTCCTGCCTCACTTGGCGAGCACGGGCCGGGGCCAATCACTAAATACTTAGGTTGCCATCGCTCTATATCTTCCAATGTCACGGCATCATTACGGACTACTTTTACTTCTTGATTCAGTTCGCCAAAATATTGGACGATGTTATAAGTAAAGGAGTCATAGTTGTCGATCATTAAAAGCATGAGCTTAACCTATTGAAATTAATGCACTTAACTGTGCTAATGTTGTCCAGATCGTACTTTATTTATACGTGTTGCAAGCACTTGCTTGACACAACTAAATCATTGATTTCATTGTGTGAAAATAAAGCACGCTTCATCATAGCAAAAAATAGCCCCATTCGGCGCAACAATTTCGCTCAATTTATTGGCTTTAAAAACCTGTAGAAAATTAAATAAAATTTTATAATGATTTAAAGTAATAGGCTTACTCATAGAAAGATTTAAAAGGCTATTTTTTAGAGTAAAACTTAAAAATGAAAAAATTAAGGTCAAAGAGAGGTAAAATGCTTGATGAAAAAAACATCACTTGAATAATTAAGCTTTATATAAACTTTTCTATTGAAAGTAGATTTAAAGAAAATGCCTCATAATAGGCATACAATCCCAAATGAATCGCAAAATTTTCTTTACTGATATCTACTAAAAAAAGCTCAATTTTTAGCCAAAAACAAGTGAAAATATAACAAAAGTAAGAAAAAGCAGCATATTTGCTATAAAAAGCTATGTTTCTTATACATTTTTATAGATACATGCACTATTTAGGTGCGCTAAAAAATAAAGCTGAAATAAAATAAATGAAGAATGCTTGAATATAGTGCATTTAGTTTTGCAGCTAGTATAATAGCCGCAAAGTATTTTTGTCACTTCATGATTTCTTATAAAGATTTCAATATTTTATCTATACTTTTAAAAGTTGGTACGGTAATTGCTTAATAACTATCAACTGCTAACACGCACTTCACGGGTGCAACAAAAACATCGGAGCAAAATGAGCATGGCGAACAAGGTCCTTCAACTCATACAAGAAAGTGGCGCAAAATGGGTCGATTTTCGCTTTACTGATACCAAGGGTAAAGAGCAACACGTCACTTACCCAGCAGACAGTATTGATGAAGATACATTTGAAGACGGCAAAATGTTTGACGGTTCTTCAATTGCAGGTTGGAAAGGCATCGAAGCATCGGACATGATTTTACGTCCGGATGCGGCAACAGGTTTTATCGACCCGTTCTTTGCAGAGCCAACAGTTGTTGTAACTTGTGACGTAATCGAGCCATCAACTGGTCAAGGTTATGATCGTGACCCACGTTCGATTGCGCGCCGTGCAGAAGAATATTTGAAATCTACCGGTATCGGTGATACGGCATTCTTTGGTCCAGAACCAGAATTCTTCGTATTTGACGAAGTAAAATGGGAAATCGACATGTCTGGCGCGCGCCATACATTGATCGCTGAAGAAGCTGCTTGGTCAACCAACAAAGACTACGAAGGCGGTAACTCTGGTCACCGTCCACGTGTAAAAGGCGGTTACTTCCCAGTTCCTCCTGTAGATTCTTCACATGATATGCGTGCAGACATGTGTGCAAGAATTGAAGACATCATGGGTCCAGGTCGTGTAGAAGTACATCACCACGAAGTTGCTTCTTGCCAGTTGGAAATTGGTGTGAGCTTCAACACTATGGTGCGTAAAGCAGACGAAGTTCAACAGTTCAAATATGCGGTTTGGAACGTTGCGCATCAATATGCAAAAACTGCAACCTTTATGCCTAAACCAATGGTTGGTGATAACGGTTCTGGTATGCACGTGCATATGTCGATCTCTAAAGACGGCAAGAACCTGTTTGCTGGTGATGAATATGCCGGCCTTTCAGAAATGGCGTTGTACTTCATCGGTGGTGTAATTAAACATGCTCGTTCTTTGAATGCGATTACTAACCCTTCTACAAACTCGTACAAGCGTTTGGTTCCACATTTCGAAGCACCGATTATGCTTGCTTACTCAGCGCGTAACCGTTCTGCATCTATCCGTATTCCTTACGTGTCTAGCCCGAAAGGCAAGCGTATTGAAGCGCGTTTTCCAGATCCAATGATGAACCCGTACCTAGGTTTCGCGGCATTGTTGATGGCTGGTCTTGACGGTATTCAAAACAAGATCCACCCAGGTGAAGCTGCTGACAAGAACTTGTACGATCTTCCACCGGAAGAAGAAGCAAAAATCCCTACAGTGGCGCATAGCCTGGATATGGCGCTTGAAGCACTTCAAGCGGATCATGATTACCTGTTAAAAGGTGGCGTGTTCACGAAAGAAATGCTTGATGCTTATATCGAGCTTAAAACTGAAGAAGTTCGTCGTCTAAACACGACTACTCACCCAGTTGAATTTGATATGTACTACAGCTTGTAATTCATCACGAATTAAAGCGAAGAAAACCCGCGCATGTCGCGGGTTTTTTTGTATCATCTATTTATAATTTTAAATGATTGATGGGCTTAAATGGCACAACGTAAAAAGCACACCAGCTTTTATCCATGGATTGATCCACAAGATCATAACAAAGGTTTTAAGTTGAACTTCTCTGAAGTGACTTATCTTGAAGTGGGGCGGACTCCCGAGGGTTATAAGCAGGCTCAATTTGTGGCGCTGAAAAATCCTGAAATAGCGCTGGATTATGCTTATCCAGAATCATTTTATTTGAGTGCTGAAGGTTTTATTTTAATTAAAACCCCACAAGGCAAATATGAAATCATTGCAAAAACAGATAACTGTTAACAATGAATAGTCGTTCTAGAAATCAAAATCAGCGTGTGTTGCTGTCAACTCTGCCTGTTGAGTTAAAACCGTGGCTGTATGCATCGGGTTCACTCACGCAACAACTGACCGATTTGGCGCAAGGACAATTCCATGTCGAGCCAATTCAAGAGCATTTTCAGCGTTTAGGCTTTGCCAATGCCAAATGGATGCAGATGTCACATCAGCATACTTCCTGGGTGCGTGAAAGTTATCTCTACGGCTCGGAACAGTCTCCTTGGGTGAAAGCCAGAAGCATCTTTCCGATTTTAAGCCTGCAAAAAAAAGCCCGAATTTTTCAGCATATTGGCACCAAACCGATTGGCTGGTTTCTGTTTCAGCGCACTAATCCACTGTGCCAGCGCCGGGTGGTACTTTTAGATGAGGGCTGGACCCGTCAGAGCTGCTATACTTGGCACGGCTGTAAATTTATCGTACAAGAAACATTTTTACCGGCATTTGAACACTTTATACAAAATTCACGGGCTTGATTTTTATGGCAACCGCACAAGCAATCACCTGGCGTGAGCGTCTTAGCGCCTATTATTATCTTTGTCGTTTTGATAAACCGATTGGGACTGAACTGGTTTTTTGGCCTACCATGTGGGCGCTGTGGATTGCAGCTCAGGGAATGCCACGTATTGAAATTTTAATTCCCATGATTTTGGGTGTGATTTTTATGCGGGCGGCAGGCTGTGCCATTAATGATTTTGCTGACCGTAAAGTCGATGCACATGTGGAGCGTACTAAAAACCGTCCGCTAGCGACTGGGATTATCAGTGCCAAAGAAGCTGTGATGGTATTTCTGGTTTTGGTGTCTGCCAGTGCCTGCCTACTATTTTTTCTGCCAATCGAAACTTTTTACTGGTCATTTGGGGCTTTATTTTTAGCGTTTATTTATCCTTTTATGAAGCGCTATACCCATTTACCTCAAGTCTTTTTGGGTGCAGCATTTTCCTGGTCGATTCCGATGGCTTATACCGCAGTTGGACAAACGCCGGATTTAACCTGCTGGCTTCTATATTTTGGTAATCTGGCCTGGACCGTAGCCTATGATACCCAATATGCAATTGCAGATCGTGAATACGATTTAAAGATTGGGGTGAAATCAACCGCGATCTTATTTGGTCGGCATGATATTCAGATCATTAGCGCTTTGCAGGCTAGTAGTATTTTATTGATAGGTGCTGCATTGTGGCTAGAAAATTTATTGCTTCCATTTGGTCTGGCTGCACTCATTGTTGTGGCTATTGATTTTATTTACCAATGGTACAAAACACGTGATCGAGATCCTCAATGGTGTTTTTGGGCATTTCGTCACAATCGCTGGGTTGGCTTGTTAATTTTTTGCGGTATTTTTATGGCTTTGGTCGTTTAAAGATATTTATCTTAAAAGTTAAGTTGGCATAAAGCATCCTATTCGGGTGCTTTTTTTTATGCCTTAATGGAGCTTGCATGTAGTTTCATGCTTAAAAATAATGATTAAAAAGGATATCTTATGAAATTTACAAAAATAGCAGTTGCATTGGCAGTTTCTGTTTCCATGCTGTCGTTAACAGCTTGTAATGATGATAATGACTCATCTATTTTGACTCAGAAACCAACATTTATCTCAGAAGCTAATTATGCTTTGGATAGTGTCGATAGTAGCTCATCGATCAAGGTGATGACCTATAACATGACCAATGTACAGGGGAAAACAGCAGAAGCAACGGCTTTGGTATTGTTTCCTGATGCGCCGCAGCCTAAAGATGGCTATCGAATTGTAGTTTGGGAACATGGGACTGTGGGTGCTGGGGATGATTGTGCGCCGAGTAAGAATGTTATTCACCCTCGTTTTAAAATATTAGCCAATAGTTTATTAGCAGCAGGTTATGTCATTGTTGCACCTGACTACGAGGGGCTAGGTACAAAAGGTGTACATCCTTATCTAAATTTATCTAGTGCAGCACAATCAGCAATTTTTGCTGTTAAGGCAGCGAAAGCTCATTATGGTACAAAGCTGAATGGTGAATGGATGTCGATTGGTCAATCACAAGGTGGACATGCATCATTAGGCACTGCAGAATTTGCCAATACAGATACCAGTTATAAGGGAGCAGTTGCAGGTGCACCAGCCTCAAGTTTAGGTCAAATTATTCAAATTTATCTTGATCCGAATTTAAATGTTGATACGAATGGTCAGCCTAACGCGCAAGGACTGAATCGATTGGATGAGCAGTTGATGCAAGTGCGTTATGCAGTAAGTATGGGACAGCTAACGGGTGCGCAAGGGCAAATGCTTATCAGTCAAATTGCAGATGGATATGCAGAGCTTTTAGCTTATGCGGCATTAACCAGTTCAGGTATTAAGGCGTATGAACCCAATTATGATTTGAAAAATATCTTTACTGCAGATGCGGGCGTGATTGCAGAGCAAGCCTATGGTCGTACTGGTGATGAAGGGGCGTGTTTAAGTTATTCAGACCCGAACAGTGCGAATGGTCTACAAGAACAGTTTAAAGCTGGGATACTTGAATTCTTAAAAGATTCAAATCATATGATTTCTCAGTATGGAATTAATTTAAATAAAATCCAAACAGATCCAGTGGTTCAGAAATTCTTGCTTGATAATCAGCCTGCAACTAACGCAACTGCGGCTAAAGTGATTAAAACACCAGTTTATATTATTCAGGGTGCAGATGATCAGGCTGTATTGCCACCTGTTACTCAAGCATTGGTTGCTAATATGAAATTACAGGCAACCAAATATTTCCCACAAGCCGACTATTCAAGTAAATATGAGTTGGATGTTGTACCAAATGCGAGTCATACGCAAGCGATAGTGTGTAGAAATGAAAAAGCTGTCGATTTTATTCAAGCACACATGCCTGCAGGAACTGGCATCGTACTAACTAGTGCGCAGAAAGATGCAAGTACTAGTCCGCATTGTACAGGCACTGCAGCAACCAATTAATTTATGTTGATTCAAAAAAAGGAGCTAGTCTCCTTTTTTTATGTAAATTTTGGGCTTAACAAAAGCCTGTGAATACAAGACTTGAGCTATGACTTTATTTTGTTATATTGGGCAGTGTAATTAAATGAAGAAATGAAAGTAGGTTTTATGTCTGAGCAGCCACAGCCCCGCAACATCAAAAAGTTAGTGATCTTTGGTACGCTTGCACTTTGTATTCCGGTATTTTTAATTAGTATGGCATTTCTTGCAGTGAATAGTGATGCTAAAAATCAGGAAAAATACAAGCAGCAGCAGGCAGATATGATTGCACGTATTGAAGCGCGAGAAGCTGCGGAAAAGCTCAAAGCAGAGCAGGATGCTAAGGCAAATTCAACACAAGCTGCGTCTAAAAGTAGTGCAACAGCACCTTAATCTATCTAAAATCCCTTTGCACTTATCTAATACTGCAAATGTCTGTGTAGTAGATAGTTGCATCGTTTGTCGAAAACTATTTCACTTGATTGTAGATATTTGATATTTCGTAACTAAGCAATCCGAACTCTAAAACAGAAAAATATAGCCATCAATCATACGATCGGTGGCTATATTTAAATCATCTTAAAGCAATTCTTTGCGCAATTGCTCAGGAGATTTAATTGAAAGTAGGGCGGGTGCTACATCTAGGGCTGTTTTAGCACCATATTGCTGGGTTTGATTCAGACGGTAGCAGGCACGGGCATAAGCCACTAACACACTTGCGGTAAACTCAGGATTGCTATTCAGCTTTAAAGAAAACTCAATCACCTGTTTTTGTGCATCACTGGTATTACCACTACGGATGACAAAACCGCCATGTGGCATATCCTGATGATCTTTCAGTAAAGTTTCCTCACTGATAAAATTCACGGTCGTATTATAATCCGCAAAATAATCAGGCATGCTGATGATGGTTTGTTCAACTGTTGCCGCATCAGCCCCTTGTTCCAAGACCACATAACAGTCACGATGATGTTTATCTTTGGTGCTTAACTCAGGTCGTACGCCACTGCGAACTTGTTCAATGGCATCAGTGGATGGAATGGTGTATTGCACACCAGCTTTAACCCCTGCTACTCGGCGGATCGCATCCGAATGGCCTTGGCTTAAGCCTTTACCCCAAAAAGTATAAGTTTCGCCATCTGGTAATAACGCTTCACCAAATAAACGGTTAATCGAGAACATGCCAGGATCCCAGCCAATAGAAATCATGGCTGTTTTTTTGTTAGCAAAGGCAGGTGCATCGACTGCAGCATAGTATTCCGGAATACGTGCATGCGTATCAAAGCTATCTACAGTATTGAATTTACTTGCAAAGATAGGCGCCTGTTGTGGCAAGTCATCTTTAGAGCCGCCACAAAGAATCAGTACATCAATTTTGTCGCTAAAATCATTTAATAGTGCATCCATGCTATACACTTTAGTTTCTGCAAAGCAAGGAGAGATGCTGCTTGGTGAGCGGCGAGTAAAAATACCGACAAGCTGCATATCAGGATTTTTTTGGATGGCAGTTTCAACACCGCGGCCAAGATTACCGTAACCTGCGATACCAATACGAATAAAATTTTGCATAAATAAACGATCACTGAATAAAAAAACAACGCCAAAAATAAGCAAGGTGATGATGGCTAGAAATGAAATAAGCCAATCAGGTCATCTGACTTATATTTTATTTTCGAAAGGATTATAGAGCGATAACTTAAACTTTATCACCCTAATCCTGCAGAAAGGCAGGTTTAACTGAGAATGCTTGTGATGAGACGCTAAATTGGACGAGGATAGGTTAGTTTTGAAGCATGAAAAGCTGCCGAGAAATTAAAAGCGGAGCAGGAGGCTTTGATTAATCCAATTCAAGCTGCACTGGAAAGTGCCGAAATTGCACAGTTTAACTTATCTTAAATCCCTTTGCAGTTGTCTGATAGTTGGAATCTGGGTGTATCGAATCACGGTATAGCCTGCTGCAATCAGCATCGCATCACGTTCAGCATCTTCCTGCTCTTTGCCAATATGGCTCGGATCATCCAGTTCGACAATCGCCACTACATTATATTCACGATCAAGTACTACGAAGTCTGTAACTTTACGATTAAATTGATTACGCATTTTCATCTGATCGTGCGTGATCAAAGCGCTAAATGCGACTTGTGCCAGAATATGATGATGGGGAAAGGCATCTTTCAGACGTGTAAACATCCTGCTTTCAAAAGCAGTAATGACGCGCTTTGGATAGAATTTCTTTTGACGGGTGAAGAGATGCGGCAAGAGCAGGCAAACTAATGCAAAAGTTGCCAGGCAGCCAATCACAAAAAATATAAACTGACTCAAATTAAACACAGATCACAAAAGGGGAGAATAAAAAAACCCACTTCGCAATGAGTGGGTTTTTTAGAATCTTGGCTCTCCCACCTGGGCTCGAACCAGGGACCTGCGGATTAACAGTCCGTCGCTCTACCGACTGAGCTATGGGAGAATAGATTGGCTCTCCAACCTGGGCTCGAACCAGGGACCTGCGGATTAACAGTCCGTCGCTCTACCGACTGAGCTATTGGAGAATCTGACAGCGATTATAGAGAGATTTGAAAAGGGGTCAAGGCACTTTTGGAAAAAAGCTGCAGAAATTGAATCAAGTGTTTTAAAAATAGTCGAAAAGGTTTGTAGTTCAAACTGTTATGTTTATGTAAACTGGTCTTAACAGCAAAATCGCGATCAGCCTGAATTTTGATAAGTGATCTGGATCATAAGAAATGAGCGGTTGATCGCGCATATAAATCAATATGATCTCAATTTAAAAAATACAGCTATAAAAAAACCCACTTCGCAATGAGTGGGTTTCTTCAGAATCTTGGCTCTTCCACCTGGGCTCGAACCAGGGACCTGCGGATTAACAGTCCGTCGCTCTACCGACTGAGCTATGGAAGAATATATGGCTCTCCAACCTGGGCTCGAACCAGGGACCTGCGGATTAACAGTCCGT